>CBDBOO010000105.1:0-97440 GCA_965208385.1 Endozoicomonas sp.
TACATTGGCTGATCGCTTTGCTGCCTGGTCAGGAAAGATCACGCTTGAACAATTGGAAATCAGCGGTAAAGAGGCTGTGGTAAACAGCTTGTCCGAGGGGAAGGGTGTTATCTTACTGGTTTCTCATCTGGGTAATATGGAACTTTGTCGTGCGCTGGCTGATATGCAGGATAAGGAGAGTCCGTTACCTGTCAATGTATTGGTTCATACCCGGCATGCACCATCCTTTAACAAAATCCTGAAAGAAATAAATCCGGATTCCAGTGTGAGATTAATTCAAATTGACTCCATTGGTCCGGATACTTCTATCATGCTCAGTGACATGCTTGAGCGTGGGGAAATCGTGGCTATTGCCGTTGATCGGATTCCTGAGGGAGCTGACGATGTCACTACAGTTAAGGCAAACTTTCTAGGTGAAGAAGCGCTCTTTCCCAAGGGGCCATTCATTCTTGCATCAATATTACGCAGCCCTGTCTATACAATCTTCTGCACCCGTAAAGGTAATAATCAGTATCTATTGGATATAACGCCTTTCGCGAATCCCTTAAGGTTACCAAGAAAGCAGCGTGATGAATTTCTTGCAGATTATGCCCGGCAATTTGCCAGTCAATTAGAAACAGTGTGTATAAGATCACCATTAGAATGGTTCAATTTTTTTGATTTCTGGCGTAAGTGATCATAGTGATTACAGCGTCTGAGGCAATAAATAATGCCTGCAGAGATAACAGTGGAGTTGGCGAGTGACAATTTTTGAAAGGCCCGATCATAAGGATACAGAGTATCAGAGGTCTGACACAACGGCAGTCATCTTTGGTGAAGGCAGGAAGCGCATTGAGGATATTAATGCTGTCGCGCTGGGTAACAGCTCTGTTTTGCTGAGTGAGCAAACTGAATTTAGAGACAAAATTCGCAAAGGGTCGGAGTTTCTGGATCGTCTGTTAGAGGAAGATGGTGTTATTTATGGAGTGACTACCGGTTACGGTGATTCCTGTACCCGATCTGTTCCCCGGGAATTAGTTAATGAATTACCTCTGCACCTGACTCGCTTCCATGGTTGCGGCTTGGGTCGTCATCTGGATAAAAATCAGGCGCGTGCCGTGATGGCGACTCGAATCACATCTTTGGTTCAGGGTATGTCTGGTGTCAGCGAAGCGCTGCTGGAAAGAATGGTTTATCTGATGGGGTTGGATATTCTACCGGTGATCCCGGAAGAAGGTTCTGTTGGTGCCAGCGGGGATCTGACTCCATTGTCGTACGTTGGGGCGATGCTGGTGGGGGAGCGTGAAGTTTACTATCGCGGTGAAAAACGTCCTACAGCAGAAGTCTACAAAGAGTTGGGGATTGTACCAATTCGTTTGAGACCAAAAGAAGGTCTGGCATTAATGAACGGTACTGCCGTAATGACGGCATTGGCCTGTGAAGCATACGGCAGGGCTGAATATCTGGCGAAACTGTGTGCTCGGATAACGTCTCTGGTCACGCTGGCCCTTAAGGGTAACGCCAACCATTTTGATGAAAAACTGTTTGCAGTAAAACCGCACCCGGGGCAAATTGAAATTGCCGCCATGATTCGTCAGGATCTGGGGCAGAATGAATCACCTCGTAACAGTAGTCGTCTTCAGGATAGATATTCTGTACGTTGTGCACCGCATGTTATTGGAGTGCTGCAAGATAGCCTGCCATGGATGCGTAGTTTTATTGAAAATGAATTGAACAGTGCAAATGACAATCCAATTATAGATGGCCAAGGCGAGCATATACTTCATGGCGGGCATTTCTATGGCGGCCATATTGCATTCGTCATGGACAGCATGAAAAATACCGTTGCCAATTTGGCGGATCTGCTCGATCGTCAGATGGCCCAGTTGATGGATACTAAATTCAATAATGGTCTGCCAGCTAACTTGTCGGGTTCTACAGGGGAAAGAGCATCTATCAACCATGGCTTCAAGGCAGTACAGATTGGTATTTCAGCCTGGACTGCAGAAGCGCTGAAAAACACTATGCCCGCCAGTGTTTTCTCGCGCTCAACAGAGTGTCATAACCAGGATAAGGTCAGTATGGGCACTATTGCTTCCCGTGATTGCCTGCGCGTTCTTGAACTGACTGAGCAAGTAGCCGCAGCATCTTTACTGGCTGTGCATCAGGCTCTTGAACTTCGTTTTAGAAATGGGGAAGTAGATCCGACTTCACTGAGCAAGTTCTTGATTTCGGAGCATGAAACCATCATGACCCAGTTTCATTTTGTCGATGAAGATCGTCCTATGGAACAAGATCTTCGCCAGCATATGGCATTGATTCGCGAGAAACACTGGAATTTTTATTAAGAGTAGTTGAGTAATGTCTTTGAACGTGCAGGATGCTTCCAGTGGTAAACCGAATATCTCCGAGACCGTTACAGTGAAAATCCCCTTTCATGATGTTGATATGATGGAAGTGGCCTGGCATGGGCACTACATGAAATATTTTGAAGTGGCCCGTTGTGCCTTACTGGATCGGATTCAATACAATTACACTGAGATGAGAGATTCAGGTTTTGTTTGGCCGGTGGTTGATTTGAGAGTCAAGTATGTCAGGTCAGCACGTTTTGGGCAGGATATTGATATCACCTGCAGCATCCTGGAATACGAAAATCGTTTGGTACTTGGTTACCTTATTCAAGATCAGGCGTCAGGAATAAAGCTGACCCAGGGGAAAACGACTCAGGTGGCTGTCCACATTGAGACAGAAGAACTGCAGCTGGTCTCTCCTCCTGTATTGTTTGAAAAGCTGGAAGCTTACTTATGAGTCGTTCCGTTTTTACTTCCCTGTTTATGACGGTGTTGTTGCTCATAATCAGTAATAGCAGTCAGGCTGACAATCTTCTTGTGAAAGACATTCTGGCACCCTTCAAACAGGTTATGGTATTTAAGGGGGGATTCAGACAGGAAAAAAAGCTGCCAATACTGATGAATCCTTTTGTCTCGAATGGAGAGTTTATCTCTGTACGTGACCGTGGCATGGTTTGGAAGACTTTAACCCCAGCTTCCTCTACATTAGTCATGGTTCCGGGAAAAATTATTCAAGAGGTGAATGGTCGACAGCAATCTTTTCAGGCCACGGGCAGCGGATATGATGGTCTGGCAATTCTTCTTCCAGCCCTGTTGGATGGTGATATTAAGACTCTTCAAAGGTACTTCAGTATTGGCATTATCGGTAACAGACAACAATGGACGATTGAAATGACACCTGTCAGTAAAGAGCTTGCTTCCGTTGTCCACTCTGTATCAGTCAAGGGAGCAGCGGGTATGCTCAAAGATGTTTCGCTTTCAGGTCCTGGTGGTGATCTTACGCACATCAGTTTTTTATCAGTCAGTATGAGTAGCGAGGCACCCGATGCAGCCGATCTGGCGCATTTTGAATAATCCGGTTAAAAGCCTGAGTCTTTGGGGATTACTTGTTCTCAGTATACTCAGCCTCAGTTGGCTGCAATATGGTGATGACCCGGCTCCCTGGTTTGCTGAGCGGCTGTCTACCGATTTGATAGGATTGCTGCCTGCCACAGAGCAGGATAGAGGGGGAGAAGAAGCGTCAAACAGGTTTTCTCAGGATTTCAGTAATCGAGTTGTATTTCTCGTCTCTTCAGCTTCCAGAATTCAAGCAAGAACGGCTGCAGTCCAGCTGGATTCATTACTCAATAGCAACAATAATTTTAAGCAGCTACTTACTTCTATAGATAAAGATAGCTGGCAGAACATTGTTGCCTTCTATTTCCCTTATCGCTATAGCCTTCTGAGCCAAAGTGAGCGAACACTGTCGTCAGATCAGCTGGCAGATAAACTGATCAACAGAGCCGTAAGCAGGCTGGCCAGTCCTGTTGGATTAACGAGCAGTCGTCAGCTCATTGAAGATCCGTTATTTCAACTGCCTCGCTGGTTCGAAGCATTGTCAGGAGCCAGTGGTAATTTGCGTCAGGATGATGGTTTGCTGGTCATTGAACAGAATGATCAGTATTACGTCATGATCTCGGGACTATTAAATGGCAATGCCATGTCTCTGACCAGTCAGGATAATCTGGTCAGTTTCATTAATACGTCAATTAATACCGTCACATCCGGGTTACCGGATACTCAGGTTATAGCCAGTGGTATGATTTTTCACGCCAAGGCCGGAGCGGACTCAGCACGACAGGAAGTGAGTACCATTGGTGTGGGCTCTGTGATGGGCATTATTCTGTTGATGCTTGTTATCTTTCGTACCATGACGCCTTTATTTCTCTGTTTATTATCCATAGGTACCGGAGTATTGGTGGGATATCTTGTTACTCTGCTTACCTTTGGACAGGTTCACGTAATGACTCTGGTGTTTGGTGCCAGTCTTACAGGGGTTTCCATCGATTATGCTTTTCACTACATGTCAGAATGGCTTCGACAGGGAAAACAATGGTCGCCGATTTCCGGGCTTAAACATATATTTCCAGGTATTACTCTTGGCCTGATAACAAGTTTATTGGGATATATTCCCATGCTGGCAACGCCTTTCCCTGGTTTACAACAAATGGCGGTGTTTTCTTCTGCAGGTTTGTTTGCAGCCTGGTTGACAGTGGTGCTTGTTTATCCAGCATTACTTAAAAAATCAGGGAATGTTGAGCGAAATAAAATCTGGTTACTTCCCTTTGTTGATTTCATTCTGAATATCTGGACAAATCAAATATCCGGAATCAGAAGAAAAGGGCTCCTTCTGTGTATTCTTCCTTTAACTACGGGCGTATTCTGGCTCCAGTCGAATGACGATATCAGACAGTTGCAAAGCCGCTCTTCGGCTCTTGTTGAAGCTGAAGCCAGCATGAAAAATATTACAGGGAGACAGATAGATAACCGCTTTTTTCTGGTCAGTGGCAGCTCAGCTGAAGCAATGCTTCAGAACAATGAGTTGCTGGCAAAAGCGTTGACATTACAGGTTGATCAGGGGCTACTTAAAGGCTTTCAAAGCCTTTCAACATTTTTGTCTTCCCAATCTGCACAGTTGAACACTTATCAGGTTTT
This sequence comes from Endozoicomonas sp., assembly GCA_965208385.1. GTDB lineage: Bacteria > Pseudomonadota > Gammaproteobacteria > Pseudomonadales > Endozoicomonadaceae > Endozoicomonas. The sequence continues at coordinate 5,025 of CBDBOO010000105.1, forward strand.
GAATGAGGTTCTTTTAAACAGAATGCCTGCCTTCTGGCTTAAGGTTGGCCTGCCGGATAGCGGTAGAGACCAGGCCATGAAGATGTTTGAAGACAGTCGCGGACAGATAATGATGCCTGAAGACTGGCTTCAGAGTTCTGCTGCTGATCTGTATGGGTACTTATGGTTGGGGGAGACTGAGGGTAGATTTTACTCAGCCGTTCTCCTCGAAGGTGCCGCCAGTGATTGGGAGGCCGGTAGGCTGACGGATATCGCCGGAGTGCAGTTTATAGATAAAACTGGCAGCACATCTTCATTGTTCAAAAGATATCGTGTGTTGATGAGCTGGCTTCTCATGGTAGCTTACATGGTTATTGCAGCGATTCTTTCGCTTCGTTATGGCATGAAAGGTGCTGTGAAAGTGATTATACCTCCGGCACTATCGGTGTTGCTCACGTTATCTTTTCTGGCTGTACTCGGTTCATCGATTAACCTGTTTCATATACTTGCTTTGATCATGGTGTTAGGAATAGGAATTGACTACACCCTGTTTTTCTATGAAGCGGGTAATGAAAGGCGGTTTACCTTTCTGGCGGTCACTCTCTCTGCAATAACCACCATCCTTTCTTTTGGTCTTCTCACATTGTCCGCTACTGATGCCATTCATGGTTTTGGGCTGACAGTTTTGACGGGTATTACGTTCTGCTATTTACTGTCTCCGTTTGCTATCAGGAACACAGATCATGAAACAACCTGAATCACACTTGTTCTCTGTTAAAAAACGGCTATTCGTTAAAAAATGGATCTTAGTGCTCTCTCTGTTGGTGTTGTCAGGGTGTAGCATGTTGTCTAAAAAAGTCAGTTCGACCCAGTTCGTGTATCTATCGCCGCAATTGCAGTGGCAGTTACCTGAGCTTAGTGTTTTAGCCAGTCAGTTTCAGGCTACCCAATCGATACAAGCCAACTACGGGGGCGAGTATTATGATCTGATATTTCAAGTTGAAAAGTACCCAGACCGTTTGGTTATGGTGGCAATGACTCCCAATGCCCAGCCGCTGTTACAGATTAATTATCAAGGTGGGCGAGTAGAAGGCACTGTCAGTCCATTGGTTGGTGACAATATTTCAATGGCTTACCTTGTTTCTGATTTTCTTCTGGCTTTTGGCGAGACAAGCGCTATGCAGAGTGAATTTCAAGATTCTGGTGCGCAGCTTGAAGTATCAGATAAACGTCGTTCGATTATTCTGGATAATAAAGAAATTATACTGATTGACTATTCAACTAACGATTCATCTCAATGGCCGGAAACCGTGAATTACCAGAACCGTGCACTGGGCTATGGACTTAAAATTACGACTCTCAGCATTAAGGGATTGGGCAAAAAGGGTATAGAGGAAAAAGAAATATGAGCTCACCTGTATATCTCTCAGCCATGGGTATGGTCTGTTCCCTCGGTGATAATCCGTCACAAATACTGGCGAATTTACTGGCAGGAAACAGGGATGGAATGGTTAAAGATAACCAGATAATTCCCGGAAAAGAGCTAAGGCTAGGAAAAGTATTAACCCGCTTGCCTGAATGCGGGTCTTCAAATCCTGCGGAACATAGTCGGAATAACCGATTGATTCTTGCTGCGTTGGGGTCAATCCGGTCGGAAGTAGATCGACTGACAGAGCAATATGGACATCACAGGATTGGTGTTGTTCTTGGTACCAGCACATCTGGAACGCTGGAGGCAGAGCAGAGCATGGATGAATGTCTTGCTTCTGGTCGCTTTCCTGCAGATTACGATTTTTCCATTCAGGAGATGGGTGACTCTAGTCGTTTTCTGGCAAAAGCGCTGGAATTAACCGGGCCTGCTTATACAGTGTCCACTGCCTGTTCTTCAAGTGGTAAAGTTTTTTCGACCGCTAGAAACCTGCTTAGATCAGGTGTCTGCGATGCCGTAATTGCAGGGGGATCTGACAGCTTGTGTCGTTTGACTATCAATGGTTTTTCAGCACTGGAATCGGTTGCTGATGGATATTGCCAGCCATTCAGTACTGATCGAAACGGGATTAATTTAGGTGAAGGTGCGGCCTTGTTCACCGTCACCACTGAAGCAGCCGCGATCAAGCTTATGGGGGTGGGAGAATCTTCAGATGCATGGCATATCTCTGCACCACACCCTGAGGGGAGAGGCGCAGCGCAAGCAATGAGAAAGGCCTTAAGGGATGCCCGGTTACCCGACACCGCTATTGATTATCTGAACTTGCATGGCACGGCTACACCGCTGAACGATGCAATGGAAAGTAAAGCCGTGAGACAGGTTTTTACTCAGCCGGTGTTATGCAGTTCTACAAAAACAATGACAGGCCACACTCTCGGGGCTGCAGGTGCTATTGAAGCCGGTTTAGCCTGGCTGTTACTGTCCGAAATGAATGGACAGCAAAAGCTGCCTCTCCATCAAGTTGACAAACCTGTGGATAAAGACCTCTCTGATATTAATCTTGTTACACCTGACAGTGATCTTCCTGAACAAGTGAATTTTATTATGAGTAACTCGTTTGCGTTTGGTGGAAGTAATGTTTCTTTAATTCTGGGACGCTAAAGGCATCTGATTATGACCACACTTGATTTAAGGCCTGAGGCTCTTCTTCCCCATGATCATCCTATGATTCTGATCGATGAAATTGTAGAGTTTGATGATTCGTTTGTGGTGGCTAGTGTCACACCGGCTCTGGGAAAACCTTTTGCCAGTGAACACGGCAATGTGCCTGTATGGATTGGTATGGAGTATATGGCTCAAACCATAGGCGCTTATGCTGGTATTAAAGCTCAACAATCGGGTGAGCCTGTCAGGGTAGGATTTCTTCTCGGAACTCGCTCGTACGATACTGATATTGAATTATTTAAATGCAATGAAACCTACATGATTGCTGTTGCCAGAACTTATGAGGATGGTGGGTTAAGTGCATTTGAATGCACTATCCGCCTCTCTGAAGAGCAGCAGAGCAGAATTATAGCCAAGGCAACAATCAACACATTCCAGCCAGATAATGTCGATGCTTTTATGGAGGCAGGTGAACAATGAGCAACACTGTACTGGTTACTGGTTCCAGCCGGGGAATTGGTAAGGCAATCGCTCTGAAGCTTGCTTCAGAAGGGTACAATATAGTCGTCCATTATCGTAATGGGATAGAACAGGCTGAAGATACTATGGCCCGTATTCGAGACCATGGCGGCAGCGGACGTATTGTGCAATTTGATATTGTTAACCGGGAGCAATGTCGAGCCACACTGGAAGCAGATATGGATGAATATGGTGCTTATTATGGTGTTGTCTGTAATGCAGGCATTACCCGGGATAACGCATTTCCTGCCTTAACGGACGAGGATTGGGATAGTGTTGTTCACACCAATCTTGATGGTTTTTATAACGTACTTCATCCTATCACCATGCCTATGGTTCGCCGAAGAAAGCCAGGAAGAATTATCACTCTTGCATCTGTGTCCGGACTTATTGGTAATCGGGGGCAAGTTAATTACAGCGCTTCCAAGGCAGGTATCATTGGTGCTACCAAAGCCCTGGCTCTGGAACTGGCTAAGCGAAAAATCACCGTAAACTGTGTGGCTCCAGGGTTGATTGACACTGATATCATTGAGGATGCTCCCGTTGAAGAAATTATGAAAATGATTCCTGCCCGCAGAGCAGGAAAACCAGAAGAAGTGGCATCATTGGTGAATTATCTTATGTCTGAAGAGGCTGCATATATTACACGACAAGTAATATCTGTTAATGGAGGCCTGGCCTGATGAAAAGGCGTGTTGTTGTTACTGGTATGTCTGTGGTTACCTCAATTGGAAATGATTGGGGTACATTTTCTGAGAATTTGAAGGTGGGTAATACCGGCATTCGATTCATGCCAGACTGGTCTGAAGTAGAAGGTTTAAATACAGCACTGGCTGGACCTGTTACTGATTTTGAAAAGCCAAAACACTACCCGCGTAAAAAAACGCGAGGTATGGGACGTGTTTCACTGATGTCTACCGTGGCAACAGAACAAGCTCTGGAACAGGCTGGACTGCTTGATTCTCCTGCATTATCGAGCGGCAGGATGGGAATTGCCTATGGTTCATCAACAGGCAGTACTGACCCTATTCGTGCATTTGGTCATCTTTTGGAGAATAAGCAGGTTTGCGGGGTCAATGCCACCAGTTATATTCAAATGATGTCCCACACTGCGCCAGTGAATATAGCTTTGTTTTTTGGAATACGAGGACGTCTATTGCCAACGAGTAGTGCCTGCACATCGGGAAGTCAGGCGATTGGGCTGGCTTACGAAACCATTGCGGATGGACGACAGGATATTATGATTGCCGGAGGCGGCGAAGAGCTTTGTGTGACAGAGGGAGCAGTCTTTGACACACTGTTTGCTACCAGTACCCGTAATGATACCCCTGAATTGACGCCTCGCCCCTTTGACAATGATCGTGACGGTCTGGTTATTGGTGAAGGTGCCGGTACACTGATTCTTGAAGAGCTGGAAAGTGCTCAATCACGTGGTGCTGATATATTGGCTGAAGTGGTTGGTTTTGGAACCAATATGGATGGTGTTCATATTACTCAGCCAACCTCTGAAACCATGGCTGTTGCCATGAAACTGGCGTTGGAAGATGCGGTTCTTCCGGGTGGCGCTATTGGCTATGTAAATGCTCATGGAACAGCGACTGATCGGGGAGATGTTGCTGAATCCCAGGCCACGTACTCGGTGTTTGGAGCAGAAATACCCATCAGCAGTTTAAAAAGCTACCTTGGCCATACACTGGGTGCCTGTGGTGCTATTGAGGCCTGGGCCAGCATTAATATGTTGAACACTGGCTGGTATGCACCAACTGCAAATCTGGAAAATGTTGATCCGGCTTGCTCTGATCTGGACTATATCATGCATGAAGGGCGGGCAATGAAGAATGACTACGTCATGAGCAATAATTTTGCATTTGGTGGAGTTAATACGTCCCTTATTTTCAAACGCTGGTAGAGAGTGAGGTAGGAGCTATCCTACCTTAAATGTATTACATGTTGGCTAATTCTAATTGAATTTGACGACCCAGTAGTGTGATCCATTTATTGTAATTTCTGTGGATCGTGTTGCCTTTATGGTTCAGGTTAGAGCTTTTTATATATTCAATGCTGAACGTTCTGGCTGTGTAGGGAAGGCCAACAACTGCAGTATGCTTGTTTCTTACAGTGATGCTTGCTTCGATAAAACCAGGCTTGTCTTGATTGATTTTCCAGCCCTTCTTGGATATTGCTGTTCTGATGGCTTTGCCTACCTCACTTTGAGTTGCTGATGCAACCGTTGGGACGGGCGAATCTTGGATGTTCTGAATAGGCATTGACGTATTGCAACCGGCAACCATCAAAGAAAAGAGTGTTATTATGAAAAGGCGACGCATTTTAGACTCCGTCAAATAATATTAAGTTGTGATTATACATTCTTATGAGTACGTTCATACCTGAAAAACCGAGCAGGTTGCATGAAAATATCCCCTGTCAGAAAATCAATCAATTTCTGTATCTATACCGAATTGATCTATCTACTTTTAAGTTACTCATGGCTAGAGACTCTTTATATTCCTTACTTTCTCAGGAAGAGAGAGAGAGAGCTATTCGTATATCTCATACAAAAGTGAGAGAGCGTTTTATAACAGGTAGAGTAATGGTCAGAATTTTACTTGCTCAGCACTTACAGATTCCAGAAAAAGCAATAAAAATCAAATATTCATCTCATGGCAAGCCCTATCAGTGCAACAAGAGCAGAGTGTTTTTTAATCTATCTCATGCCGGCAACCAGTTTGTAGTAGCGGTGAGCTATAACGCTGAAGTAGGTGTTGATATTGAAATACATAAAGACCGGAAAAGTATTGAGGGCATGGCCAGTGAGGTTCTCTCTTCTAAAGAGTTAGATGTTTTTAAAAAGTTGGATCATTTTAGCAGACAATGTTATTTCTATCGTCAGTGGACTTTAAAAGAGGCGTCTCTAAAAGCTGAGGGTATTGGCCTCACCTTACCAATAAACAGTTTTGGTTTTTCTGAGAAACTCATACCTGAAGATTGGAACCCACAATTGGGTTGTGTTAGTCAATGGAAATGGTGGTATTACTCAGATAAGGCAACAAGCTGTTCAATTGCTGTGAAACATATTAAATCAATTTAGATCTCTGCAGTTTATATGTTGTTTTCCGTTAGAAAACGTTGTGTTCTTTCCGGTATGTGTACGGATTGGTCAGGCAAACAAATCAAAGAACAATGGCATACGTACCAAATAGGTTTGGAATTATTCTGTAATTTCAGTTTTTTGTACAATTGCCCGATTAACGTACTGAATTAAGTATCTTGTTATCACTGGATAAATATTTATATTAAGGGGCTGGATATGCCTGATGTTCTACAAGAGCCAGATTTAGCTGTTCCGATGTTGATTTTTTCCGGACTGTTCTTATTGGCAGCCACATCCGCTATTTTTCTTAAGAAACTCAGGTTTCCCTATACCATTGGACTGGTTGTCATTGGAATGGTGCTTGGGTTTGCTGTGCAGAATCTGGAGTTTTTAGAGCCAGTGCTGAGGTTCAGGTTAAGCCATGACTTGATTATGTATATATTGTTGCCGGTACTGGTCTTCGAGGCAGCTATTAATATCAAGCTTCCGGCCTTGGTAAAAGAGTTGATCCCGATTTTTATGTTAGCCATTTTTGGTGTAATTCTCTCAACAGTGGTCGTTGCGGCGCTGGTGGGTGAATTTACGCCTATGGGGCTTGCTGGAGCTCTGTTATTCGGAGCTCTGATTTCTGCAACAGATCCTGTTGCGGTGATCGCCCTGTTTAAGGAGGTTCATGCACCAGAAAGGCTGTCATTGCTGATGGATGCGGAAAGCCTGTTCAATGATGCAACGGCCATTGTTATGTTTGGTATTGTCGTTGTGGCGGTTCAATCAGGTATTATCTTTAATCATTCTGTATTACTGGAGTCGATACTGGAGTTTTTCCGTGTCTTCTTTGGCGGTATATTAGTGGGTTCGGTACTGGGGGGAGGGGTTCTATTTTTGCTTAAGCTGTCCCGGGGTCTCCAATTTGTCCAGATTGCCTATACCACGATTCTGGCCTTCTCCAGTTTTATCGTTGCTGATCACCTATTTGATATGTCCGGAGTTATGGCTGTTATTGCCTCCGGAATTGTAATCCGGACATATGGCCGGAAAGTCATGGCGGATTTCACCCGGGAGCATCTTGATCCCTATTGGGAGTTTCTTGCTTTTGTGGCGAACAGCTTTATCTTTCTTTTATTGGGGTTACAGGAAGATTTGTTATTCAGGAACCTGAATCATCTGCAATCTTTTTACCCGTCACTTTTTGTTGCCATTGTTGCGGTGTTGATCGCCCGCCTGATGGTTGTTTATTTTCTCTTGCCTGTTAGTAATGCCCTGCCAGTTGGTGAAAAAGTAAATTCCAAATACAAGGCGGTGATGTTTTGGGGTGGGCTGCGAGGTGTAGTGCCTGTGGCACTGATGCTGTCAATTCCTGACTCTATTCCCGAAAAGCAAATGATTATAGAAATGACTCTGGCTGTGATTTTGTTTTCCTTGCTGATTCAGGGAACCAGCATAGGCTGGTTAATAAAAACACTTGGAATACAAAGAAAGGCTACAGATTCTCCGTGAAATAGATCGTTGTAACCTGTTTTTCAGTCAGGTTTACCAAATGTACCGTCAAATACTGCATTTGGCTTGGGCAGAGGCGGCAGTCATCGTTATAATGTCATGTTTAGTAATCTGGCATTGTAATTAGTGCGATGCCTGTTTAAGTCTGACTGGGAACGACCTACCCATGACCGTACGTACACGCGTAGCACCATCTCCTACTGGCGACCCTCATGTGGGTACTGCCTATATCGCCCTGTTTAACCTGGCCTTTGCCAAAAGCCAGGGGGGGCAATTTCTGCTTCGCATTGAGGATACCGACCAGGCTCGGAGTACCCCGGAGTCTGAACAGCAAATTCTTGATTCCCTGCGCTGGTTAGGGCTGGATTGGGATGAAGGCCCCGATGTGGGTGGACCCAAGGGGCCTTATCGTCAGAGTGAGCGACGCGAAATCTATGCAGATCATGCGCAAAAGCTTCTGGATAAAGGACATGCCTTTCGCTGCTTTTGTTCTTCAGAGCGTCTGGATGAGCTGCGTGCAGAACAGATGTCCAATAAGCAAACTCCTGGATACGATGGGCATTGCCTTCATCTTTCACAAGAGGATGCGCAGGTAAAAGTGGATGCCGGTGAGTCTTATGTGGTTCGCATGAAGGTGCCTTCTGAAGGAACCTGTATTGTTAACGATATGCTGCGTGGCACCATCGAAATCGACTGGGCTCAGGTCGATATGCAGGTGCTGGTGAAAGCGGATGGCATGCCTACCTACCATCTGGCCAATGTTGTTGATGATCATTTGATGGATATTACTCATGTGATTCGAGGTGAAGAGTGGATTAATTCGGCGCCTAAACACCAGCTATTGTATGAATATTTTGGCTGGAGTATGCCAGTGCTCTGCCATATGCCATTGTTGCGAAACCCTGACAAGAGCAAACTGTCAAAACGTAAAAACCCTACCAGTATCACCTATTATCGCGATGCAGGTTATCTGCCTGAGGCCGTGGTGAATTACCTTGGCAGAATGGGCTGGTCAATGCCTGATGAACGTGAAAAATTCAGCCTTGAAGAAATGCTGGAACAATTTGATATTCAGAGAGTCTCTCTGGGTGGGCCTATTTTTGATCAGGAAAAACTGTCCTGGCTGAATGCAAATTGGATTCGTGATGATCTAACCACTGAACAGTTTGCTGAAAGACTTCATAAATGGCTTTTGAACAGCGATTACATTATGAAATTTCTGCCTCTGGCACAGGAACGAGTGGAGCGGTTGAGTGATTTTGCACCAATGGCGTCGTTTATGTTTTCTGGAATGCTGGATCTGAAGGCAGATGATTTTCTTCATAAGAAGCTTGAAGACACTGAGGTAAAAAAGGTGCTGCAATTTACCCTCTGGCGCCTGGAACAGCTCAGGAAATGGGATAAAGGAAGTATTTTTTCTGAAATCAAAACCTTATCAAAGGCTATGGATATAAAGCTGGGGGATTTTAATCACCCTATATTTGTCGCTATTGCAGGTACACCTAATTCCTGGTCAGTCATGGAGTCAATGGAGATACTTGGGGCCGATATGACCCGAGCCAGACTTCGCCATGGAGTAGAAGTTCTTGGTGGTGTATCCAAGAAGGAAGGCAAGCGTTTGGAAAAAGAGTTTAAGTCTTTAGCGGCTATCGAAGGGCAATAGTTCCGTTGATGACTGGTTACGATGAAAGGTCGGCGTTTGTCGGCTTTTTTTATAACTTGTTTGAGCAGAAAATCGTTTTTTCATAATCGGAGCTTGACAGAATATAGGGGCATCCATATCATTCGCCCTGCGTTTTCGGACAGATAAATAATTCTGTAACGAAACAGGCAAAGGTCACGGGGCTATAGCTCAGCTGGGAGAGCGCAACACTGGCAGTGTTGAGGTCAGCGGTTCGATCCCGCTTAGCTCCACCAAACATCCTGTGATGTTTGCGTCCCCTTCGTCTAGTGGTCTAGGACACCGCCCTTTCACGGCGGTAACAGGGGTTCGAGTCCCCTAGGGGACGCCATTTCTTCTTTGAAGAATAATGAGCGTCAATGTAGTGATAACTACGGATTATCATTCGACATGAAGTTGTCGTTAAATAACTTCTATTGCAGGAATAGCTCAGTTGGTAGAGCACAACCTTGCCAAGGTTGGGGTCGCGAGTTCGAGTCTCGTTTCCCGCTCCAATTATTAAATATACAGATGGCACTGTATATTGCTGGAACACAACCTTGCCAAGGTTGGGGTCGTCTCTTTAAATAGGAAGGCGAGTCTTGTTTCCCGCTTAAAATCTAGCATTAAGTGATGTATATCACTTAATAAATCGAAGGTTTTGCGTCCCCTTCGTCTAGTGGCCTAGGACACCGCCCTTTCACGGCGGTAACAGGGGTTCGAGTCCCCTAGGGGACGCCATTATTTACGACATGAAGCAGTCGTTAAAACTTTTTTGCGGGAATAGCTCAGTTGGTAGAGCACAACCTTGCCAAGGTTGGGGTCGCGAGTTCGAGTCTCGTTTCCCGCTCCAAGATTTAATGTACAGATGGCTCTGTATATAGCGTAAAGCACAACCTTGCCAAGGTTGGGGTCGTCTCTTTAAATAGAAGGGCGAGTCTCGTTTCCCGCTCCAAGATTTAATGTACAGATGGCTCTGTATATAGCGTGAAGCACAACCTTGCCAAGGTTGGGGTCGTCTCTTTAAATAGAAGGGCGAGTCTCGTTTCCCGCTCCAAGATTTAATGTACAGATGGCTCTGTATATAGCGTGAAGCACAACCTTGCCAAGGTTGGGGTCGTCTCTTTAAATAGAAGGGCGAGTCTCGTTTCCCGCTCCAAGATTTAATGTACAGATGGCTCTGTATATAGCGTGAAGCGCAACCTTGCCAAGGTTGGGGTCGTCTCTTTAAATAGAAGGGCGAGTCTCGTTTCCCGCTCCAAATCTAGCATTAAGTGATGTGTATCGCTTAATGAATCGAAGGTTTTGCGTCCCCTTCGTCTAGTGGCCTAGGACACCGCCCTTTCACGGCGGTAACAGGGGTTCGAGTCCCCTAGGGGACGCCATTTTTTATAGCCCGGCTGATTCAGCCGGGTTTTTTTTATTTTAAATTTGTCATAATCATTGAAAAATGGCGTATTGGTTTTAGAGATTATGTCTCCCAAAAACTCCAGATTAAAATAAAAATCAGTAATGGGCAGACATATTGAATGTATCCTGCCCAGATTTTCCAAAAAAGTGGATGAGTCGAATTTTCCACTACCGCATGAAGTAGTTGTTGTCTGTTCCAGAACCAACCAGCCAGTATGCAAACTGAAGCTCCCAGTAATGGCTGAACGAGCTGGGTGGCTGCTTTCAAAACCCACATCAATAACTCATTGCCTTCCCATATGAGAAAGGTTGTGAGTATTGCAATGACCAGGGTAGCGGTAAGGGTGGCGTATTTTCTATTAAATCCGCTGGACTGCAGTCGGGTTGTTGAAACTTCAAGCATGGACATGGATGACGTTAATGCGGCCAGACAGAGAAGGATGAAGAAGGCAAGGGATGCAATGTGTCCTGAAGTTCCCAGTGTTGCAAATAGCGCAGGCAGCACGTCAAAGGCAAGAGTGGGTCCCGATGCCATAACCCCTTCAGTATCGATTGCATCGCTATTGATAAGGCTTGCGGAATAAATAGCGGGAACAATCATCAGGCCAGCCAATAACGATACCAGAAAATCAGACAATATTACCTGAGTGGCCAGTAAAGGGACTTTGGCACTTTTCCTGAGATAGGAACCGTAAATTAACATGGTGGTGCCACCAAGCGACAAAGAAAAAAATGACTGACCCAGTGCGGCCAGTAGAACATTCGGTCTAAAAGCTTCAGAAAAATCCGGATTCAAATAAATAATGATGCCGGGCCTGGCTTGGTTCAGCTGTAGAGCGTAGACGGTCATGGCAATCAGCAGGATTAAAAGTATGGGTAAAAAACGTTTTGTCCAGCGTTCAACGCCAGCTCTCAGGCCATTTATGCTGACCAGTGCGGTAGTGGATAAAAACAGAAGAGGCCAGAAATAATGGCTGCTGATCCATTGCGGTGTCATTGCGAAACCCAGAATATCAAGAAAGCTCTGGGTGCAGTGGATCAGAACCCAGCCTCCCACAACGCAGTAAATAGCATTGGCTGTTACGATAAAGGCTAATGCTGCAATGCCTGATATGTTGGCAAGGATTTTGCCGTTCTGTCCAGCGATTGCCCTCATAACAGACAAGTTGTCTGATGGTGCGTATTTCCCTGCGGCCAGTTCCAGGGTTAGCAGTGGCCAGGCAAGAAAGAAGGTTACTATTAAATAAGCGAGGACAAACGCACTGCCGCCATGCTGGGCAGCCAGAGTTGGAAAACTCCATATATTTCCCAGACCTATCGCACTGGATGCAGCTGCGCATAGAAAACCCCAGTTTGACGAGAACGTTTCCCTGGAAGGGCTGCTACCCTGAATGCTTTGATGAGGCATACTGAGCTCAAGTGGTTTCGATAGAAAAGGCTAGTGTAGTCACATGTCGGACAAGAGGAGGTATGTTCTAAAACAATAAGGGGGTACCTGAATGAAAAAGTGGCTGCAGTTATGTGCCATGCTGTTTTTTGCGTCTTCGGCTTCTTCTGGTCAGGCTAAAAAAGTAGTTGTGATAACGGGTGCCTCATCGGGTATTGGAAAGGCTCTGGTGACTCGATTTGCTCAAGATTCAAATAACCTGGTGTATGGAACAACCCGTAATCCCCGGCTTGTTGGAAAACAGTCAGGTGGATATATCTTGATTGAGATGAATCCAGGAAGTACCGAATCGGTAGAGAGAGCGGTTAATAAGGTATTGGCTAAGGAGCAAAGAATAGATTTATTGATCAATAATGCCGGCTATATGGTTCTTGGTTCAGTAGAAAGTATTAATCCGGATGATCAGTTGCTTGATATGTTTAACGTGAATGTAGTGGGTTACGTACGTACCACGAGGGCTGTTATTCCGTCCATGAGGAAGGCAGGGCAGGGTATTATCATCAATATTTCAAGCACACAGGCTTTTGAACCTCGGGGATTACAGGAAAGCTATGCCGCAACCCGGTCTGCTATAGAGACTCTTTCTCTTGGTCAAGCCAGCTACCTTAAAAAATATGGTATAAAAATTCTGGTTTTTGAGCCCGGAGCAACCAGTACAAATATAATGCAGAATGCCAAACAAGGCCGTCATAAGATTCCTGGAGATTCCACCCGACAATATATGTCAGCATTTATGGACATGCTTGATAAAAGAATATCAAATGGGCTTTCCCCCGGGCAGGTGGCTAACAGGATATATCAGTTAGCACTGGATCAGAAACCTGATTTTAGAACGCAGGTAGATCTGGCAGGTACCAGGAGAGCACAGTTTGTTTTCAGTGACTCCACTGGCAACTCGTTGCTGCAATTATTGAAAGAAAAGTTTGATACGTTTGTTGTGAGTGCCGGCTTGGCTGAGCATCGTCCGATAATAAATGTTCCTTATAAAATCGATATTGACACTGTGGCAGTAAATCCATAGAATTCAGCCTCGTTCATTGCCGGACAGTATCGAATTTGATGTGAAATCATTTGGATTTCATTGAAAATGTAGATAAGTCTGTTCAGCGTTGAAATGGGGCTATAGCTCAGCTGGGAGAGCGCAACACTGGCAGTGTTGAGGTCAGCGGTTCGATCCCGCTTAGCTCCACCAAACATCTTTTGATGTTTGCGTCCCCTTCGTCTAGTGGCCTAGGACACCGCCCTTTCACGGCGGTAACAGGGGTTCGAGTCCCCTAGGGGACGCCATTTTTTATATTTATAGATTGTGGTGTCTTTAGACTCATAGTTTGCGGGAATAGCTCAGTTGGTAGAGCACAACCTTGCCAAGGTTGGGGTCGCGAGTTCGAGTCTCGTTTCCCGCTCCAGATATTAGATATACACTAGCGTGTATGTTACGTGAAACACAGACTTGCCAAGGTTGAGGTCGTCTCTTTAAAAAGAAAGGCGAGTCTCGTTTCCCGCTCCAAGTATTAAATATACAATAGCTCTGTATATTACGTGAGCACAGCCTTTTCAAGGTTGGGGTTGTCTCTTTAAAAAGAAGGGCGAGTCTCGTTTCCCGCTCCAAATATTAAATATACAATAGCCTGTATATTGCGTGAAATATAACCTTGTAAAGGTTGAGTTGGCTCTTCAAAAAAAGGGCAAATTTTTATCTCGCTATTCTCTAAAAACCAGTCAATATGACTGGTTTTTTTTGGAAAAAATCCAGCATCCTGCATTTGGCTATATCTCTGATAGCAAGCCCTTTTCCGATAATCTGCATCCGACAACCAATTCTTGGCTATATTCAAAAACTCTAGAAATCGAAAGTTCAAAAATTTCAGGCATTGAATAAAAAAAGTAGGTTGTGATAATGAGAAGGAATCAGGCTTTGTTGATACCGGCTCTGCCACTTTTTGCCAGAGCCGATCAGTCAGATTTTTCCGTTAATAAATTTCAGTGTCCCTACGAGAATCCAGCCTTCTCTGATATGGGCAGGAGTGAGTTGAATTCATCGTTAAACCAGCAACTTGAGCCTGATGCGCCTGTTACGGGTTTCTCTGTTTGTTTTTCAGGAGGAGGAAGCCGCTCATTGTCTTTATCCAGAGGTCAGCTTGCAGCATTGAAGTATTTACAGCTCCATGGCCGAATTAATTACATCTCCGCAGTTTCTGGGAGTGCCTGGGGAGGTGTCGGTTATTTTTTTCTACAGGATGATGAGATGCGTAGACATTATCTGGGAGATGTCGTTGAGTTTCCGGGTGACTTATATAAAGGCAGTGAGCAGGATGTGAGTGCATGTAATATTGCCTGGTTGCACTCTTTCTCTCAGGGTAAGGTGCCTCAGCGACTCAGCTTGAGTGGGGCTGTTTGGTATATTCTGTCCAGTCTGTATTCAGCCCCCCGCAATGCCTGGAATGCTTATTTGTCGAAAGCGCTGCTCGAACCCTATGGTATGAATGCCAGCTCACTGTTATCAGATCAATATTGTAAGGCTGGCTCGGATAAACCCCAAATTATCGTCAATGCAATGCTGCGTTCGGAGTCAGGATCTGTAACGCCATTTGAAATAACCCCTGAAGAGATGGGAGCCAGAAAGACTGATCAGCCTGATGCCGGCGCAAGAGTTCCTGCTTCAGACCTTCAGCAGGGAGAGATTCCTTTTCACAGGGATATCAATACAGTGAATAATGCTAAGGCTTTTACACTGGGAGAATTGTTTTCGGTAACCAGTGCAAATTACGCTTATTTTTTGCCCTTTTCTTCAAATCGCTGGTCTCCAACATCCTGGTTCAATCCAAGAATTGTTCATCAAAGCTGGAATGAATGGGCGGTCGGAATTGAAGAGAAAACTTTTGATTTAATTGACAGTGGCTCCCTGGATTACCTTGGAATTATGCCCTTGCTGGCTCGAAAAGAAAGGAAGATAGTGGTATTTATTAATACCGATATACCGCTGGTTAGAAGCGGGCCTGTCGTGGGAATGGAAAAAGAAGTGCCATCATATTTTGGCATGATTCCTGATGAAGATGCGAAGCTTGGAAGATACATCACCTTCCAGGAATATAATCAATCGACCTGGATGAGCTGTGAGCCCAAATGTTCAAGAAACTGGTCTTTTCCTCAAGACAGGTACGACGAACTGGCAGAAGGGTTATGGCGGTCCTGGCAGTCAGGTGGACCTGCTGTTTATCTTCAGTCATCGCTACCACTGCGTAGCAACTCCTTTTACGGCTTTGATATCGAGGACGAAACACGGGTAGATGTGCTCTGGGTTTATAACGAGCTATCAGACAGGTGGCTGAGTTCGTTATCAAATGAGCTGCAGGAAATGCTACGGTATGATCCGGGCTTTGTGTGTAGCAGTGCATTCTGCAGAAAAAGAAGAACCCGGTTTCCATTTTTTGATTCAACAGCAGAGCTATACCTGAACCCAGAGCAGGTCAGTATGTTGTTTCACCTTGCTACCTGGAGTGTGCTTCAATCGAGGTCTAGCTTGTTCAAAATGCTTGAACGGCAGTAAAAGACAAGCTAGAGCTTTTCGAGATAGATGTAGCTGGCCACGTTGAAAGCATTAGCCAAACCGACAGCAAAAGATATCCCGTTACGCAGAATCAGAGTTCTCCCCTGATCAGTTTCGGTGAGCAGTTCATATCCTGAGAATGACAGGCAGTAAATATCCAGAATGCCCATAATATAAGCAGGAATTGGCTGAAGGCTTAACCATTGATAAATATTATCTATTTGCTCCCGATCCAATGCCATCGGAAGTAAAGTGTCTGCTATGTTCTTTGAGCTGTTACTGACAGAAGAAACCATTCGTCCGGCGATGTCTTCAATTCCTTCAACGCCGATTATATGAAGAAGATGCTCGCTTCCTTCAAGGGCATTGTGTAAAAAACTGCCGAGTACGGCGGGTGAGTAAGATTGTTTTAGTGAAAGCACGTATCCGGGCATTTTGAAGGCGTGGTGTAAGAACTCGTATGAATTAATAATGGTTCGTGGGGAAGAAATTGAGTAAATAACGTGCATACTGCTTTCATATAACCCACTCCATATTGAATTGATGAAGCTTCTGAAATAGTTACCCTGATCGGGGTTTAAAAGGATTTCCTGTGGTACACCATCTGTGCCCATCGATATTTGCAGGGAGTAATTACTGTCATAACCGAATGTGAGTGTTCTTTCTAAGGTGTTTTCAAGAACTCTGATTTTTCCGCAGTTCAACTCTTTCTGGGGGTGTGGTGGTTGGAAAGCTTGTGCTCCTGAGAGTTCATAGTTGAAGGCTGCCAGCATTTCCGGAGAGAGGCTGAGCGCAAGAGGGGACAGTAATGGCTTGTCGATTATTTTGGGCGTTGGGGAAAGGTCTGCAGATATATAATAATCTTGTTTAGGTTTTTTCCAGGGTAGTGAGAGGCGTAATGAGGTACTTTCTGAGGTGCTCTCAGTGTTAAAACTCAGCTCGTGGTTGTGAGTGGATAACTGCTGGAAAAATGAAGGGGTGCCTTGTTCAGAGTGTTCATTTCTCTGGGAGGAATCTGGAGGTGTAAAACTGAATTCCTGCCAGCATTCGTCGCTGCTGTGATGCTTGCAATGAGTGTTTAGCGTCATTATCGCTATAACACCAGAGTGGTCTCGAATAATGATTTCTTTTGGTTCGGCTTTATTCGTGCGAACGGCTTCGGAAGTGTGAGCGTAGCTTTGGATGCAAAAAAAAAGTATGCAAAATCCAGAGAAGGTAATTTTTCTAAGCTTCATTCAAAAGTCCAAAATATTCAAAAGTCCAAAATATTCAAAAGTCCAAAATATTGTTTGGATATAAAAAGGAACTGTAAAAGCTAGAAAAAGAATAGTTGGAGATTTTGATAATGCCAGTTAACAGTATTGATGGCGGAATGAAGAGAAAGTCATGACGACCTCCTGACTTTCTCTTTCACTGTCTGCTATCAGGAGATTCTGGGATTCAGTTCACCGCTTTCGTAGCGTTTGAACATCACTTCCAGGCTGGATGAGGGGATTTTTGAGCCCTGTCCTGCACAGCCAAATGCATCGTAGCGGTTCAGACAGATTTCTTTCATGGCCTGAGTGGATACTTTAAGGTACTTACGTGGATCGAATTCTGATGGGTTTTCTGCCAGAAACTGACGAATCGCACCCGTTGAAGCAAGGCGCAGATCAGTGTCAATATTCACCTTGCGTACACCGTGACGAATACCTTCCTGAATTTGTTCTACAGGCACACCGTATGTCTCAGGGATCATGCCACCAAATTCGTTGATCACTTTCAACCATTCCTGTGGAACGCTGGATGATCCATGCATCACCAGATGGGTGTTGGGGATTCTTGCATGAATCTCCTTAATCCGGTC
The DNA here is from genome assembly GCA_965208385.1 of Endozoicomonas sp. Classification (GTDB taxonomy): domain Bacteria; phylum Pseudomonadota; class Gammaproteobacteria; order Pseudomonadales; family Endozoicomonadaceae; genus Endozoicomonas. Next base: position 22,614 of record CBDBOO010000105.1, read on the forward strand.
TATGGCCAGAATGTCGCCTGTAGGTGGACGGGTGAATTTATAGGCTCCATGGCTGGTTCCGCAGGCAATGGCAAGAGCATCTACACCCGTTAATTTAACAAAATCAGCCGCTTCTACCGGATCAGTCAGTAGCTGGTCATGAGACAAGATGCCTTCAGCGCCAACACCGTCCTCTTCACCGGCCTGACCTGTCTCCAGAGAACCCAGGCAGCCAAGTTCGCCTTCAACTGAAACGCCACAGGCATGAGCCATTTCTACTGTACGTCGAGTAACGTCAACATTGTACTCATAGGAAGAGGGGGTTTTACCGTCGTCTTTCAGTGACCCATCCATCATTACTGAGCTGAATCCTAACTGAATAGAGCGCTGACAGATGGCTGGGCTGCGTGCCGTGATCCTGATGCATAACAACAGGGATGTGTGGAAATTCTTCTGTGGCGGCCAGTATCAGGTGCCTTAGAAAGGGGGCTCCCGCGTACTTCCGTGCCCCGGCAGAGGCCTGAACGATCACAGGAGAGTCGGTTTCATCAGCCGCTTCCATGATAGCGCGCATCTGCTCAAGGTTATTTACGTTAAATGCGGGTATGCCGTAATTGTGTTCTGCGGCATGGTCGAGCATTTCTCGCAAGCTGATCAGGGACATTGCCTGCTCCTGCTGTTGGTTAGGGGTGGATGAATTTGCTGACCATTATCGCCACAATTGTTTTTATGTGCAAAGAAATGAAATATTTTGATTATATGTTCATGGCTTGTTCCAGACAGATGTTGAGGGCGTTCTGTTGTAAGGTGAGCCGGCTCCGGTCGATGTTAGCAGTTGCTCTAGTGCATGCTGTATGGTGACTTCACCCGAAGGGAGAATAATTCCACTGGGTGTAAGAAAATAATACTTTCTGCGGGCATTTTTTTGATGACGGCCACAAAAAGATAACCGTAGCCGTTTATATAATAAGCCTTCACGGCAGTCGTGCAAATTTAATCTATATCATTCTTGATCTACTGCGCCTAGGGTATCCCACCTAGATGGCTGCCTTCAGGAACCCGAACCACCTGCTGAAAGGCTGCATAGATGGTATCCAGATTTATGTTTGAATAATCCTGGTTGTCTTGTGATGCGAAGGTCTGGAGGAGGGTGGGTTGCTGAAATCGGTACTTTTGTTTTTCAGAATCAGCATCCAGAGTTTTACCAGTACCCACAGACGAATAGTCTGGTCGATTTTATCGTTGTGCGTGTATGCGAAAGAATCATTATCTTCCTCCCAATGAAGATAATGGGCAACGGCTATTTGTGTGACCAGGAAAATGGGCTCAGCAGATATTTCACCGTCGTCAGTATTGGTGCCGTAAATGTCGGTATAAATCGAAAGCAGATTGTTTGGGTGGAGGGCAGGGTTGTCTGGGTAACTTGTTGCGTGAGTGTAGGCAGGTTCTGTCGTCCTGTTGTTTGGCTTTCGACATCTGCTCCATAGGCAAACCCTGTATAGAGGTAATTATCAGAAGTAGTGGCTGTCATTTCTTTGGACGAGTATTGAGCCGAGGTGGTGGTGTAGAGTCCATAGACATGACCAGATAAGATGAAAAAGCAAAGAATGACAGGCAGGCGTGTAGAAATGAGCAGGGTTAATCTCCCAGCGTGCTTTTCTATTGCCCTGAAAACAGTATCCGGCTCGGTCAGGTGCTAGTGATAGAAAGCGGCTAAGTCGAGAGAGAATAGAACATCCAGCCAGAAACGTTTCATTTATGGTGAGGATAAATGCTGAAAGAGAGGGTATGCCCGACAAGCAGCTTGCCGGGCATGGAAATCAGGCCTTGCCTGCAGAACCAAACTCGCGGATTTTCGCCATAACGGTTTCCTTGATAGCTTCTTTGCCGGGGCCAATAATATGACGAGGGTCGTATACTTCAGAATCACTGGCCAGAACCTGACGAACCATGTTGGTCCAGGCAATCTGGTTTTCAGTGTTTACGTTGATTTTAGCCGTGCCACGACTAATAGCGTTTTGTACATCGGCTGTGGGAATACCTGTGCCTCCGTGGAGTACCAGAGGGATACCGGTGAGCTCTTTCACCTGAAGCATTTCTTCAAATCCGATATTAGGTTCGCCCTTATACGGGCCGTGGACTGAACCAAGTGCTGGAGCCAGACAGTCAACACCAGTACGCTCCACCAGTTCCTTGCACTCGTTCGGATCGGCATAGACGCAACCATCGGCGATGACGTCATCTTCCTGACCGCCAACCACACCAAGTTCAGCTTCAACAGAAACACTCTGTGCATGGGCGTATTCAACAACGGCACGAGTCATTTCAATGTTCTGCTCGAAAGGGCCGTGGGAGCCATCAATCATCACGGATGAAAATCCAGCGTCAATGGCTTCCTTGCATTTTTCAATGCTGGAGCCGTGATCAAGATGAATGGCAACCGGTACAGTGATATTCATATGATCCATCAATTCCCGAACCATTGCGGTGATCAGTTTGAAACCTCCCATATAGCGGGCAGCACCTTCGGAAACACCGCAGATTACCGGAGAGTTGGTTTCCTGGGCCGCAGCAAGAATTGCCTGGGTCCATTCAAGGTTGTTCAGATTGAACTGGCCGACAGCGTATTGTCCGTCTTTTGCCTTGTTCAGCATTTCTGTCATTGATACCAAAGCCATGATAAATCCTCGATCGGCGGTGTATTGGATAAGTCGTGGAGGGTACGACTGTCAGGGAAAAATATTCATCGCCTGCTTGCTGTCTGATTACAGTAACTTTGTCGTCAGTGCACTGGATAAAATGGAGTTGATGATTTACCCATTTCGAAGGTGATGAAAGCAGGGGAATATTTGAGTATTTAGCAGGGCAAGTATAGATAGCTTTATCGTTAATATTCTGGCGGTCAGGCAATATGGATTTTCGATTGCGACAATCTTCAGTAATGGAATGAAGATAGGCATCTCTGCTCATCCGTCTGTGGATTGCGGATTTGTTGATTTTTTTTAGTTTCTTAATCACTGCCAGATATCTCAAAACAAACCATTGGAAATAGAACTGCTATAAGGCTCTGGAAATAGGAAGGCCTTTAGAGTTTATGATTCCGCCCTTTGAACTATGGCTGGAAATAATAGGTAATGTATTTCGGATTGAAGATATTCTGAGGCAAAAAATAAAAAGTACCAAATAAAAAGTACCAAATATTATTTCATGACAATGTTTATAAACTTTTTGATAATACAGGTGAATATATTGATTGTTTTTGTTTGAAAAAGAGAGGGTAGAAAAGAATTGATATGAATCACCATTTCTGCCTAAGCCATGTGCTGTAATGCATTCAGAAAGAAATTGAATGATTGAAGGATAAATGAGATTGATTGAGTGGTTGTAATTTTGATAAGCCGCTGGCTGCGTATTTTAGGATTAGATTTTTCAACACAAAGCCAGACCGAAGATGAACTGATATCTGGCAGGCAGTAATGATGTGTATGCACTATCTTTGTTTGAGCTTTGTTCAGATTTAGGATGGGGGTGTTTACATTTGTTAATTATCGAAAAGATGTTTTTGATATATTGTTTAATGTTGCTTTATTTTGTTTTTATTCCGAACCTTTATCTTTCATAGAAGAATATCTTACTTAAAGTGATTAAGAGTCTTTCAAACAAACGACAAGTGCTGCAGCTACTCTCAGGCAGGTAACGAACTATAGTATTCAGCTTTTAATTCACGCAAATTCACCTGATCAACTAAAACACAGGTAAGGTCATGTTCTCAGGCATCATTGCATCTTCAGGTGTCGCCATTGGTGTTGGCTTTGTTCTGAAAGACGCAGACATCCAGATTGGTCATGGCGAGCTCGATCCCGCAGAAGTGGCGGCAGAGAAAATCCGGTTCAGAGTGGCCAGAGATAAAACGGTAGAGCAGCTTGAAGGAATCAGGGATAGAACTGCGATCAAGCTGGGTGAAGAAGAAGCGGAAGTCTTCGAAGGTCATATTCTTGTCGCCACAGATGAAGAGCTGGAAGGTGAGGTGCTGGAAGCGATAACCAACCTGAAACCTGCTGATATAGCGCTTGATTCTGCCATTAATAATAATATTGCCTTGCTTGAAGAGCTTGAAGACCCTTATTTGAGAGAGCGGGTGTCCGATATTAAAGACGTCGGAAGGCGTATGCTGAAAAATCTTCTGGGGCTTGAAGTGGCTTCTCTGGATGATGTCACTGAGGGCTCAATTATCGTGGCAGAGGATTTGACCCCGTCAGACACTTCACAGATCGATCTTCAAAAAGTATGGGGTTTTGTGACTAATATGGGAGGGAGAACCTCTCATTCTGCCATTATGGCACGCTCTCTGGAACTTCCCGCCATTGTTGGTAGCAAAATAGCCACTGAACGTATTCAGAACGGTGATCAGATCATACTGGATGCTATTAATAATAAGGTGCTGGTCAATCCTGATGCTGCAGCACTTGAGTATTACCGGGGCTTGCAAAAAAAACTGGATGAGGAAAAGAGAGAGCTTGCCAAGTTAAAAGATCTCCCCTGCGAAACATCAGACGGATGTCGTTTTGAGATTTGCGCCAATATTGGTTCGGTAAGGGATGTTGATGGTGCTGATCGCCATGGTGCCGAAGGAATAGGGCTCTATCGTACAGAGTTCCTGTTCATGGATAGAACCCAGATGCCTTCCGAAGAGGAGCAGTTTCTCGCCTATCGAGCAGTAGGTGAAGCCATGAATGGCCGATCTGTCATTATAAGAACACTTGATATTGGCGGGGATAAAGATCTGCCTTATCTTGATCTGCCCAAAGAGTTGAACCCTTTTCTGGGATGGCGAGCTATTCGTATGTGCTTTGATAGGCCTGAGATCCTGAATATTCAGCTGAGGGCCATTCTCAGAGCCAGTAATTATGGCAAGTTAAAGATTATGTTTCCCATGGTTATTTCTGTGGAAGAAGCCAGACGCCTTAAAGAAATGATTGCTGATGCCAAGCATGGTTTGTCAGAAGAAGGCGTACCTTTTGATGATGGCGTCGAAGTTGGCATTATGGTTGAAACACCGGCAGCAGTGATGATTGCAGATCTGCTGATTGAAGAAATGGATTTTTTCAGTATAGGAACCAATGATTTGACGCAGTATGTGCTGGCTGTTGACCGGGGTAATGAAAAAATTGCTGATCTTTATGATCATTTTTCTCCCAGTGTTATCCGGGCGATAAAGCGTGTCATTGATTGTTCGCATGCTGTGGGTAAATGGACCGGGATGTGCGGAGAAATGGCTGGAGATGAGCGTGCAGTTCTTCTTCTGGCAGGACTTCAGCTCGACGAGTTCAGTATGAGTGCAACATCGATTCCCAGGGTGAAAAAGGCTCTTCGAAAGTACAGTCAAGCTCAGCTCAGGGCCTTGGCTGACGAGATGATGAATCTGGCCACTGCTAAAGAGGTGAATCAGTTGCTTGATAGGCTGATAGAGAGTCAGACCACGGAATTCATATGATCCTTTCAGAGTGTGGCTTCAATTATTTTTTCTTATTAAACAGGGCTGAGATTTCAATCCTTCAGAATCTGAGAAATATCGACAGATTCTGTGTCGAAGCTGTTTCACATGCATACGGCGAACGACGTGTTAAAGGTTTTATTTAACGATCTATCGAGGTAATCAGTGATGGCAAATGACAAGCAGTCTGCCAAAACCGTTAAAAGAAACGCAAGCACAAAAAAGGAGTCTGAAGCTCAGGGTGTTGATAGTCAGATAAATGCCCTTGTCCATAGGGCTACGGTAGCCCGGGAAAAGTTTCTTGAGCTGGATCAGGAAACCGTTGATAGAGTGACCAGGGCGATGGCTCTTGCCGGACAGGCCGCTCATATGAAGCTGGCCAGAATGGCTGTAGAAGAGACTGGGCGGGGAATTCTTGAAGATAAGGTGACTAAAAATATTTTTGCCACGGAATCGATTTATCATTCCATCAAGTACGATAAGACTGTAGGAGTAATCGAAGATAACGAAGAAGAAGATTTTATGCTCGTGGCAGAGCCGGTGGGAATTGTTTGTGGCATCACTCCGGTAACCAATCCAACCTCGACAACCATGTTTAAATCTATTATTTCAACAAAAACACGTAACCCTATTGTGTTTGCCTTTCATCCATCCGCACAGCAATGTTCCAGTGAAGCGGCCAGAATTGTTCGTGATGCAGCCATTGATGCCGGTGCACCGGAAGATTGTATTCTGTGGGTAGAGCATCCTTCTATTCAAGCGACACAGCAGTTGATGATTCACCCGGAAGTTTCAGTGATTCTGGCTACAGGTGGCTCGGGCATGGTACGCGCAGCTTATTCTTCCGGTAAACCTGCGCTGGGGGTAGGGCCGGGAAATGTTCCCTGTATTATTGATCATTCTGCGGATATCAAGCAGGCAGTCAATGATCTCGTTCTTTCTAAAAGTTTTGATAATGGCATGATTTGCGCCTCTGAGCAGGCTGCCATTGTTCATGAGGCTGTATACAAAGATTTTGTGCGGGAAATGAATTCTCTCAATGTATATTTCACAAGTCCAGTCGAAACCGGACAGCTGGCTGAAGTCGTCATTATCGACGGTCATGTGAATAGTAAGATTGTGGGCATGAAGCCGTTCGATATCGCGGCTATGGCTGGCATTGAAATTCCTGAAAATACCCGGGTTCTGGCCTGTGAGATTGAAGGAGTAGGCCCTGATTTTCCACTTTCCCGGGAAAAACTGTCTCCAGTGCTGGGGATTCTAAAAGCAAGAGATACTGATCATGCCATCAATCTGGCAGATCAGATGTTGAATTTCGGCGGGCTTGGCCATTCTGCCGTTCTGCATGCCCAGGATGATGAGGTCATTGAGCAGTTTTCACTGGCCATGAAAGCCGGTCGTATTATCATCAATTCACCGAGTACCCATGGTGCCATTGGTGATATTTATAATACCAATATGCCTTCACTGACACTGGGTTGTGGTACCTATGGTGGTAACAGCACAACGTCGAATGTTTCAGCGGTTAATCTGATCAACCTCAAGCGGGTAGCAAAGCGTCGCGTTAATATGCAGTGGTTCAAACTGCCACAGAAAATCTACTTTGAAGCAAACTCGTTGCAGTATCTTGAAAAAATGCCAGACATATCCCGGGTATTTATTGTGACGGATGAAACCATACAGGCCTTGGGGTATGTTGATAAAATTCAGTATCACCTTAATAAACGACAGGTGCCAGTTCAGGTCCGGGTATTTAATCAGGTTGAACCTGATCCCAGTCTGTTGACGATCCGTGCAGGAGCTGAGGATATGACCCGCTTTGATCCTGATGTCATCATTGCCCTTGGTGGCGGCTCGCCCATAGATGCAGCAAAAGGCATGTGGCTGTTTTATGAGCAGCCGGATGCTGATTTTGCTGGAATGGCTCAAAAGTTTCTTGATATTCGCAAACGGGTCTACAAGTTTCCAAAGCTGGGTAAGAAAGCCCGGATGGTGGCTATTCCTACCACATCCGGTACAGGATCCGAGGTCACATCATTTGCGGTTATCACTGATAAGGAAAAAGGCATTAAATACCCTCTGGCTGACTATGAACTGACGCCTGATGTGGCCATTCTCGACCCGAATCTTGTGTTGACTGTTCCGAAAAAGGTGGCTGCTGATACAGGTCTGGATGTGTTGACCCACGCTCTGGAAGCTTACGTCTCCATCATGGCCTCTGATTATACTGATGCACTGGCTATGAAAGCCATTCAACTGGTGTTTGAGCATCTGCCTCGATCCTATGAAGAAGCAGATAAACGATCCCGGGAGAAAATGCACAATGCATCCTGTATGGCAGGTATGGCATTCGCCAATGCGTTTTTAGGTGTTAACCATTCTATGGCTCATAAACTGGGGCATGAATTCCAGATACCACATGGGCTGGCGAACGCAATACTCTTACCCCATGTCATTGAATACAATGGAACGGCAAACCCGAGTAAAGTAGCGTCCTTCCCAAAATATGATCACTATATTGCTCACGAAAAATACGCCGAAGTGGCCAGAAGTCTGGGCTTGAAATGCTCTACGGTGGAAGAGGGTGTTAAATCGTTGGCTGATTCCGTCAGAAACTTGATGAAGACGGTATCGATGCCTCTGTCACTGCATGAGATCGGGATCTCCGAAAGAGATTTCTTGAGTAAAGTAAAGATGCTGGCAGAGCATGCTTTTGAGGATCAGTGCACGACAGCAAACCCAAGGATGCCTTTGGTTTCAGAACTGGAAGCGTTATTAAAAAAAGCTTACTACGGAGAATAGTTAGTCAATAACGGATTCAACGGTCAGTAGCTTATAGAGTGATCGTTGAAAGATGAAGACCAGTATATGACCGATTTCTATCGGTCATATACTGGTCTGCCTGTTGTTACCCAGGAGGTATGCAGTTTTATTGTTTCTGAAAACAGGGCTGGAAACGACACGCTGTTATTTGTATCGATTTTTCTGGCTTCATTTGTTTTGCTATCAAAATATTTAATTTTCCCACGTCAGATAAAGTGTGTGAAAAAGTGAAAATTCGGAAAACAATACAGCTAATCTGAGTGATAGAGGGAAAATCTATCTCGGATAGTTGAGAATATAGTTGGGAGCATGGTGGTGGAGAGTGATCGTCTGCCGGTAACCGTTTACTCGCTGCTATCTCGTCGACTGGTAGGCTTGCTGATATCAGTGGAAGAGTGTCGCTCACCTTAGCGGTCAGGTATCTTCAGGTGATCCCAGATTTTCAGGCTGAAATAGTTGGCAGTGAAGAAAATAGTTGCCAGTGAAGAAACAGTTGCCAGTGCAATACAGAGATCACTGGTAAAATACTGACAGATAGCAGCAGCTTCACAGCAGCTGCCTATTGTGGAACAGACTTTATGTTTAAGAAAGACGTTATCATTACTGCTGAAAATGGACTTCATACCCGGCCCGCGGCTCAACTGGTCAAAGAGGCGAAACAGTTTGATTGTGATCTCAAGCTGGCAGTAGGGGATAAGCAGGCCAGTGCCAAGAGTTTATTCAAACTGCAAACTCTGGGCTTGACTCAGGGCTCGACTGTTAGCATCATCGGTATAGGTGAAGGTGCTGATAAAGCGGTGGAATATCTCGCAGAATTTATTTCTACATTGAAATAGTGTTTTTTACGCTTTGCAGTCAAAAATTATTGAAAGATAATCAGTTTTGCCAGGGCAAGACTGTCATTCGTTTTTCGGCACTTTCTACATTTGGTTGTTGGCGCAACGAGTCACTTCCGACAATAGGTTGATGTAATCTGAAATCGGTGTGAGTAAATGTGCAATTCATTGTTAATGTTTGTTTGCGTATTTGTAACCCCGTACCAATGTTATGTCAACCCTTGTCCGTATGTTCAGGGTAATTTTCTCTGAAAAGCGGATTTCTGCCCGAATGATGAATGGTTGTGTAAAAACACTGTTTATCTTTGTGAAACTCTTGCAAACCCTTGTGCAGTAAGGGGGTTAGGTATTTTCACTAGACTGTATTCGTGCTCGAAATCCTATCTACTAGATAACGGCGGGCTATCCGCTTCGACTAAGGGTATTGGAGACGTCATGATTAAAATCGCAATTAATGGCTATGGCCGTATCGGTCGCAATGTATTACGTGCACTCTATGAGGCAAGCCGTCGCGATGAGTACCAGATTGTTGCCATCAATGATCTGGGTGATACCACGATTAATACGCATCTGACCAAATACGACACTGTTCACGGTCGTTTTAATGCACAGGTTGAAGAGGGTGAAGGCGCTCTTTATGTAAACGGGGACGAGATCAAGACTTTCTCTGAACGTGATCCATCCAAACTGCCCTGGGCAGCATTGAAGGTCGATGTTGTTTTAGAATGTACCGGTGTTTTCCGTTCCAAGGATGCCTGTAAACCTCATCTGGATGCCGGTGCCAAGAAAGTAATAATATCTGCTCCCGGTAAAGATGTTGATGCCACTATCGTATATGGTGTTAATCAGGACGTCCTGACTTCCGATATGACCGTAATCTCCAATGCTTCCTGCACGACTAACTGCCTGGCGCCAATTGCCAAGCCGTTGAACGATGCGCTGGGTATTGATAAAGGGTTGATGACCACGATTCATGCCTATACAAACGACCAGCGTCTGAGTGATGTCTATCACACTGACTTGTATCGTGCCCGTGCTGCAGCCATGAACATGATTCCTACCGCTACCGGTGCAGCCGCTGCAGTAGGTCTGGTGGTTCCCGAGCTGAAAGGTAAGTTTGACGGGATGGCTGTTCGTGTTCCGACTATTAACGTATCACTGGTTGATCTGAGTTTTGTGGCCAATCGTGAAACGTCAGTTGAGGAAGTTAACGAAATTATTGTTGCGGCTTCCAAGTCAACACCGGCCATGGGTGAGGTTCTGTCAGTGAACTATGAGTCACTGGTATCAATGGACTTCAATCACAGTCCATTTTCTTCCAACTTCGATGCAACCCAGACCCGTGTTCAGGGTAACCTGGTAAAGGTTATGTCCTGGTATGATAACGAGTGGGGTTTCTCCAATCGAATGCTGGATACTGCCAAGGCGTTAATGAGCGCTTAAGGTTGTCAATCAGTGTCTATTTAAATACAGGCTCGCAATGCGGGCCTGCGTTTGTTCAATAAATAAAGTTGTCACTGATTTATATTAAAATAGGCCGGTGCTTTCCGGATGTTTAAGCAAAATCCATTGCCAGAATAGCTAAGCTGGCAAAGAGAAGATGGTGTTATACCCGTATTGGTTAATAACTGTGATCGGTATACCGGGGTTAAAAGTTATAGCAACGCTATACTTGCTTCGATCACTGTCTTCTTTACCCGCAGTTACACATCTGTCAGCCAAATGATTAAACCTGTCGTATCAAGACAGTCTCTGTTGATGTCATTGTTAATATTACAGGTTCAAAAGCGAGAGGATATCATGCTGAGACGTACTAAAATTGTTGCCACGCTCGGACCCGCCACCGAGTCAGAAGAGCAGCTGCAGAATTTGATTGAAGCTGGCGTCAATGTAGTGAGACTGAATTTTTCCCACGGCGAGCCGGAAGATCATAAAGTGCGGGCTGAGCGCATTCGCTCTATAGCCACCCGGCTCAATCGGAGTGTTGCCATTCTTGGGGATCTACAAGGCCCTAAAATACGAATTGGTCGCTTTCAGAACGGCAAAATCAATTTGCCGGAAGGTGCTGAATTTATTCTGGATGCCAGCCTGCCCATTGATGCTGGTGATGAAAATCAGGTAGGGCTGGCCTATAAGGACTTGCCCAATGACTGCAATGTTGGAGATATGCTGTTATTGGACGATGGCCGTATAAGTATGAAGGTCAAGTCCATAGATGGCTCACGTATCACCACTGTTGCTGTTGATGGTGGTGAACTGTCCAACAATAAGGGAATAAATCTTCAGGGTGGAGGTCTCTCTGCTGCAGCTCTGACTGATAAGGATAAAGAAGACATAAAGCTGGCCGCTGAGCTGGGTGTGGATTATCTGGCGGTGTCGTTTGTTCGTCGGGCCAGTGATCTGGAAGAAGCCAGGGCATTGCTGAAAGAAGCGGGCGGCTCTGCAGCGATTTTGTCAAAAATTGAGCGGGCTGAAGTAGTAAACGATCACAAACTTCTGGCAGAGGTTATTTCTGCATCTGACGCAGTGATGGTTGCTCGTGGTGATCTGGGTGTGGAAATTGGAGATCCGGAGCTGATTGGTGCCCAGAAGCATATGATCAGTGAAGCCCGTCGTCTGAATAAGCCTGTTATTACAGCAACGCAGATGATGGAATCCATGATTCATAATACGCAGCCAACCCGTGCGGAAGTTTTTGATGTAGCTAATGCCGTTCTGGATGGCACTGATGCTGTAATGCTGTCGGGAGAAACAGCCACAGGCAAGCGTCCACATGAAGTGGTTAAAGCCATGAGCCGAATCTGCCTGGGTGCTGAAAAGCAGTCCATGGATTTTATGGCCAAGCGTGAGGTGGTTACCTTTGGTCATAATGATCAGGCCATTGCCCAGGCTGCTCTTTATGCTGCCAATCATCTGGACGATATCAAAGCCATTATCTGTTTGACAAAAAGTGGTGCTACACCGCTTTGGATGTCTCGAATCAATACTAAATTGCCTATTTTTGCTCTCACACGTTACAAAACAACCGAGCGTTTGGTGGCATTGTATCGTGGTGTTGAGGCTGTGGCATTTGATAGCGGCAGCAAATATGGTCCAGAGGTTAATGACAGAGCAATTTCGGTATTAAAAGAACGAGGCTTTCTGGAAGCTGGAGATAAAATCATCATGACCAAAGGTGAGGCTGGTGAAGTTGAAGGTGGGACTAATACCATGCAGATTATCTCTGTAGACTGACTGGCATGCATGAGGGCTTTCTTTACCGGGAAGCCTTCTTACCTTAGAGCGCAATCATAGTGGAGAAGAACAGGACATGACAGAGTTAAAGAAGATCGGTGTTCTGACCTCAGGTGGCGATGCTCCGGGAATGAATGCAGCAATACGTGCAACGGTTCGTGCCAGCATCTATTACGGTATTCAGCCTGTAGCGGTTCGTGAAGGCTATAAGGGACTCATTGAAAATCAGCTCGAAGAAGTTAATGCCCGTTCTGTGGCTAATATTCTGAATCAGGGTGGAACCTTTCTGAAATCAGCTCGATGTTTGGAATTTCGCTCCAAGGAAGGTCGTGCAAAAGCCTATCAGAATACTATATCAGCAGGATTGGATGCACTGGTTGTTATTGGTGGCGATGGTTCATTTACCGGGGCTATGTTGCTGGAAGAGGAGCATGGTTTGCCCTGTATCGGTATTCCCGGAACCATTGATAATGATATCTATGGTACAGATTTTACCATCGGTTATGACACGGCATTGAATACAGTCGTCGAGGCCATTGATAAAATCAGGGATACTGCCACTTCCCATAATCGACTTTTCTTTGTGGAGGTTATGGGACGTGATGCGGGCTTTATTGCTCTGAACACGGGAATTGCAGCCGGTGCTGAGGAAATCCTGATTCCGGAACAGGAGAAGGGTTTTGATAAGCTGATGGAATCGATACAGCATAGTGGCCGTGCTGGAAAAACCTCCAGCATTATCGTTGTTGCTGAAGGTGATCAGTGTGGAGGCGTATTCGAACTATCCAGAAAAGTAGAAGAGCACTTTCCTGAGTATGAAGCGAAAGTAACGGTTCTCGGGCATATTCAGCGCGGGGGCAGGCCCAGTTGCTTCGATCGTGTACTGGCCAGTCGGTTGGGCGTTGCTGCTGTAGAAGCGCTTCGCAAGGGCGAAAGTGGTATTATGGTTGGTGTCCGTGATCAGCAGGTAGTGAAGACTCCGCTGGAGAGAGCGATCAGTAAGCATAATGTTATTGATAGTCACTTAATGAAAGTGGCTGAAATAGTGACTGTTTAATTGCCTTCGTACACATAAAAAAACCCCGTAAATTTACGGGGTTTTTTTATGTGTACGAATCACGGGCTGCTATGCTGTTGAGGAATTATTCTTTTCCAAAGATTATTACAGGTATGAGTTGTGGGTATTCTGGATTCTCTCAAGAAAACCATGGGGCTCAGTGAATCTGAAGGTACGATTCTGAGTGCACCTTTGAGCGGTATGATCGTGCCCATCGAGGATGTTCCTGACCCGGTATTCGCAGATAAAGTGGTGGGGGATGGTATTGCTATTGATCCGACAGGTAATCAGATTCTGGCTCCCACCGACGGAGTAATCGGTAAAATTTTTGAAACTAACCACGCCTTTAGTATGGAAACGTCTACAGGCGTAGAGTTGTTTGTACATTTTGGTATAGATACGGTTGAATTGAAGGGTGAGGGTTTTACCAGAATTGCCAGTGAAGGGCAGCAGGTTAAAGCCGGAGATCTTGTGATTGAAGTGGATCTACCCCTGTTGAGAGGAAAGGCGAAGAGTGTTATCACTCCTGTTGTTATTTCAAATATGGATGATGTCGAATCACTGAGTAAAGCTACAGGTTCGGTGGTTGCTGGAATGGATACTCTGTTAACCGTTAAGATGAAATAATCACATTTGTTAGATGCACATTAATGAATAGATGCACATTAATGAATAGATGCACATTAATGAATAGATGCACATTAATGAATAGATGCACATTAATGAATAGATGCACATTAATGAATAGATGCACATTAATGAATAGATGCACATTAATGAATAAAGGTACTGGTCTGGTTTCTGAATTACGTTAGTAAAGCTGACAGTTCTGTCAGTGATCTGCAGACTCTATGTCTCTAAGATGATTTTCTATATTTGCCTGTTGATGAATACAGGCGGTGTTTAATAGGCATCTTTGAGCAGGGAGTGGTCATGAAGCAGGTAATCCGTAAGCTTTTGTCTCTGATGGTGATTTTTGTCTCTCTTGGCTGGGGACCGGTATCTCGAGCCGATCAGATTTCCTCAGAATATGAGTCGATGCTCTATGACTTAATGGAAGAAGCTGAGCTTCTGCAGCAGGAATTGATGAAAATGGCTCTGGGGGCGGACACTCATTCTCAAGGGGATGACAATACTTATTCAGCCTATAGAGGGGATGCTGATACGAACCCGGATTATGATGACAGTGATGAGAGGCGAGATGCTTCGAAAAGCGAGCGGCAGCATACAGAAGAGGCGCGGGGCTATAAAAAAAGCCACGATGAAAAAACACGCAATGAAAAAATACGCTATGAAAAAATACGCTATGAAAAAAGACTGCGGGCGTTAAAAGAGTCCGTTCAACAGCGGGTGAAAAATCAATCTGCAGATCAGGCGGCAAAGTACAGTTATCGTTATCAATTGGCCGATGAGGTTCGAAAACTCGAAACTGAGCGCAGGCAAAAGCCGAGGGAACCAAACAATCGGCAATCTCCTGGGGCTGCATTTTATCGGACTGCAGAGGCTCGAGAGAACCCTGGAAATATTGGTCTGACTCTTAAGGAGTATGTTATCGATCTTCCTGTTCAGCCTAAGGCAGCAAAAGGCAAGAAGCGAAAGACCGTTAGAGTCAAAATGAAACCAGGTGTTATGGAGCTTCACCGGCAGGTTCATTCCCTGAATAATATGTTGATCAATGATGTGGTTCGAATGACCGGTAAACCCTTGCAAAAAAGAAAACGAAAGTAAGCTCTGCAAGGGTGGCTTTTTAGATTAAACAGCGCCTATTGGCAATACTTCTGACCCTAGCTGTTCGTTAATTACTTCGGCCATGGCAAGGTATATTGCACTGCAGCCACATATAATTCCTTCCCAGCCCGCAATAATGCCCAGGTAAGCAGAGCCGGATATATTTTTTGCGGCGAGCAGAAAAAAAAGTAAAGCCAAAGATGCAAATACAAATTGCAATGCTCGATTTGTTTTAAGGGTGCCGAAAAACATAAATAGGGTGAATATACCCCATAGTAACAGGTACCAGCCAAGATAGACTGTTGGTGTTTTGTCGGCTATTCCGGCTTCCGGGAAAATCAACAACAGGACAAAACTGATCCAGAATAGTCCGTAAGAAGTGAAGGCCGTCATAGCAAAAGTATTCCCTTTCCTGAACTCCATGATTCCGGCAATAACCTGGGCTATACCACCGTAAGCCAGTCCCATGGCGAGAATCATGGCGCTGATAGGGAAAAAACCGGCATTATGAATGTTCAACAAAACAGTAGTCATGCCAAAACCCATGAGCCCCAGCGGAGCGGGATTGGCATAACAATCTTTCATATTATTCGTCATAGCTGCACTCTGTTAACTTTTTGTTATACAGCAGAGAACATAGATGCTGATGAGTGAAGTGTTAGAATTATCTGAGTAACGGTCGTACCACTTTCACTACTATTTCTTCACTGCTATTCCTGTTTCAGCCACTTGTGCATTAAGTGCAGCAATAATGCGCAGATAGAGACAAACATTACATGGTGTTTATGGTTTCCTGCATTTCAGTACGAATATTGTCAGACTGGGGGCCGAATATTGCCTGCATATTCTGACCTATAACCACAAGCGCTGTGGCACCAAGTTTTTTTATTTCGTCCTGATTGACCATTTCTGGATCATTTACAGTAATTCTTAAACGTGTGATGCAAGCATCCAGATTTTTAATATTCTTTTTTCCACCAAAAGCAGAGATCAGGTTTATTGCAAGTTCAGATGAAACCACAACTTTTTTTCGTGCTTCTTCTTCTGCCTCTCTACCGGGCGTTTTAAGATCCATCGTGATAATGACAATTCGGAAAATAGCATAATAAATAATGCCATATAGCAGTCCCAGCAGGATTAACCAGACCGGCTTGGTGGCAATACTAAAATAAAGAACGTAATCGATCAGCCCGTTGGAAAAAGACATGGCCATTTTAATGCCCAGCCAGTTTGTAATTGCAAAGGCCAGTCCGGCCAGTAGTGCGTGAATAGCGTATAGAAGAGGCGCGACAAACAGGAATGAAAATTCAATGGGTTCAGTGATACCTGTCAGTAAAGAAGTCAGAGCCGCTGATACCATAATACCGCCAGTGCGGGTTCTATTTTTAGGCAGGGCGCAATGCCACATGGCTATGGCTGCTGCGGGTAATCCAAACATCTTGAAAAGATAGCCCCCGGCAAGGAATCCTGCGGTTGGATCGCCGGCAAAAAATCTGGGAATATCGCCTGTGAATATGTTGCCTGCAGTATCAATGAATTCGCCCATTTCCATCTGGAAAGGCACATTCCATATATGGTGAAGACCAAACGGGATAAGACCCCGTTCGATAATGCCGTAGATAAAACCGGCAAGAACCGGATTTTCTGTGACAGACCATTGGGAAAAAGCATCAATCAGAGATTGAATCGGTGGCCAGATGAAGCTGAGAATAACCCCGGCCAGAATTGCAATAACCCCTGTGGCGATAGGTACAAAGCGTTTCCCGGCAAAGAACCCCAGATACTCGGGTAGCTTGATTTTGTAATATCGGTTAAACATGGAGGCAGCCAGAATACCCGCAATGATTCCTCCGAAAACTCCGGTATCAATAGTATCTATGCCCATGAGTGATGAGGGTTCTACGCCTAGCAGGGTAGCCATGACCCCCATGGTGCCCAGCATGACAACATATCCGACCACAGCCGCTACCGATGAAACGCCGTCATTTTCAGTCAACCCGATGGCTGTTCCTATGGCAAAGATGATAGGAAGATTACTGAAAACAGATCCACCAGCCTGGGCCATGATGCTGGAGATCAAGTCCGGAATGAATGAAAAACCGGCACTGCCTATACCGAGAAGAAGTCCTGCTACAGGTAATACAGCGACGGGGAGCATTAATGCTCTACCAATTTTCTGGAGTGTGCCGAATGTGCTTTTAACCATGAAGGAAGACTCCGGAGCAGAAGAGTAAGGCAGGAATCAGAGGGCAAATCAGTGTAAGGATAGACTAAAGTTACTGATTGACTGGTTTATCATTCAGATTGAATGAATTAACGACGACGTAATGTTATCTGAATAAAAACGTGGAAATTATCCTGCCATGATCTACCTTGAACTCGATGCTGCAGTTTTTAGTTGTTGACTGATACACTTCTGCTCACGCAGCTTTCTGAGCGTGATACTTCAACGAAGCAGTGGGTTCCTGTTTGCCCAGATCGCGACCAGCCATATGCTTACTGGATTCCCTTGTTGGCAACACATCGTCCAAGGCTTTCGTTAAGGATTTCAACGCAGCCTCAGGGTCATCTGATGCGACCACTTCTTTGACCGTATCAACCAATGCTTCAGCTTTGAGGCGTTCGATCAGGCAACCTGCGGGCAACCCGGGTTGTTTGTTTTTGAGTCGGGCTGATTGCTCTGGATGCAGTAACAACAAATGATCGCACAGCAGGCTCAGGATCAAGCCACGCTCAGACCCTTCTTTGCCTTGCTGTTTGCTCAGTCGGTTCCAGCCGCCATACGCTTTCCAGTCCTGAATAAAAACCTCGACCAACCACCTCAGCGAATACAGCCTGGCTATATCAGCGTGGTGCCATGACATATCAGAAGCGACCAGATAACGGTACTCTTCTTCATCTTCATACTTCAGAGCAACAACGAAACGACGCTTGTTGTGTGCCTTGATGTAGAGGCGAGCTGCGAGCATGGTCACCCGCTTTTCTTTTCCTCCACGAATAATTAACTGCGTTTCAACGCCTTTTTGTCGTGCAAAATAATCCCTGAGGGTGGCTTCTGAATTTCTGCTGGCCACTTTCTGATTGGAGCGCAATTGGCTAACGACTTGCGCCTGATCTGTTACGGCTGTCGCTTCATCCATGAATTTTCCTGTACCGTAGAGCGCATCAGCCAGAACACCTTTAATCACTACTTCAGGAAAATGGTCAACGAATTCCCGGATCATCTGTAATGCCAGCGCTTGAAGCGTTGGAAAGCGGTTGTGGTCGGGTTCTGGACGTTTAGGTCTCAGTTTCTTTGCAACACCCTCTTTCTTGAGGTCTTTGTCGTGTTTTCGCCAAGCGGACAGCTGTGGATCGGGAACGTAAAACCGGAAACCTACAGGAAAGGTGGCAATGTCCGAGACCAAGACCATAAAGATCAGCTCCTGACCATTGATATAGCCACCTGTCGGTTTATCTCTGATTTTATGAGTGCCTTCGATCCGGGTCGTTCTTTTTGATCGTTGTTTGGCTGAATCATCAATCGTCAGAGTCCCTTCAGCAATACCATAATGAGACAGAATATTGCGAACACTGGCCTGCAGCATACGATGCCATGCAATCTTTGCTGAATAGAAAATCCAGCATAGCCGGGTCGACTTGAACTTCCCAAGACTCCTTCGCTCAAAGGCCGCCCAGTTGAGTGTTTCAGTGACAACAATCCCCATAATTAGAGCGGTCAGGACTGTTTTTTGGATCGTTGTGAGTTGAGCAGAAGGCGTAATGCTTTTCAGTGAATCGCTCAAAGAATCCAGAAATACAGTAACAACAGAAAGAGGACGAATTAGCACTAACGACACTTGACGGTTATAAAATGGGAATGCAATCTTACCCTGTCAGCCTGCTGTTGTGTCGTTGATCGTATCTCGCTGGGCTTGATGCAGGAGGCGCAGCAGTAGTCTGGTTTCGATATTCACATCAGAATATCCTGTCAAACGGTAAAAACTGCAGCATCGAGTTGAATGATCTTTGAGTATTCAAGAAAAAGTCAACGTTCAATTCTGGAGATACTGATGTATAAGATTCTGGAGGTACTGATGTATAAGATACTGATGTATAAGATAGTAGCCAGGCTGGTTACAGTACTTGCTTTTGGTATTTCCATTCAGGCTATTGCTTCAGGGCTGGATGTTTATAGTCATAAGACGGGTACACTTAACAGTGTTGTAGTCACCAGTAATGGAGAAGTAGTATCGGGTGGCGAAATTAAGGTGATTGATGAAAAAGGAAGTGTCGTTTTCAGAACGTCTATTGATGTGAACGGTCGTGCTGTCATTTCCATGTCTAATGATTGGGGGGTATTTACCATTATTGCTTCCAGTGAAGAAAAATCGGGTTCTACAAGGTTGGACACCGCTGAACATATTGAAAAATAGATGACGAAGTTCGTATATGAATTTCTCTAATTACTATGCAAATTTCAAGTGATAAGTGTATTCCGAAATTGATTGACATAAATCAATAATCTGACATCGGTGTTTACGTATTATTGGGGTGTGAAAGCAGTTAATGAGAACAGGTTTCAAAAAATAAATTCCAGCCTGATCCTGATCGCATGTCACAGATACCCACTACAGACAGGGATCAAATAATAGAAGCGGGAACCTTCACCACTCCCAGCCAATAGAAACCGGATTTGAGGGAATCCGGTTTTTTTTATTCCCTGCATTCGTATAATAAACGCATAACCCCGGTCGCCATGAAATTAGCAAAGAGCCTTTGAAATGAATTAGGACTCAGAGGTACTCTGTGTAAAGCAACTGAAATTTCGTAACTATTCAGCACCCCCACAAAAAAGGTGAACTTTGTGAAGAGCCTGTCCCGCAAGGGATAAAAAAATCCGACCAGAAAAGCAGATTCAAGAAAATAGCCTTTTATCGTTGAAATAGAGCAAATAAACGACATCTGACCCTTGGCAAGGTGCTCAAAGCTCCAATCTTAGATAACAGTACAACAATGAGAGTGTCCTGAAGCCAAGAAAAGAGAAGGCTTATAACTAAAACCACATATTACTCAATTATTGCAGGGGGTGCTGAATAGTTACGAAATTTCATCAAAGGGAACCATGGATGGCACACCTTAGCTTTGAAGAGAGACATTATATCGAATTTCAAATCCGGAATGGTGTTTCGCAGAATGCAATTAGCAGAAAACTTGGTCGAAGCCAGGCAACGATTTCACGTGAGTTGGCTCGCAATACAGGACAACGTGGATATCGACATAAACAGGCAGACAGAATGGCGCAAGAACGTCATCAGACCAAGCCGAAATCCGTTAAGCTCACGGATGATATTATACGACGTATCGAAACTGATATCCGTGAGGACTGGAGTCCTGAACAAGTTGTTGGTCGATTGGAAAAAGAAGGCATAATCAAGCTTCACCATGAAACAATTTATCTATACATTCTTGAGGATAAAACTGCCGGTGGGACTCTCTACACTCACCTTCGACACCAGAATAAAACCTATCGAAAACGTTATGGCTCAGCCCATAACCGGACCAGGGCGATCTCATTTGGCACTAACTTTCTCTGTTTGGCTAATTATTCAGCACACAAAAGTACCAAAATAAGCCTAATTTCCTGTACTTCTCAAAAATTCAGTTTTTAAAGCTAGCTTTTTGAATATGCAACAGGATTGGTGTTTGTCAAATGAGATCGCCCTGTAACCGGACGGGTATTCCTAACCGTGTTGGTATTGAGGATCGCCCAGAAATTGCTAACAAAAGAGAGCGTGTTGGCGACTGGGAGGCTGACACCATGATTGGTAAAAACCATAAGGGAGCTATTGCCACAATGGATGAACGGAGAACCAAGCTTCGTCTCGCAATACCTCTGCCTGCTAAGAAAGCAAAGGCGGTTAAACAGGCTATGATTGGTGCGCTCAAACCGCTTAAAAAGTTTGTGGAGACGATCACATACGACAATGGCAAAGAGTTCGTAGAGCACGAAGGTGTTGCCCGTGCTCTGGGTTGTAACAGTTATTTTGCCACGCCTTATCACTCTTGGGAACGAGGTCAGAATGAGAACGCCAATGGCCTGTTAAGGCAGTGTTTTCCTAAGTCCATGGAGCTGGATAAGGTCAGTGATGAAGAAGTTATCATCGCTGTAGATAAGCTCAATAGCAGGCCGAGGAAATGCCTTGGCTACAAGACACCCTATGAAGCAATGGCACTGACTTAAGCCTTCTTACCTTGATATTCTAAGAGTCTGCGCGCCTGCGCCCTTGGGTGTTGAAGTCTTTTATGGGGTTTTGGCCGTCTTTTAATCGCTCTCGGTTCTTTTCGCCCCGGTCGATCGCCCACGATATGTTCCGAAGCAATTTGCACCATACTGTCAACCAGTGTTGATAGCAATTCGGTTGTCGCCTGTAGCAGAAGCACGTGAAAGACTTGAATGGTTTCCTGAGCCGCTTTAAAGCTTATTTGTCGTGGCAGGTTTTTGAGCTTTACTGCCGCTCGTGCCATTAATGAGCGTATCAAATTATAAACCAACAGGTGCACCGTGATTTCCTTCCTGACCATTTGCGGAGTCTTGCAGCGCAGTATATCCATCGCCATAAGGGATTTGATGGATCGAAAATCCAGCTCTACATGCCAACGTGCCAGATAAAGACTGACTATCTCGGATCGTGTGTATTCCTCTGCGTTCAGCAGGGTAGTCACGATTATTCGTTTTTTGTTTTTAATCACTCGGACAGTCAATTCTTTGGGCACCCATCGCTGGTAGTACTCACGGCTCATCCAGCTTGGGCGGGCTGGTTTTAACAGACGTATTAAGCCGTCTTTCTTTCCCAGTTTCTGGTCGCATTTTCGGAGATCAACGTGCCGGGCACCATTTTTTTCAAATACAACGTCTACGCCACCTAATTGCAACAGTGCTATCAGGAGGTAATTCTCAAAAATAGCATCACCCAGCAGGATGTCGTTCGTTTTAAGATGGCTCAAAAGCTGTCTGAACAAAGCAACCTCCCCCGTCTTTTTGCCTTTGCAGGGAGCCACTGCGTACGAAAGTATTGCGCCACTGCCCAACACCGACAGAATTTCTATTCTCAGCAGCGGATTACCAACCCCTTTTTTTGAGCACCATGTTGAGGGTAAGCACTCTGGTTTTCAGTAGTGTCTGGCATCGAAAGCGTAGAGCCGTCCGTCATAATGACTCGGCGATTATGCCATGCCCACGACTCAGGGCTGGCGCTGTCCAGATTGTCTCCTGACTCCGTCAAAAGAGCTTTGATGCTGGGTTCCGTAAGTCGCAATCTGGCCTTGCAATATGCGCTGTTGCGGGTCGTATTCGCTTTCTTCCCCATAGCAATTTGATCTCTGGCGTCAGAGATTAGGGTGTTACGGCAGGATTTATTTTCGCCCGCAACCTGCTGCATAAACAGACTGAGGGTTTTCGATGGCGGATAGTTTCTAACTCTACCGCCAATGTACTGAGACTTGAAATTTTCAAGATTATCCTGAGTAAGCACGCTGGAAAGATTGTCGTCACCTGTCTGTGCGTACTGTTTAAGGACATCGCCAGCAAGGTTGAAGTATTCTGGGCTAAACTTGGTCATGGCTTGCTCGGGGAGAGGAAATGTATACGACTTTTATAGTCGATTTTCTTCTTGGGCAAGCCTTGTTATTTCTGGGTTGGATTCCTTAAGTCAGTGCCATTGCCCTATGAAGCATTTAAAGAGTTAACTGGAATAGATGCAAGAAAAGTCACAGGTTATGCATTTATTACTTGAATGCAGGTTCTATACATCTTAGGTAGATCGTATGTAGGTCATATGGTAGATAAGAGGTATTAAGCAGGCTGTTGCTTTGTGAAGATATTATATCAAGCGCATTTTTGTATTTTTCAATACCTGCAGGACAAAAAATGCTGACGCATGGGCCGTTATACAGTCAGAATTAAGACGAAGAAAGAGGTGTAAGCTTCCGACGGAAGGAAGAAAGTAATTATACACCTGTAGATACCTGCCCCCAGTGCTGAAAAAGTTCAGTTGTTGCTACACTGTAAGCCATGCACGGGTTTGCTGTCCGAATTTTATGAGAAAGCAACTGGTGTGGTACTTTTAAGGGATATCTGCAGTTGATAAGAACAGGGCATTAGGAAATATGCAATTCTTGATTACAGGTGGAACCGGATTTATCGGACGAGGACTGGTCACGAGATTACTTCAGGATGGTCATGGAGTCACTGTTGTAAGCCGGCAGGATACGAAATCTGTTCAGGGATTATTTCCTGCAGGGATCAAAACGGTCAGTGCTATTACGGCCGTTAATCCTGCATTATTTTTTGACACGGTAATTAACCTCGCCGGGGAAGGAATCCTTGATAAGCGATGGAGCGCTGTCCGTAAACAGCAGCTTTTGAGTAGCCGGGTGGATATCACTGCCGAACTGATCGATCTGATGGAACGAATGGAAAACAGGCCAAGGCAGTTTATAAGTGGCTCCGCAGTTGGCTTTTATGGCTCTCAGTCCAGTGCAGAGTCTCTGGATGAGGGCGCAGAACCAGGAAAAGGTTTTGCTGCAAATCTGTGTGAGCAATGGGAGCGAGTTGCCCTGCGGGCAAAAATACTGGGAGTGAGAACCAGTATTGTCAGGACAGGTGTAGTGCTGCATCCGGACGGTGGTGCATTGCAAAGAATGCTACCTCTTTTCCGTTTTGGTCTGGGTGGGCCAGTAGGAAATGGCCGTCAAATGATGTCCTGGATTCACAGACAGGATATGATTAATTTATTACTGTTTATGGTAAATACTCCAGGAGTTGAAGGGGTTTTTAATGCCACCGCCTCCAGCCCGGTTAGTAATAAAGAGTTTGCTTCAGTGCTGTCCAGAACACTCCATAGACCCAGCCTTTTTTCTATGCCTTCCTCTGTTCTGAACTTTTTGCTGGGTGAATCGGCCATGTTACTCACCGAAGGTCAGGCAGCTCTGCCTGTGGCCATTGAAAAGGCAGGATTTAAGTTTTCGTATCCAACTTTAGAAGAAGCGCTTGAGCAACTATTGAACGGCGATTAATCTACCCCTGATTTTATTGTTTATAAGAATAAAAAGATTATTTTATATCGAAATTTGTAATAAACTGCCGGGTTCATTTCATCAAATCTTGATGGAAAAAGTTCATCATGGTTGAGGACGATGACCCAGGCATTAACAATATCCAATCTTAAAAAAACCTATGACGGCGGCTTTGAAGCCCTGAAAGGTATAGATCTTTCGGTTGCAGAAGGCGATTTCTTCGCATTGTTAGGTCCAAATGGTGCTGGAAAATCAACCATCATCGGCATTATTTCATCACTGGTCCGTAAAACCTCGGGCGAAGTGACCATCTTTAATCACAATATTGATAAAGAGCTGGTAAAAGCCAAGCGGGCTCTGGGTGTTGTTCCACAGGAGTTTAATTTTAACCAGTTTGAAAAAGTGGAAGACGTTTTGACCTGTCAGGCCGGCTACTATGGTCTCAGTCTGGCACGGTCTCGCCCCAGGGTTCACCATTATCTGAAGAAGCTGGGGTTGTGGGATAAACGTGATACTCAGTCTCGAATGCTCTCTGGTGGTATGAAGCGTCGGCTGATGATTGCCCGTGCATTAATTCATGAGCCCAGAATACTTATCCTCGATGAACCTACGGCGGGTGTTGATATTGAGTTGCGACGCAGCCTCTGGGAATTTATTCAGGAGATAAACAACAATGGCACAACCATTATTCTGACAACCCATTATCTGGAAGAAGCTGAGCAGTTGTGCCGGAATATAGCCATTATTGATCAGGGCGAAATTGTTGAAAATACCAGCATGAGAGCATTGTTGAGTCAGTTGCAGCAGGAGAGTTTTGTTCTTGATCTTCGAGAGCCAGTGGGAAATATTCCATCATTTGCCGGATATCGGGTTAAAAAAATGGACAGCAGTAGTCTGGAAGTAGAAGTGGATAAAGGGAAGGGCGTCAATGAACT
Source organism: Endozoicomonas sp. (assembly GCA_965208385.1). Taxonomy (GTDB): domain Bacteria; phylum Pseudomonadota; class Gammaproteobacteria; order Pseudomonadales; family Endozoicomonadaceae; genus Endozoicomonas. The sequence continues at coordinate 47,757 of CBDBOO010000105.1, forward strand.
TTTCAGACAGCTCAGCGACTATAAAATTGAAGTAGCCAGTATGAGAAATAAATCCAACCGACTGGAAGAGCTGTTCGTTAATCTAACCCAGGGAGAGAGTAAATAATGTCAGAATGGCAGTATAACTGGGTTGCATTCCATACCATCTTTGTTAAAGAAATTCGCCGGTTTATGCGAATCTGGCCACAGACGCTCTTACCTCCCGCTATCACCATGGCTTTGTATTTTGTCATTTTTGGAGCCGTCATCGGTGACAGAATCGGGCCGATGAGTGGCTTCGATTATATGACGTATGTTGTTCCCGGTCTGGTAATGATGTCGGTCATTACCAACAGTTTCAGTAATGTAGCCTCCAGCTTTTTCAGTAACAAGTTTCAGCGAAGTATTGAAGAGTTGCTGGTATCTCCGGTACCAAACTGGATCATTCTTCTGGGCTACGTGATGGGCGGCGTTGCCCGTGGTGTTATCACGGGAGTGATTGTCATGGCGCTGGGATTATTCTTTGTAGAACTTAATGTACATAACATTCTGATTACTATGCTGGCCGTGATTATGACCGCCATGCTGTTTGCGCTGGGCGGATTTATTAATGCTATTTTTGCCCGAAAGTTTGATGACGTATCCATAATCCCAACGTTCATACTGACGCCAATGACCTATCTTGGGGGTGTTTTTTACTCTATAGAAGTGTTGCCTGAGCTCTGGCAGAAAGTTTCCATGCTGAATCCTATTCTGTATCAGGTGAATGCTTTCCGGTATGGCATTCTGGGTGAGGCTGGTGGTATAGATGTTAATACCGCATTTACAGTGATGGCTCTGGCAATCCTTGTTCTGGGCTCATACAGCTTATACTTGCTGAAGTCAGGCAAAGGGCTGAGAAGCTGATTTGTTCATCCGGTTCATTCTCGTGAGACAGTATTATGAACAATGTATTAGATGACTCACCACTGGGGAAATCCAGTCAGTATGAGAGTCGGTATAATCCGAAGCTACTCTTCCCTATTTCACGCAGTGAAAAGCGTGAAGAACTGGGAATGGATCCTGATCACTTGCCATTTTTCGGGCGTGATCTCTGGTACGGATACGAGCTCTCCTGGTTAAACACGTCTGGTAAGCCAGTGGTTCGGGTCGCTCGGTTTGAGTTGTCCTGCGACTCTGATTTCTTGATTGAATCCAAATCATTCAAGTTGTATTTGAATTCATTTAACCAGACACAGTTTGAGTCAGATTCGGTGGTGAGAGATGTGTTGGAAAAAGACCTGGGTGAGATAGCACAGTCTCAGGTTAGCGTTGAATTAATGAGCGTTGAGCAGTCTGAAGTATTGGGGTTTGAATCAGCGCCAGGCACGAATGTGGATGAGCTTGATGTGACTGTTGCTGCATACAACTATGATTCCTCTCTTCTCAGAAAAGCGGAGGGGCGAGTGTCTGAAACGATCAACACTCATCTTCTTAAATCCAATTGTCCGGTGACCGGGCAGCCGGACTGGGGAACCCTGGTTGTTAGTTATTCCGGTGAAGCCGTGGAGCATGAGTCTTTTCTGCGGTATATCTGTTCATTCAGGAATCATCAGGAATTCCATGAGCAGTGTGTTGAGCGGGTTTTTACTGACTTGCAATCACATTTTGAGCTGGATGAATTGACTGTATATGCCCAGTACCTCAGACGTGGGGGATTAGATATCAATCCATGGCGGAGTACTACCCAGATTCAGCCGCAAGCGATTCGATTAATCAGGCAGTAGTTTTATCGGAGCGTCATGTCATGGAGGAATCTGGATGTGGCGCTTTTTTATACCGTCTCTTTTTCTTTCAGTTTTTTCAGGGCTTCATTCAGGGTAGACATGATTCGTTTTCGATCGTAGTCATCGATGTCAGTGGTATCCAGGGTAATTGAAAACCCTTTGGTATCATGTTCAAAATAACTTTTCTGCGATCCCATATTACGACGAAGGTCGAGTACTTTGTATGTAGGTACCGGTCGAATAAAACCTTTAACCTGTATCTCGCCCATCGCCCTGCAGAGCACTATATCTTTCACCAGGGACCAGGTTTCGTGGGACAGAAGAATCTGATTGGGCAAGGCAGCGCTTTCGAGGCGGCTGGCAAGGTTTACTTCCCGGCCAATCAAGGTGTAATCCATTCTGGATTCGGCGCCAAAGTTTCCCACAGTGCAGTAACCTGTATTAATACCAATACGAATAGCCATGGGTGTTTCAATGCCTTTGGTTGACCATTGTTGTCTCAGAATCTGCATTTGTTTCTGCATTTCAATGGCCATGGATACTGCGGCTAATGCATCTTTCTTGGGGCCTCGACTTTTTGGGTCACCAAAAAATATCATTATACTGTCGCCAATAAACTTATCTATGGTTCCTCCGTGTTTCAGGGCAATGCGTGACATGGCATCAAGATAGCTGTTAAGGAGGTCAGTGAGAGCTTCTGCTTCCAGTTCCTCAGCGAGTTCTGTAAAGCCTTTGATATCAGAAAAAAAGACCGTTATCTTTTTTCGTTGATTTTCCAGTTTGACACTCTTTCTACCAGAAAAAATAGACTCCCATACTTGAGGTGACACATATTTCGACAAGCTGCTGACCAGAAAGGTAAAGCGCTGCTGTTGTTTTTTTGCTTCAAGGTGCAATTTTGTAAATGAGCTATGCCTGATGCGGATGATATTAGCCAGATAGCACATGTATATCAGCGTACATAAGAGAGTGGTTATGACGAGTTCTATTGGTGCTCTTGGTAATATTTTCAGTGGGTAAACATAAAATGTCAGAGCCATTGTAGCTATAGACGTAGGCAAAATCATGAATATTGCCAGTAATCCATATTCCAGAATGCTGGTTGAAATCAGCATCATCAAAGCAAGAATAGCTGTTTCAACAGGTAATCCGGTCAAAATTATCAAAATACCCAGGTTTACAGAATCGGCAAAAACTAAAGCAGTTGTCATTTTTCGTGTCTTGCTGGCAAAGGCAAATGAGAGCAGATACTTCGAAACAAAAGGAAAAAACAGCAGATACAGCAAGGTAGTTATATGGAATTTGGAAATGTACTCAATGTAGATCGCAAAACCAGAAGTGATCGCAAGCGTCAGATAGGCAAGCACCCTGGGAGCCAGATAATGATGTCTGGTTTTTTCTGGTTCTAAATGATTTGGCGAAGCGCTGGGATCCATATGGCTGGTTTTTGTGTTCAGTATTATTGTAATTGATTCAATGTCTTACATATTAACTACTTGGTATTATTGTGCAATCTAAACCATGGGTATTTACCTGAGTTTATTGTGTATTTTTTAATACTGATACGACAGTCGTAGCCAATAAATAGCTGGTATCATAGTTTATCTGACTGCGGGGAGGCTAATACTATTTGCAGTATTTAGCTATTCTACCCTGAGAAAAATATTTTACGTTGCTGACATTATCTTGGAATAGCATGCGGTGTCACACAGCGATAAGTATTAGTTGAGCATGTGGTTTTGGTTGGCAGAAGGTGTCAGCAGAAGGTGTCATTTGATCCCCCTGAAAAATGGTTACAGCAGGGGGAATCGGAATTCAGAGATTTAATAATTAATAAAGTATCGGTCTGATTTTTGCGATCATCTCCCTGGTGGAAAAAAGCGTTGTAGTTTTGCCCAATGCAGAACCGTCATAACGCTGTGAGGGGGATAATGTAATCTTCCCATTTGTCCTCAGGAATAGTCAGCTCGGAGTGGGCAAATTCTCTTACGGAAATACCAGCCTGATGAACGCTTTCCTGTGAACCTGAAATGAGAGGGTGCCATTGTGGTAGCGTTTTTTTCTCCGCCAGTAAACGGTAAGCGCAGGATGATGGCAGCCAATGAAACTGTTCAAGGTTCTCAATGTTCAGTTTTGTACAACCAGGGACACGCTTTTTTCTGTTTGGATAATCCTTGCAGCGGCAGCTTTGCGTATCCAGTAATTTACAGGCAATGGCTGTATAGTAAACTTCATCGGTGTCTTCATCTTCCAATTTGTGGAGGCAGCATTTTCCACAGCCGTCACAGAGGCTCTCCCATTCGCTGATTGACATTTCATGCAGTGATTTCGATTGCCAGAATGGACGTTCTGTCATATCGGATCATTCTTTGTCAGCAGCTCATCAGGCAGATGCTCTATGTATTCGTCTTCAGGAGGAGGCATCTGTAAAAAATAGCCGGTTTCCTGTAATGATGAGATCACTTTTTCAGTATCAACCCGAGCCAGTTTTCTTTCTTTCGTCATGATCATATCCATGACGTGTACAGGTTTTCCGAATACTGCTTTCAAGGCTTCAGGTACAGCTTCAAGTTTCTCAGCCCTGTTTAGATACAGGTACATCTCATTCTTTTTAGGGCTTTTATATATGGATACCAGTAACTTCATTTTCACACTCTATTTGTCTTGATATCAGGGTGATTATCACGGATTTGTTGTAAACGGGGTTTCATTATTGGGGTGTTTCCAGCTGCTTATTCAGTTGTTCAATCAATGGTTGGCCAATAATGGTACGACGCCAGCCCTTCAATGAATCCGGAAGCTCAAACTGTCCCGTTTCCAGCCAGATGCGCAGTATGGGTGTGGTCATCTTTCCTGACAACAGTAATTCTACTGGCAGCTCCAGACTTTCTGCCTGCTTGTTAATGATGAGCTTGACCTGTTTGCCAAAGTCCCTTGCTGATTTCGGTAAGGGGCCCGGTAAGACTTCTGGATGATTCTTTTGTGCAGTGGCACTGCTACTACGAATGATGGATAACAGATTATCGCCATGCTTATTGGTAACACTATGTCTTAAATCCGGTATGTCTTGCAGTGCCCGGGCATTTTTAGGCTGATAGCGCGCCAGAGACCAGAGGCTGCCCTTTGGGATGACACGGTTGCGAGGGACATCTAATTTTCGGGATTCCAGTTCCCGGTACTCACAGAGGGCTTTTAAAACAGCCAGCTGTTGAGGGTTTAATTGCCATGCCCGCTTGACCTCTTTCCAGGCCGTATCGGGTGTAGTAGCGTTTGTGTTTGTGGTCATGGCACTGCAATCTTCAAGCAGCCATTGCAGCTGTGGTTTCCCGGTTAATTCCTGAGTTAATAGTTTATACACATCAAGAAGATGAACTACGTCCAGGGCTGCGTAACGAACCTGGGCGTCCGTCAACGGTCTTTGTCTCCAATTGGAACGGGTTTCATCTTTGGGTAGGTCGATATTCATAAGCTTATTCAGCAGGCTTTGATAACCGAGAGAAAAGCCCAGTCCGGAAAATGCCGCCGCCAATTGCGTATCAAATAATGCTTTTGGAGAAGCGCCGGTCAGTATGCTGAATACTTCGAGGTCTTCGCTGCAGGCGTGCAATACTTTTACGAGTGTGTTGCTTTCTAGTATTTCCCTGAAAGGCTCCCATTGATCGATGGTCATTGGGTCTATCAGGAATATGTCTGTGCCTGTACCCAGTTGTATGAGCCCCGGCAGTGGATAAAAGGTGTCAGTACGAACAAACTCCGTATCCAGTGCGATGGCATCCAGTGAGTGCCATTGCTGGCAGTAATGGGACAGGCTTTCATTGTCTGTAACCCAAAGGGGCTTTTGATGATCTGGAGTCATATTAACGGGTTCTGTTGTAAATCTTTATTATAAAGGCAGAAGTGCAGATGCCAAACCCGGACTGGATATATGTGAATTAATCTCAGGGTTACAGCAAAAAAAATCTATCGATTATCGGGAGTTGGCCTTGTTATCTGTTAAGAATTGCATGCCGACGATACTGATTGCTTCACTGCTACCGCTGTTTAACGCCTGTCTTAACTGCCATGCCAGAGTTGAGTTTCTGCGTGAAACACTGGGTGGTAAAGCATTGTTTTCAGAAGTGTTTTCAGAAGTGTTTTCAGAAGTGTTTTCAGAAGTGTTCTCAGAAGTGTTTTCAGAAGTGTTCTCAGAGAAATTATCAGAGAAGTCTTCGACTGCAGGCAGGTTTAATCTGAGAAAGCTTTTTTCGGTAAGCACCACCTGATCCAGAGCGTCTTGCCGAATATGATCCTGATAACGAATATAGTTCTCACTGGCGAGCCACAGAAACGTATCAAAGCAGGCTTTGTGTCTGCGGGTAGGAATACCATATTCGTCTGTGCCACTGAATTTAATAATATCATCGACATACAGTGTGCTCATTCTTGGAAAAATATCATAGAGCTGCAAGAGCACTTTTACGCTGTCATGATAAAATTCGTCAATATGAATATCGGCCATTGCTTCTCCAATGCATCTCCATGGATTGAGCTGATGCTCAGTACCAGAAGCCTGGCTGGCTTCTGGGCGTCCATTCTATATACTGCCGTTACAGGACTTATTTTTTAAACCTGTATTTACACTTGTTTTCACGCTTACTGCTTATATCGGCCAAGGAAATGCTCCAGCCTGGTCATCACTGTTTCAATATCTTCCACTCTGGGCAGGGTTATGATTCTTAAATGATCCGGGTCCGGCCAGTTAAATGCGGTGCCCTGTACCAATAGGATTTTTTCCTGAAGCAGAAGGTCAAGCACAAGCTGTTGATCATCATGGATAGGGTAGCGTTTGGGATCCAGTTTTGGAAATACATACAGTGCTCCCTTTGGTTTCACACAACTGACTCCGGGGATCTGATCCAGCATCTCAATAGCTTTGTCTCTTTGCTCCAGTAATCGACCACCAGGTAAAATCAGATCGTTAATGCTCTGATATCCCCCTAAAGCCGTCTGAATGGCATGCTGGGATGGCACATTGGCGCATAGTCGCATAGAGGCCAGCATCTCCAGACCTTCCAGATAACCACTGGCCTTGTGCTTTGGCCCTGTTACCACCAGCCAGCCAGCCCGGAAGCCAGCCACACGATACGATTTAGACAATCCATTGAAGCTGATACAGAGAACGTCGTCGGTGAGTGATGCCAGAGCGGTATGCTGAGCTTCGTCGTAGAGGATTTTGTCGTAGATTTCATCCGCAAAAATAATCAGATTATGTTCTCTGGCAAGCTGAATAATCTCTTGCAGTATTTCATCCGAATAAACGGCACCTGTAGGGTTGTTCGGATTAATAACTACAATACCGCGGGTTTTAGCCGTGATTTTACTGCGTATATCATTAATGTCCGGATTCCAGTCAGACTGTTCGTCTTTCCGATAATGTACGGGGCGACCACCGGACAGATTGACGGCGGCGGTCCAGAGAGGGTAGTCAGGGGCGGGAATCAGCATTTCATCGCCATTATTCAGCAATGCCTGCATGGTCATTACCACCAGCTCACTGACGCCATTACCAATAATGATGTCTTCCAGGTTAATGTCCGGAAAATGCTTTTGCTGGCAATATTGCATAATGGCTTTGCGGGCAGAAAACAGCCCTTTGGAATCACAATAGCCTTGTGAGTGAGGAAGATTGCGTATGACATCCTGAATAATTTCTTCGGGGGCCTCAAAACCAAAGGATGCCGGATTTCCTGTGTTCAACTTGAGAACACGATGGCCTTCTTCTTCCAGTCGTTTAGCTTCCCTGAGAACAGGGCCGCGAATGTCGTAGCAGACATTGCTCAGCTTGTGGGATTTTCCAACTTCCTTCATGGATGCGATTCCGGTGTAAACCCTGTGAATGGGGCGAAACAAATTCGATTAAAACGGCATTATGAAGGGATTAACCAATCCATGCATCCGATTCGGCACTCTAATTAGCCAAATTTCAGGGAAAGATGCAGAATATCTGATGTGTCGATCTAAAATCAGGTGAATATTCAGGAGGCTGTCCATGAAAATGAAAAAAACGGAAGAGGAATGGCGAGAGCAACTCACAGCGGAACAGTACTCAGTGTGCCGTGATAAAGGAACCGAGCGACCTTTTTCAGGAGAATATGCTTTTTATGAAAAAGATGGCATTTATCATTGTGTCTGCTGTCAGAAGCCGTTGTTTGATGCCAGTGTAAAGTTTGATGCTGGATGTGGCTGGCCGAGCTTCTATGAGGTGATTGATAGTGATGCAGTGACTACCATAGAAGACAATGGTCTTGGAATGAGCCGGACAGAAGTTATCTGTTCACACTGTCATGCTCATCTTGGGCATGTTTTTCCAGATGGCCCCGAACCCACAGGCTTACGTTATTGTATTAATTCTGTAGCCCTGAAGATTAAAGACCGATAAGCCAGAAAATAATGAGGTCAGGTGGTGAAATAACAGGGTTCTGTGTTGGTTAAACGGTATTTTCCGGTAACCAGCGTTCAATGATATTCATTAAGTCACGTTTATCAAAGGGCTTGGCAAGGTAATCATTCATTCCTGCATCGAGACAGCTCTTTTTGTGCTCGGCCAGGGCATTGGCCGTGAGGGCAATGATAGGTATGTCCCGAGTATTTGTCATTGATCTCAGCCGTCTCGTGGCGCTGTATCCGTCCATGACAGGCATATTACAATCCATCAAAATTAAGTCGTAACTCTGGTTGTTGCAGGCTGTGAGGCATTCTTGACCATTTTGAGCCAGTTCCGACTGATATCCGAGTTGCTCAAGCATGCCTGCGGCAACCATTCGATTAATAGGGTTGTCTTCAACTATCAGAATTTTATGATCAGTGACGTGTACAACATCACCGGTTTCTGATGGCTGCTCAATGTCAGTTTCGGTTTGCTCAAGGGGCTCAGCTTGAATGTCGAGGCATTGATAACAGCTATTCAGTAACAGACTCTGACGTATGGGGAGTGGCAACCAGTCAATATTTTCAGGTAATTCATGTTGGTGTTGATAGGCGGTCAGAATGATTTTTCGGAGTGGCTTTGTTTTGTTGATTCTGAATGCCAGTTCTTTGTCGTCGGTAATGATCAGGTCGAAATCTTCGAATTCAGGAGCTTCAATCAGGAGTGGTTGTGGTGAGCTGATTTTAAAATGGGCGTGCCAGTGTTCCATCACCCGGGATAAGGCCAGATTTAATCTCAGAGAGCAGGCAATCAGAATGTTATATTTTGACATGGGCTTGAACATGTCTGGCAAGGTTTTTTGATCGACCCTTCTCAAGGGAAGGTGAACCGTAAAAGTACTGCCTTCACCAGGAAGAGAATCTACATTTATCTGCCCCTGCATGGCTTCAATGATCTGTCGGGTTAGTGACAGGCCCATGCCGGATCCACCATATATACGACTGGTTTCATTGCTTGCCTGGGCAAATGGTTTGAAGATTTCGTCCAGTGCAGAGGTGGGTATTCCTATTCCGGTGTCACTGATTTTTATAATAATTTCCAGGTTGCTTTCATCCAGACCGAGCGCCGTTAAATAAACGACAATCTCTCCTTCATGAGTAAACTTTGCTGCATTGTTCAAGACATTTGAGATGATTTGGGTAATACGGATAGGATCTCCCATGAGCAATTCGGGGAGTTTTGGATCAATATCGCAAATTACAGAAATACCTTTACTATGGGCAGTTTGGGCAACCAGAACTGTAGCCTCTTCAACAACGTCTTTAAGATTGAAGGGGATAGATTCAAGATTGATTTTTCCGGATTCGATTTTAGATAAATCCAGCATGTCGTTTAACAGTTTTACCAGCTGTACTCCGGAGCTGCGGGCGATACTTAGGCGTTTACGTTGTGGGTCAGGAAGGGATTCGTCAAGAGCGAGATTCAGCATACCCAGAATACCGTTAAGTGGCGTTCTTATTTCATGGCTGAGGCTGGATAGTTGATTTCCCCTGATTCTGGCTGCATTCATTGCTTTTCGACGGGCTTTTTCTAAAGCTCTGTTGGACGTAGCTAATGCTTTGTTGTTTCTTCTCAATTCGCTGGTTCGTTGAGCGATGATATTTTCCAGTTCTTTCAAGTGAGTTCTTAATTCGCTTTCAGCCGCACTTCGATGATGAAGATGGACATCAATCTTGTTTTTATAATGATTAAGGGTGTCATTTAATAACCCAATCTCATCGTGCTCATGGCCTTTGATAATGGGCAGAGAGTGTTCTTTATCGTCAATCGATTCGCTTGAAAGGTTTCTGGTCAGTTTTAGTAATGGTTTGGTGAGCATGATGTAGAACATTGTCAGTAATGCCAGTGACAGAATGAATGTTCTTAATAAACCTGAGCCCAGAGTGTAAAGGGCTCGTTCCATAAATTGCTGACCCATAGGACGGGTATCTGCAATAATCTTTAGCCACCCCAGTTCTTCGTCCTCGTCGTAAGGTACTCTGAGTTCCTGAATATAGGTACGGGTGGAACCAAACAAGGAATCCGTATAGGCATAATCAGGATTTTTTTCAGGTGAACGTGTTACAACAGCCAAAGGTATGCCATCGGGGTCAAGAATTTCAGCATGAAGAATCATCGGAGATTCAATCAGACCGTTCACCAGCTCTGTGGCCAGTTCATTATCAATATTGTAGGCGATACGGGCTGCGGGAGTTTTTGTGATGTGAATATAGGTTTGAATAGTGTCGTCTATACGGCGATCTTGTGAGAGGTAGTCCAACAGCACTTGAAGAAGGCTTAAGGTGAGTCCAAGAAAGAAGGCTATAGCAACGGTATTGCGTGCCTGTTTATACGACAATCGATCCCTGAACTTCATAACTATTGCTATCCGGTTCCGTTGGAATTTCCAAGTATCATTTTGCCCCGGCTGTGTTGAAGGCAATATTTTGATATTCGGAGCAGCTTGTATCCCCATCGGGAATATCTTCCCGGATACAGAATACTTGGGGAAAGGTATAGAAAACAAGCAGAATGGCTGTGCTTGCTTAAATTATTAGCCAGTTAACAGTAGAATTCTCCAAAAGGGGTTTGACAGTCGCAAGCGAGCCAATTAATATGCGCTCGCCTGTCACATTGCGCGAAGCTAATATGTCCCCTTCGTCTAGTGGCCTAGGACACCGCCCTTTCACGGCGGTAACAGGGGTTCGAGTCCCCTAGGGGACGCCATTTTATCTGTATTATTCATCTGCTATATCAAGCTCTTCTTCGTTAATATCAAGATCTTCTTCCAGCTCATCATACTCAAACTCTTCTTCCTGATTATCCAGTTCTGAACCTATCTGTTCCTGTCTCTTGATTAAAACCGCAACGAACGCAACATTCGTTGTTATGATTAAGGCTCAAGCTGCCTTGTTAAACTTTTAATAAATACGTTACGGGAGCCATTAATATCACGATCAACGGTGAATCCATCACCCTTTATAACCTTTGACGAGCCAAGCCGGTCGTTAATGGTGCCATCCCACGTACGGGTTTTTGAGGTGTATGCCTCATTGCAATCGACAACGTGTTTACCGTACTTTTTGGCATACCACTTAAGACGCATCTTAAACCCGTAGTGGTTAAGGTCTAGCATCTGGCGACAAGTGTTTCGGCGAATAATACGAACCTTTTTGTCTTTCCGTGTGACCATCCCTCTGGTTTCAAAGGTGGGTAAAAAGATCACGTCATAGCTAGACACAAGCTCGAACGCCAAGCGGTTATGCAAGTCCAGAATGATGTCATCCTTCTTACACTTCAGGCGATTGATTTTACGGTCAAAGTGAACAATGCAATCTCGCGCCCACTGAGGCATATCAACGAACTTCACGCCCTTTTGCACATTGAGAACTTTTTGTTTTTGACCAATCAGCTTGTCCACTTTCTTCATTAATGGGAACAGCTTTTCTTTGGCAAGGTTATCGCCAGCAATTAAAGCATCCTTATCGCTAAAACAGGTGGCGAAGGTTCTCACTCCGGGATCAATACCAACACAATTTACTCCACCTTGGATTTCGGTATTGAGTTCGATGTGTTGTTGCACCTGAATAAACCAACGACCCTTGTCACAGGTGATAACGCATGATTTGCCAATGGCTTCGTCGGGTACATTTTCAGTCAGATGAATTTTACCCAGCGCATTGACGCAGGGGTTTAGCCCCTTTGGTAGCCGGTCAATTGAGAAAGAATGCTTGCTCCCTTTGCGGCTTTAAAATCCGACCTCTGCAAAACCTCCTTTGGCTCCTTTCAGTTTTTTATTCTTGCTGCAAACGGCTTTAAAGGTGGTTGCCGCTGCAAGTGTTCCATTGTCAGAAATTAATGAATTATAAGCACGACCATTGTCTTTCTGTTCTTGCTCTACCTGTACCTTTATGGAAGGGCGCATGTTGATGAACTTGCCGCTTTCATCCTTGTATTTGTCGTTACGGAAGCGGTTTACAGCTAGATTGTATGAACGTCTATATAATGCAAGTGCGTCCCTGTATGCCGACTCATTTTCCGGATAAAACCTTATCTTTTTTGATGCTACTATTTTTACGCCTTTCAGCGGAACGCTTTCCGTAGTGGCTATTGCAGAATGAGGTAATGAAACCGATAAGCTCTGAGGTATCAAAGGCTTCACAGGAACCATTCGAGTCATCCAGAACTTCGATTTGTCCTCCCGATAATTCAACGAGCCATTTGATAAGCTCGAATCCTGATCGTGCAAGTCGGTCTTTTGTGGCAACCACAATGTGGGTTGGATTTCCGCACATTGCTGATTCCAGAATGGTTTGCAGCCCTTTTCGTTTAAAGTTGAAAGCACTGGCAATGTCACTGATAAATTCTGCGTCAGGATGCCTTTCGAGCAAGATACGCTTTTGCGTATTGATGCTGGATTTTTGCTTCCTTGAGCTAACCCTTGCATAGCATATCTTTCTCTGCTGGTTGATGAATATGCGGTAGTGACCACCGCTCGTTTGCATTATTTTCTCGTAATGACCGCTTTCGATCTTTCGCCTTATTGTCTGGGAGGTTACGCCCTCAATCTTGGCAAGTTTGGTTGTGGATACCCACAAAATAAACGTCTCTGGTTATTAATTCAGAGACAGCATAGCACGCTATGTTGCGTTTGTTGCATTTTTACTGAGCTGTTGCTAACGGGCTGCACTGATTTTAGCTGTCCCGGGTCAACCTGCTCATCTGTGATTTCATTCGTGATATTTTCTTCAGGCTCCTCCGCTGTGTACATCATGTCAGCAGAGCTGAGTGATATTGATAAGGAGAATGATAAAATGATCAGTGTGATCAGCGTTAACAGGTGGTTAGATAGTTTAGCCATACAGGGAACCCCCTCATTCAGGCAATGGCGTTTATCCCTTCGTAAATTAAGCTACAGCGGTGTTATCTGTGTCAGTCTGCCTGCCTCTCCAATTACGTTGGGTACAATACCTTCAAAAGTCTGACGACCAACATTGTAGCTGGTCTTCTATTGTGTGTTTGCCGTGAAAATCCCCGAATTCAGGACGCAAGCAGCCGCCCTGCACAGAACAAGGAACTATCGTATTAATTGTGGATCAGGTTAATTATCGAACCTGATCCAAATAGCCATACTCGTCCAGCCTGCGTAACCAGCGCGGTGCATTCTTCCTAACCATCAAACCCTCGTAATCAGTGTCAGGATCAATATAAGGCTGTCGTTTCTTGAGTAAGGTATAAATCACACGAATCAGTTTATGTGCAATGGCAATCAGACTTCGTTTGTGACCCCTGCGGATCACCAGACTCTGATATTTACCCTTGAACTGACTCTTGGTCTTGATCGCTGCATTCGCCACTTCGCACAGTGTCGTTTTGATCATCTTATTCCCTTTTCGGGTTCGACCACTTTTACGCTTGCCTGCGCTTTCATTATTGCCCGGGCAGAGTCCGGCCCAGGAAGCAATCTCCTTCATGCCGCCAAACTGACTCATATCATCACCTATTTCTGCGATCAGTGCTGCGGCACTCATCTCACCGACTCCGGGGAGAGTTTGCCGTGAAAATCCCCGAATTCAGGACGCAAGCAGCCGCCCTGCACAGAACAAGGAACTATCGTATTAATTGTGGATCAGGTTAATTATCGAACCTGATCCAAATAGCCATACTCGTCCAGCCTGCGTAACCAGCGCGGTGCATTCTTCCTAACCATCAAACCCTCGTAATCAGTGTCAGGATCAATATAAGGCTGTCGTTTCTTGAGTAAGGTATAAATCACACGAATCAGTTTATGTGCAATGGCAATCAGACTTCGTTTGTGACCCCTGCGGATCACCAGACTCTGATATTTACCCTTGAACTGACTCTTGGTCTTGATCGCTGCATTCGCCACTTCGCACAGTGTCGTTTTGATCATCTTATTCCCTTTTCGGGTTCGACCACTTTTACGCTTGCCTGCGCTTTCATTATTGCCCGGGCAGAGTCCGGCCCAGGAAGCAATCTCCTTCATGCCGCCAAACTGACTCATATCATCACCTATTTCTGCGATCAGTGCTGCGGCACTCATCTCACCGACTCCGGGGAGAGTTTGCAGAATTTGCCAGGCTTCTTTCCAAGACTGAACCGTACTCAGAATCTGGACTTCCAGCTTCTGCTGCTGTTCATTCAGGAAATTAATGTGATCCCGGATAACTTTCAGCACAATAAGATGAGAAGGGGATAACTTCTCGTCCATACTGTCCATCAGCTGTTTTCTGTCTGCCTTCAGACGGCCATCCGCTTTCTTGATAATATCCTGAAGGGATTCACCATCAATCAGGGCGTTCACCATGCGCTGACCTGACTTGCCGTTGATGTCACTGATCAGGCCGCCGAGTCGAATACCGCTGTCGTCTAGCGTTTTATGAAGACGGTTCTTCTCATTGGCTATTTGCTTGACCATTGTATCTCGTCGGCGAGTCAGCAAACGCAGCTGTTCCTGATCCGGATGTGGCACAAAACTCGGACGAACCAGACCACAATGGGCAAGGTGAGCGAGCCACTGACTGTCCAGTGTATCGGTCTTGCGACCGGGTACATTCTTGACGTGTCGGGCATTCACCACCCAGGGCTTCAGATCACGACCAATGATGGACGCATAAATACTTTTCCAGTAAACACCCGTACTCTCCATTACGACCAGATCGATCTGATGCTGTTGAAGGAACTGGCACATTAATTCCCGATCTTTGCGGAAAGTACCAAATTCACGGGTTAATACTTGAATGTCGCCTTCTGGCATTTCTTTGCGAACGGCAACCATGACCATCATTTTATGGACATCAATGCCTGCACAGTTTTTCACAATGGGTTGCATCGTCTATGCTCCAAAGGTTCACGGAGGAACAGCAGAGCCTGACGGACTGGATCGGATCGCCATAGTCTCACTTGGAGAAAAGGGCTGTTTGCCGTGCATTCAATGTTCCAGAAATGGAGCCTTGATGGTGCCAGTTCTGAACCATGAGATAAGCGAGGGTGCGAACGATCCAGCCCAGGTCAATTTGTATTCAGGGTCTAAAAGCCACTGCAAAAACATCGACCACTGTCAGGCTCTGCATCAGATACATTGTGGCAGAGTATTATTTTCATGCTGCAGGGTGACCGAAAATACGGTCATGAAGATTTGTATTGAGGCATAAGATCTGTTTCAGTGCTGAAAAAAATCTGGCAGCATGCCGGAAAAATTTGCCTGTACATGACTCTGACCAAGCAGTTCGCGTTCAGGCGTTGTTTTTGATTAATAAGTGCATCTGAATCCTATAACCGAACTTTATCTAATCACTGAGGTTCAAAATAATTGCCTACACATAAAACAAATGTGCACGTTTGATTTGGTCTGCGCTGACATTAAAAGAAAATCTGTCGTCATGAAAAGAACGGTGTTCCTTTAAAGGCAAGCCTTCGGTTTGGTCTCTATGAGATTCAGGGTACACTCTGCATGATATTCCCCTTGTCCCACGGCTGGTATGTCCTGCTTTACAGGGATGAGTAGCCCGCTCAGGGTCGACTTTATATTTATCGCAATCCAACATGCTTCACAGGGCAATATTACTGGCTTCATGCAACAGATCTGGTATTAGCTGTCTTTTCGAACGGAAAGTCATATCCCAATGGCACTGACTTAAGGAAGTATCCCCTGAAACACTAAGGCTTGCTCGAGAAGAAAAACGACTATAAAAGCCGGTGTAACTCAACCACCCGAGCAAGCCATGAACAAGTGTAGTTCAGAGTATCTTTCTGTTGCTGACGATTGCCTTCGCCAGTTTGCACAAACCGATAACGATGACCTTTCAGCCGTTCTCACTTCAGAGAATCTTATCGAATTTCAAGACAGCTATCCAAATTCGAGAGTACGAATTTTCCCTCCAATCAAGACGCTCACTCTTTTTATGAAGCAGGTGGCCAGCGATACCAAATCCTGTCGTCATGCTTTGATTGATGAAGCAAAGGATCAGGTAGCCGCAGGAAATAAACCTTCCAATACACAAACCAGCGCGTACTGTAAGGCTCGCCCGAGGTTAACTGAAGAGTCTGTTAAGTCGCTGTTTTGTACTTCAGGTGACAACCTTGACAAGGTCAGCCCTCAGGGCGATCTCATTTGGCACTAACTTTCTCTGTTTGGCTAATTATTCAGCACACAAAAGTACCAAAATAAGCCTAATTTCCTGTACTTCTCAAAAATTCAGTTTTTAAAGCTAGCTTTTTGAATATGCAACAGGATTGGTGTTTGTCAAATGAGATCGCCCTGGGTCAGCCCTGAATCCTGGTTGTGGCACCAGAGACGCGTTCTGATAACCGACGGTTCAACACTTCTGATGCCAGACACAGAAAAAAATGAGGAAATTTATCCTCAACTCAACACCCAAAAAAAGAACTGGGCTTTCCAATACTGAGGATTCTCGTTCTGATGAGTTTGGGCAGTGGTGCTCTGTTAGATTATGCGGTAGCTCCTTATGAAGGCAAAGAAACAGGGGAGCAAGCATTACTCAGAAAGCTTTTGTTTCGTCTTCAGGATGGAGACATTCTGTTGGGGGACGCTAATTTCGAGAACTACTTTCTGTTGGCTTTTTTGCTTCAAACCAAGGGTGACGTGGTCTTTGAGAAAAATGGTTCCCGTATTATTGATTTCAGAAAGTGCTTCAAAAAACTGACTAAAAACGATGGGCTGTTCAAACTTCACAGATCAGTTCGTCCAGAGTGGATGAGTCAGGAGCTGTACAATCAGATGCCTGAAGAGCTAATCATTAGGGCGGTTAAAAATAAACGTCGTATTATTGTCACTACCTTACTGGATGCCGAAGAGTATCCTCGAAGCGAGATTATTGCCTTGTATCTGAAGCGCTGGAACGTAGAAATTGATTTTCGTGTGATCAAAACCACGATGAAGATGGATATGCTTCGCTGCAAAAGTCCGGAAATGGTACGAAAAGAAATCTCTGTCAATTTATTGGTCTACAACCTGATTAGAGCACTGATGGCAAAAGCCGCACAAAGTATCGGAAAAGTGCCCAGAGAAGCCAGCTTTAAAGCGGCGCAAGAAACACTGGTTTCTTTTCACCAGACGTTGCTGCAAGCGATAGGAGACCAGCTTGAAGAAAAGGTTATCAGTATGTTGGAAATAATCGCTCAACATCTTGTAGGCAATCGTCCGGGAAGGTCAGAGCCACGAGCAGTCAAAAGACGACCAAAGCCGTATAAAAAGCTTCAACACTCAAGAGCACAGGCTCGGAGGCTCAAGAAATACAGGGGGTGAGCTCTTAAGTCAGTGCCATTGAAGTCATATCCCCCATTATTTCTTTAAGGGGTGGCTCCTCATCTAAGATCTGATATCTAGTTCCTGCCAGCCACATCGCCACTGTTACAGTTCGCTGCTCGAGTTCAGCTTTTAATGGTCTCGATGATCTTCCTTCATCAGTGATGACATACCATGGATGAAGTTTATTCAGGTAATCATCCTGATAGAATTCCAGCTATTCCCCATGCTTATACGACATCGGTAACAGCGTATAAGAAGCATCACACGCAGGGCGCAGCTACAGCTGCTTACGTGTTGAGATATGTAATTTTTCCCAAAAACTCGACTATTTATCACGAGCATACAAAATATATACGACTTCGTACGCTAGTGATACCAAGGGGTTTAATGAAACGTGGGGAATTGCTGATAGAATTCAATGTAAGCCTCAAGAGCATGATAATTCAGGTTTGCCAGATCGTTAAGTTTCTTTCCCTGAGGTGCTAAGGAGAATTTCCCAGGTCTGACGTCCCTGGTATATTCGGGCAATTTATCAACATCGTATTGTCCAATAAATTTCGAGTTTTTATCTTCAGTTGAAGAGTGCAGGGTTTTACCGGGGTTGAGTTTTTTTACATCAGTATCAGAACCTTTTCCATCCCTTCCTCTCACTTCATTCAGCGCTGACCACCCTCTGCGTACAAAGCTCGTCAATATATTCATTCCCTTCCTCGCTATGCATAACCCCGCTAATTGAAATGTTAGCAGGGTTTCCAGAGCTGGCGGGTGGTTTGAACAGATGGATACAGCACACAACGAGCTTATTGACTCTCATCCGTTCGGGCCTTTTGAGCAGGGCCAGTGCATTCTCAGCTTATGGGGTAAACCTTGCTGGAATTTTCTGGCATGGTGCCCAATAGATCAGCTAATGGAGATTAGAACCGAGCACTTTTTGCGATAAGGCTTCTGGGTACAGCAATATGGATATAAATAGTAATCAGAGGGTGTATTTATTGCGACATCATTGCCGTCCCTGGGGTTGTGGAGCTATATCCAGGCAGGCGCAGAGTTGAATGAAGGTGTCAGGAGATTTTTATGTTGGAGTCAAAAAGCGGAAAGCAGCCCCAGAGAACCGGGGGCTGTTTTCCGGCAATGAGCAGGGAGCTGATCAGGCCGCTTTAGTACCTGCGGAATATTGATTACGCAGTTCCTGAATCTTCTGCATATAGCTGTTGTATTCAGGTGATCCGTCATGAGAATAATGCATGTTTTTAAACAGGCCGGTAGTCTTCATGAAGTAATCGCGCGCCTGTTCCTTGTCAGCAAAATTGAATTCCTGTCGGATCAGGCTGACCACCAGTTCAAAGTTTTCCTTCTGACGACTCAGGGGACAGGATGCGTCCACATCATCAAAGGCATCCTGCTGAAGATAAACCATATCCAGCATGAACGATTTCTGGAAAGTGACAAAATCATTCAGGGTAATACCTTCTTCACCGGTGACCTGCATCATTTGATTGATGCTGTCCCCACGAACCAGCAGGGCGTGCATTTCCTTTACGGTGTCAACCCATTCCGGAGACAGGTTTTCCTTATACCAGTCAGCCAGTTGGTCCAGATAGCGGGACCATGAGATCAGTGGGTCAATGGCTGGGTAGAAGCGTTTGTAAGCCCGCTCATAGGATAGGCCAAGGAAGGCTTTAACCGTACTCAGGGTTGCCTGGGTAACAGGCTCTTCAAAGTTACCACCGGCAGGGGAGACGGAGCCGATCATGGTCAGGGAACCTTCATCGCCATCTTCGTTACGGATAACACCGCAGCGTTCATAAACACCCTTGATGGCTGAGTCCATGTAGGCAGGGAAACCTTCTTCTCCAGGAATCTCTTCCAACCGGTTAGACGTTTCACGCATGGCTTGAGCCCAGCGGGATGTTGAGTCCGCAAGGGCCAGAACGTTATAGCCCATCTGGCGATAGTATTCACCCAGAGTCAGTCCTGTGTAGATAGACGCTTCACGGGCTGCTACCGGCATGGAAGAGGTGTTACAGATGATAACGGTTCTGTCTATGAGTGCGCCGCCAGTCTTTGGATCCTGAAGGTGCGGAAATTCTTCAATAGTTTCTACCACTTCACCAGCCCGCTCACCGCAGGCCGTTACAATAACAATATCGGCATCGCAGTATCGTGAAAAGCCGTGCTGAAGTACGGTTTTACCAGAACCAAAAGGGCCGGGTATGCAGCCGGTTCCACCACGGGCAATGGGGAAGAATGTATCAACGATACGGGTGGTGGTGACCAGTGGCTGAGTAGGGTACAAACGTTCTGTTTTCCCCTTGTTGGCGAGGGTTTCGGAAATAGATTTTCGAACAGGCCATTTCTGATACATGCTCAACGAAACTTCTTCGCCTCGAGCATTTCTAACCTTGGCGACTATGGTATCTACAGAAAAGCTGCCTTCCTGTATCCATACCACTTCCACTTCACCCACGGTATCAAACGGGATCATAATCCGGTGAGTAAAGCGTCCTTCCGGAACCGTACCGAAGGTTTCACCCGCCCGAAGTTTGTCACCAATTTTGGCGACTGCAGTAAACGCCCATGTCTGGGTACGGTCGAGGGATTCAATCTGCACGCCACGCTGTAGAAACTTGCCATGCAGATTGGCCAAACGCTCCAGTGGATTCTGCAGACCGTCGTAGATCATGCTGAGAATGCCCGGTCCGAGATCCAGGGACAGCATCTGCCCGGTTTGAATGATCAGGTCGCCCACGGCAACGCCGCGGGTTTCTTCGAATACCTGGATGTCCGCAGTGTTACCACGGACACGCAACACTTCGGCCATCAGCTGTTCATCAACGGCTTCATTGGCGCGGCGACTTGGAAGAACGTAAACCACTTCGTTTTTGACCAGTGGTTTCGAATTTGCTTCTAGTCCTGCAATGCTTTCGATGGTGATAATATCACCCATCACAGCTACTACGCGGGCAGTGGCCTGTGACTTGGGATCAGAGTTTATTTGTTCAGTCATTTGTGCAACCGTTGTCGTGAATCGGGGAAAGCCCGATTCACATCAGAATTCAGTTCAATCCGGTGATCCTGGCAGCTGGCTGGCAAAATCGCCCAGTGCCAGTTCAGTCAGGTCGCCAAAACGGGTGATGGCATCATCACCATTGTAGGCTGTCCAGCGTGCAACCAGGTTCCAGCGCAGCAGATAAACAACAACCGCCTCAAAATCAAAGCGATGTTTACTGCCCAGCTCGTTGAGTTTGTGCCATACAGCGTCCAGCAGTGTTCTTTCCAGCGTCAGATAGTCTTTTTTGTCCAGACAATCCACGGCTGATGGTATCCAGGGGAAGGTGTGCTGCAATCCCAGGGTCGGATTGCTCCAGTTCCTGCGGATGTAAGCATAACGACTGCCGTAACTCCATCGGGCATGGGCTGGCGCCTGACCACCATTCATCTTTCGACGAAGAGCAGCCATGACTGTGCGCATATCCAGACGCCAGTTGACCAGATCCTTCAGATCCGGACTATGGAGTTCCTGAATCAGGCGTTCGGCCAGTTTGATCAGGGCTTCTTCCTTAACATCGTCTCCCAGATGACTCCAGTGAACCAGCTGTTCTACCTTGATCAGTGTGTCTCGGTCAGCTATAGACATCATAGATAACCGGCGATCTAACTGGATCCGGGAGATAGGAGTGATCTTGCTGTCAAACAGCGAGTCAATATGCGGCAAGGATGTCAGCAAGGTATAGTAGGCATTTTCTGCCATTTCACTCTCCTTACGTTATTCAATATCCAGATAGCAGTGCCTGCGCTGTTCAGGTTTATCATGAACTTTTTACGCAGGCACCGAAAAGGGTTATTCAATAACGGCCTTACTTGATGATGCCTTCCAGTAGTGCACGGAAGCGTGGCTGCAGATGTTTTAGCAGTACTTCGGAAACAGCGTCTTCAGACAGCTCAACTTCGATGTCTTTGTCCTTCAAACGAAAGCCAATGCCTGTCTGGGTCGATGAGCCGACACTGAAGGTCACTCCGTCCTGCAACATATTGCTGGTCTGCTTCATGGCGAATTCCATGAGGCCGCCCGCTTTCAGCAGTTCGGGTTTTTCTCGCAGTTCATCAACACCAATCACTTTCCTGGGAAGAATAACTTCAAGATTATTTTCACCGGACAGCTTATTTTCGCTGGCAACTTCAAGAATCATTTGTTTCAACAATTCTTCCTGATTCATCGATGTGCTGACCACCGCTTGAATCTGCTTTGAAAACTTGCCCAGCAGAAAGTCCTTCAGTTCCAGAATGGCATTGCGCTCGGCCAGTTGCAGTGCTTCAGTGCCAGCTCTGGTGATGAATTCGGCTTCTTCACGGGCTTTGCTGACAATGGTTGCCGCTCGGTTTTCTGCGTCGTCAATAAGCTCGGCAGCCCTGTTTTCAGCATCCGCGACGATCTTGTCCGCTGCTTCACGGCCACTGTTAACACCCTGGTTACGCAGCGTTTCAATCAGCTCCTGGACACCGACGGAAACAGTTTTTCCTTCGGGGTTTACAACAGTCATTTCGTAATCCTGTCTAATCTACGTATCGGTATATAAGTAGGTATCAATTGTTTTTCCTATATTTGACGTACTTTTTTTCACCTTTATTTCGTCACAACTTTGGTTGCATAGATGACTATGCTTCCGGCGTTTGACTCTATGCCCTGTGGGGTATTCATGCCCTGAAGGGAATTGAAAAATGAAACACTCTTCCGTCAGAATATCGTAAAACAATCGTTTATCTACTGAGGCGTGACAGGCCCGGATGAGCAGCGTCTCGTTGTTCATTCGGGCAATATCAGCGCAGTTTTCAGGCGACAATGCCCTGGCCCAGAACGAGGGCGAATACAAAAGCAAATACTGCGAAGCCTTCTACAATGGCCGCTGGCGCAATAGACAGGCCGAATACTTCAGGCTTGTTCTTGGAAGCGTTAATTGCTGCCGCCACAGCCTGCCCCTGGTAGATAGCAGAGTACATCAGAGAAATACCCGTCAGTAGTCCGATACCGAACAGGCCCGGAGCGCTGGCCAGAGTTATACCAATACCGCTCAGGGTAAACATGATGACAATACCGTAAATAACCTGGGAAGATGGCATCGCCGAGAGGCCTACAAACTTACCGTAACCACTCTCGACATCCAGCATCGCACCACAGGCAGATTGCCCGGCTACGGAGCAGCCTATGGCTGAGCCTACAGCACCCAGCGATACGGGAGCGAATACACCAATCCAACCCAGTGCGATAATCAGATGTTCCATTGTCAATCCTCTTGTTTACTAAAAGCTTTGAAAGGGTAGCCTTCGTCAGAAAGCCCCCAGTTAACGAATTCAATGACATTAAGGCGCATGCCGTGAACCACACCGCTCATAAGGCACAGAGCAAAGTTAAGGGCGTGGCCCAGTAGCAGGATAATTCCGGCAAACAGCACACCAGTGACAGGGCTTGAATGAAGAACGTCCATTGCCAGTGAGTTAAAGGTCATAGCCAGAGATGCTCCGGATAATCCGAGGGCAAACAGGCGCATATAACTTAAGACATCACCAAAGGCTGAAGTGATGTTGTAAACGGCTTTCAGGCCATCCAGCATGCGTAAGAATAAATCTTTGGCAGATTTAACCGGACGGGTGCTGGTGAACATAAATACCAGAACGGCCCCCATGATCATGAGTCCCGGGCCAATTGTGGCTTCAAAGACTTCTGGAAGGGTGTCTGTCATGCCCAGCCATAATGCCAGGGCACCCAGCATTATGGCTGCCCAGCCAAGAGGTGCCAGAGCGTAGCTGGAACCCCGATTGACCACCGCGGTCATGGTGTTGGCAACCACCAGATGTGAGATACCGATAATCACTGACAGCTTCATCATGGCGTTATAGTTGTTCAGGTCAATAAAGGCAATCTTGCCCAATAGCCCTGAACTTTCAGGTGTGGCACCAAAATAACTGCCGATGAAAATACCCCAGATAATGCCTAGCACTGACATGAAATAGGCCAGATTCATTAATCGGGAACCCGCTTCAGTCTTTTTCAGTTTGCCTCTGCACAGGAAAATGATCAGGCCAAATACAAAGCTGTACATGGCATCGCTCATAATCATGGCGAAGAACAGTGAAAAGGAATAAAAAACGACATTTCCAGGATCCCAGGCTCGATAATTGGGAGTCTGGAAGAATCCAAGGGCATCGGCACCACCGCCAGTACTGTCCGACCTCTCCATCAGTGTCGGTGGAGAATCATCTTCTGCCGGTTCTTCAAAAATGACAGCGACGCCCTGTTCGGAGGCTAATGCCTCAACTGCAGGCTGCTCTGAAACTGGCATCCAGCCCTGAACCAGAAAGAATTGGTCGTCTTCCATGGTTCCCCTGACGGCCTGTTCCAGTTCTACACTGTCTGTTCGTGCTGCTAGAGCCTGTCCAAGAAGATAAATCCAGCGGGTGAGGGATTCCCGTTCCGCCAGCAGATCTTCTATTCTGTGTTCTGCTGTTTCCAGCATCTCTTCCAGCTGAGACAGGGGATGCTTACCCACGTGTGACCGTGGAACGGGCAACAGATCTTCTGCCGGTTCCTGATCACTGATGAGGATGACGTAGCTGTCTTTGTGATCCTGATAAATCAGTTCATAAGGCAGTTCGATCCCTTTGAGCGCTTCCATTTCACCGTTGGGTAAAACGTAGAACCAAAGGCACTGACCATTCAGTTGAGGCAGCGGCGGAAAGTTGAACTCTCCCCAGGGGCGAACCTCACGAATGCGTTCTTCCAGCTTGTCACGCAGATCGGACTGCTCACGAAACGCCACCTTATTGATCAGTATTTCCTGAACAATGCCGTCGATATCGGCCGTGTTCTTTTTCCTGATCTGACGCCTTTGTCCGGGGCTTCTTTCAAGCCAGGCTTTTGCTTCACTGGCTTCTGCCGGTTGCATTCGCAGCGTGGCTTCCACGGGTTTATCCGTTAACGGGATAAGGTGCAGGCACCCCAGTGATTGCATACCCTGAAGTATTTGAGCCTGATGCTGGCTTGGTCCGTACAGGGTGATCTTTTTCAGTTGTTTAATAGCCATAATGTTTGCATCTGCAGGTTAATTGCATTTTGCTAATAAGTGCTTTTTTAAGGCAGTCTTTATTGGCAAGGAAGTACATTACTTCAACCTACGCAGCGCCTCCTTTGGCTTCATGTGCCAGAACCTTGCCTTTAGAGAGCTTCGCATTCATAACACTGGCCCTGTCCTGATCAGACATGTAAATCTGTATTTTCTGGATATTCTTCCGGGTCTGGGGAATCAGAACCTTTGAGAACAGATTGACCCGCTGTGATGTTGTCCGCGTCGCCTTGTCCAGTTGCCTGTAACGAAGCTGGCGTACCTGCAGTTCGATACGTAATCGCACCATTTGCTGCAGTAACTCCACAAGAAAATCAACCCAATGGGGTTTGGCCAGATCGCTGTATGGAGTCAACTCTATCTCTATGTGCTCGACCAGAGGGACTGCTGTACCCACGATGTTTTCATCTATCAATTGAACGTCGGTGACCCTGACCAGGCTTTCAACAGGCACATCTTCCCGGGCCAGCATGGGCAGTTGCGATCTCACCAGACGCTCAACATCGATGAGATGTTCGCGGGATTCCGATAAGGCCTGTTCCGCTTTTTTGCGTTCTATCATTAACTGCTGGCGCTTCATTTCCAGCGCAGGCAGGTAGCGATTAAACGTCTTCAGACTGCGCTTCTCTTTGTTCAGAGAGCTTTTATTGAGAGCTACCTTGGCCATGATATTTACGCCTCAGCTGCTTCAGGGTTTTTAATCCCCAGCTGCTCCTGATCAGGCCAGTATTTTTCCAGCATGCTCTGCTTCAGCAGGGTCTCTTCAGGGATGAAGCACTCGGCCATTGTTGTCCAGCATAGATCCAGAGCATCTTCCAGAGAGAGTTCGGCATCGAGGGACATGAAGCGTTCCTTGAACAGTTTGCCAAATTTAATGGTCTTCAGATCATAGCCGGACAGTTCAAAAGCCATTGCCTGTTTCTGGGTGGCATTCACGGAATCCGAATAGAAGCGGATCATGGTGTTCATCAGATGCGGATGATCATCACGGGTTTCTTTGCCCATGACCATTTGTTTGAGACGGGACAGGGAGCCGAAAGGATCCAGATGACCATCGTGCAGGTAGAACTGACCTTCTGTGATGTAGCCAGTGTTATCTGGAACAGGGTGTGTGACATCGTTCCCGGGCATGGTGGTAACCGCGAGAATGGTTACTGATCCGGCACCTTTATAATCACAGGCTTTCTCATAACGTCGGGCCAGCTGGGAATAGAGGTCGCCCATATAACCACGGTTCGCAGGAATCTTGTCCATGGCGACGCCGATTTCTTTCATGGCGTCGGCATAGGATGTCATGTCGGTAAGAAGTACCAGTACTTTCTTTGATTCTTTAACCGCGAAGTGTTCCGCCACTGCCAGTGCCATATCCGGTGTCAGCAGACGCTCTACGGTTGGATCAGAAGCCTGGTTGGTAAACATTACCGTACGGGATGAAACACCCGCCTTTTCAAACTCGGTACGGAAAAAATGGTAGTCATCAAAAATCAGACCCATACCACCAAATACCACGACATCTGCTTCAGCCTGAATGGCAATTCGTGCCAGAAAGCGGTTGTAGGGCTCACCGGCCACAGAGAATATCGGGATTTTCTGGGATTCAACCAGGGTGTTGAAAACATCAATCATGGGAACGTTCGTGCGTACCATGCGTGAAGCCAGTACCCGGCGCACAGGATTGACAGAGGGACCGTCAATTTCAACCTTGGGATCCTGTTGCAGTGCCGGGCCTCCATCGATAGGTTTGCCTGCACCGTTAAATATACGACCAAGTATATTTGGTGAGTAGGTCACCTTCATGGGTTCTCCCAGGAAACAGACCACTGCATCGGTAGACAGCCCTTTGGTGCCGGCGAAAACCTGCAGAGAGACTTCCTCGTGATCAATCTTAATGATCTGGGCCATGGAATAGGTTTGACCATCCTGCTCAATCATGGCCAGGTCACCATAGTTGGCCTGGGCATTGCCTTCGGTCAAATTGGGAACTTGGACGCGAATGAGGTCACCAACGATGCTGAGAATGTTGGTGTATCGCAATAGGCTCTGGGGCATTACTGCTCCTCTATACTACTTAAGAAACAAAGAAAATGAGGTATTCATGGCATTGATTTTTGTGATCACAATAATCAATGCCAGGGTTATCTGTTCATCCTGAGGCACGGTCATTTCTTCAGTGCCTGATATTTAAAAATACGTTTAGTTCAGTCGCAAATATTGGCTGCGGCCATAACATATAGAAAATCAGTTTGCTTATTCTCATTATTTTCACTGTGTATTAGCGTGAAAATAATGAGTGCTCT
This sequence comes from Endozoicomonas sp., assembly GCA_965208385.1. Taxonomy (GTDB): domain Bacteria; phylum Pseudomonadota; class Gammaproteobacteria; order Pseudomonadales; family Endozoicomonadaceae; genus Endozoicomonas. The sequence goes on from CBDBOO010000105.1 coordinate 74,654, forward strand.
CTGTTTAAGCTCAATCGGTGTAAAGCCGGTTGATTCTCTTACCCGCTTTATTTAGCAGGTAGATGCAGAACGTCAAATTTCTGCTTACCGTAAAGCGGGTTTGGCTATTTTTACGATAGCCTCCCAAGTTTAACGATAGCCTCCCAAGAGGCCGGGATTGATCTGAAGGCCTGGTCTCATCGAAGACGCTCCAGCTCTTTAGATATCACCCAGTGTTTCAACCATAATAGCCTTTATGGTGTGCATTCTATTCTCAGCCTGATCGAAAACCAGTGAACGATCTGATTCGAATACATCGTCAGTGACTTCAAGGCTTTTGATGCCATATTTTTCGGCAATATCTTTGCCGACGCTGGTTTCATCATTATGAAATGCTGGTAGGCAGTGCAAAAAGCAAGTCTCCGGATTACCGGTTCTGGTCATGGTTTCAGCATTAACCTGATAGGGTTTCATCAAACGTACACGTTCGTCCCAGACTTCAGCGGGCTCTCCCATGGATACCCAGACATCAGTGTATAGAAAATCACAACCAGCAACGGCCTCATCCACAGATTCGGTCAGAGTGACACTGCCTCCGGTTTCATTGGCAATAATCCGGCATTGTTTCACCAGCTCATCAGTGGGGAAGTAGCCCGCTGGAGCCGCAATCCGAAAATCCACACCCATTTTGGCTGCCCCTACCATCAGGGAGTTTGCTACATTGTTCCGGCCATCGCCCAGATAACAGAGCTTTATTTCATTGAGAGACCGGCCGCCACTGAATTCGAGTATGGTCAGGAAATCAGCCAGAATCTGGGTGGGATGCCAGTCATCTGTCAGCCCATTCCAGACAGGTACTCCGGAATGTAATGCCAGTTCTTCTACATGTTTGTGAGCATGTCCGCGAAATTCAATGCCATCGTACATCCTGCCCAGGACCCTTGCGGTATCCTTGATGGTTTCCTTACTGCCCATCTGGGAACCACCACTGATGTAAGTGACGTTAGCGCCCTGATCAAAACTGGCTACTTCAAACGCGCAACGCGTTCTTGTAGAGGCTTTTTCAAAAATAAGGGCGATATTTTTACCCTTTAAAAACAGTTCTTCATTACCTGCTTTCTTTGCCGCTTTCAGTGAAGCTGCGCGCTTTAAGAATAAAGCGATCTCATCCGATGAAAAATCAAGCAACTTAAGAAAATGACGGTTTTTTAATGATTTTGTCATAACGTTGTTCTTCCTGAGCCATAATGGCTTTCTAGTACAGTAGTAGAGTTTCTGAACTAGTGAATTCTGCCGACAACTGAGTTTCTGGTTGAAATCGTTTCAACATTCAAGTGTAACTCATGAATGAACAATCAATGGCGCAATGAACAGGATCGCTTAACACTGTGCCTGGGGGCTTCAGATCACAGTGAGGTTTACTCACATGTGAAGGTGAAGGTTTGTTGTTCTAACTCTGGCATGATGAGCCGGAATAACCATCATCCATAGAGAAGAACATTCTGTCCAGCCAGAAAATGTTTCTTTCATTGCGCAGACTGTCAGCAACCCGAATGTTCAGGAGCACCGAACAGATGACCGTCTACCTGTTCGCTTTATCGCCGCCTAGACTATCGTTGAGACACAAAGAAGGAATTACGTAAAAATACGTTTAACTGCATTGTCTAAGAATTAATTGACCGACAGCAATTTCCAATTTTGAACGTGAATGTGTTAACTATCCAACATTGAATCCATGCTTGAATTCAATGTTGAATATTCAAAATCAGAGAGTCCGGGTTGGTGAAAAGCAGAGGATAACCACGTTAGCGGTTTTAACGATTAAATTTGAGACCATGGAGCTATTTTGTCTTCAAGCAGTTCGCCAGTGGCCGCATTAACAATCATTTTCCGCCTTACCCTGTTTTCGTCAAGAAATATGACTTCCCTGATCCGGTTATTATTTTTAATCCCGGCACGGGTTCTCAACACAACCATACCTTTGTGTTTTTCTCTGGCCTGCTTCAATATCTGCTCAAGAGAGATCTGTTTTCCGGACGGTTTGATATCGTAACGGGTTTCACTTATCAACATGCCTGTGTAGGCATCCAGTGTCATATGCCAGCGTTTCTGCTGACGATCCACAAGCTCAACCAGCCGAATCATATTGTCACCGTTATTTTCCAGCCAGGTTCTCAGGATCGAGGCCGTTTTATGTTTTTGGCGTACCTTGTCCAGAATATTTTCCATAGGCATGGGGTTTTTGAGGGAGACAATCTCGATTTCTTTGCCAGTATTGGCGTTAAATATTTGTCTGAACCAGTTTTTGTCTGAATCAATGAAGTTTATGACCCGGACCTGAATGTCATCTCTTCTCGAAAGTTGTGTTGACTGAATGATTATTGCCCCATGTCTTTTTCGGGTCTGACTGATCAACTGTTCCAGTGGAACCGTTTTCAATAGCTCTGTAGCGCCGGACGGCGGTTGGCTTTTTCCCTGTGCCTGAAGCACGAAGGTAGCAAGCAGACCCGTCATGAAACCAAGAGATAGCTGTCGTATATTGGCTGGTTTTTTCACGATGCCTATCCTGCTTTGAGGTGCATATATTTCAAAGGGTGTCATCAGAATTTGTTTTTACTGCAGGTAACTGATCAGATTGCCATTACCGTTTGGCCAATGGGTGAAATGAAACCTGAGATCGGTGCAACCATTGACGAATCTGGAATGGCGAATCTGTAATTGAGCAGTTATAAACAAAAAGAAAAAATACATAAACACTTACGTAAACACTTACGTAAACACTTACGTAAACACTTACGTAAACACTAATGTAGAGTAGAATTGATTCTGAGAATTGCAAGTAGATGTAACACGCAGGAACATTGATAACTAACGGTTTTCTCCGTTGTGAAGGCTTTGGATAATGCGGGTTTTCATGGGCAGATTAAAGATTAAATATTAAAGATTAAAAAATGTCATGAACTCGCGAAGTTCAAGAGATGCCTGTGCCATGGTTCCCTTGTTAAACTGGATTTTCGTTCCGGGCCCCGCCTGGGCCAGTTTGGAAATGTCCATTCTATACACACAACCCAGTTTCAGATATCCCCCCAAAGTCTGGCGATCATTTAACAGGATAATAGGTTTACCATCGGGAGGTATCTGAACAGAACCCAGGGCAATACCTTCAGATATAATGCCATTTTCATTTATTTCCAGCGGGGTTCCTTCCAATCGATATCCCATTCGATCGCTCTGGGATGAAACGGTGTAAGGTTGTTGATAAAAACGAACTTTACTCTCGTGAGAAAACTGCTCGCTCTGGTATGACTCGGAAATTCTGAGTGTAAGAGGATTGTTGTATGCTGGAATGAATTGATCCGGTACCAACTGATCGATATTCCGCCAGGGACGCCTGTCTTCAGCAGAAAGAATGTCTGCTGCCTTGATGGGTTTTCCCCGACCAATGGTTTCATTATTGGCAACGAGTCCTCCCAGTTTATCCCGCATGACTGTGGATACACTGTTGAAGGTGGGGCGTGATAAAAATCCTCCGGGGGTGGCCAGGTAGGCTTTTATCCCTTTACGTGGAACATTGAAGCGAAGGGTTTGGCCTTTGTACAGAGGAAAACTCGACCATGGTTGGATGGGTGTGTTGTTGATACACGCACCCATGTCAGCTCCTGTGATCGCCAGATAGATATCATCCCGGGCGAGAAATTCTGCCTGCCCAATGGTAATTTCCAGCTGTGAACAGGTCATTGGATTGCCAAGAAGGTGGTTCCCCCAGCAATAGGCATGCAGATCCAGTGCGCCGCCCTGGGCTATGCCCATATGGCCAAAGCCGAAACGTCCAAGATCCTGTAGTTGCGTCATTATGCCGGGTGAAATCACTTCCAGTTGTGGCACAGGCGTCCTCCAGTGGCAATATACTCTTCACGGCTAATGCTGAGGAAGCGCACTGTGTTTCCTACCTCAAAAGGTGTCATCGGGTTTTGTTCCGGATCAAACAGGGGCGTCGGGCAGTTGCCGATAATCTGCCAGCCACCGGGTAAATCCGCGGGATAAACGGCCGTTTGATTATTTGCTATTCCAACACTACCTGCAGGTAACATAATTCTTGGTTGTGTTTTTCGTGGAGTGATTATTTCCGGGGAAACGCTGGCAAGAAAAGCAAACCCAGGGGCGAAACCGATGGCACACACTGTATAGAGTTTCTGACTGTGCAACCGGATGACATCACTCACTGATAGTCCATGTTGTTCTGCAACCTTTGATAGGTCGGGTCCTGTTTCTTCAGAATAATAAACTGGCAACTCAATGGTTTTCTCTCTCGCCACTGTCTGAGCTATTGGTACACTGTCTGCCAGGGCGATGATTTCATTCTGTAAAGCATCAAAGCAGGTTCTCAGCGGATGATATTCAATGAGAATGGATGTATAAGAGGGAATTACTTCGAGAAGCACTTCCGAAAAATGATTCCGCATATGCTGTGCAAACAAGCCGATAGTTTCGGATCGATGAATATCAATCTCATCACCAAACCGGATGATGAGACTGGTTTCCGATACGGGCAACACCTGAATCATGGGTTGAGAATCTGATAGAGGTTTTTGATCAGGGCAACGGACTCCGGGTTATCACCATGAACACACACGGTATCTACCGAGAGTCTCAATACCTGACCTTCACGGGTAGAAACCATACCGTTGGCCAGTTCCTGAACCTGACGGATAATGATTTCTCTATCTTGATGAACGGCATCGGGCTCATTACGCGATACCAGGTGTCCGCTGGAGCTGTACATTCGATCTGCAAAGGCTTCCATGATTAACTCGACACCGTAATTCTGTGCAATATCCAGATATTCCTGATTGTCAGATTTTGCAAGAATCATCAGAGCCGGATTCTGTTCCAGCCGGGTAACAGCAGAAACAATTTCATGGAAAACATCCGGATTCGACATCATATCGTTATAGAGCGCGCCATGGGGTTTTACATAGGACACTCTGGTTCCCTGAAGCTGGCAAATAGCGTCAAGAGCACCCACCTGATAAGCAACCATCTGTGAGATACTGTCCGGCTTCTGGGGTATGGAACGACGACCAAAACCAATTTTGTCATCGTAACCCGGATGAGCACCAATGCTGACATTGTTTGCTATGGCGTAACCCACGGTTTTGGACATGACATTCGGGTCGGACGCATGAAAGCCACAGGCAATATTGGCTAAATCGATCCAGCGCATGACCTCTTCATCCATTCCAATAGTCCAGTGACCATAGCTCTCACCCATGTCGCAATTCAGTTTCATTTTGACTTTGCTCCTTGCTGCTTAGTTGCTTTTGGCTTATTCCGGATAGAGCTTGCTCACTTCGTCGGCCAGAATAGACAGGCCCTGTTCAACGGTTTTATTGTCTCTGGTGAAGGTGATGCGCAGGCACTGATGTTTGTGTGACCAGTCATCCTCTATTCCCGGGAAAAAGTAATGCCCTGACACCACAAGCACGCCGCGTTGTTTTAATCGCTCATAGAGTTCCAGGCTTGAAATAGGGAGCTCTTCAAACCATAACCACAGAAACATGGCTCCTTCCGGTTTGTGAACGTGCCAGGGAATATCCCCCATGATGCGTTTAAGACAGTTTACGGCGAAATCAGCTTTATCCTGATAGAAAGGACGAATGGTGTTATCGCATAAAGGGACAATGCTGTCATCCCGAATCATGTCCAGCGCCAGCAGACTGCCGGTACTGTTCGGAGCCAGATTCATAATGGCATTGATGCCTGTCAGCGCCTTGATAACCGGTTCACTGGCAATAACAATGCCGGTGCGGGTTGCAGGCAGACCCAGCTTGGATAAGCTTAGACACAGTATGGTGTTTTCATTCCAGCGGGGTGTTGCATCGGTGTAGATGAGCTTTGGAAAAGGCGTTCCGTAGGCACCATCGATGATCATGGGAATATCATGGGCAATGGCCAGACTATCCAGTCGTTCAATTTCAAGATCGGTGAGTACATTCCCGGTTGGATTGGTGGGTCTTGAAACGCAGAGTGCGCCGGTTCTTTCATCAACAACCAGATGGTTGAAATCAACACGGTACTTGAATATGTGTTGATCTATATGCTCGATTTCCGGCTTGTTGGCTATAAAGAAATCATGACTTAATCCGGCATCGGCATAGCCAATGTACTCTGGTGCAAGAGGCAGTTGAATCCTCTTATGGCTGCCATCGGCATAGCGACCGGCAAACATATTAAACAGCATGAAAAAAGCGGCCTGGCTGCCGTTACTCAGGGCAATGTTACGTTCGGTTAACTTCCAGCCAAACTGGCGATTCAGGAATAATGCCATTTCATGAACGAAATCTTTTTCTCCCTGGGGAGGATCATAAGTGCCAATCAGACGGGTAAATTCAGCTGGGGTATCCAGAATTTTTTGCAGGCGCTGTTTGAATATAGTTTCCACTTCCGGAATATGAGCAGGGTTGCCACCGCCCATCATAATCATGTCGTCGCCATCGGCCAGGGCATTACCGAGGTCATCCATCAGAGAAAGAATGCCGGAATGGCTGGTAAACTTCGTCCCAAAAGCGGAAAGCTTCATGCCTACCTCTGAATGTTATTTTCAAAAGAATACTGAGTGTGCTCTGACTCAGGTTTGGAAGCTTGCAGAATATACCCGAGGTGTTGGGCTGTCTATATCATGTGACTAAACTCTCTGGTGGTGTTCTTTTTTAATGATTCTGCTCAGTCGGGAAAGAAAAAGCTGTACGGCCGTTTTTACGTAACAACAGAGCGCTAGCGCCGGAGGATAACTCTCCGTCACTGATTCGTTTCCATTGATTTGAGTTCTCTTCTCTTCCAGTATAAGAAACAGGCCTGGAGTCAGAATTTGAATTGTTTAATCTATCCGATACTTTCAGGCAGAATTTTTGCTGCATTGTGATTTTTTGACGTAACGTCTGTTCAAAATAATTTGCGTAGGTACAATGCGCAGTTGATGACCCTGAACGTTGGGGATATTGAGGTCGTCTATGGAATCGACAACCCACTGATAATAATAGAACGTTGTGACCGCGAAGCGGCTGCTTCCAGGAGATGTAATGAAAATAATAACGACGATGCTAGCCTTCTTGCTGGCGTTCAGTAGCAGTTTGTTTGCTTCTGATATTGATCTTTGGGAAAAATCCACACTAAACCAGATTCTGGAACGTAAAGCATTGCGGGTAGGTCTTGAAGCCGGATACATGCCGTTCGAAATGACGAACAAACAGGGAAAAATTGTCGGCTTTGACGTTGATCTGGCCCGCCAAATGGCCAAGGCTATGGGTGTTAAGCTGGAAATTGTCAATACAGCATGGGATGGCATTATCCCGGGATTATTGACAGACAAGTACGATATCATAATGGCAGGCATGACTCTGACGCCTCAGAGAAACCTGCAAATCAATTTTGCTGATCCTTATATCGTTATCGGACAGAGTATTCTGGTTCGTAAGGGGCTGGAAAATGAAATCAAAAGCTATAAAGATCTGAACGATCCTAAATACACTGTGGTTTCCAAATTGGGTACTACCGGTGATATTGCGGCTAAACGTTATTTGAGTAAAGCCAAGCTGCGTCTGTTTGAAACTGAATCAGACAGTGCCATTGAAGTTATGAATGGTAAAGCGGATGCCTTTGTTTACGATCTTCCATTCAATGCGGTTTATGCCAGTCAGAATCCAGGCAAACTGAACCATATTGACCAGCCGTTCACCTATGAGCCACTGGCCTGGGGCGTTCGTAAAGGTGATCCTGATTTTCTGAACTGGTTGAACAACTACATGCGTCAGATTCGTGGTGATGGTACTTACGATAAAATCTATGCCAAGTGGTTTGAAAGCTCTGCATGGCAGAAGAATCTGAATTAACTGCCCGGTGCTGAATAATAAACCCGCAAAGGGTCAACCAATGCAAATGGAAAAACAGCCCAATCCGGTTCTCTGGAATCTGGTGTTTGCCGTTGTCTTGCTTGTGGTTGGCCTGGGTATCTATAAAGCAAGTCAATCGATTGACTACACCTGGCGCTGGGAAAGAATACCCCAGTATATTGTCTATCAGGCACGTGATGAGTTACGGGCAGAATATGACGGAACGATCGAGTTAAGGGCATCAACAGAACCAGGAGAATCAAAAACCGGTGTGCAGCTGGTTCTGATCAATGATCTGGACGACACTGAAATTACATTTTTGGATGGTTATGTTGAAGCGGCTGTTGTTGAAGGTGATCTGATTTTCGAAGGTGATCTGCTGGCGGTCAATTATCACTGGCAGCCAGGACCCATCACCAAAGGTCTGATCATGACGATCAAGATCTCCATGGTTTCTATTGTATTCGCCATTTTACTGGGCGTTCTGGCCGGACTGGCCAGAATTTCACCCAACCCGGCCCTGCGGAAATTTTCTATTGTTTATATAGAACTGATTCGGGGAACTCCTCTGCTGGTTCAGATTTTTATCGTCTACTTCTTTATTGGTACCGTGCTGGATCTTGATCGGTTTACCGCAGGGGTTGTAGCGCTATCAGTTTTTACCGGTGCCTATGTGGCAGAAATAATCCGGGCGGGTATTGAATCCATCAGTCGTGGTCAGATGGAAGCAGGACGAAGTCTGGGTATGAGCCGTGGAATGACCATGCGCTCCATTATACTTCCTCAGGCGTTCAAACGGGTTCTGCCACCATTGGCCGGACAGTTTATCAATCTGGTTAAAGATTCATCTCTGGTGTCTGTTATTTCTCTTACAGACCTGACCAAGGCTGGTCGTGAAGTGGTCAGTGTTACTTTCAGTCCGTTTGAAGTCTGGTTCAGTATTGCACTGCTCTATCTGTTGCTTACTGGCGTATTGTCTTATGTGGTTCGTCGTATGGAGGTGAAGTATGCCGTCAGAGACTGATGCCATCATTGAAGTGACCGGTGTAGATAAGATATACCCCAACGGTGTTCATGCGTTGCGTAATGTCAGCCAGACCATACGGGAAAGTGAAGTTCTGGTGGTGGTGGGTCCCAGTGGTTCGGGTAAGTCTACTTTTCTGAGAACCCTGAATCAGCTGGAAACCATTAATGCAGGTGAAATCGTTGTTGATGGTGTTTCGCTCACCACGCCGGGTGACGTGAATAAATTGCGGGAAGAAGTAGGGATGGTATTTCAGTCCTTCAATCTTTTTCCGCATTTGACGGTGATGGATAACATCTGCCTTGCACCCATGAAAGTACGGAAGATTTCCCGTGCTGAAGCAGAAGATCGGACAAAGACGCTGTTACTGAAAGTAGGACTTTCAGATAAAGCCGACAGCTTTCCTGCCCAGTTATCTGGCGGTCAACAGCAACGCGTAGCCATAGCCAGAGCTCTGGCCATGCAGCCCAGAATTATGTTGTTTGATGAACCTACCAGTGCCCTGGATCCGGAAATGGTGGGCGAGGTTCTGGATGTTATGAAACAGCTGGCTGCTGAAGGCATGACCATGATTGTGGTCACCCATGAAATGGGGTTTGCCCGGGAAGTGGCGGATCGTGTGCTGTTTATGGAATCCGGCGCTTTGCTGGTGGATACCACGCCAGAGAAGTTTTTTGATAACCCTGAACATGAACGATTGCAGTCGTTTTTAAATCAGGTGATCTGATATGTCAGCCTGTCTTTTCTATCTGTATGTAGATCAGAAAAACAGGCTGATTAAGCTCTGTGAGATATTCTACTTTCCGTTTTATTTCAAACGACTACAATGCATCTTTTTTTCAGGAAGGAATTTGTTTTGTTGTGTCGAACCGGCTGTGGTGCCTGCTGCATTGCCCCGTCTATTACTTCGTCTATTCCGGGCATGCCTGAAGGTAAACCCGCGGGTGTTCGTTGTATTCAGCTGAATGAAAAAAATCTTTGCATGATCTTCGGAAAACCATCGCGGCCATCTGTCTGTGGTCAGTTTCAGGCTGAAACACCCATCTGCGGTGAAAGGGACGAAGACGCCATGAGTAATCTTATAGCGCTGGAAACCATGACCGCTTGATTCCAGCGCCTTTTTAAAAGACGGGGATGTTGGCTGCTTTTCTTCTCTCTTCTCTCTTCTCTCTTCTCTCTTCTCTCTTCTCTCTTCTTAATAGAATGATAATAAGGTGTACTGGCACGATCAATAAGGCTGCTGCAGGCACCGGTTATGGTTTCTCCTGGGCTGAAAATCAGCGGCAGGAGAAAGCTGGAAGGAATCTCGTTCAGGTCAAACCTGTGGATCTGCGCCTCTTATTCAATATGCCGCAAAAAAGGCTAAGAGATTGGCAGAAAACAAAACTATGAACGAATTTGTGACCAAGTTGAGCGCGCCACTGGTTGCTCTTTGCCATTGGCCATCGCTAACCTGCCAGATTTGATAATTACCCTGCGCCAGATCTCCGTTTTCATTCAACTTGGCATTGCCTACAAAACCATCATAATTATTGGCCACTGAAGGCAATTGATCGATGATTGCCGCAGGATCGTCAGAATCTGCTTCCTCGATGGCTTTACCCAGTATCTGAGCAGTGTCGTAGGCAATATAACTGTGAACATCAGGTTCGCGGGAAATTCCCAGGGTTTCCATGATAGCGCTTCTGACTTCAGCATAGAGGGTGGAGGATCTGTCAATCTCAAGAATAAACGTGGTGTATTGGACTTTTTCCGCAAACTTCCTGGCGTCACTATTTTCGATGATTTCCGGATAAGTGGTGGCAGCTCCGAACCACCTTAGATCATCCAGATCCATTGCCTCGCTGGAAGCCTGACTATACGATTGTTCAAGAATTCCGGTGATCTCATCAAAACTGAGTATCACAACAGCGGTATTGTCCAGGTTTTCCAGCCCATTAATTGCACTTTGTACTTCTCCGACAATTGAGACAGCATCAGGATTTGCTCTGGGATAGGGCAGGGACATAGTCACGGTGCCTCCTTTGTCGGTAAAGCCTGTTCTTATCGCTCCACTCAAATCTATGCCCCAGGTGTCTTCACGATAAACAAGAACAATAGTACTGATGTTTGCGTTCAGCAGCTCTTGTACGAAAAACGCCCCCTGAGTATCACTGTCCGGAACCAGCCTGAATAAACCATCACCTGGTGTGGAATGGGATGTTGCCACTGAACAGCAACTGAATAGCAATGTCTCGTTTTGATTCTGAGCCAGAGCTTTGGCAGTGTTCACGCTGGCTGAAGTGACCGGCCCCAGCACCAGATTTGTGCCATTCTCTTTCAAATTTCTCAGTTGAGATAACGCAATAGCAGGGTTTGCCTGTGTATCTCGCATAATGAGCTCTATAGACCACATCGCATTTTTCATTTGCAGCTGAGCGTTGAAATCAGAAACACTTTTATTAATTCCGACACCAACATCCGAGCCCAGTGAGCTCAAAGAGCCAGGCAAGCCAGTGAGCGGCACCAGGGCACCTACCGGGACACTTCTCTCGACGTCCATGATTTTCCCGCTTCTCGGGAGACCTTCCTGACGCTTATCAGGAAATTTTTTTTGCAGTTGATTTTGCCCATTGTCCGATGGTTCACTTTCCGCCAGAAGCGGGTTGGAGACACCAAGGGAAAACGAAATACTGAGAGAGAATAATAAAGCAAAGCGATTTAGCATTTTGTTTGCTCTTCATACGTCAAAGGAGAGATAAACATAGACTCTCAAAAGCAATCATCAAGATAAATATGAATTAACCTGCATTCAAGTAATAAATGCGTTAGGGAAATTACGTGACACTCATCTATTCGTCATCAGAATTTATGGCTCTTCAGGGATATCTGTGGGTAAAAAAACAATAAAGTGGAGAAATAGAAGCATCTGCAGATGAGTTTTGATAGTTTTTAAGTTGCGAACAAAATAACAACAAAAGCCACTGCCGATGCTATTAAAAACTATCCTAAACAAATGCCATAAACTCAAGTCTTTTGTTTATCAACAGGTTGAATCTGCTCACTACAGAGGCACTGAAGTTTTCAATGTAACCGTTGTTCCCAGAAAGAACAGCCACGCACTGTGCTCCTGCTGCCATAAACCAGCGCCAGGTTATCACACGCTCAATGAGCGTCGATTCGAGTTTATCCCTCTCTGGGGTTATCCGGTTTTTCTGCTTTACTCTATGCGTCGGGTGCAGTGTTCCACTTGCGGAGTCAAAGTGGAAGAAGTGCCATGGGCAGACGGAAAGCGAGAACTCACCAAAATCTATATGCAGTATCTAGCCTTCTGGGAAAAAAACTGTCATGGGCTGAGATCGCCAGTGTTTTTCATACCTCATGGGAAAAGGTATTTTATTCCGTTGAATACATTGTGAATTGGGGGCTGAAACATCGATCTTTGGATAATATAAAAGCCATTGGTGTTGATGAAGTCGCCTGTCAGAAAGGCCATAAATATCTAACCGTGGCCTACCAGATAGACCGTGGTAACACGCGACTACTCTGGATTGGTCAGGATCGCACAGAAGCGACTCTTCGTAAGTTCTTCGCCTTTCTCGGACCTAATCGATCTCAGCAACTAGAGTTTGTCTGTTCTGACATGTGGAAGCCCTACGTAAAAGTGATCGCTGAGTTAGCAGGCCAAGCGTTACACATACTGGATCGGCTATGTTCCCGCCAATAGTTGTATTGCTTACTCCCTATGTTTACAGGGCTACAGACGTGCCTTATAAAGTAGAGATATGACTAAATCTTGTATATTGCATTTGTTTATTGCCCAAAGAACAGCGATTTGTTCTGGGATACCTTCCTATCTCATGAATAGCCATATGTGGAGCAGGAAAATAAAGTTTTTATAGGACTTGAGTGCTCCCAACTATTGACGGGAACATAGCCTACTGGATCGGTTCCACATTGTTGCCATGCTGAATAAAGGCATCGATGAAATCAGGGCTTCCGAGCATAAGCAACTGCAAGCGGATGGCTACGAACCTGTTTGAAGAAGACACGCTGGTGTCTTCTGAAACGTCAGGAGGACCTGACAGAGAAAGAAGAGATCAAGTTAAATACTGTGCTCCAGTACAATTTGAAAAGTATCAGGGCCTATCTGCTGAAAGAAGAGTTCCAAGCATTTTGGGATTACATATCTCCACACTGGGCTGGAATATACCTTGATCGTTGGTGTACACGAGTCATGCGGTCAAAGCTGGAACCGATGAAAAAAGTAGCCAAGACGATTCGACGACACAGGCCGCTCATACTGAATTGGTTTAGGGCAAAAAAGGAGTATTCCAGCGGTATTGTTGAGGGTCTGAATACTAAAATAAAACTCACTACGAGAAAATCATACGGATTCAGAACCTACAAATGCACGGAAATCGCTTTATATCACGCACTTGGAAAGCTTCCTGAACCAGAAATGACCCACAGATTTTACTGAAGAGGCGAATTTATGAATTATGTACAGGCTGCGGTATTAGTTCGTGCATAAATTTACTCATATTTCTCATTTTTTTGAGTTTTTTGAGGATATCAATATATTTTTCTCCAAGACGAAATCAGCGGCAGGAGAATACTTGAGTAAATGATGTTCATGTTAAATATGTGGATGTCGCTTTCTTTGTTCTTTCTCGAACTCTTTATGCGTCGAGGGATGCATAAAAAATGTTAATTCTTACTTACCTTGTAAGCCTTGGAAAATATGGTGCGTGAATAACTAGCAGAGATTATGTTAAACATAATTTCAGAGCAAAGTTTGCGAACAGCATCGAACATGCGCTGATCTTGTTAAGGTACACGACACTGGAAGCCGCTGATAGCAAGGGGTTTACTTTTGATTTAATATGCTCGTGCAAACTTTTTTCTAATATTGAAAATACCTCTTCTGATTGGTATTAGCAGTCGAATTTTCACTTCATGCCAACTTATACGACCTGAGACGTATATTCAACGGGATGAGCTGCTCGGATGAAGGACTTTCACCTTCAATCTCTTGCCGATTTATCTCGGCGCACTCGCACTGGATGTCCCTTTCTTTCCTTTCTTTTTTTTCTTTCTTTTTTTCATTCTTTCATAATACTCACCTGAATAGGCTCAGAAAGAATAATGTTATTATTAAATCTCTCTGTTATTTCAAGCTGATACACTCCAGATGAATTTTCGTCGACAGTCAGCGTAAGGAAATGATTTCGTCCATTTCTACCAACAACTACTCCATCTTTAAGCCATCGGTAATGATAAGTAGGCTCATAACTCTCTAAGAATGCATATAAGAAGGTAGTACTGCCTATTTTAAGTTCTTCATCTGAAGATTGACTTACAATGACAGGTGGAAGGTGAGTCACATTGACGTGAACTGTTTCGGAATTTATCGATGTATCAGAATCGCTAACCTGGACAAAATACTTACCTTCATGATCTATGTTTGCTGACCGGATCTCATAAATTCTGTGTGTTGCTCCTTCTATGGGCTGCTCATTTTTGAACCATTGATAACGTAATGTTTCACTCCCTTGGGCAAGCACTTTCAATTTAAAAGGGCGACCATATTTAACACGTTTCTCTTCAGGTTGCGTTGTCACAACGATACCAAAAACATTTGCAACATATGAGTCTGTATAACCATGTTCGTTTGAAACTCTCACAGAATAACGTCCCCCATCCGTTAATGAAGCTTCATCAATAGCGTATACACTTTCTGTAGCTTCTATTTTTTCGTCATCTTTGAACCATTGATAGGTAAGTTGCCCAACGCCACTTGCCTGAACTTCAAGGCGAATGGGCATATTCATTTTTAACCTGATGCTGACTGGATGTTGAGTAATGGTTGGCAACCGTTCATAAAGACTCGCTATGATAGGTGTTGTCTCCCGAATCACCCTGGCCGAATCACTTACTGGGTTGCCTAAAGGTTCCCCATATAAGCTATCTGTACTGCTCGAAAAGAAATTAACTCTTCTTCCACAATACGAGAAACTTCTTGGATTGAGATAACATATCATTGGGTTTGATGACATAACAGTCGAGATGTTTGTACTATGAAAATCTCCGCCATAGGCGCTGTTATAACCAACCCTTTCATTTGGAGAGTGAGCGAGTCCTAATAGATGACCTATCTCATGGGTAAAGGATATTTGGGGAGGGAGGCACAGAGTGCTCAGAATAAACGCAGCGGTTCCCTTGATTTTGGTCAGAGACTGAAACCTATCCATTATGTTGCCTGCAGCGCAGTGTAAACGAGAGTAACGACCTCCTCGTTCAGTCACCAGAAACATGACAATATCAGCTTGAGTTTCATCTCTCCAGTCACGAATATCCCGTTCTTGTAATATTGGCTGATGCTCATCTGTATGAAGTATACGATCCCAATTTTTGGTTTTTTCAAGAATCCGTTCCTGGTTTCTCACACTTCTATGAGCGGCTAATACCAGTCGTTGGGTGACACCCGCTTTTTCAAGTGCTGTATTAAAACCGGAAATAGCCAAGTTTATTTTTGCTTCTATGACCGCCTCGCCCCCCTGTGCAATACGAGCATCATCAGTATAAACGGATAGCAGTCTGAACTCCGTGTCATCTGATATTCCAAGGATGTGGGTGTGGGAAATATCAATTCTGTCCAGTCTGTCGCTTTGACGGGTGGCGATGCGATCGCCATAATTATCAAAAGAAGCAGCGACCTGTAACGATAACGAAACTTCCCTGATCATTGTGTATGAGTTTGAATACGGTTCAAGAACAAAAGATCGTACTCCATCATGAATGTGTCCTATGACAGCGTTTCCCACTACAGTAATGCTCGCATTAGATAAAGGGGCTCCGGCAACATTACCTGTCCATATGCTACTGCCTCCAACCTGATCAAGTTCCGTGAAATCAATTTGAAGAGTATTTCCAGCAGGAACTGGAATTGAAATGCTAACAGGCGTTGATTCAGATATTGTCGCCATAAAATTTATTAATAAATCTGTATTTACATTAAATATCTCGTATGCGAGTGTTTGGTCAAACCATTCACCGGATTTCTTCGATTCAATATTACTCTCAGGTATATGAATGGGTTGAAATGGGTTAATGCTAGCTAGTGATTTTACACTGTGAATAAGTAAGAAAAGAGTCAGTGTATAAATGACATGAAGGAGTAATTTTTTCATTTTTACTGTCTTTATACATAGAACTAAAAATGAACTCATAATCATTATCCATCTTTGAAAATGACGCTTTCCAGTATAGGCCTTATTGAGAAAATCAGAGAGAAAGATACGCAGGGCTCACGCATGAAGATAATCATTCTCATTTGGCTCCAGCAATGAATGACTTTAGCAGTTGAGCCAGGTACTTATTGCTCTATCCAGCCTTTTACGCTTAGTCTTTATACTAATACTAATGGCACTGACTTAATCATCCGTCTTTCCTTGGTGGAACTCAGGGACAACCACCATTTTGAGCAGGTCAGCAGCGATTCCGACTGGACTCTGGTGGGTTTTTGGGCTCCATGGTGTGGCCCATGTAATACCAATTTCATTTTTTAAATACGGAAAAAAAACACACACAATCAGCCTGTCCAGAACTATCCTGTAAGTAGGTTTTCTTGTGTGTTTTTACCAAATGTCTCGTACTCCTGAACTTCCAAATGGGTGTAATTAAAAGTGTTCCATCTACCCATTATCCAGCTTGCTGCCAGTACTGATCCCAGTCCCCGTTAGAACGCAATGTTCTTAAGCAAAGCATTGCTCCTGCGATGGAAGGCTTCCACCAAGCACCCGGTATTTTTAGTCGCATCTGCACTACTGCACTGTTAGAACTTTCTATTTCGCCAGAGCCAATGGGAAGATTGGCTGCTTCTGCTGCAGCATATTCGAATTGCCCTGGACGGTTTCGGATATATCGGTGACACTCCTCTGGTTTATTGGCTGCTTTGCCTTTCTTTCCGTTTCTATGCGGATCAAGCTCTGCCATGACGGCATTAACATTGCCAGATTTCATGCGTTCCTGCTGGATATGCCGCCACTGTACACGTGTTTCCTTGTTAAACCCGACACACTCTTCTGCTGCATCAGCGAAGTGCTCAGAGAGATGATAATAGTCAACGAGGAAACTTCCTTGCTCTCCAAACACTCTCTTTGTCTGGTTGGCAATCCAGGTGGCTCCATCGCTCACGCAATGGATAGAGGATTGCCGGTTGAGCCCCTGCTCTATTGCACAACTCAACCACTGGTCACCTGCTTCATCCGGCCCTCCCATTGTGGCCTGATGACGTTTATCTGAACTACCCAGCTTATAGACCTGGCAAAGTTTAGCCTCCTGCCATTCAGTTTTACGTGCTTTGCGTTTGTCACCTTCTGCCTCTTCATCAATGAGGACAACAGGAATCATGCTTCCATCCATTTCTCCTATGAACTGGGCAGCTTCACCGAGGCAGTCCTGACGATTTTGTGATGCACTGATGGAATCATTTTGCATACAGCTTGCGTGCTCAAGAGTTATGGCTCGAATAGAAGACTCAGGCACATCAATACCATAATGTTCATGTATTTTTTTTGCAGCTGCCTGAAAAGAACTATCTGCACCAAAGTCTACAATTTTACGTTGAATTGTGCGGGAGTAGTCGCGACAGTGAATATGAGCGGCATGACTGAAAGGTCTGACCCGATGCTTGTCTACCGTCTGGCAGCGTTCAAGAACTTCTATTTTCCCATAGGTGCTCAGCCAATAAGTGTTTTTTTTGAGTTTTAGCTCCGGGGTGCTTCAGGCAAGCCTCGCCAAATTTTTGATCTTCCTTGTAGGTACCCCAGCCAGTAAGCAGTTCATTGCCCATTTCACGCAGGTGGGCAATGACGGCTTCTTCAGCATCATCAGCACGATCCAGGAGACCTGACTCGGCTTCAACAATATCCAGAAGTGCAGAAACTCTAAGCTCAAGCTCGGGGTGGGCTGCAAGTCTATCAGCAAGAGAAATAGGTGAGCGCATAATACTGACTAGGGTTGAGAAATACTCTTACATTATCGTTCATATTGAGGTCTTGTGGGCAGAAAAACTTCTAATGAACACTTTTAATTACACCCCTTCCAAATGGCTTTCATGACGAAGATTTTCAAGATAAAGCTCGTCATGCATCAGATAACAAAGAATGCATTAGATTGCTTGGTCTGGCATTCATTCAAAAAGGTTTATCAGAAAAAGAGGTGGCAAACCTTTTAAAGGTTAACCCTCGATCTGTGTTTGATTGGTTGCAGCGCTATAAACAAGGAGGTGCTGAAGCCCTCAAAGATCAAGGTGGACGAGGTAGAAAAAATACACTCAATAATGAACAGGAAAAGGATTTTAAAAATACAGTTCTTGATCTTCAAGAGAAACGTGAAGGTGGAAGAATCGTTGGTCGCGATGTTAAAGACGTATTAAAAAAAGATTTCGGAACTGAGTGCGTTAATTCTACTGTTTACAAGTTACTCCATAAAGTCGGTCTTTCGTGGATATCTGGTCGCACACACCATCCAAAGCAGGATTTAGAAGTGCAAGAAGCATTTAAAAAAACTTCAAAACAGAGGTGCAGCAAAGGCTTCCAGATAAAGTAAACCTAAAAGATGTTGACGTTTGGTTTCAAGATGAAGGTCGTTTTGGTCAACAAAACACGGTCAGTAGGATTTGGGCTATTAAAGGAAGCAGACCCGGAATAATTCGGCAGAGACAATTTACATATGCTTATGTATTTGCTGCTGTCTGCCCCGAAAGGGATATTGGAACTGCTTTAGTGCTCCCAACGATCAATACAGAAATGATGACGCTACATTTGTCTGAAATCTCAAAGCTAACCAATAAAGGACGGCATGCTGCCGTAATAATTGATAATGCGGGATATCATCATTCTAAAGACTTGCCTACTTTTGATAACCTGACATTGATTCTTTTACCGCCTTATGCACCGGAACTAAATAGTGCAGAAGAAATTTGGGAGTGGCTTCGGGAGCATGATTTATCGGCTCTACCTCAGATTGTGTGGGTAAATTTCAGCGATTCACCCCTCTTGGATAAAGATCAAGGCCACCACAATGAAAGTAAATTGCAGTTTTGAACCTTTCTCTGTTTCTGTAGCCGTAGGCTCGACCCTTGAGTCGCTGTATCTTTCCATTCATGCCTTCTGCACGGCCATTGTCGGCTTTCAGAACTATTGCGTTAATAATTCCCCACAGGTGTTCTTTGATCATCTTGGCCACTTTACGAACAGGTTCAAGCCGACACCTCAGTGCCCAGCTCAGCCACCGTTTCCATGCCTTGATAGCCCAAGCTCGTGATGTGTAATTCCACAGTGTCATCGCCATCTCTTTGATGGCCCAGGCTCGTGCTGTTTTCAGCTTTGAATCACGCAACGGCTCGAACGCTTCCCACTTTTCATCGCTCATATTTTCAGGATTTGTTAGCCAGTCAAACCGGGTACCTTTGAGTAAGTCTGACCCTGTAGACATAAGCGCTTTGTGCTCTTCTATGCGAACTTTATTGACCGCATTGCCTAAGTACTGGGCAACATGGAACTTGTCAAATGCTATTCGCTCCCTGGCTTCTGGCACATGCAATGTGACTGCCTTGATAAAGGGCTTCCACATATCCATGGTAACGCATTCAATACCGGCTTTCTGGTCTGGCGTCAGGGTCTCAAAGTACTCATTGAGGCTGTCACTCGATGCTGCAGTTTTTAGCGTTTGACAGGATATTCTGATGTGAATATCGAAACCAGACTACTGCTGCGCCTCCTGCATCAAGCCCAGCGAGATACGATCAACGACACAACAGCAGGCTGACAGGGTAAGATTGCATTCCCATTTTATAACCGTCAAGTGTCGCTAGTGCTAATTCGTCCTCTTTCTGTTGTTACTGTATTTCTGGATTCTTTGAGCGATTCACTGAAAAGCATTACGCCTTCTGCTCAACTCACAACGATCCAAAAAACAGTCCTGACCGCTCTAATTATGGGGATTGTTGTCACTGAAACACTCAACTGGGCGGCCTTTGAGCGAAGGAGTCTTGGGAAGTTCAAGTCGACCCGGCTATGCTGGATTTTCTATTCAGCAAAGATTGCATGGCATCGTATGCTGCAGGCCAGTGTTCGCAATATTCTGTCTCATTATGGTATTGCTGAAGGGACTCTGACGATTGATGATTCAGCCAAACAACGATCAAAAAGAACGACCCGGATCGAAGGCACTCATAAAATCAGAGATAAACCGACAGGTGGCTATATCAATGGTCAGGAGCTGATCTTTATGGTCTTGGTCTCGGACATTGCCACCTTTCCTGTAGGTTTCCGGTTTTACGTTCCCGATCCACAGCTGTCCGCTTGGCGAAAACACGACAAAGACCTCAAGAAAGAGGGTGTTGCAAAGAAACTGAGACCTAAACGTCCAGAACCCGACCACAACCGCTTTCCAACGCTTCAAGCGCTGGCATTACAGATGATCCGGGAATTCGTTGACCATTTTCCTGAAGTAGTGATTAAAGGTGTTCTGGCTGATGCGCTCTACGGTACAGGAAAATTCATGGATGAAGCGACAGCCGTAACAGGTCAGGCGCAAGTCGTTAGCCAATTGCGCTCCAATCAGAAAGTGGCCAGCAGAAATTCAGAAGCCACCCTCAGGGATTATTTTGCACGACAAAAAGGCGTTGAAACGCAGTTAATTATTCGTGGAGGAAAAGAAAAGCGGGTGACCATGCTCGCAGCTCGCCTCTACATCAAGGCACACAACAAGCGTCGTTTCGTTGTTGCTCTGAAGTATGAAGATGAAGAAGAGTACCGTTATCTGGTCGCTTCTGATATGTCATGGCACCACGCTGATATAGCCAGGCTGTATTCGCTGAGGTGGTTGGTCGAGGTTTTTATTCAGGACTGGAAAGCGTATGGCGGCTGGAACCGACTGAGCAAACAGCAAGGCAAAGAAGGGTCTGAGCGTGGCTTGATCCTGAGCCTGCTGTGCGATCATTTGTTGTTACTGCATCCAGAGCAATCAGCCCGACTCAAAAACAAACAACCCGGGTTGCCCGCAGGTTGCCTGATCGAACGCCTCAAAGCTGAAGCATTGGTTGATACGGTCAAAGAAGTGGTCGCATCAGATGACCCTGAGGCTGCGTTGAAATCCTTAACGAAAGCCTTGGACGATGTGTTGCCAACAAGGGAATCCAGTAAGCATATGGCTGGTCGCGATCTGGGCAAACAGGAACCCACTGCTTCGTTGAAGTATCACGCTCAGAAAGCTGCGTGAGCAGAAGTGTATCAGTCAACAACTAAAAACTGCAGCATCGAGTGTCAGCTTTATGGTTGTCGGCCAAATGTAAAACAATGCCTTTTTCATGATCTGTAACCACAGTGACGTACTCACGCCTCTTCTGGAATGAGGTTTCGTCAACGGCTAACCGTTTGGGATTGTCGTGTACTCTGCGTGCCAGACCTCTCGCTACTGCACGCTGTTGGATACCGTCGATGGCATTCCAGCTAAGCTTCATTTGTTGGGCAACTGCACTGGTTGTTGCCTCTTTCAGCCAGTCAATAACAAGTGCTTCAAACAAGGCCGTAAAACCAGAGTTCGGTTCAGCCCATGGAACCTGTATTGTTTTTACACCGTGATCGGAACATTGTGTACGCGGAACATCAGCAATAAGGATGGTTTGAAACTGGCAGGTATCCAGATGCCGCCACTTCTTCTGACGTCGATCGTAACCCGGAGAGGGTTTATCACAAACACTGCATTTAGAAGGCTTTTTGCCATCATGTTCGAGAAAGATTTCGACTTTTCCTTCAGTAATGGAGAGTTCCACGTGAGCGACATGCCACGGAGTTTCAACGCCAAGTATTTTAGAGTAGAGTTCTTTATCGCGCATGTCGGCATCCTTGCCTTGAAGTGTTCAATATAGATTAAATCACCCACTAAAATTAGGGAAGAGCCGATTTATCCAACCGATCTTTTAAAAATTATGATGACATTGTAAATGCATGTTGTTGTGGTTGGAACAAGCTTGTTTCTGAGGCTGGTCGGGTAACCAGCCTATGCTCCCGTGAATGGGCTGTATTATCGTAGTTAGAAAACGGAAATGGTATAAGGTGATGCTGCCAATTCTCGACAAGGTTGCTGAAACATACAGCACCCATCTCACCACAACGAAAGCCAATGTCGATGAACATCAGCAACTGGCAGGACAATTTGGTATTCGTGGTGTACCAACACTGGTGCTGCTCCACAAAGGCCAGCCTGTTAGTCAGTTGGTTGGGGCACAACCGGAACAAGCTGTAAATCGCTGGATTAACCAGCATTTTGAAAAAACCTCCTGATGCGGTCAGTTGTCACTCACTACGACTTCGCTCCACCGACTCCGCTATGGTCTGGTTGTTTTACCTGCATATTGTTCGCCGGTTTCTTCACTACTATTCGTCTATCTGACTCCCTGCCCGCGTAAGTATTCAGCCTTTTTCGTTCTGACTTCGCTGAATCCGACCCGCTGTGAACACTCTCATTGAGATCAGCGAATCACTGTCAGGGTCTCCCGCTTATTTGAAAGAAGGGTGCACAAAAGACATCAATACATGCACCAGGTCTACAGACTCCGGAGAACCAACAGGAACACTTGCAATAACGTGATTCTGTCGTATTGCCTTTATGCCCTGTGGGTATTCCCCTTCGTCCAACAAGGTCGGCGTTCTCGATGATGGTTTCGGAGCTCCCTTTTGAATTAAAAGCAGTGCCTGTACCTTCCCCTGTCAACGCTTAACCATTGCAATTACTGACAACCGCACATGACTCGGGTTTTCGATGGTTCGGCACACCGATGGTTCGGCACACCGGCGGTTTGCCAGACATTACCGGATGAAGGACTTTCACCTTCAATCGCTTGC
>CBDBOO010000106.1:0-47547 GCA_965208385.1 Endozoicomonas sp.
AAAACAAGCGGCGACGATATCTGTCGACAGTCTCAGTAGTGCCTGTCCGGCACTTTTTCCGGTGGCTATCCAGTTGCCTGGTACAGGCTTCCGCCAATCCAGGCTACCATTGGAAAAAACTGTGAAAGGTTGGTTATCACTGCATAAATGGATTTTCTGCCCGGGCAGCCACTGGATAAAAACTAATGAATCCTCGCTGCTGGCGATATCCTGTAACCGGATTAGATCACTACTGGAAACAGATGGAACCGCAGAAAGCACGTTGGTAGACAGAAAGATCAGAAGAAATGATAGATTGACAAGGCGTGTATGTATGTATGTATGTAAGTACTTTCTGACGCCATTGAAAATTGGTTCCATATTCTGTCAACTCCTTGTCAGCTCCTTGTCAACTCCTTGTCAACGTTATTTTGCATCATTTTCTGATGGTTTAAAGAAATTGTAGCAGCGAAGTAAGTTGTCACGCTCCTGCAGTCATTTATCTGTTAAGCATTGCTGCTGTTTTCTGAGGTAATAGTGATTCAGTTGTTTGATAGAAAATATCCAGAGTAAAATCGCGGCCACAAAAGCTCCGGCCAGCCAGGGCATAGCAAGGGAAAGGGAACCAAAAAACAAGATCAATGTTTGCTGAAAGAGTGCGCTTCCGGATTTTCCCAACCTGCTGACTACCAGTTCTATTGCTGCCTTTCCTTTGTATTTTTGTTCGTCATTCAGAGGAATAAAGGTCATTTCCTTTGTTGAGTCGAAGAGGGTGTATTTAGCAGATTTACTCAACACATTATTCAGCAGGCCAGCTATAACCGCTACTGAGAGCAGGTTGATTGTCGGATAACTGCTCCAGACTGTTTCACTACCACTCATCAGAACCAGTATAAAGAAGGGGGCCGAAGTCAGCGCCATAATCATCGGAGTTGCCAGAGCCGCCGTTTGCCAGCTTTTCCGTAATAATCTGGTTGTAAGAAAACCGCAGATAAGACAACTCAGGCCAAGCATGAGGGTCAGTTTGCCCATGAATAGTGAGTACTCGGCTTCTGATGTATATATCTGAACCAGCTTACTTTTCCAGGCTACTTCAATCAGATTCATTGCCACGCAATACGAAAACATCATCAAGGCAATGCATCCAAGATAAGGGGAATGAGCCAGATATCGGACACTTTCAAGCAAAGGCATCTGTGTTGCTGTTTTAGTGCCGGATTCCTCAGAATTATCAGAGTTCAGTGTTTGTTTGAGTCGTGAGCAATAGTCATGAATCAGTAATATAACCAGACCCAGACCCGTAAAAACAGAACAGATTAATAATAGGCTCATTTCCCATCCTTCCTGCCCCATGCTGCTGTTTCTGGAAACACAATAGAACATCAGAGGGCCTGAAATAAGCGAGGCCGAATTACCAATCGTGGTGATGATGGGATAATGCAGAGTGGCGCTATGGGTGTTGTGCAGATCATTTACCGACGTCCAGAAAAGAACGCACAAAACAGCAGAACCCCATATCTCAGCCAGTGCAAAGAACAGCGTCAGTGGCCAATAGCGAATCAGTTCGGCAACCAGTTGCAGACTTTCTGGTAACAGGGTGCGAATGCTGTCAGACAGCTGATCCAGTGCGTAAGAATCCAGGTTCGGGTAGATCACAACTGAAAATAACGGCATCCATAAAAGAAACGGTATCAGGGTAATAATAAACAGGCATCGCCTGTTGAAGTGATTCGCCAGATAGCTATACGTTATTAAAAATAGAAAGGCAGAAGGTACCACCACCCATAGTTTCACAAAAGGTATTGCTTCAGCGCCGAGTCGTGTAACCAGCAATGACTCTTTGAGATTTCGCATGATATCGAAATTGATAATGCAGCAAAACATCATGATTATTTGAAGCACCATAATGGAAGGAAGTGGACGACTAAATATAGGCATTGGCAACTCTGTATTTAACTCACATTAGGAAAACAGGATGTTGCCAAAGTAGTTCAAAAAATGAGCTCTGAGTTAACTGTACTTCTATATCGAAATATTTTGATATAGTCTTTCTGTCCTGATAGACTGCGCGCCCAAAGTGTGATGCATGATCAGTAAGGTGCTCATGAATGATGCTCTTTGCCAGAAAAGGTGATTGACAGTGACTGACGCTATAGATCAGCTGGCAGCTCTGGGCAAGGCCAGCGGGGATGTTCTTCGATTACAGATACTCAGGGTTTTGAGTACAGAGTCTCTGGGTGTTCTCGAATTGTGTGGCGTTTTTGAAATGAGACAGCCTGCTATGAGCCATCATCTGAAGGTGATGGCACAGTCAGGTTTGGTTACGACCCGTAAGGAAGGCAATACAGTTTTCTATCGTCGTGCTTTACCACCTGTGGATTCACTGCTTGAAAGCACCATGCGGTCATTGTTTGACACTATAGACAAACTCCCTTTATCGGAACAGCTTTCAGCTCGGCTGGAGTCTCTGCGATTACAGCGGGCTGAACAATCCCGGGCATTTTTTGCCAGGAATATGGCTCAGTTCCGGCAGCATCAGGAACTGATTGTTGACCATGATCTTTATGCCCGTTGCGTGGCTGATTTTATCGAGAATACAGAGTTTCCTGCAGGTGAACTGGCTATGGAACTGGGACCTGGCGAAGGAGGGTTTCTCGAAACCCTGAGTAAAGGTTTCAAGTCCGTCTATGCTGTGGACAATTCGGATGAAATGCTCAAGCGTTCCCAGCAAGTAGTTCGAGATAAAAACCTGGAAAACATCAAATTCATCCATGGTGAAATACAGCAGCTGCAAAATATGGGTGAACATTTTGACTGCATTGTGGCCAATATGGTTTTACATCATGTATCCAGTCCTGCAGGCATTTTTCTTCAGGCATCGTCTCTGTTGAAACCCGGTGGCAGTTTTCTGGTGAGTGACCTTAGTCGGCATGATCAAATCTGGGTAAAAGAGACGTGTGGTGATTTATGGCTTGGCTTCAGTGTTGAAGACCTGGATCTCTGGGCGGCTGATGCGGGCTTGTTAAATGGCGAATCCCAATATCTGGGGTTACGTAATGGTTTTCAGATTCAGGTAAGACGCTTTTTCCTGCCGGAATGAAGACCTGAATCAATCTGAACATTCTCTGCTTAGAGATTAAAACTGAAAGAGGCAAATACGGCTATGGCTGAATATTCATTATTTACTTCCGAGTCTGTATCTGAAGGTCACCCGGACAAAATCGCCGATCAAATATCTGATGCGATTCTTGATTCTATCCTGAAAGATGATCCGGAAGCCCGGGTGGCTGTGGAAACCATGGTCAAAACCGGTATGGTCATTGTGGCCGGTGAAGTGAGAACCAATACTTATGTAGATATTGAAGAATTGGTTCGCAGAGTCGTCACTGATATTGGCTACAATCATGGTGATCTTGGTTTTGATGGAGAATGTGTAGCCGTTCTGAATGCCATAGGCAAGCAATCACCGGATATTGCTGTGGGTGTGGATGAAACATCCCATCATGAGCAGGGAGCAGGTGATCAGGGATTGATGTTTGGCTACGCGACCAATGAAACCCCGGTGTTGATGCCTGCACCTATCTTTTACGCTCATGAGCTGGTTAAGCGTCAGGCTAAACTTCGTAAGAACGGTTCATTGCCCTGGTTACGTCCTGATGCCAAAAGTCAGGTGACTATGCGTTATGACAATGAAGGCAAGGTTCAAAGTGTTGATGCGGTCGTTTTATCGACACAACATAATCCGGATGTTTCTCTGGAAGAAATTCGCAGGGAAGTTCTGGAACAGATCATCAAACCTGTATTCCCTGCAGAGTGGTTGCATGAAGAAACCAGATACCATATCAACCCAACTGGTATTTTTGTTATTGGTGGTCCAGTAGGCGACTGTGGACTCACCGGGCGTAAAATTATTGTAGATACCTATGGTGGTATGGCTCGTCACGGTGGTGGCGCTTTCTCAGGAAAAGATCCTTCCAAGGTTGATCGTTCTGCTGCGTATGCGGGGCGCTATGTGGCTAAAAATATTGTTGCAGCAGGACTGGCTGAACGTTGTGAAATTCAAATATCGTATGCCATTGGTGTTTCAGAACCCACTTCCATATCAATTAACACCTTCGGCACAGGCAAGGTGTCGGATGAGAAAATTGCGGAGCTGGTGAGGGAATATTTCGATCTGCGTGCGGCAGGACTGGTGAAAATGCTGGATCTGAAACGGCCTATATATCAGTCAACCGCCGCTTACGGTCATTTTGGTCGTGAAGAGCCGGCGTTTACCTGGGAACGAACCGATAAGGCTGACATCTTGCGTCAGGCCGCTGGTTTGTAATCAGTTTTCAGTAATGAATAGATGTTTTCATGATTAAAGGGTCGCCAGATGGCGGCCCTTTTTATTCTCTGGTCAATCGTTCAATCGTTCAATCGCTCTTGTCAATCTTGTCAGGGCAGCTTACTCACTGGTTAGTGCCTGTTGTTATGGAAAAAGTTACTGTTTTCTGTGCCAAGCGCTAATTGTTTAACAAGGAGTAAGATATGTGCGGAGTCACAGTAGGAAATCATCACAGCAGTCTGGTAACAAATATACCTGGCAGTCCCCCAAAGCCAGAGCTGGAGGCTGTTGGAAAGACATCAACCGGTCAATCAGTGACCTCGGAGAATACCTGTAGGGAACTGGTTCCTGCAGAATATTTCAAGAATAATCCCCCCCATGAGAAATCAAGCCTGTCCCAGAGAATTGCAAACCGCTTTAAAGCGACTGGGATGACTCTTAAACATGGTGCGCAAGGCGGTGCTATTCTGGGCGGTGTTATTGGTGCTGCGAGTGGTGGCGTTCCAGGAGCCTTTGCTGGTGGTGTAATTGGAACGGCAATTGGAGGCCTGATTAAGCTTGCACAGATTGCTCGTGGCAAAGATGCTGGGACATTAACCACTGAAAAAGCGTTGGTTACCGGTTGTTGTCTGGGCGGTGTTGTTGGAGCTGTGATTACCGGTCTGCCTACTGCTGCTGCAGGTGCGCTGGCTGGTTCTGTCGTCGGAGCTGCTTTTGCCATACCTTTGAGTGTTTACCGTTTGGTGAGTGGTTCCTATGACATTAACCAAAAAGAATCAGGCCTGATGGATGTCATTTCCCGGCAAGCCAGAATGAATCTAGGCACCGGTATAATGTTTAGCGACAAGAATAAAATGCCGGTAAAAGCAGCCATGAAAGAAATGAACATTGAGCTGAAAGATCTGGATGAAAGGACATTGAAGAGAAAGTATCACGCGCTGTCTTTCAAGAAACATCCGGATAAGCGACTGGATGTTGACCCTGAAATAACAGAAAAAGAATTCCAGAAGTTGAATGAGGCCAATGAAGTACTGAAAAAAGCTCTGAAAGAGGATCTCTATTTCTCGGATGCCCTGAAGCTACAGATTAGTAAAGCAAAGGCAAAGGCAGCTGCTGCTGCATAGTCAGAAATTAATGCATCCTTCCATCTGAATCACCCGGCTGTTTGGCAGGGTGATTTTCCTGACTCCCTGGCGACTTCAATCAAGTATCGTGACAGATTTAGGATCAATAGTTTTGTAACTATTCAGCACCCCCACAAAAAAGGTGAACTTTGTGAAGAGCCTGTCCCGCAAGGGATAAAAAAATCCGACCAGAAAAGCAGATTCAAGAAAATAGCCTTTTATCGTTGAAATAGAGCAAATAAACGACATCTGACCCTTGGTAAGGTACTCAAAGCTCCAATCTTAGATAACAGTACAACAATGAGAGTGTCCTGAAGCCAAGAAAAGAGAAGGCTTATAACTAAAACCACATATTACTCAATTATTGCAGGGGGTGCTGAATAGTTACATAGTTTTAGTAACAGACTGTCTTACTTTCCCATTTTTTCTTCTGACCCTCCACGACCAATAGCCCAGTTCATCATCGAATAGGTGGCCGAAGGAACCCAGCTGGAAAAATAGTCACTCCAGCTGGCCTGATTTGAATCGGGGCAGGCTGGTTTTGGTTTACCTGTTCTGTCGTTGAACTTCTGAATTTTGTCCCGGGTGATGGGTTGAACCAATACAGTCGGGTGGATATGTTCGACCACGAATGCATCACTGGAGAATTCCAGACTCATTCATCAATCGTTTTATGAAGGGCTACCTGCAGGTTGTCATTAATAGCTACAGGTCTGCTAATTCTTAACTCCAGAGGTACAGAGTAAATACGATCCTCTTGTGCACCGGAAGCAAGAATAGCTATCTGGATAAGCACATCTGGAGTCATTGCATTCAATGGGGTGGTCAAGGGCAGGTCGTGGTTATTCAGTGGGTGGTCAGCCGGGCTATTTTTCTGTAATTGTTGAACAAATTCCGATATATGGAAATCGGGTACTGGACTGGAGTATTCATGGAAAGTAATACTGACACCTGCATGGCGGGTGGATGGATGATCAGGGAACAAGATGATCATTTGTTGTGATGTTTCACCAGGATAGATCGTTAAATCCCCTTTGGTCAGGAGTTGGTAAAAAACAAGCAGTTCTGACGGAGCGTTATCTGAGGCTTCAGTTTGACGGGGCAGATGGCTAATAAGTAAATGATGACTGGCATCCATTTTAACAGCGAAAAGATTTTGAATAATGACCTGATAGGCGTTAGCCCAGGATGGCATCAGCAAGGCGAAAGCCAGAAACCATTGAAATGCTTTCAGAATTTTTCTCATTGACACACCTGAACCTGATTATGAATTATTTTCGTATTATGAATTGCAGTCATGATTCATTGACCGAATAACGAATGATTTAGTTCCTTGTTTTTCCATGATTGAAATCTATATCAAAATTAATTGATATAGGTTTTTCGCACTGCTAGACTCCGCTTTATATTTCGGAAAATACGCAGAGAGAACCCTGTCCTATGACTGCTAACCCTGCTGTTGATTTCACTGATTACCGTGTCGCTGATATTTCCCTTGCGGATTGGGGACGTCTAGAGATTCAGATTGCCGAAGGCGAGATGCCGGCTCTGATGGCGATTCGGAACAAATACCGAAATCAGCAGCCTTTGAAGGGTGCCAGAATTATGGGTTGCATTCATATGACTATTCAGACTGCGGTGTTAATTGAAACCCTGGTGGAGCTGGGTGCCGAGGTTCGCTGGTCATCCTGTAATATTTTTTCCACACAGGATCATGCTGCTGCCGCAGTTGCTGCTTCTGGCATTCCGGTATTTGCCTGGAAAGGGGAAACCGACGATGAATTCTGGTGGTGCATTAAGCAAACGGTTCTTGATGCCAGTGGCGGTGTCTGGAATGGCAACATGATACTGGACGATGGCGGTGACCTTACCGGATTGCTCCATGAAAAGTATCCACAGTTGCTGGAGGGTATACACGGTGTTTCCGAAGAAACCACCACCGGCGTTCATCGATTGCAGGAAATGCTGGAAAAAGGCACATTGAAGATTCCGGCAATCAACGTGAACGATGCGGTCACCAAAAGCAAAAATGATAACAAGTATGGTTGTCGCCATTCCCTGAGTGATGCTATTAAACGGGGAACCGATCACCTGCTGGCGGGTAAAAAAGCCCTGGTCATAGGTTACGGTGATGTGGGCAAAGGGTCATCAGCTTCACTCCGGCAGGAAGGCATGATTGTTCGGGTTGCGGAGATCGATCCTATCTGTGCCATGCAGGCGTGCATGGACGGTTTTGAAGTGGTTTCGCCGTATCTGAACGGGGTGAATGATGGCTCAAAGGCTTGCCTTGATACAGAACTCCTTGGCAAAACAGATCTGCTGGTAACCACTACCGGAAATATTCATGTCTGCGACCGAAACATACTGGGCGCACTTAAGAATCACTGTGTTGTCTGTAATATAGGCCACTTTGACACTGAAATTGATACTGCCTTTATGCGTGAAACCTGGGAGTGGGAAGAAATCAAACCCCAGGTGCATAAGATTTGGCGTGATCGGAACAATAACGATCACCTGATTCTATTGTCTGAAGGTCGCCTGGTGAACCTGGGTAATGCTACCGGACATCCGTCGCGTATCATGGATGGCTCATTTGCCAACCAGGTGCTGGCTCAAATTGATCTTTATAAAGATAAGTTTGCAGATCTGGACACCGAAGAAAAACCGGGAAAGTTAAAAGTCACCGTGCTGCCAAAAAAGCTCGACGAAGAAGTCGCCAGCTATATGGTACAGGGGTTCGGTGGTGTGATTACACGACTGACGGAACAGCAGGCAGAATACATCAATGTTCCTGCTGACGGACCTTTTAAAAACGACGACTACAAATATTAAAACTATGTACTGTCGCCACTGATGAGGTGACAGGATAAAAAGGCTGAAACAGAGCAATGACCAATTTTGAGAAAAAGACACCGATCAGTTTTGAGTTTTTCCCCACAAAAACGGATGAGGGCGCACTTAAGCTGGAACAGCATGCCATTTATCTGGCTGCTTATCGTCCCGAGTTTTTCTCTGTAACTTATGGTGCAGGTGGTTCAACCCGTGATCGTACCCTGGAAACAGTACTATCAACCCAAAGCAAAACCCGGGTAGCGACAGCGCCACATTTATCCTGTGTAGGGGATTCCAAAGAACAATTACTGTCACTGTTGAAGCAATATCGCAGTCAGGGCATCAGCCGCATTGTAGCCTTGAGAGGTGATCTGCCTTCAGGTATGGGGCGGGCTCATGGAGAGCTGTTGTTTGCGAATGAACTGGTGGAGTTTATTCGAAAAGAAACCGGTGATTTTTTTCATATTGAAGTAGCGGCTTACCCCGAAGTTCATCCTCAGGCTCACAATATGGAAAAAGATCTGGTGAATTTCAAACGGAAGGTTGAAGCAGGTGCCAATTCTGCCATCACTCAGTATTTCTTTAATCCAGACAGTTATTTCTACTTTCAGGAAAAAGTGGAACGTATGGGAATTGAGGTGCCTGTTGTTCCGGGCATTATGCCTATTACCAATTATACCCGACTGGCACGTTTCTCGGATGCCTGTGGCGCAGAAATACCGCGCTGGATTCGTAAGCAACTGGAAGCCTACGGTGATGATTCAGTGAGTATTCGGAAATTCGGTGAAGAAGTGATCAGCTCCCTGTGTGAAAAATTAATACAGGGTGGAGCCCCCGGCTTGCACTTCTATACTCTGAATCAATCGGCACCCTGTGAGGCAATCTGTGACAACTTGGGTTTGAGAGTAGAATAAATGGCGAAAGCAGGCCGTGATCGTTTTTATTTCAGACCAGAATTGAAACCGGGTGATGAAATTCGGATCGTTGCGCCTGCGCGAAGTATGGCGATGATCGACCAAAGTAT
Source organism: Endozoicomonas sp. (assembly GCA_965208385.1). Classification (GTDB taxonomy): domain Bacteria; phylum Pseudomonadota; class Gammaproteobacteria; order Pseudomonadales; family Endozoicomonadaceae; genus Endozoicomonas. Next base: position 9,287 of record CBDBOO010000106.1, read on the forward strand.
TCAGGATCTTGCCCGATCCAGGCTTCAGGCCATGGGACTGTAGGTGAGTTACGGCCGCCATGTTTTTGATGTGGAATCCCTGAACAGTGATCTGTTCAGGGGCGTGTAGATGATTTACACGAAACGTTTGCCGACCATGATGTAAAAGGAATTATGACGGTTATTGGTGGCTTTAACAGTAATCAGTTATTGAATCATCTTGATTTTGATCTGATTCGAAGAAACCCTAAAGTCTTCTGCGGTTTTTCAGACATTTCTGTATTGAACAATGCTTTTTATGCCCAGGCAGGACTGGTGACCTATTCGGGTCCCCACTTCTCCAGTCTGGGCATGAAACACGGGTTGGAATACACCGTTGAGTATTTTCAAAAATGCTTGATGAGTGGTGAATCTGTTGATATTCAAAGCGCGACGCAGTGGTAAGTCCGATAGGCTCCTAGATCAGAATAATCGAACTTTTTATCCCATGCGGGTATGGAAACTGTAAACCCTGGAGAAGGTCAAGGAAGAGCGGTGGGCGCGAACATACGTTCCTGCACCCTATTGCATGGTACATCATGGATGCCTTCACTTGAAAATACAGTACTGTTTCTGGAAATGGCTGAAGGCGCGTTACTGGAAGAGTTTGATAGATTGCTCGAATCCATTATGCAGCAATCGGGTTTTTCTGGCATTAAGGGCGTTCAGGGTGTTGTGATTGGTCGATTTCAGAAAGAAAGCCCCATTGATCGTTTCTCTCTGAAGCAGCTATTACAGAGTAAAGCTGCTTTGAGGAATATTCCGGTTATTATTTATGCTCATGATGATTTTCATCCTGTAATCATGAACGATAGATTTAAAAGCGTGAGGCTCATTTCATATTGGAAGAGACTGTTAATGGCGCCAATCCCAGTGCAGTGCTATATAGTCAGATGGAAAAGGTCAAAGCCAATGGGCTGTGAACAGTTGCACGGCAGCCCTCAAAAAGGTAACTGCTCTCTGCTACTATCATGCAATACCAATGTATCACTGATAATTTTCCGGACATGATTTCCCATGCGAAGTCTGCTAAAACTATTCGTTATATTAATAGGCCTTTCCTGCTGCAATCTCCATGGAACTTCTATAAAAAGCAGCTTGATAATCAGCATGGCTCTGATTTTAAGGATGGTATCAGACCCCACACCCGAAAGATTACGAGCAATTTCCGTTAGTATAATTAATTTCTTGCCCTTATATACAAGCAGTATCATAAGTCAAATATCAGAACAGGCCATCACCGCTATTCAGAATCAACAGTCGGAAGCTCAATTTACTGTGGCTTTAAAACAGAGCATGATCGAGAACCAACAGTTATCGACAGGGGCTTCAGTCGCGCAGTCTGCTGTATCAGGAAGGGAGTGCCTTTCCCTCAATCTAGTCTCGGTCGAACAACACGCTGCCATGGAACCCGCTGCATCTCAGGGTATCAACATTCCCCTTACTATTGAGATCCCGGCCGTAATAACTCTGTCAGACAATAATCACCTGACGATGTCCACGCATGGAAACACAACTTTACTGAGTGAAGCAGTATATGGGCAGATAGCGGCTCATTATGACCTACATCAAGATCAAGGAGCATCCGCCAGCCTGAAATAATTATATCCTGGCTTCAGTGGAAGAATGTAGAATGCTGATTTTGGTCACACCACACCAACATTTACATTTCCTGTGGGTGGACAAGTCAGTTTGAGAGCTGAAAGTGGCAAACAGCCAGAGCTGTTAATCTGTTAGCCCTTCCAGATAATCCGATATATCACGCCACTGTAATCGTCAGAAACAAAAATTTCTCCGTTCAGCCCTTCTTCAACAAAGGCTGGACGACCAATGACGTTTCCGTCTTTTTCGAAGCCAGTCAGAAAAGGTCGTTCAATGATTCGGTCATTATTCCAAATCAATCGGACAACTTCATAGCCATCTTTTTTACTGCGATTCCATGAACCATGAAGCGCTACCAGTGCTGAATCTTTCAGGCCGGGAATGGCGTTTTTTTGTATGAATTTTATTCCCAGGGGCGCATTATGGGCAGCAAATTTGTGTGCAGGTAAGATGGAAGTTGAAACTCTGGCACTGTTATTTTTACCGTATTCAGGGTCGGGCTTATTATCACCATAGGCAATGGGCCAGCCGTAAAAAGATCCACGTTTTATCTCGTTAAGCTCATCCGGTGGAGTATTGTCACCCAATAGATCCCGACCGTTTTCAGTGGCGTACAACCTGCCCTTTCTGTCCCAGTCAAAACCAACACTATTACGTAGCCCTCTGGCTTCAATGCGCCGATCGGAACCGTCTTCCCGGTAACTGGATATTGTGGCTCGCAGAGATGACTCTTCATTACAGACATTGCATGAGGAGCCTATAGACAGATAAAGTCTGCCATCGGGGCCAAAACCGATGGTACGGGTCCAGTGGTTACCATTGGCGGGAATATCGGTAATGAGTCGCTGGTATTCTCCCTGTGTCTGCCCGGTTTCCTGGTTAAAAACAATTCGACCGACCGCATTGGTTTCTGCGATATAAAGCCAGTTTTTATGAAGTGCTAGACCATGAGGGCTGTCCAGATTTTCAATAATTGTCTGTTGGGAATCCGACCGGCCATCTCCGTTTTTATCTTTGCCCAGTAGAACCACTTTACCTTTTTTGGGTTGGCTGATGACAAGGCCACCGCTGCTGGTGGTTTTCATAACCCGCACGTTGGGTAAGTGATCGGCATATAGATTAATGGAAAAGTTATCTGGTAACTGGAAACGGGCATCTACAGTACCAGCGTCGGGTGTTTCTCCACCCAGAAAATCGCCTGGAGATATGTTAACGGAATAGGGTTCTGGCAGTAGAAAAATAGCAGCTATCAATAACGACAGGGAACATAGGAAGAGAATTACAATCCACTTCAGCAGGGCTTTTAATATATACATGTGCGTGCCGGTTTCATCTTTATTTTTATTGTCAGGATAACAGTTATAATCTCCGGAAAAACCTGTAATCGAATATATTATGAAAAATCCACGAATATTCTCAGATCAGCGTATGGACGCTGGTGAATCAATAGAGCTTACGGATAGTGCTGCCAACCATGTGGGGCGTGTGCTGCGAATGAGGGCCGGAGATACTCTGGTTCTGTTCAATGGCACTGGCGGTGCTTTTCAGAGTACGGTGGAAAATATCACCAAGAAAACGGTTCAGGTGGTTCTGGAACGAAAGCTTCAGGAAAGTTCTGAATCGTTTCTGAAGATCGAGCTGGGGCAAACCCTGAGTCGTGGGGAGCGAATGGATTATGCAATTCAGAAAGCCACTGAAGTAGGGGTTACCGAGATCACGCCTTTGTACAGTGAACGATGTGAAGTCAAACTCAATGCCGACCGACTGGAAAAACGCATGAAGCACTGGCAACAGGTTGCCATCAGTGCCTGTGAACAATGCGGCCGGAACATTGTGCCGGTGATTCATCCACCGGTTAAATTACAGACCTGGCTGGAAAGTCGTACTACCCGATTGAAATTTGTTCTGCATCACAGAACTGAAAAAAAACTGGAAGGCTACGAAACACCTGAATCGGTTTCATTGCTCATAGGACCGGAAGGTGGCCTGACGGCTGACGAGATTCATCAGGCAGAAGTCAGTGGCTTTTCACCGCTGGCTTTGGGGCCAAGAGTACTGCGAACAGAAACAGCACCGGTAGCGGCCATATCACTGATGCAGTATTTATGGGGTGACTGGAAATAAATGAATCAGAGCTGGATTAAGAAAAATCCGGCTCAGTTCATCAGTCAGTTCCAGTTCATCAGCCAGTTATAGTAACCAGCTGTTTTTCGAGTAATTCCAGATTGGGTATTGATGCAGGGATTTCTCGAAGCATAACCCGCATTTTTTCCAAAGGACCCGCCTTCTCAGTGGAGGTGTTTACATCGCCCCGGTTGAGTAGCATGGGCTTGGGGAGCCCTTGAATGACGATGGCATAGAATGGATGTTTGGAATAGTGAGTGGTTCGGTTCATTATTACTATGCGGTTAGTGGCCGAAAATTCGGCAAAACGTCCCTTGTTTAGCAGCTCGAAAGATACCAGTGGAACAGAAGTGTTTCGCCATTTAATTTCCCCGAGATGCCAGTTTGCACTCTGGTTGTCTCTCTGCTTATTTCTACTGTCCGGACGAGTGTAATCAATAACATCCGCTACGCAGTTAACTGGCAAAAGCAGCGGCCGTTGCTGAAGAGGGACAAGAATGGAAGAAAGTTCTGTGTTACGCATATTCCATCCCCGTTCTGGTTTTATCATCAATTAATTTGTTAATGGCTTCCAGTAATGGCGCTTCCTGGAATGGTTTACCTATGTAATCGTCAACACCCAGACTGAATGCCCGGGTCCGGTGTTTCTCACCGGTTCTGGAAGTAATCATGATAATCGGCAGATTCTCCAGGTTCGGATCATTGCGTATGGCACTGGCCACCTCAAAGCCATCCATTCTGGGCATCTCAATATCCAGAAGTACGATGTCAGGTTTTTGTTCTGACAGTTTTGACATGGCTTCAACGCCATCTCTTGCTGAATCTACGCTGTAACCCTGTCGAATCAGTAGACGCTGGGTTACTTTTCGTACCGTAACGGAGTCATCAACTACGAGAACCTTGATGGCTTTCTCATTACTGATCAAATCCTGCTGCACAGACTCTGAGGTGTTTTCTGAGGTGTGATATTTGCGATAAAGAGCCGCAGGGTCAATGATGACCACCACACGACCATCACCGAGAATAGTGGCACCATTGACGCCAACTAATCCGGAGAACTGCATTCCCAGGCTTTTACTGATGATCTCACGGCTACCCAGAAGTTCATCTACATGCAGCGCCAGATTATCACCTCCTCTGTGTACCAGAATGACAGGGCACTGAACTTTAAATGGCTTAGGTGATCTGCGGTCCAGTAACTGGCCCAGATAAATCATTTTGTGTTCGACACCCCCGTACACAAAAGGTGTGTCATTGCGGTAACAATCCTGAACCTTTTCTGCCGAAACCATGGTGATGCCATCAATTGCGTGCATCGGCAATGCATATAGGCTGTTATCGGTTTCTACCATCAGCGCTCGGTTGATAGATAGGGTGAAAGGCAGTCTCAGCGAAAAGTGTGTGCCTTTACCGGTGGTGCTTTGTACGTCCAGACTGCCGCCCAGCTGCCTTACTTCACTATTAACAACATCCAGGCCCACGCCACGTCCGGAAATCTTTGTGACCTCTGTGGCTGTGGAAAAGCCGGGTTCCAGAATCAGCTGAAGAATATCCTGCTGGGTCAGATTCACACCTGGTTTAATCAGGTTACGTTCCAATGCTTTTTGTTTTACCGTACTGGTGTCAATTCCACGACCATCGTCTGATAGATCAACGACCACGTCACCACCATCCCGGCGGATGGATATGTTTATCTGACCATGCCCCGGCTTGCCAGATTCTATGCGGGACTCTGACGTTGCTTCGATGCCATGATCCACAGCGTTACGCAGCATATGCTCCAGAGGGGCAATGATCCGTTCAAGCATGTTCCGATCCATTTCACCTTCGGCATCGGAAATATCCAGGTCAACGGGTTTACCCAGTTCGGCAGAAACCTGGCGAACGATCTTTTGTAACCTGGGAGTCAGTCGGTTGAATGAAACCATCCGGGCCTTCATCAACTGTTCCTGAAGCTCAATCTGGGTACGGGATTGTTGAAGCAACAGGGTTTCAGATTCGCGGTTCATGTCCTGAATTGCTTCACGAAGATCCACAAGGTCAGAAGCTGATTCCACCAGTGAGTGAGAGAGCTGAGTAAGCTCTGAATACTGATCCATTTCCAGGGGGTCGAAGTCGGGTTTTTCACCAAGTTCACCCTGGTGACGGGAAAGAATCTGGGTCTGGGTTTCTATATCAAGACGTCGAAGCTGTTCTTTCATCCGCTGAATGGTGCTGTTCATTTCCTCCAGACTTTTACCTGAATCCGCAATCTGTTGTTCAACACGGGAACGGTGGATGCTGGCTTCACCGGCAAGATTAATCAGATTTTCCAATAATTCGGAAGGTACTCTGACCATTTCCGAAATCCGGATCTCGGGTTTCAGTATCGGAGCGCTGGACGCTACCTTAGAAGCTGGTTTGACTATTTCCAGGTCATTTGCAGCTTGCAGATCTGAGGTTGCTTGTTCGGATTCTGCTACAGATGCAATACGGGGAGGAACCGACTGATGAGTCTCTTGTGATTGTTCCTGAGTGAGTTCTGTTGAGCTGCCCAGGTAATCGGGTAGAGAGACTATATCCTCTTCAAGTGATACTACAGGTTCCTTCCTGCCCCCCAGTTTGAGCCAGTCTTTCATGGATTCCAGAAGATCGCTGACCGAAGATATTGGTTGATGATCAACATACTGTCTGAGAATGAGTTCAATTCGATCATGAACATCCTGAATAAGAGATACAGGTGCATCTTCAGGAGCGCGCTGACGGGCTGCAATGGCCTGATAGACATCCTCAAGCCCGTGGCTCAATTCCCCCAGTTCAGTCATTTCAGTCATCTGAGCTCCCCCTTTCAGGGTGTGCAGATAACGTTGTAGATCCATTACGGGTTGCAAGTTTTTCTTGTCTTTAAGCCACAACTCCAGAGTGATGGAGCAGTCTTCAGCGAGCTCAAAACTCTCTTCGAGAAACAGGTTCACAAGATCCTGTTCTTTATCGTTCTCGACGATAGAAGACGGAACAGAGTGAATAGTCCCTGAACGAATATTGGTCAATGGCTTATCACTGGTGCCACTATCCAGAACTGTCTCTGTTTCAGAATTCAGCGGCGAGGGTGCTTCAAGTACAATCTCTTCTTCATCCAGATCGTCCAGGATGAAATCGGATGTAATCTGTGAATCATCTTCAAATGATGCAAATGAACTGGAATCTTCCACCTGATGATTCAACAGCAGTGTTTCCAGAGCTTCCCTGATAGCACTGAATACAATCTGGGGAGAGCTTGGGGTTTGCTGTCCAGCCACCTGACTCATCATATCAACAAGCGCTTCAAAACCATCCTTGAGCGGTGTTACAAGAGGCTCAGGCAAGGTTGTTTCATGCTTATCCAGATAGATACAGACATCAAGAAGGACATCGCATAATTCTGAGATGCTGTGAAGTTTGGCTTCACTGGCACTTTCAGCAAGCACTTTCAGTTCATACTTGAAGCGATCCAGTTCGTCCAGGGGAATGGCATCATGCCAGTTATCCAGAAACTGACTGGCGTCAGGAAGCAGATTCAGATCACTAATAACCAGTAATGTTGATTGCTGACTGGTATTACTGGTGTCTGTACCCTGCTCTTCGGACAAAACAATCGTCATCATTTTGTCGTGTAATGCCTGAAGCCAGTTCAGAAAACTGTTGATGTTCAGTTGCAAATGATGAGGTGGTGTTTTGAGCTGCTTCAAGCCGGTTTCAATGTGATCGATACCCTGCTCGAGCATGCTGATCACTTGATCATCAGCGGGTACGAGATGCGCCCGGAATTCCTTGATAGTTTTTTCGATGGCAGAAATCAGCTCTGCAAGCGCTGTGATTTCTGCCATATAAGCACTGCCTTTCAACGTATGCAATGCCCGTTGAACCTGATCACTGATCTGGGTTCTGGCGCCATGATAATGAAAATCGGCTATAAATGCCTTAATGGTTGCCAGGTGCCCTTTGGCTTCGTTTTCAAAAATATTGAGAAGTTGAAGATCGTAAGGTGAATCAGAGGCCGTTTCGTCTGGATTCAGGTCAAGTTCATAGTCTCCAGAATTATCAATTCCAGAAGATACAGGGATATTGGCATCCTGAATACTTTCAGAGACAACGGCTTTACCGTGGAGCATGGCAAGATTATTGTTTTCCTCAACTTCTGGTGGTTCTTCTGCTGTAAAATCATCACCTCTTGAGAACGCATCTGCCATTTCCATGCGCAGAAGTACTTCCGGAGTCAGCTGCTGGTTGTTTCTGGCAAAATCACTGATCAGCTCAGGCAGCATATTGATGGTGTCTTCAAGAAGTCCCGACAGACGATCGTTCATGTCATCGTTAAGGTTTATTGAGCCTTCTACTACACGGTTTAACAGGTTTTCAATGGACCATGCCAGTTCAGCAACAACATTGGCCTCAACCATCCGACCACTGCCTTTCAACGTATGGAATGCACGTCGAATGTCAGTTAACAGCTGCTTTTGTTCAGTGTTGTTTAACCAGAGAGGATAGTCCTCTTTTAACTGAGAATAGACCTCATTGGCTTCCTCTGTGAAGATATCAACAAGGTCATCATCGTCATGTTCCTCAACGATAATACTGCTGCTCATAGGAGGCGGTAAGTCTTCAGTCTGACCCGCCTCTGTTACAGCCTTCTTTATTGCGTCTTCTGATATGACGTCTATAGCTTCAGCATTGAATTCGGATTTAATTAAAAAATCATCTGGCAGCTCAAACTCGACAGTTTCCACCTGAAATTCATTGGGTGCAGAAAGATCTTCGGTAATTTCTTCGCTTGAAAGTAATCCGGTGGGGGTGAATTGGATGGTATTTGGATCGACATCAGTCTCTTCAGGAAGCTCGAGCACTTCAGCGGATAATTCAAAAGGCTCATCCAGCTCAAATGTCATATCATCAGTTGAAAGCCCATCGATTATTTCCGGTGTATCTGTATTCAGTTCTGATAATTCAACATGCTCGGAGGCTGCCTGTTGAAGGAGTAGCAGGCTTTCATCGGTAACATTGAGGATGTTAGCGACTCGGCTATCTCCAGCTACAAGACGTTCAAGATAATAATCAATGCTGCTGATGGCATCTGCGAGATGCTCCAGATCTTCACTTTCCGGACGAATACTGCCTGCAAGCCATGTGTTCCGAAGGTATTGAGCGCATTGCTCGATGAGTTCTGCGGCACGATTCAGTGGGATAATGGCCAGACCGCCCTGAATGCTGTGCATCAGGGATGGGATTTTTTCCAGAAACTCCAGGTTTTTGTTATTTTCCAGGTAATCAACGACACATTCTTTGGATTGATCCAGGTTTTTTCGGGCTTCATGGATGACGGTGAGATGAATGTCATCAAGAATGTTGGTGTGTTCGTCGTCGGAAACCGGGTGATTGCCATTGATGTAATGGCTCAGTGCTGCTTCTATCTGCAGCAGATTGCTGGCAACATCAATGAGTATTTCTTCGCGTGTCTCGGGATGATCCAAAACAGATTGAATTTTCTCCTGCTGTGCCAGAATCTGTGAACGCAGATCATCAAGCTCCAGCACGGTCAGCACATCGCCAAGCTGCTGAATAACGGGAAGCAATTCAGTCAGGCTATCGTGATGATCTTCAGGATTTAGCAGGAACAAATCCAAAACATCTTTTATGCGTGCAAGCTCTTCGTTGATTGATTGTACTACCGGCACCGCTGCTTCCAGACTGAACAATTGTTCATTTTTGTCGTCATCGGGGGCGGCTTGAAGGGCTTCATCAAGATTGTAGCGCTGCTTAAGGGTGACAATGAGCGAGTTGTCGGTTTCGATGATAGCGAGCTGATAGAGAATATTTCTCAATAAGTCGTGATCAGGGTGGCTGTTGACTCCATCCACATCCATGGAGACCAGGGTTTTCAGCTGTCGATCGATATTGCGTAACAGGGCAATGGTATCTGCATTAAGCGAGATGGAGCCTTCCCTCAGCCCCTGAGCAAGCGCTGTACCAGCATCCCAGAGAGGTGAGAGAGGGGAGCCCCAGCAAAGATTTTGCAGTTTGGCGAAAATCCGGGTGATTAATTCAAGCTGCTTTTCTTTATCTTTGTTACGCAGAACCCCTGCGAGACAGAGCTGGTATTTCTGACGGATCTTTCGAACCAGTGGTGAAAAACCGGATTTTTTAAGGTTTTCCAGCTGTTCCTGATCCAGAGATTCAATGGATTCAGAGATATCGGGAGAGAAAAAATCAGCTTCATTCAGCGATGATTCGCCCCGTAACTGCCTCATCTCATTAATCAGGGAGCGGATAAGCGCGGGTTTGTCCTGACCACTTCTGGAGGTATGGTCAAGATAACCAGGCAACTGCAGCATACCCTGCATCAGTAATATCTGATGCTCCTGGGCATTTTCAGGTGATAACTGTGCCATATCACCAAGCAATGTCAGCATTTCGCCAGTGAGCAGCAGTGCGCCTGATTGCTGCAACATTTTCAGGGTGCTATGAATTTGCTGGAGTTGCTGCAGGCAACTCTGGAGATGGTTTTTGTCTCCAGACTGTTCTGTATATCGTTCCAGATCCTGGCGTGCAGTGGTGAGAGTGGTCTCAATGACATCCTTCACCCAGTCCAGGCCAATAAAATCCTGCTGTTCAGCCATTCATGACCCCTATAATCAAACTACTGGTTCTGCATTCTTTGGCAGCTATCAGAACCTTTTGTCTCAATTCATTGGACCGCTCATGGTATTTTCTATATCCATGGCTGCTTATTTTCAGGGTCATGATTCTGTTTCTGGCAGCCTGAAACCTTTAACGGATTGGCGCATTTCCAGAGCCATGCTTGCCAGGTTACCGATTGAGTCGGCGGTGGCACTGGTACCCGCAGATGTTTGTGTGGAAATATCCCGTATTGTGGTCATGCGCACTGAAATTTGTGCTGCAGATTCGGACTGGGATTTTGCAGTATCAGAGATGTTGTGAATAAGTCCTGCCAGATTGGTGGAAACCTGCTCAATTTCTTCCAGAGCGATACCCGCATCCTGTGCCAGTCTTGCTCCATGTACCACTTCAGATGTGGTGTGTTCCATGGAGATTACCGCTTCTGTGGTATCGGTTTGAATGGTTGATACCAGTGCTTCAATCTGTTTGGTCGCAGCAGATACCCGTTCAGCTAGACGCTGGATTTCGTCGGCAACCACCGCAAAACCCCGACCTGCTTCTCCGGCCATAGAGGCCTGGATAGCTGCATTCAGGGACAGGATGTTGGTCTGGTCGGCGATGTCGTTAATCAAGGCAATGATTTCACCGATTTCCTGGGATGATTCACCCAGTCGCTTGAGTCGTTTGGACGTGTCCTGAATCTGTTCCCGGATACTGCTCATACCTTCGATGGTGTTTCGTACTACCTGACCACCGTTGGTTGCAATTTGTACAGATCGCTCCGCTACCTGAGCTGAATCTGAGGCACCGGTAGAGACCTCGTCGATGGATTGGGCCATGTGGTTAACAGATTGAGTGGTGGCCTGAATCTGCTCAGCCTGTTGTTCTGATGCCTTAGCCAGAATCAGAGCGGTTGACTGGGTTTCCTGAGCTGCCGAATCAACCTCCACAGCTGTCTGGTTGATGGTATTTACCAGAGCTCGCAGTTGCTCGATAGAGAAGTTGATGGAGTCAGCAATGGCACCGGTAAAGTCTTCGGTTACCGAGGCTTTTACGGTCAAGTCACCGTCAGCAAGATCTGCCATTTCATCGAGCAGACGCAGAATAGCTGACTGGTTGGCTTCATTCTGCGCTCGTGTTGCTTCCAGACGAGTACGGGTTTCCTTGATGATTGAGGTCGCAATCAATAGCAGCGACAGTATCGCGATGATTCCCATTGCAATGGTGATTAAATCAACAATAAGGCGCTGTTCTGCAGAAGACTCCAGTGTGCTGGCCAGAATAGAGGTTTGTTGCAGCAGTTGCTGGGAATCTGTAAATATCCGGTCGGATGATGCACGAACCTGAAACAGTTCGGGAGAGGTCTCCAGTATTTCATCAACACTGTCGTTTACGAATTCAAAGAGATCGGCTATTTCTGCCAAACGGTCCAGGGCTTCTTCATCAGCAACCTGGGTTATACGCATAGCCGGATTGCCTTCCAGCATACCGTTCAGAACACGACCAAAGAGTTTGGCATCACGACCGAAACTGTCTGCTGCCATAATGGAATCTTCACCACCGTCCAGTACTTTGGACACACTTCGAATGATCCGTTCCGATAACCATGGTTGACGCTGTGCCATGGCAATCTGTTCCGGGGGCGCATTGTTATCCAGAAGGATTTCTACCACTTCGTCGTATTCTATCTGCAGCTGAGGAACCGTTTCACCCAGTGTATTGGCTACGTCGTGCAAAGACAGTATGGTTTCTTCGGCCACCAGAATCCGATTGGCCTCTTCTCGCATATCGCCCCAGGCTGCGTCGAGGGAATCGATCTGTGTTGCCGCTGGTGAACTGTTGGTGTCAATAAAGGGCAGTACAGACAGCTTGGTATTGTTGAGTGCGGTAAAATGCTGGTGAAAAGAGTCGGTTGCTTCCCTTAACAATGGAAAGGCTTCCTCTTTGCCTCCAGCGGCCTCTGAGGCGTTTTTAGCAATCTGCTGAGAAAGAACCCTCAATTCCCCGGCGTTTGCTATGTTGGTCTGTGTTAGCTCACCCTGCTGGTCATTATAAATGAACGCACCTGTCAAGACGAAAAGGGAGGCGATCAACAGCGCGATCGAGGCTAGTACTGTGCGGTTTGATTTGCTTCCCGGAGCCCGGTTAGCGGATTTACCTTTCATTCTTATATTCCCCGATAACTGAATCTGCGATCGAAACCCTGGTGCATTATGAGTTGGCAACCATTAGAAAACGGTCATATTGTAATAGATTATTGACACTGAAGACGACGTAGTCAGTTTGCCCCTGGAAGCAGCCTGAAGTGAACGGCTGCAAATCGCCTGGCATACCGGCCGGTAACTTTTCCTGGTACGAATCGTTTGAAAGCTGAACCATTCCCTGGACTTCATCAATGATCAGACCAACGGATAAATCCTTTCGTTCAATGATCATAATTCGATTGGTACTGGTAAGGTTATTGCGCTGTCTGCCCAGGAATTCTCCCAAATCAACGATAGGAATCAGACGACCCCGAACGTTGGCAACACCCTTGGCCCATGTATGTACACCTGGCAAAGGAGTGGTATCAGGAACAGGTAATATTTCAGCTATTTCGCCAATCTGTACGACGAAATTAAGTTTGTTGAGTACGAAACTGACACCATTCCAATAGGAAACATCAGACTGGGCATCCGGTAATTCAACAGAATACCGGGCAGCTGACTGCTCCAGTTTTTCGAGTTGCTCAAATGGATGCATAAACGTTGCCATCGTGCTCCTGCTTTTTGATGTGACCTGAAATAGATTCTAAAATCAGTGCCTGTGAGCACTGATTCAAATAACGATCTCAAAGAACGATCCAAGTCCACGGACATCATCATGTGATATGAATGATTACAGTGGACTTTTTATCACAGAATCTGGTTCTTCTGCGTATGGTCGCGAATGTTCAGATTACTACTGGGATATTTTCCAGAACATCGTTGAGAGTGTCTATCAAGGTATCTTCCTTGATAGGCTTGGTCAGATAGTTTTTAGCACCCTGACGCATACCCCAGACTCTATCTGTTTCCTGATCTTTGGTTGTTACGATAATGACCGGAATACTTTCAGTTTCCTGATTCTTGGACAGCTGACGTGTAGCCTGAAAGCCATTCAAACCGGGCATGACGATATCCATCAAAACAGCATCCGGTTTTTCTTCACGACATAAGGCGACACCATCGGCGCCATTATCCGCAGTGACAACAGTATGTCCGTTTTTTTCCAGCATGGCACTCAGCTGATAAAGCTCAGTGGGTGAATCGTCGACAATTAATACCTTGGCCATAATTTCCCCAGAATTTCATGCCCAAAATCGTTTTGGGCCAGCACATACAGGTGCCTGAAAAAAATTTTGTTATTCGATCCAGTACTTATGAATATTAGTGAAAAATAGTGTCAAATTTGCTTGATCATTCTTTTACGGCTGAATTATTGATGTTTAAACAGCCTCTTCGTAATTTGGGCAGTGATCCCTGATGGCTCCCAGTAACTCATCCCTGCTGAACGGTTTGGTAAGATAGTAATCAGACCCTACGATTCTGCCTTTGGCTCTATCAAAGAGTCCATCTTTACTGGATAACATGATCACGGGAGTTCGTCTGAAGGTGCTGTTGTTTTTTATCAGGGCGCAGGTTTGGTAACCATCCAGACGGGGCATCATAATATCAACAAAAATAATATGTGGCTCATTGTCAGCAATTTTCGCCAGAGCGTCAAAACCATCAGTGGCAGTAACAACATTACAGCCAGCTTTTTTCAAAAGTAACTCGGCTGTTCGACGAATGGTTTTACTATCGTCGATGACCATGACTTTCAAGTTGTTATTGTCATATTGCATCCATTTTCCCCGGCGATCCTAAGCGTAATATTGATGGTTAAATACCATGCATTGTTATTAATCCACCCCGTTTTTGAACATCACGGATCGCGCATCATGCATTTTTATCACAATTCCAAGGGGGATGACTAGGTTGGTGTTAAATTGAGATGGATTGAAAGTGATAAAAAATTGGAAAACAATCTCAGCAGGATTACTGGGGAGGTTGTCGCAAAGGTAGCGAGAGCAGGTGAGACAAAGCAATAAATAGCGGAAAACGAAGTTCACACAGAGTAAATGAGAGTTCTGAGTCATTTTTTAACACGATATCAGCAAGTGCTGCACTTTTGCGACACGCTTCTAAGACGTTTGCCCGGGGACTTGGCAGCTCTTATGCAAGGCTACAAATCATTGACTGCTCCCATTCAATTTTCGTACTAACATTTTTTCTAATTAGTACTAGCCTTAGACATTCTTGCTTTCCTGTATTGTCACGTTAATCAGCTTAACGTTGCACAATGTTGAGAAAACAGGAATACGCATAATGACATAATGTAAGTTCCATATTATGGGAGGCAGAGGTTTATCAGAATGAAGATTGTTGCAGTAACAGCTTGTCCTACCGGGATTGCACACACATACATGGCTGCAGAAAAGCTGATCGATGCCGCGTCTGCCCGAGGTTATGAAATAAAAGTAGAAACTCAGGGGGCGATGGGTATTGAAAATCCGATTACACAAGATGACGTTGCCAGAGCGGATGTTGCTATTTTTGCCGTAGATATTGCTATTGAAGATGAACACAGGTTTTCCGGACTACGGGCAATAAAAGTGCCGGTGGCCGACGCAATTAGAAACCCCGATGCAGTGATAGCCCAGCTGGTCTAGCCTTGCCTGTGACAAGGCCAATCGACAGTTATTTTAGTGAAAGTATTTTCAGGGATGAATTAAAGCAACAAACAGAGTGTCTGAGGGCGTTGGGGGAATGAGCAGAGAAGAATTTCGTTTTACCTGCGAGCTTCACAACGGTCTGCATGCTAGACCCGCCAGTCATATGGTTCGTTATACACAAGCCTGTGAAGCAGATATCAAAGTACTTAATTCACGCAATGGTCGTGAAGCTAATGGTAAAAGTGTCCTTTCATTAATTGCCGCTGATATAACATACCAGGATGTGTGCACTATTGTGCTTGATGGTATGGATGCCCGACAGACATTAGAAAGAATCCGGTACTTTGTGCTCCATGAATTATCTGCCTGTGATGAAGTACTGCCTGAAGTGGCTGAAATAACATTGCTGGCCCCTTCTCTGCGTTCTCTGGATATGGACTATTGTCGTGGTCAGGTGGCGGGTGAAGGATGGGCCAGAGGGGTGCCTGTCGTTCTGAAAGAATACCGATTTCTACCGGTAGAAGATCATCCTGTCTATGCAGGTGTTACCGGTGAACGGCTACGATTAATTGGTGCTTTGGAACAGGTCAGGCAAGACCTGAGAGAAACCATTGATGAGGTTGAGCATGTTGCAGAGCGGGAGGTACTCAAAGCCCATCTTGCTTTGGCTGGCGATCCTGATTTTAAACTGCGTTTGCTGGAGCATGTGGATAATGGACTGTCTGTTGTAGAGAGTATTGAAGCAACGATGGAACACTTCTCTCAGGTGCTGGAAAGTGGAGAAAGTTGTTATCTCCGGGATCGTGTTATTGATATTCGTGATCTGTGTGATCAGATTCTGAGATTGTCTTATGGCAGTGGCAAGCTCTGTAGTCCGGATAATCTTGTAAAGAACAGTATATGTCTGGCTGATAATCTTACGCCCAGCCAGTTTCTGGCTTTGGACAAACGATATCTGGAAGGTCTGGTATTACAGAGTGGCGGAAAAGCATCCCATACCGTTCTGCTTGCTCGCGCCAGAGGAATACCTGTTGTTGTAGGCGCAGAAGGTGCCAGAGAATTAATGGAACGAGGAGGTGATCTTATTCTGGATGCCGCTCAGGGTCTCTTGATTGCAAATCCCACGGAGAAAGTCATTCGTTATTATCAACAGGAAAAGAACAAACAGCAGTTATTGCAGGATAGATGCAAGCCATTTATTGAAAACAAGGCGATGACCCGGGATGGTGTTCGCATTGAGGTAGCTGCGAATATTGTTGGTCTTGATGATGCGGGCATAGCATTCGCCAATGGTGCTGAGGGGATTGGACTTTTTCGCACTGAGATGATGTTTATGGAACGTAATCAGGCGCCTGATGAAGACGAACAATACGCACATTATCGAGGTGTACTGAATGAGGCCAATGGACGGCCTGTCATTATCCGAACCATTGATGTTGGTGCGGACAAACCTATTGATTACTTTGAACTGGATGAAGAACAAAACCCTTTTCTTGGGTATAGAGCAGTCCGTCTATATCCGCAGTATCTGGATTATTTCAAGATACAGCTACGGGCAATACTCAGAGCCTCTTTTCATGGCCCTGTGAAAATTATGGTACCCATGGTGACTACCGTTGATGAAATACAATGGGTAAGAAAAGTTCTGACTGAAGTTGAAGATGAATTGTCGTGTCTGGGTGTTGCTTTTGGAGCGGTACAGCTAGGCATTATGCTTGAGGTGCCTGCCTGTAGTTTTATTATTGATCATTTTTCCAAATACGTGGATTTTTACAGTCTGGGCACCAATGATCTTGCGCAATATTTTATGGCCGCAGATCGGGGTAATAACCGGGTTGGGTCTCTGTACAGTTACCTTCATCCTTCCTTTCTTCGAATGCTGGATATGATTGTTAAAGATGCGCAGAAACATGGGAAATGGATAGGTATATGCGGAGAGATGGCTGCTGATCCGGATGTTCTTCCATTACTGGTGGGTCTGGGGGTGGATGAGATCAGTTTGCCCGGAGGCGTCATTCCGGGCATAAAAGAAAAGATGAGTCATCTGGAATCTGTAAGTTGTAGACAACTACTGGAACAATCCATGTCCTGTGAGAATATCCAGGTCGTAGAGAGGTTGCTGCAAAAACAATGTGCAGAACAGTCTTCCCGTCCGATATTGCATAATAATATCGTCAAAATGGACTTTGATGCATTGTCTAAAGAAGAGGTGATAAAGGAATTGGTCGATTTGCTGTATTTAGATGGACGATTGGCGGATAGTCGTGCCGTTGAACAGGAAATCTGGGAGAGAGAGACTGTCTGCTCTACGGGGCTTGGTTATGGAATTGCTATTCCTCATTGTCAGTCTGATGACGTTTATAGTGATTCCATTGGAATTATTCGGCTTAAAACACCACTGAATTGGTTGGCCATTGATGGGCATGCGGTTAATACAGTTTTTTTATTGGCGGTTCGTAAATCCGAAGCTCAGGAAAATCATATGAAGGTGTTTGCCAGTCTGGCCAGAAAGTTGGTGAATATGACCTTTTTAACCGAAGTTGATAAATGCACTACGTCAGAACAGTTGGTGCACTTACTACAAAGGGAACTCTGCTCTGTTATACAGTAGAAAACGGATTGGAACTGGCGATGTAATATTTGTTCAGAGTTGGCTGTGTCTTTAAAATCAGGCTGGTTCTGTTGAATAGCTCCGGATCCTTTTCAGAGGATGTGCGAATTTGTTGTGAATTATTTTTGTTGACAGGATAACCAACATGGAACGCATCTGTTCGAGTCTTGAACAATAGTTGATTTGTTTGATCGCAATGCAAATCTCCCTGTTGACTCAATAATTGTGCATATTCTTTGCACAATTCGAAAACTTTACCTTCTGTTTTTGACCCATAACACTTCAGCATATAGACGTGGAATTTATCGGTATGTCGCATCTCTTCCAGATAATTCACATCATGCATCAAATTCTGTAGAAATTCTGGCGTATTATCGTCTACTTCCGCCACCATATTAGCCAGCATTTCAGCCATCTCATCAGGCAGTTTTTGGCGCTGTAAATTCGAGCGTATTTCCAGGGCTATTTCACGTTTACGTTCTATTGAAGCATTCTTGAGGTCATAGGGTTTGGCATGTAATACGGCAAGTTCGAAAGCATAATCAGCCCCTGGAGGAATCGCTTTGGCAGCAGGATGTCCCTGTTCTCTATAGAAGTTTAAAAGCACTCTTGCCATTTGAGCTTTACGCACGGAACTGGTTTTTGAATAGCGGTCGCCATCAATACTACCGTCGACGGGCCGCATACTCCGTGCCTGAGATAGTGCCTGTTTAGACAAGTCGGGCATTGTTTGAGGAATGTGAGACCAGGGTGGAGCAATCTGACCCTTATGTTGACTGAATATATTGAAAACTGATGGATCCTTCTTGTTATGTGGTTAGTCAACAATCTGGTTCTGCCTCAGCGTGTCAAACGAGCATCCATCCAGACAACGTGGGTACCTGTTGCAGTTGATACTGTCGAAGGCATTACTACCTGGACTCTGAGTAGATGTTTGGTGTCCAGGATTGGGCTATGTACATGTTGCCCATGGGGGAGTCAGGGTCTTAAAGGTGGAAGATGGTAAGGGGACAGTTGAAGATGCTGGAGTCGTTTTGGCTATCGAAACAGTTGCCCAGTCAGATCTGGTGGAAGCTACCAGATTAGGATTCTGCTGGTTGTGGTGTTTTGTCTGCACTCGGTGTGAGCAGCGGGGCTAGCAGAGGTTGCTGCCATGGCCTTCCCTGACGAGGTCTTACATGGATTGAAGGTTCTGCTGGTACATCAAGCTCTGGCAGGAGGCCCTGACGTGGTGTTGGAACTGCCAGATGTGACCCTGAGTCGACTCCAGGGCTTGGTATCTGTCTGGCTTCAAAGTCGTGACGAGAGTAGCCACAGGTTGGTGTAGAAGTAGATGCTGGTTGATGTCCCTGTTGCTGCTGATTCGTCAAATAAATTGGGCAGATGAATGAATGCTACGGTACTTGGCGGGTAACAGATCCATGCAGAAGAAGGTTTATTAAATACCAGCTCGAAAGTGACCCTTCTGGTGACGTAAAGCTTCGTTTCCTGTCTCCAGCTGAACCGGTAATTCAGGCCTGTTTCGATGAAGCTCCGTGCCGTGTTGGGTCGTAGACGGGGGGCGTAGCCGGTTGCAGGCCTTGTCTGTACCGGATGTCTGACCAAGAGCTAGCATCCAGCACAGTCATACGTTTTCCGGATTTTATTTTTGGAATATCGAACCCGTTAGCCTGTAACTTCTGCATGCTCGCTGTTAATTCTTGCTGAGCTTTGACCAGATCCGCTTTTAATTGTTGCCTGGCCGCTGGGTCAGCGTATCGGGTTTCAATGGCTTTTACCTGCGCCTGAAGCTTATCGTGCAACGCTTTTGTTGTTTTAGCATCACTCTTTAATTTTTCATCCGGCGGGATAACGTTAGTCATATTGCCATCTTTGCCAACGAACACGATAACAAACTCACTGCACGTTTCCGCAAGTTTCGGGTCATTCAGATATTTATTGATGGATGGCAGGCTGTCCAGAAGGTCGTTCTTGGCGGCCTGAGATTCAACTTGACCGTGCTTCACCCTGTATTCTGTTTCAAGCTGTTGTTGCAATGACTGAGGGTTAACGCTGGATGTTGCGACTGATGGTGAAACTGTACGATCTGAAAGAGGTGTTTGAGACGTTTCATTGGTGCCATCCGGGCATCATTTTCGAGGTGTCATAAGCCCTGACGCCTGAAGATTCACTGGTTGTTGAATTTTCAGATGCTGCAGGTTGACTACTTACTGGTGAATGGCTTGAAGGCGGTATTGGTCCGCTGTTCATGACCTGTCCCTGGTCTTAGTTGGCATTCAGTGAGTATAGCCAAGCAAATCAACAAAGAAGGGTGACATAAACAAATTCTGCATAAATCACCGATGAGAATTAGCGATGAACTGGCTATACTCGGCTTTTTCTTCTTTGAGTAATAGAATTTTAATGAGCAATAGAGACATCGCACAACGCTTTTTGTTTGATAACACAGACATCCGGGGTGAGCTGGTTTCACTGCAGGGCAGCTTTAATGAAGCGTTGGCTGCCCATGATTATCCGGAAACGATCAGAGCTTTACTCGGTGAGCTGGCGGTATCCGCTGTGCTACTGAGTACCACCCTGAAATTTGAAGGACTAATGACCTTGCAGGCCAAAGGAGATGGTGCATTATCTCTGTTAATGGTGGAGTGTACCGACCAGAAAAGTTTTCGGGCGCTGGCCCGGTTTGATAAAGAAAAAATCAGTGGTAGCAGTCTGCAGGAATCACTGGGACAAGGCACCATGGCGATTACCATTGATCCGGTGAAAGGCAAACGGTATCAGGGCATTGTACCCCTGAATAAAGAAAATTTGTCGGAGTGTCTGGAAGAATACTTTGCCCAGTCTGTTCAGTTGCCGACAAAACTCTGGCTTGCCAGTAATGGTGATGTCTGTTCTGGTATGCTGTTGCAGGCATTACCTGCCAGTGCTGAGAGCTCACCGGAAAACCGGGAACAATTCTGGCAGCACGTTTCTGCGCTGGCAGAAACCATCAAAGAATCTGAATTGCTGGAGCTGGACAATGAAACCATTCTGACCCGCCTTTTTCATGAAGAACAGGTGCGTTTATTTGATCAGGAAAAGGTCTCTTTCAGTTGTAACTGTTCCCGTCAGCGGAGTGCCAAAATAATCAGCAGCCTGGGTAAGGTTGAGGTTGATTCCATTATTGAAGAGTCTGGCCAGTTGGCGATGGATTGTCAGTTTTGCAATCAGAAGTATGTTTTCAATGCCGGTGATATAGAAAGTATTTTCCTGAATAAAGACATCGAACGTCACTAATACAATTTCAATACTCTATCGTAAACTCAGATACCCTGCCCTGTTGTCCAGCTCGCGGGGTATGTTTGATTTCATTCATTTACTTTTTGTATTTCAGGATTCAATTCGGTATCGGATAGGCGGAAAATTTGACCCCTGACAACGATTTCAATTCCTGAACCGTATAACGTCATTATCAGACATAGATAAGAGATTGCGAAAAGGGTAAATATTGTCTTTTTTTGTTCGAATTGTCATTTCAAAGTCAGTCTTAATGCCCTATGATAAGCGCGCCTCAAGTATTGTCAAAAGTTAACAATAATTAACATCGGATTGAGCATAATCTTAGGAGAGCTCTTGTAATGACCCAAGCGAGTGTGAGCATGGAGCTGAAAGCAGAAAAACTGGCCTGTTTAGGTATTCTGGAAGCCAGTGAAATTGTCTATAACCCATCCTATGAATTGTTATTTGCTGAAGAAACCCGTCCGGAACTTGAAGGCTACGAGAAAGGCGTTGTCACTGAAATGGGTGCAGTATCAGTGGACACCGGTATTTTTACCGGTCGATCACCCAAAGACAAATATATCGTAAAAGATGATACCACCCGGGATACCATCTGGTGGTCAGACCAAGGCAAAAATGATAATAAGCCGATTTCTGAAACCGTTTGGAAAGACTTGAAATCCCTGGTGACAACCCAGCTATCCGGCAAACGCCTGTTTGTGATTGATGGATTTTGTGGCGCCAATGAAGAAACCCGTCTGAGTGTTCGTTTTGTCACTGAAGTGGCCTGGCAGGCGCATTTTGTGAAAAACATGTTTATTCGCCCATCACAGAGTGAACTGGCTGCTTTTGAACCTGACTTTGTCGTGATGAATGGTGCCAAATGCACCAATCCTGACTGGCAGAACCATGGGTTGAACTCTGAGAACTTTGTCGCTTTTAATCTTACCGAACGTATCCAGATTATTGGTGGTACCTGGTACGGCGGTGAAATGAAGAAAGGTATGTTCTCTATTATGAACTATCTGCTTCCCTTGCGTGGTATTGCTTCCATGCATTGCTCCGCTAATGTTGGGCAGCATGGCGACACCGCTGTTTTCTTTGGTCTTTCAGGTACAGGAAAGACGACCCTGTCAGCCGATCCGAAACGAGCTTTGATCGGCGATGATGAACATGGATGGGATGATAATGGTGTTTTCAACTTTGAAGGTGGCTGTTATGCCAAAACCATCAAGTTGAGAGAAGAGAGTGAGCCCGAAATATTTCAGGCAATCCGGCGTGATGCCCTGCTGGAAAATGTCACAGTAGACGAATCCGGTAAAATTGATTTTGATGATGGCTCAAAAACAGAAAACACTCGTGTGTCCTACCCTCTGTATCACATTGAAAACATTGTTAAGCCGGTATCCAAGGCGGGTCACGCTAAAAAAGTTATATTCCTGACTGCTGATGCTTTCGGGGTACTGCCACCGGTGTCTTGCCTGACTCCGGAACAGACCAAATATCATTTCCTGTCAGGTTTTACTGCTAAGCTGGCTGGTACTGAGCGAGGTATTACAGAGCCTACGCCTACATTCTCTTCCTGTTTTGGTGCCGCATTTCTCTCTTTGCACCCTACCAAATATGCGCAAGAGCTGGTGAAAAAGATGGAAGCTCATGGCGCCAAAGCGTACCTGGTCAATACCGGTTGGAATGGCACAGGCAAGCGTATTTCTATTAAAGCGACCAGGGCTATTATCGACGCCATACTGGATGGCTCAATTGATAATGAAGAAACAGTGCCATTACCGTATTTTGGTCTCCACGTTCCGCAGAATGTGGGTGGAGTGGATGCAAGCATTCTGAATCCTCAGGATACTTATCAGAATCAGACTGAATGGGATGAAAAAGCTCGACGTCTGGCTGATCGCTTTATTACCAACTTTGTTAAATTTACAGACAATGAAGAAGGTAAGGCGCTGGTGGATGCTGGACCAAAAATGAACTAAAAACGTATTGGCAATAAAAAAGAGGCTTTGGCCTCTTTTTTATTGTTTTCATATTCAACGGCAATTGTCAGCTTTGTCCTGAATCTGGATCATAGTCTTGCTCTATTTTAGTGCTCAAGAGGTGGAGGAATGGGCATGTCAGGATTTCGGCATGACAGTTTTTTCGTCAAATGCATGATTTTCCTGGTCAGTAAACCATATTTCATGAACTCTCAAACACTAAAGGGCAGACAAATTCATTGATTTGGTTATAATTCGGCAGCTTGTTTGGGCGTTGTTTCAATTTGGCTGACTGAACCCTGATCGATTTGAATCAGGTTTTCTGCCATTGCGGTTGACTGCACACAGAATTTAATTCGCATCACTTACCACAGTGGTGTAGTTCATTTTTCATGATGAGTAAGTTTTATGGAGAGTATCTCTCAGCGTATTGCCGAAGAGTTAAATGCGAGACCTGCACAGGTAACCAGTGCTATTGATCTATTGGATGATGGCTCTACTGTTCCCTTTATTGCCAGATATCGTAAAGAAGCCACTGGAGGTCTGGATGATACCCAGCTGAGGACACTTGAAGAGCGGTTGCGATATCTGCGTGAGTTGGAAGATCGCCGTGACACTATTTTGAAAAGTGTTACCGAGCAGGAAAAATTGACGCCTGAGCTCGAAAAAGAGATTCGCTCTGCAGATACCAAGACCCGTCTGGAAGATTTATACCTTCCTTACAAACCCAAACGTAGAACAAAAGCACAGATTGCCCGGGAAGCGGGACTTGAGCCTCTGGCTGATGCCTTATTTGGCAACCCTTCGCTGAACCCTGAAGCTGAAGCTGGCAACTATGTTGATGCAGAAAAAAGCGTTGCTGATGAAAAGTCAGCCCTGGAAGGTGCTCGTTATATTTTGATGGAGCGATTCAGCGAAAATGCTGAATTACTGGGTAAATTGCGGGATTACCTCTGGGCTGATGGCCTGGTAAGCAGTCGTGCCATTGAAGGGAAAGAAGAAGAAGGTGCAAAATTCCGCGACTACTTCGAACATGACGAGCCCATAAAAACCATGCCTTCCCATCGTGCTCTGGCTATTTTCAGAGGACGAAATGAGGGTGTTCTCCAGGCCTGTATTCGTTTGACCAATGAGCCGGAAGATAGAAAAGACACGCATCCCTGTGAAAAACTGGTCGCTGATTTCTGGAATATCTCTAACCAGGGTCGTGCAGCTGATGGCTGGTTGAAGGACGCTGTTCGCTGGACATGGCGGGTTAAGCTGTTATCCCAGATGGAAACCGAGTTGATGACCCGGGTTCGTGAACGGTCTGAAGAAGAAGCGATCAAAGTGTTTGCCCAAAATCTCAGTGATTTACTGCTGGCTGCACCGGCTGGACTGCGTCCGACCATAGGCCTGGATCCTGGCTTGCGTACCGGTGTGAAAGTCGCCGTGGTCGACGGGACAGGAAAGCTGGTAGAACACACGACCATATTCCCCCATGCGCCTCAGAAAAAATGGAAAGAAGCACTGGGTGCTCTGGCAACACTATGTCTGACTCACAAGGTTGAACTGGTTAGCATTGGAAATGGCACAGCTTCAAGGGAAACAGACCGTCTGGCTGCAGAATTAATGCGCAGCTATCCAAAGCTGGGTCTGACCAAAATCGTTGTCAGTGAAGCCGGAGCATCCGTTTATTCTGCTTCAGAGCTGGCTTCCCGTGAATTCCCGGATCTGGATGTTTCCATTCGGGGTGCGGTATCCATCGCCCGTCGTTTGCAGGATCCACTGGCCGAGCTGGTAAAAATTGAACCTAAAGCTATTGGGGTTGGCCAGTATCAGCATGATGTCAGTCAGACTCAGTTATCCCGCTCCCTTGAAGCAGTTGTTGAAGACTGTGTAAACGCTGTGGGCGTTGACGTGAATACAGCCTCCGGTGCACTGCTGGCACGAGTTTCCGGCTTGAATCGCACCCTGGCGGATAACATTGTTGCTTTTCGCGACGAAAATGGAACCTTTAACAGCCGTCAGGATTTGCAGAAAGTCACCCGATTTGGTGCCAAAACCTTTGAACAGGCTGCAGGTTTCCTACGGGTGATGAATGGTGAAAACCCTCTGGATCGTTCTGCAGTACATCCCGAAGCCTACCCTGTAGTGGAAAAAATTGCCGGACAGGTTGAGCGTGATGTTCGTGGGATTATTGGCGATACATCGTTCCTGAAATCTCTGGAACCCGAGAATTTCACGGATGAAAAATTTGGTGTCCCTACGGTGACTGATATTATCAGTGAGCTGGATAAACCGGGACGTGATCCACGCCCTGAATTTAAAACGGCTGAATTCCAGGATGATGTGATAAAGATCAGTGATCTTAAACTGAATATGGAACTGGAAGGCGTTGTTACCAATGTGACCAATTTCGGTGCCTTTGTGGATGTTGGCGTTCATCAGGATGGACTGGTGCATATTTCGGTGCTGTCTGAAAATTTTGTAAAAGACCCGAGAGAAGTGGTTAAAGCCGGTGACATTGTTAAGGTGAAAGTCATGGAAGTAGACATTCCCCGCAAGCGAATTGGCTTATCTATGCGTATGTCCGATAAAGCAGAAGAGCGTGCAGAAGCTCGTCAGCAACCCCGGAAGGAACGTGCAGAAAAAACCGGGCACAGCAAAGATCGTTCCCGGAATACTGATCGAAATAACAGTCGTGACAAAAAGAAGGAAAGCTCAGGCACCTTTGCTAACCTTTTCGCCAACGCGAAAAAAATGCGCAAATAGTCAACCAAGAAGGTGGGTAGTTGTTTTTCGGTATTTTGGCGAAAGCAATTGTTCACCTACTTACGCATGATCTGAGTTACGCATGATCTGAGAATGTCAGGAGTCTGGCTTTTGGCATTTTCATTTTCCGCCTCTTTTACCGTGAAACTTTTGCACCTTCCCGATTGATGAGAAAATCACCTTGGAATACGCTTGCCAGTGCAATCAAAAGTACAGGTAAATCGTCTGCTAAAAAGTGATTTGTTGAATTTGAAAGGTGCAACTAGCACGTTATCGTTATATATTCCGGCTAAAGTCATCGTCAGCCTATATTGAATCGGAACTGTATCTTGACAAACCAGTATCAGGAAAACCTGGGTCTTCTTCGTCGTTCATCCAATCATCAGTTGTTACGGAGCATCTGTCATGGCATTGAGCGAGAAGGACTTCGAGTAACCTCAGAAGCCCGTTTATCACAGACTCCTCACCCGGAAGCGTTGGGTAAAACGCTGACACATCCATATATCACTACCGATTATTCGGAGGCGTTACTGGAGTTTATTACTCCGGTTCATTGCAAACTGGAAGATACCTTTGAATTCCTCGATCAGTTGCATAGTTACACCTGCAAATCGTTAGGTGGTGAAATGTTGTGGGCTGGCAGCATGCCCAGCTTACTGGAAGGTGATGCGAATATTCCCATTGCTCAATATGGCACGTCCAATATCGGGCAGATGAAATCTGTGTATCGTGAAGGTCTGGCCCATCGTTATGGCAAGGCCATGCAAACCATTGCCGGTATCCATTATAACTTTTCCTTACCAACTGAGTTCTGGGCGTTTGGTCTGGACCATGACCATGACCATGACCA
Source organism: Endozoicomonas sp. (assembly GCA_965208385.1). GTDB lineage: Bacteria > Pseudomonadota > Gammaproteobacteria > Pseudomonadales > Endozoicomonadaceae > Endozoicomonas. The sequence continues at coordinate 35,860 of CBDBOO010000106.1, forward strand.
TGACCATGACCATGACCATGACCATGACCATTCGACATCCGAATTACAACAATTCCAGTCGGAAGGATATCTGGCATTGATCAGAAACTTTCGCCGTTATTCATGGTTGTTGATGTATCTGTTCGGGGCATCGCCAGTAGTCAGTAAAAGCTTTTTTCCTGACGGAGATCATCAGTCGGGTTTGCAGGAACTCGATCAGGATACCTTGTACGCTCCGTTTGCCACATCGCTCAGAATGAGTGATATGGGTTATACCAATAATGCCCAATCGTCACTGACAGTCTGTTACAACACACTGGAAGAATATGTCGAAAGCTTGCTGAAGGCTATACACACTCCTTACGAAGACTATGAGAAAATAGGAGTGAAAAAAGATGGTCGCTATTTGCAACTGAATACCAACTTATTACAGATTGAAAACGAGTATTACAGCACTATTCGTCCCAAGCGCATTGCCCGTTCTGGAGAAAAGCCCATTACGGCCCTGCGGAATCAGGGGATTGAATATATCGAGGTGCGTTGTCTTGATATTAATCCTTTTGAGCCTATGGGGATCAGTCTCATGGATGCACATTTTCAGGATGTATTTCTGGTGTACTGTGCGTTACAGAGTAGTGCTCCAATTGAACCGGATGAATGCGGTGAAGTAACCCGGAATTTCAGTCAAACCGTCATCGAAGGGCGCCGGCCCGATTTGCAGCTGATGCATGAGGGGCGTTCGGTAGCAATGAAAGAATGGGGTGTTGAGTTACTTGAGGAGATGCTACCGGTGGCTGAACTACTGGATTCCAGCAATGATACAGGCGCATTCACTGAAAGCTTGAGAGAACAGCTGGCAAAGATGGCAGATGTTACTCTGACGCCAGCATCCAGAGTTCTGTCAACTATGGAAGAAACAGGCATGAGCTACATTGAGCTGGTCGGTTCGCTATCCCGTCAGCACTCCAGTATGTTCAGCAGTAAATCGTTTTGCATTGAACGACAGGCCTATTTCGAACAACTTGCTGAACGATCCAAAGCCGATCAACAGGCCATCGAAATAAGTGATGAAAAGAGTTTTGATGAGTTTTTAATGGATTATCACGCTGCAGAATAGTGTCAACAGCCATGGCTCATGAACTGAGTGTGAGTAGATATACGGCTACTCATAGCGTTAACAGTAGCGCGGATAAAAAATGAAATTAATGAAAAGCACTGATTTGTCTGTTTACAGAGGTAACAGTGCTAATAGATCAAAAATGGAAATGGGTATTCCAAAATGACTTTGCCGAATTCGAGAATATTATTCTTTCTTGCTGCATTGGCCACTGCCGGTTTAATGACCTTTTCACTTTTTTTGCAGCATGGACTGGAACTGGAACCCTGCCCTCTGTGTATTTCACAACGCATTGTTATGGTTACACTTGGCGTGATTGGTTTAATTGCTGCAATACATAATCCGAAGACAACGGGTTTTCGGGTCTATGGTGGGATAACACTTATTACCGGTATTGCAGGTATGGCTCTGGCCATCAGGCAGCTCTACATTCAGAACCTTCCACCAGAAAAAGTGCCTGCCTGTATGCCAGCGATTGAATATCTGGTCGATATGCTGCCTTTCACTCAAATTGTTCAAATAATGTTAACCGGTACCGGCGATTGTGCAGAAGTGCAGTGGACCTTTATGGGTTTAACGATTCCCGGATGGACCCTGATAATGTTCACAGGTTTTACACTATTTGGCCTGGTAGAATTATTCCGTCGCCACAAAAAAGAAATTCTTTAGATGATATTCCGTGTCTTCAGGTTCCAGTGATACCTGTTGATGCGGTGAACTTCTCTGATTATCGTGTGTGGTAAATAATCTTTTTACATTAAATTCATTTCTTTTATTGTGTTTTATTTTTAATAATTCCTCCAATAGCCCTGAAACCTTAGTATTCCTGCAGTTACAGCAATATTTGCATTTTACACCTGCTTGTGTTTTGGAAAATAAAACGCTTGCCGCAAAAAATCCACTGTCATAACCTAGCATCTGAGTTGCCGGATAACAGGCACTTTAGAGGTCCCGTTACACACAGAATAGATCAAATCGTCAAGAGGAACTTGTCATGCTGGAGGGTTTTAAAACAGCGAAAGAACGTTGGGGAGGCGTATCTGAAATTATTGATCGCTGGCTTAACGAACGTCAGGAACTGATTGTTCTGTATTGTTCAATTAATGGAATGGATCAGTTCGATGATGACAAGCGGCCTGTTGCCAATAAGTTGAAAGAGTTGTGTCAGATCCTGGTTGATTATGCCTCGGCCGGTCATTTTGAAGTGTATGAACAACTAATCCGGGAAGCCATGGAGTTTGATGATGGTGGCGTTGAGCTGGCTCAGTCAATGCTGCCTAAAATTGAAAAAAACACGTCCCGTTGCTTAGAATTTAATGATAATTGTGAAAGTATCTGCAATATTAAAAAGCTGCAGGAATCTTTGTCTGAACTGGGAGAGACACTTGAAGAACGATTTAGACTTGAAGATAAATTGATTGAAAGTCTGCATGAATCACATCGCGAAAAGATCCTGTGATTCAAAGGTTCTTTTATCTTCAGGCAGCTTGAAATAGTGAAGTTCAAACTGCCTGAAGATTTTTAAATCGACGTAAGAAAGGGTAAGTTTTTTGATATCTTTTCGTTCAACTTTGAATATGAACGCTTCATCCTGACTTGTTTTCTCAGGGAAGCTACTGTGGTCATAAGCTCATGCTTTCAGATTACTGTGATAAATATTGGTATTCCTGATCAGGTATATCCCTTCCGATTTATTAATTCCTTATGTGGTTGCTAGTTATTTCGGCTCTCCGTTCGTGTTTTTATTAATAGTTTCATAACGGGAATGAGCATCTGAATGTTGAATGGGTTCTGCGTAAATGGACTTATTCAGCGGCTTATCATCCATGAGACATAAGTTCTCAAGACTAGAACTTATACTTACCACGATAATTAGCCATTCTATTGTGCGGATATCTCGAGTTGTTATTCTGCGTTGGCATTCGTTGCTATAGCTGCTCTATGACTGTCATACCACCTGTCTAAGCAAACCTTAGACTCCCCAAAATGCCATGTTCATGCTGAAGCTAATTATTTTGATGGGTATTCTATTCTTCGATTAGGATTTCAGGCTCGATATTGATATGAAATGAGTAGTTATCACAGCAACATCTGAAAGTGATTTTTGTTTCATGAATATTATTTGTTCTTGGTGCTGAGTTTGAGAAATTTTTCTCAATGAGGCAATAAAAAAACATTTTTTTCATTTATCGATATGATGAATTTCATTTCGTACATCATTAATATTCATCATTAAGTAAAAAAAAGATATTTAGTCGTGATTGCTCGGACTTAATAGCATAAATATCCTTTATTTAAAGACTATTTTGTAATTCGAATATTTCTGAATGAATGGTTTTTTAGTGTTTTCGAGTAGATGGAAAAGAAAAAAATTCAAGAAAATTTATAAAAAAATTTGCAGTCATGCAATAAGCACTCTATTTTCTTAATTAAAACTGGATATAAATTATTCAGCTTTTATAACGATGTACTACATGTAGATCATTAAACGAGGGACTGTCCCATGCCTGCAACAAGGAAGACTGCAGCAAAAAAAACTGCTGCTAAAAAACCAGCAGTTAAACGTAGTACTGCAAAACGAAAAGCCCCGGTCAAAAAAGCAGCTGCTAAAAAGACCACTGCAAGAAAGGTTGATCCAGTTAAGAAGTTAGAGAAAGAAGTTGATTCTCTAATGAAAAAGCTGGCAAAAGCCAAGGAAGCTTTAAAGAAGGTGAAAGCAAAAAAAGCTCCAGCCGAGAAGAAAGCTCCTGCCAAGAAAAAAACTACTGCTAAAAAGGCCCCTGCCAAGAAGACCGTAGCTAAGAAAAAGGCTCCGGTACGTAAAAAGGCGGCTAAAAAAGCAGTAGCTAAGAAAACCACTGCTAAGAAGAAGGCTCCGGCCAAGAAAGTAGCAGCCAAGAAAAAAACTACTGCCAAAAAGAAAGCGCCTGCTCGTAAGGCCGCTGCCAAGAAGACAGTAGCTAAGAAAAAACCTGTAGCTAAGAAGGCGCCAGCCAGAAAAGCTGCAGCTAAGAAAAAGCCGGTTGCCCGTAAAAAGGCTCCAGCCAAGCGTGCTTCTGTGAAGAGGAAGTCTGCTCGCAGAAAGTAAGCTGAAAAGTTTGTAAGGGGGGATTTATTCCCCCCGTATTTTTTGGAGTAGCCTGCAGTTCTGTTATCGTTATTCTCAAAAGTTACGCTGTACTATCCCCTTTCTGATTCTCTTGCAACTCTCCTGCAGCTCCCCTGTAACTATCGAGATAAAAATATCTGTTTTCATTGGATGGAGTACTTATAATGCCCGCCATGATCACATTGAACGCAGTCACTCTATTAAGATCCGGCAAGCTCTTGCTTGAGGATGCTACGGCAACAATTCATTCGGGCCAGCATGTTGGATTGGTCGGTGCAAATGGCTGTGGTAAATCCAGCCTGTTGGCCATGCTGACCGGTGGGTTGCAGCCTGATAAAGGCAGCCTCTCCTTTGATGCCGGACAAGGCCTGGCGCATATGGCTCAGGAAATTCTGGCTCTGGACAGAAATGCTGTTGATTATGTGCTGGATGGGGATGAACGTCTTAGAAGAGTTGAAAATGCTATAAATGCAGCAGAGCAATCTCAAGAAAATGAGCGTCTCGCCGAACTCCATGAACAGCTTTTACTGGCCGATGGTTATACCTCCAGATCACGAGCAGAGCAGTTGCTGCACGGATTAGGATTTGCACATCAGGATTTGGGAAAAAATGTAAAAGATTTTTCTGGCGGTTGGCGAATGCGCCTTAATCTGGCTCGTACACTGATGTGCCCCTCGGATATCATGTTACTCGATGAGCCAACTAACCATTTGGATCTGGATGCCATTGTATGGCTGGAAAATTTTCTGAAACGCTATGCGGGCTCGCTTGTTATCATTTCTCATGATAGAGATTTTCTTGATGCGGTCACCCGGTTCACTTTGCATATCGAACATCAGACAATTCACAGTTATCGTGGAAACTACAGTGCGTTTGAACGCATGCGTGGTGAACGATTAATGCAGCAACAGGCAGCGTTTGAGAAACAGCAGAAACAGCGCGCTCATATGGAAAGCTTTGTTGAGCGGTTCAGAGCAAAAGCAACCAAAGCAAAGCAGGCACAAAGTCGTTTGAAAGCTCTGGCCAGGCTCGAAGAAATTTCACCGGCTCATATTGATTCTCCATTTTCTTTTAGTTTCCCTGAATCCGATAAAATGTCCTCACCATTACTGACATTGGAAAAAGCAGAAATGGGGTATTCCGGAAATGCTCTATTGAAAGTACAGCTCAGTATTCTTCCCGGAAGTCGTATTGGCTTATTAGGAGCCAACGGGGCAGGTAAATCTACACTGATTCGTTCTCTGGCCGGGGAGCTGCCTTTAATTTCAGGTAAGGTTCATGAAGGTGAACATCTGAGTATTGGTTATTTCGCTCAGCATCAACTGGAAAGTATTGATGCGACAGCCAGCCCGATATTGCATCTTCAACGTTTGTCTCCTGGTGCCAGGGAGCAGGAGTTGAGAAACTTTCTGGGTGGCTTTGGTTTTTACGGAGATAAAGCGCTTGAAATTACGGAAGGTTTTTCCGGTGGAGAAAAAGCACGTTTGGCTTTAGCAATAATTGGCTGGCAAAAGCCTAATTTATTATTACTGGATGAGCCGACCAACCATCTTGATCTGGACATGCGTCACGCACTGACCCTGGCATTGCAGTCTTTTGAAGGTGCCATGATTCTTATTTCTCACGATAGAAACCTGATTCGCAGTACTACTGACGAGCTTTTTCTTGTTCATGATGGTCGTATGGATCCTTACAACGGTGATTTGGATGATTACAGCGACTGGTTGATCCAGCAAAGAAACCAGGAAAGAAATGAAAGTAAAGGTGATCGTAAGACCGACGTTAATTCTGCTCAACTGAAAAAAGAACAGAAGCGTCAGGAAGCAGAACGGCGTAAAGCGTTAAGACCTTTAAAGCTGAAAATCGAAAAGCTGGAAAAAAATATAGAAACAATGCAGGAACAGCTCTCCGAAGTAGAAAATGCATTATCAGATCCTGCAATTTATTCGGAATCAGAGAAAGATAATCTCAAGGTATTACTGATAAAACAGACCGATTGTAAGAAACAGCTGGTTGAGTTGGAGGATACCTGGATGAGCCTGCTGGAAGATCTTGAAGAAAAGGAAGCTTCATAATAGAAAGGGCATATGCCATGGGGCTGTAAATATAGCGCCCATGGCTTGATTTTTAAACGACAGCTTCTTCGTTGTTCTGCGGCTGTTCATCTTCAGTGGCAACATCAAGTTTACCAAGTAAGGCATGAACCCGCTCACCCCAGGCTCCAAGTTCCTGTTTGAGCTGAATGTTTTCGTCTTCCAGATGACTATTGGCTGTGCGCAAATCTTCGAGTTCCATCTTGGATAGTTCGAGTTTGTCGATCAGGTTTTGTAGTCTGGATTCTAGTTGGCCTAAGGATTCAATGGACATAACAACTTTTGCACCGCTAAGTCAGTGGACTGTGTTCAGAGAGAAGCCGTTACGATAGCACATAGTTTGTGCTTGCCCTACACAACTTCTTTAAACCAATGACTATACTACGAAGTATTCACTCAGGATGAGCTTTCAGACAGCATGCTGGTTCAAATTAAGAACAGAATGAGCCTTGGCTCTCTGTCATGTTGTCGTATGTTGTGCCAGCCGGGTTTTCCCGGCGGCATCAGAAGTATATAGAGGCATATCGCTTCAAGGAGTATCTGATGAGCGAGACCTTTCATCCCTGTGCTAAAATTATTTCAGCGCTGAATGTTGAAGATGAAGCACTTCGGGCTTTTTATACGTCTCTCACCAGTAATCAGAGTGTCGATGACTACATAAGTGAACGACACTTGCATTTTTGTTCCCGGCAAATTGAAGGTTCTTTTCTCAGCCATGTACTGGCTCTCACCGAGCTGGCTCTGGATGCCTGTGGTAGTAACTAGTCGATACAATAACAGGGTGAATCCGGTCTATGTCCTATAGTTTTGTGGATCAGAGCTCTTTTCTGCTGAGCATTCCAGATATTCATCCATCAGATACTGACAAGATTTGCTCTAACCTATAAACTTCCCTGAATTCAGGGCTGCAGTGGTGCTATTGTCTGTGGGCTTTCTGATGGTTTTCTATTGTGGAATGTGAGTGTTTACAGCCCATCCATTGTGCTAAAGGACAAACAAGACTAACAAGCCGAAAAACGGATACAGGAAGTTTATGCCGGAAATCATTCCTGCCGATTCAGTGGGGCTGGTGAAGCCTAAGACTATTCAGTTTGATCAGCCATTATCTCTTAGCTGTGGTGAGAGTCTCGATACCTATGAACTGGTTATAGAAACCTATGGCGACTTAAATGAACACCATTCTAATGCTGTGCTGATCTGTCATGCATTGAGTGGTCATCATCACGCTGCGGGCTATCACAGTTCTGAAGATCGAAAACCGGGGTGGTGGGATAGCTGTATTGGCCCAGGGAAACCCATTGATACCAACCGCTTCTATGTGGTTGCACTGAATAACCTGGGCGGGTGTCACGGTAGTACAGGACCTGTCAGTAAGAAAATAGACACCGGCAAAATTTATGGTCCTGATTTCCCAATGGTGACTGTAGAAGACTGGGTGAACAGTCAGGCACGTCTGGCAGATCGTCTGGGGATAAAACAGTGGGCAGCAGTGGTTGGCGGTAGTCTGGGCGGTATGCAGGCCTTACAGTGGTCTTTGGCCTATCCTGATCGATTGCGTCATGCTGTGGTTATTGCTTCGGCAGCGCGCTTGTCGGCTCAAAATATTGCATTTAACGAAGTAGCCCGTCAGGCCATCATGTCGGATGATCAGTTTTTGGAAGGGCGCTACCTGGAAGAAAACAGTATTCCCAGAAAAGGCCTTGGTCTTGCTCGAATGGTTGGACATATTACCTATTTGTCTGATGATGCAATGGGATCCAAGTTTGGTCGTGAACTCAAGAATAAAACCTTGGGGTATAACTATGGAGTGGATTTCCAGATAGAAAGCTACCTCCGTTATCAGGCAGAAAGCTTTTCCAGTACTTTTGATGCCAATAGCTATCTGTTAATGACCCGTGCCCTTGATTATTTTGATCCGGCCGGTCGGGCGGGTGGAACTTTGGCAGATCTGTTTAAAGATATCTCGGCAAAGTTCTTTCTGGCATCTTTTACCACCGATTGGCGTTTTGCGCCTGAGCGATCCAGAGAAATTGTCAATGCACTGGTCGAGGCCGGAAAAGACGTTACCTATTTGGAAGTTGACGCTCCCCAGGGACACGATGCATTTCTTCTTGATATTCCCCGTTATACTCAGGGACTTGCTGCTTACATGGACAGAATCGCAGAGGATTGCCTATGAAGCAGCACAATGATTTTGCGATGATAAAAAAATGGGTGCAGCCTGGCAGTCATATACTGGATCTGGCTTGTGGTGATGGATTGTTACTCCACGAGTTGGGCCGTGATGTTGGTGTTACAGGCTACGGGTTGGAAATTAACCCACAGGATATAGAAGCCTGTATACAACGCGGAGTGAATGTTATTGAGCATGATCTGGATAAAGGGCTGGGCAATTTTCGCGATGCCAGTTTTGATACAGTCATTATGACCCAGGCTTTGCAGGTAATGCATTTTCCTCATCTTGTTCTGGATGAAATGCTGCGTGTAGGTCGCGAGTGTATTATTACTTTTCCGAATTTTGGTCATTGGCGTTGTCGTTTACATCTGGCCATGCATGGAAGAATGCCGGTATCAAAGTTTATGCCTTATACCTGGTTTGATACGCCCAATATCCACTTTTGCACCTTCGATGATTTTGAGGAACTCTGTCTTCAGAGGCAATTCAGAATACTGGATCGAATGGTAGTCGATCCGTGCCACAGAGAGGACTGGAAAATGCGGCTCTGGCCTAATCTGATGGGTGAAATAGCAGTCTATCACCTGACTAAAGGAGACAATAATGATTAAAGTCTTATCCCGGGTTACAGGTTTTATTTTCCTGTTGATAACATCAATTACTCCGGTTTTTGGTGCTTCCTCGGACAGTATTCCTGACGCCAGAAGATTAACCGGTGAGCCCGCAGCATTTGGTAATTATGAAGTTTATTACACGGCGTTTAACAGCACCTTCATCACACCAGAAATTGCATCAACCTATGATCTGAAAAGAAGTTCACGCCATGGCATTATAAATATCGCCATTCGAAATATAAAAGACAGCTCTTCAGGAAAAGCCGTCACAGGGCGTGTGAACGGTAAATTAATGAATCTGTTGTCACAGCAAACCGGGCTTGAGTTCAAAGAAGTGCGGGAAGGTGATGCCATCTATTACCTGGCGGGCTTCCGGTTTTCCAATGAAGAGATGCTAAGATTCAATGTTGAAGTGCTGCCGGAAGGTAAAGGCAGAGCTAAAACAGTCAAGTTTGAACAGAAGTTTTACGAGGAACATTAAGTCTATGAAAGGGGATACTCGTCAGGTGGTTCTTGCCAGTGGCAACAACGGTAAACTGACTGAATTTCAGCACATGCTGGGAACACTGGGTATCACAATGCTTCCCCAGAGTCAGTTTGGAATTGGAACTGATATTCAGGAAGTAGAAGAAACAGGATTAACGTTTATTGAAAATGCAATCCTGAAAGCACGGTATGCTTCCAAAGTGTCCGGTCTTCCGGTTATTGCTGATGATTCAGGAATCGAAGTGGATTATTTGCAGGGGAGGCCCGGTATTTATTCCTCACGATACGCAGGTTCTGATGCTTCTGCTGCAGATAATAATCAGAAACTGCTGTCAGAACTGCAGGGGATGCCCGCAGCCGACCGTACAGCCCGTTTCCAGTGCGTTCTGGTGTATTTACGGCACTGGCAAGACCCTGTCCCGATTCTCTGTCAGGCAAGCTGGGAAGGCTGTATTATCGAAGAAGCCCGCGGCGAGCATGGTTTTGGTTATGACCCTCTGTTTTTTGTGCCCTCCGAACATTGTACTGCGGCAGAATTGCCGTCGGGTATGAAAAATCAAATCAGTCATCGCGCCAAGGCAATGAAATGTCTGGCCAAACGTTTAAAGGAAATGAAAATCTGAGGTGTAATACCCCGGATTTCTATCATGCTCAAATTACCACCACTCAGTTTGTATATTCATGTGCCATGGTGTGTGAAAAAATGTCCGTATTGTGATTTCAACTCACATCAGCTTAAGGGTGACATTCCGGAACAAGAATACGTCGACGCTCTTTTAAGAGATTTCAGTAGTGACGCGGCTATGATTCAGGGGCGTAAGCTGGAGTCTATTTTTATAGGCGGTGGAACGCCAAGCCTGTTGTCAGCTGACGCTTATCAACGATTGTTCTCGGGTTTGAGATCACAGATTGATTTTTCGGACAATATGGAAATAACTCTGGAAGCCAATCCCGGAACCTATGAGCATGACCGGTTTCAGGCGTATCTCGATGCGGGAATCAATCGATTGTCTATCGGAGTACAGAGCTTTCAGAATGAAAAACTGAAGGCTCTCGGGCGCATCCATAGTGCAGAGGAAGCAATTGCAGCCATTCAGTCACTGGCAGACAGTGGTTTCTCTAATTTCAATATAGATCTGATGCATGGTCTGCCAAACCAGACTGAACAGGAAGCTATGGCCGATCTGAATCAGGCTGTAGAGCTCCAGCCTGCGCATATATCGTGGTATCAGCTTACCATTGAACCCAATACTGTATTCTATTCGAAAACGCCTGTGTTACCGCCAGATGATACTCTCTGGTCGATTCAGGAAAAGGGGCAGGTTTTTCTTGAGGAACAGGGTTTCGGGCAATATGAAATTTCAGCCTATAGTCGACCCGGAAAACAGGCAAAACATAATCTGAATTACTGGCAATTTGCAGACTATATTGGCATCGGTGCAGGAGCTCATGGGAAGCTGACGGATATGGCAACCCGTTCAATTTTCCGGACATGGAAAACAAGAACCCCTACAGATTACTTGTCGAGTCGAAAAATATTGACGGCAGGGCGCCGGGTGTTAGATCCTGAAGACATGCCGATAGAGTTTATGATGAATGTTCTCAGGCTGAATGACGGTATACCAAGAGAGATGTTCACGGATAGAACGGGGCAAAATGTGACTATGCTGCAGAAAAGTCTGGATCGGGCTTTTCAGAAAAAGTTGCTGGAAAATAATCATCGATTTCAACCGACAAAATTAGGCAGGCTGTTTTTGAATGACTTACTGGAACTGTTCTGAATGGAATTAATCACTGGCTGGGTCGTTGATCTATCAAACCTTTCAAGAGATTACCTGTCGCTTATCTCTTTGGCACTTGCTGCGGTTATTGTTGTTTTTGCAGGAAAGCCAGTGACAACCTGGGGAGGCAGTTGGATCAACAGAATGCCTGCTTTACTGCGATTTCCTGTGAGAGCCTTGTTTAACCTGGCATTGCTTGGGGCAATGATCTACTTTCTGCTGGCTGGTTGGAGGTCATGTTGAATTATTTTAACAATATGACGCTTGCTCCGGTATTACTAACGCTGTTTTCTTCTGTCAGGTGTTTTGACGGACAAATACGGCTGAAAACAC
>CBDBOO010000107.1:0-38753 GCA_965208385.1 Endozoicomonas sp.
TCAGCCAGAAGCCTTGTATCGGCCTTGGTGTATTTGGATTTGAAACCATTGATTGTGCGCTGTTTACGCTTCAGAGTCCCCTTCGACTGACAGGCATGAATAAGGCGGGTGATCTGCGATCTTGAGTAGCCTGTAGCCACTGCGAGATAACGCTTAATGAGCCCCTTGTCGGGCCTGCTGAGCGCTCGATATTTGAAGTACCTTAAAGTCGCCTCAACCCACTGATAACATTCATCTTTTGATTCCCATCCGGGCTCAATATCAGGGGCGTAATGAAGCAGTTCTTGCACTTGTGACAGTGTCTTTATGAGCCTTGTATTCATGATAACTTTCATCCTGTAATCATGGACGAAAGATCCAATTGCGGCGGGCTCATTTCATATTGGAAATTAGAGCCTCCTTTAGGCTCATTTCATATTGGAAGAGACTGTATCTGGATCTATACCAGTATCTGCATCGGGTGTTCAGCCTAATTAATGTGAGCCAAGTCAGGTCATATGAACTATTTTTACGATAGTCTTAACATAAAGTTTTCTACTATGTCCGCTTGCATCCTCTCAACACAAAATCAGGAAACCCAAATCCTTATCACTATCCAACATGGTCACTCTATGCTGGAGTTTGAGGATCGGCTTCAGACTGAACTCAATGAAGCCGGAGTACTGGCATCAGGCCAGCAGTTGGAATGTATGGATACAGATGGATCACCTATCACAATGGGATCTGTCCGTATGAGCTGTAAACGCAAAAAAAGAACCTAAGGTTTATGAGACTCCATGGGGAGCCGTAAAGGTCGCTCGCAACGTATATCAGAGTAATAAAGGAGGTAAAACGTTTTGTCCTCTGGATCAAAATGCGCGAATTATTGTCAATTCCACACCGGCTTTTGCGCGCATGGTGAGCTGGAAATACGCACAGATGGCCGCTCCGCAAGTTGAGCAGGATCTCTTGCAAAATCATGGCAGAAAGAGCAGTCGTGCAACACTTCGGGATCTCGCTGACGTGGTGGGTAGTGTCGCTCAAATCAAAGAAGAAAAATGGACATACGTCATACCTGAATTACCCAGGCCGGTTACTACTGTCGCTATAGGGCTTGATGGCGTTAACCTGTTGTATTATGAAGGTTACAGAATCGCTATGTGTGGAACCATTACGCTGTATGACGATGAGGGTGAACGTCTTTACACCTCGTATTGCGCAGCCGCTCCCGAGTACGGAAAGAAAACCTTCATTGCTCGTTTTTCAGGAGAAATTCGCAAAGTCAAAGAGCGCTTCCCTGATGCCGTCTACGTAGGTGTTGCGGATGGTGCACCTGATAACTGGACCTTTCTTGAGCCTTTTACATCTTATAGTGTGTTGGATTTTTATCATGTCTCCGAGTATGTCGCTGAAGCAGCCGAAGCCCTGTATCCGGGGAAAAAACTGACCGGTGAACGCCATGCCTGGCTGGGTAGTGGGTTAAACCTGTAGGTTCCGAAAAGTCAGCTATAATACGACAGTAGACGTATTGCTAGCGAGTTAAATATGACTTGTTCTTCAATAGTACGCTGTAGTACTTGTGACAGCCAAAACATCAAATACATCGGTGTTAGCGCCCATAATGTACCGCGCTACCTGTGTTGTAATATTGACTGCCGTTAAAGCGTTCATGCTCAAATATCGTTACAAAGCCTACGAGCCTGGAGTTAAGGAAAAAATCGTTGAGATGGCAATTAATGGCAGTGGCGTAAGGGATACAGGGAGGGTGTTGGGTATTAGTAAAACGACTGTCATAAACACCTTAAAAAAAAAGAAAAAGGCTTAATCAAAGTTAATCCTAATATCCGCACAATGGAGTTTGGAGATGAGAGTAATATGCATCTAGAGCCTGCCTGCGAAGAGGCAGAGCTTGATGAGCAATGGTCATTTGTTAATAGTAAATTTAACCAGCGCTGGCTTTGGCACGCAGTTGACCATACCACCAATACGGTTCTTGCTTATGCCTTTGGAAAGCGAACTGACAAGGTATTTAAGACTCTAAAAGAGCTGCTCGCTCCATTTAATATAAAGAGATTTTATACTGATAATTGGGGTGCATATGATCGGCATCTTAATCCAGCAGAGCATGTTGTAGGGAAAACAAATACACAAAAAATTGAGAGAAAAAACCTCAACTTCAGGGCTAGAATTAAGCGTTTAGCTCGTAAAACAATTTGCTTTTCAAAATCAGAGAAAATGCACGATATCGTGATTGGTCTTTTGATAAATAAATTGGAATTCGGGATTGATATTCATGCAATTTAACAGGTTTAACCCACTACCACCTCAAGCACAATGAAGGTGAAGCTAAACGGTTACATCGAGAATTAGAGAAAGTGTCTCCAGGCAATAATCGAACCGCCTCGCTGGAAAAACTGCTCAAGGCGAGAACCTATTTTAAAAATCACTGGCAACAAATGATTTACCCAGAAGCATTGGAGAAAAAATTACCGATAGGTTCCGGTGTAACGGAAGCTGCATGCAAGACATTGGTTAAGCAACGAATGTGTCGTTCAGGAATGCGTTGGAAAGAGCAAGGTGCATCCATGCTGCTGACTTTAAGAGCTCTTGTCTGTTCAACAGGATATTGGGATGAATTCTGGTCAAAGATGAACCGTTACGGATATCCGGTTGCACACAACCTTCTTTTGTTACATTAATCAGGCAGCACACCCTCTGCATCTATACCAGTATCTGCATCTATACCAGTATCTGCATCTATACCAGTATCTGCATCTATACCAGTATTAGCATCGTTATCCACAACCACATGACTAACCACATGACTAAATGGTTGGATCAACGGTGATTTCACCTTAAACATTCCGAATTTGAAACAAAAGTCTATTGGCAGAGTCAGCCCAAAAGAGACAACCCAACTGACAGCTTGAGAAATACGTGATGCAATAGGATATGGCAGTAACATACCTAACCTTGCACCAATATTGGCTGCTATTAAAACTCCAACCGGGGCTGCCCAGTACTCACTATAATAATAGGATGATGATGATGAATTAGACTGTTCATTCGCATTGTAAATTACATTTTGTTCTGGTGGTTGAACTGCAGGCGTCTTTTCCGGCTGCAGTCTGGCTGTTGTAGCCATGACAGGGTTTTCGAATGACGTTTCCGAACTTGTAATGGTTGTACTGGTCGGGCTCAATTCAACCATTGTCGTAGATGTGGCGCTGCAATTAACCGGGTTTCGTACCTCTTCAATATCTACGTTATCTGCTGCACAGATATGGCCATCGATGAAGTGTACATATCCATGCATGGGCTTGCCAATACAACGGGGTGGGTGAGTAGAACTCTCGGATTCAAGATTCGATGTGCCTTCTTCCCAGACGTTACAAATACTTCCTTCTGCGATCACCACATTTTCTGTTCGTACCGTGATTAAATTGTCATTTAAATATTCTGTGCCGAATTCAATTGCAGTTTTGGTGTCGCTGAAAGTGTTACTGGTAATCAGTACAGCATCACGTCGGTCTTCGCTGCTGCTACGTTCCGGGTGATCAAGCTTTATTGCCACCAGCCCTGGATGACCAGCACCACGAAAAGAGGAACCTACCACCTGGGAGCTGTACTTTTCATCACTGGGTCTCGACCCATTTTTAAAGAAAAGGCCATAAGTGGCTGTTGTGGAATCTTCAGTCATGACAAGCCTATCGGCCAGAGAAAGAACACCTCCTTTTACGACTTGAATTCCTCGGGCAGAATGATCCAGTTCATAGCGGTTAGCTGAAGAGGTCAGAACCGGAGATCGGCTATCATTGGTGCAGTTGATCTCAATACCCGTACTGCTATCGCCTCTCACCTGGATAACACTTCCGGCAATTACATTTTTTTGCTGCTCAAGGTTCGTAGTCTGGCAGTTGGTGGCATTGCCTGAGGAATGATCGGCTCCCCATCGAATTATCTTTATTAATGTCTGATTCAATACTGGTACAAAAACAGAGTTCTGAATATAAATACTATCAGGGCTGGAGATAGAGAGCAGGACACCTAATGTATCCGTTTTTGCTCCATCCAGTTTGAAGTTAATTAGTTTGAATTGTGGCGCATCCGCTGTATTAATTAATCTAAACCGATGATTCCCTTCGAGGTGCTGAAGAACGGGCCTGCTATTGTTATGAATAATACCGGCAAGAACCTGCCCTGGTTTTATATCCAGCTGATCCGTTCCAATAACGCCAGTTCGGCCATCACCCAGAATCAGCCAGTTCGAATTAGCATTAGCTTCAATAGAATCAGCGCCAGTTCCGCTATTAATAACCTCAATCCCAGGAAAGGAATCACCATTATTACTCAGACAACCGTTATAAAGAAAATCATCATCAGAAAACCTCTGGCATCCAGTCGCGCCACTCCCATCTTCAACACTGTACGAAAATGGGCTTAATAATAACGTGCAAAAAAGTAGATCTCCGATCAACCGCTTTTTCGGAAGCCTTTTGGATAGCCTCATGTTACTTAAAGAGGAGGGTTTCATAACAGTAAACCAATTTTTATATCCGCTCTTTATCCTAGTATCAAAAGTAGTAAAGGCTTCTATATATTCTTAATATAAATAAAATTTTATATGTTCATTTAACTCTATCAAGCACACTAGTGTCTCTGAACGGGCGGAGTGTGGGCCTGTCAGCCAGTCTATCTTCAGGTAGGCTATCGATGATTTTCACGGACTCTACGAATTTTTCTATAATTTGTTGCTGCTGGCGAGTACTTGTTGACTGACGCCTTGTTGGTGCCACTTCGATTTATTCCAGCGTACTGAATACAAAGTGTTTGTTTTCCTGTCATACCATTTCCGAATTCTAACAGGGCGATCTCATTTGACAAACACCAATCCTGTTGCATATTCAAAAAGCTAGCTTTAAAAACTGAATTTTTGAGAAGTACAGGAAATTAGGCTTATTTTGGTACTTTTGTGTGCTGAATAATTAGCCAAACAGAGAAAGTTAGTGCCAAATGAGATCGCCCTGCGAATTCTAATTATGCTATTACGCTGTCTTTTCAGACTCAGATCCTGCGTTGGAGTTCCTCGCCAAAGCGACGGCTATGACTCGTCACTTCGCCTTGTCTCTGAGGGGTGAGCCTGAAAGCCATGCTCATAACGCCTTTAGAAACCGGCAATGGTATTAAGTACCCAGACAATCGCTTTTTCAGCAAAGTTACCGCTACTGGCGGGCGTTGCGAATGATAATATTCGGTTATACCATTTCCGAATTCTAATTATGCTATTGCGCTGCCTTTTCAGGCTCAGATCCTGCGTTGGAGTTCCTCGCCATAGCTAAGGCTATGACTCGTCACTCCGCCTTGTCTCTGAGCCTGAAAAGCCATGCTCATAACGCATATTAGAAACCGGCAATGGTATTACAAGAGTCTGGGTACTTATCCGGGAACGAACCAGTGTTACTTTCATTTATCCTCACACAAGTATCCTCACACAGGTATCCTCACACAGGTATCCTCACACAGGTATCCTCACACAGGAAGAGGGTTTCAGTATTAAGAATGACGGTTAAATGAAAATGACCTTTGCTTATTCTTTATCATCAATAGCAGTACTCGAAAGTAGTTGTCCGCCCAACTATTGGTTTTTTCTGTGTTTGCGTACAAACTGTCAGATGACCAATTTCACATTCTATGGGTTTCGGGTAAATGGCAGCACAATATGGGCAAACCTGGTGGGGCAAGCAGTGGCTTGAAGCCTTTAATGGCATTGATTACAGCAATCGTCTGCCTCGCGGCAGGCGATATGCGGGTAATGGCTCAGTGTCAGAAATCAAGCTGCTGGGGGCCGCCACCCATGCTGATGTAAAGGGGCGACGCCCAAGGCCTTATAAGGTTAAAGTTCACCTGCCCGAGTTTTCAAAATCTCAACAGCAAACCATTTTATCCTCCATAAGCCAGAGTCCGGCATTGTTGGCAAGGTTACTGAACCGCCAGCTGCCAGAACAGATGCTGAGTTTGCTGGAGCAGCAGCAGATAAAGTTGTTTCCGCAGAATTGGAAGGACATGGAAGCCAGCTGCTCCTGCCCTGACTGGGCAATGCCCTGCAAACATATCGCGGCGGTTATCTACCTGATTGCCAATGAAATCGACAAAGATCCTTTTATGGTTTTCCGGATTCATGGCATGGATTTGCCCGGTGCCATTGAAAAGCAGACCGGCATATCGTTGTCTGAAGCGGAAAAGCCACCGCAGATTATGGACGTCTGGCAGCGAGAGCCGGTGATTCAAAATGAAGAAGACGCACGATTGCAATTGAGTGGCGTTGACCTGAGCACCATTACGCCACTGGGTGAGCGGATTCTGGGTATTTTAACCCCGAAACCCTTGTTTTATGACAATGATTTCAAAGCGGTTCTGGCTGATTTTTTTAAACGTTCGGCACGAACTGTCAATAAATGTGAGACGCAACAGGATGCAGACCAAAGTCGCATAGACGTTGAAGCGTATTCCCTGACACAACTGGTTGTTGATGCTAACGGGTGCTTTCAGTCAGCACGAAGCCCGTTTACAGGCGGTAACTCAGGCGGTAAAACAGTCGGCAAAAAAGAACCAATGCTCCATGAGCAGGATGAATGGATTAGAGGTCTGGCGTCGCTGCATAATCCACACAGTGCCAAGCTCAGTCATTTGTATTACCGAGCCATGTTCTGGCATCAGCTGTACCGATTGGCGGTTAAACTGATACAGCAGCAGGCATGCATTCCTGCAGTTTTTATGCAGAATAATCAAAGAACTCTAATACAGTGGCATCCTGCGCTTTTGAGTGATCCGGTTAAAACCGTCATGGAGGCACTCTATGCGCACTGCCCACCAGATTTGGTGATACTGGAAACCGTTCCAAAAAGGCGCAAAAATCCGCAGCCTCATTACGCTGACGGAAAAACCCAGGTTAATCTGGCGCTGCACGCCATCATAGGCTTTTATATGAAACAGGCCATGGAGGCCGGACCTGAAAAATACTGGAATGAAGACATCTGTCGACTGTTTTTTGCCGGTTTTCCCTGCAGTTTCGATCAGTTTGAAACAGTGGCATATCCAAAAGTGATACGTAACTGGCTGAATCGCCTTTCATTGGGAGAACGGCAACATCGATTGCATTTGCTGGTTGAAGAAGCCGATATTCCGGAACATGAAGAACAGACGGCCGACCCGTTAACGGTGGATATACGGGTTGAACAAAATACCGGGATGCACACGCTCAGAGAGTTGTTCAGCGATCGTTCTCTGACAGAAACAAAAGTCAGTGTGCTGACCGATCTGGCGCTGCTGGCGGATTACCTGCCTGCTGTGGAACAGCTTTATCAGACCGAAAAGAAGCATCAACCGCTGGTTTACTCGTTAGAAGCTTTTACTCCGGTTTTTCGGGAAACGCTGCCTGCCCTGAATATGCTGGGCATTCATCTGGTATTGCCCAAGCGATTGCGTAAGCTGGCGTACCCGCAGCTGAGCCTGTCTATGTCGAAGAGTGACAGTGATACAGCGGTCAGTTATTTGAATCTTGATCAGCTGTTGCAGTTTAACTGGCAGGTGGCGGTGGGAGATCAGCGCATCAGTGCCAGTGAATTCAGAGAACTGGTCAAAGGGGCTTCTGGTCTGGTGAAGATGCTCGATCAATATGTCATGCTGGATGATAATAAAATGCAGCAGTTGCTTAAAAAACTCGACAGCCTGACGGATAACCTGTCCCGTATCGAGCTTTTAAAGGCAGGGCTTTCGGGAAAAGTTGATGGTGCCCGTGTGGATCTGGAAGACAGCGCCCGTCAATTATTTGAGCAGTTGTTAAAGGGTGACCCCGCCCCTTTGCCACAAAACCTTAATGCCCGTTTGCGGCCCTATCAGCAGAAAGGTTTTGAATGGATGGCACAAAATGCCCGTATTGGCTTTGGTTCACTGTTGGCGGACGACATGGGGCTGGGGAAAACCATACAGGTCATTACCCTGCTTTTGCATCAGAAAGAAAATGGCCAACTGGAAAAACACAAGGCGCTGGTGGTGGCACCTACGTCATTGTTAACCAACTGGCGCAAGGAAATAGAACGGTTTGCCCCCGACTTGAACGTGCAGATTTATCATGGCAGTAATAGAGTATTGGCTGGCAACGACCACGATGTAGTATTAACCAGCTATGGCCTGGTTCGTTCTGACAGCGCCACCCTGGGAAAACCTCGCTGGCGAACGCTGATTATTGACGAGGCCCAGAACATAAAGAATCCGGGCTCTCTGCAAACCAGAGCCATTAAAAAACTGAAGTCTGATATCCGCATTGGTATGAGCGGTACTCCGGTAGAAAATCGACTGCGTGAATACTGGAGTCTGTTTGATTTCACCAACAAGGGGTATCTGGGAACCCAGAAGAAATTTCAGGAAGAATTGGCGACGCCTATTGAAAAAGAGCGGGATCAGGCCTGTCTTGATCGCTTTCGCAAACTCACCCAACCTTTTGTTCTCAGACGACTGAAGACGGATAAAACCATTATTAATGATCTGCCGGATAAGGTTGAAAGTAATCGGTACTGTAACCTCAACAAGCAGCAGGCCTCACTTTATCAGAGTACCGTTGATGGCATTATGGAAGACCTTAACTCTGCTGAAGAAGGCATTGAACGCAGGGGACTTATCTTCAAACTATTAAATGCACTGAAGCAGATCTGCAACTCACCCGCTCAGTTCCTCAACCATGAGCAGGCGAAAGCGGAAGAGTCCGGAAAACTCGAAATGTTTATGGAACTGATGCGTGAAGCCATGGAAGCCGAGGAGAAGGTACTGATATTCACCCAGTACACCACGATGGGGGAGCTGCTGAAAACATTATTAATGGAAGACATGTCGTTGGACGTTCCTTTTCTTCATGGTGGTTTAACCCGTAAAAAACGGGATGAAATGGTTGAAAATTTCCAGGCCGATGGCCGCACCAGGGCCATGATTCTATCTCTGAAAGCAGGAGGAACAGGGCTTAACCTCACCGCCGCCAGCCAGGTGATTCATTATGATCTGTGGTGGAACCCGGCCGTTGAAGCCCAGGCCACAGACCGCGCCTACCGCATCGGACAGAAGCGAAATGTGCAGGTGCATCGCATGATTACAGAAAATACCTTTGAAGAAAAAATTGACGCCATGATTCAGGGCAAAAAAGAGCTGGCAGACTTAACCGTTGCCAGTGGCGAGCAATGGATCACCGAGCTGAGCAATGAAGACATCAAAGAGCTGGTGTCATTAGGGTAGTTCGGGAATCTAAACCCTTTTCCATTCATTGACAGCGTGAGCAGGCAATAACCCATCATTTTGAAAGGCGATGGGTAGAGTTGCACCTCTGAGCGGTTGAGAGAGTGCTGTTGAGAGAGTGCTGTTGAGAGAGTGCTGTTGAGAGAGTGCTGTTGAGAGAGTGCTGTTGAGAGAGTGCTGTTGAGAGAGTGTTAAGAGAGCGCGGCTGAGAGACGCTGTCAGAGTCAATTGTTGGCGTTGGGGATAAGTTGACGGATGAGAAGTTCAAGCTGATCAAAACGCGTCTCAAACTGATCGACGCGCTTATCAAGCTGCTCAACTTGTTTCTTCAGGTTTATCTGTTCTTTTAAAATCAGTGCAACCGACCCCTCAATACCAGTGAGAACCTGATCCCAGTGGACACGGTTTTCTTCCAATGCGGTTACTCTGGATTCAAGGCTCATACGGCATACCTTTGTTGTTGGTTAGAGTGTTGGTTAGAGTGTTGGTTATAGGAGGGGTTGGGAGGATTGAGCATAGCAGAGAATCTGATCAGCGCGTGTTGTTGTTATGCCTTGCAATTTTGAATTATCTGGCACATTCCGAAGGATGGAAAAAAAGCTACGTTCACGTTAATAGTTGTGGGCACGTAAGTACTCGAAATTATATTTACTTGATGTCAGACGCTGACATTTAGGAGTGGCAAGTCATTGAAGATAAAAACTTCTATTCTTGGAGTTATGAGGAAAAGAAATATATGTGCACCTAAAGTAACTGCACTTTATAAAGCCTCGCTACAGCCCAGAAAATGCGGGAAAATGACTGTTCAACTATTAACGTGAACATATCTATGGAAAAAGGTTCCGTTAAAAAAGTGCGGCAGTAATTTCCACTTATTGGTTGTTGTGATAGGGCAGTTAAGTCTGAATGTTAATCAGGTTTTCACTGTCTGTAATGTGCGAGTCGGCTAACTGTAAATCATATAAGACAAAGTCGTCTAAATCCTGGTAACCTGGCATCAACACGTGTTGAGTTGCAACGGTGTTCGGCGATTTATCATAGTTGATGACCTGTAAAACTGAAGTGGGTTGATATTTTGAGGAATCCACGAAAGGAGCCGCTGTGATCTCAGCTGTCGAAGATACGACTTAAGGCGCGGTTGATAGCAATGGCATTACAAATTAAAGCGGGAGTTGTACTTGGTGAAGGGTCTAGATCAATTGCAGTAGAAAACATCAATTATGAGAATGTTTATCTACGATTGGCTCAGGATCAACAGCTTAGAATAATTCCAGTCATAATAATTGTTGCCGTCCTGGATGCGATTAAAGTTGGAAAAATCAGTACTCAGGATATTGATAGAAAATATCGTTCAAAAAATGGATTGCCCCACTTATTTGATGAACTCCAATTACCCTATGACAAATATATTTTAGGGTATGATTCTACAATTAAAAAAATTTGCGAATACGAATTAAATTGTCCACTTATTGCTACTGAAGAGAAAATACATATACCCAAGCCTTTTATTTTATTGGCAGGAATTTCTGGAACTGGTAAAACCCGTTTCATCCGTGAACAGGCAGAAGCACATAGTATAAATGGTAATTATTGTATTGTACCTGTCCGTCCCGACTGGCATGAACCTTCCGACTTGTTGGGTTATGTCTCCAGAATTTCGGATACCACAGAATATGTAACCACCAAGGTACTTGAATTTTTTGTTGATGCCTGGCGTGTTGTTGCTCCCAATGCTTCCGAAGAAGGGTTGGGTGCACTTGAACTGGATGTTCCACCTTTCTGGTTATGTCTCGATGAGATGAATCTGGCGCCGGTAGAACAATATTTTGCTGATTACCTGTCGGTTCTCGAAAGCAGGAAGTTTGAAAATGGGATGTATCAATGTCAGCCCCTATTGGATGCCTCCGTTCTGAAAACCAAAGGTGCGAACATACAAGCAGATCTGGGGTTGGAAAATGATGAGAACCTATGGCAATACTTTTTACATCATGGCATTGCACTGCCACCCAACCTGATTGTTGCCGGAACGGTTAATATGGATGAAACCACTCACGGTTTTTCCCGCAAGGTGATAGATAGGGCGGTAACCCTGGATTTTGGCGAATTTTTCCCCAACGATTATGACTGTTTTTTTGAAGGACAAAATAAAAACAAGCTGTTCACATACAGCCTTGTGACACAAACTAAAAAAGAAGACCTTGCAGATTGTATTGATGCCGATGGCAGTAAAACCATTGACTTTCTGAAAGAAGTTAACAAGGTTTTGAAACAGACTCCGTTCGAGCTGGCTTATCGTGCTCTGAACGAATTGCTGCTTCATGTAGCTGCCTTTAATCCGCAGGATGATAGAAACCTCCAGGCTGTTTGGGATGATTTCCTGATGACCAAGGTGTTGCCAAGAATTGATGGCGATGAGGATAAACTGTTGGTCGTTACCGCTGAAGGAGCCAGTGACTTGTTGACGGTACTATCGAATATTCTGGAAAAGCAGTTGCCTGAAATTTGGGAAGGCTCGAGGCCTGATTTATTTCGAGAAACAATAGACGGGCATATTATTGAAACGGTTTCCTGCCGCACCAGGTACAAGCTCGTCTGGATGAAAAAACGGCTTGAGAGTAATACATTTACCAGTTTCTGGCCTTGATGGAGCGTATGTATGCCGGAACTGGCAGCAATAAAAACGGATCATTTCGAATGTGTGATCTGGACAGGTAATATTGCTGACAGCCAGCAACGCCTGAACACCACATTATCGGAGCGGGGTAAACCTGTTCCGGTATCGGTTATAAAAGTGTCACCGCCATTATCAGACGACCACGGTAATGTTTTGGCAGTGCATAGTTTAGGTGAAGCAGTTTTCTTCGAAAACCGTTTATACGATATTGAGTTTGTTTTTGCCCCTGAAGTGGCCGGCAGCTTTGGTGAGTACACGCCAGTTATAGAGCATAGATTGAAGACGGTTGAAGAAGCCTTTCATTTCAGTACCCGAAGCAAAACCTTACGTGGCAGTGTTCATACCGGTAATGATATAGGCTGGTTTACTATCAATCTTGTTTATCAATATCAGGGAAAGACGCTGAGGCAATCTTTCAGTTTTGAAGTTATCCCCACCAAAATGGATATGGATTCTGATATCAGGGTAATGAATCAGGCGATTGAAGATACTTTTCCCTTGTGGCGCTACTCGCTTGCAGAGAAAACCAGTCACCAGGCATCTTCGGTTAAAAAGCCCCATTCACAGTTCCTTCTACTGTGGCTCGCACAGTTTGAAACTCTCAATAAGGATTTATTTTCAGGGTTAAAGCATATCGTTAATGCACCCCATAGCAGGCTGGTAGGGCAAAGGCATTCGGTAAAAATGGGTCGCCTCAAAGGCAAACTTTCACCAAAGCTTGAAGAATCAGTCATTCAGGAAAAGCGGAAAAAGAATTACAACAAGCGATTTATTCAGGACAAGAAAATTCTGGATGTAGATACTCCCGAAAACCGTTTTATTAAAGCGGTGATTAATCATGCCATTGGCAAACTGGGGAGAATAAGCCAGCAGGCGTTTGGTGACATGAGTGATTCAGATGATAAGAAGCGAGTTTCGAACCGTTATTCGGTCAGTTTTGCCAGCAAACTGGATTCGTGGCAACTATCACTGCGCTTTTTCCAGAGACAGCCTTTTTTTGGTGAAGTCGGAAAATTTAAAGGGCTTCAAAAAGAATCTTTGGTATTGCAGCAAAAACCCGGATATTCAAAAGTCTATAAAGTTTGGCAGCAGCTGAAATGGTATCTGGATATTCTGGATGGAGAAAGTAATCTGTCGCTCAGGAATGTGGCAGAAATGTATGAAGTTTGGTGTTTTCTTGAAATTCGCAGGATTCTTCTTGGTCTGGGTTTTGTGGAGTCGGCACCTAAACGCATTCCACTGGTAAGTTCCGATCTTGAAGTCAGCATGAAAGATGGAATGGCCGGCTCTTTCCATCTTGAAAGAAATACTGGACGGAGTGAAGATCAGACTGGCTCATGAGCCGGTATTCCGTAAAAATAGTGGCCCGATAAAAACGTGGCTGACAACCCAGAGGCCTGATATTTTGCTGGAAGCCACATTGCCCGACGATACAAAGTTTGTATGGCTGTTTGATGCAAAATACAGAATCAAGAGTGCAGATGGACGGTACGGCAGAAACGAAGAGTCAGTGCAGGATATGGTGCCTGATGATGCTATTAACCAGATGCATCGTTATCGAGATATAGCCACCTGTCGGTTTATCTCTGATTTTATGAGTGCCTTCGATCCGGGTCGTTCTTTTTGATCGTTGTTTGGCTGAATCATCAATCGTCAGAGTCCCTTCAGCAATACCATAATGAGACAGAATATTGCGAACACTGGCCTGCAGCATACGATGCCATGCAATCTTTGCTGAATAGAAAATCCAGCATAGCCGGGTCGACTTGAACTTCCCAAGACTCCTTCGCTCAAAGGCCGCCCAGTTGAGTGTTTCAGTGACAACAATCCCCATAATTAGAGCGGTCAGGACTGTTTTTTGGATCGTTGTGAGTTGAGCAGAAGGCGTAATGCTTTTCAGTGAATCGCTCAAAGAATCCAGAAATACAGTAACAACAGAAAGAGGACGAATTAGCACTAGCGACACTTGACGGTTATAAAATGGGAATGCAATCTTACCCTGTCAGCCTGCTGTTGTGTCGTTGATCGTATCTCGCTGGGCTTGATGCAGGAGGCGCAGCAGTAGTCTGGTTTCGATATTCACATCAGAATATCCTGTCAAACGCTAAAAACTGCAGCATCGAGTGAAAGAAATGACGGAGTGAAGATCAGACTGGCTCATGAGCCGGTATTCCGTAAAAATAGTGGCCCGATAAAAACGTGGCTGACAACCCAGAGGCCTGATATTTTGCTGGAAGCCACATTGCCCGACGATACAAAGTTTGTATGGCTGTTTGATGCAAAATACAGAATCAAGAGTGCAGATGGACGGTACGGCAGAAACGAAGAGTCAGTGCAGGATATGGTGCCTGATGATGCTATTAACCAGATGCATCGTTATCGAGACGCACTAATACATCTCGCAAAGGTTGAAGGTGTTGGTTCTACCAAGAGCAGACCCGTATTTGGAGCCTATGCATTGTACCCTGGCTATTTCAACCAACCTGATGAAGAGAATCCCTATGCAACGGCAATTAATGAGGTTGGCATAGGTGCATTTAGCCTGTTACCGGATTCGGACCACAAGGGCAGTTACTGGTTAAGATCATTTTTGATCTGTCAGTTGGGCGGGCGGGGCACTTATACAGCCATGGATAGTGATCGTTACTTTGTGGAGGAGGCATCGAGAATATCGAGCAAGGGAACAAGCATCACACGTTATGCCGATTTGACTATTCTGGCGAGTCAGTTGGGGCCGAACCGGAACCCCCTCTATATTGATGCTTTCAAACAAGGTGAAGCGCAATTTTATCATACAAAGCTTCATGCGTTTGAGCGGCAGAAAATAGAGCAGCATATTGCTATGGAAGCTCGGTACCTGGCAGTAGCAGTTGATTCTGAAGACGGGGTATCAAGGAAGGTGGAGTATATTTATCCCATTATCAAGACCGAGCGAGTAAAAAGAAAAAACTTGAAAGAAGTCCAAACAGGTACAAACCTGATAACCAAGCCTGAAGAGCTTTTTTGGCTCTTCACCCTTGGCAAGCCCCTTCGTCTGAAACATGTACTTGTGCAGGATTGGAAAGATCATTTTCAATTGAAGCTGGTTTCAAGGGATGCACTTTCAGATAACTATGGCTGGGATGATTTGCCTGAATTGTATTCGTCACTGGTTGTTCCCCCTTAAGAAGTGCACATAGTCTCCCAGGTGAAGAAAAGTAATAAGAAAGTCAGCAATGCGTTGTGGTAAATCGGCGAGCGAGCGAGTGTAGGTAGAAGTCATTCATCCGGTAATGTATATCAAGCCGTCCGACGCTCAGTTAAACGACGCAACCTGATTTCCCTTATTCATGCCACTTGATGACAGAATTCTGGGTGAAAAATCAAAAGATATTCGAGGACATCCAGTGCGCCGAGATTAAATATATGGATGTCCTTCATTTTCTTCATTTTTCTTCATTTTTCTTCATTTTTGCCTTCATTTTTGGCTACCTGGAAAAGCTGGTCAGGTTCTGGCAAGGCAATCAATGGCGCGAGAATATTCTGTTAGAGTCAACGGTTCCGGGTGCTTTCGACTGGGTCTGGTGTCATTAGGTGCTACTTAATGTCTTCCTTAAGTACAAATATATGGTTGTCCCAATTGTTTCTTGGCAGTTCATCTCAGCGCACTGGGTCTCATAGATTTTTATCATTTCTTACTTGATTTTTCAATAAATGGCTTCAGCACCTCATCAAAATCTTCTGCATTATTAAAACAATCTTTCTGTAATAAAATCGAATAGAACCCTTGTGCAAAAGCAGAGTAAACAACGTTCCCGTAAATATCTATAAACTTTATGAATGTGTTTTTCAGAGTTTTAGATATATCATTCAAGCTTACATAAAATATTTCTGAAGGTGAAGACTTAACGTGGTGACCCTGACCTTTAAATACTGTATCAACTAAATAAAGCTTGTTATTACTACTGTCAAACATAGCATTTTTCATATGTCTATCGGGTACGTTAATTAGAAACGATTTATTATCCAAATCGATTTTTGTCGTAGCTATTACCCCAATAGCCTGACCATACATGTAATATGCTTTTTCAGCCATGATCAATGAATCTGATTGTTCGAAACTGACTGCTATATCCTCAAGCGTCACTCCATTAATATATGGGAAAATCAAAACTTCTGGGATAAAGTCAAAATACCTCGCTACAACACTTTCTTCTATTATGCATGGATGTTTATTCAAGGGGTATAGAAACTCTATAGATAATAAATTTAGTTGATGTTTTATTGTTGAGTTTTCTTCTACAAGATTCAAATCATTAAATGATTGAATGCAATCCCTATCATTGTTTGTTATTTTTACGAAGTATTCATCACCCCATATTTCCATCTTGTAGTTTGTTAAAGTATTTAAACCACCAATATCCAAATTGATTAAATAGATATCTTCAAGCCCATAAAGTTTGAGTGACTTATATGCACAGTTTTCTACAGACATCTTTAACTCAGCTTCATTTATCTGGACATTATTAGCATTTGCCTCCTCGATTAAAAGAACAAACGTAATCAAACAACTTTTGAATTTCACGAACCATCCTTTTGTTGGCTGTGTTCACTTTCTTAGAGTAGACATTAACCCGCTGTATCAGGATAAATGCCGCCTCTTTTGATTTATAACTCTCCGTTGTGGAGAGATGATAAAAAGAAAACACTCTTTGGCACTTCTCTTTGGGACATCCATATACTCTTATAAACTGGAGCCATTGTTTTGAGAATAACTGTTTAAGTTGTGTTGATGTTAAATATATGGATGCTCTTTATTTTCATTTATCGATACTGCTGCAAACATTCAAACATTCAAACATTCAAACATTCAAACATTCAAACATTCAAACATTCAAACATTCAAACATTCAAACATTCAAACATTCAAACATTCAAACATTCAAACATTCAAACATTCAAGCCTTAGAGAAGGCAGCGATTTTCCTGGTACACCTTATTGAGGCAGGTGCTGATTTCTTTTAGTCGACCTCTGTTAACCCCGGTGTCACGCGCCATATCAGGCCATCCAGCGAGTACATCACAAATTCGTTGAAGATCTTTCTGTGCTTCTTTCCAGGAGCTGTAATTGGCAAGAGTGGCCAGTTTTTGAACCGCTTTCAGTGATGGTTTGGACCCGTAGCCCCCAAAAGTCATCGCGTGCTCGTTGTAAGCTGTGGGGCTGAAGGTCACATCATACATTGGGGAAGGCTGCCACTGACCCTGGTCTGACATCAGGAAAGACCAGTTTTTGGTGTGGTCATCCTGGTTGGCAGCAAAGAGGTTAAACATCGCCCGTAGAAATTGTGTTTTGCCTACCGCCGGGCTTTGGCACAAAACCTGACTGGCTTTAATCAGATCTTCGTAATCCATGGATGGCTGACGAAAATCAGCATCAAGCAAACCGCACAATGTGTGCATATGGTAGCGTCCATTGGTAATGTCATCGACACAATCAAAACGTTTAACGGCTAACCAGACACGCCCATTATCCTGGGGGAAAAGTCGATGCTCGGGGACACTGATACCACTTTGCTCAGCCATGGAAAGCCAGGCGGCTTCACAGAGTCCTTCATCGTGACCCAGTGCGAGTCTCGAAGAAGTAAATTTAATGAGCCAGGGTTGGAGTTTTCCATTTGTATCAGCACTTGTATCAGCACTTGTATCAGCATTTGTATCAGCATTTATATCAGAGGTACATACGCGTTCTGGCTGTTCCGGATCAAGATAAATCAGAGCCTTTGGCCTCGCACCGCCTGAACCCCCGGCATTGGCCAAAGCAGCCAGTATTTCATCGGTTTGTCCGTCGAAAATTAACGCAGCCTGCTCACCCAGTGTTGCCATCTCAGTCAAGCTCTCCGCATCATCCTGCTCCATGGCTGGTGCATAGTGCAAATCGCCGGTGCCCCGTTTTCCAATGTAAGCCAGACGATCCAGAGGGGTGATTTCATGAGGAGATATTTCATTTTGGCGAAACATCCTGTCCATCAGCAGCATGCCCCAGTCATCTGGGAGCGAGTCAGAAAATAAGCCATGCAGACTGGCATGCGGTGCTGTTGGGGCTTGATGAAGGTTGCTATCAAAGGGGAGGGTGAAAGGTGACAGGCTTTGGTATTTTTCAAGATAACCGGCGTCGTATTGAAAAAACAGACCCCGTTGGCTCTGGGCAAGCTGGCCCACCTGAATGTTCTGACCATTGCTGAGCCGACGCCAGACATGAAGGTGTTGAGTTTGAGTGGTTTTCACCTTGCCTCCCTCAACACATCATCAATGGATTGTGGTGCTCTTTCGTTTGTATCGTGTATCTGTT
The DNA here is from genome assembly GCA_965208385.1 of Endozoicomonas sp. GTDB lineage: Bacteria > Pseudomonadota > Gammaproteobacteria > Pseudomonadales > Endozoicomonadaceae > Endozoicomonas. The sequence continues at coordinate 18,264 of CBDBOO010000107.1, forward strand.
GTTTTGCGAGATCTGCCAAAAGGCGTAAATCTGCGATAGATTGCCAGATCAGAAGAAATTGACGTAAGGAGATCTGGCTGGTTGTTTCAAATTTTTTGATGGTGGATTCGGGCACTGTGCTGAGCTCGGCTAACGCTTTGCGCGAAAGCTTTTTGCGCTTCCTGAGCACTCTCACACTCTCAGCTAATTGTTGCTGGACGTCGGGTGCGGTAAGAAAAGATAAAAGAGTCATGCCTTCCCGGAAATAAAAGTATTATGGATACTATGATAGCTATAATCCTTCCATTTTCAAGTTTTTAGACATCACTGTATCTATTTTTTCTGTTTCTGGAGAGTCGATAAAGACAATAAATGGTACGGTTTTATTGGGATAAGGCCCATAAAGCGGCGGAACACATTTTCGCGGTTTTCACGGTAGGCACGGGTGTCGAGAATATGGTGGACTTCGATGTAATTGAAACTAATAAACGGTCAAGAAAACTTCTGACTCTAAACAGGATCAAAAATTCTGCTGCCAGGCAGACGTTGAGCATGCCGGACACTTTCCCAAATCGCATCATTACGAATGGCACCCACGAAAGCACTTGCTGAGAACCCTTCTGGGTAGAGCGTACTTCGAGTACGAGCTTCCGGTGCTACATCGAATTCGGGGGGCAGGCCGACAAGAAGATGAGCGTCGTCCCGTAAGGCAATCAACACTTCCTGGATGGAAACCTTCAGAGCCCCGGAAAAGTACTCATGGTCGTGCTCGATGGTTGTATCAACAATCCAGCTGTGAATATTGAGTTTGTCGAGAGTGTACCGAGAGTAAATATGATGTCCTTCAATTTTTTATATGGATGTCCTTCATTTTTTTCCTTCATTTTTTCATTTTACTTGAATTCATATAAAAGCAACCAATAGATTGCTTTTTGTTCATTTTAATCCTCACAGATACTAAAAGAAACTCATAAGTTGCTAGGCTTAAAAAAAGAAACTAATATGCTTCATTAAGTTAATAAGCAACATATGAGTTTACGAAGATGGAATCATTACTTCAGCAGCTCAAAAAGCGGCGGCTTGCTCTCAATCTTAAACAAAATGACATGATGCTGCGCGTAGGCGTTTCCCGTCAGCAGTATCAACGTTTAGAGTCAAAGGGAAATCCCAGACTGAATACCCTCGAGCTGATTGCAAAAGGCCTGAATAGCGAGGTAATGCTTATACCCAAAGAAAAGCTGAATGACGTTCTTGCTGTATTGGACGGTGCTGTGCTTGAGAGCGACAGTTCGGATTCCTCTGTGAATTCGCCGCACATATCGAAAAACAAAGAACGGAAGAATCTTTCTGATGACCCATGGCAGGGGCTGCTGGGAGATGACTCATGAATGATGAAATCAATGTCCTTAAACTGACACTACACGGAAGGCTTGCAGGATATTTAGCGGGTTATCAAAATGGTCGGAATGTTTTGAGTTTTGCGGACGATTATAAAGAAAACAGGAATCGACCGACGCTTAGCAAAATCGTCGTAAACCCTCGCCCAATCGGGCGGGGATATAAGACGGGAATGCGGCGAGCATTCCGGTTGCGTGTTTGTATGCAGTCAGTCAGGTGTACTCTGACTATTTACATACTCCTTCAGGGCTATGTTCCCGCCAATAGTTGTATTGCTTACTCCCTATGTTTACAGGGCTACAGACGCGCCTTATAAAGTAGAGATATGACTAAATCTTGTATATTGCATTTGTTTATTGCCCAAAGAACAGCGATTTGTTCTGGGATACCTTCCTATCTCATGAATAGCCATATGTGGAGCAGGAAAATAAAGTTTTTATAGGACTTTAGTGCTCCCAACTATTGACGGGAACATAGCCCTCCTTCAGTGTTTCAATGGTCGCACCTCCTGCACTACAAGCAAAGTAAGAGCGTGACCATAATCTACCTGATTTACTCTGTGTCATAAGGTGCGTATTTAAAATCCTTAATCGTCTGGATGATGTGGATTTCAGATTATTAACCATAACGCTGATAGCCAGTTTTGGCGGGTAAGCGATGAGCAAGTGTACATGATCTTGTTCGCCATCCATTTCCAGTAAATCGCATTCAAGCTTTTCACAAGAGCTTTCAAAGGCTTCTTTTAATTGCTGGATCATATAGCCATCAAATAGCCTTTAGCCATCAAATAGCCTTTAGCCAACAAATAGCCTTTAGCCAACAAATAGCCTTTAGCCAACAAATAGCCTTTAGCCAAATAGCCTTTAGCCAACAAATAGCCTTCGTCGGTACTTTGTGGTGAACACCAAATGAACCACTAGCTTTGTAACACTATGCCGTTTGCATAGATAATCATGCAGTAAATCTTTATCACGCACACTCACTTGAAACAACCTGAAATAAGTATATTATTGCAGGGATTACGGCAATGAGCACTCACTTGTAAATAGCCATGTTAAAAGCCACCAGGATACGTATATATCCAACACCAGAGCAGGCGGAGTTTTTAAACCGTCAGTTTGGTGCTGTGCGTATGGTCTGGAACAAAGCATTGGCCATCAAGGCCCACTACTACAAGGTTCGAAAGCAAAACCTTTCACCCAGAAAAGACCTGAAACCACTGCTGGCCACTGCTAAGAGAAGCCGCAAGTACTCGTGGCTGAAAGACTCTGATTCTATTGCCTTGCAGCAATCCGTCATTAATCTGGACAAGGCATTTCAGAATTTTTTCAATCCTAAGCTTGCGACTCACTTTCCTCGTTTCAAATCAAAACATGGCAAACAAAGCAGCTACCATTGCATGTCGGTGGCTGTAGGCGAAAACTGGATCAAGATTCCCAAGTGCAAGCCCATCCGGGCAAAGGTTCACAGAGAGATAACCGGAAAAATAAAGTCCATCACCCTAAGTCGAACGCCAACAGGTAAATGTTATGCGTCTGTTCTGGCTGAAGACGATATGCCTGAAGCAAAACCAGTAGTAGACATTAAAGAAAGCGGCGTTATTGGTGTGGATGTTGGCTTGACTGACATTGCTATCACCAGTACCGGAGTTAAAACCGGCAACCCTCGATTTATAAAAAATGCACAGCGCAATCTGAAGCGAAAGCAAAAGAAATTATCCCGATGTAGAAAAGGCTCGAAGGGCAGAGGCAAAGCCCGATTACTCGTAGCAAAGGCGCATGAGCGTGTAGCTTTTGCCCGTAATGACTTCCAGCACAAACTATCCAGACAACTCGTTGACGAAACCCAAGCGGCAATTTGTGTGGAAACACTGAAGGTCAAAAACATGCTCAAGAATCATTGCCTTGCCCGATCCATTGCCGATGCTGGCTGGCATTCCCTCATAACCAAGCTCGACTACAAAGCGAAGCAGGAAGGTAAGTATCTGGTGAAGATAGACCAGTGGTTTGCCTCCTCTAAAACTTGCTCTTGTTGTGGTCATAAAGTGGATGAAATGCCATTGTCTGTTCGCAGCTGGGACTGCCCTAACTGCAAGATAATCGGTATTGATCGTGATGTGAATGCCGCCTGCAATATCAAGAAGCAAGGCATATTGAAGTTAAAAGCGGAAGGGCTGTCCGTTTCTGCCAATGGAGGCAAGCGTAAATCTAGCGCACTGCTAGTTGCTGCCTGAGAAGTTGGAAGCCTCGGCTTTTAGGGCGGGGAGCAGTCACTTTAACGACACATCCTGTTTTCCTCATTCAGACCATTTGATGTCAGAGCCCTGGGTAAGAAATCAACGCTTGCACCCAATATTATCTAACTTATTGCCAGAAGGTTCCCTGAGAGAATTAATTACCCAAGGGCTTAAGGTGCATGTTGATAATGAATTTCATATTCTGTCTTATCTGGGAGAAGACTTACCGGGTGCATTAGTTGCAGAGCCGATGGAACCGAATGATGTACCGGATAGTGTTTTAATCGGTACATGGAAAAGCCAAAGCCGTGAAGTTCGAAAAGCTGGCACAGGAAAATAAGTTCTCTCTGGCTGGTGTTCAGATGAAATTCTCCATGAAGGAAAAAGGACGGTCGTTACAATCTGACTACAGGCGATACTCTCGGGGACTGGATCATAAAAACGCCTTCCACCAAACACAAAGACGTACCGTTGAATGAATACACAGCAATGACACTTGCGTCTTTGGCCGGAGTTGACATACCTGACATTAAGTTGGTTGATCTGGATGAACTGGATAACTTGCCACAGATTAATCTACCAGATGAGAAACAGGCATTTGCGATCAGGCGTTTTGATAGATATGAGAATGAACGGATTCACATGGAAGATTTTGCACAAATTCTGGTGAAATATCCTCACGAAAAATATAACTCAGCTAATTATGAGCAAATCGGAAGAATTCTTTACGGATATTCTGGAGATGGATTAACCGATATACAACAGTTTGCAAGAAGGCTCCTCGTCAATATACTTCTTGCGAATGGGGATGCACATCTAAAAAACTGGAGCTTACACTATTCGGATCAAATCACTCCAAGACTTTCCCCTGCCTACGATATTGTAACAACAAGTATTTACATCGATGATGAAAAGCGTTTTGCGCTGAATTTAGGAAAAACAAAAGACTGGTATAAGGTAACCTATGAAAATTTCCAATCCTGGTCGGACAGCTCTGAAATACCGTGGAGAGCAATAAAACCTCATCTTGATGATACTTTAGACAAGGCTAAGAGTTTATGGCCAGAAGCTATAAAGAATCTACCTATGAACGAAGAGCATAAAATGAAACTTAAGAAGCATTGGGGGAAATTGCATAAAGACTTTCGATTCTGAAACCGGATTGTTTCAGTGGAAAATTGATCGGGAAACCTTGGAAATGCCGCCGATCTAAACGACAAAGAAAAGATGTCTGGAATCAAAGAAAAACTTCTTTGGACACTTACCGACACTTTTTCGGCACTCTGTGTTTTTTGTCGTCTATAAAATAGAAAAAAGCCCCGTAAATCAATGATTTACAGGGCTTTATATTGGTGGAGGCGGCGGGATTTGAACCCGCGTCCGCCAGTCCTCTGCTATCGGCTCTACATGCTTAGATTCCGTTATTAGGTTAACGCAGGACGATCCAACGGGCAGGATGCTCTACGCGATTCTGTAAAGTTTTAATCCGACAACCACAGAAATGCTGACGTGACGATTTTGTTTTCAATTGCGATTATTTCCACCCAACAAACAAGACGGAGTAATCGGGAGCAGACTGTTTTTAGGCAGCCATCGCTCCGTGGTAGCTATTATCGTTAGCAACTAATACGTTTGCAGTGATTTGTTTTACGAGGGCCACTACGCGCTCGGCATGCACCTAAAGTTTCGTAACCGTCGTCGAATCCTAATCGCCCCCGATGAAACTAAGGTGCTATTAATCCAAATTACCCGATGTAAGTCAATCGTTATTTCCAGAATATATAACTACATGGTTTTGTATATATTCATGCCATCGTACTCGCAAGCCTGTGAACAAATGAAGGTTAACGGTATTTCCAGATGGCTTTATACGCGACATGAGTCTTCTTCCCTGCATATGGATTCTATGGTTCTCATGGAATGACGGTGGGGAAATGGGGCTCTACCTCAGATTGTGTGGGTAAATTTCAGCGATTCACCCCTCTTGGATAAAGATCAAGGCCACCACAATGAAAGTAAATTGCAGTTTTGAACCTTTCTCTGTTTCTGTAACCGTAGGCTCGACCCTTGAGTCGCTGTATCTTTCCATTCATGCCTTCTGCACGGCCATTGTCGGCTTTCAGAACTATTGCGTTAATAATTCCCCACAGGTGTTCTTTGATCATCTTGGCCACTTTACGAACAGGTTCAAGCCGACACCTCAGTGCCCAGCTCAGCCACCGTTTCCATGCCTTGATAGCCCAAGCTCGTGATGTGTAATTCCACAGTGTCATCGCCATCTCTTTGATGGCCCAGGCTCGTGCTGTTTTCAGCTTTGAATCACGCAACGGCTCGAACGCTTCCCACTTTTCATCGCTCATATTTTCAGGATTTGTTAGCCAGTCAAACCGGGTACCTTTGAGTAAGTCTGACCCTGTAGACATAAGCGCTTTATGCTCTTCTATGCGAACTTTATTGACCGCATTGCCTAAGTACTGGGCAACATGGAACTTGTCAAATGCTATTCGCTCCCTGGCTTCTGGCACATGCAATGTGACTGCCTTGATAAAGGGCTTCCACATATCCATGGTAACGCATTCAATACCGGCTTTCTGGTCTGGCGTCAGGGTCTCAAAGTACTCATTGAGGCTGTCAGCTTTATGGTTGTCGGCCAAATGTAAAACAATGCCTTTTTCATGATCTGTAACCACAGTGACGTACTCACGCCTCTTCTGGAATGAGGTTTCGTCAACGGCTAACCGTTTGGGATTGTCGTGTACTCTGCGTGCCAGACCTCTCGCTACTGCACGCTGTTGGATACCGTCGATGGCATTCCAGCTAAGCTTCATTTGTTGGGCAACCGCACTGGTTGTTGCCTCTTTCAGCCAGTCAATAACAAGTGCTTCAAACAAGGCCGTAAAACCAGAGTTCGGTTCAGCCCATGGAACCTGTATTGTTTTTACACCGTGATCGGAACATTGTGTACGCGGAACATCAGCAATAAGGATGGTTTGAAACTGGCAGGTATCCAGATGCCGCCACTTCTTCTGACGTCGATCGTAACCCGGAGAGGGTTTATCACAAACACTGCATTTAGAAGGCTTTTTGCCATCATGTTCGAGAAAGATTTCGACTTTTCCTTCAGTAATGGAGAGTTCCACGTGAGCGACATGCCACGGAGTTTCAACGCCAAGTATTTTAGAGTAGAGTTCTTTATCGCGCATGTCGGCATCCTTGCCTTGAAGTGTTCAATATAGATTAAATCACCCACTAAAATTAGGGAAGAGCCGGAAATGGAAGCATCGATGTAGAAATAAGAACATGTACCCAGGGTAATTGAAGGTGCAGGCTTGTGGCTAACTACCTGCATCTCCAAATATTTTCAGCCTGGATATTGCCCTGTTTCTGGCTATCGAACCATATGCAGGAAGTGCATATGTTTTTCATACTGGTCGATGACGTCGCCAATAACCTGCACAAGGGTATAACCCATTATGTCGTAGTTCTGGCCACCTTCCTGCAGAAAAACCTCGGCACGATAATACTTCCTCTCATCTTCATCTTCATCATCCACCATAAAGCTGGGCTGCAGATACGAACGAGGAGACACTTTATAAAGGAAGTCATGCTCATCACCGTGCAGGACTTTCAGGGTGGGTGCACCATTTTTTTTGTCTAATTCAATGGTGCTGTTCACGCCCTGTTTTTCAAGTTCACTGGCCACCGAGTTCATGGCAGGTATCACAATTTCTTCAATGAACCCCCTGACATCCTTGCGACGAGGGAAGTGTACCAGACCATTCAAACGAGCCTGCCAGGGGATCGGTTTATGGCCGACTTTCGGCGTCAATGTTGTTTGGGCCAGACTTTCTCTTTTAGTGGAGTCAACGGCCAGTGCTTTCAAGAGTCCATAGCTGGCAACCAGCAGTATGATGGAGAAAGGCAGAGCGGTGGCAATGGTGGCTGTTTGCAATGCTTTTAAGCCACCAACAAGCATTAACACCATGGCAACAGCGCCAATGGTGGCAGACCAGAAAACCCGTTGCCAGACCGGCGTATGAGTGGCGCCACCGGAAGCCAGCATATCGATGACCATGGCACTGGAGTCGGAAGAGGTGACAAAGAAAATGACCACCATGATAATGGCAACGAACGACAGCACTCCAGACATGGGGAAATATTCAAGAAATTTGAATAATGCCAGTGATACATCTTGCTGAACCACAGTTCCTAATGCGGTTGCACCGTTATTCATGATCAAGTCAATGGATGTGTTACCGAACACTGTCATCCAGAGAAACGTCATGGCGCTGGGAACAAACAGTACACCGCAGACAAATTCACGAATTGTCCGACCTCGGGAAATACGGGCAATAAACATTCCGACAAAAGGTGACCAGGACAGCCACCAGGCCCAGTAAAACAGTGTCCAGCCTCCCAGCCAGTCATTGGGTACGTAAGCGAAAAGGTTGAAGGTTTTGTTCACTATGTCTGACAGGTAGCTGCCGGTGTTCTGAACAAACATTTGTAACAGTAAAACGGTTGGTCCCAGAAGAATGACCATGGCCATCAATAATAATGCAAGTAACAGGTTTACTTCAGACAGTATGCGTATTCCTTTATCAAGGCCGGAAGCAACGGAGAGAGTGGCCAATGCTGTAATGGCGACAACCAATATAACTTGTACGTTTGTACTTACTTCAACGCCAAACAGGTAGTTCAGTCCGGAGTTTACCTGTAAAACCCCATATCCCAGGGCTGTTGCGACACCAAAAACAGTACCGAGAATGGCAAAAATATCAATGAGATGACCGGCAACTCCATAAATCTTGTCACCAATAATGGGATAGAGTGCAGAGCGGAGGGTCAGTGGTAAACCATGGCGATAGCCAAAGAATGCAAGAATAAGCGCAACAATGGCATAAATAGCCCAGGCATGCAGTCCCCAGTGAAAGAAGGTGATGTTCATGGCTTCTTTGGCGGCTTCAATGGTGCCAGCATCACCTGTCGGAGGGGATAAAAAATGCATGACAGGTTCGCCAACGCCAAAGAACATTAAGCCAATGCCCATGCCTGCAGAAAAGAGCATGGCAAACCATGAACCAAAACTGAAGTCCGGTTCGGCATGATCAGGGCCCAGTTTTATATCTCCGTAGCGCGATAGTCCAAGAAACGAAACACAAATCAGAATCAGGGCTACAGCCGCCACATAAAACCAGCTGGCGTTGACCATGATGCTGTTTTGCACCAGGCCAAAGTATTGATCCGCTTCTTTCGGAAAAAGAGCGGTGCTGGCAACCAGTAAAAAAATAAGAAGGGATGATCCCCAGAAAACCGGGAGGCTGAGACTGTGCCCGGTGGAATTTGATGGAGGTTGTTCAGACATTGGGAGGTGAGCTCTTGTAAAAGTGGAAATGACTTAATCTCATTCCACGAGGAATGCAGGTCAGATAAACAAGTCATTAAATGGCGAGTTATGGCCTGCGAATAAAAAAGGTTATGTCTATAAGGTTAGACATCAAAATAAAAAGGGTGGGTACAAAAGTGAATCAGGCAGACATAAATAGGCCATATAGTCGTTTTTGAAAATGCAGGGTTGTTGGCTGCTCTCACTCAGTGGCACGTTAGTCCGGCCCGGTCACTTGGGAGTCGTCAAAAAATAACGTCCTGATTTGCTTTAGGGTGTCATAAAACAGACCACTATCGTAGGTTGGTGCAGAACGAAGTGAAGCCCAACATTGGCAGCAGAACGTGCTGACAGAATTGTTGGGCTTCGTCCCTCAGCCCAACCTACGCTAACAAGCCGATTTGTACGATGAAAATACGACACTTATTTTGAGACTATTCCTTACTGCGTATAAGCTCCGGGAATTTTGCTCGTTTGCCGCCTGCCTGTATTTTCAAATACTTTGGGTTTAGAAAGGATGGTTAACCGCGATGCATGACTCGCTGCTTTTCGATATTCCATTCACGCTCTTTGGTGGTTGCCCGCTTGTCGAACTCTTTCTTGCCCCGGGCCAGAGCAATCTGACATTTAATCAGATGCTGTTTCCAGTACAGTTTGATGGCAATACAGGCATGCCCTTTCTGTTGGGTCACTGAAAATAGTTGTGCCAGTTCCCTGCGCTTAAGCAGTAATTTACGATCGCGCAGGGGGTCGGCCACCACATGAGTGGAAGCCGTGGTCAGAGGCGTAATCTGAACACCAATCAGCCAGGCTTCACCATCTTTGAGCAGCACGTAGCTGTCAATGAGCTGCACCTTACCCTGGCGAAGACTTTTAACTTCCCAGCCTGATAGCGCAACACCTGCTTCATAGGTCTCGTCGATATGATAATCGTGACGAGCCTTTTTGTTGACGACAATTGTGGAATCGCCCTTTTTACCTTTCTTTGAACTTTTAGCCATGCCGCGGATTATAGGTACAGGGCGAATGGATGTCACTGATTGATATCATGTCTATACCACTTCCCCTTGGCGAAGTAAGACTGCTGGCAGCATTTTAATGAAACCGGACATTAATAATTTCAGCCCCGGATTGTTATTGATTTCGTCCTGAAGGGTAAATAATCTGGTAAACCGCAGGAATCAAATAGAAAAACACTGTTTTTATTATTGATCTGGCGAAAGCTATTGAGCTGTACTGCTAAACCGATACAATGCGCATATAACCCTTCTTGCAAGAAATCCCGAATCTGTTTTCTGGTACATGTTACGGCCTGTGCTGGTGTCTGATGAATGTCAGGGTTCTTTTTGATGGATTCGTTTTTGATGGATTCGTTTTTGATGGATTTTTTTGACGGATCCTTTTTGGCGGATTCTTTTTGACGGATTCTTTTTGACGGATTCTTTTTGACGGATTCTTTTTGAAGGGTGCATTTTAAAAAACATCATGTGTTTTCAGATGATGTTTCTCAATAACTATAGCTATGTCGTACCTTTATTGAGGGGATTGTAGGGCTCATGTCTCAGAACCCAACCGCGTCGAACAAAACCTGGACAAATCGCTGGACCTTTATGCTGGCTGCTGCCGGCTCGGCTATTGGCCTGGGTAATATCTGGAAATTTCCCTATGTTGCAGGCCAGTCTGGTGGTGGTGCTTTTGTACTTATCTATCTGATCTGCATTGTCATTATGGGTGTACCGCTGTTAATGGCTGAAACAGCTATTGGCCGTCAAACACGGTTAAGCCCTTTAAACGCCATGAGAAAACTGACCGGTGATCTCGGTGCTTCCAGATTATGGGAACTGGTAGGCTGGATGGGTATGCTGGCGGGCTTCCTGATCCTGTCTTATTACAGTGTTATTGCTGGCTGGTCACTCTCTTATGCCTGGAACGTATTAACCGGTGTTTTCTCCGGTATGGATTCTGCCCAGGTGGGCGATGAATTCGGAGCCCTGGTGTCGTCTGCCCCAAGGCAGGTGTTCTGGCACAGTGTGTTTATGCTGATCACCGTATTTATTACTGCTCGTGGTATTCACAAGGGACTGGAGAAAGGTCTGCAGATCATGATGCCGGCACTGTTTGTGCTGCTACTGGTTATGCTGGGTTACAGTATGCTGGAAACCGGTCAGTTCATGCGCGGTCTCAGCTTCATGTTTACCGTTGATTTTACCAAGATTACCGGCGAGGCCATAGTGGCTGCACTGGGGCAGGCATTCTTTACCCTGAGTCTTGGTATGTGTGCACTGATGGCTTATGGCTGTTATATGCCGTCTAATAATTCAATTCCGAGAACGGCTCTGAGTGTCGCATTTCTGGACACCCTGATGGCGATCATTTCCGGTTTGATCGTCTTTCCCATTGTATTTGCACACGGTCTTGAGCCATCAGCAGGACCAGGCTTACTGTTTGTATCCCTGACTGCAGCCTTTGCCAATATGCCAATGGGAGAGCTATTCGGCTTCCTGTTTTTTGTGCTGGTGAGCATTGCCGCATTGAGTTCAGCTATTTCCCTGGTTGAACCGGCCCTTTCCTGGCTGACAGAACGTACATCGCTGAAGCGAACTTCGGCCACTTTTGTTATCTGTGCTGCTATCTGGTTTGTGGGGCTGGGTACCGTGTTTTCCATGAGTGGTGATTTTACCTTTAGCTTGTTTGGCAAAAACTTCTTTGATCTTCTGGACTACTTTACCAGTAATATCCTGCTTCCTGCTGGGGGTCTGTTGATTTCAATTTTTGCTGGCTGGGTTATGAAGCGTTCTACATTGATGAACGAACTGGCATTGAGTGTGGGCCTTTTCAATCTATGGCGCTTTTCGATCAGGATTATTGTTCCGGTTGCTGTTGCCCTGATTTTCTACACAGCGTTGTTCAACTAAACAGGCGCAAACTATTCGTTTTCTTTGAAGATGTGAGCCTTCAGCAACGTCGGATCTTCAAGTGGAATGGGTAGCATCAAAATAAAAAGGCTGAGTATGATAAGTACTCAGCCTTTTTCTTCAATCTGTAATCTTCCTGAAAATCCATTATGACCATGAAAGCCTGGTGCATTATGTTATGCTACCGAGCCCTTGTCAGATCAAATAAATCAACTCTCTATGCCCAAGGTTTCCCGTTCCGCACTGATTATGCAACCGGTTGATAAAATGTATGCACTGGTGGCAGATGTCGAGTCTTATCCCCTGTTTCTACCCTGGTGTTCCGGCGCCAGAATTCTGAAGCAGGAAGGTGATATGGTCGAAGCCTCCCTTGAACTGGCGAAGGGTGCTTTAAAATATGAGTTTTCTACAAGGAACTGTTTGGTACCTGGGCAGTCAATAAACATGAGCCTGCTGTCTGGTCCGTTTTCCAGTCTCAATGGAGTATGGACATTCAAGGCGTTAGGCGATAAAGGCTGTAGAGTATCTCTGGAGCTTGATTTCGAAATCTCCAGTCCCTTGTTGAGAGCAACAATCGGTGTTGTTTTCAGTAAGGCAATGAATAAAATGGTTGATGCTTTTCGCCTGCGTGCGGAACAACTCTACGGTTAAAAACGAGAGCTCTAATGGCAGAGGTGAAAAAAAATGTCAGAAAGCAATGACAGCATAAAACTTGCGATTGAGGTGGCTTTTGCCAAACCGGATGATTACCGGATTCTCCAGCTTCAGGTTAACGATGGAACTACCGTTCTTGATGCTGCCCGACAGTCAGGAATGAGTGAGCATTTCCCGGAGATTGACTGGGAATCCGCTAAACTGGGTATCTTTGGTAAGTCTGTTCCAAAGCCGGGAGAGCAGGCAGTGCGTGAAGGTGACCGGATAGAAATCTATCGCCCTTTGATTGCAGATCCGAAAGCGGTCCGCAAAAAAAGAGCAGAACAGGCCAAGCTGAAAGCGCAGGCTTGAGTATAATTATTTTGCTTCAGGGGTGGGTTTTAAATCACCCTTGATGGTGGTCAGTTTGTCATCTTCAAAAAAAACTGTCAGTATTTTTTGAGTTCTGGCTTTGCCACCTGGTTGCATACTGTAGACAAAGTCCCAGCGGTCTTTGTTAAAAGCATCTTCCAGTAATGGTGTACCCATGACATATTGTACCTGTGTACGCGTCATGCCGGGGCGCAATTGGTCGACCATTTCCTGGGTGATAACATTGCCTTGCTGAATGTCGATTTTATATGCGCCGGGGAAGCTGATAAGCTTCGAGCCACTGTCCGTTGAACTGGCGCATCCCGCCACTATGACGGAACTGAGTAGTACTGCGGCGAGGATGACCTTGTTTTTTTGCATCGGTATCAGACTTCCACTATCTTGCTCAAAAAATGAAATACATGCACAAAAATGTGATAATAGCAGGGTTCTCTTGCTAAGGGTTAGGGAAACGTGTTGGAAAATCAAGAGTTGCGTAAAGCAGGCCTGAAAGTCACCCTGCCACGAGTCAAAATATTACAGATTCTGGAAAACGCCCAGGATCGACATATGAGTGCTGAAGATGTTTATAAGGCACTGCTGGAAGCAGAAGAAGATGTTGGCCTGGCCACGGTGTATCGTGTTTTAACCCAGTTTGAAGGTGCCGGTCTGGTCGTTCGGCATAATTTCGACAGTGGTCATTCAGTCTTTGAATTGGCCAGTGGAGAACATCATGATCATATGGTGTGCATGGAAACTGGGGATATCGTTGAATTTGTTGATGAAGAAATAGAAAAACGTCAGCGTGAAATAGCTGCAAAACACGGCTATGAAATACTTGACCACAACCTTGTACTATATGTGCGCCCCCTGAAAAAATAAGAGTTGGCACTTTTGTACAACTAAAAACCGGCTATAAGTCGGTTTTTTTTACTTTGAAAGAGCCTGAGTCTGGTGGTGACTTATGGCCGGGGCCGGGTTGTTCATTGCGGGACTCTTTTATCGTTTCAGGAATAACAGAATTTTGACTCGGAACCGTTCTATGACGAACGGCAGAATTACCCGCTTCAGGTAAAGGCGCCATGATGGATCGCCCTGGAGGTATAGGCGGGAGGGTAACTACTTCTGAATGCATTATTGGTGGCTCTGGCTTTGGAAATCCTGTCGTACGCCTTGAAGATCGGGTCTGAACATGAATGTCCCTGGAAGGATCTGAATGTATTCTGGCTCTGTCCAGAAAGGAGGGGGCTGACGTTGTGGGTAATCTGGGCTGACTCAGTGAGGATCTTCTTACTCTTGACCTGAGTGACTGGTGAGTGCTGCTCATGCCAAGAACGTGTTCACCTACAATTTTGATATATGGATTCAATGTGTTAGCAAGGATGATCGACGGTTTCGGATTCACGCTGGACAGTAACATGGATTGCATAACGAGGCGATCGGCTTCCGATAAAACCCTCTGGCGAGTTTTGTCAGCCTCGGAAATTAAACCCTGTAACAGAAGGTCCGAACTTTTTCTGACATATTTCCAGAGTAATAATTGCGATGCGAGATGTTTACGTTGCCCGCATTCTGGATCAATCTTATCGAGTAATCTTACATAGTCATGATCGCTACTCTCAGCAATGAGCTTGTTAACAAGAAGCTCACCAGGAACATTGCCTAATAACAGGTGTAAGACACTGATTGTTAGGGCATCGGCATCAGATTGGTAACGGAAGGAGGGTACAGTATTGTTCTCTGGACTTTTCAGCAGGGCAAAACAAGCAGGTCCAAGGTAAAACGCAGTCCCGGGATTATGGCGCATATTAGAAAATAGTCTGTTCTTGTCTGTAGTGAAGTTCATGCCCAGATCCACCAGTACCCACTTTCCGCGATACAAGACCATGTTGCTCGGTTTTATATCCAGATGAACAAAGTGTTTTGAATGCAATATCTGAATTCGTTCAAGAAGAGAAAGGAACTGTTCCCAGATAATTCTGTTTGTCATTGGCATATCTCTCAAAGGAGAACCTTTAGGCATTCTCTGGATATATAAACCGTGTTGATTCGGTGAGCTGATATACAACCTGTGATGGAGAATAGGAATAAGGGCCGAACTTGCTTCAGGTTCAAGTCTTTGAATATTGTCAATATCAATTTTTAATTGTGAGTATCTACTTAGTTCATCTGCAAGGACAGGCGTTATTTTCAGAACCTCTTCAGGCAAGTCGGGGGCATCTGAATTTTGTTTTATTGAGAAAACGGTACCTTCAGTCCCGGCTTTTATAAAACCGGTGATAACATACCCAATCCCGGATACAAAGGGCGTCATCAGGGTAACAAATTCTTTTTGTAATTTAGAACGTTGTTCCGGCATTGCCAGGTGGTAATTCTTTATTGCAGTGTACAGCTGATCTGGCAGGCTGCGTTCGAAAGGGGGAGCAGGCAGGTCTTTTGGCTGTTGACTGGTTTGGTGGGGCGCTATTGGTTCTAAAGTACCCGGATCTGATTTTTTTCTTTCGACAATGGGCTGAGAAACGCTTGTTGTTGAGAACGAAGTAGGCGGTAGGTGGGAGGGTTTTGTCTTTTTTTTGGGGGGCGCCTGTTTGGCTTTACCCTGGTGCTTCAGCTCCGGTTTCTTATTTTTTCTATCATCATCTCTTCGGGTGATTCCGGGAGGGCGATGTTGTGTGTCTGATGACGTATGGATGATGCTGTACCCTTCAGTCGTATAGACATCATCATGCCTTTCCAGCTCTTTTTCTGCTATTAGCCCCATGACCCGGGCTGCCTGTTCTTTGGTGGCTTTTTTCCAGCCTGAAGCAGTTTTAACTTCAATGACTGATTCGCCATTTTTATTGAATGTCCGGCGATAGGAAAAAAAGAAACCTCTGGCGAGTGTTTCAAGTTTGGGTAATGTGGTTGTAATCGCAAATCGGGTGAGAAGATCATCCAAAGAAATGAGGGTTCTTTTGTCCTTGAGGTGACAGCGGGAAAGATTCAGAACAAGCCGTGATGGTTTGCCATGCCCTTTCAATGTATCCAGAAAAGCCAGTCTTCTTTTTTTTTCATCCACCAGTAAGGGGATTTCAACGGCATCGTCGCTGGAGTGATAAATCGGAGTGACAGGAATAAGCGGGAAGTCAGGTTCAGGTGGTTTCCCGGAAATTCGCAGGGAGATATTTTGTGCAGGAACAAAACGGGGGTCGCATACTCCGGATGGGATTTGATTCTGTGAAATAAAGAGAATAATGACAGAAGAACGATTGTCAGCGGCATCAAATTGAACAAAACTGCCACTCTGAATGTCACTGAGCAGGTAAATATTGTTGCTCTGGGCCAATAAATCACAGCGCTCTTCTGAACAATGTGCTGTACCGGGAAAGGGGAGAGAGGCTTCAACGATGCAACCTGGTGACGTACAGGCATCGGGCAGGGTTGCAATGAACCAGTGTGCTTTTGGCGCTGAAGTGATGTCTGTGGAACGAGTGTTTATCTTCCGGCTCTCTTCCTGACCGCTCTCTTCCTGACCGCTCTCTTCCTGACCGCTCTCTTCCTGACCGCTCTCTTCCTGACCGCTCTCTTCCTGACCGCTCTCTTCCTGACCGCTCCCTTCCTGACCGCTCCCTTCCTGGTAAAAATATTTTTGAACGTTGTTAATTGTAAAAGGGCTGGATTGCCATATCAGCATTCCGAATAGAGCTGGCAAGAGTTTTGAGTGGGTGGATTCACTGACTAAAGACCCACTCCATGTGACAGGCAAGACTACTGACAGGGTTATGCCTGTCAGTAGTCTTTTGAATTTTTTTAAGACATTTTTATTGATGGACAGCACGTAATGTAGCTCAAATGATTGATGTAAATATCAGACAAAAAAAGTATTGCAGAATTTTTGAGAAATTCCATAAATTGAAAAATGGCTATTAAACGTTTTCAAATTTAATTGGGCTTTTAGGCATGGCGTTTTGAGGAATCAGAATCTGCCCTGGGAATGAATTCGGATATGGATGAATAATGAAGCATCCTGGCACCTATGCCCATCGTATTTGAAGGTGCTATTACGTTGGCAGCGCTGGTACGCTTGTCCGGCCCGATTACTTGGTTTGTCTAAGCTTCTGGGGCTTCACTCCTTTGATGCCTTGTAGCAACTCCAAATCCTTTGGGTCTATAGAGCCGCGATGCCTTAATGATATGGTGCAGGCCTTCCCAGTTGACTGGACAACTCTCTGGTGGTGGATCTGGTGGTGGATCTGGTGGTGGATCTGGTGGTGGATCTGATTGTGGGTCTGGTTCTTGCCTTGTACGGGCTTTCTGAAACATCTGCTCCCAAGGCTTCTATTGAATTGAGGAGGGTGTCGACTTCCATGGCTCTAATCCGGTGAGAGTCCGGGGTACCTCTCTGTGTTGAGGGCACTGGAACCATCAGAGTACTGGTTTCATGATTCTGCCGGGAATGGCTTTCCTCCGTGCTGAATGGCAGTTCCAGTAATGCATGCAGGAATTCACGAATGGTGCTGTCGGTTTTCTCAGCAATAACAGCGTCTGCCAGGTTTACCAGAATCAGGATAGGTGTTGGCAGATTGTTTCGGTCAGCAGTGGCTATCAAGGTTGATCTGGCGAATACAACAAATTGGTAGGCATCCATATGGATGTTATCTATCCGTCGTCGCTTGATATTTTGATAGGTTGCAAAGAATATTCTGACATTGCCATTTACTTCAGTCTGAAGGCCGGGAACCAGCCAGGGGTCAACCCGGTGTCCGGTTTTATGGCTTGGTTCATAGAACTTGTTCCAGAGTTCCTGAAGCCATCGTTTACGCAGCATGTGATCAGGTACTTTGAGGTCGAGTAAACGAGTGTATTGCTGATTAATCTGTCCATGCATATTATAAGCAGGAATTCTGACTACCTGATTAAAGCCTGTGAGTAATGATCTCCAATCGGGGTGGTTTTCAGGCAAGGTAGCCTGTTGCAGGAAAAAACGAATTTTGAAAAGAGGGGTTGGATTCTCGGTAGAGCATAGGATGTTATCAACCAGAATATGGCCAGAAGACGGTGCCTCTGACGGTGCGAGGGTAACCAGACCCAGAACCCTGGAACCCTGTGAGTGCCATTCAATTTGAAACGGCTGATCAGAAGGTTTCTGACAGGCCAGGAGCAGCTTCTGCTCTACTGCCTGCTTGCTGTCAACGGTTGAATTAATGATAAACAGGCTGGGGACTTTCAGCCTGAAATTTGGATTGCTCTTAAGTAAAGGCACAGAAGCGGTTGTATGAGCGCGGATTGTTTCTGCTATTGGAACTGGAAGCGAAAATGACTGCAGATTCAGTGTTTCAACCGGGTTTCTTTCATGCTGATGACGGGTTGAAACAGGCGGAATCTGTTGACGGGGGAGAGTGGATAAATAGGACGTAAGTTTATCATTAAAGGCCAGCAGGGTATCAGCATCGGTCTGATGACTTTCCTGATAACTGGAATCAAGCAGTTGAGCGAGTAGTTCCAGAGTGGCTTGGGAGTAATAGCGTCCGGTTTCATGTTCTGCCTGACGGTCCAGTCGTGTAACCAGTTCCAAGGGCGCTCTTATAGATTCTGCCCAGAACTCTGCCATATAAACAAATTCTTCAATCCGGGCTAGTTTTACATGAGGTAACACGTGCGATAGTTCAATTATTTTCGGGTGATGATGGCCAATGTTATAATGCCTTTTAAACATGGATACTGGATGTTCTTTGAAAATCATTTCCATCAGAGTCAGTAACACTGAGTCTGCATCGGATTGACAGGGTATGGCCGGTATTCGCTCATGTGATTGGTATGGTAAGTTGCGCACCCTGCTCCAGCCTTTGTACTTGTACGTGCCGGAATGGCCACAGAGGACTCTGGGGTTTTCTGATTTCACATACCGAAAGCTCTCTCCAATATCCACCAGAACCCACTGGCGGTTAAACCACATCATATTGTTGGGTTTTATGTCCCAGTGAACATAACCTCTACGATGCATGTTATGGAGTCTTCGGGTAAATGAAATCATCTCATGAATAATGGCTTTGGAATTCATTGTCTTCCAGTCAATGAGTTTGCCGAGAGCCATCACCTGTACCCCCATGCTGTTCTGCTGCCTGTCCTGCTCCTTGTGCACGAACAATTTATGATAATACAGAGGGATGAGGACGGAGCCGGAGGTAAAAGACCATTCTATGTTTTCCGAAGCGTCTGAAGATAATCGCCTCATTTTTGCCAGCACATCAGGGTGGTTGCTAAAGGGGGTGATTTTCAACGCCATCTCATGACCGTGTTCGTTTCTAACCTGGAAGACAATGCCTTCTCCACTGCCTCCAAGAATACTCTCCATTTCCAGTCCCAGATATCTGGCCAGTGGACTGGACAGGGAGATTAATTCTCGGGCTGCTTCCTTCGTACGATCATCAGATGATCGTACGAACTTTTTGTAGAGTTCCATCATTTCTTTTATAGGGCTCGCTCGGGAAGCCAGATGTTTTTCCGCCAGTGCATTGGAATCAATTTTAATTGCTACGGGTCTTGGAATAGTTGCTGAGACCTGTGGAGGAGCGTCACTAAACTTTATGGGTTGATCTGGTATAAAAGATTTTTGACTCGTTAATACCGGCTCGCCCTGACTATTTGGCGGGTTGGATTTAGCTTTTTTGTCCTTCTTAGATAACAGGGGAGCCTGCCACAGACCCGGAACAGACGCTGTTTTTTTTCTTTTGTCTGGAGACTGGCTTTTCCTGCGAAACCGTTCCATTAATGATGAGAGCCTTGTGTTATGAGGTGTGTTAAACCCGTAGGGCCCACGAAAGTCGATGCCGAAGAGCTGGTCAAAAAGGTCTTCAGCCATTAAGCCATGAGCTCTGCCCTGATTTTCTCCGGTGACCACCTGCCATCCCGAATCGGTTCTTACTTCCCGATACCACTTTCCGTCTCTGGTGTATCGCCAGCGATAGTCATAGACAAACTCTGTTGTTTCGGACTGGCTGAGGGTCACTGATCGAAATGACGGATTGTTCAGGAAAACGTTGAATCCGAATGTGTTCATGCTGTAGTCAGGATCAATCTGTTCAAATGCACATGCACCTATTTCTATATAATCGGGTGCGACTGGCTCCTGTTGTTCAAACCATGAAAATAATTTTTCCCGTTGCTTCCTTTCAAACACAAAAAAACCTGTTTCCCATTCCTCACCATCGCATAGAATGCCAGGAACGACGGGGGTCATAGGGAACTCTGGCCCTGGAAACCCTTGAGCGGAGTGAATAACAGGGTAATGCACAGACTTATTTAATGAATTGGAGCTCTGTGAGAGTTTGGCGGACGAATGTATGAAAACAAGATGGGTTGTACTGATGTGCTCCCGGGTTTCAATGGAGATAGAGCTGCCACTCTGGATATCGGTAAAGACATGGTTGTCATTGGCCTGAGACTGTTTAGTGCAACTGTTGTCATCGCATGTCAGATTGTCGCCAATGGCTGCCTGAATTCTGACTGAACATCCTGCAGGCTCGCAAGAGTCAGGCAAAGAGACGGCAAGCCAGTGTTCCCCGGTATCACGATCAATCTGGACAGGATTG
>CBDBOO010000108.1:0-23717 GCA_965208385.1 Endozoicomonas sp.
AGACATCGCATTGATATCTTTCACAGGAAAAGCAACATCAATGGCATCTCCATCAGAAAAATGCAGGGTAATGGTTACCTTGTCACCAATATTTACCGGCTTTTTGATGCCCATTAGCATGATATGTTCACCACCAGACTGCAGTTTGATCTGTTCATTCGGCCCCAGGGCTATCCCCTGTTTCAGTTTGAACATTTTCATCATTCCGTCCTTCATGGCATGTCCATGAAGTTCAGTTTTTACCGCAATATCGCTATCAACACTCACCAGTTTAACGGGCACCTTGTCATTATTTTTCAGTTTCATAAAACCGGCCAGATTACTATTTGGTACCGGGCCTGATCGCAAATACTGATCGGTAACGGAAATATCCGCTGCCTGACTGACAATGACCGTTAAGCCAAAGATCAAACTAATGACTCCAGTGCATACACTCCTTTTACACGGCATACTTCAACTCCTGTCCACTTCAAATACAATGATGTGATTGTTACTTTCGGTTTCGATGCTCAAACGAGCCAGCCAGATCATCCGGTCATTCACTGTACAGAAGCTGATATAACCGGTTCCCCTGTACATATTTCCCCCCTGCTGTTTATAGAGGGAAAAGGGCATCATGCTCATATCCATCGCTTTACCGATGAACTCCATGCTGATTTTTTCTGCCTGAAAACCCGTCAACTCTGCCTGAACATCCAGGCTTTCCATGACAGGCAAATCATTTGGCAATATTCTGAGGTTCACCTGACCGGGTTCAAGCTGGTAACTGCACCCCACTGAAATATCACACTGAGCGTTATAAGTGATCTCTGGTTTTTCCTGCAGGCTTTGGTCGTGGTGCTCAAGTAAATCCGGTAGTTTTAACAGGGCAAACAGTAAAAATGCACACCCCAGAATACTTATTATTTTTTTATAATTGCCTATCGGGTGATTCTTATCACCCATTATTACAGCGCGTTGTTTTTCTTTGTTCATTATCGTAAAACTGTTGTCATTTTCTGGCCTGATACTGTAGCTGTCCTGCTCACTCAGGCATTATACGTACTTCACACACTTCTCATAGAGAGACCTGTCACTGAATGATAGAATCCCTATCATTCAACACTCAAATACAGAGTTATTATCGCAGCTACTTTAACGATAAATCAGGCGACTAAAATACGATTTTTCACTCAGGGTTCCTTATGACTCTATTTGATAGCCACTGTCATATTAACTTTCCGGTATTCGATCATGACCGAAATCAGATACTGGCCCTCTGTAAGTCAAAAGGGATTTCACATCTGTGCATCCCGGCAACCAGAGCATCTGAGTGGCCAGATCTATTGCACAGGGTACAGAATAAAGCCGGATCAATTGTGCGACAATTTGCCGCACTTGGTTTGCACCCATGCTTTCAGAATGAACATTTCCTGGAGCAACTGGATCATCTGGATCAACTTCTGGCCAATAAGCCGGAAGGGATTATTGCCGTTGGAGAAACAGGCCTGGACTTTTTCAACGCCGAACGGTGCAACGGTGATCGTGCCTTCCAGACAGCCCTGTTTTCAAAGCAGGTAGAACTGGCAAAGAAACATCAATTACCTGTCATAATCCATGCACGAAAAAGCCATGACAGTGTTTTGAAAATACTGAGACAGCAGACACCTGACCGGGCAGGTATTATCCATGCTTTCTCTGGCAGCGAGCAACAGGCTTATCAATACATAGAACTGGGTTTTAAACTGGGTTTTGGTGGTGGTATTACCTACGAACGGGCAAGAAAAACACGACAGCTGGCCCGCTCACTTCCCTTATCCAGTATCGTTCTGGAAACCGATGCGCCTGATATGCCTCTCTCAGGCTTTCAGGGACAAAGAAATTCCCCCGAAAGACTCCCCGATATTGCCCAGTGTCTTGCTGATTTGAGAAATCAGCCCTTACAGATTATTACGGAAGAAACCTCAAACAACTGTATCCGACTCTTTCATCTCCCCTCAGACGATAAATAGATGAACCTGCCCCGCAATGCAGTAGTCACTTCAAAGGCGACGGGTAAATTTGTTCTGGAAGCCAGATAATATCTGGAATTTATTTTTAGACAATTCCTTAGGCGGCTCAAGTCCTGTGGACTCATCAGCCGGCTTTATATACATCCTCCAAATCCACTTTTTGAATCCAGTCCCTCTATTAATGTCGTATTAGTTATTAAATGCAGTAAACAGGATCGACCCCATGAAAAAACTGATTATGATTTTCTTTTTAATTCTCATACCTGTTGGACTGGTTCTTGCCACAACCAGCAGTAAGCCTGACGTTATCAATAAGAATTTGAAAGATACCCTGACCCCCATTCAATACAAGGTGACTCAGGAAAATGGCACCGAACCCGCATTCCGTAACGAATATTGGGATAATAAAAAACCGGGTATTTATGTGGACATTATTTCTGGTGAGCCACTCTTCAGCTCCAAAGACAAATACAAATCTGGAACGGGCTGGCCCAGTTTTGCACGTCCGATAGAAGCAACAAACATTGTAGAAAAAAGCGACACCTCTTTCTTTATGACTCGAATAGAAGTTCGTTCAAAAAATGCAGACTCTCACCTGGGTCACCTCTTCAACGACGGACCGGCACCAACAGGGCAGCGTTATTGCATCAACTCGGCATCACTTCGATTTATTCCTGCAGAGAAACTTGAAGAAGCAGGCTATGGCAAATACGTAAGTCAATTCAATACGCTGAAACAACCTGTAGCAAACAATTAACCAGCAATTCCCGATGAATTCTGAACCCCTTCTGCTGCAAGGCACACAGGCAGGTTGTAAAAAAAGCCCTCGCACAATTTTAATCAACTAAAATAGATACTTACTACATTACTGTCGTTTACCTGATTATGGCTACCGCTATTAAGAAGTACAGCAAGCACTTTAATGCCACAAATCTTATCAACAAGGTATTCGAGTGCTTTGGCAGAATTAAGGATCACCGATCTAGAAGTTGTCCTATTCCTTTTGAAAACTTCCTAATGTCTGCCTTTGCTATGATGCATCAAAAGTACGATTCTCTGTTAGGATTTGATGATGAGCGGGTAGATAAAATCCGTTGCCATAATCTTGAAAAGTTGTATCACGTCAAAGATGGAAAAGTTCCGTCTGACACTCAAACAGCACTTCCCCAAAGATTAATTCTGAACAGAATTCGCAAGGCTTTCAGAGTATCTGCTATTTTTAACTCTCGTGAAGTCATTCGTATTAACAACTCAGTCAGACCACAATGCCTGCTTCCCAAAAGAAAGCCCTTGCCGATGACCTGATTCAGGTCGTCTCTGACCACGCGGCTAAAATACCTGACCCTCGTCCTAATCAGATCGACGACAAAATCCCACTGCATGATGCCGTTATGTCTGCTCTGGCCATGTTTCATCTGAAGTTCTCGTCCCTACTCCAGGGCGATCTCATTTGGCACTAACTTTCTCTGTTTGGCTAATTATTCAGCACACAAAAGTACCAAAATAAGCCTAATTTCCTGTACTTCTCAAAAATTCAGTTTTTAAAGCTAGCTTTTTGAATATGCAACAGGATTGGTGTTTGTCAAATGAGATCGCCCTGGTCCCTACTCCAGTTTGATGAAGACAGGCGCGAACCAGAAATCGAATACAACCTAAACACCCTATACAGGGTGGGAAAAGTGCCCAGTGACACTCATATTCGCTGCATGCTGGACCCAGTGCCCACTCGAGAACTGTCTCGGCTGTTTACCGCCTTATTCCATTTTGTTCAGCGCAGTGGACGATTGAAGCAGTTCAGATATTTTAAGGAGGGTTATCTTGCTCCAATGGATGGCACCGGGCACTTCAGCTCTGGAAAGATCAGTTGTAGCGAGTGCTGCATCAAGAAACCCGACAGCGAAAACCCACTGTATTATCACCAACTGCTGGGCATCTGCATCGTTAAACCTGGAATTAAGGAAGTCTTGCCACTGATGCCTGAACCCATCATTCAACAGGTAGATGCCTCTAAAAACGATTGCGAAGTCAATGCCCTGAAGCGAGCGCTTGAACACATTCACAAGGATCACCCGAAGCTAAGATTGGTATTGAATCTTGATGACCTATATTCCAAGGGTCCCACCATTACACTGATTCGGTCTTATAACCATCACTACATTAGCGTTGCCAAGGAAAGTGACCATGTTGCCCTTTTTGAAGCCGTGGATGAACTGGACAAACAGGATAAAGTCACTCGATTTGAGTATACAGACGACCAAGGGCACCGGCACTGGTTCCGATTTGTTAACAAAGTTCCACTGAACAAAACCTATAACGATTTGATGGTTAACTTTCTGGAGTACATTGAGTACAACGAGAAAGGTGAGAAATGTTACAACAACAGCTGGGTCGGGTGTGTGATTTAAACAATGTCAAGAAAAACGACTACACTAGTATGGTCGTATAGGCTTTTTGGCGTTGAGAAATATGTACAGCTCAGTCCTTTCATCCAACGATGAAATCACAGAAATCGTTATCAAAATCCCGCACAATCGCTCAATGGTGGATTTCGAAAATCATTTGCAAGATGCCTTAAATGAAGCGGGACAACTGGGAACAAAAAAGCAACTTGAGTGGCTTGATACTGACGGTTCTCCCATTACGCTTGGCAATGTTCGGTTGACCAGTAAAAGTAAAAAAGAATTGAAGGTTTATGAAACTCCATGGGGAGCGGTTAGGGTCAATCGTTTTATCTATCAAAGTCGTGAAGGCGGTGCTATTTATTGTCCCCTTGATCAATCTGCACGAATTGTTGTTAATTCAACCCCGCGACATGCCTGCATGGTCAGTTGGAAGTTTGCCCACATGCCTTCCACTGAAGTAGAGCAAGATTTTCTAAGAAACCACGGACGTAAAATCCATCGAAGAACCGCTAAAGACCTGGCAGAAGTTGTTGCCAGTATTGCTCAGGCCAAAGAAGAATCCTGGACTTATGAATTACCGGATTTACCCGAGCCAGTAGCCACAGTTAGCTTGGGGCTGGATGGTGCAAACTTGCTTTATAAAGAGGGCTACAGAATTGCAATGTGCGGAACTATTGCGCTTTATGATGAAGAAGGAAATCGAATGCACACGGTGTACGCTGCCGCTGCCCCCGAATACGGAAAAGAAACTTTTATAAGGCGGTTCTCTTCTGACATTGAGAAAATGAAGTCTCGTTTTCCTGATGCCACTTACGTTGGAGTTGCTGATGGGGCGCCAGATAATTGGACGTTTCTTGAGCCTGTTACATCGATTCAAATTCTGGATTTTTATCACGTTAGCGAATATGTGGCAGAAGCGGCAGAAGCTATATATCCGGGTAAAAAAATGCAGCATGAACGCAAAGCCTGGTTAAGATCAACACTGCACGAATTAAAAAACACCCCTGGTAAGGCAAAACGTTTATGGTTGGAATTAAAGAAAGCAGCTCCCGGGAATAAACGTCTTGTTTCTAAAGAAAAACTGGATAAAGCCAGAACTTATTTCAAAAATCACTGGCACCAAATGATTTATCCAGAAGCGTTGGAAAACAAGTTACCAATTGGTTCTGGTGTAACAGAAGCTGCTTGCAAAACGCTGGTTAAGCAGCGCATGTGTAAGTCAGGCATGCGATGGAAGGAACAAGGGGCGTCAATGCTATTAACATTACGAGCTCTGGCGAAGTCAACGGGTTATTGGGATGCTTTCTGGTCGAAGATGGATCGCTACGGGTTTCCAGTGGCTCACAACCTGCATGCCTGACATTATTCAAGCCACACACCCGCTGGGTCACCAGCCTACGCATAGGTCGAAAGCGCTGCATGTCTATCATGAGAGGAGGGCGAGCTAAATGGAAAATTGAAAATGAAACCTTTAATACGCTGAAAACCCAAGGCTACCAACTTGAGCACAATTACGGCCATGGCGATGAACATCTTGCCAGTAATCTGGCGTGTTTAATGTTCCTGGCTTTCCTGATTGACCAGATAGAACAGTTATCCTGCCCTTTGTTTAACAAGGCATGGAAAGGGTGCCGTGCCAAAATAAAATTGTGGGAATGCATTCGCAACCACTTTAATAGATTTGCCATAGACACATGGTGTGAGCTACTCAAGGCGGTTGCCTATATAAAATCAAAGAATAAACACAGGCCAATCACTCATATTCGCAGTCTGATACCTGACACGTCATAACAGGAAGGTAGTGCCGGTTTTCAGCGTAGATGATTGACTCCCAAGTCAGCTTATTAGCTGAAAGGTATAGTTTTGTGGCTCTACCTCAGATTGTGTGGGTAAATTTCAGCGATTCACCCCTCTTGGATAAAGATCAAGGCCACCACAATGAAAGTAAATTGCAGTTTTGAACCTTTCTCTGTTTCTGTAGCCGTAGGCTCGACCCTTGAGTCGCTGTATCTTTCCATTCATGCCTTCTGCACGGCCATTGTCGGCTTTCAGAACTATTGCGTTAATAATTCCCCACAGGTGTTCTTTGATCATCTTGGCCACTTTACGAACAGGTTCAAGCCGACACCTCAGTGCCCAGCTCAGCCACCGTTTCCATGCCTTGATAGCCCAAGCTCGTGATGTGTAATTCCACAGTGTCATCGCCATCTCTTTGATGGCCCAGGCTCGTGCTGTTTTCAGCTTTGAATCACGCAACGGCTCGAACGCTTCCCACTTTTCATCGCTCATATTTTCAGGATTTGTTAGCCAGTCAAACCGGGTACCTTTGAGTAAGTCTGACCCTGTAGACATAAGCGCTTTATGCTCTTCTATGCGAACTTTATTGACCGCATTGCCTAAGTACTGGGCAACATGGAACTTGTCAAATGCTATTCGCTCCCTGGCTTCTGGCACATG
Organism: Endozoicomonas sp.; assembly: GCA_965208385.1. Taxonomy (GTDB): domain Bacteria; phylum Pseudomonadota; class Gammaproteobacteria; order Pseudomonadales; family Endozoicomonadaceae; genus Endozoicomonas. Next base: position 6,851 of record CBDBOO010000108.1, read on the forward strand.
CAATGTGACTGCCTTGATAAAGGGCTTCCACATATCCATGGTAACGCATTCAATACCGGCTTTCTGGTCTGGCGTCAGGGTCTCAAAGTACTCATTGAGGCTGTCAGCTTTATGGTTGTCGGCCAAATGTAAAACAATGCCTTTTTCATGATCTGTAACCACAGTGACGTACTCACGCCTCTTCTGGAATGAGGTTTCGTCAACGGCTAACCGTTTGGGATTGTCGTGTACTCTGCGTGCCAGACCTCTCGCTACTGCACGCTGTTGGATACCGTCGATGGCATTCCAGCTAAGCTTCATTTGTTGGGCAACTGCACTGGTTGTTGCCTCTTTCAGCCAGTCAATAACGAGTGCTTCAAACAAGGCCGTAAAACCAGAGTTCGGTTCAGCCCATGGAACCTGTATTGTTTTTACACCGTGATCGGAACATTGTGTACGCGGAACATCAGCAATAAGGATGGTTTGAAACTGGCAGGTATCCAGATGCCGCCACTTCTTCTGACGTCGATCGTAACCCGGAGAGGGTTTATCACAAACACTGCATTTAGAAGGCTTTTTGCCATCATGTTCGAGAAAGATTTCGACTTTTCCTTCAGTAATGGAGAGTTCCACGTGAGCGACATGCCACGGAGTTTCAACGCCAAGTATTTTAGAGTAGAGTTCTTTATCGCGCATGTCGGCATCCTTGCCTTGAAGTGTTCAATATAGATTAAATCACCCACTAAAATTAGGGAAGAGCCAGTTTTGTCTTCTAAAGTTAAGGGTATGTTTTTGAAATAGACCTGTCATCGTCGTGTATTTATAGGGAGTGGCTGACAATTAACAGGGCCTGACTATGAACCTGACAATGAATCTGACTATGAATCTGATTATGAAAAACCAAACAATACTAAAATACGGTAAAAATTTGCTTCTGGTCCTTTCCGTTCTTGCCTCATCCTTCGCTGTGGCAAAAACAACGGCTGAATCTGTTGCCAATTTAACTAAAACAGCGATATTTGCCGGTGGCTGCTTCTGGTGCACAGAATCTGACTTTGAAAAAGTGGATGGCGTTATTGAAGCTATCAGTGGCTACACTGCAGGCAAAGAAAAAAAACCCACTTATCGTCAGGTTTCTTCAGGGCGCACAGGCCACACTGAAGCAGTAAAAGTTATATATGACCCAAAAAAAGTAAGTTATCAGCAACTGCTGGATGTTTACTGGCCCAGCATTGACCCTACGGTTAAAGACCGGCAGTTCTGCGATGTAGGCAGCCAGTATCGAACCGGCATTTATTATCAGAATGCAGATCAAAAAAATGCAGCTGAAGCCTCACTAAAAGCACTTGAAAACTCCAATCAATTCAAGAAAATTTATACCGAGATCAAGGCATTCAATACATTCTATGAGGCAGAGGATTATCATCAGGATTATTACAAAATAAATCCCATCCGTTATAACTACTATCGCTATAGCTGTGGAAGGGACAAACGTCTGGAAACACTATGGGGGAGAGTGACCAAATAATATTGAGTCACTCAAAAATTAGAATATTGATAAAAAATCGGTTAAAGGCATCGTAAAATGCCTTGAATTCAGATTATTTTCATCACTGTACATTTCTTCTGAAGAGTATTGTTGGCGAACAATTCACCATAGTTCCTGAGGCAGGGTAAGATCAGGAACTTATTTTCGGACTGTTCCCGACGTAGTTCTTGAAGATTGAAACAGTTCTCTCGCCAACATATGGCAAAACAGCGGTTCTCCTGCCTGACCTCTGATGAATCTGCCTGCCTTTCTTTCCTTCTTACTTTCTTCCTTTCAACATAAATCACCAGCCTTGCCAAAACAGTGAACATTTACTTTCCTTAGTTTGAATTAACAGATTCAGGCTATTGGATTGATGAACCAGCTCGAGCAATATCTCGGCTTTACCTTCACCCAGGATATGATTGCTGCCAGATGCCATGACATTCTGGCCTGGATTCAATCAACCCGGGGAATCAGAAATATTTTCATTGGCAAAGGCCCGGATTACGTACCGGTTCAGGTAACAGCATGGCGTGAGGATGACGGACAACTGCTCTCAGGCCTGACCCTGTCGGATGACGGTTCCGCCTTGCTCGTTATCAGGGGGGAAGGTAAAAATGAACAGGATAAATACCCAAACCCTCTTTCTGCCGTTAATCCACCTAAACAAAGTCTCTGGTATATTGATCTTGAAACCAGGGATTCACAACCTCTCGAGCTGGCAGAAACAGGACTTGCCTGCTTTCGGCCTGCAAGCTCTGAAGTCTACTTTTCAGACAAGGGAAAGCTGTTCTGTATCAATACAACAGAGACTGAAAAGCCGGAAATGCTTGAAGAACCTGAAGAAGGTATCGCGTCTGTTCAGGTATTGGAAACACAAGGAAAGATCACAGAACTGGCATGGTCTGACCAGGGTGACAGACTGGCCATCACTATCAATCGCCAGAAGCACAGCTTTATAGGCCTATTCACACCGGGTGATCCCTGTTTACAATGGCTTGATCCGGCCTTTGACCGGGATTGCCAGCCAGTCTGGTCACCGGATGGCAAACACATTGCCTATTACCGCTGCCATGGAATAACACCGGATGCAGCAGATCTTCTTTTCAGTAACTATTCCGATCCTTTTGAGTTACGAATTGCAGACAGTCATACACTGCAGTCCCACTGTGTCTGGCTGAGTCCTGAAGATCATGGCCTCTCCATACAGGAAGGCGTCCGACCTCTGCTGTGGCAGGACAATTTGCAGGTTATCTTCAGCCATGAAGCAACAGCCTGGGATCACATATATCGTCTGGATATCAACACCTGGGTTATTGAGAGCCTTACAGAAGGTCAATACCTGATACAGAGTTATGGATTGGATCGACATAACAAACAGCTGTATTACACACACAACAATAACAACCTCCATGGCTATCATCTTGCCAGATTGAATCTGGATAACGGTAATCATGAAAACCTTCAACCCCTGCTGCCCGGGAGGAGTATTGTCAGCTTGCCCGTTCCGGTGATGTCAGGCGAGGCTGTGGGGGTTATTGTCTGCAGTCGATCTCAACCCATGATTCCCGGAATCATCAAACCACAGGAAAAGACGGTTACTCTCTATGATCAGGCCGAATATCAGAAGGTGGCCCGTCATTTTGTGGATATAGAACCAGTATCCTTCAGCTCATCTGATGGTCTGATGGTACATGGGCAATTATTCAAACCCAAAGGCTCCGGACCTTTTCCAGCCCTGTTAACGGTACACGGCGGCCCCTGGTGCCAGACTCTGGCAGGATTCAACGCTCTTTTCGGTCTTTCACAGCTCTATGCCTGTTGCCAGTATCTGGCAAATCAGGGATTTGTGGTATTTTCACTCAATTACCGTGGCAGTTCGGGTTATGGCAAAGCATTTCGCCACCCCGGCCCATATTTCTGGAATGGCGCCAGTGAATATCAGGATGTTGTCGCTGCCAGACACTGGCTGGCGAAGAGGTCCGATGTTGACGGAAAACGTATAGGGATCTGGGGGAAGTCATACGGAGGTTATCTCACCGCTATGGCGCTGGCCAGAAACAGTGATCTGTTCATTGCTGGCGTCGATATCGAAGGCTGTCATCATATACCCAGAGAACTGAGACAAAAGCACTGGGGGAGTGAGCTATTCACACTTCATGCAGGAGAAGAAGCTGATGTTGCCCAAAAACGGTCTCAAATAGCGCTGGAGAGCTCTCCCTGGCATTACCTTGATTCCTGGCGATCTCCGGTATTACTGATCCATCCGGATGATGATCGAAATGTACAGTTCGAAGAGTCCCAGCAGCTCTTTCATGAACTCCGGAAAAGAAAAGTCCCCGTTGAGGGGATGGCTATTCCAAATGAAGTGCACTCATTTTTGCGGCATAAACCCTGGGTTGACAGCTACATCAGAAGTATCGATTTCCTCAAACATTACCTGAATCCCTGACGCTGCCATGCTCAGTTCACTGCCTTATGAAGCTGTTACACATGGCTTTGAGTACAGGCGTGAGCGGACTTCTCAGGGAGTAAACAAGCGGTATGGGGCAGCCTGGACAACCGTATGCAGCCAGTGTTCCCCATTTTGTCAGAAAGACTGACAGCACTGTTATGCAATCTCTTTCAATAGTCCCGTAGCATCCGTCATACATTGGTACAGACAGGGACGTCACAATGTTTGAGCGAACACGGATAACCATTCAGATAATGATCACACTGGTGAGTTTCTTTGGCTTCAATGAAGCCGTTCTGGCTGCTAGATACAGAAACAGCCTCTATATCAGTAACTTCGACATCAGAATCACCAGCACCGCTCAGGACACCAATAAACTTCTGGCCATCGGCTATGCCAGTTCCGGTGAGCATACCCAGCTGACTGGGGATCCGGGTAACCTGAAATACAATGAATCGCCCATTAAGCTGGTGGAATTTGCCCTGCAGGATATGATCCAGAGTCAGGGTGAAATAAGAGAGAACAAAACCGTTGATCTTGCCATAGGTATCGCCGGTTTTGATTTTTTTAACAATGACCCTGCACCCAAATCTGAACAGCTGACAAAATACAGAAATGAGGCCAATACCTGTCTTAAACAGGTGAAAAAAAAAGGTGATTACTTTAAGTGCATGATACGCAAAGTCTATAAAAATCATGGATGGACTGTAGAAAAAAAACTGGTGCTCACCGGCGATCACAACCTGCTTGTGGCCGGTACCCGGGCCTGGCTGGATAAACAAGGCCTGGACAGTAATAACTTTGATTTCATTCAGGCAACAACGGTCGCAGTACCTTATAAAATCAGGAACGGAGAAATAGAACAACAATCAGCCCTGCTTCCTTTACACTTGCGCACAAAAGGTGGTTACTGGGATTTAGGACAACAGGCCAGCCAGCAGTGGTTCAGTCCAATACCTTACACCAATGAAGCAATTAACAGAGCGATGGAATGCAGCCCGGTAAGACAAACGCTGTATGCGGACTGCTTTGTTCGGGACTATGACGAAGTGCATGGTCAATTCGCTTTGTTCAGAAAATGGCACCAGACATTCAAAAACCCCCTGGGAACCCGAATTTCACACATTCTCGACGATAATCACACCAGTGAGTACCTCTCTGGCCCCCATGCTGTTGCACCCTCTATTTATACCCTGGCACGTCGCCATTCTGAACTGCTGGTAAACGAAGTCATTCGCCAGATGATTGATATTATCAATCGAAAGCAAGAGGACTATTACCGTGATTCTGAAAAGCGGGAATTTCCAATTGTCATCATGGGTGAGTTTGCAAAGGATGTTCTGGATAAAGAGAACGCCAGGCAAACCTTTCTGGAAGGGCTTGCAACCCAGGAAAGGGACAGGATAAAGATCATCCCGGGCGATGACTTTTTCTACACACTGTCTGCTGCTGGCCAGCAACTTCTGAAAGCCCGGCAGGTACCGTAATAGACAGTCAGGAATAGACAGTCAGGAATACTGACATGCTTGTTATGCAAAACAGCCCTCAAGGCGTTTAAACTTGCCTCTGAAACCCAGGGAAACGGAGTAACATTATGAGTCCAGCCACTATTAATCAATTAGCCTTATACTCCCGTCAGGCTGCCGGATACTTGGGTATCGAAGTCAGCGTAAATACCGCTGAGCAAGCTATAAACACTGTTCAAAATACACTATGGATGATGAAGGACGAAACCCTGCGAAATGTCAGAAACCATGAATCATATCCGGTATTGAAAGAGTGCTACGACATTATTCATGCAGGTATATTTGGTGTTCCCCAAGCCTATGAACCAGCTATTCCCGACGAATTGATTCCGATACCTTAGAGACAACTTAATACAGACTTAAAAATAAGAGCAAAAGAAAGGCCTGCACTCCTATTGAGGCAGCAGAATGGAATTTAATATAACCCTGAAAACCTGGCTATCTTTCGATTTTATGAAGTGTCTAGTTTTATTTTTTCCGGCTTGAATCCATTTGTGATTGCACTAAATAAATCCTCCCAGCTATCAACCATCCAACTGATAAATAAACACGTCATTCTCTTCCAAAGATATTTTCGTGTTCCTCTTGATCGCTTCTTTAATGCTTTTTGAAATTCCGGGCTGGACATCTCCTGGATTTGATCCACCAGAAATGCCAGAAATGTAAGGTAGGCAAAATTCGTCGCCAGATGCTCTTTGCCATGACCGTAATTGTGTTCCAGATGATAACCTTGGTTTTTCAGGGTGTTAAACGTTTGATTTTCAATATGCCATCTGCATCGTCCTCCTCTCATGACACTGTGTACTGTCTCTTCATTTAATTCAATATCTGTTACCCAGCACCAATTATGTTGGTGACCTTTCTTGTCGATTTCAATGTAATCAAGAACATTGACTTTCTCAACCTGATCTTGCAAATTCAGTGAGACGTTATTAGCGAATCGAAAGTTGTGCTTTACTCCATTTTTTTTATCATTGATTTTATGGTGATGGACTTCTCCCTCATCATATAGTGCATTCATCGCCTCAATAAGCGATACATGATTACCATCCTTAGCCACAATGATATAGTGCCAGCCATACTTCTTAATCAGCGCGATAGTAGGGTTGTCAGCGTATAGACCATCCAGAAGGATGATCAGTTTCAGCAGAGGATGTACTCGTTTTACGTGCGCAAAAAAACGTTTTATTGCATTTTTTTCGCAGTCATTTTTGGTGCACCCATCCTGACGAATAATAGCTTCTGGTTCAAGAGGTATAACTGTTTTCTGATCAGGGTGAGCAATGCAGCCTCCCATCATATTATGGTAGAAGGCTTCATTTTTCTTTCCTTCGTTTTTAATGCAGCAGTCTTTACAGCCACATTTCCCAGAATAAAAAAGTCCGGTGCCATCGATGGGCAGCAGATAATGGTCTTTCAATTTATCACAATTGAATTTGAATCCGTTGAGGGCACCATTTCGTTGAATAATAGAAAATAACTTCTTAAATGGTTTTCGAATATCGTCAGGATTTATTAAATCAACAACTGCTCTCATTTGAGTGTCAGACGGAACTTTTCCATCTTTGACGTGATACAACTTTTCAAGATTATGGCAACGGATTTTATCTACCCGCTCATCATCAAATCCTAACAGAGAATCGTACTTTTGATGCATCATAGCAAAGGCAGACATTAGGAAGTTTTCAAAAGGAATAGGACAACTTCTAGATCGGTGATCCTTAATTCTGCCAAAGCACTGAATACCTTGTTGATAAGATTTGTGGCATTAAAGTGCTTGCTGTACAGCAATTCCCGTCGATTATTCAACTCTTTGCGAGACTAGGTCTACGGGATGGCCAAAAAAAATGTTTTCGCAGACTCAAGAGACTAAAATAGAAAGACCTGATATCAGTCGCCGTTGAGTCAATCATGACTACTGCTCTCCAGAAATACAGCAAGCATCTTAATGTTAATAACCTAATCCTTCAGGTCTGTAAATGCTTTGATCAAATCCCGGATTACCGCCCTAACCATTGTGCCAATGGCATCCCTTTTCCCAACTTTGCAAAATCTGCCTTTGCCATGATGCATCAGAAGTATGATTCACTTCTGTCGTTTGATACTGATCAGGCCGACCCTGTTATTCGCCATAACCTTGAAACTCTTTATCACGTGAAAGACGGCAAGGTGCCTTGTGATACCCACATGAGAGAAATTCTTGATCCAATAGATCCAGGCGAGTTTCGCAAGCCATTCAAAAAACTTTTCTCCCTGGTTCAACGAAACAAACTTCTCAAGGCCTTCGAATTCAAGTGTGCGAATTTAAAAGACTATTATCTGATGCCTGTTGATGGAACAGGTCTCTTTTATTCCGGGGAGTGCCGTTGCAACGATTGTTGTGTAAAGAATAAGGGAAAAACCAACGAATCCTATTATCACAACTTGATGGGTGGTTGCATAGTTCATCCTGACCAAAAAACAGTCATTCCCTTTGCACCGGAAGCCATCGTTCTTCAGGATGGTGCCACCAAAAATGACTGTGAAAAAAACGCAATAAAACGCTATCTGGCACACATGAAGCGAGAGCACCCTCATCTTGATTTTATCGTTCTTTTGGATGGTCTTTACGCTGACAACCCCACCATTGAACTGATCAAGGGCTATGAATGGCATTATATTATCGTTGCCAAAGATGGAAATCATCTATCGCTTATTGAGGCTATGGATGCGCTGTGTGAACAGGGCAATATCAAATACCATGAGATAATCAATAAAGAACAGGGCCTAAAACATTGGTTTCGTTACGCCAATAACGTGCCACTTAATGCATCCGAATTCGCTATGGATGTCAAGGCTATGTTCCCGCCAATAGTTGTATTGCTTACTCCCTATGTTTACAGGGCTACAGACGTGCCTTATAAAGTAGAGATATGACTAAATCTTGTATATTGCATTTGTTTATTGCCCAAAGAACAGCGATTTGTTCTGGGATACCTTCCTATCTCATGAATAGCCATATGTGGAGCAGGAAAATAAAGTTTTTATAGGACTTTAGTGCTCCCAACTATTGACGGGAACATAGCCGGATGTCAATGTTCTGGATTATGTAGAGACCGATAAAGAAGGTAGACGCCATACCTGGTGCTGGGTTACTGATATTGAGTTGACAGAAGAAACCGTTGAAGCCGTTATGATAGGAGGTCGATGTCGCTGGCATATAGAAAACCAAACGTTTAATACCCTGAAAAATCAAGGCTACAACATTGAGCATAACTACGGTCATGGGAAGCATCATCTGGCTTCGAACCTGGCTTATTTGACCTTTTTGGCATTTATGGTTGATCAAATTCAGGAAATGACCAGCCCGGAGTTTAAAAAGGCCTTAAAAGAACGATCGAAAGGCGTTCGAACCTACCTGTGGAAGTTAGTGACACGCATTTTCCTGTCTTGGTTTCTTGATGGCTGGGATGAGCTGTATGAAGCGATTAACAAAGGTATAAAACCGGGCCGGACTAAAATTAACAGCTCATAGGATATAGATGTAGTCAGGGTTTCAGGGTAAACAGTAAATTCAGTGATGCACTTAAGTGCAAGGATGTGCTTGTCAGTGTTTTTTGAAGTAATGTAAACGAGCTTTCACAACAGTTGTCGTTTTATGTTCGGGAACTGCTGCTTGCTGTACTTCTTAATAGCGGTAGCCATAATCAGGTAAACGACAGTAATGTAGTAAGTATCTATTTTAGTTGATTAAAATTGTGCGAGGGCTTTTTTTACAACCTGCCTGTGTGCCTTGCAGCAGAAGGGGCTCAGAATTCATCGGGAATTGCTGCCTATGAACCGCTATCTGACCAAATGCCCGACCTCCCGAAAAAATCGTTGTCAGAACGCAAAGCGGTCCCCTTCACTGTTGAATCCCGGTTAAGCCATGACATTACGAGCAACAGTTCAGATAACAGCACAGTTGACGGTGAAGAGGAAAAATTCTTTGATGCAGAAGAGTACACTGAAGCTGAGAAAGAAAAGATGGCAGAGAAAGAGAAATTCTTTGATGCCAGGGAATATACTGATGCTGAAATAGCCGAGCAGCTGGCCAAGACAAAACAGAAAGCCAGTAGTACTAATACTTCGTCTCCCGCAACGCTTGAAAAAGAACCTGCAGTTAATAAACCTGCTCAAAAGTCGACCAAACAACAGAAAAAACCGGATTCCAGGCCCCCTATTGGATTTGGCTCCCATATTCCCAGAGAGCGAACAGGGAAAGGAATGACCCGGGATGAAATGATTCAGGACTTCAATGGACATATCCGAGACTACGTTCAGCCAAAAACCGGACAACTGAAAAACAAGCCTCAGAGCTCTGCCACCGTCAGTAGCTCATCAAGCCTGATAAAGAAACCGACAGGAAAACAGAAAGAAAAGTACGTGTCTTTCGCAGAAGGTGAAAAAATCTGGAAGGACGGGTTACGTCAGCATCCGTTAACAAAAAGTAAGCGTTATAAAGCACTTTCTCCTGAACAGAAGATATATTTGAATGAACTGTCAAAACCTAAAAAAACAGATGAAATAATAAACTCTCCACACCTCTCACACTCTGAGGCCGAGAAAAAATGGCGAAAAAGTCTCCGAGAGCCCCGTTCCACGCAAAAATAACTCCCCATTACAGGCCTGTTCTCAGGCCTTTTTTTTTGCCAGATAAGGTAGACTTCAAACTCTTAATTCTGATTCTCTGAAGTTATTAACAATGCCAAGACATTTTTCCAGCGATAATGCATCCGGTGTTTGCCCGGAAGTTATGCAAGCTCTTCAGGAAGCCAATGAACATCATGTTCCTTCCTACGGCAATGACGAGCTCACCAAAGCCACCAAAAGCCTGATTAAACATGCCTTGGGAAGAGAATCTGAAATTTTCTTTGTTTACAATGGAACAGCCGCTAATACGCTGGCTGCCAAGGCTGTTTTACGAAGTATTGATAGCATCATCTGCCCGGATACAGCGCATATCGTCACCCACGAAGTCGGTGCACCCATCAATGCCACCGGCAGCAAAATGATTACGGTTCCTGCCAGCGACGGAAAACTATTCCCCCAACAGATTCGTAAAGCCTTCGAAGATGAAACATACTGGGGCCCTCATGCCACCCGGCCAAAACTGGTCAGCATTACCCAGTCCACTGAGTGGGGCACCCTCTATTCATTATCAGAACTGGCAGAGATCAAAGCGATCTGCAGTGAATTGGGCCTGTTGCTTCATGTTGACGGTTGCCGTATTTACAATGCAGCAGCAGCCTTGAACTGCTCTTTATCCGAACTGAGTGAGCATATTGATATTTTATCTCTGGGTGGCACCAAAAATGGTTTGATGTTTGGTGAAGCGGTCGTCTTCTTTGCCAGGGAAGCTGCAGATGGTTTTCTGCATTTGCGCAAACAGGGTCTGCAACTGCATTCTAAAATGCGCTTCATTTCGGCTCAGTTAAATGCCCTGTTTACCAATGATCTCTGGCTGAAAAATGCCAGCCATGCGAACCAGATGGCCGCCCGACTGGCTAACGGTTTGATTCAGTGCCCGGATATCAACCTTTACTGCCCACTGCAAACGAATCAGGCTTTCTTTACCATGCCAGAAGAACTGGCTGCAAAGCTGCAGACAGTTACCCAGTTCTACCCTAATGGTCCCGCGCCGAACATTTACAGGATGGTCACATCATTTGATACTTCAGAGGAAGAAGTGGATCATTTTATAAAGCAGGCATTAATCCTCAATAGCTGAAACCTGTTCCAGCCACCTGACAAATCCTCCCAGTGAACTGATCTGTTCGATATCTGCAGATTCCAGATCCAGTTCACTGCCTCTGTGCATTTCCATTACTATGATCAGTTCCATAAAATCAGCCGACTGGATATGTTCCATTAACCGGCTTTCATCCGATAACGTAGAAACGTTGGCTCCTTTTTCCTGAAGAAAATCGATCACAGCTTTTCGCATTTCACCCTTTTCACTCATTATTCAGTCTCATTCCTGACCATTGTTTGTAAAGCCTTGATATCAACCTTGCCGTTACTGTTTTTGGGCAATTCCTTTCGCCAGTATATTTTCCCTGGCACCATATAGGGAGGCAGCCGATCTGCACAATAATTCCGTATGGCATTGGCATCACCTTCGGTTCCGGCGATCCACGCCACCAGACCAGATATACTGCCGTCTGCAGAAACAGGCCATGGAATTACGGCCACCCAGTCCACCGAAAAACCTTCATGGATAACTGCTTCGATTTCTCCGGGCTCCACCCGAAACCCATTAATTTTTATCTGAAAATCCAGACGTCCCAGAAACATCAAGTTCTGCCGGGAATCTTTTGTGACCAGATCACCGGTTTTATACCAGCGTTCAGATTTATAGTCGTTGAAACGCCTGACAACAAAAGACTGGCTGGTTCGTTCAAGATTCTGCCAATAGCCATCGGTCACCTGAGAACCACCCAGCCAGAGTTCTCCGGCACTGTTTTTCGAAACCAGTTCATTTTGATGATCAACGACGATGGTTTCCTGACCGCTGAAGCTTTCTCCGATAGGTGCATTGCCAGAGTCGGTATACTGGTCATCCAGCGTCCACGAAGTGATGGCAATGGTTGCTTCTGTGGGGCCATACAAATTAATGACAGTGCTGTTGACCGCCGCCATTTGCCACTCTTTTGCCAAGGATAAAGGCAGGGCTTCCCCGCAAAAAAAACTGTATCGCAAATCAGGAAAACTATCGGGTTTCATCTGCCTGAATTTTTTTATATAAGCCAGCAATGAAGGCACAGAATGCCAGCAGGTAATCCGGTTTCTTTTAATAAACTGCGCAGGACAGATCAATGCTGTCTCTGGAACCGGGTAAAGACAGGCACCAGCAGACCAGGCAAGAAAGATATCATGAACGGATAGGTCGAAGGTCAGGTCGCTGAACTGGCTGAAACGATCGTCAGTGGTGAAATCGTATCTTTCCGATAACGTACTGATATAGCTTTTCAGGTTTCCATGGGAGACTGCAACCCCCTTGGGTGTGCCGGTACTGCCGGATGTAAAGAGCAGATAAGCATACCGGTTAGCCTGTTTCGGACAAAACCATTGATCTGCAGGTTGAAAATCAGATTTGCAAAGAAACCGATGCCTGTTAAGGGCACACCAATCCGGTAGCTCATCATACTCTGGCAATAATACCAGTAATGGATCTACCTCTTGATGCAGTAATTCTATCGCGTCTTTCTCACATCGTTTATCAACAATCAGAATGGAACAACCGGCTGATTTGATAATAGATAAATTACGTTTTCCCGGAAAACGAGGATTGAGAGGCACATAGGTTCCACCGGACAGCAGCACTCCCAGAACACCACCATAAGCTGACAAACTGCGATAGGCCAGCACGGCACAATTCTGAGGTTTTTTAAACAACGACTGAATCGTACCTGCCATTTCAAAGGCAAACTGCCCCAGTTCTTTATAGCTATATGAAAGATTTTCTGTCCTGAGAGCTGGACGAATTTCATGGTTGCTGATTGATACTAACAACTCTGAAGAAGCAGTGTCCTTAAAAGGTACAAACATCCCGAATTCCCTGTCGACATTTTCATACGCCACACTATTAAATAATAGAATCACAGGCTCTGTAGAATAGTGCCTAATCCATTGGGCGGCACACAAGTTAGCAGCTAATTATTACACTTTAATGAACGATGCACGAATTACATTGTCTCGATATATTATCTTATCTATTTAATCCGATTCAAAAAACAAGGTGCTACGATAACCAATTATGCAGCATTCAACAGGTTCGGAGATAAAAAGACTCCTTCCAGCCATGGCGGCTATCTTTGTTGATTGCCTGTCTTACGGTCTGATTACACCCATGATTGTGGCTGTTTTTGCCAGTGATGTGTTTTTAGTTGGTCAACCCGATTGGCTTATAGACGTTGTTCGAAGCCTTGCATTTGCCCTGTTTCCCCTGGGTATGTTTATTGGCGCAGCAACACTGGGAGATCTGAGCGATCGCTGGGGACGCAAAAAAACCCTGCTGTTGTGTATGGGAGGGCTGGCTATTGCATTTTCCTGTATGGCCCTGTCTATCGCCCTGCAAAGCACAATACTGCTGTTGCTTTCCCGTCTGGTCAGCGGTTTACTCAGCGGCAGCATCGCCATTGGTCAGGCCGCAATTATCGACCTTTCAAATGAAAATACCAAAGCCATTAATCTGGGACGTATCACCATTGCTAATGCCATGGGGCATTTCCTGGGCCCTGCCATTGGAGCCCTGTTGGCAGATCAACATCTTTACCTGCCTTTCGCCACCATTGCCGGATTTGCCGTCTTAACCCTTGTCTGGATTACCATTGGAATGGATGAAACCAGAACAGCGATGTCGACAAAAAAAATGGACTGGACAAGGCCTGTTAACATTTTCCGTGAAGCCTTCTCTCACCCGGCCGTTCGTAAATTGCTGCCCGCATACATACTCTTCCAGATGGGCAATAGCATGACGTATCAATTTCTGTATATCTATCTGGCAGAAACAAAGGGGTACTCTCCAGGTGAACTGAGTTTGTACAGTACTTTTGCTATAGGCACAGGAGCGCTTTTCTGTACGTTCTATTTATTAACTCGAATGCAAAAGCACTATTGTTCCAATACGCTATCTGCAGTGCCACTGATAATCAGTGGTTTAATAACCTCCCTGTTTACACTGAATATTCCCACACCATGGATATGGATAGCTGGTTTTATCTGGGCGGTAGCTATTGTCACTGCCTACGTAAGCACTTTGAAACTGTTCAGTGATTGCGTCAGTGATGACATGCAGGGATGGGCGATGGGAATAGGCGGTTCTTTCTTTGCGTTTTCTTTTACTCTGGGCGGTTTAACAGCTTCCTTACTATCCTGGTTGAGTATCGAATTCATGCTGGGGCTCAGCGGCGTTATCCTCATTCTATCAGGATTGCTGTTTCAGTTGATGTCCCTGAAGTCCGCTGAGTCACCCTGAGCGGATAAGCCGCTGGATTGCATTATGATCAAAGCCAGTCTGTAAGCATTACGCCAATACTGAAACGGTTTGTGCTGTCGTTATAGTCAATCAGGCTTTCACCATACCCGTTGAAATATTGCACATAACCACGAAACCGTTCACTGATGGGAAATGACCAGTCCACCTGAACAGCCCCCCTGTTATCACTGCGAAGATTGTTTCTCAGCAACATACCCAAATTATGCTCATTGATAACATAGGCTAAGTGGAGTTCACCGTACCCCATATATTCATCGATGTCCGGGTTGTCATCCCCTTTGGGATCTCCTTCAAACTCTTTTTCCGACTCAGGAATCCGCCACCAGGGTTTTATGCTGGCTACAAAATTTCCACGCTCGATAATAAAATCGGCATAAAGCCTGTTCCAGCTTCTGGAAAGGCTGCCTGGTTTACCATTGGACTGGTGACTCAGACCAAAGAGTACCGCCTTAACGTCGAATCCCATCAGGCTATAAGGGGTTGGCATAGCCAGGAACAACTCTGGTTCATGGTTGGTTTCCCGAAAAGGCGCTGAATTTTCATTATAAGCCTGCCACCATGACGTATTGGTATAAGCAACAGCCAGAATATCATGTTCACCAAACACTCCATCCATTAGGATCGCTTTAAAACTAAGCTGAAATTTAATTTCCGTACTTGAAAAATTATCCGCTGTCGCGCCATCAAAAGGTGAAAAATTCGGGCTATTGTTGTGCGAGAGGGGAAGTACATAATTAGGCCGGTGGGGGAGAAGCACAAAACGGCTGTTTTCAGTTTCTTGTTCAGCCTTGATTCGTTCAGCCAGAGCGCTTCTTTTCTCTGTCCCATCAGCTGATTCTGCTGCACTTTCTGCAATGCAAATATCGCGAACGGCTTTCAGGGTCAATGTATCATCCCCTTCCTGAGCCTGTCTCAACAAGCACTGCTCATAGTCATCAGCCATCAAAAACATAGATTGCGAGGCAATCAGTATGGCGATAAGAGCAGAGCCTGATAAACGACTGACATTCAGTCCGGATAGAGATGTTCGCATAACCTGATTTCTCGTTTTTTTATGCCGCTTAATCCAAGGCCGGAAAGGTACATTGATTATTATTCAACCTCAAGTTAATCCTTAAGCAGGTGAACAATTGCTTTGAACAGAATTCTTTTTACTCCTTCGTCTAAAATCAGTTTCCAGAAGCCGACACCTCTCATCAGTCATCGACCCGATAAACAGACCATTTCAGCCAATATGATACTCTTGAATTTGCATCTGCGGCCGACAGAAATTCGTATCCAAATCAAGTTAACCCTTTAAAGGAAAGCGCAATGAGTATGGGCATGGAGCTACTAAACCATGAGTATGTGGAATTTTTAACCGCCATTTTACAGATATTTGCCTCATTCTTTGTCTTTGTAATTGGCATGGGCGTAGTCACTGTTTTTGTTATGTATTTGAGAGACAAAACCCAGACACGCCATACCATTCGCAGAAACTACCCCGTCATTGGCCGGTTCCGTTACTTCTTTGAACACATGGGCGAATTTTTTCGCCAATACTTCTTTGCCAGTGATCGTGAGGAGATGCCGTTTAACAGAGCGCAACGTTCATGGGTTTATCGCGCGGCAAAAAATGTCGACAGTACCGTTGCCTTTGGATCGAGCAAACCTATTCGTGAACGTGGCTCAATTCTTTTTCTTAACTGCCCGTACCCTACCCTGACAGAAGACGCCCATGAAATAGACAGTATTCTGGTAGGTCCTTTTTGTGAAAAGCCTTTTCGCCCCGGATCACTGTTCAATATTTCAGGCATGAGTTTTGGTGCATTATCAGTACCTGCGGTACAGGCACTTTCAAGAGGCGCCAAGCAGGCAGGTTGCTGGTACAACACCGGTGAAGGTGGATTATCAGATCATCACCTGTCCGGTGGCTGCGACATCGTTTTTCAGATTGGTACCGCAAAATACGGTGTCAGGGACGAACAGGGAAATCTGAGTGATGATCGATTACGGGATATTGCCAGCCATGAGCAGGTTCGTATGTTTGAGATCAAACTGAGTCAGGGAGCAAAACCCGGAAAAGGGGGAATATTACCCGCCGGAAAAGTAACCGAAGAAATAGCACGAATTCGCCTTATTCCCATGGGTGAGGATTCCATCAGCCCCAATCGTCACCCGGAAATCAATTCACCCGGCGACCTTCTGGATATGATCAATCGCATTCGGACCGTGACCGGAAAACCCGTTGGTATCAAATTCGTATTAGGCGCGGATAACTGGTTGACTGAACTCTGTGATGAAATCAAGCGTCGAGGTGAGGAATCAGCGCCTGACTTTATGACCATAGACAGCTGCGATGGCGGCACAGGTGCGGC
>CBDBOO010000109.1:0-150040 GCA_965208385.1 Endozoicomonas sp.
CTTGGCAATTACTCGACTCGTGGAGTAACGCTTCCCAGCAGAGCTGAAAATCCCTTTGATACTAAGACCGTTATAGCTCCGCCGACTTTCCAACAATTGGTTGACGAAGATAGCAAAGCTTGGCCGTTGGCAGGATCGCTTGACTTCGATCGCATTGGCTACCTTCAGCACGACCTATATCCGTCGCGACTCTTCTTTCCGACATTGCCCGGATTGTTTGAGGCAGAGATAACACCTCGAGACGGGCATTTAAATGTCGAGGTAGATACCCAGGTCCTCGCTGAGCTTAACTATTGGAACGTAGGATGGGGGCCAGTTAGACCCAAACAGTTTGGTGGAAACTGTGGGGCAGCGCTCATCTCTCGCGGCAAGGAGTACCGGAAAAGAGCTGATTCAACTGAAAAGCCATTACGACAGTTTTACCTTTGGCAAGTTCGCACGCTTCACAGAGAGGCTAACTACGAAGAGTTCGGCGAAACCGTATCAACGGGCGTCCTTTTTGCCCCCTGTGTCAGCATAGTTGTCGCCTCTTCTGAATTTTCAAACTTAAACAGGGGGCGGTCAGTGAGTAATCAATGTCCCGCTATTCAGAAGAGTTCAAAGAGTCCATCATTCAGAAGATGATGCCACCCAATAACGTGCCGGTTTCTCAATTGGTACGTGATACTGGTATCTCGGATGTGACTCTGTACACTTGGCGAAAGAAAGCAGTTTCTAAAGGAGTGCCTGTGCCAGGCGACGGAAAGAATCCAGATCAGTGGACACCTGAAAACAAATTTGCCGTGATCATTGAAACGGCGGCGTTGAATAAAGCGGAAATAGCTGAATATTGTCGTAAGAAAGGCTTGTTTTCTGAACAAATCCAGCAATGGAAAGGCGCCTTTATTAACAGTGCTTCTTCCCAGCCTGACAGCCAGCTAAAGCAGCGCAAAACATTGTCTAACGAGCAGAAAAAAGACAAGCAAATTATCAAAAAATTAGAGCGTGAACTGAATCGCAAGGACAAAGCGTTAGCAGAAACTGCCGCCTTGCTGGTACTCGCAAAAAAGGCCCGAGAGATCTGGGGGGCGCCAGAGGACGATTAGTCTCTCTCCCGGATCGACAAAACGCTGTCAGCCTGATTAAACAGGCCACTAAAGACGGAGCTCGCCAGTCAAAAGCCTGCGAGACTCTTGATCTGTCAGAAAGAACCCTTCAACGTTGGATAAAAAGTGATGACGTGGCGCCCGACAATCGTAAAAATGCTGACAGGCCTGAGCCTGTTAACAAACTATCTGAAGCAGAACGACAGGCGATTGTTGACGTCTGTAACAGCGACCGTTTTAAAAGCCTTCCACCGAGCCAGATTGTGCCTACATTAGTGGATGAGGGCGTATATATGGGTTCCGAGAGGACATTTTACCGGGTACTTCATGAAACAGATCAACAGCACCATCGTGGTCGTGCGGCTAAAGCAAAGCGGCACAAGCCGACGTCATATCGCGCTACCGGGCCTAACCAGGTGTGGTCTTGGGATATCACGTTTTTACGCTCTCCAGTGCGAGGCCAGTTTTATTACCTGTATCTGGTAATAGACATCTATAGCCGTATGGTTGTTACATGGGAAATTCACGAAAATGAATCGGCAGAGCATGCTTCGGAAATGATCACTAAGGCCTGTATAAAACATGGAATTGCAGCCATGGAGAAACCATTGGTGTTGCATTCAGACAACGGTAGCGCCATGAAAGGCGGCACGATGCTGTCAACTCTGCAGAGCCTTGGTGTTGTGAGTTCATTCAGCCGTCCACGGGTCAGTGATGATAACCCCTATTCCGAGGCCATCTTCAGAACCCTGAAGTACCGTCCAGGGTATCCACGCAAACCCTTTGCTGATATTGAAGCAGCACGTGGCTGGGTGCATGGTTTTGCCCAATGGTACAACGAAGAACACAAGCACAGTGGGCTGAAATTTCTGACACCCGGTCAAAGACACCGGGGTGAAACCGAAATGTTCATGGATAACCGTAGAAAGGTTTATGAACAGGCTAAACAGCGTCACCCGGAACGCTGGGGAAAAAGGCCGACAAGGAACTGGGATCTGCCAGATGAGGTCTGGCTGAATCCAGACAAGCTTGCTGATGAACAGCTAAGCGAAGTCGCTTGAGTTGAGGCGACAACTATGTTGACAAACACCGTTTGTTTAGTGGCTAAGTCGAGCTTGTTTTGGACAACCGTTTGTTGGCAGTGGTGTAATCACTGAAATGAACTGGACCCAAAATTTCAGACAGGAGAGTATGCTCGATCCCCTGACATTCCATGGGCCGGTATATTTGCGACGAATACGACCCTGGTCGTTTCTGTCCTTGGCTTTGTTTTTTACAGCCATGGTCATCTCCAATTTGAAACAAGTTAGAAGATGTTTTTGCTGTAATAGCCCTCGAATAATTGATGACATTCCACGATTTTAGTTCTCCAGACGAGAGAAGCTTGATCTTAGCAGGTCAGGTGATTTTTGTTTTGATGGCCTGTTTTGATGGCCTGTTTTGAGTGCTACCAGGCGCAAGGGGACTCAAGATAAAGCGCGAAAAAAGGTGTGTGATGGTTCAGTACGAGAAACAGAGCTCTGCACGTATCTGATGATTGACTCAGAGAGAAGTGAATGGCTACTTGCTAAGGCTTAAATTCCAAGGATGGCAATACTGTTATGGTCTTTTAGTTGGTTTTGCGTTCATTGAACCACAGCCTTAATCAGTTGGCTCAGATCTTGTTTAGACTGTTCGAACGCCGCTGCAAAATCCGACTCGGTATCTCCGTATAAATAGGACAGGTGCGAGGACAGCTCTTTCATAGTCTGTGATTGGTCGATGGTGTTTTTTAATAGAAGCAGCTGTTGGTTGAATCGTTCCCATGTGGCACAGTCGACATCGATGAACACACGGTGATCCTGCCATTGTTTTTGCTGGTATTGGCCGGGGAGCAACTCGAAGTAAGCGGTGCCGTCGAGTTGTTTTTTATGAGTGAAGAGCTGGATATTCATGATGGGAGAGTTTAACAGGGTTTTGGGGGAGAAAAAGATGCCTAAGTGGAATGCTCCGAACATGTGACGATGTTATGAGCTAGTGAGCAAAACGTGAAAGATGAGGGTAGAACTGAAATGATGGGAAGCGAAGCGATTGTGACATCTCCTGAGTACTGCCGTTCAGTTGACCGTTGTTGGTCATCCCTTTTTTCTACAAGCTCTGGTACGCTTGGGCTGCAGACAATAATAAAAGGGACATCCATATATTCAACACGAAACTTAAATAATTGTTCACTTACCAATGGATTCAGTTTGGTGAAAATATATGGATGTCCACAAAAAACTTTTTCAAAGCCCCTCGCCGCCTGAACACTGACCTATACTTGCCCCTCCACAGTAAAAGCTCTACCAATATCAAATGCAAAATCTGGGATCACGTTTAGTCAACGGCTTTCTACTAACCGCGCTTTTGCTAGCGAAAGTAACCTGCGCCCAAAATCTGGAAATTCAGTCAGGTCAGCCGGTGATTTACGGCGAAATCAACGGCATGAAAATCATGGCTCAGGGCGATGCCGTGGCATTTATGGCAGCCAGCCACTATGCGATGAAACTGGATGAAGAAGCCTGTGCCCGTGATTTGCACTGCGCTATGCAGAAAAACAGAACAGAAACGGTGGTACTGAATCCAGAGGGCATCTGGATATTTGATACCCCACCAAAACAACTGCCTGACAATGTGATTGTCACCGAACCTTTGTACCCGGTTTCACCAGAAGTGGACAGGCTTTTCAGTACAGCTATAGAGCCAACTCCCACCCATATTCCGCTGGAATTTCCCCAGCCAACAGCCACATTACATACCGGCAATGAAGTAGTTGATAAAACACCGGGTATTTTGCTGGTCAGTACTCCGGTCAGGGAGTGGCTGGCGGAAACCGTCACCACTGTCAGTCATTCAAGGCAGGCCATGGATTCTGATGAATCACTGTCGCCCATCATTGAGCCGACGCCGACACAACAAAAAGCAATGCTGACGACGATTACGGAAGAAGAGGATGAGCTGTTAAGAAAGTTAACGTCTACATCAACGATGCCAATGCCAACCACGACACCAACAGGGGTTGAAAACAGATTGTGGGAGGATGGTTCGATTCGGTTGGAAATGGATACGGATATTTTGACAATAAAGCCGAGTCCCGGTGGGCAGTATCAGAGCAGCAGTCAAACAACCCAATCGCTTTCATTTACGGTAAAAAAAGCGCCATCAGTGACCGGTGACAGGGCTGAAAGCACAATATCAGAAAATACAGAGGCGGCCTCGACCGCTACTAATTCAATCACAGCTGAATCCCTGCAAGCCAGCAATCTTCCCACTAATGCTCAACAAACGTCAGAAGGGGGTGGCGTTGCAACAGGTGTGACAAAGATTGATCAAAAAGTAGTGGAAATGACGGCTTCTGAAGCTCAGGCATCTGCATCCGAGTGGAGGCTGCTGGTGCCATCGCCTCTGGATCTTCTCGTTGCAGCAAAAAAAACTTCTGACCTTACGACAGATCAAAAGCGAAAAATATTCAGCTATATAAGATGTTATAATAATCCTCAGGAGAACCTTGCTTCTGAATTATCTAATGATGACATAGAGGAAGAATTTGAATCAAGTGTTGATACCCAGGGAATAGCGTTTGGCTTCAGCTATATCCCTGATTGGGAATTGACTGAAGAATTGGTAGCTGATGGCGGTTGGGGTAGACCAAACTTCGACGGAGCCATCACGTTAGCGACCCCTGATTATCTGAGCCCTGATTATTTCAAGCAGCTACTGAAACAACATCCATCACAGGATCAGGTAGAAGAAAAAGGCATACGGCCAGTGCTTGCTAAAGAGCCACTGATAAGGCCGATGGGCTTACCAGAGTTCGAAAAAGACACTCTCAAGGCAGTGGTTTTATACAGAATTCAGCAACAGTACAGTGCTGAAGAGCTGGAAGACCCCAATAACCCCGGTCACTTGCCACCGCTCTCGATTCGTGAAATCAGAAACCTGATTACTCGTTGTGCACTGCCGGAGAGAGAACTCGTGAGACTCGTTGGTGTCAGTGAAACCATTGATGGTGACCCCATAGACAATGTCATTAGCTCTGGAAGAGATGGTTTACTGAAAGCGCTTTTGGAAAGATTGGGATCTGGAGTGGGGGCCGATCAGTCACTGTTTGACAAAGGCGGCAAACTGGAACACTGGCGTTATATACCTGAATACACCGCTGATGAAAAGCGGGCGTTGTTGACCAAAAAAACGCTGACGTGGCTTCGCTGGCCAAAGAAAAAAGTACAGTTAAGGACACCGGAAGAAATCGCCGCAGTGACTAGAGTATTTGAAGAACTCAGCGACAACGACATTCATTACCGATATGGGGATGCACATATTCATCGCCTGGCCGAGCAGTTTTTTGGTAGATTACAAGCCGAAGATTCTTTTCTTGTTCCCGAGTATTCAGCAGAAAGAAAACGGGCCATCGTAGCTAGGCATTGTCAGCTATGTCATAAAACAGAAGAGAAGCCTTGCTCCGAAGACCCACCCTGCCAGCTGTTTGATGACGATGACCAAATGCACCAAAGATACAGTGATGCTGATATCCGTATGATGGAAATCAGGGTATATGACCATCAGCAGGATCAGTGAGGTATTTGAGTCCCCTTTATAACGATTACTTATTTTTCCTGACTGAAAGCCTGCTGTACGCTAGTCAAATTATGCGGCTCTCGAAGTGTTATTTCCGCGCTATCCCTTTCCTGTATAGACTCTTTCAGGTTACACCCATATGCCGACTCCAGTACCTACTGCTGTAGAAAATGAAACAGTCAGGCTTCTCACTCCCCCTCGCAGAATTGATTTTACACCACTGCCCGCTGGTGACCTGCTAAGACCCATTCAGGCAGGTTATCAGAGTACCGGTGTCGTGGATCACCGGTTACAACTGGTTGTTTTTAATGATCTGGATGGCATAAAGGCCGATGCCCTTATCCTTGCTGCCAGACTCCAGGAAGCTGACGTGCCCAAGCCGGTGCTGAATCTATGGTATGACTCGGCTCTCTTAGCCAGTCAGGCGCTGTATGACTTTGCAGATTATCGTCGTGTCTCCCAGGGCGTGCCAGAAAGGGTTAAAGAGCAATACCTGAAGTATGTTCTGAGAGAAGTCCGTTTTGCAATGATGGAAAACAGCTTTGCCTGGCCTGAAGGAATTACGGACTATCTGGCGACTTCCAGCCATTTTTCACCCGACGAGTTTCACTGGCTTGAAGGGCATGCTCTTCCTCAACTGCTACAGGCGAGGGAAAACCAACGAGGCTTGCTGAACTATATCAAGGATCAGCTGACCGGTTTCACAGTTAATGAATACGATATTCGCAGCACTGGGTTGCCCGCTGATGTCAGACCCACTGATCACTGGTATGAGCGTTTTAATCAGTATGCCTTTGTAAAAGATGATCTGCCCCTGGCTCAGGATTTGCTTTTGATGCACATTGAGGATCAGGGCGGATTCATTGTAGAGGGTAAAAAACCACCCGCCGAGTTAAAGGAGACCGTGTTTCCTCCTGACATTCTCGATAGCCTGTCAGACAGTGAGAAGCTATTGGGTCAGTTAGCTGAGCAGCAGGTGGTGCAGGAAAAATTAAGTGAGGTGTATGGCAATGAATGGCAAGCAGCGAGCAGGCGACAGCTGCAAGCTATTGAGAACCATGAGGGTACACTCTACAAGGGAAACTATATCCATGAAATTGAACAACTAAACCCTGCATTAGCTGGCAGATTACAACAGACGACACCGGATCGACCTGCTTCAATACGAGATTTTTTCAAACATGAAGGATGGTTGGTTGAAAGCAGTCAGGGAGTAAGGCAGGTCAACCCGGAAGGTCTCGGTCGCCCTCCCAGAGTCTACCTGACAGAACAACATGCTCCCGCTGTGCGAAGAATGGCGGATGATGCCAGCAAGATTTTAGCTTTTATTGATGAATACTCCTTAGAGCTGGAAAAAATTCGTAGCAATCCAGCAGTGAATTCTTTTGCAAAGGAAAGCAGGACAGAAGGCGCACTGAACGCTGAATTCTTTGGGGGGGAATTTATAAACAGTGTAGGAAAGCCAGATAGTGTCCCAGAAACAGATTCAATAGTTGCTCAATTTATTGAGCAACAATTCGTCAATAGAAACTCAAAATTCAATCGCCGATACCTAGGCTTCCACGACCGCTTATCAACATTGGTACGCCTTAGCGCCAATAGCCTTTCCAATCAGAATATTGACTTGAAAGGTGATATTGCAGGTCCCGGTGCCTTGAGTCGACTGTTGCCTGAAGGGCGAAGGTCAGTTCTCAGTGATGGAAGATCACTGAGCCTACCTGTTTTTGATGACAATCGTTTTGGCCTGACTTTACCAAGTACTCCCTCACAGGCAGAAATCCTTGATGCACATACGCCTAGATGGGTGAATACCCGTGAGTACGATAGCCTGATTATTTTACAGATAGGCGACGATGCTGTTCTTGCTTCTGCGGCCAGACAGATTTATCAGGATCAAAAAGACAGTAAGAGTGTTTATTGGGGAAGGGTCGAGATTGCTCAAGAGGCAATTTTAGCAGGAAGACCTAAAGTGAACGGACTTGTAGAGCGAGGGCTGATTAATATTGAAAACTCGCCATTTACAGCAGATAGACGAACAGAGCTAAGACTGGTGTTTCATGGCAGCCCAGAAGGCAAGTATTTTGGAGGAGACTTAAATGCTGTCCAGCTGGGTAGTCTGATTGAAAGAGAGTTTTATGCTGAATTATCTGGAGAACGAAGATTTTTAAGTGACATTGTCTGTTCATCCTGTAATTTATTACAACCTTCCAAGCATCTATTTGAGTGGATTCCTGATGACAAAGGAACTGGCCAATTCCGACACAGGGAGAGTGAAAGCAACCAGGCGGAAATCATCGGCAAGCCCAAGCCCGTCCTGTTATTAGAAGAGCTTCAGTCAAGAAGTATTACTTCGCTGAGGGGAATGAGGGTTTATTCGAAGAAAGTTGTCATGGTTGCTGGTGTCCTTTTCCTCGCTGAAAGAGATTTGGCAACTAATGAACTGAC
Organism: Endozoicomonas sp.; assembly: GCA_965208385.1. GTDB lineage: Bacteria > Pseudomonadota > Gammaproteobacteria > Pseudomonadales > Endozoicomonadaceae > Endozoicomonas. The sequence goes on from CBDBOO010000109.1 coordinate 8,127, forward strand.
CTTAACAAGTCAGCCAGATAGTGTTACTGACTTTGCTCTGTTTGAGCAGAGAGTAGGAACACAAGCAGAACTCTCAAGAATAGTGGACGCACTGCCTTTGCAAATCAGGTTGGAGCGTGAAGCAGGGGAAAACAAACCTGTAATTTTGACCGTTCTTGATCACCCGGAAGGTATAGTTCCCAGTACTATAGCTTTCACAAATTACCGGACGGAGCCGCTAGCTTCGGGTCGCAGTAATATTCGGGGTATTGATGTTGAATTCTCGGTGCCTGGAGTAGAGCTTGCCTCTCCAGGGTACAGGAGGCTCGTGGATCGGTTGAGCGCAAGCTTGTCTTCAGGCGATATACTCGTTCATGCAGATTTAACCGCCCTGTTACTGGGTATGGAGGCCGAAAACACTAGCCACAATATCGTTGTCGTTGACCCAAGTACAACTAATGTAGCTGGGTTTCTTGCCACTTTAGACTTGGCTGCCCGGTCAGAATCAGCCGATGAATTTATCTGGAGGGTTAAACAGCATTTTTCGCAGAGCAAGGGAGATAGTCTCAATAATGGTATGTCTCGCTTTCCTGATAAAGATGCCGCCTTTGAACGCCTTAAGAACAATATCCTTGGGGATGAACTTTTCAGATTCAACACAGCCGATATAACCACAAGAAGAGGGTCAGGATTTGTCAATGAGAACTTTCGGGAAAAACTCTCTGTTGTTTACACTGATCTGTTTGATGCTTCTGGCTGTGGTGGAGGCGGCAATCGCCGACGTCGCCTGGCATGCTCCCCTGAAGAAATCGAAGAACAAGCCCGAGAAGCTTCAGACGGATTGACTCTTTTATCCGACGACGAAACCCGTATTATTGTTGGCAGCAGCGCCGACGACATAGCCCTTCACACCTCAGAACCGGATACGGTTTTAGCCAAAGTCTAGGAAAACATCCACGACTTCCGCCGTGCAACCACCTCCCAGCGCATTGCCGAGCACGAGGGTTATCACAATGTCATAGCTCTGGATACAGACTCTTTTTCTGCTGCACAAACCCTTGCCCGCAATTCAAACGAAAAAGGCCGGGCACTGTTGTTTAATCGTGAGAAAGGAGTCTTACTCACGGAAGATGGTCGTGTGGTCACCATGGTGGAAGGTGGCACACACAACCGTGTTTCAGTGGTGGGCAAAACCGAGTCCTTTTCTGCCTATGCGCCCCATGAGCTGGCCGGTGGTGTCCGGTCACTGGTGCGGGGTGAGAAGGTGGCCTCTGTCACTGTTCATCCGGTGTTGGAAGAAGGCGAAGGCTTTCACCTTCAGGGCAGTTTTGACGAGCTGGAAATCTCTGACCGTAACTCTCCGTGGCGGGATGTGGCGGATTATGTGCGCCTGCACGCCCTGGAGAAAAAAAGTGGCGTCAGGGGCGGTGTGGTAGAAACCGGTAATATGCAGGTGGGCGTGCCGGGCAAATCCGATACCTTTTTATTTGACGGAGATTATATCCGCGATGCCCTGAACCTTGGCCGCGCCAAACAGCCCGGTGTTCTGGAGGCGCAACTGCGGGCAAAAATGGCGGAGCTGCACGAGCAGGGTCGTACGGCAGAACGGGAAGTGTTCCAGTCGTTAACACTGGATTACGCCAACAAGGTGCGGGATTTACGAATAAATAGGACACCCTTAAATTAAATTTGACCTTTCGACCAGTTCTTCTATTTTTAACTCCGGCAATTCAACAATAAGCAACAACCGGAATCTCCATGACCACAGCCCGCAGAAACCTCATCGACCCAGCCAGTACGCCGTATTATCACTGCATGGCTCGTTGTGTTCGTCGTGCGTTTCTCTGTGGTAAAGATGAATTCTCTGGGAAGGACTATGAGCATCGTCGCCAGTGGGTGGTTGACCGGCTCAATGAGCTGGCAGCTGTTTTCGGCATTGAAATCTGCGCCTATGCAGTGATGTCGAATCATTATCATGTGGTGCTGCATATCAATCGGGAACAGGGCGAACGATGGGATACCCGAGAAGTGTTGCAACGCTGGACACAGCTATTTTCAGGTCATCTACTGGTACAACGATTCCTTGCCAATGACTCGTTAGGAAAAGCAGAGTTGCAAAGGGTTGAAGAATTTGCAGAAGAATACCGAAGTCGTCTGTTGGATATCAGCTGGTTTATGCGTTGTCTGAACGAGCATCTGGCAAGAGAAGCGAATAAAGAGGACGGCTGCAAAGGCCGCTTCTGGGAAGGCAGATATAAAAGTCAGGCTTTGCTGGATGAAGCGGCACTACTGACCTGTATGGCGTATGTTGACCTGAACCCCGTTAGGGCGAAGATGGCAAAAACACCGGAAACATCCGATTACACCTCAGTAAAAGAGCGTGCAGAACAAGCCCGTGGTGATGTTGCCAAAAAGCAACCGGAACAACTCAAGCCCTTACGTTCACAAGGGCAAAACCCCGATACAGCGATTCCTTTTATACTGGGCAGTTACCTTGAACTGGTAGACTGGACAGGTCGTATAGTCCGGCAGGATAAAAGAGGCAGTATTTCTGCTGGTATTCCACCGATCCTTGAGCGGTTGCGTATTGATCCCGATGAATGGCTGAAAACCATGTGCTGGAATAACCGTTTCCGTCGGGCAGTGGGTAAGCTGGCATCGTTGCAAGCCTATGCAGAACAGATCGGGAAGCAGTGGGTGCATGGAGTGAGCTGTAGTCAGAGTCTTTATCTGCAATAGACAGTTGCCATTTTAAAAAAAGCACCACACAATCGCACTCATAGACTTAATGAGCAGTGCCAACCTGTCCTGAATCTCTCCTTTTTACAAAACCAACCCATTATAGCCAGTGAGTGGTGATCCGTGATCGGATCAGTAAGCATTTAAGTCGGGGTGTCGGCAGATATTTAGCAGGCTTACTGTACGAATGTTCTCTTTAATTTGATCGCCGTAAAGGGTTGATTTACCAGCAATTTCTTGACAGTTTATCACCCCTCCGGCACAGATCCGTACGGGCACTACTAATGCATACGGCTCTTACGGAAAATCAAACACACTGTCGCATACTTGGATATGGATGGAGTATTTTCGCGCTTGGAATAAACAGTTTGAAGACCTTCTGCATTTTCTTCCATGTTATGCGGTGTTTTTGACTGCGCTTTCTTAATGCCTTTACCCAAGCTCTGCAGACTTCTCTACGAAACTGGTTTAATGCTTTAAGATTGCCGGGAACTGCAAAATAATTATTGTGTCCCTGAACTACGCTTTTCAGCCATTTACCCTGTTCGAATACATCCCTGTGCCGGTTTTTCAGTAAAGTCTGTTTTATGTCTTTGATTTTTGCTCTCAGCTTCTTGGCTATCGTGAATCGTTTCAGCATGAATCCTCCGTCTGAACGGCGCACTGAGCAGATGTGTGTAAAGCCCAGAAAATCGAAGGTATCGGGTTTCCCCTGTCTCCTCTCCTTTCTGTTACTGATTGCAAATCGACCAAACTCTACCAGCTTTGTTTTCTCACCGTTCAAACTCAGGCCAAACTTTCCTAACCGATCTTTCAGGGCTGCCATAAAGTGCAGCCCATCCGAACGGTATTGAAAACCCAATACACTATCGTCCGCATAGCGGACAATATAACACTCCCCTCTGGCGTTTCTTTTCCGCCATTGGTGTGCCCATAAATCTAAAACATAATGGAGGTAAATATTCGCCAGTAATGGTGAAATAACTGCCCCCTGTGGTGTTCCGACCATTGTTTTAGAATACCGGCTGTCTTCTACTACTCCCGCTTTCAGCGTTTGCTTTATCAGCTGGAGTAGTCGTTTGTCTGCGATTCGGTGTTGTAAAAACTTCATCATCCAGTCGTGATCTATTTGATCAAAGAATTTTCTGATGTCTGCATCCAGTATCCAGCTGACTTTCTTTTGGGTAATCGCCACATAGGCTACATTTAATGCCTGATGCTGGTTTCGATTGGGTCGAAACCCGTAGCTGAACCCAAGAAAGTCTGCTTCATAGATGGTTTCCAGCACCCACACTAACGCCTGCTGAACAATCTTGTCTTCCACCGAAGTGATTCCAACCGGACGACGATTGCCATCCGGTTTGGGTAGCCAGATTCTCAGGACAGGTTTGGGTTTATACCCTTGTGTATGAATACGGTTGTGAAGCGCCGTGATTCGTTCCGACAAATGTTTGCCGTAACTTTTCCAGCTCTCCCCATCAACACCTCTGGCCGATGTCCGATTCAGACGGTTATACGCCTTTGTCAGCATGGCCACAGTGATATGGTGCAACAAATTATTGAACCGCAGAGACCGGTTCCTTTTTGCTTTGGTATGTAGACGCATCAGCCCTGACGATCCTGCTTCTGCACTCTGTGTTGCAGTCAGATCCGGCGTGTTGCGCCATTCTTTGCCGTTAGACGACTTCGCTCCACCGACTCCGCTATGGTCTGGTTGTTTTACCTGCATATTGTTCGCCGGTTTCTTCACTACTATTCGTCTATCTGACTCCCTGCCCGCGTAGGTATTCAGCCTTTGTCGTTCTGACTTCGCTGAATCCGACCCGCTGTGAACACTCTCATTGAGATCAGCGAATCACTGACAGGGTCTCCCGAGTTCCGCACAAAAGACATCAGTACATGCACCAGGTCTACTGACTCCGGAGAACCAACAGTAACACTTGCAATAGCGTGATTCTGTCGTATTGCCTTCCCCCTCAGCCAACAAGGTCGGCGTTCTCGATGATGGTTTCGGAGCTCAATACTGAGCCTGTACCTTCCCCTGTCAACGCTTAACCATTGCCATTACTGACAACCGCCCATGACTCGGGGTTCCGGCGGATTGCTAGACCTTACCGGATGAAGGGCTTTCACCTTCAATCTCTTGCCGATTTATCTCGGCGCACTAGCTGTCCTCATTTTCACTGTTCCCTTGTAGCGGGTTATTGGCAATTCTGGGGCGATTCCGTGAGCGTATGGGCGGCGGGATTGTGACCGGAAACGGGCTGATCCTATCCGTACGAGTGTGCTCCTCAATTTATGGATGTCCTGCTCCTCTGTGTCTGAATATCTGGGCTGTCTATACTGTGCAGGCTGTTGACCTGAAGGTTTGTGTGTCTGCATTATGATCCGCCCTGTTTTATATATACTGGCTTTGCTGGCTGAGTTAACCCTATCGCTGGCCTGCGCTCAGGACTCTGTTGCGCTGCATGGGCAACAGCCCGTCATTTATGGCGAAATCAACGGCATGAAGGTGATGGTTCAGGGCGATGCTGTGGCGTTTATGGCATCCAGACACTATGCGATGAAACTGGATAAAGAAGCCTGTGCCCGTGATTTGCACTGCACCCTACAGAAAAACAGAACAGAAGCGGTGGTGCTGAATCCAGAGAACATCTGGATATTTGATACCCCACCGAAACAACTCCCTGACAATGTGATTGTCGCAGAGCCGTTGTACCCGGTGTCTACAGAAGCGGACAGGCTTTTCAGTACAGCCCTAAAACCAACGCCCACCTATATTCTGCTGGAATTCCCCCAGCCAACAGCCACATTACATACCGGCAATGAAGTGGTTGATAAAACACCGGGTATTTTGCTAGTCAGTAGTCCGGTGATGACGTGGCTGGCGGAAACAGTCACTGCTGTCAGTCATTCAAGGCAGGCTATGGATTCTGAAGAATCATTGTCGTCTATTATTAAGCCGACGCCGACACAAAGAGTGATGTTGACGACGATTACGGAAGAAGAGGATGAGCTGTTAAGAAAGTTGACGTCTACCTCAACGATACCCATGCCAACTCCGACACCAACACAGGTTGAAAACAGATTGTGGGTTGATGGTTCGATTCGGCTGGAAATAGAAACAGATATTTTTACGCTAAAGCCGAGTCCCAGTGAGGTATATGCTAGCAGCAGTGAATCAGAATGTTCGTATACGTTCACCAAGAAACAGGCTCCAACATCGTCTGGGGAGGCGGGCTCCCTGAGTGGGGAAACAACGTCGGCTGCATCAGCAGAAGCATCGGCTACGCCAGCACCAACACACTCACCTAACACTGATTACGCAAAGCCTGATCAGGGGATGAATACCCATAACCCAAAAAGGGCCAATTCAGCGCTTGCGGATTTTGAAAGTGAGCAGCCCGCAAAGAAAAAACAGAAAATGAATGATGAGGCTTTTCCTGAATTTGAACACCTCAAAGATCACAAACGATTTAAAGATCGTAAGCCTCTCGAAGTCGATCCGAAAAAATGGCAGGATTTTCTTAGAACAAAAATAAAACCGCTTAAAGATGATAAAACACAAGGCGCACCAGGCAAAGATACCTACCATGGCTTTGAACGTATAGTTGGCTTTAAATGTATAGAAGGCACTGAAGAATGTACAAAGGGCACTCGGTGCAGGAATGGCTGGTTAGGTAAAGGTTGCCAGTATGCCGTTGTTAAAGAATGCCCTCCTATTGCCAAGTATCCGGAGGAAACGGTCAGAGAATTTGAGCAATGGGAAGAAAAGGTAAAGGCATGGTGTAGCCCTTTGGATGATATGAATATTGACGATGAAGGCATTGAGGAGGCACTCAGAACAAGAAATCCCTATGAACGAACTCTCTGCGAAATGTACCGCCTTCCCTGTCCAGAGTGCGGTTTTTTGATGGTGCCGCACGAAGATGACAGTAAACAGCCTCTCATTCCCCCTTGTTATTGGGGGCATGAAGAGATTACAGGACTAAGCTGCACTGCTTGTTTCCCGGATAAATGTGTTCAGTACCCTTTGCCGGAATGCCCTTTCAGAAAGCCGCCGCCAAGAACCCTGTACGACCGCTATGCGCAGTAACTAATTTCAAGCGTCGCCTGTCTAAGTGACTGGACAATATGAAAGCCGTTGGAACCAAACAGGCAGGAACATAGGCATGGAAAATTCGGTCGAACGAACCTATCCTGTTTCCAATTCAAGTCATTTTTCCTTCTTATTATTCCACGCCTTTTTTCTAGTTTACGGTTGATTATTATGCCCCTTTCACCCACCCCAGAGCCACCACCTGCTTCCTCTCAACCTGCAGGTACAAAACGAACTGCCCCGGAGCGTGAGAATTCAGGGTCACTTCCTGATGCAAAGAGATTCAAGTTTGATCCTTCTGTTTCAGCGCCTGCAGGAGAGCCGGGGACAGGTATACCGGATACGTTTCACTTTGCCATCAGTGGCGAACTGACACCTTCCCGAGTGGAAAATATCAGGGCATGGGTGTATACCAACCGTCCAGAAAAGGTGATGATCTGGTACGACAAGGGTGCCAGTTTGCTCAGTCGCCTGAACCGTAAAATTGTAGAAAAGGCATTCCTTCTGTCCAAAGGGAAAACTCTGTCCGTCGGTAGCACCACGCTTCGTGACCGTACGGCTTTTTATAACGCATTAAGAGTACAGAGAAAGAGAGTAGTAGAGAGAATACCGGATCTGTCAGCGAGTGGTAACAATCTATCAAGAGAATTAAGTCAATATTTGGTTAGAAGGCTAGGCGACAATCCAGAAGAAATTGATGTTTATCTAAGCCGTCAGCAAAGACTTTTAAATGAACTGGAAAGCCTGGTGGGAGCCATACCAGGCACAGATGTTACTATTTGTGCGCCAGACCAGTTAAGAGACAGAGCCAATCTTGAGTCTATCAAGCGTACTGAATTCGAACTCGGCAACCTTCAGCAGGCCAATGATTTTATCACCGTTACCGCACTGGAGCAGGAAGGTGGCTTTGGTATTGACAGTCGGCAGGCTCCGGCACTGAAAGACGATACCTTATTTGCCAATAGCAACGCTCTGGCAAATCAGCTTGAGCTGAATGAGCAGCAGAAGAAAGCATTCAGGTATTTCAAAACGCAAGAAGCCCTGAAGAGCGACCCTAATGTACGTGTGGATGCCCAAGACTATACACGACCACTGTACGGTGAACTGCTGCCACCAGAGCTGGAAAGTCAAGTTATAGTCGATGTAACCGCAGCGGGATCTTCACCTTTAACAGAGAAATTTCACTCACTGGACAGAAGCTCCCTTGCCAACCATGAGAATGCATTGATATTACCGAGTGCAGAACTTGCCTTGTCAGAGCGCCCGGTTCAGATACTTGCAGGTACAAAAAAGGCTCAGGCACTGACGGTTTTAAAAGAAGACATGAAAAGAGGGCTAGGATGGAGCCGCAACTATATCAAAAAGATCATTGACGAAAGTGGCTTAGTTGGAGATTTGCTTGCAAGGGAAGTCGGTAAATTTGAAAGCGGTCTTGAAGCGGATTTCAGGGGACGACACCCACAGGCAACGGATGCCGAGGTAGACGACTACCTTCGAGTGGTCGAAGGAGAATACAGCGCCACCTACCTTGACCTTGACCGCCGTGGCGTGCTGACCGGCCCTGTGTCATGGAACAGACGGAAAACAGGCACCGCCGCAGAGTTGAACAGTGCATCAAACCCTTATACCACAGCCATGGATCAGGAGGGCACAGGCGGCTTTAACCCTTTTGTTTATGAAGACCTTAAAAGCCATGACCGGCAGGTCATCATCACAGTGCCCAACAAGGAGAGCCTTCCTAAAGAACCTGGGGCGCACCCTGAGCGTTTTGATCCTTCCCTGCTGGAGTCTGATGGTTTTCGCTTTGATAAGCACCCGCAAAGCAGCTACTGGGTGAGGGTGGATGAAAGTCGCCCTGATGCAGAGGGCATCGGTGCACTGGTTTATGTTGATGGTGACGAATTTGTTCCGGGAGCAAACTCCAAAGCAGTGGTTTCCGGGCATGGAGGCGGACGGCAGAGCAATGATCAGGCAAACACTGATTTAGGGGGTTATAGTCCAAAAGAATTAGCAAGGGTTGTTTTTAAAGCACTGGGGGAAAGAGCAACTAAAATCGGCAGTATTGTTTTTAAAGGCTGTCGGCTGGCTTGCCTGCCGAGCGTTGTTGAAGGTCAGAATATTCTGGCTGATGATGCCTTTGCAGTCGAATTCTATCGGGAAATTAAAAGACTGAATATTGATGCCGGGAAGGTGGTTGTCAGTAGTGCCAGCGTTGTGACAGACCCGGCTGGAATTAATGCATATCAGGTGATCGATGAGGTGAGTGGTAGTGTAAGGCTTGTTAAATATCAATGGCGCTAACTTAAGACGCTAACGCCTCATTTACAAGGCTTGCCCGAGAAGTAAAACAGCTGTAAAAAGCTGTCAGATTCATTTCCCCCCGAGCAAGCCATGTCTAAGCATAGCCAAGAAATGATCGTAGCTGCTGATGAACTTCTTCGTCAGTTTGCACAAACAGCAGAGGATGACCTCTCTGCCATTCTTACTACGCAAGACCTGGATGAATTTCAGAAAAAAATCACCAAAAGAAAGCGCAAATATCCAGCGTGCAAAACCCTTTCGCTCTTCATGAAGCAAGTGACCAGCGAAACAAAATCCTGTCGCAGTGCTTTGATTGACGATGCCAGAGATCAGATAGCCCTTGGCAAAAAGAAAAATGAAACGACAACAGGCCCCTACTGCCAAGCTCGGCAAAGGCTCTTGGAAGATGCTATAAAATCACTCCTTCATCGCTCAGGCAGCAACCTTGATAAGGCGACTCACAACGCTTACTTGTGGCATGACAGGCGTGTAGTTCTGGCAGATGGCTCAAAGATATCCATGCCAGATACCGAAGAAAATCAGGCTGAGTACCCTCAACCCAAATCACAAAAAAAAAGCTGGGCTTTCCTCAATTAAGAATTATGGTTCTGATTGCGCTGGGCAGTGGTGCTCTGCTGGACTCTGCGGTAGCAGCCTGTAAAGGGAAAGGAACGGGTGAGCAGGCATTATTGAGACAGATGCTCTCAAGTCTTGATGCAGGCGATATATTGTTGGCTGACGCGAACTTTGAAAACTACTTTCTCCTTGTGCAGTTGCTTGAAGCAGGCATTGATGCTGTGTTCGAAAAGAACGGCTCCCGCAACATCGATTTTCGGCAGTGTCAGGAAAAGCTGGGCAAACGGGATGGTTTATTTCGACTGGAACGACCAAGGCGCCCGAACTGGATGACCCAGGAGCTTTACGATCAAATGCCAGAGGAGTTAGTCATCAGAGCGGTTGGAAACAAGAAACGAATTATCATCACTACCCTGACAGATGCACAAACTTATCCCAAAAAAGAGATTATTAAGCTCTATGTGGAGCGCTGGCATGTAGAGCTTGATTTCAGATCCATTAAAACCATGATGAAAATGGATATTCTGCGCTGTGAAAGTCCTGCCATGGTACGTAAGGAGATCGACGTCCACTTGCTGGTATACAACATGATACGGGCTTTAATGGCAAAAGCGGCAGAAGAAATTGGACATACTCCCAGAGAGGTGAGCTTCAAAGCTGCCTATGACACGTTGAAGAGTTTTCACATTTTGCTGTTGCAGGCGGCGGAAGGGATTATTGATAACTTGCTGAATCACATGGCTGATATTATTGGCGAGCATAGAGTGGGCAATCGTCCTGGACGTCGAGAGGCGAGGGCAAACAAGAGGCGGCCTAAACCGACACGCAGGCTACAACATACAAGGAAACAAGCCCGCAGGCTCAAGGAGTATCAGAAGTGATCTGTGCTTAAGTTAGCGCCATTGGGCTATACAGTGATAGTAAGGCGTACTGGCACGATCAATCAGACTTCTACGGGCACGGGTCATAGCTTCTTCTGGGCTGAAAATCAGCGGCAGGAGAAAGATAGAACAGATTTTATTCAGGTCAAATGTGTGGATGTCCCTCTTGTCCGTGTCCCTCTTGTCCGTGCATGGTTCCGCTACGTGCTGTCTAAATTCCCTCAGCTGGCTAAAGGTGCCTGTGTTGAACACCTGTTGCCTATGAATCTCACGCTGGATGATTTAAAAATAATGAATTGGTGGGAATAGGGGGAGATGGCGTTCTTCAATCGCTTGCGGAACTTTGGAGAAAAGAACATGATTTAAACGTGTCCCAGTTCAACTCCAGTTCCTCAACAAAAGCGCGAAACAGTGCAGTGACCTCTTCATCCCTTCCTTCTGCGTAATTCATAGGGTTGTCCAGCTCAAGTGACAGCGGGGTATTGCTGTGCTGGTGTTTTTCCATCAGCTCAAGCCAGCCCACAAGCAACCGGTTAATCAGTTTGGCTTCCTTTCCTGACCGAGCAGCCTGAAGAAAGCGAAACTCTATTGTGTTAAGGGCTTCTCTCACTTCTCCACTGTCTTCCTGCTGGGTATCTTCTTCCAGGTGCAGCAAATTAAGAGGAATGCTTTTGCCACCCCATAAACCCATTATATCCATGATGTCAGCCAACTGTTTGACAGGCCTGAAGCCTTTGTTATTTTTTCGCCCGGGCGCTGTTTGCAACTGCCGGTTAAATCCATCAATGAGAGAATTAAGGGTAAAGTGTTCTGCCCAGTATGACTGTGATAAATAACAGTACTGATCCTTTGATCGCTGCTCCCTCAGAAGCAATCGAGGGAACCACCCTCTTTTTTCTACATCGAATAACAGCCTCAACAGAATTTCTGCATTCCCGTTAAAGGCGCGGGCTATGCCGATATGCTTATGGCCGGATCGCGTGGGAAGATGCAATGCCTTTGCAATATCAAGGATAAACAAATCAAACAGTTTGTAAGCTGTCATGGATGTATTCTGGACAGTGAAAAGCTGTTCCATTTGATAGGGCGAGGTATTTACCTCAATTATGTCGAAATCATCGTAAACCAGGCAGTGCCAGTTTCCAATGCGGACATCCAGCCTTTGACCCTGCCTGTAAGAAGTTGAGAAGGCGTAATCCGTGATGCCTCGCTCAGTCAGAGTCTGCTGTAATAGGTGTTGCCACCTACTCAGGGTTTCAGCCATCGTTTGTTCATCAAACACTTTTCCCTCTTCATTGAAAAACTCAAATTCCTCACCAAAGGTCAGTAAATTACTGACCATTTTTTCAGGGAAACAGGGTGTGGGAAGCACTTGGCCCGAAGAACCGCTCTTTGCAGTATCCCCTGTTATAGGGTTGTGAAACAGCAAAGGGAGAAGCTGGCGAGGAATCAGATATGACGCCATATAGTCCAGAGTTAATGCCTGATTTTTGGTGACTTGCTCCGCTGATACACAACTATGATCTAAAAGAGACCAGATAAAGTCGTCAACACATTTGAAGAGTTCTGTGTTTTTTTTTCTGTAAAAGTTATCTATCAGCAGCTTGCCCAACGTTGACTGCATATCCAGCCAGTGTTCAAAAGCCTGAGGGTGTAAGTGAAGAAGAGCATGACTACCTACGCCACACTCAATCGTTCGAATAAAGTCTGCCAGCAAGGCTTGTGGATGCAATGTGATGTTTTTCTTGTTCTCTTCCAGCAGAGACAGGGCTTTTACCAACAGCCTTTCATGGTTAATGACATCAATATCTGAAAGGTTCGGGTTCATCGTTGTGTCTAGCATGTTGCCAAAACAGTAGGGGGATCGGTCTAAAGTCATTATCGCAACATTCTTAAAAAAAGTTCTAACGTTTTTCAGTAATTTATCCGGTTCGGCACTGAAAATAAAAGGTAAATCGTCCGTTTTAAACAACTGATAAACGGCTTCTCCTCCCTTTTTCTCCACGCATATTTCTGAAAATTGATGAATATCGCTGATCAGCAGTAGTAGCGCGCGCCCCTCTTGGGATTGAGATAAGGTATGAACTTGCTCTGAAGTAAGCCAGCCCGCCGTTGGGGGGCTGGAGCTGGGTCGCTGAGCGTTTTTTTCAAGAAATGCCCGCATATTGGCTTTCGCTATAGCCTCATAAGCTTCTGGTGTATCAAATTTATGTGTCAGACAGGCCGATGCACGCCTGCTTGACAAGCCCGTTCCTTGAGAAGAAATAGGTTTCGACTTTGGGATATGGCTAGCTGCTGGAATCGGTATTGGCCCGCCAGAGTCCATCGGCGGGCATTGAGAGGGTGGGGAAAAAAGTGAAGATGACGGTAAACTATCCATGTTGAGCTACTCTACTTTCTTAGTCTATTAATAGAGACCGATATAGTGGAAGATGGTTCCCGACAGTGGATATAGCCTGTTCACGGTTTGCGTGCTGCTCAGACAACCAAAGGTCTTGCTGTGACAGTCAGGATTATCGACAAGGTCTTTGAGACTGGCCGGAAGTATGCGGCTGATTTCAAGAAAAAAATGACCGTCCAGTTCAATAAGCTCCTACCGAAGTGGAACTACAGAGCTGTCCCCGTGATTGAATGAAATACGGAAGTTATTTCGGGACTATTCCTTAACAAAGACAGATACTGAGTGAAGACTTCATAATTTGTGAAATCCGTTACTACATATACCCACTGTCAGTGCAGGCTTCTTCGTATTCCTCAGGATTTAGTCGCACTGGGCCGGGTAAAGCCTTGACTGCTTTCTTAGGCGGTTTTGCCAGTAATCTGGAGTAATCACGATCTGGCTGAGGTAATTTTTTCAAGCCTTTTACTCCTGCAACGGGGGGGAGTAAAGAAATCTCTCTGGATGTTAATCGCTCACGTATTTCACCAAGCAAGGTTGTTCGGGACTGCAAGTTTACGGTTTCCAGCCTTTTTTTGATCAGGGCTGCTCGTAAAGGTTTGGATGAATGGGCTAGTTCAGCAGGTGTAATGCGCCCGGCCATGAGTAAAGCCATGGGCTGTGACGGAATAACCTGTAAATAGGTTTGTGGGTCTGTTTGATAGACAAGTTGATTTTTACCTTGGCAAGATAATTCCATCGGTGCCAAAGCCTTTAGCTCTTGGGCGCTGATTGTCTTACCGCCTATAGCCAACGGCTGATCCCTGCTGCCGAATTCGGGGCTATCATCAGAACGGAAAGACGACTCTGTCATTGTTTCTATAGCAGCCTGATGTCGTTCTGGCTGAAATTGTTTTTCAGTTAAAATGCGCAGCAAATCTGACATGCCAAGGGATTCTGACAGCTCCAAAAGCTGCTGGTCTGTCAAAAGAGCGTTACTGGTATATCCCCGTTTTGCGAAAAATTCCTGCATTATCAATGCTTTTTTATGAGATGAGTCGGTTTTTTCTGAAACCGACTTTTCAGTGAACGGTTCGACTTCTACAGGGAGTGTTTGTGGGTTATCCAAAAGCGCTTCCGGTTTAGCCTCTCTTTTAAACTGATTGAAACAGATCTGTAGAAGACGCAGGTTTTTTTCTTTACCGATAAAGAGCTTCTTGATCTTAGTGGTAAGACGGGAGAAACGTGCAGCTTGAATATCAGGCAGAGCCTGAGTAAACAACTCAATGAAGTGAATCAGTGCCTGCTGGTTATCAACCAATTTGTTTGGATCGAGCGCTAATAGTCGCGTTTGCAATTGCTCAAGCTCTTCATTCTGATAATCGACTTTCGGAATATTTTGTTGTTTGATCATGACCTGCTCAATATAAATGAAGCCAGTCATAATATCGGCCCAGGAGGATAGAGACAGTTGTCGTAATCGAATCATCGGATGGGATAACGCCTGCTGGTAGATAAGGTCAAAATCTTTGATGACAGAGTCTTCTTCAAACCCCGAGGATTGGGAAAATTCAGAATAAATTATCTCAACCTCTTCCAGGGTGCTCATCACAAAATCAAGGTCAGGTCGTTCGGCACTCAGGCTTTTCAAAGCTTCCGCCAGCTTATCTGTAGCAGATAATGCAGCTGGCGTTGAAATAAGATTTGTTGGAGTATCGGAAGGGTAACAGACGACTGCCTGTTTCTCGGAATGTTTAAACCAGGCGGTATCTACTTGGGATAGCACCCTGTTAACAGTGCTGGGATCAATATCTATCAGTGTCTGAGGAGACGCAGCTATTGTGGCCAGGGCAGTCGAATATTGAGAAGACTTAAGTTCAGCCTGTTTTTTTATCGGGTTGTTCGCCTCGACTAAAGCCTCAAAATCGTGCATCTCTGTGTTGCTGATATAAAAATCGTTAAATATAAGAAAAAGCCGATACATTTCTGGCGTTATTTCTTTCTGTTTAGCCGCCAGGATGGCGGAACTGTGTCCGCCATGATGACAGAACATCAAGCGGGCATCAGGGAGCTGGGAGGGAGTTTTATTCTTCAAATGAATATGAATACCAGATTGTAAATTTTGAACACGATAAAATTCCCTGCACACCAGTGGAAGTTCAGAATAGGCTTCCAGATCATTGCCAATTGCAGCAAGCCATTGATGATTAATTCTAAACAGTAGCAAGGGAGGAGATGAAAACCTTTTAAGTACAGTTTTCAGTCCGTTGTGGTCAAAATCCGTGATGAAGTTCATATCAGCATCCATAGCAAACCCTTTGATGGTATCCAGCGCGGAAAGAAAGCTTGATTTACAGGGATAGATCACCACCAGTGCTTGTCGAATATGGCCGGCAGTAGCCAGAACGCTTAATAGTCCTTCTTTTTCATCTTTCCAGAGCCTTTGCCAAAAAAATGTCCGAATGTCATCCTCATTGGCGGTTTTTTTGAATATAGTTGTGACGTGATGAAAATTAAGCCTTGCTATCACGCTATTTGCTCGAAAAGGAAATTTCAGTTTAAAAATCGTTGTTAATAGCGGGCTATAGTTATCAGATGACTGTTTCTCCATTGTCAACATCTTGCCCTTCAAATCCTGACTGTCTTCTGTGAAAAATATTCGTGCAAGCTCGGCGATGAAGTTATTCAGCAACTCTCCTGCCGGCAGTCCTGTACCCCAGGCCAGGGCATCAAGGAGAGAACGACCACCAGAAGAATCGATCTTCAGGTCATAACAAAAGTCTTTGATCAGGCTGGCAGAACGTTCCATAACCGGGTGTATCTTGCTACTGCCGATGACATCGGCCTGACCTCGCAATTCTGCCAAACGGGTCATCAACCCTGAGACACTGCTCACAGAAGAGACTATTTTTTCAATGAGTAACAGATCCATTTCTGTAGCACGAGCATTCTCTCCTTTTTCACAAAACAGCTTGTAGCTTAAGTCAGAATATAAGTCTTGTGCGGAGGTCGTGTCATCGATTTCGGGAAAATAGAATGCAATCAGCGAGATCGCGCTATGCGCTCTATCCCTTTCACTTTGCTCATCCACTTCATATTCAGATCTGAAACTGGCTTCTGCTTTCTCTGTTTTTTTTTCTTTAAGCAGCTTTATTGCGGGATGTACAAACTTCCTTGCTGGAGGCAGTGTAAAGTGGGCTGAAGGCCTTGCATCAGGGGCTGTTTCTCTTTCCCTGAGTTCATCTACCGAGAGCAAAGGCGGAAAGGCTTGCTTCGTAGGCATAACATCTTGTTCCGTAGAGGATGTCGAGAGCTGCTCAGAATCATTCCCGATGCTGTCATCAATGCTGTCATCGATGCTTTCATCAAAGAAAAGGTCAGGTGGCTCACCATCTGGACACATGGCCCAGAGGTTGAAATGAATAATGGATTCATTATCAAGATTTAAAAGAGGAAGCAGTTCATTGATCAACCCTGATTCTTCAAAAAACACCAGGGTCCTAAAAATGTTTTTCAACGTAAGAAACTCTTTTTTATCAGCTTTACTCCAGGCTGATTCAAAACTCCCGACTGTGTTAAAATCAGGGTCTGATCGACTCAAACGGTGGAAAAATTCTTCAGAATGATTACCAAGCTCAAAGGCGCTTCTTATCCTGCTTTTTATGGATTTAACTGCCTTTTTTGTCGATTTCGAAAGAGCACTGTCGGATTTAGCTGCCTCACTGGTTTTAAGGATTTTAGAAGTTTGAGTGATAGTTGTAACCCCATCATGGGGGAGCTCTTCATGTGAGTGAGCACCAGTAACCAGAGCAGACACAGTCACCACGATTTCATTTTTTTTATTAGGGGGGGCAGGAGTATTGGCCGCCAAAAATGTTGTTCGTGTTGCTCTATCTCTGATGTGCGAATCCTGACAGCTTTGGCAGTCACACTCTAAGCAAATCTCAGTTTCACACAAAGGACAGCTTTCGTGATTTTTAGAGTGAGTCATTGACGAACCTGAATCGTCCGCCACTGTTTCCTGTTCTTTATCCCCACCCTGGTCTTTACTACCCTCATCTGTTCTGTACAGCCTTTTTTTATGGTTACTATCGGGGGTGGGCTGACTTGCTGCTTTTCCTGACGCTTCACTCGGGTGTGGGCCTGTTTTATCTTCTTTGCTGGTAGGTGATTGCTTCGTAGCGATTTGATTATTTGGAAATTGGGGGGCTGTGGCGGAATCCAATGAATTGATCCATTCCATGAGCTGTTGTGCTTCAGTGAAGATTTGAATATTCCTTGCCGACTCAAGCTGGCTACTACCGGTCAGAATTTCCAGTGAAAGAAGAGATGCAAGATCATCCATGTCAGCATAAATCACTATCAATCGATCCCGGAGTATAAGAGCCAGGTTTCTGTTGCCGTTAGCAATGGCTTGCTGCAAACGTTTCCAGATGCCTTCGAGCAATCTGAGTTTTTTCCAGATTACTTGCTCGAGTGGGCCTGGATATGGCTGCGGGTGAAACTTGGATGGACTACCGGAAACACCATAAAAGAACTTGACACGATGGGCACCGTTGTCGTCATCGTCACCACTTCCACCAGAGGCCGCCAGAAGTGTTGACTGAGGGGCAGGCACTTCCGATAGTTCTCTAATGGAATCAAGCCATAACAGGGGTATAAATAGCCGCAACAAACTGTCCAGAAAAGCACTCAGCCGTTTATTGATGTGAGTATCTGAACTCTCAGGCTGAATGAACATGGCTCGAATCTGACCGGAAAGCATTGTCAGATAAATTTTGATCGGCTTCATTGAATCCGGTTCTGTACTTTCAAAAAGCTGCCGTTGCTCTTTTTGGTTCAGTTGTTCCAGCTTCAACCCTGACAAGTACCGTTGATCAAGATCTATGTCATCGGGTATCAGATACTGACTCAGAGTCCCAAAATCGGATATAACATTGGCTGGCAGCTCGTTAAGTGTATGCCTCTCGTTTGAAAGTGGAGCGTTTTGGCCCAGAAACGGCCACCCAGATAACAAAGGAAGGAGACCAGGCAAAACGCCGAGAGTTATTGGGTTAATCAGGGAAGCCCCCGTGATCTGGGCCTGGTGATTGACACCTACCGTTGGAAAGAGTGCATCAACACTGACATCAGCCCTGAGTTCAAAAAATATGAGGATGGACAGAATAGTCAGCATAATTTGCATCTTATGACAGGCCATGAGCATTCCACCTGAAAAATGCCAGTCAGTAATAGAATATAGTTCAATGGCACTGACTTAAGCCTTCTTACCTTGATATTCCAAGAGTCTACGAGTCTGTGCCCTTGGGTGTTGAAGTCTTTTATGAGGTTTTGGTCGTCTTTTAATTGCTCTTGGTTCTTTTCGCCCCGGTCGATCGCCCACGATATGTTCCGAAGCAATTTGCACCGTATTTTTGCCTTTACAGGGGGGGCACTGCGTACGACAGGGTTACGCCACTGCCCAACACAGACAGAAATCAGCTTTCTTCCCCATAGCAATTTGATCTCTGGCGTCAGAGATCAGGGTATTTCGACAGGACTTATTTTCGCCTACAACCTGCTGCATAAACAGACTGAGGGTTTTCAATGGTGGATAGTTTCTAACTCTACTGCCAGTGTACTGATACTGGAAATTTTCAAGATTATCCTGAGTAATACCATTTCCGAATTCTAATTATGCTATTGCGCTGCCTTTTCAGGCTCAGATCCTGCGTTGGAGTTCCTCGCCATAGCTACGGCTATGACTCGTCACTCCGCCTTGTCTCTGAGCCTGAAAAGCCATGCTCATAACGCATATTAGAAACCGGCAATGGTATAAGCACGCTGGAAAGATTGTCGTCACCTGTCTGTGCGTACTGTTTAAGGAGATCGGCAGCAAGGTTGAAGTATTTTAGGCTAAACTTGGTCATGGCTTGCTCGGGGAGAGGAAATATATACGACATTTATATATAGTCGATTTTCTTCTTGGGCAAGCCTTGTTATTTCTGGGTTGGATTCCTTAAGTCAGTGCCATTGTCTTCAAGATAAATCTGAACTTTTCATCTAACCTAACCTTGCTGCAACACCTTATAGCTAAGTTTATTGTGTATGGTACGTCTCAGCTCCCACCCGACATACCACCGTTTATTATCAGCATTTACTGCACTGATATTACTTTTCCATTGTCAATCTACACTCTCTCTGGAAATGCTATCAATGCCGTTCGTTCCGGACACTGGTTACGATTCGAGAGTATCCTGGTCTTTTCCTTCTTCTGAAATATCCACCTCATCATTGAGTAGTCAGCAGGACTATCTATCCGTTGAAGAGACTGTTTCACAGCAAGAATACAAATTACTGACTGACCATGAACTTGTTCCAAAACAGATATTCATTTCTTTACCTCATAGAGAGCCTGATGACCGGCGCATTGTACAGAACCCGCCTATCCTCATGTGGCAGAACAGTGAGAACAGTCTCCTGGTATTTCAGGAAGAAAAGAACGCTGTTATCGCGACTATCAATAGAACGGGGCCTGAAATAGATTTTTTTATCACAGGCCCCCTACTGGTAGGGCAGTTGGAAAATAATAACCAGATTATCAGCTCAATAACCAGCAACCTGTCTCAATCAGTATCATATTCTGATGACCCGTTACTGACACTGCTGTTACTTTTACTGGGCAAGCACTCGGTTGCTTATCGGTTTACTTCAGAGCAAGAAGGGGATGTCTATGCATTTATTGATGCTGATGGGCGGCACCATCTAATTCCCCGTGAGCAATTGATACGGATTATCGGTTTGTATTCTGACAAGGTGATTGTCGAGTTGTATCCGGAAGTGTTTGGGGAAGGACTTCGAGCCACAAACAGTGACACACCTGAAGCCTGGAATCAGATGATGCGTATTATCCCTCCGGGTACTCTGAGGTTACTGGATCGACTGATTAATGAATACGACATAGATCATACAATAGTGCTGCTGGAGCAACTGACCCATTACGTTAAAGAAACTCCCGTCGAACATTCTAAGAGTGAAAAAAAAAGAAAGAAAAAATCGGGTGAACCCCCAAAAGTATCCACCCAGTCAAAGCAGGCTGAAGCTTCAGCAGTCGACGAAGTTCCAGGACGTGCATATGCAAGTGGCAACAAAGGGTGGCGGTTACGAGATTCAAGAGGTATTCATGAATCATCAAATAAAAGCACTCTTCTCAAATATGAAGAGTCTCTTACACGACTAATGGGTATCATTGACCTCTTCGAGCGCTTCACTTGGAGCAGGGCTCATAGTACTTATGATACAATCTACGTTATGGTGTCATACAGCCTGTTCCAACTAAAATCAGTTTACAATCAGCTAAGCAGTAAGATTCATCAAGAAAAACTCAGAGAGGTACTTCACCGCCCTTCAGGAGTTCAACCAGATGATCTGTTAACAGCAATTGCTTCCCCTGTGTTTGAAGCGACTTACCAGCTATTTTCCAGCTACTACCAGACATTGCTTAATGCGCAGAAGGCAATGGCTGAAGGTAAGCCAGGCTGCATACCAACCCCCTTTTATTTTTTTGAAACCCTGAAAGCGGTTCTTAAGCTGGATTTACTATGCCTTAACCCCAAGTACCAGTCGCTGTTCGTGAAGTCTGACTTTCGCCCCGTACTGGCTGCAGTCTGCGGTCTAATGATGACTCTTACAAGTCAGACTGCGCCTTCAGTTGTCCTGAAAATATCCAGTCAGAATATTCAAGGACGAGTTGAAACAAAAATGGCAGAATACATAGCTCGTGCATTTCCCCCTTTGAGACCATCGGAGCCAGCACTGGTAAAAACAATAGTTGGTATCCTGAGTCTTGGTTACTGGCAACATTTTATACTGAATACTTCCGCGTTTTCATTAGAGCCTCAATACCGTCTGAATGCTGTTGAAAGCTTGCTAATCAGCATCGAAACATGCATTCAGGAACAATATTTTCAGGATGCATCAACAGCGCTTGACTATTTGACGAAGTGCGGAAGCCTTGGTCAGGACCTTTCTGTACTGGTGCACAGTAATCCAGCTTTGGCGGATACCTGTAATCGGGTATTTCTGGGATGTATAGGTATTGTTCTGAAACTTGCACCAGAATACAGAGATAAACCCCATCAGCAGGCCATGAGTCTCTTTGAGGATTTTATAGAAACAGTCGATTATCTTCTTCTTTCATTTAGGAATCCCCCTGAAGCTGAAGCTGAAGCTGAAACAGAAGCAGAAGCAGAAGCAGAAGCAGCTGCATTTGCTCATTGCACTGAGCAGCTATACATAGCAAAACGACTAATAAAAGATATATTTGACAGTGATAGGGAAGTTGCTGACAGGACAGCCGACGAGTTGGTAAGAGAAGATTTTGAACAAATTGAGCAGAAGAGAATCGATCGAAGGAGGCTCGATATAGTACTGAAATTGACCAGTCAAAGTTTCCAGACAACAGTGGTCGATCAGACCGCTGTGGCCGAACAGACAGCAAGTAAAGAAGTAAAAAAAAATGATATACCTGAACCTTCTTCGCTGTCAAAGTGGGAGGATGAGATGCTTCTCGTGCATCAATCCTATCAATCAGATAACCTTCAGGAGGCTCTGGACCATTTACATATTGCTATTAGCAGCACTACTGATAATGCGCTCCTGGTAAAAAGTTACTGTGAACAGATATTAATGGAGGGACAACAGCTTCGTACACCAATGTCTCAACTTAGAGTACTTAAACGAAAATTGAATGAAGTTGAAGAACAGGTAAAACACGTTAATATCCAGGTGGTACGAGAAATAATGGCTGATATTTCTCCGGAATCACCTATCAAAGCTAAGTTAGTCAAACTTAGAGAACATAAAATTACACCAACACCTTTGTATGAACAGAAAAAATATTATCAAAACGTTGAAACGTTTTTCGCTGAAATTAACAAGTCTATCATTCCTTTGAATGAATTAATGACCAGTGTTGAATGTCTTGTATTGCAATTTGACCCTATGCCTCAGGATGCTTCTGCTGAAATGGTTTTATATGTAAAAGATATGCTGACTCTGATCGAGACAGACCTGCAATGGCTTTCCAGTCATATTATCAGTATCAAACGCACATTGATCACTATTGGAATATGTGAGCAAGAACTCGGTCAATATATTAATAGCCATATTAGAATTAGGCAGAGGCTCCTAGAAAACAGTAGTCAACTATATAAAGATATAGATCTTAAATTGAAGGGTTGGCAAGCGCTGCGTGGTAAACTTGCACAGTAACCGCCAATAAATCCGCGTAATTGCTCCATTCCTGTTATTTAGTGCCTGTCCGAAAACCCTTAAAACTTAACGCATGATGACCTTCACCCTTGCCGTAATTGATTGAAAATCAACCAGCTCGTTTTTGAAGGTTAATTTTTCAACAAATCCAGAGAAATTCCCTTAGAATTTGTCTTTTTTGATTAAGTGGCATCCTCACGCTGCCGTGATTTTTGTAAAATTGAACTCACTTCCGTATTTCAGCCTGCGAGTCGCAACTTTTTCCGGTCTTGCTCTTGCAAGAGCTTGCCCAATCTATGCAAGTTGCTCCCCAAAACAGCAAGAGCTACATATCGTTTAAAGCCGATCAGCCCTTCGTCCGGACATTTATCAAGACCATGGACTTCCAATGCATTGATATCTGACTCTACAGCCGAATGGGTGTAATTAAAAGTGTTCATTAGAAGTTTTTCTGCCCACAAAACCTCAATATGAACGATAATGTAAGAGTATTTCTCAACCCTAGTACTCCATTCGGCTCGAAATGATATTTTCGTAAAATAGCTCATCCTGATAACTCCATTGAAACAAACGACGGAGTTACGATGCTAATCAAATATCATGTCCGATTGACTGATGATGAGCGGGTAATGCTTGAAACCCTGATCAAGCGGGATAAACCCAGAGTTGCTCAGCACAAGAAACGTCGAGCTGGAATTCTTTTAGCCATTGATGAAAACCAATCTCCCCTGACTCACCAACAGGTAGCCAAAGCTTTCTGTGTCAGGGTGGTTACTATCTGCCGCCTTCGTCAGCGCCTCGTTGAAGAAGGCTTGGAAGTAGCCATTAATGGCAAGCATGCTGGTAATAGTCACAAGCGCAAACTGGACGGTGAAGGACAAGCTCACCTTATCGCCATTGCCTGCTCGCCTCCACCGGAAGGTCGGTGTCGTTGGACGCTGAACTTACTACGAGACAAAATGGTTGAGCTACAGTATGTTGACGAAATCTCCAGAAGCACCGTTCATGCCGAGTTAAAAAAAAACGAACTTAAACCTTGGCTGAAGAAAGAATGGTGTATCCCTGAAGAGGAAAGTGCCCATTTTGTCAGTGCTATGGAGGAGGTTCTGGATCTTTACCAACAACCTTATGACCCCAAGCGTCCCTTGGTTTGTCTCGACGAAAGCAATAAACAGTTAATCATTGAGGTACGTAAACCTATCGCTATAGAGCCTGGTAAGCCCGAGCGCTATGACACGGAGTATGACCGCAATGGCGTCAGTAATATCTTCATGATATTCGAGCCCCTGGCAGGCTGGCGACATGTTGAGATCACTGATCGCAGAACGGCTGTAGACTGGGCGCATCAGGTCAAAGAGTTAGTGGACGGTCGTTACAAAGAGGCGGATAAAATTGTACTGGTACAGGACAACCTGAACACCCATACAGCGGCGTCCCTTTATAAAGCCTTTAGCCCTGAAGAGGCGCACCGAATTGCGAACAAACTTGAGTTTCACTACACGCCAAAACACGGCAGCTGGCTGGATATGGCTGAAATAGAGTTGAGCATACTGAGTCGCCAATGTTTGAACTGTCGTATACCGGATCAGGATACGCTTCGCCGTGAAGTGGAAGCTTGGGAGGCAGAGCGCAATGCTTGTAAATCTGCGATGGAGTGGCGTTTCACCACAGAGAATGCGCGAACTAAGCTGAAAAAGCTTTATCCTGTGTTGCCAGAACCCGCTTGCACTGGATAATGAAAAGCCTCATTGATTGAGGCAGTAAACAACAAACCGTCGTTCAGTTTCTTCATTGAAAGCTGGCTAATGGTGGGGTATGTGCCAAATATCATATCTATCGTAAAAATCTACAATATCAAGTGTTTGAATATGAATATCGTCTCTGAATTGGATAAATAGAAATTATCTGGTCGGTCAGACGTTCCTCAGTTTCAAATTCAGAAAAACGCAGTACTAGTTAGTATTATGCCCTCACCTATTTCTCTTGCTGATAGACTTGCAGCCCACCCCGAGCTTGAGCTTAGAGTTTCTGCACTTCTGGATATTGTTGAAGCCGAGTCAGGTCTCCTGGATCGTGCTGATGATGCTGAAGAAGCCGTCATTGCCCACCTGCGTGAAATGGGCAATGAACTGCTTACTGGCTGGGGTACCTACAAGGAAGATCAAAAATTTGGCGAGGCTTGCCTGAAGCACCCCGGAGCTAAAACTCAAAAAAAACACTTATTGGCTGAGCACCTATGGGAAAATAGAAGTTCTTGAACGCTGCCAGACGGTAGACAAGCATCGGGTCAGACCTTTCAGTCATGCCGCTCATATTCACTGTCGCGACTACTCCCGCACAATTCAACGTAAAATTGTAGACTTTGGTGCAGATAGTTCTTTTCAGGCAGCTGCAAAAAAAATACATGAACATTATGGTATTGATGTGCCTGAGCCTTCTATTCGAGCCATAACTCTTGAGCACGCAAGCTGTATGCAAAATGATTCCATCAGTGCATCACAAAATCGTCAGGACTGCCTCGGTGAAGCTGCCCAGTTCATAGGAGAAATGGATGGAAGCATGATTCCTGTTGTCCTCTTTGATGAAGAGGCAGAAGGTGACAAACGCAAAGCACGTAAAACTGAATGGCAGGAGGCTAAACTTTGCCAGGTCTATAAGCTGGGTAGTTCAGATAAACGTCATCAGGCCACAATGGGAGGGCCGGATGAAGCAGGTGACCAGTGGTTGAGTTGTGCAATAGAGCAGGGGCTCAACCGGCAATCCTCTATCCATTGCGTGAGCGATGGAGCCACCTGGATTGCCAACCAGACAAAGAGAGTGTTTGGAGAGCAAGGAAGTTTCCTCGTTGACTATTATCATCTCTCTGAGCACTTCGCTGATGCAGCAGAAGAGTGTGTCGGGTTTAACAAGGAAACACGTGTACAGTGGCGGCATATCCAGCAGGAACGCATGAAATCTGGCAATGTTAATGCCGTCATGGCAGAGCTTGATCCGCATAGAAACGGAAAGAAAGGCAAAGCAGCCAATAAACCAGAGGAGTGTCACCGATACATCCGAAACCGTCCAGGGCAATTCGAATATGCTGCAGCAGAAGCAGCCAATCTTCCCATTGGCTCTGGCGAAATAGAAAGTTCTAACAGTGCAGTAGTGCAGATGCGACTAAAAATACCGGGTGCTTGGTGGAAGCCTTCCATCGCAGGAGCAATGCTTTGCTTAAGAACATTGCGTTCTAACGGGGACAGGGATCAGTACTGGCAGCAAGCAGGATAATGGGTAGATGGAACACTTTTAATTACACCCGGGTATAGGTCGTTCTCTGTTCTGTCTGGTGAAAGGTAACGAAGTTATTATTCTTAACTCTTTCATCAAAAAAACTCAGAAAACACCCAAGAAAGAACTCGATCTTGCCAAAAAACGACTAAAGGAGGTCAAAAAATGAAAAGACCAACATTTTCTGATTTCAAAAAGAAAGCTCTTGAGAATCCAAAGGTTAGAGCTGAGTACGAAGAACTAGAGCTTGCATATGAACTTCGCAGGCAGCTCATTGCCTTGCGTAAAGAAGCAGGACTTACACAAGAAGATCTTGCTGAAATACTACATACACAAAAAAGTAATATCACTCGCCTGGAGAATGTAAACTCAAAAGCGTCTCCAAAGCTTTCAACTATCGAAGACTATGCAAAAGCCATTGGCTATAAAGTTAAAATCAGCTTTGTGCCGCGAGCCGCAACATAACGAATAAGGATAGATTGCGCCCAGCCGCAATCTTATCCGGTTGTTGCACAAGCCCGGGTTGATTTCTGGTGAGGGTGGTCTATTGAAGATTGCTTTTCTGGCGTAACCGCCAATAAATCCGCGTAATTGCCCCATTCCTGTTATTTATGTACTTTAGAAATCACCCCAGCGGCCTTCTCTGTCCAGGGTAGAAGCTCTTCCAGTTTCTCAACGGTGTCGGCGTAAGGCAGTTCTTTCAAAATGTGACTCAGGTAGTTGAAGGGCTCTAAACCATTGGCTTTTGCACTTTCGATCAGGCTGTAATACATCGCACTCGCTCTTGCTCCTTTGGGTGTATCGGCAAAGAGCCAGTTCTTCCGGCCAACAGTGAAGGGGCGGATGGCATTTTCGGCTGCGGCATTACTGATGTTCAGGTGGCCATCTTCACAATACACGACTAGTTTAGGCCATTGATTCAGAGCGTAGTTCATGGCGGTATGGGTTAAACTGCCCGGCATTAAGCGAGTGACGTTTATCTCAAGCCAGCCATGCAGGTCATCCAGCAACGGTTTACTCCGTTGCTGTCGTTGATATTGCTTTTCCCGGGCAGTCAGGCTTTTGATCTCGTCTTCTATGACGTACAACTTGCGTATCTTGCCCAAAGCAACATCGGCCTTGCTGACTTTATTGTTTTGCAGCTTTTTACCTGGCTTGGCTTCGCCTTTTTTTGCATCAGTGAATTTACGGCGGACATGATCAAAGCACCCGAGCTGAGTGATGCCTTCCTGTTTACACACAGCGGCATAGCTGGCGTAACCATCGGTTTGCAGGTAACCACTGAACCCTTCAAACAGGCGCAGAGGAACCGCCTTGCTTCGGGAAGGATCGTAGTGAAACAGAACCGATGATTGGCCGGGCGGGCCGCCCAGGGTGACCCACATGTACTTGTCGGAGTTGATTGATTTCTCCGTTTCCTTGAGCACTTGAACCGTCATTTCATCCGCATTGATGACAGTCCCTTCTCTCTGGTGATCCATCATCAGATTGATGAGTGGTTGAAGCTGCAATGATAACCGGATTAACCAGTTAGCCATGGTCGTTCGGGTGATAGAACCGCCATAACGAGCCAGTATTTTCTCCTGTCGGTACAGTGGCAGGGCATCACAATATTTGGCAACAATAATGTACGCCAGCATACGAACACTGACGGCTGATTTTGGAATAGGATGCTTGGGAAGTTTTGCTGCTTTAATAGCACGCTTATCTTGCTGGTGTTCGTCTTGCTCGATGAACACCGCTTTTTGCTGAAGATATTTCAGTACACGCACTTTGGCAGGAATAATATCAAGTTCTTCTTTGACTTTGGTGTAGAAGGTGTTGATGGCACCTTCTTTTTCGTCATCACTCAGATCAATATGCACCTGATGGCGAGGAATTGTTTTTGATAACGGCTTTCGGCCTTTGTTTGTCTTGTTGTTTTTTTTCGTTTCAGGCTCAGGCTGTTCATCGTCGCGCTCAGCCAGCTCTGCCTCATTGAACATTTCGCCCTGGTTACTCTTTTCCGTACTGCGACCGTACAGGCGGGCACGTTCCAGGCGGGCACGTTCCAGGCGAAGTTACTCTTCCAGAATTCCAATACGTTTTTTTTGTTCAGCAATAACAACCGACTTTTTATCAATGACACTCTCCTGAGCATTGATAACCTGAAGCAGGGAGTCAACACTGTCCGGAGTTTCAGCGCTATCAACGGACAAATCCAAGGCGCGATCCGGCTGAAGAATAAGGGGGTCAGTCAATAATTTCATAGCCGTTATTTTAACAAAACAGGGGACAAAATGCGCCTAAAAACAGCTGTCGTAATGACGTTTTTTATGGGGTTTCATAAGACTGATGTCGTATCCATCCAATAGCCAGTTCAGCTGCTGCCCCGTCAGTGTTACCAGGTCGTCTGATTTTTTGGGCCACTTGAATTTGTCTTCCGCCAAACTTTTGTAGTACAGCACAAATCCATTATCTTCCCAGAACAAGCACGTGATTTTATTGCGCTGGCGGTTGGTAAAAACATACAAATATCCGCTAAAAGGGTTATGACCCAGTTCTTGTTCAACCAGTACGGCCAGCCCTTTGAACGACTTCCGAAAATCAACAGGATCACGATAGAGGTACACATCGGTAAGCGTCACTGATGGACGCATGATGGCGGTCATTTCAGCAACTCGATCAGTTGCCCGGCGAGCGAGAGATTATTCTGATCAATGCCGGATACCGTTAACCCGTTGGGTAATGCGACGGTTAGTTCTGGTGAAAGTCGAGTTTCCTGAGACAGGGTAACCGGCAGGGCGATCTCATTTGACAAACACCAATCCTGTTGCATATTCAAAAAGCTAGCTTTAAAAACTGAATTTTTGAGAAGTACAGGAAATTAGGCTTATTTTGGTACTTTTGTGTGCTGAATAATTAGCCAAACAGAGAAAGTTAGTGCCAAATGAGATCGCCCTGGGGTAACCGGTACAAAGCCGTTTTTTAATGGACTTGAATGTTGAGAGACACCCAGCTTTTTCTTCCAGTACCAGAATTGAGGCTGCTTGATGTCGTGTTGAGTACACCACTCTTTCTGACTTAAGCCAGAGTCACGCCAGGTTTGAAGTCGGCTATGTTCCCGCCAATAGTTGTATTGCTTACTCCCTATGTTTACAGGGCTACAGACGTGCCTTATAAAGTAGAGATATGACTAAATCTTGTATATTGCATTTGTTTATTGCCCAAAGAACAGCGATTTGTTCTGGGATACCTTCCTATCTCATGAATAGCCATATGTGGAGCAGGAAAATAAAGTTTTTATAGGACTTTAGTGCTCCCAACTATTGACGGGAACATAGCCTTTGAAGTCGTTGTTGCCATTGCTTCGTTAAATCATTAGGTGCTTTCATCATTGCCTCCTCAGTATTGAGAAGCTTATGATTTCCTATCCGAGGTTAATGCGGTAGGACGTGGGTTTAATTCGCGCTTACTTTCTGGCAGGTATTGAATTCGGGCATTGAATTCGAGAGTGCCTGGTGAACTCTCTTTTTGCAGGATGTGAGACATCCGACCATTGCGTTTTAATAGTCCTGTGTCTTGTTACGCTGTCTATCTGAGCTTGCGTTCTCCACATTTGAGTTGAGTTGAGTTGAGTTGAGTTGAGTTGAGTTGAATTGAATTGAATTGAATTGAATTGAATGGTGGTGGTGTTTGCTTCTGTGTCAGAGCTTCAGGTGAGTTTCATAAAACGGAAGGCAATGTGTTTCATGGGTTCTCCACATTGTCGGCATTGGTATACCGGGCGAATGACCGGTTCCAGAGTTTTGACCGTTACGTTCAGTATCAATTGAACCAGCGATAATGTCTTTTTTGCATTGCTGTGTAAAAAACCATAATCCCGTGATCGTCTAAACCCTCTGGGCAATACGTGCTTTTTTTCAATCTTTG
This sequence comes from Endozoicomonas sp., assembly GCA_965208385.1. Taxonomy (GTDB): domain Bacteria; phylum Pseudomonadota; class Gammaproteobacteria; order Pseudomonadales; family Endozoicomonadaceae; genus Endozoicomonas. The sequence continues at coordinate 37,513 of CBDBOO010000109.1, forward strand.
AAAATGTCGTGCAAATTGAAAGAAAATAGTTCGTCCAGGCTGGCGTGAAAGTGCTGTATTTTTTCATTCGTGCAATGCCAGAGCGAGCAGTATGCTGTTTTCAGGTTCAGTAAATCTGGCAGGTGGATTCAGTGGTTATTCCCTGTGCCACGCCAGCATAGAATTCAGAGCCTTCTGTTCCGTGCAGTGAGCCATATTTTTCAAAGACTCTGCTTTTTTACTTCACAGTGGCATTGAGTCTGTGCTCAGCAGCAACCGAAAATAGTTTTTACTACTGGTGTTTTGGTTGGGTGCAAAACATTCAATCAAACAGCGCCAGATCAATGTGCCGATGACTAAAGTGGCGCCCAGTGGTTTTAACCATGCTCTGGATTTTGTTTGCTCAACCGTTTCGTCCTGCCCCTGTATGTCCTGAATCATGTTGTACGCCATTGTTATTTTGAATAAACAATACAGAGCAGGAATGGTGCCAGAAAATCAATGCAGTTAACTCATTGAATATTAATGAGTTTAATTTTTAGTTTTTGAATGAATGTCCGATTATTGTCCGAAAAAACCGTCCGTCCGGTCACGGACAAAGGGAGATAAAGGTCAAAGTAAAGATGTTTTGGTGAATGGCAGGAGGGAATCTCGAATTTCAGAAACGTTACTCTGTTATTGTTTCCGGGTTTCAAAGAGCCATGAGGAGGGAGTGCCGATCCCCCCAAATCATGGGAATTCTGTCTGGCAAAAATAGCGGTCTTTTCAGTCATTGACTCCTTATCTACATGAAAATTTGCAAAGTAAGATAATTATCTCTGCCTTTATAGGATGCTCTGACTTGCTCCACAGTTTTACCATGTTTTACTGCGAGAAATTTGGCTTCCTCGTCAGAGAGGTGTTTTCGGGCAACAGCTGTTCTTATTTCGGCATGATAGGATTTTAAAGGTTTTTTCGTTGATTTTTTAACGGATTGCGTTGCCTTATCTTTTGAAGGTGAAAGTGAGGGGGAGGTTCTGGCTTTGCCTGAGGCGTTTAATTTTTCGGATGATTTTTTTGTGGTTTTTGGAGCAGAGTTGATCTTAGCCATTAATTTTTTCTTGACTCTCAATAATTCGGTGCTATTACAGTTCAACTTATTTCCGAGTATTTCATATATCTCTTCTTCTGTAAGATGTGGATCACTATTATTCTTGCCAATAAACTTTATTCTTAGTTTTTTGAATTTTGTTTCAGGAATCGATAATCCGGAGGCGAATGTTTTTTTGTCCAACTTCCACCGTTTTTTTCGGGACTCTATAAATAGATCATTAATGAGGGACGCTCTGGTGATTGTTGTTTCTTCACATTCTTGTGCAGATGAAGCACCCGCAGATTCCGTTATTTCCATGGACTCAGAGCATTCAGATTGAGAAGAAGATAATGGCGAAGAAGTTGATTGTGAGCTAGCCGATTGAGGGCTGCAAGAGCTGCCTAGGTAGCTCTCCATCGCTGAATTGGATTGATCCTCTAGCAAGGTTATTTGAAAAGTAGATTTTAATGGATCAACATCCATCGGTGCTGACGTGCACTTTTCGGTGGATTCATTATTTGGATGCATGCGTTGAAGTTGAGGCATGACTGGCGTGGCACTGGCTACACCTGTTTCGTTTGCAGATATCAATGTCAGATAGGGTATGGTAGTGTCGGCGCCCCTCTGTGTCTGGCTAGCTCCTTTGGAAATAGTTCTTTTTGATATTGAACTGAAAGAAGATGGGGGGAGTCCGGGATAAGCAAACAGCTTGGGCATTTTTTTCTTGGGAGATAGCATGGCAGGCAATGCTTTTTCTCCTGGAATTGCATCTGGTTGAGAGGTTGTCTCAACGCCATTAGTATTACATGCATTGGCTGGTGGTATTTTCATTCTTCTTTTCCTGCCCCGAAAAGTGATAGATTCTGATGATTATGGATTGAGGCAAGAAAGAATGGTCTAACAGTGTGTACAGTATGACTGACAAATCTATTGCATAAATGACCAGCTACCTATGAGGCCAGTAAGAATCAGCCCGCTGAACGGTGACCGGGCTACTGCCAATATAACCAGGCGAACCATTGCTTTTGCCAATTATTGAGGGTGCCATTGTCCCTCCCCCCTTTAGTTCATTACAATTCTGGTTGTTAAGCAGGTTAAATATCTCCGGCATATGGATTAGTGTACCGGCCTCTATCAGCACCATACTGATCGGAACCAGAGTGTCGATAAAACCAGTGGTTATCGGAATATGCAATTTAATAGATACATATATGACAATGGCGCTAACTTAAGCACAGATCACTTCTGATACTCCTTGAGCCTGCGGGCTTGTTTCCTTGTATGTTGTAGCCTGCGTGTCGGTTTAGGCCGCCTCTTGTTTGCCCTCGCCTCTCGACGTCCAGGACGATTGCCCACTCTATGCTCGCCAATAATATCAGCCATGTGATTCAGCAAGTTATCAATAATCCCTTCCGCCGCCTGCAACAGCAAAATGTGAAAACTCTTCAACGTGTCATAGGCAGCTTTGAAGCTCACCTCTCTGGGAGTATGTCCAATTTCTTCTGCCGCTTTTGCCATTAAAGCCCGTATCATGTTGTATACCAGCAAGTGGACGTCGATCTCCTTACGTACCATGGCAGGACTTTCACAGCGCAGAATATCCATTTTCATCATGGTTTTAATGGATCTGAAATCAAGCTCTACATGCCAGCGCTCCACATAGAGCTTAATAATCTCTTTTTTGGGATAAGTTTGTGCATCTGTCAGGGTAGTGATGATAATTCGTTTCTTGTTTCCAACCGCTCTGATGACTAACTCCTCTGGCATTTGATCGTAAAGCTCCTGGGTCATCCAGTTCGGGCGCCTTGGTCGTTCCAGTCGAAATAAACCATCCCGTTTGCCCAGCTTTTCCTGACACTGCCGAAAATCGATGTTGCGGGAGCCGTTCTTTTCGAACACAGCATCAATGCCTGCTTCAAGCAACTGCACAAGGAGAAAGTAGTTTTCAAAGTTCGCGTCAGCCAACAATATATCGCCTGCATCAAGACTTGAGAGCATCTGTCTCAATAATGCCTGCTCACCCGTTCCTTTCCCTTTACAGGCTGCTACCGCAGAGTCCAGCAGAGCACCACTGCCCAGCGCAATCAGAACCATAATTCTTAATTGAGGAAAGCCCAGCTTTTTTTTTGTGATTTGGGTTGAGGGTACTCAGCCTGATTTTCTTCGGTATCTGGCATGGATATCTTTGAGCCATCTGCCAGAACTACACGCCTGTCATGCCACAAGTAAGCGTTGTGAGTCGCCTTATCAAGGTTGCTGCCTGAGCGATGAAGGAGTGATTTTATAGCATCTTCCAAGAGCCTTTGCCGAGCTTGGCAGTAGGGGCCTGTTGTCGTTTCATTTTTCTTTTTGCCAAGGGCTATCTGATCTCTGGCATCGTCAATCAAAGCACTGCGACAGGATTTTGTTTCGCTGGTCACTTGCTTCATGAAGAGCGAAAGGGTTTTGCACGCTGGATATTTGCGCTTTCTTTTGGTGATTTTTTTCTGAAATTCATCCAGGTCTTGCGTAGTAAGAATGGCAGAGAGGTCATCCTCTGCTGTTTGTGCAAACTGACGAAGAAGTTCATCAGCAGCTACGATCATTTCTTGGCTATGCTTAGACATGGCTTGCTCGGGGGGAAATGAATCTGGAATATGCAATTTAATAGATACATATATGATGTCGTAAAATGGGGGGTGTGAGAGCGCTGGATCGTTGAATGAGGTAAAGGTGACGTGATTTGATTCATTAATGACACTAAGAATAATCTACAAGTGCTCTTTTTGCGGACACTGTGACCATCATCAAAACTGTAAATACAAAAAAACCGAAGTGGTCATTAACCATTCAGGCTTTGTCGTATTTGGTACCGGTGGGCGGACTCGAACCGCCACGCTCGTGAAAGCGGGGGATTTTGAATCGAGACTTAGGTGTTTTCAATAGCTTTCTATAAAACCCCAAAACACTGCCTTAGCCCTTTGGTAGTAAAGGCTTTAGACAATTTTATGTTCCAGCAAGTTCCGACTGATTCCGGTTCTAGCATGCGAGAAAAGTACACCAATAAGTACACCAAAAGTCCACTAGAATAATAGGGCTGAAAGGGTGGCTATCGGCTATGTCCCCTTACTAGTTGAATAAGCTAAACTTCCCATGTCTTCTATGTTTCAGGGGCATGTTATGCAATCTGAACTCTTCCAGAATTTTATTAATTCCATTTCATTATTAACCAGTGAGCAGCGGGATATTCTCAACAGTACACTTCTCAGTACCCGGATTGATAGCGGAGAAATAGCAGAAAAAACTGATTCATCACTAAATTGCAGTGAATCTTGTTTGAAAAATAAGCTCCCTGATTCCGACTTGGAAATGAGCATACTTACCCAGTTTTCAGAAAGTCCACAGTGTCCCAAATGCACAAGTCAGAATATCGGTCTCTGGGGTACTCAAGGAGGGAGGCAGCGCTATCGCTGCAAGACTTGTAACATAACTTTTAATGCCTTCAGTGGAACGCCTCTGGCAAGACTTAGACACCCAGAAAAGTGGAATACCTATTTGACTGGTATGACTTATTCCCTGACCTTACGATCATCAGCCAATGAGTATGATATTGATTTGAAAACAGCCTTCCGCTGGCGGCATCGCTTCCTTGAAGTGATAAATAATGGCTCTTCGCCGTTTCATATGGATTTAAGAATATCTGCCACAGGGCTGGCAATCATAAATATCATCATCAAAAACGTGTCTGTATTTCGATAACCTCTGGCGCGACTTCTTGCCGCTTGAAACAGGCTGTTTAGCCCCTCCATACGAGCATTGGTATAGGTTGACGTCCAGCGTTGTAATATCCGATCTGCGTGACTTTCTACTGTGCTGAGTGCTTTGCGAATAGGCTCTAGAATATCGCAGTCGCCCAGTGCTTCTTTCGCATACTTTATAAAGTGAGTCAGTCTCCATCGTGCTGCTCTTGGTGTTTCTGCCTTTCTGATCCAGCGGAGTTTCTCTTTGATCTTCCAGGCGATACCAGTCTTCAAGTCGCTCGCCTCAAGCTCCACAAGAGCTTCAATCTGCTTTTTAGTGAGAGGGCCATCTGCTTTCTTCAACGCTGCCCAGCGTAGGCTTTTAGGATGGTCTTTCAACTTCCGCTCAGCTTTACGAACATCGTCCACAGCCTTAGTGAATAGCTGAACAACGTGAAACCAGTCAACGGTTACATTGGCCTCTGGGAACTCTTCTTTCGTCGCTGACAGAAACGCTGGAGACATGTCACAGACCACTTCCATCACATTGCTTGCCTGCCCGCCATGCTCTTCGAGGAAGGTTCTGAAATTCTTAACGGTTTCCTTACCTTTGCCGGGTGTTGCGAACACTACCGGTTTGTCATTCCGGTTCATGTCGATGAACACTGTGACGTAGTTGTGACCGCGTTTTGAAGCTGTTTCATCCAGCCCAATAGCACTCAATTCTGATAGATCCATTACCATAAGAGATTGTTTGACATAATGTTTAATCACTCGCCATATGCGTTTGTCATTCACGCCAACATGCTTGGCACAGGCTTTCACCGGCATCTCTCTCACCAGCGTTAGCAGTGCCTGCTCAAACAGTAGAGTGAACTTACTATTCTCTCTTGCCCAGGGAACATTTACACGATGAATGCCGTGTTCCTCACAGCGCGTACGGGGGACTTTTGCTTTAATATAGCAATGGTGCTGAAAGAAGTTCAGGTGCTGCCAGGTAAGCACTTTAAAGTCATGAGCCTGAGAAGCTTTACCGCACTTGGGGCATGGATAGAGACTACCGCGTTCAGCACCTACATTGAGTACCAACTCATTGGGTTTCTTTGTTGTATCGAGATGCTGATCAACTATTTTCCAAGGTGCCTGCAAGCCGAGGCCGAGCATAAATATCTGATTACCATCCATGGATGACTACTTAAACCTGTGAGCTTCCGGGTCGGGGATTATCGGTCATATATCAGCACAAAATCCATAGCAAACAGCGAGGAGCCTAAATAATGATCAGGCAGAAGAGCTTTGCGAACTTGACGAAACTTTTTTTCGGGAATCCTTCAAAGGACAAAAAAATGACCTTCCAAGACCTTCACGTAAACGTGGTAATGATCCGAATAAAGCCCGAAAAGTCCCGGTAATGGTGGCTCGTGACCGTAAACGACACACTGTAGATGGCATTTTGAAAAACGAGAGTGCCGATGAACTGTGTCGCCATTTGAACGGTCGCATATCGATTTCTGCAACGGTCTGTGCAGATGCACACCTTGCACACGAAAAGTTTGCGGAGAAACTTGGATTTGAGTTCAAAGAACTGGTGACATCAGCAGGTCAACATGTTCTGGAAGGTATTTATCATATTCAGCATGTTAACACCTATCACAGCCATTTAAAGCGCTGGATTAGAGGTGCGTTCCATGGAGTTGCTACCCGCTATCTCCCGCATTACCTGGCTTGGAGGCGTGATTTAACAGGAACTATCGAGTTAACAACTGACCGATTCGTCAGCCGAATAGTGGAACATTGGTGCTTTCAACTATTAACGGGAACATAGCCGTGGCTATCTATGAGAAATTTAAGTGATCGTGAGATAAAAAATTTGCAGTCAGGCGATTTAAGAGAATCTTTAGGTCGAGGCCGGGGTTCACTTTTATTTCGATGTTCAGGTATTACCACGATTGGGTATTACTGTTATTTACATGAGAAAAAACGATCTCTGATAAAACTGGGAACTTATCGAGCGGGCAGGGAAAAGAAATCAGGTTTTTCTCTTCAGGAGTTACGAGATAAAGCTTTGGACTATTCCAGACTCAGGCAAGAGATTGTCCCTCAAGATATTAAAATATTTTTAACGCTTAAAGAAGAGGAACGGAAGCAGAAAGAACAGACAGAAAAACAAAAAGCTGAGATTGAAGCTACACAAGGTTCAGTGAAAGAATTGTGTGATGCATATGTCGCTAGTTTAAGAAGGAGAAATGCTGATGCATCAAAAAAAGCACACAATTTATTGGCAACCTATTGTTTGAAGCCTTTTCCTTTGCTGGCGAACAAGAAAGCAAGTGAGGTCACCCCAGGGGATATTGTCTCTGTTATAAGCAGGATGATTAAAAATGGCATCACTACAACAAGCAATAGGGTGAGGAGTTATCTTCACGCAGCGTTTAATTACGGGCTTAAAGCCGACCATGACCCTCGGCAGCAGGTTGATCATGGCTTGAGATTTCACCTTCAATTCAATCCGGTTTCAGCAGTACCAAGACAAGCTGATTTTGAGAGAATTCGGGATAGGAGGCTCAATGATGATGAGATTCGACTTATGTGGAGGGATATTGATAAGGGCAAACCATCAAGAAGTCCACTGTATGGGTTATTGATCAGGCTGTGCCTTGCTTGTTATGGGAATCGACCTCAACAGATATTACGCTGCACATGGGAAGATATCGATTTTAAAAACAAGACGCTGACTTTTCTTGATATGAAAGGAAGAACGGAACGCCTAAGAAAAGGATTATTCCATTGTCGTCACTGGCCTTGGAGTTGTTAGAGGAAGTTCGTGAAATCTCAGGTACTCACCAGTGGCTATTTAGCATTACCGGTAGAGTGATCATAAAAACGGATAATCTGGGGGTGGCAGTGGCTAATTATAGTAAGTGGCGGCTTGAGCAAGTTCTGGAGAAAAAAGAGAACACTCTTGAGAGATGGACTGCGAAAGATACTCGGACCACAGCAACCAGTATATTGATTCGGCTAAGAATACCCAAAGAGCAACGCTATCTACTTCAAAGTCGTGAAGATGGCAGTGTTGAGAGTAAGCATTATGACCATGACGATCGTTTATCTGAAAAAAGGGAAGCTGCTGAAATATATACAGCGGAATTGGTTAGGATCTTAGGGGATTCTGTTGGTTATACGTTATTACATTAATATTATATGTTGAGGCGACATCTATTCTGGCGCCGCGGGGTATTAGCAGTTCAGCTATTTAAAGAAAGTTTACAGGCCTGAATAGTGGATGTTCTTGAGAGAGCGCTTCATAATTTTCGAAATACAATCAATATGATGTTTTTATTATGTAGAACATCATATTGATTGTATTAATGACAATAAACAATGAATTAGTTGTTAATATGCTATCTTACAATATATCTGTTGTTTTTAGGTGCACGATGAAAACCAAAAAAGAGTTGGCTGAAGCTCTGCAGCATCATAGAAAACTAAAAGGAATGGGGCAGAAAGATATGCGCATGCGTATAGGTATGTCCCAACAGCAGTACCAGAGAGCAGAGTCTGGAAGCGATCTGAGGGTATCCACATTACTCCGGATTCTTGAGGGGCTGGATCTGGAATTGAAACTGGTGCAAAAACATGAAAGCCCAAATAGTTCAGACAGTCTAGTGAGAGCGGATACGCAGGAAAGAGAATCTGCGTGGAAGAATTTATTGGGTGATATCGAGGACTAAAATGGCTGACCGACAGCATTTTCCTGAATTTACTGAAGCGCTTGAACTGTTTCTTCATGGGCAACGAATCGGAGTTCTGGTGCACTATTCTGGCGGGAGGAACTTATTTTCATTTGACCCTGATTATATTCAAATGCCATCCTCAGAACGACCTATTTTCACACTGACTCAGAAAATAAAGGATGATTATCTAACTAAAGCCCATTCACACTCACAGCGTTTACCACCTGTGCTTTCAAACTTGCTTCCAGAAGGTGCTCTCAGGGTATGGCTTTCTTCAGGGTTAAAAAAGCATATCGATGATGAATTTCCTCTGCTTGCATGGACAGGGCAGAATTTGCCAGGGGCATTGGAAATCAAACCTATCACTGCAGGAAATGTTCCTGCTTGGGCGCTACCAGAATCAGAAACGGTGGAACCCGTTCAAATTGATGTAAGAGCATTGAACACAAAGTTCTCTTTGGCCGGTGTGCAAATGAAATTTTCCAGCTTACGCAGAGATGGACGATTCAATATTAATGCACAGGTCGGCGCAGATAGCTGGATAATAAAAGTGCCATCAACACTCCACCGGAATGTACCAGAGAATGAATTCTCTGGTATGAAGCTAGCGCAAAGCATAGGTGTAACGATTCCTGAGATACAACTGATACCGCTGGAACAGTTGGATCATTTACCTGATATTGCTTTATCCAGCGAAACCATGGCTTATGGGATTAAACGCTTTGATCGTGGTATCTATCTTGGTGATGAAGAGCGTATTCATTCAGAAGATTTTGCCCAAATATTAGAGCTCTATGCCCACAAAAAATACAACCACGCTAATTATGAGCAGATAGGCCGTATTATTTACCAGTTCAGTCGGGAGGGGCTGGTTGATTTACAACAGATGGCTAGACGATTACTGGCTAATATTTTGTTGGCAAATGGAGACGCTCATTTGAAAAACTGGAGCCTGTTGTATCCAGATAAAATAAATCCTCGACTCACTCCGGCCTACGATATTGTAACCACTCTACCCTATGTTCCGGGAGAAATCGGTACAGCTCTAAATATGGGAAGAGAAAAATCCTGGAACCAAATAACAATGGCTACCTTTGAGTACTGGTGCAAGAGAGTGGGTGCGCCATGGCCCGCCATTAAAGTTCATTTGGAAGAAGCTGTGTTTGTAGCCAGAAATAAATGGCCGACGCTATTAAAGGATTTACCCATGGCAGATGATCATAAAATAATATTGAAAGAGCACTTGGCTGGGTTATCCGCTGATTTTCGTATGAGGCTATAAGGCGTAATTTTAAGTTCAATATGACTATCAGACAAAACGGCTTGCTATTAACGCATTCACGGTAAGTGTGTAGCTGTTTTTGCCTATATTAATGGTCGCCTTTATGGTGGTGGGCCAGATGTGTGTATTTACTTTCTGTAATACCAGTAGTGACAATAGATAGAGCTGGCTCTATACACGCGTCTGACCCACTCATTTGTTCAAAAGCACACCGGCCCGCTCCGCGGTCACACATCTATAAGTAACTCCCAGTATTTTCCAATCCTAAAATGAGCCTGAAAGAAGCATAAGCCAGTGCGCTCAGGCCTTTCGTTCAAAAATGGTTTTAAAAAGTGATTCTCGTGCAGACTGAAGCCTTTCTGCTGCTTCATTATCGCTCATAGAATCAGCCTTTGCTTGTAGAGCTTCAAGAGTGATTCCTTTCTTCAAATATTTTGCACTTTTTGGTAATGATTTGAATTTTTCGTACGGTGTCATCATATTTTCATAAAGATACTTTTTTCTCTCCTTACCTTTCTTGTCTACGACAGTTTCAGCAAAGAAACAGGGCCTGTGATAATTCAGGTAGGGGGTGAGATATTTTCGATTGAATTCATTTACTTCTGTCGCATATTTTTGTGGAATATGGGCATAACCAAGTATCTTTCTTATAACTGCACCGTTTTTACATTCTGCAAGCGCGTTGTCGTTTGTTTTTCTTGATCTTGATTTCGTGAATTTTATATGAAGATTGTCGAGTAGTTTTGCTACGCTATAATTTATATACTCTGATCCGTTATCCGAGTGAAAACCCTGTAATTTAAAGGGGAAAGCTGCCAGAATCTCTTCAAGCACAGGGATCAGAAAGGCTTCGCTAATTCTCTCCACTGTGCAAACAATCTGGAATTGAGTCATCTCATCAACAGCATTAATGTGATACAAACCTTTCACTTTGTCTTTATCACCCTGATGAACCGTATCGATTCGAATAAAACCTAGTTGTCCTTCAGGAGCTGGACGACGACGTGTGCCAATGGCTCGCTTTACTGGACGTGTGCAGTCCTTGTGGGTTCGGATATTACGATATGTATTTGATTGCCTGAGATTGTAGAGGTGTGAAACCGAGATGCCGGCCAGTCGCTCGTAACGCTCGTCACCCCGTAAAAAAGCCCTTTCACAGAGTTTCTTAATGGCTACCCCATTCAGGTCGTTATGCAATCGATCCGTCTCAGCCAGAAGCCTTGTATCGGCCTTGGTGTATTTGGATTTGAAACCATTGATTGTGCGCTGTTTACGCTTCAGAGTCCCCTTCGACTGACAGGCATGAATAAGGCGGGTAATCTGCGATCTTGAGTAGCCTGTAGCCACTGCGAGATAACGCTTAATGAGCCCCTTGTCGGGCCTGCTGAGCGCTCGATATTTGAAGTACCTTAAAGTCGCCTCAACCCACTGATAACATTCATCTTTTGATTCCCATCCGGGCTCAATATCAGGGGCGTAATGAAGCAGTTCTTGCACTTGTGACAGTGTCTTTATGAGCCTTGTATTCATGATAACTTTCATCCTGTAATCATGGACGAAAGATCCAATTGCGGCGGGCTCATTTCATATTGGAAATTAGAGCCTCCTTTAGGCTCATTTCATATTGGAAGAGACTCTCCCTTTCCAAAAATTAAATTCATTCTATGATCATATGAGAGCATGTCTGGACCAGAAACGGCTATGTTCCCGCCAATAGTTGTATTGCTTACTCCCTATGTTTACAGGGCTACAGACGTGCCTTATAAAGTAGAGATATGACTAAATCTTGTATATTGCATTTGTTTATTGCCCAAAGAACAGCGATTTGTTCTGGGATACCTTCCTATCTCATGAATAGCCATATGTGGAGCAGGAAAATAAAGTTTTTATAGGACTTTAGTGCTCCCAACTATTGACGGGAACATAGCCACCAGAAACCGTTTGCACACTGGTGTTTTTTACCCGATCAAAAGCATGGTTCAGGAGTTGACGACCCCATCACTGATGACGCTTGGCGATCTCGTTTGTAAGACTGTATATCGTCGACAGCCCTATTTCCGGATATGCCTTTGACCGAATTTTGAGGGTATTATGAAAAGTAAGTTAAAAATTGAGACTGCTTCTCCCAGAGCTCAAAAACGAATTGATGGGCATTTAGAAACCATTAACCTGTATGCGGCTGGTATTGATATTGGTTCGGAGACGCACTACGTAGCTATTCCGCAAGAGTTAGATGATCAGCCTGTTCGGTCGTTTCCTTGTTTTACCGCTGACCTTGAAAACATGGCGCAATGGTTAATAAATGCAGGCATCACTACGGTTGCGATGGAATCGACAGGGATTTACTGGATACCCGCTTTTGAAATTCTTGAATCCCATGGTCTCGAAGTTCGTCTTGTGAATGCGCGCTACGTTAAAAACGTCGCTGGACGTAAAACTGACGTTGAGGATTGTCAGTGGATTCAGCAGCTTCACACTTATGGATTGCTCAATACCGCTTTTCGCCCGGATGAGGAGGTTTGCGCATTAAGAGCTTACATGAGGCAACGTGACAATCTCGTAGCAAACCGTGCGTCGCATATACAGCATATGCAAAAAGCTCTAAGACAGATGAACCTGTTGCTGGATAATGTCGTTACCGATATCACGGGAAAAACCGGATTGACGATCATTCGGTGTATTGTTGAAGGGGAGCGAGATCCACTTCAATTGGCGAAACATCGTGATCCGCATTGCAAAAAGACAGAACAGCAAATTGCCAGGTCTCTAAAAGGACACTACTGGGCTGAGCATCTGTTTGCCCTACAGCAATCGGTTGAACTTTATGACGTTTATGATGAAAAGATCAGCGCCTGCGACAGGGCTTTAGCGAGCCAGCTGAAACAATTTGATAGCAAGGCTGATGATTCTGACAACATGCCTGATAAACCGGTTAAAAAACGTAAATCGTCCAGTTCTCCTGACTTTGACGTTCGTTCTGAGCTCTATCGGGTAACGGGTGTTGACCTGACAGCTATTGATGGTATTGATGAAAATACGGCTCTGAAAATACTATCGGAAACAGGAACTGATATGAATCGATGGCCCACAGCCAAACATTTTGCTTCGTGGCTTGGTTTGAGTCCTGAAAACAAAATATCCGGTGATAAAATTCTAAGCTGTAAAACCAAACGGATACCCAACCGGGCATCAAAAGCTTTGAGGATGGCAGCATACTCTCTGACGAATTCAAAAAGTGCGCTTGGTGGTTACTATCGAAGAATGCGCAGTCGCTTGGGAGCCCCGAAAGCGATCACCGCAACCGCACATAAATTAGCCCGATTCATATACAGCATGCTGAAAAACAAGACGGAATATATTGACCTTGGGCAGGATCATTATGAGCAAGAATATAAAGCCAGAGTCTTAACTAATTTGAAAAAAAAGGCGAAAGATATGGGCTACCTCCTGATACCTGAAGAGCAGACCGCGATGGCTTAACCCTGTGCGGACTGGTGAGTTCAGAGGGAGTTACTTGTAAGCCAAATAAATGGAGGTCCTTAATACTCTTCACTTAGGGACTATAAACAAAAAAATCTCAACGACAGATGACGTTGAGGTTTTAACTCTTAAAAATAAAGAATGGCGGTAGCGCAGGAATCACTTACGCTCTTTTCTCAGACTCCCCCTCTTTCAAATCATGCATTCTCAATCTGAATTTTCTGGAGCTCTCAGTGGCTCAAACAATACACCCAAGTCATCCGCTGTAAGAGACTGTTTTTTGTTCTCACCCTTTTTACCGTAAAGCGAAGCAGCTATTGCTTGTTTTTTCTCTTTAAGTGCCTGAATTTTTTCCTCAACTGTGCCTTCAGTCACCAATTTATAAACAAAGACTGGTTTGTCTTGACCAATCCGATGGGCACGGTCGCTGGCCTGATCTTCGACAGCGGGATTCCACCAAGGATCGTAGTGAATAACTGTGTCGGCAGCCGTCAAATTTAATCCGGTTCCACCGGCCTTCAGACTAATCAAAAAAACAGGCACATCTTCATTTTGAAAGCTCTGAACGGGTTGATTACGATCCCGAGTTTGTCCCGTCAATTTAACCCAGTCAATACCTACAGCTTTAAGACGTTTTTCTATCAGCAGTAACATGCTGGTAAATTGAGAAAAGATAAGAATTTTCCGACCTTCTTCGACTATTGGTTGAACCAGATTCATCAACAAGTCCAGTTTGGCAGACTCTTTTACTTCTTTAGCCTGATCCAATTTAACCAGGGACGGATCACAGCAAACTTGTCGCATTTTTAACAATGCATCGAGGATGATGATTTGAGACCGAGCAAGACCTTTCTTTTCGATTTCGCTTTGCACTTTGGCTTCCATGCTGGCACGGATGGTCTCATATAAATCCCTTTGTTTGCCACTGAGCTCAGTGGTACGAATAATTTCTGTCTTTGGCGGTAGCTCTTTCGCCACTAAATCTTTGCTGCGCCTCAGCATAAAAGGAGCCACCCTTTTTTGTAACTTTTTTGATTGATGCTGGTTACTGTGCTTTTCAATGGGGGTTCGGTAAAAACGGGTGAACTGATCGCGGGCACCAAGAAAACCGGGCATCAGAAAATCAAACAATGACCAGAGTTCTCCCAAATGGTTTTCCATAGGGGTGCCGGTGATACACAGTTTATGATCCGCCTGCAAACATCTTACGGCATTGGCACTTTTTGACCCTGGATTTTTCACAGACTGAGCTTCATCCAACGCAAGCAGGTGGAATTTTTTTTGACTTAACTGTTCAAAATCCCGCTGAATAACACCATAGCTGGTGAGTACCAGGTCAGCCTTGTCTATGGCATCACTGTCACGCTGGGCACCATGATGAATATGTATATTCAAATTGGGTGTGAATCGCTTGGCTTCGTTCTTCCAGTTATGAATCAAACTAGTAGGACAGACTACCAGGCTAGGTGGGAGTGCAGCACCTAATCGTTGTTTTTCAAGTTGCAAATGAGCGAGAGTTTGTATCGTTTTACCCAGACCCATGTCATCGGCCAAAATACCATTGAGACCGTATTCTCTTAGGAATTGTAACCACGAGAGCCCTTCTTGCTGATATGAACGAAGCTCAGCATTAAGTTGTTTGTCAGGTTTTACTTTCTTCAGCCGTTTAAAGGTTTTCAGTTTTTTACTGAGAGCCGAAAGCTTTTCACCGCCCGCCCAGGGTAAGCCCAGTTGATCATTAAGCTCCTGCCATAACTCTGCATGATGTGTTTGCAGACGATATTCTTCGAGAGGGCGTTCGCCAAACAGTTCGATCAAGGTGCCTACGATAAGTCGAAGCCGTTCGGCGGGCAGCTTAACAAACCGCCCTCCGGGTAAAGCAACAGGAATCAAAGCCTCCTTGGGCATTTTCTTGAGCTCAGCCGCGGTGGGTAGCTGATTGATTTGCCGGGCCAGCAAGGGTAATAAATCGATGGATTTACCATCGATGTTGATGCCAAGACGCAGAGTAAACCAATCCATTTCAGATTCATCCAGCTCTGCGTACCAATCATCTTCAGACAAGGTTTCAAATTGGAAGGGAAAACTCTCTTCCATTTCGATAACCCACCCCTGATCTTCCAATTCAGGCATTTCCTCCGATATAAAATATAACCAGTAACGACGGTAATCAGCACCGGGTAGCCCCATGATAAGATCATGTTCATCAAGACCAATGGGTCTGCTATTTTGTGAACTGCTTGTATTCGAATCCGAGGACAAGCTCATATAAGCGGGTCTCATATTAACGGGAAGGTCGTATCTGAATTCGTTTTCCTGTATTGCCTGCCGTGGTATTACCTGATTGTCGGTGGTATCGGTATGGAGTGTATCTTTGGTATTGCTGTGTTCTACCCGCTGGCCATTGTAAGAGAAAAACAGCCGTGCCCGAGCCAGCTTTTCCGGCGTTTTTTTATTCTCGCCAAACGGAATGCCATCCAGAACCAGTACCGCTTTGGGTTCAACCATCAAAACTTGCATCTTTTTAGGGATCTGAACCGATTTTTGTCCTTTACCTTTGATCAAGGACGGCAGAGCTTTCGCTGTTTCTTCAACAGCCGCTTCGTTCAGAGGTGGAGCCTTCAACAAAGCATTCAAAACGGGAGTTTCGGGAACGTTGATGAGTTCACCATACTCTGCAGTCTCTCTCATGACTTTAAGGTAGCTGGCAGGTTCCGTAAGCAACAGGTTAAGCCTGTTGTCTGTAGTGGATTCGTAGAGAGCTGAACGTTGTAAGCCTTCTTCATCTAGCACCCAACGTACATCGCCTTTGACTTTTTTACCCGTTTGTACAGGAATCATTCTCCCACTGTCCACCAGGCAGCGGCCGGTTGCTCCTATTTTATTAAGTAGCTCTAGCCCATGTTCTCCACTCAGACTGATATCGCCATAGTATTCATTAATCATCCTATGAAGATAAGCCAGTTTTATAATGTGTTTGTCACTGTCAGCCATACTGGCAGGCCAGGAATTATGGTGTAGACAGTTATAGGCATTGCGATACACGCTGGGTTTTCCAAATCCGCCTTTTTTGAGGTAGCGTGACAGGTAGATTCTGGCGACCATTTCCTGGCTATGGTTGAGTTCCAGTATGTAAACCACACAATTACTGCCTGATTTGGCCGTAGGTTTGGTTTGTTGAGTAGACTCAGGAGTTGTGGCGATTTTTTTTAACTGGGCCAACCAGTTTTTTGTTTCTTTGGTTAAGGTGTTTTTTTTATCCGCACCGGATGATGGTTTGACGACAGTGCCATCGTCGTGATTACTAGCGGCATCTTTATTTGTATCAGTAGCAGACAAACCCATTAGTTCATTGAGTGAATCAGACCCATATTTTTTTTCAGCCGCCAGCAGCAAAGCACAAGCGTGCTTACAGTTATACTCTACAGGACAATCACAAAAGCCGCCTATAGGGTCGAATTCTTCATCATAACCGGCAGATGAGAAATCAATCTCTACTTCATACGTTTTGTTACTGGACCCTCTGACCGTGCCACTGAGTAAACTCTTCTTTTTATTCAGCTCAACATGGAATACTTTTTTTCGGTTAAAATAGTCAATACCACGCTTCGCCGTAGTAGAGCCGAAAAGATCAATCAAATCAATATTCAAACTGTGGATAGTCCATATTATTTATGAGCCGGTGATACAAAGACACCGTCAATAGGTTAGTGGAGAAAAATGGTCATTATACTTGAACTCTAAGGCTTGGTGTGAATTACGAGCAGTCTTACAGTAAAACGAAACGGCGGTAGTAGATCATTTCTGACCTCAATCGTTTTTCAATTTTTATCCTGAAGATTTTTATTCACGTAACCATGAATCCTTTCCATGTTTTGTAAAGAGTGCGCTCACTGTCATTAATTAATGGATCTAATTAAGACAACATTTCTTATACTTTTTGCCACTGCCACAAGGGCAGGAATCGTTGCGGCCGACTGCAGCTATCGTTTTGGCAGAATTAGAGGGGGCGGAGTAAGCAGAATCAATCAACTTCCCTTGAACTTGAGTACGGTCAAAATAAGAGAGGTACCACTTCCTTATCCGTTTATAGCGTTGCCCAAGTTCTTTGATGTCGATAACTTTCAGTACTTCATGCATAATATCTGATGGGTTTAAACTTTCGGATTGTCCTGTTTGCGTTTCTACCTTGTGCTTGCCCGTCTTCAAATTAATGGCCAGCAAGAAATCATCTTTATCACTCCAATCCTTATCATCCGAAACAATTGACAAATGCACCTGAGAGCAGTGACAACTGCGATTAACGCAATACAGATCCATTGCTAAATACCGGCTACCCTCGAATTCAAAACTAATAACCGGCTGAAAAGGCAAAACTTCTTCGTAGCCAATCAGAACAGAAGTTTCCTCCACATCATAGATTGGAAATGCAGGTTCAAGCTTATCCAGGTCAGCTGTCAGTGTGACACGAGCCTTGAAGGCATAATATTCCTGATTTAAAAGTTCCCAGTCGCTGTAATCCATATCATTGATAAAGGAATCATAGACCCCGTCGGTAACATCCTCTTCCCTTACCATGGTCTTCTCTGATAGATCTAATGTTAAACCCAGCTGCTGAATCGGACTAGTTGTTTCAACAGAGTCCAGCTCCAGCAATATCAGCTGACAATCACACAGAGGGTTTTGACAACCATTGAGTTGAACCGAAAAAAGCTGACGAATACCGACACCCAAAGGAAACGAGCATTCTAGTTGCTGGTCTGTTTCACGATTTGATTTTGATAACACAATATTTCTCCTTCGGGCTAATGATCAACTTATAGATAGCTATTTATAGCACTATCACCTAAGTCTCTCCTGCAAATTCGTTAACCTTTTCGTGGATTTAACCGTTCTGACTGCCATGCCAACGGCCTTGGGTTGTCCTATCAGAACCACCAGTTGCTTTCCACGAGTTACCCCCGTGTAGAGCAAGTTCCTTTCCAGCAAAGTGTAGTGCTGCATCGCCATGGGAATTACCACGCAAGGGTATTCCGAACCCTGACTTTTATGAATGGTGGTAGCGTAAGCCAGTGCCACTTCGTCCAGTTCATTGACCTGATAAAGCACCTCTCGGCTCGCCTTGTGATCACCAAAATCAATAACCAACTCACTTTCTTCAATATCGATGCTGATGACCCGACCAATATCTCCATTAAACACTTCCTTATCGTAATTATTCACCGTCTGAATCACTTTATCGCCGGGTGCATAGGTCCAACCGTAACGAGTGACTTTAGGGTGAGCGTCTGCGTTCAAGGCTTCCTGAAGTGCTACATTCAGGCTTCTAGCTCCCAGCCCGCCCCGATTCATCGGAGCTAATACCTGAATATCTTTTACTGGATCAAAGCCGAATTTTTGAGGCAATCGTCGGGTAACCACCGCCATCAGTTTATTGAATAACTCTTCTGGGTCTTCACCAGTGAGATAATAGAAATCCGTCTCATCGCCCTTTCTGGTCTGTTTAGGAGCCAGCCCTTTATTAATGGCGTGAGCTCCGGTGATAATCTGAGAAGTGGCTGCTTGCCGGAAAATTTCGGTGAGTCGAGCCACCGGTACACTGCCTGATTCAATAAGATCATTCAGCACCGAACCTGGCCCCACTGAGGGAAGCTGATCCACATCCCCCACTAGCAATACTGCACTGTTATTCGGCACAGCCCGTAACAGCTGGTTCATCAGGACTATATCCACCATGGAGGACTCATCTACCACCAACAGATCAGTTTCAAGAGGATTTTCTGCATTGCGTTTGAAATCAAAGGAAGACGGATCAAAATCCAGTAATCGGTGAATGGTTGTCGCTTTCTGACCTGTCGACTCCGAAAGCCGTTTGGCGGCACGACCGGTAGGCGCACATAATGTGACCTGAGCTTTTTTAGCCTGGATGATTTTCAGGATACTGTTAACCGTGGTCGTTTTTCCCACACCGGGGCCACCGGTAACAATGCAAAACTTTTGACCGATCGCCTGTTCGACAGCCAATTTCTGGGAACCAGACAATTCAATACTGTTTTTCTGTTCCACCCAGGGAATGGCTTTTTCCAGATCAATCCCTGCCCAGTGCGTATCGCCCTTCAATAACCGTTTTACATGTTTGGCTACACCGAGTTCTGCACGATGCAGGGGCGCAAGAAAAAGACAGGGAATATCATCAATCATCTCAGGTGTTAAGCGTTCTTCACTCACTTCGCACTGGATAGCTTCTTGAATGGTCTCTTCCGGAATTTCCAGCAGTTGTACTGAATCACGAATTAAGTCATTAAAAGGTTGGGCGCAATGACCATTGCCGGATACTTCCTGCAACACATGTCGTACACCTGCTTGAGCTCGCATTAATGAAACCCGATCTATACCCAGTTGTTGTGCGAGATCGTCAGCGGTTTTAAACCCTATGCCGTGAATATCCAATGCCAGTCGATACGGGTTCTCGGATACTTTGGCGACCGATGCATCACCATAGGTTTTATAAATCCTGACGGCTCTGGCGGTTCCAACACCATGGGACTGTAGAAACACCATAATTTCCCGAATGGCTTTTTGCTCCGACCAGGCCGAGGTAATCTTCTCTCGTCGTTTTTTGCCAATCCCATCCAACTCCAGCAGCCGTTCAGGTTTTTCTTCGATGATATCGAACACCTGTTCACCGAAAGCTTTCACCAATCGTTTGGCAAAGTGCGGCCCCACGCCTTTTACCATGCCGGAACCCAGGTATTTTTCGATCCCTTCCAGGGTGGTAGGCGTAATGGTTTTAATCTGCTTAACCTTGAACTGCACTCCGTGCTTATTATCGTTAAACCAGATCCCCGAGGTTTCCACAAATTCACCGGGCGTGATTGACGGTGTACTGCCGGTCATAGTCACAAGCTCTCGCTGACCTTTGACGGTCACACGTATCACAAAAAAACCGGACTCCTCGCTGTGGAAAGTCACACGCTCAACGGAACCCTGAAGATGAACTATAGGTTGATGATCAGTTTGTGGTTGCTGTCTAACAGGTGAAGCGTGTTCGGGGAGTTGCATAAAAAGGCTTTACTATATGGGAGGGCTTATAAAACCAGATACTAACAAACCTTTGGTAACCAAACGACCACTTAACTGTTTTGAAGTATCCTGCGAATCGGAGTGATGAGTTTGGAAGGAAAAATAACGTTACGTTGGATTCAGCAGTAAGTGCCAACAATCTTTCTTGGATCAGAAAAATGGTTTTTACGACAAGACCAACCAGAAACATTCCGATGTTATAAAATGTATTAATCAGGCTGCGTAGCCATTAAAAAGAAAGTGGTGCTGATAAGTGCTTTACTGTCATCGATTCAGTCATTGAGGGTGACCTCCTTGAGGTTGCAGAGCTTGTTATTGTGTTTGACAATTGACAGTCGATCATTGCATAGAGCACTCACGGTGACAGAGACAACCATTATTCTCGTTTTAGCGGGCAAAGCTGCCCTCTTGCAACTTCACCAACGACATCAACAAACATCTCAGGATGATACTCAGTATATTTCTGCCTTGAAATCCGTGATTCAAGGGATATCTCATGTGGCTGAAGATGCTGTGAGCCAGCAGCAGGTCAAACAGGAATTACTGAAATATGCAAGGGATGGATATGTGCAATGGACACTTGAGAGCCATAATGACAATGAAGACCCCCAGCAGATGATGGAGGAAGGATTGTACTGGTTCGACTATATCTACGAGCATGAAAAATATCCTGACTAGCAACCGAACTGTGACCAAAAATGCCGTGATGTATAAATTCGAGATGACCGATTCACTTCTTATTGAACTGGCAGGAGAGCGTTCTTTTGAACGCGGTGAAGATTATTATCACCGTGGTGCCGTGGAAGAACTGAGCATTCGCGGTGAGCATATTACTGCTGATGTGCAGGGTGGTGAAGCGTACGTAGTACAACTGGTGTATAACCAAAACAGTTTACAAGGCAGTTGTGATTGCCCGGCTTCCAGCAATGTAGGGTTTTGTAAGCATTGCGTTGCAGCGGCTATGGCGCTTCGGGACGAGCTTGCTGAACCATCAAGCGCTTGGAAAAAAACCAAGCCCATAGATGTGATTAGTACGTTTCTCCGGCAGCAAAGTAAAGAGCGGTTAATCGCCGATTTACTGGATTTAATTGATAGTAATAGGCAATTAAGGCATGAATGGCTGATTCGTGCTGAAAGTGGGCTGAATGTTATGGATAAGGCAACGATTCAAAAACGAATTACAACGGCTATTCCTCACAATCGTTTTTGTTGCTCATACAGTGAAGTGCGTACTTTTGTGTGCTGAATAATTAGCCAAACAGAGAAAGTTAGTGCCAAATGAGATCGCCCTGCTCATACAGTGAAGTGCGTGCCTATTTTTCGGACGTTGAGCATTCTTTGGAGCTGCTGGCTGAACCCATTGATCATATGCCTTCACCAGATCAGATTGAATTGCTGGACTATGCCCTTGAACGGATCGTTAACACTCAGGAATCAGTGGATGATTCTGGTGGTTTTCGCTATAACTCCATCAACCTGATTCACCGGATGTATCTTGATGCGTTTGAAGCGGTGGATTGGTCGGATGACAAAAAAGCGGAGCATCTCATCAAGCTACTGATCAATGATGATTATAATCTCTATGGTGAAATCCCCAATGATTATATCAACATCGTAAGTTCTCAGTGCGTTGAGCTATTTTATCAAAAAGTTCAGTCTCGATGGGATCAGCTTCCACCTCTGGATACGGATGACTGGGATGAAAGAAGAGAATACGATGCTTTGTTACGGGTGTTGGAAGGCAAAGCTAAAACCTGCAACGATACGGCGACCTTGATCTGGCTTAACCGTAAAGTAGCAAATAGTGGTTGTGATTTTCTACAGCTGGCTAAATGGAGTATTGAGCTGGAGCGGTTTGAAGAGGCTCAAGCATTTATTAAAAAGGCGGGAAAACAACATCATTCCAACAACAGCGCTGATATCCATGAAGCACAGCAAAGCTTGCTGTTGAAAACGGGGAGGGTTCATGATGCTCTGGAAGCTCAGTGGCAGCAGTTTCAAACATTATCGTCCTATTCTTCTTATCAATCCCTGTTGCAAACAAGTGAACAAGCCCAGAGCAAAAAAGACTGGAAGCGAATAGCTGTTGATTGGCTGAAACAACAACTTTCCGATAAAAATACTTTTAGTACACGACATTTGTCAGAGATTCTGATGTCTATTTATCTAGCCGATAAGGATGTTGGCGAAGCCTGGCAACTGTCCCAACAGTATGAATTCGATATTCCTCACCTGAAACAACTAGCGATACTGCTCACACATGATGTTAAAAGAGCGTCGGCACTTTATGTGCTTATGGCAGATCGTTATGTGAACCAGACCTGCAATGAGAGTTACCAACAAGCTATTTCCCTGTTGCAGGACATGGCTGCGCTCTCACAATCCTCTGAGCACCAGATAAACATGGTAAAAGTGCTTGAGCAGATGCGGGAGAAGTTCCGGCTTAAGCGCAATTTTATCAAATGGTTAAATGAAGCTTTTCCGAGAGATTCAATCGTACATTGATTTTTTCCTGTATTGAGGTGCTGTTATGTCTATGGATGAAAATCCGGAAATTGAAGAGCGTATTCAGAACGAAATTGTCGTTGACTGCTACGATTCCGAAGAAGTAGCGATGGGGTGGTATTACTATTTGGATGACCATATTGGTTTTCCCTTTATGGCAACTTGCTTCAAAGAGCTGGATATTTCACCTCTGAAAAAAGGAGAGAAAGTTCCGGTAACGGGAATGAGCGATATAAACTACTGTACCTCAACCATGCTGGTACAGATCAAATGGCAGGATCGCTCTTTCTCGGTACCTCTTTCTCAACTGGAGTCAGATGAGAAAAACGACAACGAAGACACTTTAGAGGCTATGGAGGACTGGGCAGCACTTCCCCAAAGATTAATTCTGAACAGAATTCGCAAGGCTTTCAGAGTATCTGCTATTTTTAACTCTCGTGAAGTCATTCGTATTAACAACTCAGTCAGACCACAATGCCTGCTTCCCAAAAGAAAGCCCTTGCCGATGACCTGATTCAGGTCGTCTCTGACCAAGCGGCTAAAATACCTGACCCTCGTCCTAATCAGATCGACGACAAAATCCCACTGCATGATGCCGTTATGTCTGCTCTGGCCATGTTTCATCTGAAGTTCTCGTCCCTACTCCAGTTTGATGAAGACAGGCGCGAACCAGACATCGGAATACAACCTAAACACCCTATACAGGGTGGGAAAAGTGCCCAGTGACACTCATATTCGCTGCATGCTGGATCCAGTGCCCACTCGAGAACTGTCTCGGCTGTTTACCGCCTTATTCCATTTTGTTCAGCGCAGTGGACGATTGAAACAGTTCAGATATTTTAAGGAGGGTTATCTTGCTCCAATGGATGGCACCGGGCACTTCAGCTCTGGAAAGATCAGTTGTAGCGAGTGCTGCATCAAGAAACCCGACAGCGAAAACCCACTGTATTATCACCAACTGCTGGGCATCTGCATCGTTAAACCTGGAATTAAGGAAGTCTTGCCACTGATGCCTGAACCCATCATTCAACAGGTAGATGCCTCTAAAAACGATTGCGAAGTCAATGCCCTGAAGCGAGCGCTTGAACACATTCACAAGGATCACCCGAAGCTAAGATTGGTATTGAATCTTGATGACCTATATTCCAAGGGGCCCACCATTACACTGATTCGGTCTTATAACCATCACTACATTAGCGTTGCCAAGGAAAGTGACCATGTTGCCCTTTTTGAAGCCGTGGATGAACTGGACAAACAGGATAAAGTCACTCGATTTGAGTATACAGACGACCAAGGGCACCGGCACTGGTTCCGATTTGTTAACAAAGTTCCACTGAACCAAAACCTATAACGATTTGATGGTTAACTTTCTGGAGTACATTGAGTACAACGAGAAAGGTGAGAAATGTTACAACAACAGCTGGGTCACCAGCCTACGCATAGGTCGAAAGCGCTGCATGTCTATCATGAGAGGAGGGCGAGCTAAATGGAAAATTGAAAATGAAACCTTTAATACGCTGAAAACCCAAGGCTACCAACTTGAGCACAATTACGGCCATGGCGATGAACATCTTGCCAGTAATCTGGCGTGTTTAATGTTCCTGGCTTTCCTGATTGACCAGATAGAACAGTTATCCTGCCCTTTGTTTAACAAGGCATGGAAAGGGTGCCGTGCCAAAATAAAATTGTGGGAATGCATTCGCAACCACTTTAATAGATTTGCCATAGACACATGGTGTGAGCTACTCAAGGCGGTTGCCTATATAAAATCAAAGAATAAACACAGGCCAATCACTCATATTCGCAGTCTGATACCTGACACGTCATAACAGGAAGGTAGTGCCGGTTTTCAGCGTAGATGATTGACTCCCAAGTCAGCTTATTAGCTGAAAGGTATAGTTTTGTCTTCTAAAGTTAAGGGTATGTTTTTGAAATATACCTGTCATCGTCGTGTATTTATAGGGAGTGGCTGAGGACTGGGCATACTGGGTTGAAAATGGTCGTGCTTTTTGACGGTTAGGTTTTGTTCTATGAGAAACCAGTATATTGATTCGACTTAGAATACCCAAAGAGCAGCGCTACCTACTTCAAAGTCGAGAAGATGGCAGTGTTGAGAGTAAGCATTATGACCATGACGATCGTTTATCTGAAAAAAGGGAGGCTGCTGAAATATATACAGCCGAATTAATTAGGATATTAGGAGATTCTGTCGGTTATACGTTGTTGCATTGATATATTGCATAGGTGAGGTGACATCCTGACACAGCGGATTAGTCATAATTGACCGCAACCTCGTCAATTGGCTTGTCAATGGAAAATCACCTAATCTGTCCTTTGTCCATAGTCCATGGACAAAGGACAGGAGGAGCCATGAAAGGTCAGGATATTCTGATTCTACTTAAGTTGATCTGCCTGCAACAAAAAAAACCACCAACAAACAGCTACTCCGTCAGGGCACTGTCAGCCAGTACGGGGGTGGGCAAGTCTGAGGTCAGCAACTCGCTGTCCCGCAGTGCGAAAGCGGGACTGATGAAGTCAGATAGAAAGAGTAAATTGCCCAAGGCTAATGCACGGGCACTGCTGGAGTTTATTCCTAACGGCTTGAAGTATGTCTTTCCTGTTAAACCTGGTGAGCTGGTTCGAGGCATACCCACCGCTTTCGCAGCTCCGGCTCTGGCAGGCAAGCTGATGTCTGCAGGTGACTACATGTCAGTTTGGCCCGATGCCAGTGCCAATACCATGGGTATGAAGATAGATCCTCTGTTCAGAAGTGTCCCGGATGCAGTGAAACAAGATGAGTCTCTCTATGAGCTTCTGGCACTGGTCGATGCAATTCGGCTGGGTAATCCCAGAGAGTCACAACTGGCGATTCAGCTATTTAAAGAAAGGTTGAAAGCCCCATGAGCGAAACCTATAACCAGTTATTAGCCATGATTGAAACTGTGGCCAGAGCTCTCGGTGAAGACTTGCTGTCTGAGGTGGCTTTTGTTGGAGGTTGTACTACTGGGCTCTAATGACTTTACCCGTGAAAGTATTCGAGCGACGGATGACGTAGATCTGATCGTTAATGTCATTGGGCACAGTCAGTGGTATCAACTGAAAGATCAGTTGAAAGAGAAAGGCTTCAGTGAATCCATGGAAGATGACGTTACCTGTCGTCTTCGTCTTGGAGAGTTGCAGGTTGATATTATGCCGGATGATGCATCAGTGCTTGGCTTCAGTAATCGCTGGTATTCAGAAGCCTTGAAGACTGCTCAACCAATGAAGATCACTGATGATCTGAATATTCGACTGCTGACTCCGCCTTATTTTATCGCAACCAAACTGGATGTATGGTTGGGTCGTGGTAAAGGCGACGCGTATCACCGAGACTTGGAAGACTTACTGAATCTGTTTGATGGTAGGCCAGCTTTGGTAGAGGAGTTATCAATGGCTCCCGAAGAACTACAGGCATTTGTTGCAGACGAAATCTCAAAGCTGCTGGAACTCAGTGATTTTGAATATGCTGTTCAAAGCACTGCAAAAGGCGACCAGCAACGGGAAGTAATTATTTTTGAGCGGCTGGAAGCTGTCAGTCATTTGAAGGGAGCTAAAAACCAGTGACGGTTATTGCTCAGAGGCAATCAGTCAAAAGACCGAGAACTCCGGATAACCGGAATGCGTTTACCTATGCAAGAAACGAACAAAGAACACTATCTCTGGTGTGTTCTGAGAGAAAATCGTTTTGCCATGATGAACAATAACTTTTCCTAGCCTGAAGATATTACGGACTGTCTGACAACATCCAGATCCGTAACTGGATAGTGTTAAATTATCGGTATATTTAGTTTTTGGTTGTATTTTTTGCTCATATTTAGTTTTTCAGACTGACATTTAGTTTTTTATCGTGAAATAGTCGACGGTTTAGTTTCATGTTATGGGGCTCGAACTATGAGCATGATCTGTTCTATCAAATAAGCGAAATCTACCAGAATCCAGTAAAATCAAGGGATTAAGGTCAGTCTGTCATTACCACTGACATGATCATGGCTCTATCTATCAAATAACCATCAAATAAAAACCATCCTTCGAATATTTAGTTTTTGATAGAAAAATAAGGCTATATTTAGTTTCCTATGACAATATTTAGTTTTTACCGTCTAAATGAAGGCTCAATTTATGCCTGAACCTCTTGGTTATGAGTGGCTGAAAGAACATTACCACCTTAATGTAGTGCCCCATCATGTCCGCTCTTATACCGGCGGATTACTGGGAACCAAAGCCAATCAGGTGCAGCGCCATGAGGTGATGGAACAAAACTATGCCGAGTCACACAGTCCGGACGCTACGATCGCCGGCCATACCCTTTTTGCCCTCAAGCATGAAGGCATTAATCCGGGCTATCTGAAGCAGGTATTCCAGATTGATGACGTAGCCGAACAGATCGTTAATCAAGTAAAACAGCGTCCCAACAGTCAATGGACTCGTCGATTATGGTTTTGGTACGAATATCTGACCGATCAGCAGCTTCCTTTACCAGACTGCAAAGCGGTGAAGTATGAGCCGGTTCTCAATGAACAGGAATATTTCACAGCCCGACCTGAGAATGTGCGTCGCTACTGCCTGAGGAACAACCTTCCCGGTCACCCTCGCTTCCTGCCCCTGGTAAGAAAAGCCGACGCAATGGCATTAGAGATGAACACCAACTTGAAAGAGTGTCTTCAAGAGGTTCTGGCTGACTACGACGAAACAGTGTTTGCCCGTGCATCCCGCTTTCTGACTACTTATGAAACCCGTACCTCATCAGAAATTGAATCGGAAAACATTACGCCGGATAAATACATTCGTTTTGGTCGGGCGTTGGAAATGGCGGGGAGAACACCTTTAACCAAAGTCAGGCTGATTGAAATCCAGAACATCATTAAAGATGGTCATCAGCAGGAACCGGATTATCGGGTAGAGCAAAACTACATTGGTGGCCCCGGTTCACAAGGAGTGGCATTGACACCTCCTAAACCGGAACATATTGAAGACCTGATGGACGACTGGTTTTTAATGGTTGAACGACTTGCAGATTCTGACATACCCGCAACAGTGCGAGCCGGAATACTGTCAGCCAGTTTTGTTTATCTTCACCCGTTTATGGACGGTAATGGTCGGGTAAGCCGTTATCTGATTCAGGATGTACTGGCAAAGTCAGGTTTGTTGCAACCGGGTATTATCCTTCCAGTGTCTGGTGGCATCCTGAATCGTCAGCAGAACTATTATCAGACACTGGATCAAGTGTCACAGGCCATTTGCAACCAAACCGCTTTCTATATTGATGAAGCCGGGCATATCACTATTGAAGGGGAAACAGATCACCTGTTCCGCTACCTTGACCTGACCCATTATTGTCAGTGGTTGTGCGAAGTGATTCGTGACGTGGCAGAACACCTGTTACCCCGAGAAATTGATACTCTGATCACCGCCGATAAGCTTTATCAGGCTCTAGATAAAGTGCTGGAACTTTCTGCCAAAGAATTACGGCTAATGGTGAAAATTATTCTGGATAACAAAGGGAAGCTCAGTAAACGCAAACAAAAGCAGTTCGAGTTTCTGACGGAAGCTGATTTCCAGCAAGTTGAACAGATATGCCGGACGGTATTGGTCAAATAACCCCTTCTCATTAAAATAGGGGTAGATGACCCCCCTGTATCAGCATTGAAAACACTAAATTCTGGGTTAAAAGTTCAAACTACAAGCGTCCGCTACAGAATCAAGTATACAAAAAAGCCATGTATAAGTGTCATTAGTGCAGACTTAACTCGTTATTCTATAGTGAGGAAAAATAATTTCCGGTCAAACATTCCACATAACCAAATTAAAATGCAATCTCTAACGCTTTTGTTGACCGAAAATGCTGAGCCTAAAAAATACCCGCAAGCACAATTTTTGGCAGACTGGGTCATTGATCTGTGAGGAGCGTGGAGACAAAGTCAGGCCTTCAGTTAACGGTAAACCATTACCCGAATCGAAGGTATACAACAGGGTGTAAATAAGAATGGTATCCAGAGTAGAAATCACAACACACGGTCTGTGCATATTCAAATTCCAGTATGCACAAGGAGAAGCTGTAGATTCCAAACCAACACAGGAGAATCAAAGCCAGACAGACTAATACAAAGGTGCCTCAGGGAAAACTGAACCCTCTGGATTATCCGAGGCAGACAACAAGTGACTGGCTTTGAAATCAATAAAAAGCTCTTTTTCTTGAGTTATACCAATTCCGCTTTCTAATTATGATAATGAGCAAGGCATTTTGAACTGTTGGGCAAGGCGGAATGACGAGTAATAGCGGGCTATTGCGAGGAATTCCAACGAAGATCCAGCGGTTCAGAATGGCGGCGCAATTCATGTTTAGAAGATGGAATTGGTATTACATAAGATGCTTTGGTAATGAATCAGGTGTGATTCACTACCAATATTTTGCGATAAAAACCAAAACCTATCTTGCTTTAACAGAAACATAAACCCCGTTTTTCGGCCTTGTGGTCACACGACTAATGGCTTCAGGCTCAACGGTATCTGTGTAGCTTAACTTAAAGCTCGTCAGAATATGAGCCAGTATAATAACGGCTTCCTGATGCGCAAAAGCAGCGCCCATGCAAATTCTTTGCCCTTTGCCGTAAGGGAAAAACCCCTGAGAAAGACTGTCTGCATGCATCGGGCATTTCTGTTGGGCTTCTTCATTGTTTTTGTTGAAGCGCTCAGGCTCAAAGTTATGAGGGTCTTTCCAATGATTGGTGCTTCGTTGAATTAGCCAAGGTGATACAACAACCAGTGAGCCTTCTTTGACTTCTTTCTTTCTCATAGTGGCGGGGCAAGCAGATTCGCGCATAAAGAAGCTAACCGGTGGATAAAGTCTTAAAGACTCTTTAAATACATTACCTGTTTTAACGAGCTTTTTAACATGCTCAAAGGCCAAAGGCTGGCCTTGTGTAACAGACTGAATCTCGGAGTGTAATTCTTCCTGCCAATCTGGTGATTTAGCGAGAAGGTACAGAGTCCAGGTTAAAGCCGATGCAGAGGTTTCATGTCCGGCCAGAAAAATAAAGGCAATATGATCAATCACTTCTTCTCTGGAAAATACTTTGCCTGATTCGGGGTGCTTTGCTTTGATAATGGCGTCCAGCATATCCTTTTCTTCGTAGGCTTCTTTGGCTTCTGAGTCCAGACTATGAAAAGCATCAAGACGTTTCTGAACCATGGGTCGTACAATGTTGCGTATTTTAACGGCTTCTTTTTGAGCTTTACGGGTAAAAATACCGAAAGGCAATTTATACCCGTCATTCACCACCTACTTTGATATTTCCCCTACCCCTGCAGCGCAAGGGTTTTGAAATTTGACCACCTTATTGTAAGCATAAACGTACTTCTCCTGATAACGAGTACCCAATCAACCTTTCATGGATATCCATTCATGAAAAACACAAACAAGAAAAAACCTCACCTTCAGCAGCCGGAGATGACAGGGACAAGCCTCCGTGCATTGATCTTGCTGCTCTCACACTCCCTCTTGAGTCAGGAATAAATTGATTGGTACGTTGACCCTAATATAAAGATAATTGTCGCCTGATTCTCCGAGATGCCAATCACGTGCTTCTCCGTTCCGTTGATCGTCTGCACATAAATGCCATCAAAGCAGCAGAAAATCCATCTGCCCGTTGGGTTCTGGGCTGGCTTTTTCTTCATGTCCGGGAACGTTCGGCTCTGCTTCTTCAACTCATAACGGATTCGATGTTGGATAGCAGCATAGACCATCAGGCAAAGTGTCATCACCATTAACAATGCCTCAATGCGTTCCGGTTTCTTCAGATAGAGGGAAGACACCAGAAAGTCCGGACTTTTTAGAAAGCGAAAGCCTCGTTCAACCTGTTGCTGTGATTTGTACGTCCTCAGTAGTTCAGCGCTGTCCAGTCGAGTAGTATTAATGTCGTTGGTAGCCAGCACAAAACAACCCAGTGATGCTTCGGCATCCTGCCGGGTTTGCACAGCGATCGAGCAACAACTTGTTACGTAATATTCCAGGTGGTCGGGTTCCGCTCCATTAACAGGTCGTCCTTTGCTCTTGTAGCAGGGCTTGGCGATAACCTGAGCCTCAGCCTGACAAAGTTCAGACTGCTTCTGCCATTGCCTAAAGCTTCCATGGCCTCCCCTTCGCACTGGAACGCTTTTTTGCTCAACTTTTCCAGTCTCTCGCACTCTTTCAGAGACTTTTTCTGCATACGCCTTGTCAGCGTCTTCTGTTCGGTTTCCTGGCGTTGCTGGTTGCGAAACAAAACCCAGCGTTGCTCTACGTTCGCATAATTAGACGACACTTCTGTAGCTTCGTAATGGTCAAACCCCTCCACTGCTTTCATGGTTCGTGAAGGCGCACTCCTTACCAGCTCTTTGGCGGCACCAATATTGAGAGGAACTCTGGAAATAAACAGCTGATCCTGCTGGTCAAGTTCCTGGATTGTCCCTGCCACATACAATGCTGCATCGCCAATAAAATAGCGGGCTTCCAGTGCGGCTTTGAAACTCTTCAAGTGCTTGGAAACCACCTGTTTGAAACTGGTCTTATCAGTCACATTGCCACTGGTTGCTTTCATAAACAATGGGATGCCTGCCCGGTTTTCAGTCAACAGAAGCAATATGGCCTGGTTCAAATCCGGGCGGTGATCCCGGCTGTAACCTTTGCAAAGCCTGATGCAGTTGAGGTCTTCATCGCTCAGATCGCTATCGCTATTATAACGACCATCGACGTGGAAGCCGGTGCCATCAAGGTTCAGCGCGTCGCAAGGCAATTTGAGATGAGTTGCAACCTTGATAGCCAGCTCAAAATAGACTTTACTGACATCCAGATCAAAGAGTTCATCCAGTGCTCTTCCCAGAATCTTGTCGTTTAAATGCTCTGGTTTAATCCCTTCCCTGATCAGTTTGTTGAGAGGTTTATTGGCAAAGAACTGGGGGAACATATGGAGAGATTGCCCCGTAAAGCCGAGGCCATTGAGGATCATGCCGACAATGGCTTCACCGTGGGAGACATTCCATTCATCCGCTACCTTGGGTGCACGTCTGTCAATGTGATCGGCTATGCCCAGCTCTTTGCACATACCTGCCACCAGGCCGAGGTGATCCATGTTCTGAATCTGAGTGCGATATTGAATAGGAGGCATAAGGCTGTTTCCTGATATTTGCTTTTTTGATAAATAGCAGAAATCAGGAAAATGTCAGGTTAGGTGGTGAATGTCGGTTATACAGTTTTAAAATAAAACTGCGTTGAGCTTGTTTCTGAAAATCATGGAAGGCATCAAAAAGAATCGTTGAATTTTTTCTACTGAGTTCGGTAGAAAAAATAAAACGGTAAATAACATCGGCTGTTACATGAGTTGCATAGGCTATGTTCCCGTTAATAGTTGAAAGCACCAATGTTCCACTATTCGGCTGACGAATCGGTCAGTTGTTAACTCGATAGTTCCTGTTAAATCACGCCTCCAAGCCAGGTAATGCGGGAGATAGCGGGTAGCAACTCCATGGAACGCACCTCTAATCCAGCGCTTTAAATGGCTGTGATAGGTGTTAACATGCTGAATATGATAAATACCTTCCAGAACATGTTGACCTGCTGATGTCACCAGTTCTTTGAACTCAAATCCAAG
Organism: Endozoicomonas sp.; assembly: GCA_965208385.1. Taxonomy (GTDB): domain Bacteria; phylum Pseudomonadota; class Gammaproteobacteria; order Pseudomonadales; family Endozoicomonadaceae; genus Endozoicomonas. Next base: position 70,032 of record CBDBOO010000109.1, read on the forward strand.
TTTCTCCGCAAGCTTTTCGTGTGCAAGGTGTGCATCTGCACAGACCGTTGCAGAAATCGATATGCGACCGTTCAAATGGCGACACAGTTCATCGGCACTCTCGTTTTTCAAAATGCCATCTACAGTGTGTCGTTTACGGTCACGAGCCACCATTACCGGGACTTTTCGGGCTTTATTCGGATCATTACCACGCTTACGTGAAGGTCTTGGAAGGTCATTTTTTTGTCCTTTGAAGGATTCCCGAAAAAAAGTTTCGTCAAGTTCGACAATTTCGCAAAGCTCTTCTGCCTGATCATTATTTATCACTTCAAGGAAGCGATGCCGCCAGCGGAAGGCTGTTTTCAAATCAATATCATACTCATTGGCTGATGATCGTAAGGTCAGGGAATAAGTCATACCAGTCAAATAGGTATTCCACTTTTCTGGGTGTCTAAGTCTTGCCAGAGGCGTTCCACTGAAGGCATTAAAAGTTATGTTACAAGTCTTGCAGCGATATCGCTGCCTCCCTCCCTCCTTGAGTACCCCAGAGACCGATATTCTGACTTGTGCATTTGGGACACTGTGGACTTTCTGAAAACTGGGTAAGTATGCTCATTTCCAAGTCGGAATCAGGGGGCTTATTTTTCAAACAAGATTCACTGCAATTTAGTGATGAATCAGTTTTTTCTGCTATTTCTCCGCTATCAATTTGGGTACTGAGAAGTGTACTGTTGAGAATATCCCGCTGCTCACTGGTTAATAATGAAATGGAATTAATAAAATTCTGGAAGAGTTCAGATTGCATAACATGCCCCTGAAACATAGAAGACATGGGAAGTTTAGCTTATTCGACTAGTAAGGGGAACATAGCCAGTTGCATAGGTGTCTATGTGCAAACCACGGGCGGGCGCTGATGCTTTATCGGCATTAATGCTGTCTACAATATTGCTGGCGCAGCTGTCCATTTTACTAAAAGCACGTTTCAAGTGAGCGTGAGCAAAAGCGCCCACTTAGGGTAGACATTAAGCCCCACCCACAGCGCACAAACCCAGCCTCGACCGCCCGGAGCAACCATCTCTCGCTGGATGCTCCCGTCTCGCATTAGAGCCCCAAAAGGAAAGCAATTCATCAATAACTGATATGAGCGCCTTGCCTCCAATCAGTAATGCTGAGATCACATTGCCATAAAAACGTGTTCCACACTTCATTGCCTTGTGCGTAGATATTTCATCCAAACTGCCAGACAGGCTCAGCCCTGCCTGGGCGGCATGAGCAAGATAACGTTTCAGCGTAACCACTACAAACGACAGCAGCACCAGGCTAAACATCAGAGAAGCTGATTTTGTATTAAACCGATGCCAGCCCGAGTAGGATTTGATCTCCTTGAATATCAACTCAATCTGCCACCTCAGCCGATAGGCTTGAAGCACCTCACTCAGAGTAAATTCAGCACGATCAAGGTTGGTGACAATGAACACCCACTTTTGCTTTTTGTCATTCCAGCGAACCACCACCCGAAATATCCAGCCTTTAAGTAGAGGCCATTCAACATCAAGATCCATGCACTGATCTTTGGGAAACCGTGATAGAACCTCTTTCAGTTTCTTGCCTTTGTAACGATTGAAGTTTTTCCCATCTTCCCTGACAGCATGATGAATAACCGGGTTGATACTCTGCGGTGCCTTGCATAAAAATGAACCTTCCCGGTCATCAATTGCCGCAAAATATTCCAGATCAAAATAGCCGGCATCAAACATCATGAGTACCAGTGCCAGCGATGTCGGTAATGGTGGCAGGCAGGCTCTTTCCGATTTTGTGTCTTCGGTGAACTGAACACGTACAATATTGTCATTCAGCAGATCCATCGTCGTATGGAGTTCCACTGCTGCCGGACTGACTTTTGAGAACCGCCCGGGGAATTTGTCCTGCAATGTTTTATAAATTGCCTGGGAAGAGCCATCGTGAATCAGGATCTGTTCAAACTCTGCGAAGGGACTATTTTCATCAAAAGCCATCACCTTTTGGGAAAACATTTGCAGGCAGCGCATCCAGAGCCAGAAGATCAGTTTAGGTAACGCAGCTTTCTTTGCCTGATTGCACCAGGAGCGATAAGTCACACTGATGTCCGGCAGCTCGTTAAACTTGCGATGAAGGTCTGCCAAAGTGGTTGCATTACCGTCGCCACCCAAGGCTGAAATCAACGACATAATAAAGTCGATAGGCAGGATAGCCCGCTCTCTGTAAGTAAAGCCAAACAGGACAGCTTTCTGAGCAAGCTCAGATTGAGAGAAACAGGTCAGCATTTTTTTTAACTGATCTAACATGAGGTATGTTCATCTTGAGTGGCCATTGTCTTGTGATTTTGCATTCTAAGTATGGCTGCTCAAGGTGAGCTCTGCTACAGGATTGGCAGTGGCTTGGGCTTAATGTCTACCCTAAGAAAGCGCCCATAAGCATGGTTCTTTGTTCTCGCCATTCATCACCGTTTACTGAAAACAAAGAGTCGCCAATCAGTGGTCGAAGCATTTCAGCCAAATATTGATGTTTGGGAAAGTTATCCGGTTCTTTCACCAGTACTCTTTCCACAAGTTTGTTCTCACCGACAACAAACATGTCTACACGAGGCATGGCTACTTTGCCCAGTTTTAATGTGTAGCTGTTTTTAAATACAACGTGTATCCATGAGTCCCAGCCAGTCCACAGTCCACAGTCTACTGAGCAGTGAGCGCTCATTTTCCGGAGGGGCAGGAAAAGGTGGGATAAAACGTTTGCGCTCATTCATAGAATGTTCTCGATGGGCTTATTGCCAGCAGTCAGGGAAATATAATTCATGGGTGAAAGAGTGTCTGCACAACACAAATACTGAAAGTGCAGCAATAGTCTGTCCTTCTTCAGTTTTGCGTACCGTTCTTTTTTATAAAAAGTATGAAAGCGCGGTGATTTAAGATGAAGCTTCACACTGTCAGATTGGCATAAAGGAAGAAACGGATTCGCCATAGCAAAACAAACACCATCGGCTGGTGAGCTTATGTCGTACCAGGTCAGTTGGCTGTCAGACAGTTTTACAATGTCGTTTTTAAAAGCAGAATCGGTTTTCAAACTGGTTAAAATAGGAACAAGGTTGCCAAGAGTAAGCAATCGGAAATTATCAGGCAATTGGCCACCAAGCTTCTGCTCAACCCGGTTGGCTAGCACTGGCGCAAGTACGGTGCCATGACTGTGACCCACCAGTAATACTTCATCGTAATGGTCACCAGCAGTTCCCGAACATAAAACGACAACTGTTGTGAAAGCTCGTTTACATTACTTCAAAAAACACTGACAAGCACATCCTTGCACTTAAGTGCATCACTGAATTTACTGTTTACCCTGAAACCCTGACTACATCTATATCCTATGAGCTGTTAATTTTAATCCGGCCCGGTTTTATACCTTTGTTAATCGCTTCATACAGCTCATCCCAGCCATCAAGAAACCAAGACAGGAAAATGCGTGTCACTAACTTCCACAGGTAGGTTCGAACGCCTTTCGATCGTTCTTTTAAGGCCTTTTTAAACTCCGGGCTGGTCATTTCCTGAATTTGATCAACCATAAATGCCAAAAAGGTCAAATAAGCCAGGTTCGAAGCCAGATGATGCTTCCCATGACCGTAGTTATGCTCAATGTTGTAGCCTTGATTTTTCAGGGTATTAAACGTTTGGTTTTCTATATGCCAGCGACATCGACCTCCTATCATAACGGCTTCAACGGTTTCTTCTGTCAACTCAATATCAGTAACCCAGCACCAGGTATGGCGTCTACCTTCTTTATCGGTCTCTACATAATCCAGAACATTGACATCCATAGCGAATTCGGATGCATTAAGTGGCACGTTATTGGCGTAACGAAACCAATGTTTTAGGCCCTGTTCTTTATTGATTATCTCATGGTATTTGATATTGCCCTGTTCACACAGCGCATCCATAGCCTCAATAAGCGATAGATGATTTCCATCTTTGGCAACGATAATATAATGCCATTCATAGCCCTTGATCAGCAGCAATTCCCGATGAATTCTGAGCCCCTTCTGCTGCAAGGCACACAGGCAGGTTGTAAAAAAAGCCCTCGCACAATTTTAATCAACTAAAATAGATACTTACTACATTACTGTCGTTTACCTGATTATGGCTACCGCTATTAAGAAGTACAGCAAGCACTTTAATGCCACAAATCTTATCAACAAGGTATTCGAGTGCTTTGGCAGAATTAAGGATCACCGATCTAGAAGTTGTCCTATTCCTTTTGAAAACTTCCTAATGTCTGCCTTTGCTATGATGCATCAAAAGTACGATTCTCTGTTAGGATTTGATGATGAGCGGGTAGATAAAATCCGTTGCCATAATCTTGAAAAGTTGTATCACGTCAAAGATGGAAAAGTTCCGTCTGACACTCAAATGAGAGCAGTTGTTGATTTAATAAATCCTGACGATATTCGAAAACCATTTAAGAAGTTATTTTCTATTATTCAACGAAATGGTGCCCTCAACGGATTCAAATTCAATTGTGATAAATTGAAAGACCATTATCTGCTGCCCATCGATGGCACCGGACTTTTTGGCTATGTTCCCGCCAATAGTTGTATTGCTTACTCCCTATGTTTACAGGGCTACAGACGTGCCTTATAAAGTAGAGATATGACTAAATCTTGTATATTGCATTTGTTTATTGCCCAAAGAACAGCGATTTGTTCTGGGATACCTTCCTATCTCATGAATAGCCATATGTGGAGCAGGAAAATAAAGTTTTTATAGGACTTGAGTGCTCCCAACTATTGACGGGAACATAGCCGGACTTTTTTATTCTGGGAAATGTGGCTGTAAAGACTGCTGCATTAAAAACGAAGGAAAGAAAAATGGGCTCTTCCCTAATTTTAGTGGGTGATTTAATCTATATTGAACACTTCAAGGCAAGGATGCCGACATGCGCGATAAAGAACTCTACTCTAAAATACTTGGCGTTGAAACTCCGTGGCATGTCGCTCACGTGGAACTCTCCATTACTGAAGGAAAAGTCGAAATCTTTCTCGAACATGACGGCAAAAAGCCTTCTAAATGCAGTGTTTGTGATAAACCCTCTCCGGGTTACGATCGACGTCAGAAGAAGTGGCGGCATCTGGATACCTGCCAGTTTCAAACCATCCTTATTGGCTATGTTCCCGCCAATAGTTGTATTGCTTACTCCCTATGATTACAGGGCTATAGACGTGCCTTATAAAGTAGAGATATGACTAAATCTTGTATATTGCATTTGTTTATTGCCCAAAGAACAGCGATTTGTTCTGGGATACCTTCCTATCTCATGAATAGCCATATGTGGAGCAGGAAAATAAAGTTTTTATAGGACTTGAGTGCTCCCAACTATTGACGGGAACATAGCCATCCTTATTGCTGATGTTCCGCGTACACAATGTTCCGATCACGGTGTAAAAACAATACAGGTTCCATGGGCTGAACCGAACTCTGGTTTTACGGCCTTGTTTGAACTCGATGCTGCAGTTTTTAGCGTTTGACAGGATATTCTGATGTGAATATCGAAACCAGACTACTGCTGCGCCTCCTGCATCAAGCCCAGCGAGATACGATCAACGACACAACAGCAGGCTGACAGGGTAAGATTGCATTCCCATTTTATAACCGTCAAGTGTCGCTAGTGCTAATTCGTCCTCTTTCTGTTGTTACTGTATTTCTGGATTCTTTGAGCGATTCACTGAAAAGCATTACGCCTTCTGCTCAACTCACAACGATCCAAAAAACAGTCCTGACCGCTCTAATTATGGGGATTGTTGTCACTGAAACACTCAACTGGGCGGCCTTTGAGCGAAGGAGTCTTGGGAAGTTCAAGTCGACCCGGCTATGCTGGATTTTCTATTCAGCAAAGATTGCATGGCATCGTATGCTGCAGGCCAGTGTTCGCAATATTCTGTCTCATTATGGTATTGCTGAAGGGACTCTGACGATTGATGATTCAGCCAAACAACGATCAAAAAGAACGACCCGGATCGAAGGCACTCATAAAACCAGAGATAAACCGACAGGTGGCTATATCAATGGTCAGGAGCTGATCTTTATAGTCTTGGTCTCGGACATTGCCACCTTTCCTGTAGGTTTCCGGTTTTACGTTCCCGATCCACAGCTGTCCGCTTGGCGAAAACACGACAAAGACCTCAAGAAAGAGGGTGTTGCAAAGAAACTGAGACCTAAACGTCCAGAACCCGACCACAACCGCTTTCCAACGCTTCAAGCGCTGGCATTACAGATGATCCGGGAATTCGTTGACCATTTTCCTGAAGTAGTGATTAAAGGTGTTCTGGCTGATGCGCTCTACGGTACAGGAAAATTCATGGATGAAGCGACAGCCGTAACAGGTCAGGCGCAAGTCGTTAGCCAATTGCGCTCCAATCAGAAAGTGGCCAGCAGAAATTCAGAAGCCACCCTCAGGGATTATTTTGCACGACAAAAAGGCGTTGAAACGCAGTTAATTATTCGTGGAGGAAAAGAAAAGCGGGTGACCATGCTCGCAGCTCGCCTCTACATCAAGGCACACAACAAGCGTCGTTTCGTTGTTGCTCTGAAGTATGAAGATGAAGAAGAGTACCGTTATCTGGTCGCTTCTGATATGTCATGGCACCACGCTGATATAGCCAGGCTGTATTCGCTGAGGTGGTTGGTCGAGGTTTTTATTCAGGACTGGAAAGCGTATGGCGGCTGGAACCGACTGAGCAAACAGCAAGGCAAAGAAGGGTCTGAGCGTGGCTTGATCCTGAGCCTGCTGTGCGATCATTTGTTGTTACTGCATCCAGAGCAATCAGCCCGACTCAAAAACAAACAACCCGGGTTGCCCGCAGGTTGCCTGATCGAACGCCTCAAAGCTGAAGCATTGGTTGATACGGTCAAAGAAGTGGTCGCATCAGATGACCCTGAGGCTGCGTTGAAATCCTTAACGAAAGCCTTGGACGATGTGTTGCCAACAAGGGAATCCAGTAAGCATATGGCTGGTCGCGATCTGGGCAAACAGGAACCCACTGCTTCGTTGAAGTATCACGCTCAGAAAGCTGCGTGAGCAGAAGTGTATCAGTCAACAACTAAAAACTGCAGCATCGAGTTGAAGCACTTGTTATTGACTGGCTGAAAGAGGCAACAACCAGTGCAGTTGCCCAACAAATGAAGCTTAGCTGGAATGCCATCGACGGTATCCAACAGCGTGCAGTAGCGAGAGGTCTGGCACGCAGAGTACACGACAATCCCAAACGGTTAGCCGTTGACGAAACCTCATTCCAGAAGAGGCGTGAGTACGTCACTGTGGTTACAGATCATGAAAAAGGCATTGTTTTACATTTGGCCGACAACCATAAAGCTGACAGCCTCAATGAGTACTTTGAGACCCTGACGCCAGACCAGAAAGCCGGTATTGAATGCGTTACCATGGATATGTGGAAGCCCTTTATCAAGGCAGTCACATTGCATGTGCCAGAAGCCAGGGAGCGAATAGCATTTGACAAGTTCCATGTTGCCCAGTACTTAGGCAATGCGGTCAATAAAGTTCGCATAGAAGAGCATAAAGCGCTTATGTCTACAGGGTCAGACTTACTCAAAGGTACCCGGTTTGACTGGCTAACAAATCCTGAAAATATGAGCGATGAAAAGTGGGAAGCGTTCGAGCCGTTGCGTGATTCAAAGCTGAAAACAGCACGAGCCTGGGCCATCAAAGAGATGGCGATGACACTGTGGAATTACACATCACGAGCTTGGGCTATCAAGGCATGGAAACGGTGGCTGAGCTGGGCACTGAGGTGTCGGCTTGAACCTGTTCGTAAAGTGGCCAAGATGATCAAAGAACACCTGTGGGGAATTATTAACGCAATAGTTCTGAAAGCCGACAATGGCCGTGCAGAAGGCATGAATGGAAAGATACAGCGACTCAAGGGTCGAGCCTACGGCTACAGAAACAGAGAAAGGTTCAAAACTGCAATCTACTTTCATTGTGGTGGCCTTGATCTTTATCCAAGAGGGGTGAATCGCTGAAATTTACCCACACAATCTGAGGTAGAGCCAAAAATTGAAGCATTCAATGGTGTCATCAAGCGAATTGTTTACAAGGCATGTGGTTACAATAATCTTGAATATTTGTATCTGAAAATTCGGCAGGAATCTCAAAAATGATCAGCCAACCTGTGAAAGGGCCATAAATATACCCGACATTCACCACCTAACCTGACATTTTCCTGATTTCTGCTATTTATCAAAAAAGCAAATATCATGAAACAGCCTTATGCCTCCTATTCAATATCGCACTCAGATTCAGAACATGGATCACCTCGGCCTGGTGGCAGGTATGTGCAAAGAGCTGGGCATAGCCGATCACATTGACAGACGTGCACCCAAGGTAGCGGATGAATGGAATGTCTCCCACGGTGAAGCCATTGTCGGCATGATCCTCAATGGCCTCGGCTTTACGGGGCAATCTCTCCATATGTTCCCCCAGTTCTTTGCCAATAAACCTCTCAACAAACTGATCAGGGAAGGGATTAAACCAGAGCATTTAAACGACAAGATTCTGGGAAGAGCACTGGATGAACTCTTTGATCTGGATGTCAGTAAAGTCTATTTTGAGCTGGCTATCAAGGTTGCAACTCATCTCAAATTGCCTTGCGACGCGCTGAACCTTGATGGCACCGGCTTCCACGTCGATGGTCGTTATAATAGCGATAGCGATCTGAGCGATGAAGACCTCAACTGCATCAGGCTTTGCAAAGGTTACAGCCGGGATCACCGCCCGGATTTGAACCAGGCCATATTGCTTCTGTTGACTGAAAACCGGGCAGGCATCCCGTTGTTTATGAAAGCAACCAGTGGCAATGTGACTGATAAGACCAGTTTCAAACAGGTGGTTTCCAAGCACTTGAAGAGTTTCAAAGCCGCACTGGAAGCCCGCTATTTTATTGGCGATGCAGCATTGTATGTGGCAGGGACAATCCAGGAACTTGACCAGCAGGATCAGCTGTTTATTTCCAGAGTTCCTCTCAATATTGGTGCCGCCAAAGAGCTGGTAAGGAGTGCGCCTTCACGAACCATGAAAGCAGTGGAGGGGTTTGACCATTACGAAGCTACAGAAGTGTCGTCTAATTATGCGAACGTAGAGCAACGCTGGGTTTTGTTTCGCAACCAGCAACGCCAGGAAACCGAACAGAAGACGCTGACAAGGCGTATGCAGAAAAAGTCTCTGAAAGAGTGCGAGAGACTGGAAAAGTTGAGCAAAAAAGCGTTCCAGTGCGAAGGGGAGGCCATGGAAGCCTTTAGGCAATGGCAGAAGCAGTCTGAACTTTGTCAGGCTGAGGCTCAGGTTATCGCCAAGCCCTGCTACAAGAGCAAAGGACGACCTGTTAATGGAGCGGAACCCGACCACCTGGAATATTACGTAACAAGTTGTTGCTCGATCGCTGTGCAAACCCGGCAGGATGCCGAAGCATCACTGGGTTGTTTTGTGCTGGCTACCAACGACATTAATACTACTCGACTGGACAGCGCTGAACTACTGAGGACGTACAAATCACAGCAACAGGTTGAACGAGGCTTTCGCTTTCTAAAAAGTCCGGACTTTCTGGTGTCTTCCCTCTATCTGAAGAAACCGGAACGCATTGAGGCATTGTTAATGGTGATGACACTTTGCCTGATGGTCTATGCTGCTATCCAACATCGAATCCGTTATGAGTTGAAGAAGCAGAGCCGAACGTTCCCGGACATGAAGAAAAAGCCAGCCCAGAACCCAACGGGCAGATGGATTTTCTGCTGCTTTGATGGCATTTATGTGCAGACGATCAACGGAACGGAGAAGCACGTGATTGGCATCTCGGAGAATCAGGCGACAATTATCTTTATATTAGGGTCAACGTACCAATCAATTTATTCCTGACTCAAGAGGGAGTGTGAGAGCAGCAAGATCAATGCACGGAGGCTTGTCCCTGTCATCTCCGGCTGCTGAAGGTAAGGTTTTTTCTTGTTTGTGTTTTTCATGAATGGATATCCATGAAAGGTTGATTGGGTACTCGTTATCAGGAGAAGTACGTTTATGCTTACAATAAGGTGGTCAAATTTCAAAACCCTTGCGCTGCAGGGGTAGGGGAAATATCAAAGTAGGTGGTGAATGACGGATATACAGTTGTAAAAGCCAATAAGACTGAATTTTAACAAAAAAGAAATAACCCGAAGCCAAGGAAAAAGCTAAGCCAAACAAAACGACAAGTGCATTTAAAATAGAACCGGATAAGAATTGAGATGCCACTGTTGCGACCGAAACTGTACTGAGTGCAGTAAGAACAATCATCGCAATAAAAGATATAACAGGGTATAGGAACGCCTTAATAGGACCGCTGGACAGTGATTTTAGGTAACTCCAGTCACCTTCTTTTATAAGACCCGAATAGGTTTGTATAGCCGCCAGAAAAAGCCCCAAAGGGTGTTTCAGCCAATGCTTACGAATGATATCGTCCCATACCAGATACGTGTAATCGCACGTCGTATTGTCGGATTCATTATCCACTTGCCAGTCGCAACTAAGGGCAGAAGTGGTTTTTCGGGAAGAAACGTTGAGTGGGTTGCCTGTGAGTTCAGACCAATTCTTCGCTTCCTCCTTATAAAGGTTGTGGTAATAACGTGCTGAGCGTGGGTCAAACCCGCAAATATAGAAAACTTTTCTTCGAAATTCAGACGACTTTGTCATAATATACTGCGTTGATATTATTTATTGTCGCTATACTAAAAGTAATTTCGATAGAATTAAATAAAATAAATATAGAAATACGTAGAAAGGAATTTCGTGAAACTCAACAGAGGGTGTAATTAAAAGTGTTCATTAGAAGTTTTTCTGCCCACAAGACCTCAATATGAACGATAATGTAAGAGTATTTCTCAACCCTAGTTAGTATTATGCCCTCACCTATTTCTCTTGCTGATAGACTTGCAGCCCACCCCGAGCTTGAGCTTAGAGTTTCTGCACTTCTGGATATTGTTGAAGCCGAGTCAGGTCTCCTGGATCGTGCTGATGATGCTGAAGAAGCCGTCATTGCCCACCTGCGTGAAATGGGCAATGAACTGCTTACTGGCTGGGGTACCTACAAGGAAGATCAAAAATTTGGCGAGGCTTGCCTGAAGCACCCCGGAGCTAAAACTCAAAAAAAACACTTATTGGCTGAGCACCTATGGGAAAATAGAAGTTCTTGAACGCTGCCAGACGGTAGACAAGCATCGGGTCAGACCTTTCAGTCATGCCGCTCATATTCACTGTCGCGACTACTCCCGCACAATTCAACGTAAAATTGTAGACTTTGGTGCAGATAGTTCTTTTCAGGCAGCTGCAAAAAAAATACATGAACATTATGGTATTGATGTGCCTGAGTCTTCTATTCGAGCCATAACTCTTGAGCACGCAAGCTGTATGCAAAATGATTCCATCAGTGCATCACAAAATCGTCAGGACTGCCTCGGTGAAGCTGCCCAGTTCATAGGAGAAATGGATGGAAGCATGATTCCTGTTGTCCTCATTGATGAAGAGGCAGAAGGTGACAAACGCAAAGCACGTAAAACTGAATGGCAGGAGGCTAAACTTTGCCAGGTCTATAAGCTGGGTAGTTCAGATAAACGTCATCAGGCCACAATGGGAGGGCCGGATGAAGCAGGTGACCAGTGGTTGAGTTGTGCAATAGAGCAGGGGCTCAACCGGCAATCCTCTATCCATTGCGTGAGCGATGGAGCCACCTGGATTGCCAACCAGACAAAGAGAGTGTTTGGAGAGCAAGGAAGTTTCCTCGTTGACTATTATCATCTCTCTGAGCACTTCGCTGATGCAGCAGAAGAGTGTGTCGGGTTTAACAAGGAAACACGTGTACAGTGGCGGCATATCCAGCAGGAACGCATGAAATCTGGCAATGTTAATGCCGTCATGGCAGAGCTTGATCCGCATAGAAACGGAAAGAAAGGCAAAGCAGCCAATAAACCAGAGGAGTGTCACCGATATATCCGAAACCGTCCAGGGCAATTCGAATATGCTGCAGCAGAAGCAGCCAATCTTCCCATTGGCTCTGGCGAAATAGAAAGTTCTAACAGTGCAGTAGTGCAGATGCAGGGCGATCTCATTTGGCACTAACTTTCTCTGTTTGGCTAATTATTCAGCACACAAAAGTACCAAAATAAGCCTAATTTCCTGTATTTCTCAAAAATTCAGTTTTTAAAGCTAGCTTTTTGAATATGCAACAGGATTGGTGTTTGTCAAATGAGATCGCCCTGAGTGCAGATGCGACTAAAAATACCGGGTGCTTGGTGGAAGCCTTCCATCGCAGGAGCAATGCTTTGCTTAAGAACATTGCGTTCTAACGGGGACTGGGATCAGTACTGGCAGCAAGCAGGATAATGGGTAGATGGAACACTTTTAATTACACCCCTCAACAGAGATTATTGCCTGCTGCTGGATTCCAGCAAATACAACCGAAATATAGGTTGTAAAAAACACGACAACGCCTACGGAATCAACGGCGGTGGCTCTGAATCAGACCGTTTAAGGGCTGATAAGACATTTTATAAACACATGAAAAATAATAATGACCCGATGGCTTATACGTCATACCTTTTTGTAAGAGCATTTGGCTGGTTTTTCTTTAACTATCACGCAAAGCTCTGGTCAGGCCAGTTGAGTAAGATGATTTTTAGAGGGTTGATCTGATTTCGAGGCTTTTACAGTGTGGTTTGAAAATTATTTGAACCACAAATCTTCTGTATTCTTCTACAAAAAACACCTACAAAATTATCAAAATCAAGCTCTAAGTCTTATGGCTCTATGACCTTCATAATTCGTAATATTTGTCTAATCGTTTACTGCTTCCCCACTCATTATGTATAGGTAGTTACACAGAATAATTATGTCATTGACACGTAAGTGCTAAGTAAATATTATCCTGCTGCGTGTGGTTTTTTAGGATGAGAACCTGTTTTAACGCCGGTATAGACTGATATTTGTCGATTAAGCTTGATAGGTTTAGCGCTTAAAGCAGAAATATTAAAAATGTAAGAAGTTGTAACTTCTTGCTTGTTTTTATTAAACGCTGTCAAGCAAAGAATTTAAGTGCTTCTAACAATTATTATACACACTGCGTTTTTGTAACATCCTTCCTGATAAATCTCATCATATCAATTCGTTGTTTCAATAAATGCGAGCAGTATCGCCCAGGTCTTTTTTTGCTTTTTGACCAGCGTTTCTGCAAATTTGAGGGGCGGTAGCGTGCCTGAATCCTCTGGATCTCCTACATGAACTGTACAGACATAATTACTGTGTCGTATAGAATGTTTGTTGAACAGTGTCACAAATAAGCGCTTCTCTGACTATTTATATGCAAAAAAGATCCTCTTACCAAATTCAAATGGCTGTACTTCATGCAATGCTATTGCGAGAAGTGCGTACCCGATTCGGTCAATATCGTTTAGGTATTGTATGGGCTATTCTCGAACCAACCGTTCAAATATTGTTCTTTATGGGAATGTTCTATGTTCGTGGTAAAACCACTATGGGGGGATTGGAACTGCCCATTTTCCTGGCGACAGGCATAGCTCCCTTTTTGTATTTTCGAAAAGTGATAACCCAATCCATGGGGGCGGTTAGTGCTAATCGTAACTTGTTGATTTATCGTCAGGTTCGCGTGTTTGATGCTTTTTTATCACGATTTATTCTAGAAGCTATCACCTCTCTAATTGTTCTTCTCAGTCTGATATTGGGTTCGTGGTGGTTAGGCTATGAGGTTGAAGTCGTTGATTTCTTGAAATTCTTAATGATTTACGGGCTTCTCAGTTTTTTTGCTTTCGGATTAGGTTTGATTTTTGGCGTGTTAAACACGCTCTATCCTGAGCCAGGAAAATTCTTTCCGATGGTTCTTCGTCCATTAATGTTTATTTCGGCCACGTTCTTTTCTATTAATGAGATTCCCGGAAACCTTCAGCAGCTCTTATTGTGGAATCCATTAATCCACGCTTTTGAATTAATGCGTTCTTGTTTTTCATCTTCCTACAATGTTTCTCTTGTCAGTATTGAATACTTGAGCCTTTGTACTTTGACGGCAATGACTTTGGGGATGTTGATGTTCAGAGCTAACTGGCGGAAGATGCTGACCGAATGATTACTTTCGATAATGTGACAAAATACTACCCCACCCCTACCGGACGGCATTACGTACTAAAAGATGTATCACTGGTGTTGCCCGGCAATAAAAATATAGGGGTGTTTGGCGCAAACGGCAGTGGCAAAAGTACGCTTATGGGGTTGCTCGCAGGCGTTGATTTCCCTAATAAGGGCCGTATTAAAGTGGAAGGCAATGTATCTTGGCCACTGGGTTTATCGGGGTATCAAGGCAGTTTGTCTGGTCGTGAAAATGCAGAATTCATATGTCGGGTTTATGGTCAAAGTAAAGAACAGATCAAAGAGAAATTGCTTTATATAAAGGAATTTTCAGAGCTCGATTCATTTTTTGAGATACCATTAAAAAGTTACTCATCAGGAATGCGCTCCAAGTTTTCATTTGCTGTCAGTATGGCCTTTGATTTTGATTATTATTTGATTGATGAATTAACAGCAGTAGGCGACAAACGTTTTAAAGAAAAATGCAATGCGACGTTCGAAGCTAAAAAAGGTATCGCCAATTTTTTGTTTGTTTCCCATAATCTGAATGAGCTAAAACGTCAATGTGATATGGGAATCTACATCAAGGATGGAAAGATTCATGTTCATGATAGCATTGATGATGCTATTGCAGCCTATAACGCCATGTAGTTGATTTTACAGTTCACACTGTAATGACCAAATGCTTAAAAAATGTATTTATTATTATGACCGATGAAGTAACTGCAATAGAAAAAGCTGAAGTACACTCACGCACCCCACGTGTTGATAAGCCTGCCGAAGTCGAGTTTGAAAGTAGAAAAACAAACCTGAATAAACTGCCCGGAATACAAAAAAAAACAAGCAGTGGCTGGCTACAAAAAACAAAATCCTATTTATTGAAGAAGCCATCGGGACGTTGGTTTGCAGGCATAGTTGTGATTCCCTGGATAGTTTCTTTAGGCTATTTTACAGGCTTGGCTTCTGACCGTTATGTGTCTGAAGCCAGTTTCATGATAGAAAAAAGTGACGGTGGTGCTCCAAGTTTGGATGGTTTCAGCTTGCTGGGTATTAGCTCACAATCCGGGAATGATCATAAGCTTCTGGAGGCGTTCATAAACTCACCGGATATGATGCTTTATCTGGATAAAGAAGTTGGGCTTAAGCAACACTACATTGAATCTGCTGACTTTATTTCAAGTCTTTCCAGTGATGCCAGCTATGAAGCATTTCTTGGGTATTATCGAGATCATTTAAAAATCCGGTTTAACGATGTAAGCGGATTGCTGGAGTTAGAAGTTCAGGGTTTTGCACCAGAATTTTCTAAAATGCTCACAGAAAAAATTCTTCAAAGAAGCGAATTTTTTGTCAACAAAATCAGCAACGACCTTGCCAATCAACAACTTCAATTTATTCAGGGTGAAGTAAAATTATCAGAGCTGCGATTAAAGGATATGTCTGCGCGACTGCTTGCCTTTCAAAATAAAACAGGCTTGTTAAGCGCAGAAGCACAAGGTGTCGCGCTAAACAGCATTATGAACGAGTTGCAGTCGGAGCTGGTGCGCAATAAAACTGAATTTCAGACCATGAAGTCCTATCTGAATATCAATTCTCCACAAGTGGTTGCATTAAAACAGAGGATTACTGCTATTCAAATGCAACTTGATGCTGAAACTCTACGCCTGACCGATGGCAGTAAAACGACCATTAATGACCTTGCTGCCCGACAGCAAGAATTGCAATTGGAGTTAGAGTTAGCGACCAAGGCCTACTCATCGTCTTTAGTTGCTCTGGAAAGTGCGAGAACCGAAGCCAGTCGCAAGCTAAAACAGCTGGTCGTAGTCAGTAGCCCGCAACTCTCGGAAGAAGCTAAATACCCGAGAGTCATGTACACACTGACTAATATCCTACTTATATTATTGGCCGTTTTCGGATTGATTCGAATGACCCTGACAACTATTCGCGAACATCGTGATTAATGGATGCAGTCAAAACCATTTGTGAATTTAAATAATTATCCTTCTTTTAGAATCTGGCTATGAAAATAATTAATAAAGTATTTCAATCGATTTTACTTCTCGCCTCGGTGGTCGGTGTTGCTCAAGCGGCAACTGACTTTCCTGCAGTTGACTTTTCTACACAGGAAAGCGCTGGCCCTGAAGTCATAGTACAAGCCGACGTTCGGTCAGTATTTGGTCAAAATCTGTTCGATGGTTTCAGGCAGGCGGAGTTCAAAGGTTTTAACCCAGAATACAAACTGTCTGTAGGCGATAAAATCACTCTGCAAATGTGGGGAGCCTATGAAGTATCCGTTAAATTATCAGTGGATGCACAAGGCAATGTATTCATTCCTCAAGTAGGCCCAGTACAATTACAGGGTGTTGCAAATAAAGACCTGAACAGCGTTGTTGAAAAGAAAGTACGCAGTGTCTACAAGAAAAACGTAAACCTTTATGCAAGCCTTGATGCTACCGAGCCTGTAAAGCTGTTTGTGACCGGATTTGTTAAGTCTCCAGGGCTTTATGGTGGTTTTTCATCAGACTCTATTCTGGCATTTTTGGCCAAGTCAGGGGGCATACGCTCTGAATCTGGCAGCTATTTAAATGTAGAATTAAAGAGAAATGGCCAAACCCGAACAACATTCAATTTATATGACTTTTTACTAAAAGGCACTATTGAGCAGGTACAGCTGCAAGACGGCGATACTCTGGTGGTTAACTCACGACAAAGTGTTGTTAATTTTGATGGCCTTGTGGAAAACCCGGTTCAGATCGAATTTACGGATGGTCAAATACTCTTGGACAATGCGCTCGAACTGGTAGGCGCGATGCCGGAAGCCACCCATGTGCGTATCACTCGAAACCAGACAGAAAAACGAAACGTAGAATATTTACCGCTTACAACTGCAAAGAATCTGACGCTTCAGAGTGGCGATGAAGTCACAGTCGTTTCAGACAAAATGCCCGGCACTATCAGTGTTGCCATTGAAGGTGAACATAATGGGCAAGCCATTTATATTCTCCCCTATGGCAGCACGATCAAAAGCCTTGTTAAACAGCTCAAGTTAAACGAACGCTCAAATCTCGAAGCATTACAGTTGTTCCGTAAAGAAGTAGCGGCTCGCCAGAAAGAAGTGCTTGAGATTTCATTGCAGCAGCTCGAACAAGTAACACTTTCAGCTCGCAGCTCTACCGACGGAGAAGCAAAACTTCGTCAGGCCGATGCAGAATCCATTCTTAAGTTTATTGAAAGAGCAAGAAAACTGAAGCCTCGTGGGCAAGTACTGCTGGGTAACAGCAAAAGAAAGAATGACGTGTTATTGAAAGACGGCGATCGACTGGTCATTCCGGGTGAAACCGTGCTGGTGCAGGTGTATGGAGAAGTCATGTTCCCCAATGCCATGGTCTATAGAAACAATTCAGACATATTGGATTATGTAGCCAGTGCCGGAGGCTTTAATCAAAAAGCCGACCAGTCAAGATTATTGATAATGCATCAGAATGGAACCATAACCAATATCCAGAAAAAGGACGGTTGGTTTTCTGATGGATATGTGAAAGCTGATATTCAGCCTGGCGATGAGATTATGGTTATGCCTCAGGTTGATGTGAAGAGCTTTCAGCATACCCGTGACATTATAGACACTGTTTATAAAGTGGCTTTGAGTACAGCTGTTGTAGTTGGACTTTGATATGATAAAGCA
Source organism: Endozoicomonas sp. (assembly GCA_965208385.1). Classification (GTDB taxonomy): domain Bacteria; phylum Pseudomonadota; class Gammaproteobacteria; order Pseudomonadales; family Endozoicomonadaceae; genus Endozoicomonas. Next base: position 87,886 of record CBDBOO010000109.1, read on the forward strand.
AAAATAGAAAAAACAAGGAAATAGAACAGTAATGGAGATATGCCATATTTTTTCTGGCGAAAAGTCAAAAATATTTTCTGACATCTACAATAGGTATAAAAAAATTATCATCTAATTACTCAGTGATGATATCGTCATCAGAGAAAGAAAGTAATTTAAATGCTTGTGTTTTCTCATTTTCATAGACCACTTCTAGTAAATGACGTTAAAAATAAGTCAGTGTACACTTCATTTCGATCCTTTAGATCTATATCAAAAACATGATTTTAAATTATTGATGGAAAAACTAGCGTTGTTTTCCTCAGTAATTTGTTTGAACGAAAGTCAGAAGAATATTTTAAGTGACTATATAGAAAATCCTGTTGTTATTGAACATGGTTTAGATAAAGATGTTGAATGGAATATTGAAAAGACCAATAAAAATAAAAGTGGAAGAATTAGTATTGGAATCGTTTCAAAGAGATATTCAGATGGAAGAAAAGGAGAACGTTATCTACTGAAATTAGCTAGTAAACTCGACATAAAAAAATTCGATTTCATTTTTGTAGGGAGCGGTTGGAGAAGCTTAGCTCTACAGCTTATGGTAATGGGATTTGTTGTCGCTATTAAAGGAAAAGAAAAATACATTAATTTCCCATCATTATATAGAAATATTGATGTTATTTATATTGGCTCTCTCTTTGAAGGTGGGCCTGCTTGTCTTCAAGAAGCTGTTGGTAGTAGAACATGGTTATTTTCTAATATGGTAGGTGTGCTTCAAGACTATGTTATAGACGGCTTGAGCGGCGAAGTTATAACTTTCGATATAGATAAAGATATTAAAAATTTATTAGTTGTAAGAAAAAAGATACTCAATGGAGAAAAACCAGTTTTTAAAAAAGAAGTTATTTCTTGGGAAGACAACTTTAAAAGTCATTTAGCATTGTATTCGGGTTTATTATGAGTTTTATAAGAAAGTTCAATAAGTTAAAAAGAGATCCTGTAGGTTTTTTTCGAGACTCTAGATTTTTGTCAAAAAGAAAATTGAATGTTTTACCTGATGCTAATAGTCGGAAAAATCCAAGAGTAGAACCTAGGATCCTGTATAAATTTCTACATTCGAATGGAGTTATTAATGTAATTAATACTGGCCGTAAAGTTATAGATAAAGAAATTTCATCTGTGATTTTAACTCGACCATATTCAAATTATAATAACGCGCCAATTATCAACGTTATAAGAAAGTATAACTCTAGTGTTTTTAGAGAAAAAGTGTTTTTTTATGGTGAATGTGAAGAAGGGTTTTTCGATAAAGCAATAGATTTAAGGAAGAATTTTAACGATAATATATGGAGAATCACACCTTTATAATAGGTTAGGAATATTTTTCGTAGTTGATCCTTCCGAAAAAATCCGTATGGATTACAGTAAGCAGACGCAATGTTTTTCTCGTGTTCATGTTATTCTTAATGAAAAAACCTATCGATGATAAATTTTATTTTGATCTCAGATACGTTAGGGTGTCTAGTTGACTCTGATTAAATTTTGTTGAAAGTAGTAAATGCAAACAAGCTTTATTACTCAGTCGACTATGAATCTTCTTATGAATGTATAGAAAAAGTTGGAATTTTCCTAGAAACGCTAAAAACCATAATCTACTGAAAACACATAAGCTGATATACTGTCCAAAAATTGATAACACTGATCATTGTAAATGAAGCTTGATTTTGATCAGGGTGTATTAGAGCTGACAATGAGGTGAGTTCAACTAAAGAACTCGATCTATCTAGGCATCTGATAAAAAATCGATACTTTCGTACCATTGCAGAGAATAATGAGTACATACTAGTTTGTGATGTGATTTGTCACTGAAGCAGGTAGGAGGCTATGATAAATTCAGTGGTGATATTTTTTCATTTTAATGAATTACAGTGAGAAATGGGGCTAGAAAGTGGATTATTGTAATGTGAAAAAAACATCCACTAGAGAGCCGATCGCTTCCAGATTTAAATAATCCAAATAGGTAATAGCCGACGACGATTGTCAACTTTACAGAGAACTCTTGTTAAGCATTTTCTAGAGAAAGATTACCCCAATTGTTATTAAATTCAGGTGTCGGCGTACATGCAATCAATAGTTGAATAGAAGGGTCAGATTATAAATCTATGGGTGAATGCGAGACTATGTACGCACTGCGGATATTAACTACATAAAGCATAAAGATGTCAGTGAAGGAAATACTCACTGTTTTAAAAAACGTTAGATAAACCGAATGCGAAATAACTGTAATTACCATATGCATTAATCCACTTCGAGAAGGACCTGTTTATTCGGATTTGGGACTACAATTTCAACAAAAACAGATTTTAAATATAAATGATGCTGTAGCTCAATATCCACCTTGGATGTAACAAGATATATTGATCCTGTTATGAAAATCAATATATCGGATAGTTCATCGTTGAAGCTTGATAAAAGATGATTCGAACCTGTTAAAGTTATTGATAAAAGCATCATGCTCCATTTTTTGATAGATATAGAAGCTATGGGGTGATAACTCTATAGGATAAATCTAATGCGGATTAACTCTACATCCGATGTCAAAGTTATAGAGATAGATAGAACTCATTAAAAAGCAGTGGGATAACAGAAATTAACTATCATTGAGATTAGAAAACAAATGCCATAGATCTATCGAACTGTAAATTAATAACCTAGAATGCGTATCATTTTGTTTCATTAGAAGGTCTTGCTGCAGATATTTTTATCATAAATAATGAAAATTTCGTAAGATGAAATATCAATCTTAGAACGGGTTTTTTAATCTGATTACTAAAACTAAATTACCATTTGTCAGTTCTTTTTAAGACGAGTGCCTTTGATATATTATGAGATATATTTCCTTTGGGTCGTGAATATATTCTAGAAAAATGTTTCTGATTCTTTTCGCTTGCTTTTCGGTGCTGAAGAAGACCTAAAACCTGAAGCGTTTATCATAATAGATCAGATTTTTTCCTTAAAAATCATATTAATAACACGTCGTTTATTCGTTGTCAGGATGTGACAGATAAATTTAAAGCAGCTTAAAAATATAAGCCAAGATAGGTAACATGGGATATTGATTCTTAGATAATGCAAAATACTAGTTCACTTGAAGATTTGCATTTAATTAGTGATGAAGTGATAAAAACAATCTAATGGTACTACATCATTAGAAGATTCAAGATTCTATAGAATCAAATTACTATGTTGTATGCGATCAACGTTTCTTGGATCTTGGCGCAAGACTTTGTGTTACATGCTATAACAGAACTCTCGGAGAGAACGATTCGTGTTTTTTGTAGAAGGAATCGGATTTTCATAGTGATGATTCATTAAATCATTGAACCGATTATGTTGATCCAATCAGCAGAGATGATTCTGCTCATAATACTGTCAGAGCTTATAATTGATTTTGGGTGCTCTGACAGTTAATTTAACTCTTCAGTTAGCCAGCTATGTTGGAGCAACTGATATATATATATGTTGGGTGTTGATCAATCATTCTCAGGACGAAATTTACGTTGCTATGAAGAGAAGATAAATGCCAGGCAGTTGAGATCCGATTAGAGGTGTACAGATCTAAAATATCTATACAGCGTATAAAGAACTGAAACAGAATAATATAATATTTACATACCTGTTGATGCTCAGAAGTGCATTCAGCGACCAGACTTGGGTTACACTTCGCATTACAGATTTATTCTGAATATTATTCTGCTAGATTATCAGGTATTGCCTATAATCGCATTAACAAAGTATCAAAGTGATGTTTATAGTGACTAGAGAACAGCTGCTAATAGCATACGAAATATTATCAAAACATAAAAAAAGTGGTAGATAGTAGTGATATGTTTTATATTGCTGTTTATCATCAATGTTGCACTAGGGACTCATAAATAGTTGTATACTGCTAGAAAATCCACTATGTAAAAAGATATTTGTCTACGAAAGCAAGACTTTTTCTTATTACTTCTTACATGTGCATCCATTTTTTTTATAATATGCGTAAGAAAAACGCTAAGAAAAGTAACGTTTTATCATGTGAAAAATGATTTTTCAAAGATATACTAAATAGTTGTATGTGTCAGTGCTATAGATATCTGAGTGAAAAACAGGTTATTAAAAACGGGGCTGTTTTGTAAACTGTGTTTTTGTTACTTATATTAGGGCTCAAATTGAGTGAACCGAAGTTTCTCGATAAAGCCTTATTTATATGCCTGTAGAGGGTCATCACTTATCGGTACGTTTTCAGTACGTTAATTTTCGAAAGACACAGTTTTATTCACTATATTTGGCTTGGAAACGACTACTTTGTAATACCGAAAAATATCAGTGAAATATTTCACTATAAAGAATTGTTCAGTATACTTTACTGGTTATGAGAACCACTAAATAGCTTGAGTAGTTAACAGATCCTATATTAGCATTACTCAGATAATCGTACAGATTTATAGAATTAATACGTTCGTCATTTTAAGCTTGAATTGATACTTCATTAAAAATGACGAGACTTAGCTCTTGCGTTATACATACTAATTCCACACAGAAGAAGAAATTTATATTATGATGTATCGCTCTCTGAAAAATGACATTCCGTTTACTCTATTTGGTGGTATCAACGTTCTAGAGTCCAGGGATTTGGCCTTCAGAGCCTGTGAACAATACGTCGAAGTAACTCGACAAAGCTGGGTATCCCCTACGTATTCAAAGCCAGCTTCGATAAAGCCAATCGTTCTTCCATTCAATTCCTATCGTGGACCGGGTTTGGAAGAAGGTCTTCGTATTTTTGAAGACATAAAAAAAGAATTTAATGTACCGATTATCACAGACGTACATGAAACCTGGCAGGCAGCACCTGTTGCTGAAGTGGTTGATATTCTGCAACTGCCCGCTTTTCTGGCACGCCAGACTGATCTGGTCGTCGCTTTGGCGAAGACTGGTAAACCTATCAACGTTAAAGAAACCTCAGTTTCTGAGCCCTCATCAGATGGGTAATATTGTTGATAAGTTCCGTGAAGCAGGTAATGAACAAATTATCCTATGTGACCGCGGAACGAATATGGGTTACGACAACCTTGTCGTTGATATGCTGGGCTTTGGTGTAATGAAACAGGTAAGCGGCGGTTGTCCGGTTATTTTTGACGTAACTCATGCACTGCAATGCCGCGATCCATTAGGTTCTGCTTCTGGTGGTCGCCGTGATCAGGTGACTGAATTGGCTCGTGCTGGTATGGCTACGGGTATTGCGGGTTTGTTTATTGAAGCGCACCCTAATCCGGATGAAGCTTTGTGTGATGGTCCAAGTGCTTTACCCATCTCTAAGTTAGAGCCATTTCTTAGACAGATGAAAGCGATTGATGATTTGGTTAAATCCTTTGAACCACTTGATACCAAGTAAAATCATTTCACTGCTCTTTTTAAATACGAATTTAATTCACGATATTATTTTCTACTGTCTATATTTAATTGTTTTACTGTTCAATATTAAATGTTTTTTGATCAAGTAAAGTAATGAAAACCTCTACATATTCATCATTGAGTGTGATGGATGTGTAGAGGTTTTTTTGATGAAATGGATAATTAGAAATTTTTATAACTTCTGCTGTATATAAAAGCTCACACCTTACACGGTAGCTTTTATAGTTTATGTCTACTTAAATTGTACATTATTCCTGATTCTGATTTCTGAAGTAACGATGGATTAAGTTAGTTAGTCAATCCATGCATAATAAAATTAGTGTGGTGATCTGAAGAAGTTATTTTACCCTCCTTTTAATTGATAACTGTGTTATGACCAAGTATAGCGATATGAGTGTTAACTCGTTAAAACGTGAAATCAGCCTTGTTATTTTTGATATTGATGGTGTTCTTACCGACGGAACGCTTTTTTATGATTCGCAAGGCGAATTAGTAAAACCGTTTAATGTTAAAGATGGCGTAGGCTTCAAGCTGCTAAAAGAGAATGGTATTACGGTTGCTGTTATTACCGCGAAACGATCAGCCCCTTTAGAACGTAGAATGAAGGACTTGCAGGTAGAGCATTTTTATCCCGGTTGCCATGATAAAGCAGAGGCTTACTCTGAGTTAAAACAGAAGTTAGGCATTGATGATTGCACTGTGGCTTATGTGGGTGATGATGTTTTGGACTTGCCTGTTATGGAGCAGGTAGGCTTGGCCATTTCACCAGCAGATGGTTATCAGCATGTGAAAGATATTGCTCATATTGTAACAGAGTCAAAAGGGGGTAAAGGAGTTGCAAGGGAAGTTGCTGATCTTTTGGTTGGTGCTCGTACTGATTTAAAGCTAGCTTATCGAAAACTGGTAAACCCTGACTCAATCATAACGCAGTAATCCAATCTGCTCATTCCCGTTGGGTAAAAATCAAATGACTCAAGATTTATTCAAAATAGTAATCCCTGCTCGTTATAGCTCTTCACGGTTACCAGGTAAGCCATTGTTGGACATTGCAGGCAAGCCAATGATTCAGCACGTATTCGAACGGGCCTTAGAAACGGGAGTTAGCCCTGATGGTGATATTGTCATTGCTACGGATGATGAAAGAATTCTAAACGCTTGTCACCAGTTTGGTGCTCATGCCGTAATGACTTCCACTGAACATCAATCTGGCACTGATCGTTTGGCTGAAGTGACGAATTTAATGGGCTGGGATGATGAGGCGATCATTGTCAATTTACAAGGTGATGAGCCATTGATGCCCCATGGGCTTATTAGTAAGGTCGCGTTGAATCTGGCTAATACCCCACTGGCAGGCATTGCTACCCTTTCTACTCCCATTGATGAAGTTAGTGATTTATTTGATCCGAATATCGTCAAGGTAGTTACTAATCAATATGACCTGGCACTTTACTTTAGTCGTGCGGCTATTCCATGGGACCGTGATATTTACGGATCGGACTCAGTGAAAGCAGTCTCCACACCATACCCTCAACGGCACCTTGGCATGTACGCTTACCGGGCTGGTACTTTAAAACAGATAGCCAAAAGCCAGCCAACGACTATTGAAACTCAAGAAGCGTTAGAGCAGTTAAGAGCTTTATGGCTGGGAATCGGAATTCATGTTGAAAGTATTCTTCAACAGCCTGGTCATGGTGTGGATACTGCTGCAGATCTTGAGCGTGTCCGAGCTGAATTTAATTAATAAATACAAAAAAATTAAGGCTTTAAGTTAATGTCTATTGATATGCGTCAGGTGATGGCTAGTGCTCTTCGTGAACAGGGGCTCGCTCTTATCTCTCTAAGTGAGCGATTGGATGTGCAGTTTGAAAATGCTGTTGATATGATGCTGGAGTGTAAAGGCCGCATCATCATTTCAGGCATGGGGAAGTCAGGTCTTATTGGTAAAAAGATTGCAGCAACTCTAGCCTCCACTGGAACAATGAGCTTTTTTATGCACCCGGGGGAAGCCTTTCATGGTGATCTGGGGATGATACGATTTGATGAGAAAGCTGACGTTATAGTACTGATATCTTATAGTGGCGAAACAGATGAAGTATTGAAGTTAATCCCTTCTCTAAAGAGCTTCGGTACAAAAATTATAGCTATTACTGGCGGCCTACAATCTACACTGGCCAGAAATGCAGACATAGTACTTGATGGCTCTGTTACAGAAGAAGTTTGCCCTAATAATCTGGCCCCAACAACCTCAACCACTGTTGCTATTGCTATTGGCGACGCATTGGCGGTTGCTCTAATTAAAACAAGAAATTTTCAGCCGCAAGATTTTGCACGCTTTCATCCGGGGGGCAGTCTTGGCCGCCGTTTATTGACTCGTGTTAAAGATGTGATGCAGAAAGATCGGTTACCCTTCGTGTCTTTATCAATGGCAGTACATGATGTTATTTTGAAGATGACTGAAACTCGTTCGGGTATTGCCTTGGTTATGGACGACAATGATCACTTAGTGGGTGTTATTACTGATGGTGATTTACGTCGTTATATGACTACACACGATACCCTTCAAAGTCTTATGGCTTCAGATCTTATGAGTACTGACCCCTTGAAAATCTCCCAGGATGTTAAGCTGGCAGAAGCGGAACAAGCTATGAAAGAGTCACACGTCAAGTGTCTGATTGCTACCGATGAAGTGGGTAAGGTTGTTGGTTTGATTGACTGGGCTGTATAGTCTATTTTTGCTTTATTTCTTCATGTATGGCCGAACGTAGATGCATCTGTTTCGGCCATTTTTGTTTCTGATTTTCAAGATTGGTGGCAGTATTCAGGGGCAGTTCTTGTATAGTGCACAAGTTCATCTACTTTCTAGTATTTCGAATTCACTAAAAGTGCATTGATCATATATTGGCAAGGCGGGCACTGATCTGGCCATTAGTGGCTCTGTATCATAAGGAGTCGGTTGCAAGATGACGGTTAAAGAGCTTATTTCATTGCTGGAGCAACTGCCAGAAGATAGACAGGTTTTTGTCCGTAGTTATGAGGATGGTTACGACCCGATCGACTCGATTGCATCGAAACAGCTTCATCCTGATACGTCTGAATGTTGGTATAACGGCCGTTTCAATGTTTCATGTGAGCCACAGGAGAAAGATTCTTTTGAAGGCGTTGTGATTATTGGTGATCAAAGATCGCCATGATGATGAATTTAGGGTTAATTCTTGCATAGTGCTATTTTGGTGTGTGTTATTCAACAGTGAGTAGAGCGTGTGCACAATGAAAGAGCTGACTCCAGTCCTCCACTCAGTTAGAAAATGGATTGAGCAGCTTGACACCGGTACCTGAAAAGTCGGTAGTATTTCTGGTGACAATCACTAGATCATAGGTGAGAGCGGTAGCCGCTATTTGCTTGTCAATGGCGTTTTCATGATGGGGTACTCGAATTTTTCCCCACACTTGTGCTTCAGTATGACCAAAATCAAGAAAATGATCTTGATAGGCTTCAATGAGTGAATTAAGCCATGCTTCAAGGCGGCTTGCTCGAATATGATCACCGCGATAGCGAATTTTTTCAACACTTCTGCGCAATTCTCCCACAGTAATTACGCTCAGAAAGAGCGGTAAAGATTGTTGTTTCGCTTCCTGAAAAAATGACAGAACGCCAGGGTTGGCCTTGCTTTTTTTACGTAACTCACTAATGACATTGGTATCAATTAAATACATCTTGATCCCTGGAGTCGTCACACCGTTCAAAGTCTGAATCGTTACCGACGTCGGGTATACTTTCTATGGCCTCAGTGAAGCTTTTTTTTCTGGGTTTTAGCAAAGCTGACTCCAATATACGGCGATGCTCTGCTTCGGCACTTCGACCGAATCTGCCAGCACGAGCTTTGAGGGCATCCACTATTGTTTCGTCAATATTGCGTACGATTAAATTTGCCATATATGATCCTTGTAATTGATGTCGTACTCAATGATAGCATTGATATCACTTAGCGCAATAATGAAGAATGAATGGCTGGGTGTTTTAGGGGCAGTCTTTGTAGCGTGGGTATTCAGGGGCGGCTCTTACAACTTATACCTGATCGATTTTTAATGACTATCAAGACTTTCCAAAAATTGTTCAGGGGTCATAACCGGTAGTTTCTCGGTTTTGTAGTCTTTTATATTACGGGTGATTAATACATTGGCTCCACCGCTTTGAGCGGTATAGTACTGAATACTGTCTTCGAAATCGGTAAATGCTGAGTGTAAAGATTCTTCTAAGCTGGCTTCGGATGTCACCATGACACTAAGTAGGCTTTTCAATTTAATCAGTGCAATCCGAGCGGATTTTTGACCCTTTATTTTCCGTAAAATATAAAAAACGTTAGCAAAAATGACAACAGACGTCGCACCATGAAACTGCCCAGCTTGTATGCGAGTAAAAATATCAGCACTTTGCTGAAACCAGGGTTCACGCTGTGTCAGTAAATCCAATATGACATCGGCATCAAGAAACAGGGTTTGGGTCACTGGTATTTTTCCTGTAGATAATGGGTGTAATTGTCCACTGCCGTCAACTCGTCTTCAGTGATGATGCCTGCGAGCTCTGCAACGATTCCCTTGAGTTCTACTTTTTCTCTGGGGGTTGTGGCTGGGAGATTTTTTAAATAATTTTCAACCAGTTTCGAAAGGCTCTGTTGTTGGCTTGCAGCGTATACCTTGGCCTGACGAACTACATCAGGGTCCACAGTCAGTGTTAATTTGCTCATTATCGTCTCCTTTACGTATTCATTTTACAAATTAGTACGTGTTATCGCTGGAAGCAAGTATTTTTTTACACGCGATATTAATATAATCAATAATTTATCACAGGCTTTCAGTGCTCGTTGATGTTTGCCCTCACTATCCTTAATAGTTGCTGCTTCCTTGACTCATTACTACACATTTTCCAGCGGCATTGCCCATGCCTCTGAAGTACCCCAATTGTTGGGTAATCATGTTACAAAACTCTCCACCCTGAAGGCACTTGTTCACCCTGTGAATAGCAGCGACTCTGTCATATTGGGCTGGGGTCAGAAAAAAAACGCCGTGAAAGCACGAAAGTATGCAAATAAAAATAAGATTACATTCTGGAATCTCGAAGATGGCTTTATAAGCTACCTTGGTCACCCGGCATTAGGCGATCGTCGTTTTTCATTGATCGCAGATAAAACCGGTATCTATTACGATGCGACACAACCTTCAGATATTGAAAATTTACTCAATCACCCGCAATGGTTGAACTCTGAACTGGAAGCACGCTCTAGAGCCCTTCTGGATACTGTCTGTAAACATCAGATTTCCAAATATAATCATGAACCCGTTCAAGGTTTTCAGCTTCCAGAATCTGAGCTAACCAATAAAGTGCTGGTGGTTGATCAGACTTACGGCGATTGCTCCGTTAAATTTGGTATGGCTGATGATTCCAGCTTTAAATCAATGCTGGATGCTGCACTCAATGAAAATCCGAACTCGGAGGTTTGGGTTAAAGTACCCATCCTGATGTGGTATTAGGCACCAAGAAAGGTTATCTGGGCAGTGATTTACCAGCACACCCTCGCTTACATATTCTTGCTGATAAAGTGAATGCACAATCGTTATTTCCTCATTTTGATAAAGTTTATGTAGTGACTTCTCAGCTTGGGTTCGAAGCGCTTTGGCATAGAAAAGAAGTGATTTGTTTTGGTGTGCCTTTTTACAGTGGCTGGGGTTTAACCGATGACAGAATAAAATGCAGTCGTCGTAAACAAGCACATACCATTGAAAGCTTGTTTGCCGCAGCCTGCCTGAAATACACCCGATACATTGATCCGGAAACCGGTGAGCGCTGTGAGCTGGAAGATATTATTGAGCTTATTGCTTTACAACGGAGCTATCAAAAAAATGAGGTTGATACGCTTTATGCCGTAGGTTTCAGCTTATGGAAAAGGGCATTTCTAAAAGACTTTGTAGGCGACTTGGCTCGATCTGTCCGGTTTATTGGATCTTGCAAAAAAGTAACTGATGTAGGTAAACCCGGAGATGGCGTATTAATCTGGGGCGCTAAAGAACACGATTACATTCCACCTGCTGGAGTAAAACTGTTCAGGGTTGAAGACGGTTTTATCAGAAGTTCGGGGCTTGGTGCTGAATTAAAAAGGCCTGGTTCTCTGGTGATTGATCAGAGTGGTATTTATTTTGATAGTACAAGAACGTCAGATCTTGAACAGTCGCTAAATACCGTCACACTTTCTGAAGAACAGAAACGGGCGGGGCATAAACTGCAGAAGCTATTGGTTCAGCAGCGGGTCAGTAAATACAACTTGAAAGGTAATGTGCAGCCGTATTTTTCTGAGGCAAATAAAGGTCAGTTGAAAATATTGGTGACAGGGCAAGTGGACAGCGACGCTTCTATAAAATGGGGCAGTCTTGATGTTAAAAGCAATCTTGAGCTGTTGAAGCAAGTTAGAGAATACGCTCCGTCCGCTTATATTCTTTATAAACCTCATCCTGATGTTTTACTGGCGGGTCGTTCTGGACATATTCCTGAAGAAGAGGCCCGACAATACGCAGATAAAATCGTATCTAAGGGGGATATTTTCGAGTGTATTCGTCAATGCGACGAATTACATGTAATGACATCGCTTGCTGGCTTTGAAGCTTTGATTCAAGGTAAAAAAGTTCATACTTGGGGTACCCCGTTTTATTCTAATTGGGGGCTCACGGTCGATCATCAAAGCTGTGAACGCAGAAGCTTGCAAAGAACGGTGGATGAAGTGGTGTATCTGGCTTACTGTCGTTATCCCCGTTATATCAATTGGCATACACGACGTTTCACTACGCCTGAGCGCATGATAAATAGCCTTGTTGCTGAGAGGGAGTCTGTCAATAGTGAAGAGAGTCGATTGAAACGCTGGTTTTCTATCAAAGGAAGAAAGTTGGGTTACCTCTGCGAGGCTCTTTCAAAATAGTGTGATCGTCTAAAGTAACTATTTACAAATTGAAACATAATCTACGATAATAGTCGTTAGATAGGATGTCGTATCTCTGCTTCATCTGCAGAATTTGAAGTTGGTCAGTGAATTGTGCAAAAAATAAATATATTGTTTTTACAGGGTCCTCTTGGACCTTTTTTTAGTCAATTGGCTAATGAGTTTTCCTCCTCTGGTTACATTACCCACAAGATTAATTTTAATGGCGGTGACCGTTATTACGCTGGGGCTGACCATATAACCGATTACAGTGGCCTGCCCGATGATTGGTCTGATTTTCTTGAAGAATATCTTGAACTGCACAATATAGCTTCAGTGTTTTTGCTGGGTGATTGCCGTTTTTATCACAGAGAGGCCAGGCCTGTTTGTAATAAGTTGAATGTGAAGTTTATGGTGTTCGAAGAAGGCTATCTCAGGCCGAACACGATCACATTAGAGCAGTACGGTGTTAATGCGCTCAGTCAGCTTGATCTTTCAGAAGAAACTATAAGTAATACTGAAGTGGTTTCGACCACATCGCCGGTTACTATTGGTGGAACCATGTGGTGGCGAACCGTGTTTGCTGCTTTTTATTATTGGGCTGCTTTGTTTCAACGTAAACGATTTCCTCACTACACACATCACCGTGCTTTTAATCCTTTAAGGGAAGGGTTTTGTTGGCAGAGGGGTTTTTTACGTAAAAAACTGGTTCGTCTAAAAGACAGTAAACTGCGTAAGCATTTGATGACAAACTGCAGTGGACGTTTTGTTTTGGTGCCGCTTCAGGTCCATGACGATTCCCAGAAGATTTACCATTCAGACTACCATTCTGTTGAAGCCTTTATCACTGAAGTCATGGGTTCTTTTAAAGAGCATGCTGAGACTTCTCAGCAGTTATGTTTTAAGCATCATCCAATGGATATAGGCTACACCCACTATGGGCGTTTGATAAAGAAAGTTGCTTCCGGGATGGGTATCAGTAACCGAGTTTTTTATTGCCACAATATCCCTTTGCCTGATTTATACCATCATGCCAGTGCAGTGTTAACGGTAAACAGTACTGTGGGTCTTTCTGCAATTCTCCATAAGTTACCCACCAAAACCATGGGCAAGGCGATGTACGATATGCCTGGACTGACTCATCAAGGCAGCCTTGCTTCGTTCTGGCAGCAACCTGAAGCCGTTGATTTGGAAAGGTTTAAAAAGTTTCAATCCTATATCTTTCAAAAAACTCAGGTTAATGGCAGTTTCTTTAAACTGTTTGATCTGGGGTGTACGAATTCTGTAGCTTTTTTTGAGAAAAATACGGGTGTTCGTACAGTAGCTTCTCTTACACCGGTTGCTATAGTATCGGCTCAAGCAGACAGTGAAGAAATTACTGATTCTGAGTCCTCTCTAGAAGCGGCTTAGCTTCGATCAGGCTATGGGTCCTCTGTAGCCTTTATTTCCTTTTGTAATTAAAAGTTTTTAACATATTTTAATCTGTGTCGATAACGGCAGCTTGTCCTTTAAAAAATCACGTTTATCTGAATGTGATTTCTTCGTCTTTATACTTTCCGCACTCCATCCGATACGCCTGCTTGTACCTTAAGTTTTATAATGCAGGGGTGAATTATGAGGATGTGTCATGTTGTGGCTGGTATTTTTCTTTTGGGGATTTCCTCAATAACGACAGCTTTAGACTTTCAGCCAGATGGAGTGGCTATCAGTTACGGCCAGTACCACCCAGTGGTAAAAAACCGTGATGCTGATTTCAATAAATACCGTTTGAGTGTTATCTGGGATATTAAAAAAGGTTTCTATCAGTCGGATTCAATTCAGCTGGATAGCTATTTTGAGGTGGCAGGGAGTCGGTGGAAAAGTCAGCTTTCCAAAGCAGATAGTCCTAGCCCTGACGGTAAAGGCAACATAAACGTATTCAGTTTTTCTCCGATATTGCGCCTAACCAGCAATGGTTCTGTTTGGGGTGGTGTTTCACCTTTTCTTGACATGGGAGCGGGCGCAGCATGGCTTTCTGAAGTAGATCTGGAGAAGAAAAAGAAATCACCTATCAATATGGGTGGACACTGGCAGTTTGAATTGAGATTAATGCCCGGTATTCGATTTGGAGACAGTAATCAGTTTGAACTGAGTTATGGCTGGTATCACTACTCCAACGCTCATATTAACAGTCAGAATGAATCTATTGATTTTCAGGTTCTGACGTTTGGCTATAAATGGTAAGTAACGCCAGACGGTAGTGTGCTTCTGTGGGGCCAGGTCAATCAGCGGAACTCGCTTCCCCCACGTCGCCTTTCTGGTTAATTAGAATACAAAAGAAGTTTTATTGGGATACGCACACAAGAAATAAATCTCAGTAAAAAGAAAGATTTTTTCTCGGTCAGACAATGTTTAAAGTGACAGATTTACCCAGTTTGTGCAGCATGACTACAAGCGCATCAATGGTGAATTTACTGGCTTTTCCGGTCATAACATCAGATACACGGGGGCGATTAATATCTAATAATTTGGCCGCTTCTTCCTGCTTTAGGTGCTGATTTTTGATGATATTGGTTACTTCATCCATTAACTGGATTTTAAGATCGGATTTGATACGATTTTCCGACTCGGCTTTCAGCTGACAGGCTTTCTCTGGTGCAAAACCTAAGTCAGCAAATACATTACCCGAAGCGGCAGTCGTGTGTTTTATGCTCATGGTTTTCCCCTCTTTTTGTCGCGATGTAATAAAACATCTTTATAGCGTTGAATAGCAATGGCTTTGTCCTGTTTGGTGGTCTGTCGGGTTTTCTTCTGAAAACTATGCTGTACGTACACAGCTTCTTCAAATTTAGCCACATACATCACCCGGAACGCATCGCCTTCTTCCGACAGAATGATTTCCTTAACACCTGGCCCCACTTGAGAAAAGGGTTTCCAGTGTTCAGGCTCCAGATCATGCTGAATCCTGTGAAGTTGGAATCCGGCCTGCTGCCTAGCGCCTTCAGGAAATCCAATCAAATTACTGAGAGAGCCTCCCACCCATTCAATAGGCTTCTCATTATCCAATAGTTTAGCTGCTGTATAAAATTTTGTACATTCCAGTTTAAAAAATACACGATACACCAGAGAAAACTCTATAAGTCGTTTTTTTCGTGGGCTTACGCGAAAATTGGTGAAGGCTTTTGAAATCCTCTCAAGAGATAATTAATTATCTTACTGTATATCCTTTTTTGTATATACTTACCTTATATCCAAAAAAGGATATACAAAAAAGGATATACAATGAAGACGAACAAGCTGTTTACTTCCAATAAATCCCAGGCGGTAAGAATTCCAAAATCACTGGCTTTTGATGAATCAGTCAAAGAGGTTGTTATTAGTCGATACGATGGCGGGATATTAATCAGACCTGTCAGTAATCCCTGGAATTCCTTTTTCGAGCAGGAACCTTGCTTGGATTTCATGGAATCAGGTAGAGAACAGCCAGAACAACAAGAAAGAGAATCGTTGTAATGGTTGCTTATATGCTGGATACCAATATGTGCATCTACGTTATTAAAAACCGTCCTGAATCGGTTCTTGATAAGTTTAACGAGCATCACGGAGGAATGTGTGTTTCTTCAGTGGTAGCCAGTGAGCTGTATTATGGCGCGGCTAAGTCAGGATTTAAAAAACACTTTGAACAAGTTGAGTCCTTTCTTTCCAGATTAAAAATAATGCCTTTTGAAGATATAGATTCTTCGGTGGCTGGACAAATAAGAGGGACGTTGGCAGTAAAGGGAACACCGATCGGGCCTTATGACGTATTGATAGCAGGACACGCTAAAGCAAGAGGGTTGATACTGGTGACAAACAACAAAAAAGAGTTTGAACGGGTAGAAGGTTTGCGCTTGGAAAACTGGATATAAAAGAAGAGGGTGATGGGTCAGATGTGTGTTTTTATTTCTTGTAATACCAGTAGTAGCAATAGCTCGAGGTGACTCCATACACACATCTGACTCACTTCCAGGAAGTCGTTATGAGTAATAAAATAATAAAATAAAGCTGCAGGACAACCAGTCCAATATGACTAATTCCAACAAGGGCACGTCGAGCACCAACAAACAGCACGATCAGGCTCAGGGGAATCGAGGAAAGCAGAAAAACCCGAACCAGAAAAAGAAGTAGTTAGTGAGGAAAAGACAGATTGCTATTAGCAGCCCGTCTGTTTGAAAGGATATACTGCTCGCTTAAAGAATTCTGCATTGAGGTATGGGTATCAAAATGGGTCTTTGCAATCACGTTGCTTCTAAGTGATTGATTAGAAATAATAAAATTGAAACATCCTCTCTAAACAAACAAGCATCGAAGAAAGGGTGTTTTTGAGTTTTTCTTTAGGCTATTCATCGCACAAAGCTGCATATTTCAATCTTCACAGAGTGATAAGCCAAAACGGTCGTTTCCATCGACACTTTTATATTAGGCCTCGGCCCGCAAAAATAGCCACCAGTAGCACTATCGCTAAAGCTGGGGGAGGATATCAAAGGCTCATGTCAAACCTGTTGCGAGGCTGGTCGCCCTTGAGAAGGGCTGTAGCCATGGACTTGATTTCGGCCTGCACATAATCCCAGTACTCTGGATTGTTGAGCGTTCTCTGCTTTATGCTTTCAGGAACAAAGCGGCTCATTTCAGTACTGAAATCGACGCGCACTTCATCGTCTTTTAATAGCTTGGTTACTTGGATGTAGAGTGCTTCCGTGAAGTCTTTTTTAGTTTTTTCTCTTGCCTTCAGTTTTTTGTCGACCAGTCCTGTTGAGACATTTATTCCTTTTTGTTTGATCCAGACAATATCCCAGATATCACGGGGTTTTATGCGTCTACTTCGATAGGCCAGAGCAATAAACTTGTCTGCTAGAGTCTCCTCAAGAGACTGAACCGGAACAAGGAGTCCCTCAGTCGGTGCTGCGATATTGTAGTGGTTGACCAAGGGTCTTTTTTGAGCGTCAAATGAAGGAATTGCGCAGACGTCTATGTGCATTTTTTGCCTTGGCAGGTCTGGACGGTTGGCTTCTTTCTCTATACTGATCTTCCATGATGCTGTGTCGCCCTGCTTGTCTGTATTGGGCTTGTTAACCCACACCTTGGTCTCGTACTTGTTCTGGATGAACTTCTGAATTTCGATTTCCAGACCATCAAAGTTGGATGGCTTGAAGTCATGGCCTCCATTGAAGTCCAGATCCTCTGATAACCGAGAGCTGTTATGGCACAACCTGAGAGACGTCCCACCTATAAAGGTGAGTGACTGCATGGCCCCTTGTTTAATCAGTACATGCATGATGTCGTGGTGAAGAATTTCTTTCTCTATCACTGGTGTGATTGAGGCGTATTCTGGATTTGATTCCACAATTTTTTTTATCTGTTCCTTTAGCATTCAATCCTCCAACATATGGGTATTTCTTTTGCAATTTTTTAGGTCCGTTATGGCTTGCGCAGCTTGTGCTCTGTGCATGCCAACGGTTTCATCAAAGTACAGGTTTGGCGCAATATTCCTGATGGGTTTCTTTGAGTGAGTAAACTCAATAACGCCGTATGGCGTCAAGAAGGTGCCGCTCCGGCCTTTCGTCACAATGGTCAGCCTTCCCATGGGTATTTGGGAGATGTGCCCGGTGTGGCTCAGTTGACTCTCAAGGCTTATGTAGCTGATGACATTGCAGCGAAGTTTTCTCGCGATCTTATAGATGGCAGTGGTTGGGTCTGGCGGCGTCAACGTGCTCTCAAACACGCCCATGGCAACTCTGCGTATCAAGCCTTTTTTTGTGCAAACTGTGAGGAACTTTGTGAACGCGGGAGTGAGGCTCTCACCAACCATGTAGGCTAGCTCTGTCGCTGTGTTGATACCTCCTCCCGCCTTGACTGACTCTGATAGCGCAACGAGTAGTCTATCTTTCTTGGTCATAATGATCTACAAATTATTACCTATAATGTAATATATTGTAGATATGTTATTTAATTGTGTCAAAAGCAACCTGTAGTCCACATTCTGTCAGACCAAACCCCATCTTAGTGCTGTCAGGGATACAGTAAAATATCAGCAATTCCCCACGTTTCATTAAACCCCTTGGTATCACTAGCGTACGAAGTCGTATATATTTTGTATGCTCGTGATAAATAGTCGAGTTTTTGGGAAAAATTACATATCTCAACACGTAAGCAGCTGTAGCTGCGCCCTGCGTGTGATGCTTCTTATACGCTGTTACCGATGTCGTATAAGCATGGGGAATAGCTGGTAAAATATGGTTTTCAGGGAAAAACAAAACCTCTGAAATTATCTCTGTGTTTCAGTCAGTTTCAAGCGATGTAGCTGCAAGACACTCACTTTTACGGCTATGCCTCGTTTTGAATACCTGAGTGATGCCGCAAAATCCTGGGCTGAAGCGTATGAAGAGAGCGGGGATATTGATGAGTTGATCGAAAAGGCTCCGAAATTTCATTACCACTTTGAGCTAGCTGCACCACCACCGGCTGGACTGAGTGTTTATGTGGGGTATTTGTATTCGCCTTATGAATCTTAATTTCTGAAGGCCATAAAATACTGGTGCCTGACAGTCAGGCGGGTACCAGTTTTGAAGTGCTCGCGGCAACGAGGTAATCCGCGCCTCTTTTCTTCGATAAAGCTACTTTGATTTTTACCCTGTCTCCGGCTTTGAACCTTTCGCGTTCGTCTCTGGCGCATTGCACCATTAGCCCTGCAGGGAAATATTCGTTAGCCAGTGATCTCACGTGTTTTCTACCACAATCAATATAAATTTCACCTAAACACATTTTCCTGTCACCGTCATTTCTAGAGTTAGCAATGCGAAGTCTTCTGCGAACATTTATTTCCATTGTTTGTATGGAGGATGCTAGCGGTTTAAAGGGATACTCACGATCCGGTGCTTCATATTTCATGTTCAGGTTACTGTAATAAACAATAGCTGCTGCCTTCTTGCTTGCAGCAGCGCTCTCTGTTGAGGCAATAGCAACGATGTAATGTTTGAATCTGGTACTGGCACGAATGACTGCTTTGAAAGTGGCATTGTGGCTTGGGTTTAAGCTGTTTTCTGCTGCAGACTGATGTTCAAACCAGCGTGTGACAGGATCGTAAGACATACCCACGTAAACATCATCATCACACTGGTGGGCGTAGATGAGATATTTTGCTCGATCTATGTCGTCGGGGGTAAGGCCGTTGGCGAGTGTGAAGCGGAGTTTGAGGGCCATAAGGAGGATAACCTCAGGGTGATAATGGTTTAGATAGGAATGCTTACGATAGATCAAACTAATTGTGGGTTAATAATGGATATTTCTGGATAGGAGGCAGACTTTCTTTTCTTGCCAGATAAATGCGTGTTTTACAAAATTTCTTTTGCAAAGAAGTTCGTCGATTTTTTACTGTTTATTTATCCATTTCTAGCCGTTTTATCTGGGCTTTTAGTTTTTAAATCTCTTGCTGGTCACACCGCGATCTGGTCCAGCGATTGAGGCTTCCAATAGGCATTTCTAAAGTGCGGAGAACATCGGTCACTGACTGTTTGTTTCTACAACTAACTTTACTGCTTTCCACTTGTGTTTTTGCTTCAGCCTTTCAGCAGCACCAATGGCATGCTTCTGCTGCAGCTCTTTCTGGCTTCATCTCGTTCCCTGTTTGCAGCAGCAATTTTTTTATCAGTGGCTTTTAGATTGGACTCCACTGCTCGGGCGTGCCGGTTTTGCGCTCTTATCAGGTCACCACGGCGGTCATGGCTGCAGCTCTTTCTGGCTTCATCTCGTTCCCTGTTTGCAGCAGCAATTTTTTTATCAGTGGCTTTTAGATTGGACTCCACTGCTCGGGCGTGCCGGTTTTGCGCTCTTATCAGGTCACCACGGCGGTCATTCAGATCGTTCTGTGAAGACTCTAATGCCTTTCTCTCTTGGTTCAGTTGTTGCTCAAACGGTGCTCTTGACTCGCGACGTATCTCTTAATGAGAGGAGTAAAAAACAGGCCAATGATGAGCCCCATTAGGAACACTGGCCATGCATGCAATATCGCAAGCAGTCCGGTACCCATTATGCTCCAGGAATACTTACCCGTTTCAGGATTTAGAATGTTTTTGGCCAAACAAACGTCTCCGTTAATCAGGAAGATGCAATTGATGATGGCTAAGGCAATGGCAAAGCCAAAACCTATTTTTATTGTGCGTATATTACATCTGAATTTCATCTTAAATAGGTCACCGTTACGGAAGGTCGGAAGTGCCCCATTTCTTGACTGACAATGGCTAATGCGGTGTCATGGGTCACCAGTTGTCGAAATTTCAAATCGTCCATGCGAGTCTGAGCATAAGTGTGTCGTGTACCGTGTGCGCCATGACTGAATCCCAGAATTCGTTTGGCAGCCTTACTGAAAGAGCTGGACCAGGCTTTGCCTCCACCCATGTCATAGTATTGTTTGTATGTAATGCGCCGATCTTTAACCTGCTTATATTCTCCATTGGGGTAGCGTCTTTGTTCTAATCGTTCAGCCAATAGGGCAGGGAGTGTCACATTACGCTTGAGTCCGCCTTTCCCTCCATCGATGGTGTAGAGCTTTCCTTCCATGCCCTGAAACTTGTGATTCATGATCTCAGCAGTTTGTTTCCCTGGACGGGTATCAGCGCGCAATTCATTAGCCGGACGCAGCAGTAATAATTCATGAGCTCTTAATCCGGCGGCTGCAGCAATTTCTGTGGCTAAGGCGTTGCGCTCTGTTTGATGATGGGCAATCTGTTTGATTTCATCGGCGTTGTAGGCTCTTGAAGTCAGGATTTGTGGATGTTCGGATTGAATGGTGAGCAGTCGATCCTTCTCATCCAATTGATGCGTCAGGTGTCGCATCATCAGTTGCAGGGCATTGTGTTCTTTGTCTAACTGACTTTGTCCGACTTCCTCACCCCGTAACTTCAGATATTGAGTAGCCTGCTCCGGGTTAATGTCCCGAAGTGATCCCAGCTGGTGATCTTTCATGAATTGGCAGGGAGGTATCAGGGCGTTCTGATAGGTATCACGGGTACCCAGACTCTTTATGTCACCGGCACGGTACAAGGCATTAGCAACGGACTTAGCCTGAGTTTCAGCTTTCGCGAATTTGCCCATGCTTTTCGATCCAGCGTTTGACGGTAGAGTGGTAGACTTTGATCCGGTGATTCTGCCGGAGCCAGCGTTGCAGTTCGGCGACCGTGGCTCCACCTTGGTGCAGGCTGATGAGTTCAGCAGCCCAACGATCCAGACGAGACCGGTGATTGTAACGCCAGCGGGTGGCACGTTTGAGAATGCCTTGCTGTTTGATCTCGGCACTTTGTTGTTGGAGCGCTTTCAGCTCTTCCGTTACATCCATAACAAAAAATACCTTGCTCTGGAGAGTGACAACCGTGAGTGCAAGGTGCCTCTGCGGTCTAAATCCAGCGTCTTTGCTGGCGGCTTTCCCTTGGCCTGTTAGCCCTTCTTGTGGTTCCTGTCGGTCGGACTTATACCATTTCCGTTTTCTAACTACGATAATACAGCCCATTCACGGGAGCATAGGCTGGTTACCCGACCAGCCTCAGAAACAAGCTTGTTCCAACCACAACAACATGCATTTACAATGTCATCATAATTTTTAAAAGATCGGTTGGATAAATCATGCTCCCGAAGCCACTCCCAAATTTCTTCTGCACTATTTAGTTCCGGTGCATAAGGCGGTAAAGGAATCAATGTCAGGTTATCAAAAGTAGGCAAGTCTTTAGAATGATGATATCCCGCATTATCAATTATTACGGCAGCATGCCGTCCTTTATTGGTTAGCTTTGAGATTTCAGACAAATGTAGCGTCATCATTTCTGTATTGATCGTTGGGAGCACTAAAGCAGTTCCAATATCCCTTTCGGGGCAGACAGCAGCAAATACATAAGCATATGTAAGGCTATGTTCCCGTCAATAGTTGGGAGCACTCAAGTCCTATAAAAACTTTATTTTCCTGCTCCACATATGGCTATTCATGAGATAGGAAGGTATCCCAGAACAAATCGCTGTTCTTTGGGCAATAAACAAATGCAATATACAAGATTTAGTCATATCTCTACTTTATAAGGCACGTCTGTAGCCCTGTAAACATAGGGAGTAAGCAATACAACTATTGGCGGGAACATAGCCCATATGTAAATTGTCTCTGCCGAATTATTCCGGGTCTGCTTCCTTTAATAGCCCAAATCCTACTGACCGTGTTTTGTTGACCAAAACGACCTTCATCTTGAAACCAAACGTCAACATCTTTTAGGTTTACTTTATCTGGAAGCCTTTGCTGCACCTCTGTTTTGAAGTTTTTTTAAATGCTTCTTGCACTTCTAAATCCTGCTTTGGATGGTGTGTGCGACCAGATATCCACGAAAGACCGACTTTATGGAGTAACTTGTAAACAGTAGAATTAACGCACTCAGTTCCGAAATCTTTTTTTAATACGTCTTTAACATCGCGACCAACGATTCTTCCACCTTCACGTTTCTCTTGAAGATCAAGAACTGTATTTTTAAAATCCTTTTCCTGTTCATTATTGAGTGTATTTTTTCTACCTCGTCCACCTTGATCTTTGAGGGCTTCAGCACCTCCTTGTTTATAGCGCTGCAACCAATCAAACACAGATCGAGGGTTAACCTTTAAAAGGTTTGCCACCTCTTTTTCTGATAAACCTTTTTGAATGAATGCCAGACCAAGCAATCTAATGCATTCTTTGTTATCTGATGCATGACGAGCTTTATCTTGAAAATCTTCGTCATGAAAGCCATTTGGAAGTTTAGGAGTACGAGACATTTGGTAAAAACACACAAGAAAACCTACTTACAGGATAGTTCTGGACAGGCTGATTGTGTGTGTTTTTTTTCCGTATTTAAAAAATGAAATTGGTATTATTTAACCGTTTCCCCAATCCTTTACCTTGGATCTTTTCCGTTCTTTCGAGTTTACGTCTTCACTCCGAAGAGACCTTGGAGCACACATAATTTCATGGCGATCTTAAGTCTTACGAAAGTGGTCGTTTTTCACGAAGGTTCGGAACACTCCCAATGCGCTTTTGGGCGTTAACTCCATAGATGCGTATGACATCCTGTTGGCTGTTCAGCTCAGGTGCTCAGCACAGTCCTTTAGCTTCAAGCTCTTTTTTGGATACTGCTTGATGATCCCCGTATGTTCAGTTGTCCGGTTCAACTCTCTATCCCTATCCGTTTGGCGTAAGAACGCTCTGGAAATTCTTCCGTCCAGTCGGCCGTTTACCCTCCGGCGAGCTCTCGATTCAGTTCCGGCGAACTCCCTTGAATATTTATCCATCCGGGACAGATGCCCTTGCGTTACCCTCCGCAGTGGAGCCCTCGCATTCAGCGGATTGGTGTCTTTAACCTTGACCCAAAAGGAGATGCATTTAACCTCTGCCCAGGAGGGAGTGCAGACTACTAATGACCGTCTGCCAGGGTACTTAACTCGTCTCACGACAGTGATGAATAAAAGATAGTTCAGAATGAAGAATGCGACAACGTAATGCTATCGATGTGCGTGAACTTGCAGCCATGCGCTGATGTAGCTCGCTCTGTACGTCATTCGAAGAGTGCGTCAGAGCGAGCTGGAATTTTACGATGAAATGACTGATTTCTGAGAATTTAAAAAGGGCTTACCAAATTTCATGTAAAGCTTAGATCTGTCGGATGGAGATATATGAGGCAGTCGATCAAATGGTTTTGTGATGGGGCAAATATTTGTATGGAGTAAATAGAAACTATTGCTCCAGTATGACAAAACAGAATTGGCTAATGCTCAGAAATGTTTTTATTCCTCAAATGTCGAGTTTTGATCAGATGATAGGTGTTTATGATCTATAAAAAAATCCACAACAGAGTCGATGAAATTAGCAGAATAAAAGGAAGTAATACGCAAAGTAATTGTTAGCTATATTTAGAACTAATTGGGCTCTACTGGTACAAGCAATAGAGCCCTTTTTATATCCAGCAATTAGTGAGTTGTCGCTATGAGTCAGGAACCACTAGAAGGGGAATATTATACCGTAGAATTCATTGCTCTGGTGAATTCGGAGCCTGCGATAAATCCTAGGGATTGTAATTACAGTATCAAGACGGCATTAGAAAGAAAACTTCCTGGGTGTGAAAAAGCACAAGAAAATTATCATGAAATTGTACGCTTGATTGAAAAGAAAACGCTCGATTGTCTAATTGAGGAAATATACGAAGATGTTTGGGTGCCGCCATCGACAAGGAATTATGTTAGAAGTGAAGGATACTATAAAAAGGAGCTTATAGAGCGTCGATATCACTTTACCTTTGAGGAAGCTCAAGCTTATGTTCCGAGGATGGGTGCGTTCAAAAATCCATTTTTGAATCATGAACCTGAAATGATACCGGATAAGCATGAAGTAATATTGGATCAGGGAAATAAAGAGCTGGAATGTCTGCGCTTGATGTTGGCCTGCCTAATGAGAGATACGCTTAAAGGATCAAAATACAGTGGGGAAAGCAGTATATCGGCCAGAGCTAAATATTTTCAGCAAATGGCTATAGAGCACTTGGAAAATCCAAGAGGGTTCGGAAATAGCACATTGAGAGCACGTATTAAGGCTATTGATCTACTGATGTCAGAGAAACAAAAGTTCAAGAAATAGTTGTCATCTGCCAAGGCAGCTGCCAATAGTGCTGCCGAGGGTTAATTTTACTGCCAATAGTGTTGCCAATTACTGATTTTTCTGTAAAAAGTGCTGCCAATTGCCAATTGCCAGTTCGCCAGCAATCCCGAAAATTTGAAATACACTGCAATCCCGAACACGTCCAAGAGGTTTTAAAAATGACGAATCGGGAAAGAGAGACGCTGCCACATAAACAACAATGGTTTGATGCCAGTTCTTTGTGTGTACGTATGCAGATTGGTAAAACAACGTTCTACCGTTGGATTGCAGAAGGTACTTTTCCAGAAGGCAAAAGAATGGGAAAGCGTGCTGTACGCTGGCATGAAAGTACCATCATAGATTGGGAAAATAGCCGGGACACTGCCGTATGAGTACAGAACGGCAGACTGCCCAAAAAGTGCGTAGCATTCTGTATTGACTCTTACAGAACCAATCTGTGCTGGTGTTCAGACTCTGGTAAAACCCAGTACCCAGTTTTGTGCTTGGCGATGTACGAGGAATGGAGGTCATCAGTTTTGGAATGAGACAGTTGCAGAATGTAAGGCGCTGTATTGTGGGCTGATTGATATCACTCACGGACTACCACTGAATGAGGGTGAACAATGAACTCTCATTTCGGACGCAGTACTTTCGAGCGCAGTACTTTCGAGAACAATACTTTCAATCACAGTAGCACGGTAAAAGCGGCGACTGTGGGGCAGTGGCCTTACATTCTCCAGTCGCTGGCAGGCTTGGATGATCAACAAACAGACACTCGGTTAAAAAATAAGGGGCTCTTCCCTGATTTTAGTGGGTGATTTAATCTATATTGAACACTTCAAGGCAAGGATGCCGACATGCGCGATAAAGAACTCTACTCTAAAATACTTGGCGTTGAAACTCCGTGGCATGTCGCTCACGTGGAACTCTCCATTACTGAAGGAAAAGTCGAAATCTTTCTCGAACATGATGGCAAAAAGCCTTCTAAATGCAGTGTTTGTGATAAACCCTCTCCGGGTTACGATCGACGTCAGAAGAAGTGGCGGCATCTGGATACCTGCCAGTTTCAAACCATCCTTATTGCTGATGTTCCGCGTACACAATGTTCCGATCACGGTGTAAAAACAATACAGGTTCCATGGGCTGAACCGAACTCTGGTTTTACGGCCTTGTTTGAAGCACTCGTTATTGACTGGCTGAAAGAGGCAACAACCAGTGCAGTTGCCCAACAAATGAAGCTTAGCTGGAATGCCATCGACGGTATCCAACAGCGTGCAGTAGCGAGAGGTCTGGCACGCAGAGTACACGACAATCCCAAACGGTTAGCCGTTGACGAAACCTCATTCCAGAAGAGGCGTGAGTACGTCACTGTGGTTACAGATCATGAAAAAGGCATTGTTTTACATTTGGCCGACAACCATAAAGCTGACAGCCTCAATGAGTACTTTGAGACCCTGACGCCAGACCAGAAAGCCGGTATTGAATGCGTTACCATGGATATGTGGAAGCCCTTTATCAAGGCAGTCACATTGCATGTGCCAGAAGCCAGGGAGCGAATAGCATTTGACAAGTTCCATGTTGCCCAGTACTTAGGCAATGCGGTCAATAAAGTTCGCATAGAAGAGCACAAAGCGCTTATGTCTACAGGGTCAGACTTACTCAAAGGTACCCGGTTTGACTGGCTAACAAATCCTGAAAATATGAGCGATGAAAAGTGGGAAGCGTTCGAGCCGTTGCGTGATTCAAAGCTGAAAACAGCACGAGCCTGGGCCATCAAAGAGATGGCGATGACACTGTGGAATTACACATCACGAGCTTGGGCTATCAAGGCATGGAAGCGGTGGCTGAGCTGGGCACTGAGGTGTCGGCTTGAACCTGTTCGTAAAGTGGCCAAGATGATCAAAGAACACCTGTGGGGAATTATTAACGCAATAGTTCTAAAAGCCGACAATGGCCGTGCAGAAGGCATGAATGGAAAGATACAGCGACTCAAGGGTCGAGCCTACGGCTACAGAAACAGAGAAAGGTTCAAAACTGCAATTTACTTTCATTGTGGTGGCCTTGATCTTTACCCAAGAGGGGTGAATCGCTGAAATTTACCCACACAATCTGAGGTAGAGCCAAATAAGGGAACACCTTGCCCTAATTGTGGCGGCACAGATCGTTACAGTTTTAAGGACGCTGAAAAGGGAGTATGGGCTTGCCGTCATTGTGGTGGTGGCGATGGTTGGGAATTATTAAAGCGAGTGTGTGGCTGGTCATTCCCTGAGGCTGCCCGGACTGTTGGTGAACTGTTGCATGTGCAGTCAGTACATACTATCAACAGCGAGCAGCAACAGGTAGACAGGCAAAAAGTAATTAGAGAGCAGGCAGAAAAACGGCGAAAGACTTCTGAAATCAAGGCCAGGCAAGAAACCAGAGAGAAAGATGCTCTTTGTCAGCAGAGAGCCATTTATGCCTATCAGGAATGGTGCGCAGCTTTACCGGCTGATCCTAATCATTCTTACCTGAAAAATCATTGTTTGCCCGCATTGAACCTGAAACAGATGCAACACCCTGTCTATGGTGATTGTCTGTTAGTGCCTCTGATGAATGAACAGGGGCTACTGATGAATCTGGAACGAATTAATCCGGAAGGAATGAAACGGCCCATTAAAGGAGCGCGTAAAAAAGGCTGTTTCTATCAATTCGGCAGTGACAGTTTCACGGTTTACATTGCCGAGAGTTGGAGTACCGGCGCAGCGATTCATTTAAACAAATCTTGTCGTCCGGTTGTTTTGGCCGCCATGAGCGCAAGCAATCTTGATGCCGTGGCTGCAATAGCGAAGCAGCGCTTTTCAGAAAGCAATATTGTGGTGGCAGCAGACAATGACAAGCCTGGCATAGACGCCGCGATCAAAGTGGCTAATCACTATGATTTAAAAATTATTCTGCCCAGTAAGGAGGGCAACGACTTCTGTGACCTGCATATAGACAATGTCCGGGAGCGCAGCCCATGAATAGCATGGAATCTGATTTGCAGAATGAACTGACTCCGGATCAGTTGAATAACACAAAACCAGCAAGAAAACCCAAGCTGATTTCAATGTGGGACGCGGCAGATACGGTTACACAGCCGGATTGGTTGATTAAAAACTATTTCGAAATGGATACGTTAGCGGGTTTGTTTGCCCCTCCTGCAAGTTGTAAATCAATGTTAGCCATTGACTTGGCGGCTTCAGTAGCGACAGGCAGAGACTGGCATGGATACAGAGTGAAGCAGGGAGCTGTCGTTTATGTGGCCGGTGAGGGAGGATCCGGTTTATTAAAGCGCACAAAAGCATGGAAGATAAGAAACAGAGCGAACGGGTGCGATGTTCCGCTGTATTTACACTCCCAGGCTATTGATGGGCAAGATCTGGTGGAAATTCATGCATTGATACAAAGTGTTGAGTCCTTTCATGACATCAAAGAGAGCTCAATCAATTTGGTGATTATCGATACAGTGGCCAGAAATTTTGGAGGTGAAGAAAACAGCGCAAAAGATATGGGCGCGTTCATAAAGCATATGGATGCTATTCGTAACCGGTGGCAGTGTGCTGTTTTACTGGTACACCATACAGGCCATAGTGAAGTGAACAGGGCAAGAGGTTCATCGGCCTTTAGAGCGGCGCTTGATGCAGAATATGTGGTTAAAAAAGAGGAGAAGTCAGTCGAGTTCAAATCCACGAAAATGAAAGACGCCGAAGAACCCAATCCATTAAATTTTGAATTATGCAGTGTTGATTTGGGTATTCAGGATGAGGACGGAGACGCGGTCAATAGCGCCGTTCTGGATTTAACGGACAAAGAGTTACCGGAAAAAACCGAGACTAAAAAGACCAGACTTGTTGCTAACCATCAGGCTGCTCTGGGCATTCTTGAAGGGATGTATTCCGAATACAGAGAAAGATTATCAAACCAAGGGCAGAATCCCGACAACGCTCATGTGCAGACCGTGGATTGGAGGCGGCGGTGTATTGATGCTGGATGTACGGATACTAAAAACTGGTCGCGTTTATCAAAAGCGCTTGAAGAGAAAGGTTTTATTTTACGACGGGACTCCTTTGTTTTTGTTATGGATTGTCAATAGAAACGCTCTTCACCTCACCTCTATACCTTAGGGTTTCGAGGAGAGGTGAGGAAGGGAGAATTGCGTATCAGGATGTTCTGCAGAGGCCTAATCATACAGCCATAGGAGTCCATAAGGTACGAAAAATGAATCTTGCACAGATGAATTTATGGGTCTGTCTAAAGGTGTCAATCGATAAGGATTGAGATCGCTGGGTTAGGTACCAAGGTGAGGGCAGTGGAGAAGTTTTTTCCAAAAAACACAGTGATAGATCAATGGAGTGAATTGAAGTTATCGTTATTTCTTTTGGTACATTATTGGCTGGTTGGTTAATGCCGTTCGATGCTTTTTTTTGATTTTTAGTGGCAGGAAAATATGTACCGATAAAAATGGGTTAGTACATTACTTATTTTTTCTGGAGAGTATTTATGGATAGTCCGTTGAAAGCCTACTTTTCGGTTCGAGAAGTTTGCATTCGTTATGGAGTGGGTACATCAAGGGCGGGTGTAATTAAAAGTGTTCCATCTACCCATTATCCAGCTTGCTGCCAGTACTGATCCCAGTCCCCGTTAGAACGCAATGTTCTTAAGCAAAGCATTGCTCCTGCGATGGAAGGCTTCCACCAAGCACCCGGTATTTTTAGTCGCATCTGCACTACTGCACTGTTAGAACTTTCTATTTCGCCAGAGCCAATGGGAAGATTGGCTGCTTCTGCTGCAGCATATTCGAATTGCCCTGGACGGTTTCGGATATATCGGTGACACTCCTCTGGTTTATTGGCTGCTTTGCCTTTCTTTCCGTTTCTATGCGGATCAAGCTCTGCCATGACGGCATTAACATTGCCAGATTTCATGCGTTCCTGCTGGATATGCCGCCACTGTACACGTGTTTCCTTGTTAAACCCGACACACTCTTCTGCTGCATCAGCGAAGTGCTCAGAGAGATGATAATAGTCAACGAGGAAACTTCCTTGCTCTCCAAACACTCTCTTTGTCTGGTTGGCAATCCAGGTGGCTCCATCGCTCACGCAATGGATAGAGGATTGCCGGTTGAGCCCCTGCTCTATTGCACAACTCAACCACTGGTCACCTGCTTCATCCGGCCCTCCCATTGTGGCCTGATGACGTTTATCTGAACTACCCAGCTTATAGACCTGGCAAAGTTTAGCCTCCTGCCATTCAGTTTTACGTGCTTTGCGTTTGTCACCTTCTGCCTCTTCATCAATGAGGACAACAGGAATCATGCTTCCATCCATTTCTCCTATAAACTGGGCAGCTTCACCGAGGCAGTCCTGACGATTTTGTGATGCACTGATGGAATCATTTTGCATACAGCTTGCGTGCTCAAGAGTTATGGCTCGAATAGAAGACTCAGGCACATCAATACCATAATGTTCATGTATTTTTTTTGCAGCTGCCTGAAAAGAACTATCTGCACCAAAGTCTACAATTTTACGTTGAATTGTGCGGGAGTAGTCGCGACAGTGAATATGAGCGGCATGACTGAAAGGTCTGACCCGATGCTTGTCTACCGTCTGGCAGCGTTCAAGAACTTCTATTTTCCCATAGGTGCTCAGCCAATAAGTGTTTTTTTTTGAGTTTTAGCTCCGGGGTGCTTCAGGCAAGCCTCGCCAAATTTTTGATCTTCCTTGTAGGTACCCCAGCCAGTAAGCAGTTCATTGCCCATTTCACGCAGGTGGGCAATGACGGCTTCTTCAGCATCATCAGCACGATCCAGGAGACCTGACTCGGCTTCAACAATATCCAGAAGTGCAGAAACTCTAAGCTCAAGCTCGGGGTGGGCTGCAAGTCTATCAGCAAGAGAAATAGGTGAGGGCATAATACTAACTAGGGTTGAGAAATACTCTTACATTATCGTTCATATTGAGGTTTTGTGGGCAGAAAAACTTCTAATGAACACTTTTAATTACACCCTACATCAACCGTTTATGATTGGGTCAATCATGGGCAATTCCCCAAGCCCAAAAAATTTGGTCCTAAACTGGTTCGGTTTCACATTGATGATTTGTTGCAGTGGGAGCAAATGCAAGACGGGGAAAAGTACGCGACACTGGACGAGCAGGTATCAAAGGATACCAATATGATTCTACCTGATAATATAAATTGAATGTGTTTAGAAAGTCGTTATTGGGTACGGCACGAGAAAAGTACACCAGTAAGTACACTAAACTGAAAAGCAAAAAAAACCTGAAGCGTTTACTAACGTTTCAGGCCTTCTTAGAATTGGTACCGGTGGGCGGAGTCGAACCGCCACGCTCGTAAAAGCGGGGGATTTTGAATCCCCTATGTCTACCAATTCCATCACACCGGCAGGGGTTTTGAACTGAGCGGAGCTTAAGATATTTTCAAAAGAAATTCAAAGGCTTTCGAAGATTCTTCTAAAAGCAGATGAAGCTGTCGTGAACTCGTTCAGTACGCCGCGGAGTATATCAAAGAGTTTTTTGAGATCAAGAGGTTATTGCCAGTTTCGTTTTGTTTTATACAATGAAGTAGAATCAGCAGGTTGTGTCCTGCTTCTCACGTTTTTTTCTGAAAATAAGGGGTTGTCGAAGTCAGTAATGGGTTACTGCTCCTGACAGTTCTCTGTTTTTACAGTATCCTTCCGGCCTTTTGAGCTCAAATAAGCAATTCATGCAAGTTAGTGATTTTGATTTCGATTTGCCCGATGAGCAAATCGCCCGGTTTCCGGCTAAAGACCGGACTGGCAGTCGGATGTTATGCCTTGATGGTAATGACGAAGCGATAACCCATCGACAGTTTGCCGACATAGAGCAATTGTTGCAGCCCGGTGATTTGCTGGTGCTGAATGATACCCGTGTTATTCCAGCCCGAATGTACGGGCGTAAGGAAACGGGTGGGAAAATTGAGGTTCTGATTGAGCGTGTGGTAGAAGACACTCTGGTGCTGGCTCAGATCAGGGCCAGTAAATCACCCAAACCGGGAGCCGTGCTCTTTCTGGCCGATGATGCCGTAAAGGTGACGGTGGAGGGGCGGCAAGATTTTCTTTTTGTCGTGCGATTTGAGTCGTCGGTTTTACCCCTGTTACAGCAGCATGGGCATATGCCATTGCCGCCCTATATTGATCGCGCTGATGGCGATAGTGACCGATTACGTTATCAGACTGTTTTTGCGGCTAGAGATGGGGCGGTTGCCGCGCCCACCGCAGGTTTGCATTTCGATAAGGAAATGCTTGCCCGTCTGGAAGAAAAGGGTGTTCAAAAAGCATTTGTTACTCTGCATGTTGGCTCGGGCACCTATCAACCGGTTCGGGTTGATAATATTAAAGACCATGTAATGCATGCAGAATATATCGAGGTTTCTGAAGAGGTGTGCCAGGCCGTGCGGGAAACCCGTGCACGGGGTGGTCGGATTGTGGCAGTCGGGACGACGTCTGTGCGCAGTCTGGAATCGGCTTCTGCCAGTGGTGAAATACAACCCTTTCAGGGAGATTCCAAAATATTTATTTACCCTGGCTACGAATTTCGCAGTGTCGATGCCATGATCACCAATTTTCATCTGCCCCAGTCCACCCTGCTGATGCTGGTCAGTGCCTTTGCTGGCAAAGAGGCTGTACTGAAGGCTTATAGTGAAGCGGTAGAGCAGGGGTATCGTTTTTTTAGCTATGGC
Source organism: Endozoicomonas sp. (assembly GCA_965208385.1). Taxonomy (GTDB): domain Bacteria; phylum Pseudomonadota; class Gammaproteobacteria; order Pseudomonadales; family Endozoicomonadaceae; genus Endozoicomonas. Next base: position 120,676 of record CBDBOO010000109.1, read on the forward strand.
GATGCCATGCTCCTGACCAGAAAAAATTCAGATATAAACCAGATATAAACCAGATACAAACAGTGTTGCTGTGTGAGCGGGTTTCTGCGAAACAGGCGGCGGTGTTATTGAATAGGTAAAGTAAGCTGATGACTAGAGAATGTTTCATGCAGTTCGAGCAATTGGCCACCGATGGTCATGCTCGTCGAGGTCGATTGACGTTTCCCAGGGGCTCTGTGGAAACGCCCTGTTTTATGCCGGTGGGCACCTATGGAACGGTGAAGGGCATGCTGCCCCGTGATATCAAGGATATTGGTGCAGAAATTATTCTTGGGAACACCTTTCATTTGATGCTGCGCCCGGGCACAGAAATCATCAAGAATCATGGAGATCTTCATGACTTCACTCAATGGCATGGCCCTATTCTGACAGATTCGGGTGGCTTTCAGGTATTCAGCCTGGGCAAACTGCGTAAGATCACTGAAGAGGGTGTCTCATTCCAGTCTCCGGTGGATGGTTCCAAGGTGTTTCTGAGTCCGGAAATTTCCATGCAGGTTCAGAAAGATCTTGGTTCTGATATTGTTATGATTTTCGATGAGTGCACGCCGGGTGATGCAACAGAGCAGGTAGCTAAAGAGTCCATGGAAATGTCTCTGCGCTGGGCTGACCGTTCCAAAGAGGCTCATGGTGATAGCCCGTCGGCTCTGTTCGGGATTATTCAGGGAGGCATGTTTGAAAACCTTCGGGATCAATCTTTAAAGGGGTTGAGTGATATCGGGTTTGATGGTTATGCCATTGGTGGTTTATCCGTGGGTGAGAGTAAGGAAGATATGATGCGTATTCTTTCTCATACCACCCCCCAGATACCGGAAGGGCACCCCCGATATCTGATGGGAGTTGGCAAACCTGAAGATATTGTTGAAGCGGTTCGCCGTGGTGTGGATATGTTTGACTGTGTGATGCCCACCCGTAATGCCCGCAATGGTCACCTGTTTGTGGATCAGGGTGTGATCAAGATACGTAATGCCGCTCACAAGAAAGATGAGAGCCCTTTAGAAGCTGGATGTGATTGCTATACTTGCCAGAATTTCAGTCGGGCATACCTCCATCATCTGGATAAATGCGGAGAGATTCTGGGGTCAATGCTCAATACCATACATAACCTCCGCTATTATCAGCGGGTAATGGCTGGTTTGCGGGAAGCTATTGAACAGGGTAAATTGGACGGCTTTGTAAAAGACTTCTACGAGAAGCGCGGTCAGGATGTGCCCGATCTTTGGCCAGTCAATGTTCAGGCTTGAATTGCCAGAATATGGCCGCATAGATAATAAAATATTTTTGATAAGCAGTTTTGCTTTTTGAACATTAGAGTGTGATAACACAATTAGGAGTATAGGAATGATTCCATTCATAAGTCAGGCGCAGGCAGCTGCTGAAGGTGGAGCGGCTGCTGGTCCGGGCATGGTAGGTCAGCTGGTGATGCTGGGCGGCTTTGTTCTGATTTTCTGGCTGCTGATTTGGCGCCCGCAGAGCAAGCGCACCAAAGAACATAAAAACCTGATCGGTGCATTGGGTAAAGGTGACGAAGTGGTGACCACTGGCGGAATTCTGGGAAAGGTGACCAATGTTACTGATGATTTCATTACCTTGCAGGTTACCGACAATATGGAATTGAATTTTCAGAAAGGTGCTGTCGCGGCTTCTTTGCCCAAGGGAACCATCAAAGCCATTAAGTAAGCTGATTTAAAGCAGTAAACAAGGTGGCAGAAGCGCCGGGAGCATATAAGGCAGTTGGTTCCCGGTTTTTTCTTGCGAAATGGATTGTGTCTGATTGTTCGGGCACTTCACATTTAAATCAGGAACCGGTGAGCCATGCTCAATCGTTATCCCCTGTGGAAATACCTGCTGATTCTCGTAGTCGTAGGTCTGGGTGTGATATATGCCCTTCCCAACCTTTACCCTGCAGATCCTGCAGTACAGGTAACCGGTGTCAGTTCATCTGAAAGGATGAGTGCGTCTGTACTCAGGCGTGCCGAAACCGTGTTAAATAAGGCTGGCATTGATATCAAGGAATCAGAACTGAGTGATAATTCACTTTTGATTCGTTTGAATCGAGCCGATCAACAGCAGCTTTCCAAGTCCCTTATTAAAGATTCGCTGGGTGATGATTATGTTGTTGCCATCAATCTGGCGCAAACAACACCAGACTGGCTGACTTCCATTGGCGCCTATCCCATGAAGCTGGGTCTTGATCTTTCTGGTGGTGTTCATTTCCTTCTTGAAGTTGATACCGCTAAAGCGGTTCAGATCAAAATGGATATTGCGAATTCAGAAATCCGCACCACACTGCGCAAAGAGAAGCTGCGTTACAGAACCATGCCTGACAGGGTTGTCGACGGAGCTCGCCAGCTAGCATTTAATGATGAAGAAACCCGTGACAAGGCAGCCAAAAGAATTGGTCGGGATTTTTCCGGATTTGTGGTTCAGAAGCAGGAGCTCAATGGACGATTTGTTCTTTCTTATCATTATTCAGAGCAGGCTTACAGTGAGATAGAGGATTATGCTGTAAAGCAGAACCTGACCACTGTTCGTAACCGTGTCAATGAGCTGGGTGTGTCCGAACCACTGGTTCAGCGTCAGGGACGAAATGGTATTGTGGTTGAATTGCCAGGTGTTCAGGATACGGCTGAAGCCAAGAGAATTCTTGGTAAAACAGCTAACCTTGAGTTTCGTCTGGAAGCACCTGCGAGTGCAGCTCGTGCCAATACCGAAACGTTTGAATTCAGGGACCCTCGCAGACCGGCTGTCAGACTTGAAAGAGATCTTATTATCACCGGTGAACAGGTTTCCAGTGCTCAATCCAATTTTGATGCCCAGACCAGTCAGCCCCAGGTTAATATTAATCTGGACAGTCATGGCGGAACCCTGATGAACCGTGCGACCCGTAATAATGTCGGTCGCAGCATGGCAGTTATCTTCATTGAACAAAAGCCGGTCACTAAAACGGTTTCAAAAACAATCGATGGCCAGTTGGTTAAGGAAAAGGTTCAATCGTTCCGCGAAGAGCGGGCGATTATCAGTCTGGCTACTATTCAGAGTGCCCTGGGTAATCAGTTTCGCATCACCGGGCTGGATTCACCGGGTGAAGCGTCTGAATTAGCTCTGTTGCTGCGAGCTGGTTCCCTTGCTGCCCCCATGTATTTTGTAGAAGAGCGTACTGTTGGCCCGAGTCTGGGTGCGGAAAACATCGAAATGGGTGTTAACTCTACCCTGGTGGGTCTGGCGCTGGTGGTCATGTTTATGATCGTTGTGTACAGAGCTTTTGGCTTTATGGCGAATATAGCATTGGCTCTTAACCTGATGTTGTTGACTGCAGCCATGAGTATTTTTGGGGCGACTCTGACCATGCCGGGTATTGCGGGTATCGTACTGACCCTGGGTATGGCGGTGGATGCCAATGTCTTGGTTTTTTCCCGGATTCGTGAGGAAATCAAGCTTGGTCGATCTATTCAGCGGGCGATTCATGATGGTTATGACCGCGCTTTTGTCTCAATCTTTGATGGGAACATTACAACGCTGCTGGTGGGTGTCATTCTGTTTGCTGTTGGTACAGGTCCGGTGAAAGGCTTCGCAATAACTCTCTCCATCGGTATTATCACATCCATGTTTACCGCTATCGTATTGACCCGGTCCTTTGTGAACCTGGTTTATGGTGGTCGTAACGTGAAGAAACTGTATATCTGAGGTGGCAGTGATGAATGATGAAAGAATCATAGGATTCATGCGACTGCGGACCTTCGCTACGGTGTTGTCGGTGCTGCTGTTGCTGGGCTCTGTCTTTTCCATGGCGACCCGTGGAATTAGTTGGGGGCTGGATTTTACTGGCGGAACGCTGATTGAGCTGCAATACGATAATCCGGTTCTAACTGCGGATATTCGTGGCCAGTTAGGCGCAGATGGCTTTAATGATGCGGTTGTTCAGGAGTTTGGTTCAGCCAGTAATATTCTGGTGCGTATTCCGGGTGCTGATGCTGAATTGGGTAATCGGGTAGCCGGGCTGTTGGCTGAGAGTTATCAGGGTTCGATAGAAACCAAGCGTGTGGAGTATGTTGGACCGCAGGTTGGTGATCGGCTGAGAGAGCAGGGCGGTCTGGGTATGCTCATGGCGCTTGGGCTGGTCATGCTGTATATCGCTTTCCGGTTTCAGTTCAAATTCTCGGTGGGTGCTGTGACCGCACTGGCACATGACACTATTATCGTGTTGGGTTTGTTTTCGTTTCTTGGTCTGCAGTTTGATCTTACGGTGATGGCAGCCATTCTCGCCGTGATCGGTTACTCACTGAACGATACTATTATTGTTTACGACCGTATTCGGGAGAATTTCCGAAAGCTGCGTAAAGGTGATTCGGAAGAAGTGATTAATGTATCCCTGACTCAGACTCTGGGTCGGACGTTAGCGACTTCCGGTACTACTTTGATGGTGTTGCTTGCGTTGTTTCTCTTCGGTGGAGAAATGATTCATGGCTTTGCAACAGCCCTGATTGTAGGAATTGTAGTAGGTACTTACTCGTCTATCTATATTGCTTCCAATGCCCTGATCTATATGAACATCAGTCGTGATGATCTAATGGTGCCGGTAAAGGAAAATGAAGAGATGGATGGCAGGCCTTAACCGCTTCGATTAAGTACAGTCATAAAAAAACCGGCGTAACAGCCGGTTTTTTTATTCTTGATGGTCAACGAGATCAGAGGTTCATCATTTCATCGGTGACGAATGGACGAATGCGTTTGAGTACTTCCTTGAAGCAACGTACATTGCCAGCCACAACCTGTTTTTTACCCAGGAAGTCGTGACCACCTTTAAAATCGCTGACCAGTCCGCCAGCTTCCTGAATCATCAGAACGCCTGCGGCCATGTCGTAATCATTCAGGCCGATTTCCCAGAATGCATCCAGACGACCGGAGGCAACATAGGCCAGATCCAGTGAAGCAGAACCAGCACGACGTATACCTGCGGTGTCGCCCAGCAGGGACCGCATCATATTCAGATAGTTATCGAGATACTTGATGGCCGGTGTAGTGAAAGGTATTCCGGTTCCAATCAATGCGCCATCCAGGCTTCTTCGATTACTGACTCTCAGGCGTTTGCTATTCATAGTGGCGCCGTGTCCGCGACTGGCGCAGTATTCTTCTTCCTTTATCGGATCGAGAATAACAGCATGCTCCAGCTTTCCCCGATACTGGACAGCAATGGATACCGCGAATTGTGGAATGCCATGGATGAAGTTGGTGGTGCCGTCGAGAGGATCAATGATCCAGAGGTAGTCCTTCCCGTCGCCCTTACCTGGGCGGTGACCGGTTTCTTCTCCGTAGAAGCTATGATCTGGATAGGCTTTGATGAGGGAGGCAATAATAGCTTCTTCAGCGGCCCGGTCGACCTCAGTGACAAAATCATTCAGGTTTTTGACTTCAACCTTGATATTGTCGAGATCTTTATAGGCTTGAGAGATAATTTCGCCGGCCGTGCGCGCTGCGCGCAGGGCCATGTTAACCATGGGTTGCATAGGCTTGGACTACGTATGGACTGTAAAAGATCGTGAAAGGCGCAAAATCATACAGAAAGGTAATGAATAATATCACGCTTTATTTTCCGGTGGATTCTGACAGGTAGGTGTATAACTTGCAATCAGAGTCGTGCAGATTCGGATTATATTAGGCGGGAAGTTTGTTGAAAGTGGTTCAAATTCACTATTCGTAAAGGTTTTTGTGTTCGCCGCTTGGCTTGTTGCGGATTTTAGGTACACTGACAGGTCAGTCATTTTATTGATAGAGAATCAGGTAGTGCTCGATAATATTTCCATTGTACTGGTCAACCCTTCCCATCCAGGTAATATTGGTGCGGCAGCGCGAGCTATGAAAACTATGGGCTTGAAGCATCTGTCTCTGGTATCGCCGGATGATTTTCCTTCAGGTACTGCAACTGCATTAGCCTGTGGGGCTGATGATATTCTGTCCAATGCCAGAGTGGTCGATTCCCTGGAAAAGGCACTGGAAGGGTGTCACTTTGTTGTAGGGACAAGTGCCAGGGTTCGGGGTGTTTCCCTGCCCCTGGTTGATCCAAGAAGCTGCGCAGGCAGTATTATGGAAGAGGCCGAGGCGGGAAAGGTGGCGTTGATTTTTGGTCGTGAAGATAAAGGTCTGACCAATGAGCAGCTCAGTCGCTGTCATCTTCAGGTGCATATACCCACCAATGAAGCGTTCAGTTCCCTGAATCTTGGTTCAGCTGTGCAGGTTATGTGTTATGAAATGCGTATGACCGAGTTGCTGTTGAAAGATCGTTTGGAAATGCCAAGACCCAAGGCTCATGATCTGGCAACCAATGAAGATGTAGAGCGTTATTATGACCATCTGCATCAGACGCTCATGGAGATTGGTTTTCTGGATCACAGTAGTCATGAAAAAATCATGGCGAAACTCAGACGTCTATATGGTCGTATAAGACCTGATCGGGTTGAATTGAATATTCTGCGTGGAATTTTGTCCGAGACACAGCGATGTTTAAAGAACGCTGTCAGCAAGACGAAATAATTTCTCAGGTATTCGAAACACTAAATTGACAGGCAGAGACCATGTTTGAGCGCATAAAAGAAGACATAAAAACGGTCATGGAACGGGACCCTGCAGCTCGGGGTACATTTGAGGTTCTCACTAATTATCCGGGTTTGCATGCGCTGCTGTTGCATCGGCTGGCGCATAAGATATGGAGAGCAGACTTTTTCTGGCTGGGTCGAACCTTGTCTACCTTCAGTCGTTGGCTGACCGGTATTGAAATACATCCGGGGGCGACTATAGGGCGTCGCTTCTTTATTGATCATGGTATGGGGGTGGTTATTGGTGAAACGGCCATAATTCACGACGACGTAACTCTTTATCATGGTGCAACCCTGGGAGGAACCTCGCCGAACAAAGGTAAAGAGCATCCTTCCAATAAAGGAAAGCGTCATCCGACTTTGAGGAATGGTGTGGTAGTTGGAGCTGGAGCTCGCATACTTGGGCCCTTTGTGGTTGGGGAAGGTGCCAAAATTGGTTCGAATGCAGTGGTGGTAAAAGAAGTGCCGGCGGGCGCTACCGTGGTTGGGATTCCCGGGCGAGTGGTGAAGCGGGCCAGTAACCAGGAGGATTGTCGTCGGCAGGCCATGGCCGAAAAAATAGGGTTTGATGCCTATGCGATCACTTCTGAGATGCCGGACCCAACTGTACAGGCTATTTCTGCGATGCTGGATCACCTGCATCAAGTGGATGCCCGGTTTGAGAAGTTGTGTGACACGCTTCGGGAAAAGGGGATGGACTGTGAGGTCAGTGCGTTGCCAGAATTGAAAAAAGAGGATTTTGAAGCCGTTCAGTGCGCTGACAACATAAAACCCTCTTCATAAGTCTTTCTATTCTGAAATTCGATGATTAATTCGCCATGGAAGGCGACTGTTGTAAGGATTGCCACAAGAAAGGTGACGAATGAAGGATGGTTCTATATGATACGAATCCTTCATTAAAGTATCCATTTAAAGTCTATTTTGTCATTTACCTCCCTTTGTTCCTCCTCATTTCAGATTACGCAGGATAATAGTTGACTGTTTTGCTAAGGTATTTCATAATCCGACTCGAATATGAATAGTGGACTGAGAGTTTTGATTCGGAGATTCCTGTTCGAAGCCTGTGATTTGAAGCCGAGTGCTAATGCTGTAGTCAAGCAGCAACTGCGGAGATATACCTGGCATGAGATTGACTACAAAAGGCCGTTACGCTGTTACTGCCATGCTTGATCTGGCGCTTCATGCCAATCATGGGCCGGTGTCACTTGCGGATATTTCAGAACGTCAGGGCATTTCTCTTTCCTACCTTGAGCAATTGTTTTCAAAGCTTCGCCGTGGTGAGCTGGTCTGCAGTATCAGGGGGCCGGGTGGAGGCTATAGATTAAGCCGTGAAAGTGAACTGATTTATGTGGCACAGGTTATTGATGCAGTCAATGAGTCTGTTGATGCCACGCGATGTAAAGGTAAAGGTGGATGCCAGCAGGGTGTAACTTGCCTGACGCATCACCTCTGGCACGATTTGAGTCAACAGATTCATGCGTTTCTGGGGGGAATCAGCCTGGCAGATCTTGTTGCCCGTCATGAGGTTCAGGATGTTGCTTCCAGGCAGGATGAACAACAGGATCCAACCAACAAAATTGCGGCTAACAGTATTCTGTAGTCAGCAGGAAAAAATGATAGCCCTGATTAACCAGGGGCAGTGAGCGTACAGACCGCTTGGAGATGTACCAGATGAGATTACCGATTTATCTTGATTATTCAGCCACAACTCCGGTAGACCCGAGAGTTGCTGAGAAAATGATGCAGTGTTTGTCGTCCGAAGGAAACTTTGGTAATCCGGCATCCCGCTCCCATGTGTTTGGCTGGAAAGCGGAAGAGGCTGTGGAGGACGCACGTCGTCAGGTAGCAGACTTAATCAAGGCGGATCCCAGGGAAATCGTCTGGACCTCGGGAGCGACTGAATCAGATAACCTGGCCATTAAAGGTGTTGCGCATTTCTATAGCAAGAAAGGCAAGCACATTATTACGTCAAAAATTGAACATAAGGCAGTATTAGACCCGTGTCGTCAACTGGAGCGTGAAGGTTATGAAGTTACCTACCTGGAACCGGATGCCGCTGGTCTGATCTCTGTCGAACAGGTATCAGAAGCCCTGCGCGATGACACAATTCTTGTCAGTCTGATGCATGTGAATAATGAAATCGGTGTGATTAATGATATTGCCGCTATTGGTGAGCTGACCCGCTCACGCAAAATTCTGTTTCATGTGGATGCGGCACAAAGTGCCGGTAAAATCCCCCTGGACATGGAAGCTATGAAAGTCGATCTTCTATCGATTTCTGCTCATAAGTTATATGGCCCTAAGGGTGTTGGCGTGCTTTATGTTCGCCGAAAGCCCCGCGTACGTCTGGAAGCTCAGATACACGGTGGCGGGCATGAAAGGGGTATGCGTTCAGGCACTCTGGCGACTCATCAAATTGTCGGTATGGGTGAAGCCTGCCGATTGGCCAGTGAAGAGATGGCCGCAGATACAGAGCATCTTCTAGCACTTCGTGATCGTTTTCTTTCCCGGATTGAAGATCTTGAAGAAGTTCATGTTAATGGCAGTCTTAAGCAGAGAATTGTCGGGAATCTAAACGTCAGCTTTGCCTTTGTTGAAGGTGAATCACTGATTATGGCGTTGAAAGATCTGGCTCTTTCATCGGGCTCAGCTTGCACCTCAGCCAGTCTGGAGCCTTCTTATGTTTTACGTGCTCTGGGTTTGAGCGACGAACTGGCACACAGCTCACTGCGAATCACCTTTGGTCGTTTCAGCACAGCTGAAGAGGTAGATCATGCTGCAGATCAGATTCGGGGTGCTGTCAGTAAATTGCGTGAGCTGTCGCCGTTATGGGACATGTTTAAGGATGGCATTGACCTGAGTAAGGTTGAGTGGGTAGCGCACTAATCGGATGACCCCTTTTATGGGGCGTCTGTGAGGAGAATATTATGGCTTACAGTGAAAAAGTTATTGATCATTATGAGCATCCACGAAATGTGGGTAAGCTGGATCAAGATGCTGAAAATGTTGGTACCGGTATGGTGGGAGCACCAGCCTGTGGCGATGTTATGCGCCTTCAGATTCAGGTAGATGATGACGGTGTAATTGAAGATGCACGGTTTAAAACCTACGGCTGTGGCTCTGCCATCGCTTCAAGCTCGCTGGCTACTGAATGGATGAAAGGAAAGACCCTCGACGAAGCTGCAGAAATTCGCAATACAGACATTGCGGAAGAACTGGCTCTGCCACCGGTTAAAATCCATTGTTCGGTTCTGGCTGAAGACGCTATTAAAGCGGCTATTGATGATTATCGTACCAAACAGGTGTCACCGGCTCAGAACGCCTGAGCTGTAGCTCTTTGAGTATTGGAGTATTGAATGGCAATCACCATGACTGAGGCGGCGGCCTGTCATATAAAGGATCAACTTGTCAGAAGAGGCAAGGGTGAAGGAATTCGTCTGGGGGTTCGTACATCTGGTTGTTCGGGGATGGCTTATGTACTCGAGTTTGTTGACGAAGTAGTCGACACTGACACACTGTTTGCACATGCGGGCGCAAAAGTGTATATCGACCCTAAAAGTCTGGTTTATCTGGATGGCACTGAACTTGATTTTGTAAAAGAAGGTTTGAATGAGGGGCTTCAGTTCAATAACCCCAATGCTGCCAGTGAGTGTGGTTGTGGCGAAAGCTTCAACGTCTGAATTTTACCCGGTTGCTGTTCTGGTAACCGGGTTTCTGCCTTTTTTGATTCTTTAGCAATTATTCGGGAACTGTTTGCCAGTGGTTGATTTAACCAAGAATTATTTTGAGCTGTTTCAATTACCTGTTTCCTGCGATGTGGATCGAAAGTTGCTCACTGCGAATTACCGGGAATTGCAAAAAACAGTTCACCCGGATCGTTTTGCCAGAGAGTCAGAGCGCCAGCAGCGATTGTCAGTACAGTATACATCTTACGTTAACGAAGCGTTTGAAGCCTTAAAAACACCCTTGTCCCGGTCCATTTATCTTTTGAAACTGGCAGGGTGTGATGTGGATATGGAAAACAATACCATCATGGATCCGGTATTCCTGATGGAGCAGATGACGTTGCGCGAGGCCGTTTCAGAACTGTCTGAACAGTCGGAGCCTGAATGGGAACTGGATCGTTTAATGACGCGGGTGGATTCAGATATGGATCAATACCTGGAAGAATTCAGTTCCCTCTGGCAGGCCGGTGGGGAAAAAAATCTGAAACAGGCTGAATCAGTCGTGCGAAAGATGCAATTTATGGTTAAGCTGGCCACCGAGCTGGAGCAGCTCGAATCCAAGTGGCTCGATAATTAAGAGTGGCTCGATAATTAAGAGGCAGGTATGGCGTTACTGCAGATTTCTGAGCCGGGACAGGCTCCTGAACCCCATCAACAAAAAAGAGCGGTGGGTATTGATCTTGGCACCACAAATTCATTGGTGGCCTCAGTCAGATCCGGATCGGCAGGGACTCTCCCTGACCTGAATGGGCAACATATTTTGCCATCCGTTGTGTATTACGGTGGAGAACGTATCGTTGTTGGTACAGAAGCCAGAAAACAGGCGCTGATTGATCCTCTGAATACCATATCGTCCATAAAGCGACTGCTGGGTCGGGGTGTTGCTGATCTGGATACCCTGGGAGGGGTGCTGCCCTACGAATTTTCTGATCACGCCGATGGCATGCCCTTTATTAAAACCAGTAAAGGGAAGGTCAGTCCAGTGGAGGTTTCCGCTGAGATTCTTAAAACCCTGAACAGACGGGCTTGTGAAACTCTGGGCGGAAAGCTTGATGGTGCTGTTATTACTGTGCCAGCTTATTTTGATGATGCCCAGCGTCAGGCCACTAAAGATGCAGCCACTCTGGCAGGGATTAATGTTTATCGTCTATTAAATGAGCCCACTGCTGCCGCCGTTGCCTATGGATTGGATGAAGGTGGTGAGGGTGTAGTTGCTGTTTATGATCTGGGTGGCGGAACCTTTGATATTTCGGTTTTAAGGCTTGAAAAAGGTGTTTTTGAAGTATTGGCCACAGGCGGTGATACCGCTCTGGGCGGCGATGACTTCGACAGAATGATTGCCCGGTGGTTGTTAAACCAGGCAGAGGTTGATGAAAGCGCCATTAACAACCTGCAGCTTCGGGAAGCAATGATTGAAGCCTGCAGGGCTAAAGAAGCCCTGACTGAAAAACAATCAGTGGCTGTCAGCTTTGGCGAATGGTCTGGCGAGCTATCTCGTTCAGAGCTTGATGAATTGCTTGATCCGCTGATTGATCGCACTGTACGGTCATTCAGGCGTACTTTGCGGGATGCCGGATTGAAAGCAAGCGATATCGATGAAATCGTTATGGTTGGTGGTTCGACCCGTGTGCCAAGAGTTCGAACCCGAGTTGAAGATTTTGCTGATAAAAGACCGCTGACATCGATAGATCCTGATCGTGTGGTTGCCGTTGGTGCAGCTTTTCAGGCGGATGTTTTATCGGGCAATAAGTCGGGCGATGACATGCTGTTGCTGGATGTTATTCCATTGTCACTTGGTTTGGAGACCATGGGCGGTTTGATGGAAAAAGTGGTTCATCGAAATACGACAATTCCCGTAAACCGTGCCCAGGAATTTACTACCTACAAAGACGGACAGACAGCGATGTCTATCCACGTTTATCAGGGTGAGCGTGAGCTGGTTCGGGATAATCGTTCGCTGGCGCATTTTGAACTTCGTGGTATTCCTCCAATGCCTGCCGGTGCAGCTAAAATCCGGGTGGCTTTTCAGGTGGATGCTGACGGGCTGCTAGGCGTCTCTGCCCGCGAAGAATCAAGCGGCATAGAGAGCACTATTCAGGTAAAGCCATCTTATGGTTTGAGTGACAGTGAAATTTCAAAAATGCTGACCGATTCTTTCCAGCATGCAACGGATGATCGGGATGCCAGGGCGCTGCGTGAACAGGAAGTAGAAGCTGATCGAATGATCGAGGCCCTGTCAGTGGCTTTGGATACGGATGGTCAGGCTTTGCTTACAGCCGAAGAATTTGCCAGTCTTTCTACGGATCTGAGCGAGCTTTCCGAAGTGCGTCAGTCCGGAAATGCGGATGCTATTTCCAGTAAGATTGAGTATGTAGGTAAGATCAGTGAAGACTTTGCTGCCCGGAGAATGAATCTTGGTATTCGCAAAGCCTTGTCCGGTCAGAAACTAGATGATTTAGAGGGGTCCTGACTATGACTCGTATTGTAATTCTTCCTCATGATGAATTGTGTCCGGAAGGTACGGTTATTGACGTTGAACCTGGTGTGACCGTACTGGATGCAGCTCTGCAGAATGGCGTTGATATCGAACATGCCTGTGAGAAATCCTGCGCCTGTACAACCTGTCATATCATTGTACGTGAAGGTTTTGACAGCATGGAGGAATCCGATGAGCTGGAGGACGACCTGCTTGATAAAGCCTGGGGGTTGGAGCCTGAATCCCGTCTGAGTTGCCAATCGGTTGTGGCTGACGAAGATCTGGTGGTGGAAATTCCTAAATACACATTGAATCAGGTTTCAGAGAGACACTGAAGCTTCTGGAGGAAAAAGCATGAGCCTGTTATGGACAGATGTCTATGATATTGCCATCGAGCTTTCAGAAGCTCATCCAGATACAGATCCAAAATATGTCAATTTTGTCGATCTTCGCAACTGGGTATTGGCGCTGGAAGGATTTGATGATGATCCAGCTCACTGCGGTGAGAAAATTCTGGAAGCGATCCAGATGGCCTGGATGGAAGAGCTGGAGTGAACGTGCTGCACAAGAGTAGTGTGCGAGATCAGGCTCGCACACGAAAGAACACTTTAGCTCATTCTGCGATGCACAACTGAAATATTATCATCTGATCCGGCGTTATAGGCGAACTCCACCAGTTGCCCGGTTATGGCGGCATCAGAGTCACCGGCTTTCATTCTGGCATGGACAAAGTTACCGGCTGTTCTGCAATTTGTTATATCGTATAACCCATCACAGGCCTGAACATAGGAGAATCCTGCCCAGCCTTCTTTCGGTTTTGGGAATTTGCTGATCTGAGGGCGGACGGGAATAGTCCCGTAAGAGAAGTGATCACCGACACCTCCGGCAGTTCTGGCTATGCCATTGGCTTTGTTCAGAATAACATCACCACCTCTTGCTTTAATCCGGTCTGCAAATTTTTTATCTGTAGGTTTGGCATCTTCTGTCATTTGAATACTTGTTCCATCAGGTTTTATTAGAAATGACCTTGAATCACCGCTGTTGGCTGCCCACAGATCACCATTTACTTCCATCATAACATTGGCTGTGGTTCCAATAGTGGGATTTGCTGCACTAGGTATAAAGCTGTTTCCGGCGTCAACAAAGGCAAGCTTCAGTGCGTTATAGACTGTTACATCATCCAGGGTATCAGGCTGATTTTCCTCCAGTCTTGCTTTCAGGTAACCAGCCAGATTACTGGAAACATGGGCAGAAGCTTCAACACCGCCATGGCCGTCAAATACACCGCTGATTTTAACCTGCTGAATGCCGGATTTTGTCTCTACGTCAATGGTGGTAAACAGATGAGCGTCTTCCATCCTTTTATTGGGACCCTGGCAGGTGGCCATCCCGGTATGTTCGTCAATGGTTTTATATTTAACCGATGATTCATACCCTATCCTTGGCTCCAGCTTAATAGTACCTTTCGGTTCGGTGTGTTTAACGGGTTCTTTAGCTTCTGGCTCGCCAACTGCTGATTCTTCAGGGGCAGTTATTTTAGTTGTTGGTTTTGAGGCGCCTTTACTGATTTGGATTTCATTTTCTTCGGTGAATTTCTTGAACTTCAGACTGCCCTCAAATAATGCTTTAGCGTGGGTTTTTTCTCTTTGTGCCATCCCTACAGTGGAAGGCATGGTTCCTTCCTGTAGCTCTTCTGCCTCCTGCTGCTTTTTGGCTGCCTCTACCTGACTCTGATGTTTTGTTTGGACAACGGCTGGATCTTGTTCCACACGATAATCCAGGCGCATGAGTTTGCGCATGTTATCAGTGTCTCTGAACTCATGAGCCTTATATTCCTTGGTATAAAATGGATTGACTTCAGCCATGGTAGGAGGGTAAATCCAGGTGCTTTCTGGTGCGCATTTTTTCGAGGAGGCGGGGTCTTTTAAAAATGAAACGGCTTCCTGTAAAGTTACTACTTTTCTGGCTGAGAGAGGTTTGGCGCTTTTATCAAGGTCGCTTCCCGAAACCATATCCCGGACTCGTCGGGTGGCAGAGTTGCGCTGCTCGTCATTAATAGAGTTGATTTGTTTGAGCCCTTTCTCAATACCCTTGCCGATCAGGGGTACAAACTTCAGAGGTTTATAAACCGTTCTCAGAAAGGCGTGGGCAACAGAGTATTTATCGCCGGTTTTGAATCGGTCGCCATCCAGCCTGAGTATTTTGTTTTTTTTCGCTGAAGTCTTTCTGGCGAGCTGTTCAATCTGTTTGTCACTGCCTGAATAGCCTGCGTGTGTGGGGAGGTGCTGGTTCCTTGGTATCATTTTAATCAATCCATTTAATTTATCCCTGTATTTAAATTTAGCCATTGAATAGACATTGAATAGACATTGAATGATGTTTTCGTTGATTAATCGTTAGCAAGACGATTTCTTCTCGTATTAGTTGAGTGATACTGCCTTTAAAGTGTCAATTATCTGACGCTTGCACCTGATAGAAGTGTAAAAAATAAAAGGAGAGGCTGTCAGCAGATACTGGCGTGCAGCGGGGCAAATGCTATTTGTTTTCTATATTTCAGGCGTTATGACGTTCAGTCTAATTACGACTGAATCGCTGCGATTTTGAATACACACATAAATATAAATAAAAATTTACATTTATGTGTGAACACCGTCACAAAACTTGATATTCCTTCTCTCGAATGATCATGGCTCTGGTTAGAATCCCAGAATTAGAGACAGGTATTTTCAACGACAGTATGTTTCTAATTTTGCTCTCAATGTATTTGGCACGAAACGATGTAGTGCCTTCCTGTTGAAGTAGCTTGTACTGATTCACTTGATTGATATGGTGATTTTTTGATGGATGTTACAGGAAGGATAGTTCGCTTTGGTTCGTTAATACTGGCTGTGCTGCTGTTATCTGCATGCGGTGGAGGCGGTGGAGGTGGAGGCGACGATGGTGGTGAGCAACCAGCCCCGGATCCATCCACAACAATGGAGGCACCCGATTTACCGGACAATATTACCTCCCATAACGATATTGAGCACCAGAGTTTTACCGTCTTGCTGAATAATTCTGGTGGAGAAATTGATAGCTGTTCCAGTAATCCTGAACTGCCTGCTGGTGTCAGTGTTAATGCTACCAGTGCTGGCTGTGAAATTACCGGACAGGTTTCAACTGCGATGAATGCATCCAGTTATGACATCACAGCATCCAATAGTTCCGGGAGTGATACGGCTCAATTTACACTGACAGTAAATTTCAGTGTTACTACACCATCACTTGCAGATACCAGCGTATCAGTAGTTTTGGGTGAAAGCTTCACTGAAGAGTTACCCAATAGTGCCGGACCGGTTGCCAGCTGTAGCAGTACTCCTAGGCTACCAGATGACCTGAATATAAAGGTACAAAATAACAGCTGTGTGATTTCAGGTAGTGTATCAGAAGCTCAATCGCCTCAAAAATATACGATAACAGCGATTAACCGTGCAGGAACTAACCGGTCTGAATTCACGCTGGAGGTGGTTGAGCAGCTGGCAGTTCCACGATTGACAGTAGAGAGTGATTGGTCATTTGAACTGAATCAGATGGTAAATATCATTATTATTAATAATAATGGAGGGCGTTTGAGTGCATGCCGGATAGAGTCAGGTGTGCTGATGGCGGGTATGACACTCAGTAAATCAGATGAATCCTGTGTTATACAGGGACAGGCTGAAGCGGCTGGTAGCGCATCCTTGATTATTTCGGGTTCAAATGAAGCGGGTGCAGATAACGTAACCCTGAATCTGACTGTTATTGACAATAGTATTGTTGCTCCTTCGCTGGGTGGATTAACGTCGCTGACAATGACTGTCAATGACTCAATCAATCTCACTCTTACAAATGACGGTCACGAGGCATTACAGTGTGCATCACAACCGCCGTTACCCAGTGGTTTACTGGTCGTGCCTGTTTCAGGAAGCTGTGCAATTCAGGGTGAGGCGCTGATAGAAAGTAATCAGAAAAAATACAGTCTCAGTGCCAGTAATACCGGTGGTCAAAATTCACTGGAAATAACCATTTCGGTTACTGCGTCGTCTTTGAATGCCTGGGGTGATGGACCTGATCCAGATGATTTTGATCATGTGGCTCGCATTGAGGAAAATTGGTTCAACGAAGCTTCCCCGCCGAAAATACAGGAGGAAGGAACGGATCAGCCTTTATTGTTAAGTGCATTGGAATCACCTGTGGGGTTGATTGAAGTTGTATTGGATAATGGAACTGTCGTAAGCGATACAGAACAGTTGTCCGGACTGTTTGGTACAACGATTAATCCAGAATCAGGCTCAATCAGTATTCATTACGGAAAATCTTTTGATTATGAAGTTGATAGTCACTTTTACAGATTGAAGATTCAATTAGGGAGTAAAACAGAAACCGTACTTATTCGTTTGTACGATGTGCAACAGGGCACAAGCTCTGAAAAGCTGAAAATACATGATTACAGTGAGTTTTTATCATTCACCCAGGGTGCTATCCAGCCAAACGAAGCTTTATTTGAAGCCATTCAGATTGATTCGGATGAACCGCATAATATTGCCGATCTCAGGGTGTCCATTGAAGCGGATATCGATGCATTCGAGTCAGTAGACACTGCTTTTGAGCGCTTTGATTTTATTGGACGTATACATGGTAATAATCATGTCATTAAAAATCTGAATATGCCGGATGGTTTCTTTACATCAAGTCGGGTTTCAGTGGTTGAACATCTGGGTCTGGTCGATTTCACCTCGAACACGCAGAGCAGTATTATGCGGTTTGATGGCTCTCAGAGAGGGGCAAGACTGAGTTATGTTTCATTCAGTGGTTATGTGCATAATTCCTTGGGAAGAATAAGAGAAGAACGATTAAGATATAGTTTGCTTGAGGATGTTACCGGCGCTCTGGCTCAGGACAGTGTCTATAGCAATATCCATCATCAGGCCGATGATGGTGACTTCTCGGGGTCTGCGTCTTCCGGGGCAACTGTTTCTTCATTTTTGGGTATTACCGGTTCGAACATCGGAAGAAAGCTGGAACATGTTTATGTTAATGGCTCTCTTCATACTGAATCTACAAAACCGGTTAACATGACAGCGGGATGTTTATCGGCGGGTGCTAATTCTAATTTTGCAGCACGTCCGGGAGAATTGTTTTATTGCAGTCAGGATTATAGGGTCAGTAATAATTTCACGCATTCAAATGGCAATGCAAGATTCAGGGATACGACGAATGTCGGGATGATTCAGCCCATATCGTATTTCAATTTTTATTACCCTTCACAGGAACGAAGCAGTGAATCCCAGTGGCGCTTTGTGACCAACAGGAATAACAATCCTGTACCTCGTCTGGTGGGTAACAGTTATAGAGATGTTGATAATGACGGTGTGGCGGATGATGTTGATGGCGATCCCTATTATGATCGGGTGGTGTGTACGCATAATGAAGGTGGCTGTTATTCCTCGGAAGCGCATGGTCGTAGTGAAGAAGAGTTCAAGCAAAGTGAAGGTTGGAGTGGGCAATGGGTTTCCAGTAAGCGTTGGAATATTGTGGATGGGGAGTGGCCGGTATTAACGGATATGCCCTATCCTCATGAGGAAGGTCAGGTGTGGATGTACAGTTCTGACCCGGGCGTTGTCTATCAGCGATTCACTTACAACGATTATCTGACTGATACCAAGCCTGTCATACCCGGAATAGTAAATGATGAGCCAGCTTTATTACTGGCTCCTGATATAGGGACCCTATATCAGGGACAGGCTGTAGATATCATTATTGAGAATATCGCTGGAGCAAGTTACAACTGTCGTGTTGTCCCTGCGTTGCCTGATGGTTTGTCGATATCAACAACAGCAAACGGGTGTCGCATAACAGGTATTCCAAAAACGTCCATTGAGTATTCAGACTTCACTGTTAATGTGAGTAATAGCGGTGGTAGCAGTAGTATAAATGTGAAGTTGGATATCCTGCCTGATTTACCTGTTCTCAATACAATCACTCCGGTAAAACTTGTACAGAATGAGTCGCTTGATGTGTTACTGATAAACACGGGTGGGAAAATAGAGCAATGCTCAGTGACACCCGATTTACCACAAGGTTTGTTGTTGAGCACTCTTGATGATGGAAGTGGTTGTAGAGTTTCCGGGATGCCCACGGAAATTTCCAGTACAGGAGAGTTCCGTGTTACTGCAATAAACAGGCGTGGAAGCGGTAGTGTGGCTTTCTTGCTGACTGTTTCAGAATCTTTGCAAAGACCTTTACTTTCCGGTCAGGATTTTGTCGATATTGTCCAGGATCAGCCGGTCAATATTGTGATTGAAAATGCCGGTGGAATGATTCAGGAGTGCGAGATAACCCCTTCTCTACCTAGAGGCCTGAGTCTTGAATATGATGAGAGTCAATGTCGTATAACAGGTGTCACCCACAGTGTTTTTTCCGGAGTTCAGTATACGGTTACTGCTGGAAATGCAGGTGGAACTGATCAGTTTGGTTTTGATCTGTCTGTTCATGTTTCCAGCTATGATGGTGTTGGTCCAAATCCTGGTGCGTTCGACCATCTGGGTATGATGCTTGAAAACCAGTATGACGAGGTAAACGCTCCACTTATTGGTGTATCCATAAATAATCCTGGTCTCGCTCTCGCAATGGAGAGTGTTGGTTTCCCCAATCAAATTATTTCTCTGACTCTTGATGACGGGACGGTCATAACTGAATCAGCAGAGCTTGAGGATTATTTTAACCTGATTGCGGATAATGATAATTCTAATGTTTATTTAGCCAAGGCACAGGCATTTGATTTTGAATCACAAAGTCATTTCTACCAGCTGGAAGTGCAATTAGGAGATAAGACGGAAACAGCGCTTGTTCGTTTGTACGATGTACAGCAGGGCACAAACTCTGAAAAATTGAAAATTCATGATTACAGTGAGTTTTTATCATTCACCCAGGGTGCTATCCAGCCAAACGAAGCTTTATTTGAAAGCATTCAGATTGATTCGGATCAACCGCATAATATTGCCGATCTCAGGGTGTCCATTGAAGCGGATATCGATGCATCCGAGTCAGTAGACATCGCTTTTGAACGCTTTGACTTTATTGGGCGAATTCATGGTAATAACCATGTGATTAAAAATCTGAATATGCCGGCTGGTTTCTTTACATCAAGTCGGGTGTCAGTGGTTGAACATCTTGGTTTGGTTGATTTCACCTCGAAGACCCAGAGCAGTATTATGCGGTTTGAAGGTTCCCAGAGAGGGGCAAAGCTGAGTTATGTTTCTTTCAGTGGTTATGTCCATAATTCCCTGGGACGATCAAAAACAGAACGACTAAGATACAGTTTACTTGATGATGTTTCCGGCGCTCTGACTCAGGACAGTGTCTATAGCAATATACATCATCGGGCTGATGATGGTGACTTTTTGGGATCTGCGTCTTCCGGGGCATCTGTTTCTTCATTTCTGGGTAATACCGGTTCAAATATCGGGAGGAAGCTGGAGCATGTTTATGTTAATGGTTCCCTTCATACTGAATCTACGAAACCGGTTAACATGATGGCTGGATGTTTATCGGCGAACACTATTTCTGATTTTGCAACAGGTTCGGAAGAATTGTTTTATTGCAGTCAGGATTATCGGGTCAGTGATAATTTCACGCATTCAAATGGCAGTGCAAGATTCAGGGATACGACGAATGTCGGGATGATCCAGCCGACATCATATTTCAATTCCTATTTCCCTTCACAGGAACGAAGCAGTGAATCCCAGTGGCGCTTTGTGACCAACAGGAATAACAATCCTGTACCTCGTCTGGTGGGTAACAGTTACAGAGATGTTGATAATGACGGTGTGGCGGATGATGTTGATGGCGATCCCTATTATGATCGGGTGGTGTGTACGCATAATGAAGGTGGCTGTTATTCCTCGGAAGCGCATGGTCGTAGTGAGGAAGAGTTCAAGCAAAGTGAAGGCTGGAGTGGGTTATGGGTTTCCAGCGAGCGTTGGGATATTGTGGATGGCGAGTGGCCGGTATTGACGGATATGCCCTATCCTCATGAGGAAGGTCAGGTGTGGATGCACAGTTCTGACCCGGGCGTTGTCTATCAGCGTGAAACATACGATGATTATTTGACCCGCTGAGCTATTTGATGACTGAGCTATTTGCTTAGTGAGTATTGGGGGCGTGCCGGGCAGGATTGTCCGCACCCCCGCTTTAATTTTCGTTGAAACAGTTGTATAGAAGCTCTGACTGTTAGAGTTTGATTTCAGGATACCATAGAGCGGATTTCGGTCCGCTTAACCTTGTTACAAACACCGGCCTTGTACAAAGGGGGTGAAAGTATTCAGATGTATACAATTCCTGCGGTTTTCTTTTACCTCCATTCCAAAAACGCTGATTGTCACAAAACGTGTGCCAAATCGTCATAAAGATGACATCTCTTCCATACAGTATGACATGGCCCCCTATTGGATGAGGAATTTAACCATGTTTAAGGCTCTAATAAGAAAAACAATGGTTGCAGGGGTTGCTGTTACAGTTTTCAGTACAGCAACTTTAGCAGCGACAGATATAACCCTTTGGCATGCAATGGGTGGTCGTAATGGTGAAGTAGTCAGTGAAATAGCAGACCGTTTTAACAAGAGTCAGAACAAGTATCATTTAACGGCTATTAATAAGGGCGGTTATGAAGATACCATGACGGCAGGCATTGCCGCATTCCGTGCTAAACAGGCGCCTGATATCATTCAGATATTTGATGCTGGCGCTGCCACTATCATTAATGCTAAAGGTGCTGTCTATCCAGTTCAGCAATTGCTGGAAGATAATGGTACGTCATTTGACAGTAATGATTATATTTCAGGTGTTCGTAATTTCTACGCAGACTCTGCTGGTAAGATGATCGGTTTGCCTTTCAATAGTTCAACACCTTTATTGTATTTTAATAAAGATGCACTGAAGGCGGCTGGCCTTTCAACACCTCCTGCAACCTGGGAAGAGTTTGAAGCCATGGCGCCCAAGCTCAAGGCTGCAGGCTACACTGCCCTGGCTCAGTCGCACAGCCCATGGATTTTTTCTGAGAACTTCCATTCACGTCATAATATCCCGCTGGCTACAGGCAATAACGGATATGACAGCACTGATGTCAAAATCCTCTATAACAACGATCAGTTGAAAATGCACTGGTCGAAAGTAAAGGAATGGCTGGATAAAGATTACTACGGCTATTATGGTCGTGCATGGGGTGACAATCAGGACGCTTTTGTACAGCAGAAAGTGGCTATGTGGCTGGGTTCTTCTGGCTCTTTCGGTAACCTGAGAAAAGCAGCTCAGTTCGATTTTGGCACTACGTATCTTCCATACTGGAACAGTATTACATCGAAACCGAAAAGTACCTTTATTGGTGGTGCTGCTCTGTTCAGTTTTGCCGGTCATTCCAGCGAACGTTATAAAGGTGCTGCAGAGTTTTATAAATTCCTGATCAGGCCTGAAATCCAATTGCATTGGCATAAAGAGACTGGTTATGTGCCAATCACCACGGCAGCTTACAAACTGGCCAAGGAAAGTGGCTATTATCAGGAATCCCCTGATGCAGAAGTGGGGATTTTACAGTTAAGTCAGGAAGGTGGTGAATGGTCCAAGGGTTATCGCCTGGGTTACTATGTTCAGATTCGCGAAAGTCTGTTCAAAAACTACGAAGAAATTCTGTCTGGCAAAGCATCTGTTGATTCTGCCTTCAACTCTATAGAAAAAGAATCCAACAAACTGCTCGCTCGTTTTAAGAGAACCTATAAATAATACCATTTCCAAATTCTGATTATGCTATTGCGCTGCCTTTTCAGATTCAGATCCTGCGTTGGAGTTTCTCGTCATAGCAACTACGGCTGTGAATTGTGACTCCACCTTGTTTCTGAGCTTGAAAAGCCATGCTCAAACGCTTGTTAGAAACGGGCAGTGGTAGAAGTGGTGTCGCTGTAGGACGATGGCAATACATCGTCGTTCTTTATCTATTCAAATTAAGAAGAAAGGCCTGTGCAGAAAATACAGTTCAAACACAGTGCGGTACCCTATTTATTTGTTGCGCCGCAAATATTGATCATTATGGTATTTTTCCTTTGGCCAGCCGCTCAAGCTGTACATCAATCCTTCCTTCTTGAAGATGCCTTTGGACTCTCCAGTGAATTTGTTGGTTTCTTGAATTATCAGGAGATTTTTGACGATCCGGAGTATTTCGAATCAGCCCTCTTTACCCTGTTTTACGCAGGGATGGTGACTTTTTTATCTATTGGCATAGCGCTTCTGCTGGCAGTGCAGGCCAATGATGTAATTCACGGTGCCAGTACTTACAAAACCCTTTTAATGTGGGCTTATGCCATAGCACCACCTGCAGCAGGTTTGATGGGGAGTTTGTTGTTCAGCCCGTTGATCGGAGATTTATATGCTTTGATTAATTCAATGGGAATTGATTTTAACCATAACCAGAATGGATCAGATGCAATATTCATTATCGTTTTAATTGCTGTCTGGAAACAAATCAGTATCAACTTTATATTCTTTTTATCAGGGCTTCAGGGTATTCCAAATTCAGTATTGGAGGCTGCTCGAATAGATTGCCCCAGTACCATTAAACGATTTTGGACAATTACGTTTCCCTTATTAGCACCGACTACGTTTTTTCTGCTGGTTATCAATACAACCTACGCATTCTTTGAGACATTCGGGATTATAGATGTCACTACACGGGGAGGCCCCGGCTCATCAACGAACACTCTGGTATACAAGGTTTATACAGATGGCTTTCTGGGTGCTGACCTTGGCAGTAGTGCGGCTCAGTCTGTTATTTTAATGGTGTTTGTACTGGCACTGACTGTTTTTCAATTCCGCTTTATTGAGAAAAAGGTGCACTACTGATTATGAACAACTCAATGAATGATTCCGGAATAATTTTACGCCCTACGGGTCGAAGCCAAAGAGTATTGAAACAGTACATCCGTCATTTTATACGACATGGAATACTTGTTTCGGGTGCGTTGTTTCTGACCATGCCATTGTGGATCGCTTTTATGTCCTCTACGCACAGTCCGGAAGTGCTCTTTCGTTCAGGGCTGCAGTTTCTACCGGGTGATCATGGTGTGGAAACCTATCGGGAGCTGTTTACCATTGCGAGTGGAATACTGCCCGCTTCTGCTTTCGATATGCTAATGAATAGCCTTATTCTCGGTGTTGGATTTGCCGTTGGCAAAGTCGTCATTTCAATGCTTGCAGCCTATGGATTAGTGTACTTTCGCTTTCCACTGGCCACACCGCTGTTCTGGATGATTTTTACTACGCTGCTGCTGCCCCTGGAGGTACGCATTATTCCTTCTTATCAGGTTGTCGCTGACTTGGGGATGCTGAATACATACGGTGGTTTAATCATTCCCCTGATCGCCTCTGCCACCGGTACGTTCTTTTTCCGACAATATTATCGTTCTATTCCGGCCGAACTGATGGAGGCTGCACGAATCGATAATGCGGGGCCAGTTCGTTTCTTCCTGGACATCCTTATACCGCTTTCAAAAACAATGATTGCAGCCATCTTTATTATTATGTTTGTGGTTGGCTGGAATCAATACCTCTGGCCATTATTGATGACGACAGATCCAGACTATTATACGGTCGTTATTGGCATCCGGCAGATTTTTCAAACGCTTTATGAGGGTGGTGATTTACCCCAGTTTAATCTGGCATTTGGCCTGACTATTCTGGCAACACTTCCACCGGTTCTCGTGGTGATTGTATTCCAGAACATGTTTATTAAAGGTCTGGTTGAGTCAGAGAAATAAGGAAAAAACAATGGCAAACGTCACTCTGAGTAACATAGAAAAGAATTATCCCAATGGTTTTCACGCTATTAAAGGTGTGGATCTCAATATAAATGACGGAGAACTGCTGGTGGTTGTGGGTCCCTCAGGATGCGGGAAATCAACACTGCTGCGAATGATTGCGGGACTGGAAACCATCAGTGCCGGTGAGTTGTCTATTGATCATCAAGTTGTGAATCAGCTTGAACCCGCTGAACGGGATATTGCCATGGTATTCCAGAATTATGCGCTATATCCCCATATGAGCGTGTATAAGAATATGGCTTACGGTTTGAAAAATCGAAAGGTATCGGCGGATGAAATTGAGCGTCGAGTCAACGAGGTCGCTACTATTCTGGAGCTGGATCAACTGCTCAACCGCAAACCCTCTCAGTTGTCGGGCGGTCAGCGGCAACGTGTGGCGATGGGGCGTGCCATTGTTCGAAAACCAAAAGTTTTTCTTTTTGACGAACCCTTATCGAACCTTGACGCAAAACTGCGGGGTCAAATGCGCATTGAAATCAAACAGCTTCAGAGAAGGCTGTCGACCACGGCAATCTACGTAACTCATGATCAGGTTGAAGCCATGACTCTGGCCGACAGGCTGGTAGTCATGAACAATGGCATTCCAGAGCAGATCGGAACCCCCGCTGAACTGTACAATCAACCGGAAACCCTTTTTGTTGCTGGTTTTCTGGGTACACCCTCTATCAACCTCTTTGCAGGCACATTGACGCCAAACGGTTTCTCTCTGCCTGATAATCACAGAATACACCTGACTGCCCGAACGGCAGATAAGCCCGCAACGTTGGGAGTTCGTGCAGAGGATTTGCGTCTTTGCGCGCAAGATGAAGCCGACTTTGAAATGGTGATTGAGTTGGTTGAGCATCTTGGCTCAGAAATGCTCGCTATTGGAAAACTCAAAGGAACTCAGCAAAAGATTACGGCCCGGTTGAAAAAAACCTGTGATGCTGTGGAGGGTGACATTCTGCCACTGTCTATTGATCGCAATCACTGGCACTGGTTTGATACTGAAACGGGTAGACGCTTCACTCCCGCATTGCATAGGTCGCAATCACTATCGGTTTTGACACAAAGAAAGCAAAGTAAGGGGCATTCATATATTTAATCTGCTCGATCATTTCCTATCACTGTTTTCAGCCCAGGGAAAAATATATGGATGATCCAAAATTGTTCATGCAATCGTGGGGCATGCAGCTTGAGTTAGCTTCATACCCAAATGGTAAAGCTTATGATAATAAAATATCTCTCAGAGCATTTGATCCAAGATGAAAACCACATGAATAGTTAAGTAGCTAAGCAAATGAAATAATGTATTTTCTGTCTTCATTCCAGCAAGGGCTGGCAGGCCACCAGAAAAAGCAATTGATCTCGTAATGTACCGGGCTTGAAAAGTAACGTCAGGCGGGAAACGAGTCAGTGCTGAGACAACGTCTGAATCAGCACTTTAGTTGGAAAGTCGTGTTGATTAAGTGATCATGATCAACTGCCAAGAAATCCCATGTCCGAAGAAGAAAAATTCCCGAGATTGGGGAAAAATTCCCGGAGCTGGGATTCACTGAAGTTACCATACCAGCGTGCCAGGGTGGCTCCGAATTGATCAACTGATGTGGTTGGTATGATTCGGCCATTTCCGTAATCATCGGGTCCGCCGATAATCAAATCCGGATAGAGTCCGTACATATTAGATCCGTTCACAGCCCCTCCCATGATCAGCTGATTACCCCCCCAGCCATGGTCGCTGCCATCACCGTTGCTGGTTAAAGTACGACCGAAGTCGGCAGCAGTAAATGTTGTGACTGAATTTTGCACACCCAGTTCTTCGGTAACATCGTTGAAGCTGGTCAGTGCTTCGCTCAGCAAGGATAATTGTGCGGGATGACGTATGAGTTGCTCGCCATGGGTATCCCAGCCGCCAAGTGCAACGAAGAATATTTGTCTGGATGTGTCTAATGCACTTCGGGCCTGTATCATCTCGGCAACCATTCTGAGACTCTGCGCCAGAGGGTTGCCCTGTGCAAAGTCGGTGCTTAAACCTGACTGTCCTGCCAATGCAGCATTGACCTGCTCGCCAATATCCCGGGCCCGTAATTGCGCCGTGCTGTATTGATCACTGAATAGATGGTTGCCTGATTGTGCGAGGATATCATTAAAGGCCTGGGCTCTGGCGCGTTCCCGGGCAGAGCTACTGTTAGCATCCAGATTATCCAAGGTAACAACGCCACCGCTGGTCATAACCTAGGGCGTGCTATTTAGTCCTGTTTGCCAGAGATTGGAGCCTGCTACAGATATATTCATCGATAGTTGCTGGCTATTTTGTGAGGACTCCAGTAGATCGTTCCCGGGCAGAGCTACTGTTAGCATCCAGATTATCCAAGGTAACAACGCCACCGCTGGTCATAACCTAGGGCGTGCTATTTAGTCCTGTTTGCCAGAGATTGGAGCCTGCTACAGATATATTCATCGATAGTTGCTGGCTATTTTGTGAGGACTCCAGTAGATCCGCCATTCTGCCGGACCATCCAACCGGTGCTCCGGTATCGTTACGGGAATCCATCCAGAAATTTTGCTGGCTGTTATGGGAGAACAGCTGTGGAGGCAAAACAGCGGTTTTTTCTGTATTGCCTGTTGGCTGGTAGGTTCGATCAATGCCCCAACATTGGCGGCCACGGCCAATTGCCCCTTGCTAAACAGGGACTGGACTCCAGGCATTGACGGGTGGAACCCATACTGCTTACCATCGGATGTGTTGGCTGAGACAGGGAGAATGTCAGCCTGGGGGACGGCAAGATTTTTCCTTGCATCGGCGTAGAGGTCATACTCTGTGTTGCCTCGAGGTACAAGCATATTAAATGAATCATTACCTCCAAAAAGAAAAATACAGACCAGTGCCTTATATTCTGAGCTTGGCTCTGTAGCCATGGCATTAGCCAGATTCAGGCTGCCAATATTGGCATAAATTCCAGCCCCCATAGATGCTTTGGCAACACCCGCCAGAAATCGGCGACGATTGATATTTTATGAATTATTCATCGTTTTATCTCTGAACTGCATATTCTGATGAGGTGATTATCAGAGCCAGTGCTTCATTGACCCGTTATGCGCCATTTTCAAAGGGGATTTCCCTGATGAAATCTGCTACAACTTGTGCCATATCATCGGACATCACCCCCCCCCATTAATTTGCTGTTTAAATGGTCGATCAATTCATCTGGGTTTTCTGCTAAAAGCTTTTCTTTCTCAGTGTTAAGAATGACCTGTTGAATTTGTCCAGTGCTGCCGTAATCGAACGAAAACGCAAATAAGCCCAGACGGTTTGTTGTTGTTGCAAGGCTGGCGTCCGTGACAATCTGGAATTCAGGAGCAGTCAGGCCAGCATTGGCAATGCTGCCGGAAGGAGAAAAGCCGGGCTGATAAAAATTAAATACGGATAATGAACTATAGGGTTTTTGACCAAAACCCATATCAGGGTTAGTGTAACGGATATAACCGTTAACACCTTCCGCTTTGAAAGCGCGCCATAATTGAGTCAGGCGAATGACAGGTTCCTTTAGTTTACCACTGGTTAACGGGCTGTTCTGGTAGCCGTTCAGAGCCTCTTCATCCAGTAAAATTGCTTTGGTCAGGGCTCCGAGATCGCCCCTGACACCTGATCCATTGTCGTTGAATATAGTGGCTGTTCGTGCCACATAGGCAGGGCTTGGATTGCTACTTACCAGTCGTTCAATTAAGCGGCTGGCAATGAAAGGCCCCAGGTTAGGATGTTTGAAAATATTGTCCAGAGCATCATCCAGATCTTTTTCAGCAAGCTGTCCTGCAGGCAGCACTTCTCCCTGGAATAATATCTTACTCCCTGTGTCGTGGAATGCTTCAAATGGTACCATAGCCGAGAGATAGGAATTTTCGGTTCGGGTGTTAGAACGAAATTGTGGTGAATCACTGTAGTTCCAACCAGTGTATATCCGGGCAAACTCAAGAATGTCATTCTGGGTGTAAGTTGGAAGACTATTCCCTTCTGAATCGAGTTTTCTGGTGCCGTCGAGATTCAATTCATAGAGACCAATACTGAATAACTGCATTACTTCTCTGGCGTAGTTTTCATCTGGTCGAATACTGCTTTCCAGATCGGTTTTTTCATTACGTCGCATGCTGAGGTAGTCATACCATTTCCGTTTTCTAACTACGATAATACAGCCCATTCACGGGAGCATAGGCTGGTTACCCGACCAGCCTCAGAAACAAGCTTGTTCCAACCACAACAACATGCATTTACAATGTCATCATAATTTTTAAAAGATCGGTTGGATAAATCATGCTCCCGAAGCCACTCCCAAATTTCTTCTGCACTATTTAGTTCCGGTGCATAAGGCGGTAAAGGAATCAATGTCAGGTTATCAAAAGTAGGCAAGTCTTTAGAATGATGATATCCCGCATTATCAATTATTACGGCAGCATGCCGTCCTTTATTGGTTAGCTTTGAGATTTCAGACAAATGTAGCGTCATCATTTCTGTATTGATCGTTGGGAGCACTAAAGCAGTTCCAATATCCCTTTCGGGGCAGACAGCAGCAAATACATAAGCATATGTAAATTGTCTCTGCCGAATTATTCCGGGTCTGCTTCCTTTAATAGCCCAAATCCTACTGACCGTGTTTTGTTGACCAAAACGACCTT
>CBDBOO010000110.1:0-21512 GCA_965208385.1 Endozoicomonas sp.
ATGTCCGCTCCCGGTTGTTACAACTTCGTTTTTATTGTTCAACAAGATGAGGGTGCATCTACCTGTATTGGTGTCGCCAGCCCTCGTGCCTTGAATGCCAGTGAACAACCTGAAAGAGGCAATGTTTATACCTGTCGCTCAACTTACCTTTATAGAACCTTTCAAGGCATGCTGTACTCAAATGGAGGCGTGGTAAACTCTCGGCTATTGCCTGAGGGCTGGCTTCCAGGCAGCCTGGTTGAGATGGATGTAATTATTAATCAAGATAAACACGTCAAGGTGATATTTACTATCAATAATGAAAAACAACCTGAATGGTTTCTACACGACGGCATTTCAGTTCCATTAGTGCCAGTGGCTGGATTTTATGCGGCTAAGGAAAAAAAGCTGACGCTGGTTCATTTCAAGTTTACCCCAGCCGGAATAGAGCCACATGCAGTAGGTTCCCAGACTCCGAGGTTGAACGATTTGTAACTATTCAGCCCCCTAAAAATAAACTGGCATTTTTAAGAATTTGTACCAAATTAGAGGTAAGTTTTTTTTCCTGCGCTGCCATGACCATGAACCAATCTGCTCCAGATTTTCAAACCATCGCGATGCTGCTTGCCATTATTGCCAAGCAACAAGCGGAGTTTGCGAAACTGGAAGAGCACTGCAAAGAGCTTGAAGGCAGGTTGAAATTAAACAGTCGAAACAGCAGCAAGCCGCCATCTACCGACGGTTACGCCAAACCACCGTCCCCCGGAAGCTCAAACAAGAGCGATGCGGATGCAGCAGCCGATAATAATCCTGATCAAAAAGCGAATGACGACAAACCAAACCCAAAAAGTCTACGGCAGTCGTCAAACCGTAACGTTGGCGGACAACCTGGTCACAAGGGCTGCACACTTAAACAGGTCGCTGCCCCCGACCATACTCACTGTTATCCGATAAAAGATTGTGAAATTTGCCAGCGGTCGCTCCTTTCTGTCGAACCCATTCGATGTGTAGAGCGGCAAGTGTTTGAACCGGGTTGTTTTGATTGTTTCGAAGTGACAGCTCATGTGGCTGAAGTTAAAGAATGCACCTGCGGGCACACAAACCAGGCCCGGTTTCCTGAGGGTGTGAATGCTCATGTGCAGTACGGCCCGAAAACTCAGGCATTTGCAGTCTACCTGTGTCAATTTCAGCTTATTCCTTACAAGCGTGTGTCAGAATTTTTCTGGGATATCTTCGGTCTTGAGGTTAGTCCCGCCTCAATTTGCGCGTTTCAGGACGTTGCGTACACCCAGCTGGCTTCCACAGAACAAGTCATCATTGATGCACTCATCAACGAACCCGTCGCCGGTGCTGATGAGACTGGTATGAGGGTCTGTGGAACACTTTGGTGGATGCACGTCATGCGCACTGATCAATGGACGCTGTATCACCTCGATCCCAGTAAAGGACACTCAGCCATGGAGAAAATGGGTGTTTTGTTGTTGTTCTGCGGAGTTCTGGTACACGACCATTACAAAGCTTATTTTCGTTACGCTGCCGCCCACGCGTTGTGTAATG
This sequence comes from Endozoicomonas sp., assembly GCA_965208385.1. Classification (GTDB taxonomy): domain Bacteria; phylum Pseudomonadota; class Gammaproteobacteria; order Pseudomonadales; family Endozoicomonadaceae; genus Endozoicomonas. The sequence goes on from CBDBOO010000110.1 coordinate 1,537, forward strand.
CTCACCATTTAAGAGAGCTTCAGGGTGTCATAGACAGAGATGGCAATTATCTTGCTGCCCGTCTTCAGCGCTTATTGAGGTTGGCTTGGCATTTAACCAAGGGGTTTCGAAAAGCAGGCATGCAGAGTATGCCGGAAGTTATTTGCAAGCGTATCGAAGCCGTCTTCGAACGGACAGCTAAAAAGGCTAAGGACAAAGAAGCAGAATCTATGGAGCTGAGTCGTGAGAAGCTTGGACTCGACAAAGTAAAAAACACCAAAGCGTTCAACCTCTTCAAACGATTGGTGAATTTTCAGGAGGAAACCTTAAGGTTCATGATTGATTTTGCCGTCCCCTTCGATAATAACGGAAGTGAGCAAGATGTTCGAAACGGCAAGGTGAAGCAAAAAATATCCGGCAGCTTCAGAAGTGAAAAAGGTGCCAAGTGGTACAGTCGGATACGAAGTTATATATCATCGGCGAGAAAGCAGGGTCATCATGTATTTGAGGCTCTGCTTATAGCTCTTAAGAATTACAACAACCATCCTTTGCTGGGTGCTGAATAGTTACAACGATTTAAATACGGACTTGCCAAAAACAGACCACGACTACCTGAATCATTTTATTTTTCTCAAAAAATCTGACCTATCTCTCGGTGTAATGTTTGAGGAGTGTATGATATGTCGTAAACCGGTTAACACCCTTGTTCTGCCCTGCCTGCATGGTATGTATTGTGAGGATCATTTGGTAGCAAATGGAACTGTAGACTGTATCATCTGCGATCAGGCGATTAAAGGGTGCTGGAATTTGCTATGTGGTGACACCGAACATAAACAAATTCCCCCGCCATAGCCGGTCAAAAACCTTTTGTTGGGAAAAACCTTTTGTTGGGTGTCCTTATTTTTTTATTTTTCTCTTAGCACCAATACTGTGGACACTTTTTCCTCAGTAATACCAATGGTTTCAGTGGGCTATGTTCCGCAAAATGGTTGAATGAACTAAACTCTCATTAGCTGTCGTTTAATGGGAGGCTTGTTATGCAATCTCAATACTTCTGAGTAACTCATCCTGAAGCCCTTGGTATTACTGCCTCCATGATTTTCGAAAATCAGGGGAATAATGACCAAATTAGTACTGAGTTACTCGTAGATGAATAGCCGCGCGCGGGTTGGGTCGCTTTCAAGCAGCCAAGACAGAAATATCCGTGTGACCAGCTTCCAGAGGTAAGTTCTTACCCCTTCTGAGTAACTCATCCTGAAGCCCTTGGTATTACTGCCTCCATGATTTTCGAAAATCAGGGGAATAATGACCAAATTAGTACTGAGTTACTCGTAGATGAATAGCCGCGCGCGGGTTGGGTCGCTTTCAAGCAATTCTTAATTCTCTACCGTCATTAACAAGCTATCAGCGGAATGAACTGATTCAAGTCTTGTCGGAAAACTATTCTACTGCAGGAATAGCAGCAACTATTGAAGCCAATTTTACTAAGGCTCCAAAATGCCCTCACTGCGAGTCAGAAGAGCTTTATAAATGGGGTATTCGGAACAAAAGGCAGCGTTATCGCTGCAGGGATTGTCATTCAACGTTCAATTCTTTTTCTAACACCCAGTTAGCTCGCTTACAGCACCCAGAAAAGTGGGATAAGTATCTTGAAGGAATGACTCATTCTTTGACACTACGCCCTGCTGCCAAGGAATGTGAATTTCGGGGTCAAGTCTTGAATCTTGAACATACTGCTGATCTGAATTTCGGGATCAAGTCTTGAATCTTACACATACTGATATCTAGCGGATTCGAGCATGCAAAAATCAAGATTTGATCCCGTAACTCGTTGGTATTGATGCTGGTGTTGGCTTAAAAATTCTTTATCGGGTAATAAAAAAATTAAAAAAGACAATGGTTTTGTAAATAGTGTCAGAACGAAAACCCAGTTAGAAGCAGAATATCAGCCTTGCCTATTCGTAAAAATTGGAACTTTGAACCGGATTACCAACTAACTTCTACAAGTTTCTACAAGAATATTCTGTTTTTAATGCTGCGAAGCTATAAAGAATGAATTTCAGACACACTTGAGCCTCAGCGAGCGCTGATTTTTCAAATTCACATCCACCTGCTGCCTTTATTTATCCGCAGGCTTTAAGTTTACTGCTCTTTTTTCTCTTGGCCTTTTTACGTGCTTGCTTCTGTATTTCTGCCCCAAGTTTTTGGATATTTCTGGCTAGTACTGCCATAGCCGTATATCGCTTGAACCCATTAATACCATGGTCAGGACACTTATCCAGACCGTGAACTTCCAGAGCATTTATCGCGGACTCTACCGCTGAGTGCTGTCGTTTTTCCGCCCGAAATTCCGAACTGGTTTCCCATTCGGTTTCTTCTCGGTTACGTCGTCCTTTTTTTGGTAAAATGACCTGATCGAGGTGCTCACGCAATTCCTTTTGGTTGCCCTTGGAGTGGAAGCCTTTGTCGAAACTGCAAGAGTTCAAATCAGGAAAGAATTCTTTGGCAGATTTAACAATATCCACAGCAATCTGTTCATCGGTCTGCTTTTCCATCACATAATGTTGCAATATAAAGCCATATTGATCCTCAATGATCGCCACCCGTAGACCAAGCTCAACCGGCACTCCAGCCTTTCCTTTGCTGATCCACTCGGTATGCGGCTGATGTAATGAAAATACTTTTTCAGAGTGTGGAATGGATTCTCCATCAATCATCCGTCGTTTAATCTGGCTCATTTGACGAATGCCGTGATTTATAAACTCGTTCAGATCAGCCCTTTTTTCCACAGGACAGACAGCGATAAATGTAGGACTTTCCAGACTGCTTTTTGCCTTGTAAATCAGTTGTTGGCTTTTGTCGAGATAGTCCTGACAAGCTTGTCGAATATCTTGCTCACGAAGAACTTTTTTTGCGGGGTCTTTGGAGGTCGAGTGCCTGAGTTTTTGCACCACGCGGTAGTGACTTTTCAGTCGTCCGAGGTTGTATTCGGATTGACGCCATTCAGTGACTCCTGCCATGGCTGAGTACTTGGCAATGGGGCGAACCAGCCCGATGACGGCATCAAAAAGCAAGTTAAGATCTGTGGGGAAATGAACATTGGTTTCAAAAACAAAAGAATCACAGCGACCTTTCAGCGTGGTCTCTTTTTTTTTCCGACAGTTTCATGCCCGGCGGCTACAACCACGGCATTGATTTTGCCCAACAATGCTGGAGTAAAGTGGGAAACATTGTCTTTGATGGTTTGCAGTTTGTACTGTTCATTATCATCAAAACCATGCCCAAGCATTTGTCGTATGGTTGAGTGCTGATTGGCCATTTCACGCAGGCGGTCGAAGTCCCAGTTCAAATTTAATCTCAATACACCCAGTACCAGGATTTTCCACAGGTGCATGCCGGGTCTTCCGTTGATACTGCTGACATTTTGAGGGATTAACTCTTGAAGCAGGGAAAAAATCAGCTCACGAGTTTTTATGTTGGTGTAGAGGTGCTGCAATCCAAGCAGGATTTGCGGAACATCATCACGAGAGCGGGTGTCCAGTTCGATACTGGCAATATCAATCTCACCCAGTTGAAGTTGTTTTGGTTGAACCTTACGCATGTTATTTTTACAACGAAGTTTGGCTTAAAATGGCTGAATCGGGGGTATTGTTACCCAAAATCAGCCTTCAGTGCCAGAACTTCGATTAAAAAATAGCTCGGCAGCCCTTAATGGTAGTGATGTCTGGTGGTTTTCGGTCAGGCACTAAATATATCGAAGATCATCTGTTTTCTGAGCTGACAACCGAGAAAATAGCAGAAGCTGCTTGTCTGTCGGTATCCAGTCTCACTCAGTTATTCAAGAAACGCTTTGGTATCAGCATTATGCAATGGCGAGAAGAAAAGCGAATGTCTACAGCCTGCAACCAGTTATTGCATACCAATAAAAAGATTGTTCAGATCGCTGAAGACCTCGGTTATTCCAATCAGATGTATTTTGCCCGTTGCTTCAAGAAACACATGAAGATCTCACCAACGGATTATCGGAAACAGCATTTGTCTGAATAGCGATAGATGAAGATAAAGAAAAGCCACAGTCGCAGACTTGCGATTGTGGCTTGAACAGAGCTGAAACGAGGTTTAACCCGCCTTGCATTCCGCAGGAATAGCGGCTTCATCAGAATTATGGCTGACCAGCCATTCATCCAGTTGTTTCAGATCGTTGATTTTCAAAGTGCCTGCTGCCTGCTTGAGCTTTAGAGTATCGGTAATAAAATCATACCGGGCATTCAGATAATCACCCGTAGAGGCATACAACTTCTGCTGAGCATTCAGGACATCAGAAATGTTTCGCGAACCCACTTCGTAGCCACTCTGGGTTGAAGTAAGAGCGCTTTCTGAAGAGCGGATGCCCTGACAGCGTGCATCAATAGTTGCTACGTCTGAATTAGCCATTCTGTGAAGATTACGGACAGCTGAGTTGATATCTCTCAGAGACTTGTCGTAATTCTGTTGTGCCTGATCCAGTTGATAGCTGGCCTGACGTACCTGTGAGCTGGTCATACCACCGGAAAAGATTGGCAGGGAAAACTGTAAACCAACCTGGGCACCTTCGGTGTCGTACATCCCCATTTGCTGAGTATTGCTGACACTGTAACCGGCCACTGCATTCAAGGTTGGCATATGACCCGCTTTGCTGGTGCGAACATTATGCTCTGCGACCTTTACTGCTGAACGGCCGATATCCAAGGCAATACTATGATTAACGACGGTATCTACCCAGTCACTGCTGTTATCAGGTACTGGCAAGGTTACCGGCATGGCTTTATTCAATTGAGCAATACGATTAATGGTTTGGTTGGTCAGGGTTCTCAGACCTTCATAGGCGACAGCGACCCCGTTTTCACTCATGATTCGTGCAACCCGTGTTCCGTCGTACACAGCCTGAGCCTCAAGCACATCTGTCTCTGAAATCATCCCAACATTATACGTTTCTCTGGCTCGTTCCAGCTGTTTTTTAACCGCCTTCTCTTGAGAAAGGGCAGTGGTTAAACGATCTTCTGCCCGGAGTACGGAAAAATACCCCTCCGATACTCGCATAATCAACAGTTGCTGTTCATTGGCAAATACTGCTTCAGCCTGTTTACTCTGAGCTTCTGCTTTTTCCAGTCCATACAGACTGCTGATATTCACGAGCGGTTGAACTGCAGAGAGGCTCCAGCCATTACTGTTAAAGTTTTGGTCGATTGGTTTTGAAATACGGGTGTAATTAGTGTTTGCAGACAAGCTGACCATCGGTAACAGTCGAGCCTGACTCATAGGTACAATTTCCTGAGAGGCATTAAGAGAGGCTTGTGCAGCAGCTAGTTGAGCATCATTTTTCTCAGCCAGCTGATATATATCCAGCAAACCATAGTTTTGTTCGGCTGCCAGCCCGGATTGTATTGTGCTGGCCAGCAGTGTGGCCAGTAGTGCTTTGGATAGATTTATTTTCATTATCTATAGTCCATTGTTGCAACCGAGTGGGCTCGAGACCAATCGAGCTTTATGTTCCTGACAGGCGTCACAAAGCACGATTGATTGAAGGCAATCACTCAGTCAGTGTTTGCAGGTAGCAATAAATTTCTTTGCCAGTAGTATCAGGAGCCACCAGGTCAGCAGCACACAGCTGTTCGCTGGAGCCTATGCCTATCGTTTTCATACCCGCAGAAAGAGCTGCCTGAACACCGGCCTCTGCATCTTCAAATACCAGACATTGTTGAGGTTTAGTGCCTGCCAGCACAGCGCCCTTTAAAAACACTTCGGGGTTTGGCTTTGCTTTGCTGACCATGTTGCCATCTACGAGATGATCAAAGTGTGGTAGCAGACCCGTTTTATCCAGAATCAATTGAGCATTTTTACTGGCTGATCCGAGAATGATATTCAGGCCGGCATTTTTTACCCAGGCAATTAAGTCATTAATCCCGGGCAGAACGGCGGATGAATCCAACTTATTGATGTATTCCAAATAGATGTCATTTTTTTTGATCAGGATTTTCTGGATAGCCGTTTCATGCATTTTGCAATTATTAACTTCCAGGACAATTTCAAATGAACGTTGACGGCTAACGCCTTTTAATCGTTCATTGATTTGCTCATTGAAGAACAGCTGGTTTTCATCAGCTACTGCTTTCCAGGCCAGAAAATGGTATCTGGCGGTATCAACCAGAACACCGTCCAGATCAAAAATAATAGTTTGAAGTTTGTTCACAGAAATGGCTCCAACCGGTCAGAAGTACTTTCTGACCGGTTATGTCTCTGGTTTGTTTAGAAGTGGGTGTCCATCAATCCGGCGAAGGCATCAACCGGACTGATACCGGTGAACTCTGAACGTCCCATTAGCTTTTCAACGACAGCGTCAATGGTTTGATTATTGCTGGCGTAAGCATTCACAAAGGTATGAATACCCGGTACGTCCATCAAATGGTAAGGGTTACCAAAGGATACAAACGCGGTAGGAATTTCAGAGGTAAACCATGGCGCATCGACACCCATTGGCGGTGTCCAGTTAATACGCAGGCTGGTTTTGTTACTGGCGGTTTTGATCTGGCAGGCGTAAAGCACCATATCGTAGTCAGCAACGAACTCTTCGACAGACAACATCATGTCGCGCATGTTGAACACGCTGGTGTCGTATACATCCACCTCAAACCCTTCTGCAATCAACTTGCTTCGCAGTGTTTCGTAGGTTGGAGTTGGGAAACCGAACATATCGGTTTTATCACCCACATAAATCATCTTGATTTTCTTCTGCTTATCCAGAGACAGTGGCAGCAGGTTCAGGGTGTCTTTTACCAGAGTGATCGACTTATCCGCACACTCACGTGATTTTTCGAAGTTTTCTGCATGACCAACACGACTGATATCCAGAGCATCATTAGGGTTGATCTTATGCAGTTGCAGAGCCGCTTTGGTGGCCAGAATGCGGGTTACAGCCTGATCAACACGCTCAACACTGAGGAGACCATTCTGAATGCCCTTCATCATAAAGCCGAAGTCTTCTATCAGGCACTTGTTGAACAGGAACATGTCACAGCCTGAAGCAATGGCACGTGGCACGCTTCTTCACGCTTCATGGAAGAGGTGAAGCCGATCATGTTCGTGGCATCGGTAGTAATCAGGCCATTGAAACCCAGTTGCTGGCGCAGCAAGCCATTGAGCAATTCAGGAGCCAGTGTTGCTGGCATGGCGTCTTTGTTAGCAGTGCCAGGCTTAAATTTTCTGGTGTATTCAGGCAGTGCAATATGGCCAGCCATGATGGTCATAACACCGGCATCAATACATTCCTGATAAGCATGGCCGTAACTTTATCCCACTCTTCGGTGGTCAGGGTGTTATAGGCTAATACCAGATGCTGATCTCTGTAATCCAGGCCGTCGCCAGGGAAATGCTTTGCTGAAGCGGCCATGCCACGGGACTGTACGGTTTCAACGTAAGCCTTACCCATAGCGCCCACCAGTTCAGGATTGCTGCCATAGGTGCGGACATTGGTCATGGGGTTATCGGGGTTGTAATCAATGTCAATGACGGGGGCAAAAGCCCAGTTACAACCAATGGCCATGCCCTCATCGGCCACCACTTCACCCAGTTTATGGGCCATTTTTACGTCAGCTGTTGCAGCAACCTGCATCTGGGGGCCAAACTCAGTACCCTCAAGAACGGCACCATTGCTGCCGCTTTCAACGTTTCCTGCAATCAGCATAGGAATCTTGCTGTTTGTCTGAAGGTAGCGGTGAACATCGATCGCTTCATCTGCCGGAGCCGGACGGAACATAATGCCGCCAGGTTTTACATTATCAAGTAACTCTTGCAGATGTTCTTCTTCAGAACTCAAACCTATTGGACAAAACAACTGCCCTACTTTCTCTTGCAGGGACATCTCACTCAGAGTCTGTTCAACCCAGCTGATATCTTCATCCTTCAGGTGAAATGGTTTTGCTTTTAAATCAATCATAATAAGTCCGGCAGAGAGTATTTATTTTGTTTCAAACGGCAGCACGGTTGAGCCGCAAATAATTCTGTATGCCTGACAAATCATTCAATCTATTCGGATGAAAATCTATGTACGATTTATTAGTTTTTATGTGAATTAAGATAAGGTTTGATAATAAGCAAAATCTGCATATTTATCAGTAGATTGTGCAAAGTAAGCGGCGTGAATATCAATGTATCATTCGTAAACATAACTTGCCCTAAGTCGCACATATTTTTTTCAGAAAGAATGATCATGGATGTTTAAATGAACCGTCAAAAAATGGGATTGATTGCTGCCACGTTAAGTGCGGCTACTATGCTATCTGCACCCGTTATTGCAGAGCCTGTGACACCTAACTTCGTCATGATTTATACCGATGATCTTGGTTATGGTGATATTGGTGCCTACGGTGCAAATGATATTGCCACACCCAACATAGATGCCATGGCTGACAACGGTGTGAAGTTTACCAACTTCTATACGCCTTCATCGGTGTGCAGTCCATCCCGTGCAGGTATGTTGACCGGACGCTACCCTTCACGCCTTGGCATCGGTCATGTGTTCATGGGTAACTCACCTGACGGCATGGCTCTGGAAGAAATTACTCTGGCTGAGCAGTTAGACAACGCAGGTTATACATCAGCGCTTATCGGTAAATGGCACCTGGGATCAATGGCTCCATATCTACCGTGGAATCAGGGTTTTGATGAATTTCAAGGGGTGCTATACAGCAACGATATTGAGAACTTCTTCTTTTATGATAATCAGATACAAATAGAAGAGCCTATAGATCAGCGTTATCTGACCCGCCGTTACACAGAGCAGGCAGTAGATTTTATCGGTGAAAATAAAGATGATCCATTTTTCCTCTATCTTGCTCACAACATGCCTCATGTCCCCTTATATGTATCACCTGAGTTTGAAGGGAAATCTGAAAGAGGGCTTTATGGGGACACTATTCAGGAAATTGACTGGAGTGTAGGGCAGGTTCTTCAGGCATTGGAAGACAATGGAATAGCAGACAATACTCTGGTGGTATTCACCAGCGATAATGGCCCCTGGCTGGCAATGCGAGAAGATGGAGGATCTGCAGGAGGATTGCGTGACGGCAAGATGAATACCTTTGATGGCGGACAAAAGGTACCCGCTGTCGCTTACTGGCCAGGTACTATTACGCCAAGAATCGATGACAGAATGGCCTCTATGCTTGACTGGTTCCCCACCATGAGCAAATTGGCGGGTTTACCATTACCGGATGATCGGGTGATTGATGGACAGGTGATTACTGAACGGCTTACCGGAAAAGATCCTGAACAGTCTCATGAACCGTTTATCTATATTTCCGGCATCAGTACAGACGCTGTAGCCATTCGGGATGGCGACTGGAAGTTAAAATTACCACAGAGTGGTTATCCGCGTTTTCTGGAACCCATCATAAAACTGGGCATCTATTCACACAGTCAGATGCTCTTTAACCTCAAAGAAGATCCCCAGGAATTGAACAACCTGATTGATCAGTATCCGGAAAAAGTGGCGGAGCTTAAGGCGAAGCTGGATGACTTTTCCCGTGAAATGGATGAAGCTAATATCAAGCCCAGGCGCATGAGAAAGGTAGCCTCTGATCACAAAGGTTATAGCGCTATGTTCGTCCCTCTGGGGCTGCTGGCTTTAGCCGGTCTGTTCTTGTTTGGTGGTCTGATTTATGGAGCGGTTCGTTTGGTACGTTATCTTAAGACAAAGAATAAGCAGGAAGTGGCAAGTGATACCTGATTAATAAAATATTATCCTTTGATGTAAAAGGGGCTGCTGGAAAGTAGCCCCTTTATATGCTTCATTTTATTTCAGTAGAGCTTTTTCTTGATAACCTCTTCAAGGATGTTTTTATTAACGTCCAGGCAGGTCTTTTTTTGGACACTTTCCACTCTTATACGTCAAGCGCCATTAAAAAAGCCCTGTAAATCAAAGATCTACAGGGCTTTGTGTTGGGACGGCGGGATTCAAAGCGATGCCGTTAGCCATTGGTAATAATGGTAATCTGCTTTGTAATCGCATTTAGTGTTACATTCAGTGTTACATTGACACAAAGAAAACCTGTTCATCGATTTGGTAAATCTCCAAAGCCTTACAGCCACCGCCACTGCAGAAGCCACCTGATTCTAGTCAGTATTTATAGTTTGATCTATTTTTGTCCGGTATTGTCCGGTTGAGCCTAAAGCTAGGCTCTAGAAGGTGTGGTATAATGATCTTGTTAGATATGGAGTTTGTTAGCGGCAATCGTTACATGAGTTGCTATTCATGTCTGGAAGCTTTAGGTAACTGGGGCGGGGGATTAGCAATATTTTTCATAAGTCGCAAATCGTTGCTAATTGAGAAAGAACCTGCCCGCCACTGACAGTTAACCAGTCTAATAATCATAGGTAGCTCACCGCGAACTGGCAGAGGTTCACAATGAACGAGTAGTGGTTCGCTCCGGCCTACCATGAACCATCAATGAACCATCAAAGAAACTAACTCTTACGCCTTGCGCTGTTTTTATCGTTTTGGTAAATTGCAGGTGTTGTTTACTGGTCTTCAAAAGCCGTCAACAATCCTTCTCAGCATACAATTCAATATATCTACCGAATTGCTACCATAGCACCAGTGTTTATGGTGAAGCGGTTAGCGGTGGTCTGTATCGTAGAGGTGCGGACGTACTCAATCGTATGCTGAGTATTTTGAACGCCCTAACCGCTTCCCACCTTCAAAAGTATCAGCGGTTAGTCATAAGAGCATACGATCTATGGCTACCACCTACCTAAACGCAGTCACATCGCATCTGCATCTGAAAGGCACCATTAAGCCCATTGCTTTAGCACTGGAAAACCGGGCAAACGATACAGGAATTTGCTGGCCTTCAATCAAAACTCTATCAAACGATACTGGCTTTTCAGTATCCACGGTCAAGCGCGCTGTCCATTCTCTAAGTAAATCAGGCCACCTGATCATTGAAGTCCGTACCCGCAAAGATGGTAGTCAGACCAGTAACCTTTACACGCTGGTACTGGAAGCCTTTACCTCCACAGTCAAGAAAGTCACCAAAACCGTTAAACAAGCTGTATCTGTAGCGGTTACCATGGGTAAACAGTTTATTGAGTCCGAACTGAAACCGATCAAGCCTACCTCTAGCCGGATAGGCGAGCAGGCTTGGTTGGAACTGAGTGAACCCGATCAGCAGATCGTTATTGATCGACTGACTAGTAAGAGCAATCCAACACTGAAAGAACAAATCAGCCAATATGGGCTGGACAGTGCCTATGTGCAGAAGGCTCTGGCCAATGAAGTAAAACGATTCCAAAAACAAAAGAATAAACCACTGAGAAAATATCAGACAACCATTGAGAAGCTTACCGATCGTAGCTGGGCAGATGGTCTGAACTTGTTTGACGAAGTGGAGGGTCTGGTATGACCCAGCTGGACACCGCAAAGCACACCCGCAATGGCCTTGCTACAATCTCATTCACCATGACTGGTCTGTTTGGCCTTTCTTTGGCCTCTGGTTTCACCGGAATCCTGTTTGCAATCAGTATGGTGCTGATACAGGCCGGTGCATTAATCCATATGCCGGAAAAGTTTAACCAGGCGAAAGACAAAAACTCAGGACTGGAGATGATGGTTTACGGAGGTACTATCATTATTGCACTGCTACTGTCTGTTACTGCTTCAGTAGCCACACTGTCCAGCAACTTTGAACAGTCAGTAGCCAACATGACTGAGCGTGAGACTTTACAGTCAGCCATTGATGGTTACATGGAAGCGGGCTATATCACCAAGGCCTTGGCTGTGAAGAAAGAACTGGAGGTACTTCCAGACGTTGAGATTACTCCACTGTCTTCCGCTGCCAGACAAGTAGAGAAAGCCACTAGCTGGCAAGGCTCCTCCATTATTACCGGGTTTATTACAACACTGGCCTTTATGCTCGATCTGTTTGTGATATTGCTCACCAGTAATGGCCAGAGTAACGTTACTGTCGTTACTCCAGAGAAAATACCACCAGATCAGAACAGCAGTGTCTCAAACCAGCAGCAAGAAGTGGTTGTAACACCAGACGTTCAAGCTGTTTTCAATGCGATGAATGATGGCATCATTAAACGACTATCGGTTCGGGAGGTTCGTCAGCTACTCCGTTGCTCACAGGCTGATGCCATGAACATTGCCCGAACTTGTCGGCAATTAGAATTAAGCATCTGATAAGCAGTAACAGTAGGTGCCACTGACCAAAGTCATTTGTGCTGACCTTGATCAGTGATGCCGAGAAGCTGAAGTGTTATTTTGGAAGTGCTTCCGGACGGCACAGTGTAGTCCTGCTGCGTGCAGAATCAGGCCTATCTTTCGCCTGTCTGGCTTCACATGAAGACATTGACCACATTCCCCGTTCGAGTGTTGCTTTCCGGCAGAATCGGGCAACTCTGACTCAGTGGGACTTTCTACCGGAGAAGGTTGAGCGGGTGCGATCCACTCTCAATCATCATTAGCATTATGACTACATCCAACCATATCAAGGTAATTTACAAGATTACCTACCCGAACGGTAAAATCTATATTGGCAAAGACCTGACCAATAGCATCAACTATTTTGGTAGTGCCAACAGTGACCTGATAGCGCAGGACTTTTCTGAGGAAGAGCAACGGGATTTCACAATCCGAAAGGAAATACTGGCGGAATCAGAAGACTCTGCTGAGATAAACAAAATGGAGGTTGAGCTGATCCGGAAGCATCAGTCCAACAATCCAGAGATTGGCTATAATCGCTGGCCAAGGTTCATTTCGACAGCTAATCAAGCACGAGCTGACTTAGCAATACATGATTTAGATTTAACATGGCTTGATGTCCCGACATCAACTCACCCACCAAGAAAGAAGTGACGTTTCTATAATCCAGATGGAGCTTGCTATGGCATTATTGAATACGAGATTAAACAATAACAACAATAAGAGGCAGTTCTTAAGGAGGACATTAAGCCGCTCCCAATGACAGTAACCCCAATCGGGAGCGCCCGGAACCATTGTCTCTAACCGGATGCTCTCGTTTGCCGTTGCCTTGCCAGAACCTGGTCAGTTTCTCCAGACAATTGCCCAGGTTCTGGCAAGGCCTTATCAATGCAGCCATCATATTACCGAACAGGTGCGTGCCACTTTTGGCCACTTTATGGGTAGATATCTCAACATCCATATCAGACTGAGCTGCATGTGCCAGATAGCGCTTCAAAGTTGCCACTACAAATGACAGCAAAATCAGGCTGAATACCAGAGTCATGGACTTGGTATTAAAGCGATGCCACCCGCCATAAGATTTAATCTCCTTGAATAGCAGTTCAATCTGCCATCTCAGGCGATAGGCCTGAAGAACCTCTGACAGATTGAACTCCGCACGATCCAGATTGGTGACAATAAAGACCCACTTACCTTTCTCACCATTCCAACGAACCACCAACCGGAAAATACGACCTTTCTGTGACGGCCATTCAACGTCCAAATCCATGCACTGATCTTTCGGGAAAGAAGACAGAACATCTTTCAGCTTTTGCCCTTGGTAGCGATTGTGATTCTTGCCATCTTCCCTGATAGCTTTATGAATAAACGGGTTGATGCTTTGAGGTGCCTTGCACAGAAAACAGCCTTCACGATCATCGATAGCGCAAAAAGACGCCAGTTCAAAGTAACCGGCATCAATGAGAATTAGCACGTAGGCCAGTGATGCTGGCAGTCTTGGCAGACAAGCTCTTTCACTGCGGGTGTCTTCAGTTAACTGCACCCGAACCACACTGTCTTCAAGCAGATCCATGGTCGTATGTAACTCCACAGCAGCAGGACTCACTTTGCTAAATCTGCCCGGAAAAGCTTCTTTTAGAGCCTTGTAAACCGCTTGCGATGAACCGTCATGAATCCAGATATTCTGGAAATCGGCAAAAGGACTATTACAGTCGAAAGCCATTACTTTACGGGAAAGGCATGCCAGACAGCGAACCCAGAGCCAGAGCACCAGTTCAGGCAAGGCTGTTTTCTTTACCTGATTCATCCAGGAATGATATGAGGTTTCCAGCTCGGTCATTTCATTAAACTTGCGATGAAGGTCGGCCAGAGTGGTGGCACAGCCATCACCTCCAAGACAGGTTATGAGGGAAATGATCAAAGGCAGAAACTCTATGTCCCTGTGCCGCAGGGTAAAGCCGAGTTTTTCAGCTTCGAGGGTCAACTCAGACTGAGAAAAGCAACTCAGCAATGAGCGTTCAATGGTACTAATCTGGGAGGAGTTCATCTCGGGTGGCCACCATAACTTGCTTGTTCAAAACAAGTTTGGCTGCCTGAGGTGAGCTTTGGTTCCAATATTGGCAGTAGTTGTAGGCTTAATGTCTACCTTAAGAGAGGCAGTTATGAGTGATCCTGTTATTTCTCGCAAAAAGAAAAAGGTCTTTGTTGTATCCAATGGCAAACCTGCACAAGCGAAGTCAGTTCAGGAGGCGGGAGAAGACAGATCTGTAGGTAAACCGGCAGATACTCGTGCAGAGTCTTCCGTTAAAACCGAAAAACCTCGTTCAGATCAGCCGATCCTGACAGATAAAGAGCAGGCCGCTCTCAAGAAAAAGAGGAAAGCAGAATCCAACCGACGTAAAACAGAGAAAGCACTACTGAAGTTAGAAGAGAGCTGGCCGGAACTATTTACCAATCCACCCAGACCTCTGGCCATTGGCATCAATGATGACCTGAAAAAAACACTGGAAGATCAGCCTGCGGGATGGTTGAAACGAGGCATCAGCTGTTGGTGCAACAAGAAAGCCTACAGAGCAGTTCTGGCCGAAGGTGGCCATCGTTATGGTTTGAAAGGTATTCAGGGCGAAGTAACACCCGAGCAACAACAGTTTGCCCGAGAGAGTCTGAACAAATCCAAGAAAGAGAAGGACACAACGGACACCACATCATGATGCGAAGCCTGCTATCACGCCTTTAAATTTCCCAGAGGTGTTTGTTCTTCCATTTCCGTCCTGTCCGATCACTACGGCCTTTAGCGTAGCTGCTCATTTCGAATTGAAACCTATTTGGTTACGCCCTATACTGTAACCAAATAGGTTTCAGGGTGGTGCATGGCGATTCAGAAGTTTTTGCATAAAGGCTTGGAGGACTTCTTCTATGACGGTAAAACCGCTGGGATTAATTCAAAACATGCCAGTCGATTAGAAACACGACTTGATAGGTTGGATGCAGCTACTAAACCGAACGATATGAGCTTGCCCGGATATGATTTTCACAAATTGAATCCAAAATCTTCAGGGCGTTATTCGGTTCATGTGAACGGACCTTGGTGCATCACCTTTGAGTTTAAAGGGAATGATGCGACAAATGTCGATTACGAGCAGTACCACTGATAGGAGTTGGTTATGGGAAGAGCCAGAAATAGAAAACCATCGCATCCCGGTAAGGTGTTCAAGCTGGACGTTTTGGAGCCTACCGGCACCAGTATCACCAAAGCAGCCGAGATGCTCGATATTTCTCGCAAGCACTTGTCTAAGTTTGTGAATGAGGGAACACCATGCAGTCCTGATATGGCCAAGCGACTAGCTATTGTCACTGGCACTTCTTTAGCGTCTTGGTTAAACATGCAAACGGCTCTGGATATTTGGGAGGCCGAAAATGATTCAGGCGATCAGTATGACTCACTTCCAAGGCTGGCCTTTGGCTAACCAGGAACAAACAGGAATAGATGCCATATTCAGGCAGAAATGCAGGAAATAGATCAAAACAAAAGCCCCGCACAAGGCGAGGGTAAGAACGACCGAGATCGTTGGGGTTTCCTGCGCATCCTGCTTGATTTTTCTAGGCTTCCATAGGTTCACATCACTGTGACACCGATCTTCCCCCATACCTGAGCTGCTTCATCCGACTCAGGTCTTAGCTAATTTGTTGATGCCGCTATCTTACGAATGGAGTATCACAGTTACATCAGATTTAATGCCTAACGATCCGCTATAAACCTCAACACAACATCGAAATATTGATACAATCAGCAGGTTTCAGCTCCCACTTCAGGACGGCGACGTGTAGACCTGTTGTGCATAGAGCTAGGTCTGTCTTGAGCCTGCCTAGCTTCACCTGAAGCAATCGCCACGTATCCCGTTCGGAAACTGCTTTCTGGTCGATCGGGTAGTTTTGACTCAGTGGGGCTTCTTACCAGAAGAGGCTGGACAGGTGCGATCTGTCCCGAATTAACTGGCTACGCCCGTCGTTCGCAGGTGACTTTCCGGTTTTATCGGGTCGATCTGGCAAAGTGGAGCTTTCTACCGGAGAAAGCTGAGCGGGTTCGATTCGCTCCGGATTAACTGATTACGTATATCATTCAGAGACTGCTTTCTGGCATGTCTGGGTCTAGCGGGCACCGGGGAAGTTAATTCAATAGCCAAACGCCAAACCATCCGACACTAACCGATCAGGAAAGATTGAGGTGGTACTCTTTCAATTGACCAGTATCCATTTCATCCTTAGCCAATAGAGCATCTCTGATGAACTCTTCGGGTAGGTCAGGATTCTCTTCCATGGCGGCTTTCACTTTCCGCTCAAATTCTTCATGCCAGACATCTGTCATTTCTTGCAGGTTTAACCAGAACTGTACGGTATTACCTAAAGTAGCTGATAGCTGGTTGGCCAACTCAGGAGTGCATGGCACCTGCTCATTAATAAATGCAGATAGCTGTTTGGAGGAAACGCCCAGCTTCTGGGCAGCCTCATCAACAGACAAACCGAAAGGCTCAAGGAATTCCACTTTATAGACATTGCCGGGATGGTATGGCTTCGATTTAGTTTTGTGCACTGTATTCCTTCCTGTTATCAAACCTGAAGCATAGCAAGCCTATCACATGAAAGGTTAATCGGCAGTGGAGCCTGCACTCCTGGATGTCTTATAGCAGGTGAGAAGCCAGATTTAGGAAGGTTTTCTCAGGAAACATCTGGCACAAAGCCAACAGGCCATCGGCATATTGCTGCCGTTCACCTTCTGACATAGATATGATGGCGTTTCTGTTATGCATGTAACCTGATACCAGCACTACCCAGCCAGAAGTGTCAGGGCCTTGCTTCAATACTTCTGTACAGGCCGTATCAGATGATAACCGGATCAACTGTTTGGTTTCTGGTGGCGGACCTTTGAGGTCTCCCGCACTGGTAAAAACCGGCATAACCAAAACACTGGAAATCAACATCCTTGCGAATAACTTCATACATCTATCCGTGTGATATTTATTTCAAATAAAGCAGGCTGATGGCATGAATGTTAATGCGCCAGGTATGTATGGAACTTTTTGAGGAGTGGAACGTCTGATAACCACATGACTATCACCTTTGCCTTCAAAACCAGAGTACACCTTAATAACAAGCAGCGGTCAGTTTTCAATCGTTGGAGCGGATCTCGTCGCTTTGTTTTCAATTATGCACTTGAGCAATGTATCCAGCACCGTGAAGAAAATAATGACAAACTGCAATTATCACTACTGAAAGTGATTAATCAGCGATTTAATGCAGGTAAGTATCCTGCAGGTTTTGTTAAAAAGACAAAGAGCCTACCTCTGATTGGTACTGGAGAACATGAATGGTTTCGCGACATACCATCATCCATAGGTCAGGCTGCTATCAAAACCGATTTGAAGGAAGGATGGAAACGATTCCTTTCCGGGCAGAGCAGGCCTCCAAAATATCAAGGCCGCAGTCGCAGGAAGAGTTTCAATCTTTCAAGAGAGGAATTCAAGAAAAATAAGATACACAACAGATATATCATTCTGCCAAAAGAATTAGGTCGTGCCCGACTTGGCGATCTTCCGAAATGGTTCCACCAGTGCCACTTACTGGGCTCAACATTCAGTTGTATAGCTAACCAGTGGTATGTTTCTTTCACACTTAAAATGCCAGAAGAGTTGTATTACAAGCATATTAGCAACAGGAAGCCTGAGGTTGGTGTCGATATTGGTGTTGCTGTTTATGCAGCATTAGATAACGGAGAAAAATACTACTCTCCAGAATCACTTAAGAGACTTCAGGCGCGGTCTGAAGCTATTCAGAGGAAGATTTCAGCTAATGACCGGCACAGAGTTCTGACAGCCGTCAATCAGTGTGACAAATGCAAAATGAAAGGTATTAACGGTAGGCAAGATCAGAAATTATTCTGCAATGACTGCCGTACTCAATTACGAGGCCAGTCTGCAAAAATGAGAAAACTACAAGCATCACTTCAACGATGTAAAAGCAGACAGGCCAAAATACGGAACGATATGTCACACCAGTTATCCACCAAATTAGTAAAGCAGTATGACAAGGTTGTGATTGAAGATCTGTCTGTGAGAAACATGACGGCTTCTGCAAAAGGAGATGCAGAAAATCCGGGTAGCAAGGTGAAACAGAAAGCTGGATTAAACAAAGCCATCTTGAATGTTGCTCCATATAAGCTACGCTGTCAGCTGGAATATAAAGCTGACCGAATGGTCGGTACTGTTATTGCGGTTAATCCATACAATACCTCCAAGGAGTGCAGCGAGTGCGGCCACACATCCACGGACAACCGGAAAAATCAGTCTGTATTCATCTGTCAGGAATGTGGGTACTCTCATAATGCTGATGTGAATGCAGCAAAGAATATTCTAGCCAGGAGTAAAGAGACTTCTGACGACAAAACAAAGGCTGAATAATCAGCCAATGTCGGGCGTGGTTAACGTCCGTTAACGGTGGTGGAGGTTGTCCTGTTAAGGAGCCAATGAAACCATCAACTGGCAGTCATAGACATTAAGTCCAGTACCTCGAAAGAGGCATCAAAAAAGCACAATTTGCGAGGACATTTTGTTGGTAGGTTTTTCAGGTTACGGTAACGTGCTGATTTTATTGCCATAACTCTTTAGAGTGTTCCCCGCAGGTGCTGGGATGAACCGCCCTCACCGAATGGGCAAACAAAGACAAGTACGTGTTCCCCGCAGGTGCTGGGATGAACCGCGGGAGAGCCTACCAGAGAATTTTTTATGAGGGTGTTCCCCGCAGGTGCTGGGATGAACCGCAGCTGAATCGCCTCTTCCTGATCCGGAAGATGTGTTCCCCGCAGGTGCTGGGATGAACCGTTGATTGATCTGGACAGAGTGACCAAGGCACAGTGTTCCCCGCAGGTGCTGGGATGAACCGGCATATAGATAACCTCTGTTTTTAGCGACTTGGTGTTCCCCGCAGGTGCTGGGATGAACCGACTAACGCGACGCTTCGCTTTCGCTTTTGGTGGTGTTCCCCGCAGGTGCTGGGATGAACCGGCTAACCAATGGGCTTTGATTAGTTTTCCTTCGTGTTCCCCGCAGGTGCTGGGATGAACCGCGATAGGTAATGATGTTGATGGCAATTACTTCGTGTTCCCCGCAGGTGCTGGGATGAGCCGAACTTAGGCTCAGTGATTACCGCTGGTTGTGCTTCTTCTTCCGGTATCCACTCGCCAGCTGAATCCAGCTGGTCAACCATATTCCAGCAGTTCCATGGATCGACAGAGTTGGCATCAGCAAATGCTCAGAGTGCATCATGGTTAGAGCAGATCACAGCGATCAGGTCAGCTGAGAAACTTCGGAAGATTTCAAATAGGTCTTCGTCCAGATGGTAATCCATGTCGATCTTGTGCAGCTCCTTCCAGTAATTAGAAATGTCAGCAGCAGAATTGAAGGTGGCTGGTTGAATTTTGATGGTGTTCATGGAATACTCCAAAATAGTTGGTTGATAGGCCAGCTCCGAACTGACCTATCGTTAGTTAATGGATTAACGCTGGAGATGATGACCGACGTTGTTTAAGCCCAGTTCAGCAAAGCAATTCTGAAGTTTTGTGCCTTGCTCTCGTCTTTAATGAGAGCCAGCACTTCACCAACGAGGTGTGCTGGTACTGGTTCGCTCCGAAGTGCTTTAGAAAGATCATCGCTCATTTTGTTACTCCGAATTGAGTGATTAATTGCTTAACAAAGCCTCATCG
>CBDBOO010000111.1:0-22500 GCA_965208385.1 Endozoicomonas sp.
TCAAACACAGATCGAGGGTTAACCTTTAAAAGGTTTGCCACCTCTTTTTCTGATAAACCTTTTTGAATGAATGCCAGACCAAGCAATCTAATGCATTCTTTGTTATCTGATGCATGACGAGCTTTATCTTGAAAATCTTCGTCATGAAAGCCATTTGGAAGTTCAGGAGTACGAGACATTTGGTAAAAACACACAAGAAAACCTACTTACAGGATAGTTCTGGACAGGCTGATTGTGGGCTATGTTCCCGCCAATAGTTGTATTGCTTACTCCCTATGTTTACAGGGCTACAGACGTGCCTTATAAAGTAGAGATATGACTAAATCTTGTATATTGCATTTGTTTATTGCCCAAAGAACAGCGATTTGTTCTGGGATACCTTCCTATCTCATGAATAGCCATATGTGGAGCAGGAAAATAAAGTTTTTATAGGACTTTAGTGCTCCCAACTATTGACGGGAACATAGCCCTGATTGTGTGTGTTTTTTTTCCGTATTTAAAAAATGAAATTGGTATAATACCACATGGTAATGATTCGACATCACCACATAAGCACAGACTTCTACGGCAAAGACTGAAACCAGCGCATCCAGACGATCAACGACCCACTGACGACGGTGCTCGTAACTCTTACCGGAAAAATTATCCTTACCACAGAGAAAAGCACGCCGGACACACCGGGCTATACAGTGATAGTAAGGTGTACTGGAACGATCAATCAGATTTCTGCGGGTACAGGTCATGGCTTCTCCTGATCCTGGGCTGAAAATCTCTCGTTCGTCGTTCTGGTGGCAAGCGACCAGAACCAGAAATGATTTACATATTTTGCTGACGAGGCTCATTTCTCTTCTACAATACTGTGGGCAGTTTTTGGAGAGTATAAAGCTTGGGTCTACAAGGCTTTCGGCACACGGTACGGCTGTATGGCACGTCAGGGTGATGCTGAGTTGCATAAAAGCATTTCCCTATTTCCAATGCTTGTGCACTCCCACTGAAAAACTGTCTTAAGTACTGTTAAAGCAAAAAAAACTGAAAGTTTGCTCTTTTATTGAGTCAATCTTTATTGAGTCAATCAGAAAATCAGAATACACAGAGGTTGAGATGTCGATACCCAAAAAGGAACTATATGTTCCGTGTTGTATATTTGTTGCCGCTTTCCTGTGCATAGTAATGAGTCCTTTTTCAAGGGCACTTACCACTATTGAGACTGTAACAGTATCTGGTTATTCCGTAGCTGGCAGTAATGCCCCCCCGGAGACTGTTACCCGCTGGTCTTGGGACTATACTCCTGATGAGATTGAACAGTTATCGCTGAACATGCCGTATATTCAGCAACTCCCCTCCGCTCCAGGAAACCGTGTGCTCCTGGTGGAAGTGAATAACCAATCCTTCAAGGCGCCCGCTGAACTGGAACTGGCCATTGGTCAACCTTCCCAGCCCCAGCCGTTTTCCTGGCTGTCATATATCGGTAGCCTGCTCTCTACCGGGCAGACACAGAAACACCGGATTTCCCTGGAGCATACCGAGGGGGCTCCCAGCCAGTATCTGGAAAGCCTGTCTGGCTCTGTTGACTGGAAGAACAGCTTTATCACTGACGCCGAGGGCAACAAGTTTCCCCTTTTACCAGGCCCAGGAGAGGTTGTTGCGGGCGCTGAGGTTCTGGAGGACCTGAAATTTCTCGAAATAAACCTCCTTCCTGCTCTCCCGAGACCAGCTAAAGATGGCTCGGAAAACGTCGGTTCATTGGATAGTGAGCTGAAAGACTTTCCCTTCGGGGATGGCGGCCTGCTGGTCACTGGCGGTGGCGGTGGCGGTGGCTATTTCGGCCCGGATCACCGCCCAGGTGGCGGTGGCGGTGGCGGTGGCGGAGTTCAGACCGAAAGCACCTTATTGATAACCTCTATATCGTTAAAAGCTATATTCGCAAAAGTCGGCGGTGTTCGCCAGCTTGTTTCGATTCAGCTCCCTCCGAAAAAAGGGTTGGTCAGGGTGCAGAGAGTGTCTGCCAGTGGTTGGCTACTGGCAGAAGAATATATGGACTTTGAAGCAATGCTTGCTCTCCTGACAAATGGAGGTATTCCGGCAGAGGAGGACAGATATGCCACGGACCTTATGGCTCGGGCCAGGGTTAGGCTGCAAATAAATCGCGAACTGACTGAGGAAGACTTAAGAGGCGTACTTGCCAGCGTTGTCTACAGGCCCTGCGAAATACACGGTATCATCAACTGCCCTATAGGTGGTAAGGGCGGCCAACAAAAAGGTGCATGGAGCACACAAGGTGATGGCTCCACTTATTATTCCACGGCGGGTGCAGCAGGTGGTGCTGGAGATGGTGCATCAGGTGGTGCATCAGGTGGTGCAGCAGGTGGTGCTGGAGGTGGAGATGATGACGAGTGGTCGTCGGATTCCGGGAGCGGAGCAGAGACGAGGACAGTAGCGGGCGTGGACGGGCTCGCAGTTAAGTCTGAAATGCTTATTGCTCAACTTACCGGTTTACATGAAGAGGCGACTAAGGCGTGGAATACCCGTAGGCTTAGCAATCGGATCAACTGGTCTGAACTGCGCCGATATTTGCCTCCGACGCTGGATGATGAGCAATATCTTAAATTGACGAGGACACCTGATCTCAATACGTTTAATGAGGTGACCAATTTAATTATAGGAAGTATGACAGTCGACGATGGGCTTACTAGAAATCCCGAGCAGAACTGGGTTGCTGCTTCCTCTTTTTTTCAGATGCAGCTTAAGTACTATCTGAGGGACATGTCAAGCATGCCCGCAGATGAGTGGAGTGAATTAAATAGTTACTTTACTAGAAGGGCGTCGCTTATCCCAGAATTTTATCACTTCATGAAAGACAAGCCTCAGGCAGCTATGACGCTCAACTGGGAGCAAATGATTGATCTTGCTCAGAGTGTATTATCTGGTGGTTCTGCGGATGATGACTTGCTAAGAACCAGACTGAATAATAATGAGAGAGAAATACGGTATTATATTTTTCATTTTTCTCGTACTAAAAGTGATAACAAGTGCTACCGTAATGATATAAATCTACCTAAGAGTGAGGGAAGAAAACAAGTCGGAGTAGAAGTGCTTTTAAATAATCTTAGGCAGCATGGTATACGAGACAGTCAGGTTCTTCTTGCCCTTGCTGTTTTGGATAAAGAAACAAGCTTACCTTCGACTTCGACGGGCTACCCAAGAATGACAGGTGAGTCGGAGGTCAAACAGGCTATAAAATCGTATATGCTCAAGAACTGGCAACTCTTACCCTCCGGGAGCGAGAGCAGACGAGCCCTGGCGCAATTCAGTCTGATGGTGCTGAAAGAAAACTTCCTGCCTGCGTCTTCCTCACAGGCTCAGGGTGCGTCGAGCAGTACGGCATCATCAAGGGCTGCCTATTCTCCCCCGGTTCCAGCTGTTCCATTTGTTTCAGATTCAACGCTGGATAAAAGCCCCGATATGATAACACTGTCATGGCTTCCAGGAGCAGTATCGGGTACGTCGTTAAATATAATAAAGAGTATCGGTCCAAACTATAAAGCCTTCTTATCCCGGCTGCTTGATGATCGTTATGATACAACAGTGCGGTCTCTAGAAGCTCAGTATCGTCACAATCCTGAAGATATTGTTCGAAGTGGACTGCAGGATTGGGTGCGGGGACCGGGGCTTTTACCTAAAAGCTGGAGGGTTTTAATACAGACCCTGACTGAAACAGGTCTGAACACACTGGCCGATGATATAAAGCGTAAACTGGCTGAAACCCCTCTCTCTCGACTTGATACCAGGCCCACATTGAGGTTACTGACATCGATGGATTCATCAAGAGGGCATTCTCCTTTTCGCATTATTCAGCAGACCGCCGCACAATATCATACCCTAGGGATTTTCCTGCTGGATGATGGTAACGGCTCAGAACTCGCGAGCATTACGGAGATGGACCGCAATCCTGTGAGTATCATTACAACGGTATATCAGCGCTGGCTTTCAAAAGACCCCAAAGCCAGCTGGTCAGAGTTAATTAGAATTTTGAGACTGGTGAACTTAAATGTCCTGGCCTCAGACCTTCAAGAGGAATTGCGTTAATAGCATTTGTATTTCAACCAGCCTTTCAAATGAAGGGCTGGTGTCCCTTAAGTCCCGCTTAAAGGTAACCATTCTACTAACCACTTTAACGACACCATTTAAGGCAATAATTTTCCCTATCCGGCTATGCTTTTGGTGGATGACAGTTTTTGGGGACATCCAAGTTCAAGTTTTTTTGTGACATCCATATATTTTCACCAAACTGAATCCATTGGTAAGTGAACAATTATTTAAGTTTTGTGTTGAATATAATCGCCATAAAGGGTTGATTTACCAGCAATTTCTTGACAGTTCATCACCCCTCCGGCAGTCGAGTCAGGAAGTGCCCGGTGCCATCCATTGGAGCAAGATAACCCTCCTTAAAATATCTGAACTGTTTCAATCGTCCACTGCGCTGAACAAAATGGAATAAGGCGGTAAACAGCCGAGACAGTTCTCGAGTGGGCACTGGGTCCAGCATGCAGCGAATATGAGTGTCACTGGGCACTTTTCCCACCCTGTATAGGGTGTTTAGGTTGTATTCGATTTCTGGTTCGCGCCTGTCTTCATCAAACTGGAGTAGGGACGAGAACTTCTGATGAAACATGGCCAGAGCAGACATAACGGCATCATGCAGTGGGATTTTGTCGTCGATCTGATTAGGACGAGGGTCAGGTATTTTAGCCGCTTGGTCAGAGACGACCTGAATCAGGTCATCGGCAAGGGCTTTCTTTTGGGAAGCAGGCATTGTGGTCTGACTGAGTTGTTAATACGAATGACTTCACGAGAGTTAAAAATAGCAGATACTCTGAAAGCCTTGCGAACTCTGTTCAGAATTAATCTTTGGGGAAGTGCTGGGTTGCACTAGCTCCTGCATCCATGCAGTCGTGTGGTCGTAGCAAATTGGTCTGAAAATTCGCTTTTGTTCGTTAAATAGCTCGCTATTCGCCTCTCAAAACCAAATTTTCATCCTCAATTTTCTACGATCCTCGCTACGGACGCTATTCTCGGTCAGGCTCCCAGTGCTTCTTTCGCATACTTTATAAAGTGAGTCAGTCTCCATCGTGCTGCTCTTGGTGTTTCTGCCTTTCTGATCCAGCGGAGTTTCTCTTTGATCTTCCAGGCGATACCAGTCTTCAAGTCGCTCGCCTCAAGCTCCACAAGAGCTTCAATCTGCTTTTTAGTGAGAGGGCCATCTGCTTTCTTCAACACTGCCCAGCGTAGGCTTTTAGGATGGTCTTTCAACTTCCGTTCAGCTTTACGAACATCGTCCACAGCCTTAGTGAATAGCTGAACAACGTGAAACCAGTCAACGGTTACATTGGCCTCTGGGAACTCTTCTTTCGTCGCTGACAGAAACGCTGGAGACATGTCACAGACCACTTCCATCACATTGTTTGCCTGCCCGCCATGCTCTTCGAGGAAGGTTCTGAAATTCTTAACGGTTTCCTTACCTTTGCCGGGTGTTGCGAACATTACCGGTTTGTCATTCCGGTTCATGTCGATGAACACTGTGACGTAGTTGTGACCGCGTTTTGAAGCTGTTTCATCCAGCCCAATAGCACTCAATTCTGATAGATCCATTACCATAAGAGATTGTTTGACATAATGCTTAATCACTCGCCATATGCGCTTGTCATTCACGCCAACATACTTGGCACAGGCTTTCATCGGCATCTCTCTCACCAGCGTTAGCAGTGCCTGCTCAAACAGTAGAGTGAACTTACTATTCTCTCTTGCCCAGGGAACCTTTACACGATGAATGCCGTGTTCCTCACAGCGAGTACGGGGTACTTTTGCTTTGATATAGCAATGGTGCTGAAAGAAGTTCAGGTGCTGCCAGGTAAGCACTTTAAAGTCATGAGCCTGAGAAGTTTTACCGCACTTGGGGCATGGATAGAGACTACCGCGTTCAGCACCTACATTGAGTACCAACTCATTGGGTTTCTTTGTTGTATCGAGATGCTGATCAACTATTTTCCAAGGTGCTTGCAAGCCGAGGCCGAGCATAAATATCTGATTACCATTTATGGATGACGCTGGAGTAATACAATAAGTGCAACAGGCTGAAATTTGGAATGTGAGCCAGCTATTGATACATTTCAAAGCTCTCACACCCAGAAATGGAAGCCTGAAATGAAGAAACAAACCAAGCACTATCAACAGCTGACTCAAGGGAAAAGATATCAGCTTTATGCGCTATTGAAAAAAGGTTTTTCCCAGACTGAAATTGCTCATGACATCGGTGTTAATAAGAGCACTGTTTCTCGGGAATTATCAAGGAATTCTAAAGTTGCTGGTTACTGCCCGGAAGCCGCAGAGAGGCTCAAGACCAAGCGTAAGAAGTCAGCTCATAAATCTAAAAAAACAGATGAACGACATATGAAGATTATTAAGAAGGCATTACTTCTGGGCTGGTCTCCTGGAAACACCAGTATTCGTATGACTATTGAGATGCCTGATACGGCTGTTAGTCATACTACTCTTTATCGACTCATTGCTGCTGATAAGGCACAGGGAGGCGTACTGTATAAAAGCTTGCCACGCTTCGGTAAAAGCCGCTGGAAAGGGGGTAAGCGTAAGGCTGGACGATCTCTCATCCCTGATCGGGTAGATATCACCAAGCGACCAGAAATTGTTGAGCAACGAGCTCGAATAGGCGACTGGGAAGGTGACACGGTCCAAGGGCAGGATGCGCATCTGGTCACTCTGGTTGACCGAAAAAGCCGACTTACCCTGATCGGAAAAGTGGATAACAAACAAGCTGAAACGGTTGCTGCCAAAATGATCTCTTTGCTGGAGCGAGTACCGGAAGTATTAACGGTCACGCTGGATAATGGTGGCGAATTTGCAAGGCATGGTTTAGTTGCTGAGGCCATTAATGCGGACATGTATTTTGCTAAACCATATGCCAGTTATCAGCGTGGTACAAATGAGAATACTAATGGAATCATACGACGTCAGTGGCCTAAGAAAATGCCTCTGGGTCAACTTACCGATGAGGACATTCGAAATATGGAATGGGTTATAAATTCGATGCCGAGAAAAGTACTTGGCGGGTTAACCCCGCTTGAGGTCTACACTGGAAAGTCTGTTGCACTTATTGCTTGAATCCAGCACTACTTAAATCTGTGAGCTTCCGGGTCGGGGATTATCGGTCATATATCAGCACAAAATCCATAGTAAACAGCGAGGAGCCCAATAATTCATGGCTCAAAATGTAAAGAAAATCAGAATGAGAACCATGACCGGACATACTGTACGGATATACCAGGGCCATATCTTCCATAACCAGCTGTGCTCTATCTGTGGATAACCTTTGCTTAACTCCTGCAGCTTTTGATGACGCGACCAGATCCAACCCGCAAAAATGCAGACTGCCAGACTGAGTAAAGGCATTGAATACTGTGTTGTCAGGCTGACAATAAATCCGAATAGAGAATCAAACCAGATCATCAGAAGCACGCTGACAATGTAAGTGACCAGTGTGACCAGCCAGACACTGTGGGGGCGATGAATTCTGTGACGTCGCTGAAGCACTGCTACAGGTACTTCAAGAATGGAAATAGCGGAAGTCAGAGCAGTAATTGTTAACAGGGAAAAGAATGCCAGAGAAGCAATAACGCCTATAGAACCTAACTGGTTGAACAGTGCGGGGAGAACATCAAAGACCAGGGTATCTGCACTTTTTAGAGCACCTCCCTCGGTATAAATATCAATTCCGTGATGGGAGGCCACGAACATTCCGGGAATAATCAAGAGACCAGCCATTATCGCCACAATGGTATCAGTGAGAGCAACCCCGGCTGCCAGAACGGGAATGTTACTGTTATTGGTCAAATAGGCTCCATAGACAACCATAATGCCAACCCCCAGAGACATAGAGAAGAACGACTGTCCAAGAGCGCTAACGAGCAGGTCTTTATTTAAAATTTTGCTGAAATCAGGCAATAGAAAATAGCGCAATCCTTCCATTGCTCCATCCAGCTGCAGAGTGAAAATAATTAATGCTAGCATCAGCAATATCAGCGCTGGCATCAAGCGCCCACACCATTTCTCAATACCTCCGGCTACACCTCCCACCACAATAACGGCGACGAATATCATGAAAACACCGGCAGAAATCATAGTGGGTAAGGGGTTCATGGAAGTAAGAGCTGTGGTCAGATCGTGTAAGCCAAGCAGAGATGTCAGAGGCGCCAGGCCAAAGCAGATAATCCAGCCGGCAATGATGGCATAGAAAGTGTAGATCAGCAGAACCGTTATGGTAGAAGCCCAGCCAACCAGTTTCCCTATCCATTGAATCAGAGATTGTTTGCTAATCATACTGAGAGTAGACACAGGATCAGAGCGACCATATCGACCAATTACCAGCTCTGCGATGAGCATGGGCCAGGCCAATATGATGGAGAAGAACAGATAAACCAGCACAAAAGCCGCGCCGCCATTATCGGCCGTTTGTGTGGGGAACCCCCATATGTTGCCTATTCCAACTGCAGAGCCAACGGCTGCCAGAAAAAAACCTAAACGAGAAGAAAACTGAGGCGTGTCTTTCGCCGGTTCTTCTGCAGAATCATTGGTGATCACAGGAATACCTCTATTGGATATTGGATCAACGCTTCCCTGGACAACAGCACGGGTTAATAATTGTGTCATCCCAATTGATAGATTTCATATTATTACCGTCTGAATGCCTGTCCTTATCAAAGAACAGGAAGTATTTCAGACGAACATAAAAACATTGAAGTATTTAAGTATATGAAAAACATCAACACGGTGATTATTAAATTGTTTTGATATTAGTTTTCAAGTGCTTTCTTGATCGTAAATCAATGAATAACAGGTGTTTTTTTATTTAATGCCTGGCTATTGAAATAAACGAAAATCATTATTTTTTGAAATATTCATTCAAGAAACGTTTGGGATCAGTCATCGAAATAATCTTTTTGTGGAATTAGATAATTAAGTTTGAGTGTAATTAGAACTGAAATATATAATTTACACATTTATTATCTATTTATTGTTTCTGATAATTGATCTATATATATGTTTGATATTTATGGGTAATAAACGAGTTGAGACTGTTGATTCTGTGTTTAGTAACCGATAAATACACAAATAGTGGTTTTATTATATTGAGTCACTGCATGCGTTGAGCAGAATGAATCTATGAATACCTTAAAACGTTTGTCTGAATATCGATTTAGTACTTACCAGCTTTCTCTGTTCAGGCAGTTAGGTGAGTATAAGGGGCGTCAGCCTCTGACTATCCGTCAGCAGCCAGAGGTGCTCGATACGCTGCGACAGGTGGCTGTTATGGAATCTGTGGAATACAGCAACCATCTGGATGGCATTATGGTAACCAGAGAAGTGGCCAGGAAACTGGTACTGAAAGAATACAAACCCATCACGCCAATGGACAGGCAGGTAGCTGGTTACAGAGATGCCCTGGATATAGTGGTTGAGCCGGGAGAGCACATGACGTTGTCGGTGGCGTTCAGCCAGCAGCTCCATGCCATGCTCTACGGGCACATGCCTCATGAAGGTGGACGTTGGCGGGTGACCAACAAAGACATCGTTGAGCGAGACAAAGATGGTCAGAAGATAGGCGTGCTTTACCGTACTGCCCCGGTGGCAGAAATAGCTATGGCAATGAATGAGACTGTCTCGCTCTACCATAGCCATAGTCAACACAGTGTTGAACCCTTATTACTCATTGCTGCTGCAGTTCTGGATTATCTTTGTATTGATCCCTTCAGTGATGGGAATGGGCGAATCTCCCGTTTGCTGATGTTATTGATGTTGTCTCTGAGTGGTTATCAATTGGGCAGGTTCATCAGTATTGAGCGTCTTCTTGCCAGGGAAGAAGACGCTTACAAGAGAGCGTTGCAGCAGAGTGTTAAAGGATGGCATGAAGGGAAGCACGATGTTATGCCCTGGCTGGATTTTTTCTTGTTTATTCTTGCCCAGGGATACAACGAACTGGAAGAGAAAATAGACGCCTTGCAAGGGAAGGGCAGCCGGGCACCCAAATCGCAACTGGTTAAAACAGCCATTGAGAAAATCGATGTGCCCTTTTCCATTGCCGATATCTGTATTCAAATTCCAACAGTGAGCCGGGAACTGGTTAAGAAAGTGGTGCAGCAGCTCAGAACGGAAGAGAAGGTCAGGCAGGTGGGAAAAGGACGTGGAGCACACTGGGAGAAAGTATGAAGGTAATCTGTTAATTAATCGGAACATATAGCCAAAGTAATTGAAAATGCAGTTAGCGCGAAGCCCCAGGAACCTGGTGAGCCAAGTTCCTGGGTCGGGCTGGCGTATCAGTGAGTGAGCACAGATAGCAAAGCTGCATCTTAAAGTACGACGGATATGACTATGCATCCGAGGTTGTGATTTTATACCAGCAGCGTATGAAAGATGAAAAACGCTCTCGTCAAAATATCGTAAAATAATCGTCCAATTACTTATAATTCAATGTGTAATTCCAACAGTATTTAAAGAATTCTATGTTCACCGGCTTGAATACTGCACAAAACTTACAGTTTTTGTAGAAAAATTAATCATGTCCTTTCTCTGTAAGAATGTAATTTTAAGAACTCGTTCTCAGTATCACCCTGTTTCATAAAACTGACCGAAAATTGATCGCGCTGAATTAATGAAGAATCGAATTAAGGTGTGATAGCATGCAGGCTGCACGGAAGCGTTAGGCATTAATACCTATTATTGATTCTTAGAACTATTTAAAGTGTCAGAATAATAACCGTTCAGAAATGAGCCGGATAATAATGAAAATAAAACCTTTCTTTATCCTTGCCCTGGGATTGACTACCGTACTTTCTACTCAGGTGTCGGCAGCGAATAAACAGAAAAGCGAAGCCACAGTATTCAATGAATACTGTTCGAAGGAACTGGTCAAAGGTCGTGATGCCATTAAACGACTTGAGTCTATTAAATCACCGTTCACTGTTGAAAATATTCTGGAACCGTTGAACGATTTTGAAATGCAACTGTCGGATGCCAGCAGCCAGGCAAATCTTTATCTTGCCGTTCATCCTGAAGAGAACGTCAGAAAGGCAGCCGGTGAGTGTGTTATTAAAATCAGCAACCTGGCAACGGATTATGGCCTGTCTCGACCTGTGTTTGATGCGCTCGTGGCTTTGGATGTCAGCAAAGAGAGTGCTGACATCCAACGCTATGTGAAAGTAACGCTTGAACGTTTTCGTCGCTCAGGTGTAGATAAATCAGAGTCTGGCCGCAGTAGAATAAAGGCTCTCCGGGATGAAATTGCTAATATTGGCCAGGAGTTTGGCACCAATATCCGGCAGGATGTCCGGTCAATTGAACTGACTTCAGTTGATCAGCTGGCTGGCATGCCCCAGGATTATATTGATGCCCATCAACCGGATGACAAAGGCATTATTACTCTGACTACCGCCTATCCGGATTACCTTCCTTTCAGGCAGTATGCGGAAAATGATGACATCAGGAAAAAGTATTTTCTGGAGTTTACCAATCGCGGTTACCCCCAGAATAAAGATGTATTAACCCGTCTGGCAGAAAAACGCTTTGAGTTGGCCCGGTTGCTCGGCTATAAAAATTACGCAGAGTACATCATGGCCGACAAGATGATCGGCTCTCCGGAAAATGCCAGAAACTTCATCGAAAAAATCGGCAGCTACGCCCGCGCACCCATGAATCAGGATAAGAGTACTTTTCTGAATCGTCTGAAAAAAGATCAGGCTGACGCAACCAGTGTATATCGCTGGCAGAAGGGTTATCTTCAGGATCAGATTATGAAGGAAGACTTCAGGCTCGATTCTCAGGAAGTGCGCCAGTATTTTGCTTATAACAACGTAAGAGACGGGATTCTGAATCTTGTATCCGGACTTTTTGATGTAAGCATCAAAAAATGGGATACCCCCGTATGGCATGAGAGCGTTGAAGCTTACGAAATATATGATAATGGAGAGCTGGTGGGGCGCTTTTATCTGGATATGTTTCCGAGAGATGGAAAATACCAGCATGCCAGAATTTCCCCTATCAAGGTTGGCGTGAAAGGTCGGCAGATTCCAGTGGCGACATTAATCACCAATTTTCCTGCGGGTGAAAACCTGATGGGGCACAATCAGGTGGAGACCTATCTCCATGAGTTTGGGCATCTGTTGCATTATATGTTCAGTGGCAATCAGCGTTGGGCAAGTCTGGGTGGTCTGAGCACCGAGTGGGATTTTGTGGAAGCGCCATCACAAATGCTGGAAGAATGGATCTGGGATAAGGATACCCTGCAGACATTTGCTATTAATAAAGACGGACAGCCTATTCCGGATGAACTGGTTGAGCGGATGAACAAGGCAAGAAACTTTGCCCGTGGTTATGACACCATGCATCAACTTTACTATGGCTCTCTCTCATTGAATTTGTACGACAGAAACCCGAAAGGTCTGGATCTTGATCAGCTTTCTGATGAAATGCAGGTTCGCTATTCACCTTACCCTGTGGTGAATGAAAGTCATTTCTATGCCAGCTTTGGTCATCTGGATGGGTATTCTGCGATCTACTACACCTATCAGTGGTCACTGGCTATCGCTTCAGATATGTTTACCCGATTTAAAAAGGAAGGCATTAATAATAAAGCGGTTGCCCGGGATTATCGCTTCAAGGTACTTGCGCCAGGTGGATCAAAACCTGCAGCCGACTTGGTTCAGGACTTTCTGGGAAGGCCCTATAGTTTCAGTGCTTACGCTGATGTGTTGAGTAATAAAGAAATATAAATAGTGAATGGCTCCTTTTTCTTGTGAACTTTTTCTTTTGAAAGAGGAGCCGGACATCCTTTCGATCAAAGCATTCTTTTCAATGAATCATGTTCAGGTTTATCGAAGAAACGATGCTTTATAACCCCTGCTAAATGAAGGCCGATAATTCCAAGCAGGATGTAGGGGATGAGTACGTGTATTTCATGGAGGAAAGAAGCGTGCTCTTTGTTGGTGTCCACAAGATCAGGCATGACCCAGCCGAAAAATGGTATATCGTGCCCCCCTTTGTCGGACATGAGGTAGCCACTTAAAGGGACAAGAATCATCAGCAGGTAGAGTAAGCCGTGAGTGAAATGAGCCAGCTTGATTTCATAGACCGGTAACGTACCTGGAAGTGCGGGTACCTGGCTGGTAAAGCGAAATAAAATCCGGGCAATAATCAGGAAAATTATCATTACGCCAAAGGATTTGTGCCAGAAATAGATATCGTATTTATAACTGACCTCTTTATCCAGCCCCGCCATATACCAGCCGCTGGCAATCATGGAGAGTATCAGTAATGCCATTAACCAGTGGAGCAATCTCATTACTATCGGGTAGCGTTGAATATTATTATTCATCAGATTAGGGTCCATTTTTTAATTATTTTTTGCAGTACGCACGAATTCCCTGCTTCAGTTCATCGGCTGTTGTCAGTGTGAACAACAGCTGCTCATCTTCAGTATCAACCAGTTCCAGCTTATCGCCTCTTCTTTTAAGTATGAAAGTATTGCTGTAATCCACATGGTTTTTCAATTCCCAGCTGTTATCGGATTTCTGTTTGATACTGCCGTTCACTGTGTAGAGCTTGCAATGATTGTCATAAATAAGAAGTGTAAATTTATTGGGCGTGTTCAATTTCAGGCCGCCGTAAGGTGTTTCTTCATTGACACTTTCCAGTAACCAGAAGCCGCGTGGGGGCTGTGAGTCGGCTGTTGCCGACAATCCTATCAATAATGCGATAAGTCCAGACGGAATTAAAAATAAGATGTTTTTATAGGCTGTTGGCATTATTTATTCTATCTGTTTGATCACGGATGGAAGTATAGCCACTGGAATCAGAGGGGGAGAAATACTCATACTCACTACTATAAAGTGAGAAAGTGAGTTGCCTGGATTTGGTTCGATCGTTCTGTGTCATGGTGTGATAGTCAACATAAACTTACGATTAAGAACGGCAGCGATATTTGACTGATTTCATCTATTTCTTATTGCTGTCTGGTCAATGCTGGTTATCATGGAAGGCTTAATTTTAAGATCGTAATTATGCTTCGATGGTTTAGTTGACCACGAAAGACATATCAAGATAAAAATTCACATCAGGACGTTGTTTTGCAAATAAAGAAGGATTGGAGATCTCCGGAAAATCTCTTACTGGTTATGGCGTTTGTAATGCCCCTGACGTTTTCGGTGTGGCAGGCGTTACTGAACAACTTTGTTATTGAACAGGCGGCCTTTACCGGACAGGAAATTGGCCTGTTACAAAGCATCAGGGAAATTCCTGGTTTTCTGGCCTTCACTGCGATTTTTATTCTGCTGGCTTTTGCCGAACAGACTGTGGCACTTCTATCGCTGGCGCTGATGTGTGTTGGTGTTGCCATCACAGGTTTCTGGCCACAGGAAATTCCTCTTTATGTCACAACCGTCATTATGTCTGTGGGATTTCACTATTTTGAAACCATCAATCAATCACTGACGTTGCAGTGGCTGGATAAAAAGAAAAGTGCTCATTTTATGGGCAAGGTGTTATCTGTTAAAGCCGTAGCTGCGCTATTGGCTTATGGTGGCATATGGATATTGATGGATATGTTCGGTATTGAATATCGTACTATGTACTTGCTGGCGGGTGGCTTTGGCCTGATGGTCGTCATTGCTATATGGTTGCTTTTTCCGCGCTTTACTCAGCCAGCGAATCAGCATAAAAAAATCATTCTTCGCCGCCGTTACTGGTTGTACTATGCGCTGACATTTTTCAGTGGTGCCCGTCGTCAGATATTTGTCGTATTTGCCGGGTTCATGATGGTTGAAAAGTTTGGCTATTCGGTAGGAGAAATCAGCCTACTCTTTCTGATTAACTACGGCTTTAATATGTTGTTTGGGCCGGCTATTGGTCAATGGATAGGTAAAGTGGGCGAGCGAAAAGCTCTTACCATTGAATATATTGGCCTGATTGTTATTTTTAGCAGCTATGCGCTGGTTGAAAATTCGACAGCCGCTGCGACCTTATATGTACTGGATCATCTGTTTTTTGCCATGGCGATAGCCACTAAAACCTATTTTCAAAAAATCGCAGATCCTAAGGATATTGCTGCCAGCTCTGGCGTCAGTTTTACCATTAATCATATTGCCGCCGTGATTATACCTGCTTTACTGGGTTTTTTATGGTTGAGCTCGCCTCCTTCTGTATTCATGATTGGAACAGCTTTTGCCGTCTGTTCTCTGGTTTTATCAAGGTTGATTCCTGATGTGCCAGCACCCGGAACTGAAACCCGGTTACACGAGAAAGGCTTCACTTTGAGAAACATATAGGTCATTAACTGGGCCGAATACAAATCTGTTTTCACAGCCTTTCGAGAGCTTCTGAAAGGCTGTGAACATAGAATTATCTTATCGTATATTAACCCGTCTTTTTGATCCGATTATGTGATTTCACAAATCCTGTTATAAAAAATATCATTGAGGCGAAGTAAGATAGGCATAGTCAATTTTATTTAACTGGCCGGTGTTTTATTGTTGCTTCATCTTCTTAAGTATCTGAAGGGTATCGAAGTTAATTTAAGTGCTTTAATATTTTGATCAGAGCGTCAGGTTGATTTTAATTTCATGATATTAAATGATTATAAATTCATATTTATTTAATTAATCGACGAGATATGTTTTTGAAAAATCCATTAAGTCGGGAATTAATAATTATTAATTCATATTTACAACCGTCATTCACCACCTACTTTGATATTTCCCTTACCCCTGCAGCGCAAGGGTTTTGAAATTTGACCACCTTATTGTAAGCATAAACGTACTTCTCCTGATAACGAGTACCCAATCAACCTTTCATCAGCTATTCCCCATGCTTATACGACATCGGTAACAGCGTATAAGAAGCATCACACGCAGGGCGCAGCTACAGCTGCTTACGTGTTGAGATATGTAATTTTTCCCAAAAACTCGACTATTTATCACGAGCATACAAAATATATACGACTTCGTACGCTAGTGATACCAAGGGGTTTAATGAAACGTGGGGAATTGCTGACCTTTCATGGATATCCATTCATGAAAAACACAAACAAGAAAAAACCTCACCTTCAGCAGCCGGAGATGACAGGGACAAGCCTTCGTGCATTGATCTTGCTGCTCTCACACTCCCTCTTGAGTCAGGAATAAATTGATTGGTACGTTGACCCTAATATAAAGATAATTGTCGCCTGATTCTCCGAGATGCCAATCACGTGCTTCTCCGTTCCGTTGATCGTCTGCACATAAATGCCATCAAAGCAGCAGAAAATCCATCTGCCCGTTGGGTTCTGGGCTGGCTTTTTCTTCATGTCCGGGAACGTTCGGCTCTGCTTCTTCAACTCATAACGGATTCGATGTTGGATAGCAGCATAGACCATCAGGCAAAGTGTCATCACCATTAACAATGCCTCAATGCGTTCCGGTTTCTTCAGATAGAGGGAAGACACCAGAAAGTCCGGACTTTTTAGAAAGCGAAAGCCTCGTTCAACCTGTTGCTGTGATTTGTACGTCCTCAGTAGTTCAGCGCTGTCCAGTCGAGTAGTATTAATGTCGTTGGTAGCCAGCACAAAACAACCCAGTGATGCTTCGGCATCCTGCCGGGTTTGCACAGCGATCGAGCAACAACTTGTTACGTAATATTCCAGGTGGTCGGGTTCCGCTCCATTAACAGGTCGTCCTTTGCTCTTGTAGCAGGGCTTGGCGATAACCTGAGCCTCAGCCTGACAAAGTTCAGACTGCTTCTGCCATTGCCTAAAGGCTTCCATGGCCTCCCCTTCGCACTGGAACGCTTTTTTGCTCAACTTTTCCAGTCTCTCGCACTCTTTCAGAGACTTTTTCTGCATACGCCTTGTCAGCGTCTTCTGTTCGGTTTCCTCGCGTTGCTGGTTGCGAAACAAAACCCAGCGTTGCTCTACGTTCGCATAATTAGACGACACTTCTGTAGCTTCGTAATGGTCAAACCCCTCCACTGCTTTCATGGTTCGTGAAGGCGCACTCCTTACCAGCTCTTTGGCGGCACCAATATTGAGAGGAACTCTGGAAATAAACAGCTGATCCTGCTGGTCAATTTCCTGGATTGTCCCTGCCACATACAATGCTGCATCGCCAATAAAATAGCGGGCTTCCAGTGCGGCTTTGAAACTCTTCAAGTGCTTGGAAACCACCTGTTTGAAACTGGTCTTATCAGTCACATTGCCACTGGTTGCTTTCATAAACAACGGGATGCCTGCCCGGTTTTCAGTCAACAGAAGCAATATGGCCTGGTTCAAATCCGGGCGGTGATCCCGGCTGTAACCTTTGCAAAGCCTGATGCAGTTGAGGTCTTCATCGCTCAGATCGCTATCGCTATTATAACGACCATCGACGTGGAAGCCGGTGCCATCAAGGTTCAGCGCGTCGCAAGGCAATTTGAGATGAGTTGCAACCTTGATAGCCAGCTCAAAATAGACTTTACTGACATCCAGATCAAAGAGTTCATCCAGTGCTCTTCCCAGAATCTTGTCGTTTAAATGCTCTGGTTTAATCCCTTCCCTGATCAGTTTGTTGAGAGGTTTATTGGCAAAGAACTGGGGGAACATATGGAGAGATTGCCCCGTAAAGCCGAGGCCATTGAGGATCATGCCGACAATGGCTTCACCGTGGGAGACATTCCATTCATCCGCTACCTTGGGTGCACGTCTGTCAATGTGATCGGCTATGCCCAGCTCTTTGCACATACCTGCCACCAGGCCGAGGTG
Source organism: Endozoicomonas sp. (assembly GCA_965208385.1). Classification (GTDB taxonomy): domain Bacteria; phylum Pseudomonadota; class Gammaproteobacteria; order Pseudomonadales; family Endozoicomonadaceae; genus Endozoicomonas. The sequence continues at coordinate 17,831 of CBDBOO010000111.1, forward strand.
ATCCATGTTCTGAATCTGAGTGCGATATTGAATAGGAGGCATAAGGCTGTTTCCTGATATTTGCTTTTTTGATAAATAGCAGAAATCAGGAAAATGTCAGGTTAGGTGGTGAATGTCGGTTACATAATTGTGATCCGCCCTTTATAAACTTGTTTATTCAATAATAGATGAACCACAAGTGAGAAATGCAGTATCATGGTTCCGGTTATTTTTTGCTAAGACAAAACAGCACTGATGATTCAGTACTTATTTTAGCCAACCTAATTGAAAAACCCTGCTAGACTTCAGTTTCTTCCATTACCACAGGTGACGGTTAATCATTAAGGCAGGCTCTATTGGCTACGTCGATTAATATCAGAAAACCAAGTGTGTACTGGAGTGATGTTCTGAAATTAATGAAGAAATTTTGGAAAAGTGTGAGAAAAGTTGGAACAAAAATACCATTTAATAGATATTTGCCAGACAGAATCCGGTGATATGATCTCTAGCTCTGTTGTTATTTCTTAAGTAAGAAATCGGGTTTTGCTTGATGCTAAAGTACAATAACGAATTCATAGATCTTTCCGGTAGCTGGTTGAACATTTTAAGTTGAGTGTCACTTTAATTTGAAATGTGCTGATTAGCTGGAATATTTGTTCTCTTACACTGTCCATCATTAATCACGGCTGTTGATAATAATTGAGGCCATTTTGGTGAGAGCTGTCCATGCCCGAAGATTCTATAAAACCTCGTAAACAGCCGGTTCAGGCTCGTTCACGCAAGAGGGCTGGTACTATCCTCGAAGCCACTTCCACTATTTTGGTTGAAAATGGCTATGAAGCACTGACTGCAGTGGGTATTGCGGAAAAGGCAGAAATTCCTGTTGCGTCAATCTATCAGTATTTTCCTAATAAAGAATCAATACTGTATGCGCTTTGTGAGGAAATGGTTGATAAAGTTCTGACACGCTTTGATGAATACCAACAATACGATACCCACGGGATGGGCTGGAATGATTTATTAAGGCTATCGGTGAGCGTGAATATGCAGATCCGGCAGAGCATCGGCTGGAGTTCGAACTGAATCGAGCCATGTTAGCACTCCCCATGCTGGCTGATTTACAGGTGCTTTATGACAAGGAGTTATCAAGGCGCTTGGCGGCTATTTTAAAGCACTATGGTTCAAGGTGGCCCCAGGAGCAGAGGATAAACATTTCCCGCATCATTTTCAGAATGGGAAACACCTATTTCGAACATATCAATAGTATTCGTGACAATCCGGTTCAGACAGAGCAGAGCAAGCTGCTGATATTGCGCGCTATTGGCGGTCTTGCACAAGACTGTATGAGTATGCCAATTGAAGAGTTGGCGTAGCAATACTGGCCAGTGTGAACGCCTGGCCAGATTTACGCATTAATAGCGAATATTTATTTTTCTGAACAGAAACCCCAGACACCAGAGTGGCCCAACCAGTAAAAATTTTATGTCTTCAAAAAATGATGGTTTTTTGCCTTCAATTTTGTGTCCGATAAACTGGAATATCCAGGCAATAACAAAAATACCAATACTGATAACCATAAGCGCATTTCCAAGACTTATGGATATTGCAGCCATGCATGAATAGACGATGATCATGACCAGCGAGAGTGGCACTGAAAGGCTGAAATAGAAAATAAGAGTGATGGCCATACCGGCCCAGGCAAGCAATGGATTGAGAGCCCATAAAATTCCAAGAATACTGAATAAAATGGCCGGAACGCATATCCAGTGGATTAACTTATTCGTTGAGTTTTGGTGACTTTCACCGTATTCATCAAACCATTGATGGACAGTTTTCATACATGATTGCCTCTTTTTGGTTTTGTTATGGCACTGCCCGACACTCTATCAGTAGCATTTAGTCGTCTGCAAGAAGATACCAAACCGTTCATGATTTTGTTGCAGCCTTGTATTTTAGAAACGGAAAACCGTATTTCTCTTTGCAAACTGAACTATTCAGATCAAAGTGCCAATTCATTGCTTTCTCTATGCACCGTAATAGCGACCTGACGAAAGTCTAATTTGCATCAGGATAAGAGAGATTTTAATATCTCGAACAACGTAACATTGTCATTCAAATAATAATAACAATCAGGATGTACTAAATGCCTCATTATGCACTGTCTGAACTGGTATTAATGATCTGCGCACTCTGGGGAGTGAAATCAATTTTCCGCTTGCCCTCTTCATTACCTGCCATGATAGGTCTCTTGTTGATGGCAATCACCGCAGGTATTGCTGTGTTGCGTTATGGCTTTTCATTACAGCAGGAGCTGGCGAGCCTGCATGGACTTTATTCTTCACTCACCGCATCGGTGGGGATGTTGCTGATTGTATTGTCGTTTATCAGTTTTAAAGTGCCTGCTATGGGGCAAGCAAGATGGCAGTGGGCGGCTATTGCAGCGGTAACTATGTTGTTTGCCGCAGCCAGTATTTTCCAGTTAAACGGACCTCTGGTGACGATCTCTACATTACTGGCGATTGTCGCAACGATTGTGGGGGGGAGTGTTCTATTCAACGGATCGCAAAGATCATTGGGTCTTTTTACGATGACATCGGGTTTGTTGTTCCTGGTGGTGGGTTCTCTGGTTGGCTCAAGAGGAGATGACTTATTCGGTCTGATCCCTCGCTGGCATATTTTTCATCTGACTATCGCTCTGTGGTGCCTGGGATTTTCGTTAACATTCAAGGCAATTACGCAGTGTACGTTGGACTCTCAAATTAATAGATGAAAAAAGCCCGGCTTGTACGGCCGGGCAGTTTCTTATCAGATGCGAGCAGCGCTGATTCAGGCGTTGGTTGCTACAAAGTACTTTGGATCTTCGATCACATTAACTTCCACCAGATTTCCGGCTTTTTTCAGAAGCTGTCGGCAGTCATTGCTCAAATGCAGAAGATGCAATGATTTTCCGCTGTTCATGTAGCGTTCAGCCAATGTATCAATAGCTTCAAGACCAGAATGGTCACTCACTCGTGAGTCAGCAAAATCAATCACAATATCTTTATTGTCATTAGCGGGTGAAAACTGTTCCAGAAAGGAGGTGGTAGAACCAAAAAACAGTGGACCATGAATTTTGTAGACAGTGGAACCTTCATGATCTTCTTTCTTTTCAACCCGGATATGCTTGGCGTGTTCCCAGGCGAAAATCAAGGCAGAGACTATCACGCCAATCACAACGGCCATGGCGAGATCTGTCATAACGGTCACAATAGAAACCAGTACCAGCACAAAGGCATCGCCCTTTGGTACCTTATTCATGATTCGGAAGCTACTCCACTCAAAGGTGCCAATGACTACGATGAACATTACACCCACCAGTGCTGCCACAGGAATCATTTCTATTAAGGAAGAAGCGAACAGAATAAATGCCAGCAAGAACAACGCAGCTGAAATACCGGACAGTCGACCGCGACCACCTGAATTTACGTTGATCATGCTTTGACCAATCATGGCGCAGCCACCCATACCGCCAAAGAAGCCAGTCACTACGTTTGCAACACCCTGACCAACACATTCACGGTTACTACTGCCGTGAGACTGAGTGATTTCGTCAACCATCCGTAAGGTTAACAGAGACTCGATAATCCCGATTGCTGCCAGTATTAATGAATACGGGAAGATGATCATGAGAGTATCAAAATTAAAAGGTACCGATGGAATGCTGAATGTTGGCAGGCCTCCGGCAATCCCTGCTACATCACCTACGCTGCGTGTATCAAGATCAAGAGCTATGGCTAACAGGGTCACAACAAGAATAGCGACTAGCGAAGAGGGAATTGCTGTAGTCAGTTTTGGCAGGAAATGAATAATGGCCATGGTCAGGGCAACCAGTCCCAGCATTAAATAAAGGGAGCTACCCTGCATCCAGGCAACATCAACTACACTGCCTTCGAAAGCGGATCCGGATAACCAGCCAGCTCCATCACTGACTCCAAATTGGCCGAGTTGAGCCAGAAAAATAACAATAGCAAGACCATTTACGAAACCCAGCATAACCGGGTGAGGAACCATTCTGATGAATTTGCCGAGCTTAAAGATACCTGCAAGCATTTGCAGGACTCCCATCAATACAACAGTGGCAAATAGATATTGAACACCATGGGTTGCAACCAGGCTGACCATCACTACAGCAAGCGCTCCTGTAGCACCCGAAATCATTCCCGGACGGCCACCAATTGCAGCAGTGATCAGGCCAACCATAAAGGCAGCATATAAACCTACCAGGGGATCAACTCCGGCAACAAAGGCAAAAGCCACTGCTTCTGGCACTAGTGCCAGGGCAACAGTTAATCCCGATAGCAGATCATTTTTAATGCTAGCCACTTTAATGGCTTTAGGTTCGAACAACTTAGTTCTCCAGAAGGCACTTATCTAATCAGCCAAATAATAAAGCAGACTGTAAATAAATGACTTAGATGTAAGACGAATGCATGCTACTGCATCAATGGAAAGTTACTCTGCCTGAGTTCATGATGTATATCTGGTCATGCATCCATCCCGCAGCTCTCTTGCATTGTTGTTGAGAGCGGCAAGCTATTCAGAAAGCCTGAGCACTGGCAGAGGGAGTAATTTGTAATAGTGGCGCGGATTTTAAAGAAGTGATTAGGTAAAGGCAATCGCAGAAAATGCTTTGATACAGGTCAGCAAAGTAA
>CBDBOO010000111.1:27500-29391 GCA_965208385.1 Endozoicomonas sp.
CCTTTACTACAGCTTCACAGTGGATTTTGATGTTGCTTGTGTAGGATAGGTGGGAGGCTTTGAAGCGTGATCGCTAGATTGCGTGGAGCCAACCTTGAAATACCACCCTGGCAATATTGAGGTTCTAACTCTGGTCCCTTATCGGGATCGAGGACATTGTGTGGTGGGTAGTTTGACTGGGGCGGTCTCCTCCTAAAGAGTAACGGAGGAGCACGAAGGTTGGCTAAGTACGGTCGGACATCGTACGGTTAGTGTAATGGCACAAGCCAGCTTGACTGCGAGACGTACATGTCGAGCAGGTACGAAAGTAGGTCATAGTGATCCGGTGGTTCTGAATGGAAGGGCCATCGCTCAACGGATAAAAGGTACTCCGGGGATAACAGGCTGATACCGCCCAAGAGTTCACATCGACGGCGGTGTTTGGCACCTCGATGTCGGCTCATCACATCCTGGGGCTGAAGCCGGTCCCAAGGGTATGGCTGTTCGCCATTTAAAGTGGTACGCGAGCTGGGTTTAGAACGTCGTGAGACAGTTCGGTCCCTATCTGCCGTGGACGTTGGAAGTTTGAGAAGAGCTGCTCCTAGTACGAGAGGACCGGAGTGGACGGACCACTGGTGTTCGGGTTGTATCGCCAGATGCATTGCCCGGTAGCTACGTTCGGACGGGATAACCGCTGAAAGCATCTAAGCGGGAAGCCCCCTTCAAGATGAGACTTCCCTGGGCACTAGATGCCCCTGAAGAGCCGTCAAAGACTATGACGTTGATAGGCTGGGTGTGTAAGCGCTGTGAGGCGTTGAGCTAACCAGTACTAATGACTCGTGCGGCTTGACCATATAACGCCAAAGTGATTTAAAAAGCCATGCATGAAGCATGAGAGTGTTAAGCAAGAATTAAGACAGCTTAAATTACAGTGATTCCATAAGGTTGAGTGAGAACTCAGCCTTAACCGTTTCGCTTGACGACCATAGAGTGTTAGACCCACCTGATCCCATCCCGAACTCAGCAGTGAAATGACACATCGCCGATGGTAGTGTGGGGTATCCCCATGTGAGAGTAGGTCATCGTCAGGCATTAAATAGAAAACCCAGTTGAGCAATCAACTGGGTTTTTTTTTGTCTGTGATTTTTAAAGTACAAATAAATAGATCGCATCCTTACTCACAAATCATCAAAGCGTCCATTTCGACCTTTCCCGGATACAAAACGTCTGGCTCCGGCAATACCCTCCAGTAATACGGTCGTGGCACTTTCCCCTTCAGAAATCAGCGCTTCTTTAAGAGGCAGATCCCATTGTCTGTAGACACTGAGTCGATCTGCTTTCATACATTCCTGTGGGAATTTTGATATCTGCAGCGCCAGAGATTCAGCAGCTTCCCGGCTATTCCCTTTTTCAACAATGCGGTTAATCAAGCCTATGTCCAAGGCTTCGGCAGCAGCAACGGGACGCCCGGTGAGAATCAGATCCATTGCACGACTGTGACCTATTAATCGAGGTAGCCGGATTGTGCCTCCATCAATGAGCGGAACCCCAAAACGTCGGCAGAATACACCCAGAATACTGTCCTCTTCAGCAATTCTGAGATCGCACCAGAGCGCAAGTTCCAGGCCTCCTGCTACAGCATGACCGGAAATAGCGGCGATCACAGGTTTACTTAATAGCATCCGTGAAGGTCCCATTGGTCCTTCACCATCAGGAACAATTTGATTACGTGTCTGAGGGTTAGCCATGGCCTTCAAGTCAGCTCCGGCACAAAAAGTATCTTTTGCTCCCCACAGAACAGCAACTTTTGCAGAATCATCTTTTTCAAAATCACGGAAGGCATGTTCAAGCTCAACAGCTGTAGGGCCATCAACAGCATTGCGCACATCAGGTCTATTCAGTATGACTGTTG
>CBDBOO010000112.1:0-169925 GCA_965208385.1 Endozoicomonas sp.
GCATTACTTTCCTGTGAATGGTTGCCAAATACCTGTCACTGTTCTATTCCTTATTCTGCTCCCCCATAAAGCAAACAGGGTTCCGTTAGCTTAAGAACATAAATATCCCATCACTTTCTCAAGGCCACTATGCCCAGCTTGCACACACTGTTAACTCCGGCAAAGCATCAAAATCGGCTTTCAGATCAAGATATCGATCCTGTTTACAGGCGTCTTCGTCATCAGGTATTTCTGGGTATTTTTATCGGTTATGCCGGTTACTATCTGGTTCGAAAAAACTTTTCTCTGGCAATTCCTGATCTGATAAATGCTGGTTATTCCAAAGTAGAATTAGGTTTTGCACTTTCTGGTGTATCCATTGCCTATGGTCTGAGTAAATTCCTCATGGGTAATCTTTCTGATCGCAGTGATGCCCGGAAATTCATGACAACCGGGCTATTTCTCAGCTCTCTAACCATGATATTTATGGGGCTGGTGCCCTTCGCTACCGGCAGCATAATAACTATGTTTACCCTCCTTTTTATCAATGGATGGTTTCAGGGCATGGGGTGGCCATCAAGTGGCAGGGTGATTGTTCACTGGTTCTCTGTGAGCGAAAGAGGCACTAAAGCCGCTTGCTGGAATCTGGCTCACAATGTCGGCGGAGGCCTTATTGGTCCTCTGGCCATTTTGGGAATGGCACTCTTTATTGATTGGCACAGTAAATTTTATTTCGCCGGTTTTTGTGCGCTTATACTGGCTGCAGTTTCCTGGCTTCTGGTTCGCGACACACCACAATCCTGTGGACTCCCCCCCATAGAAGAACACACCGACGATTACCCACGCACCTTCATCTATGACAACACCCATGAACAGGAATTCTCAGCAAAAGAAATTTTCTTTAAATACGTCCTGAACAACCGTCTGCTCTGGTATATCGCCATCGCCAACGCCTTTGTTTATCTGGTGCGATATGGTGTATTGGACTGGGCTCCGACCTATCTGGATGAAGTGAAATCCTTCTCCATGAATGAAAGCAGCTGGGCTTATTTCCTGTATGAATTTGCAGGCATTCCCGGCACCATTCTCTGTGGTTATCTCAGCGACCGTTTTTTCAGAGGTCACCGGGCACCGGCCAGCCTGGTTTACATGACTCTGGTCACCATTGCTGTCTTCATTTACTGGAAGAATCCGGCTGGAAACCCTCTTATCGATAATCTTGCCTTGATTGCTATTGGCTTCCTTATATATGGCCCCGTCATGTTGATTGGTGTACATGCGCTGGACCTGGTTCCTAAAAAAGCCGCTGGCACCGCGGCAGGACTGACGGGTCTATTTGGTTATCTGGGCGGGGCCTTATTTGCCAATATTGCCATGGGACTGGTGGTGGATAGTTTTGGCTGGGACGGTGGATTCATGGTGCTCATAGCCTCATGCTTTGGAGCCATTGGCATCTTATTGCTGGTCTGGGTGGAAGAAGCCAGAAAGTCTCGCAGCATCTGATCTCTTCCCCCCCCCCCTCTTCTTCATCAAGAATGTAAACGCACGGTTGCTCTTAGAGCATCCCTGAAACCATAAAGGTGATGCCAAGCACCGGAAGGTCAAGCAATAACTTGACTGCTCCAGAGCTTTTTTCCTGAGAAGGCAAATCCCCATTTCCAGCCCCACCAGAACCTTCAAATGAAATTGTGCCGTCGTAAACCTCAAACTGAGTTGAAGAATCGGTGCCATAAGCAGGTAACAGATTCCTGTTTTCGTACAAGCTGACAGCACGACAGATGCCTTGTTCTCCTGAAGATTGAAACACTCCATATACATATTGACTGCTGTTTAACAAAGAATGATAACGACAGAGATAGACAGGATCAGCATCTGTCATAGTACTTCGACAACCCGCTCGTGCGCCTTTGCTCTGGCCTCCAGAATATTGAATCCAACCGGTATTTACAGGAACCACCAGCCGCTGGTACCGTAATTCCCAACTGACAGCCTCACTGTCGGTTTTCAGAGCAAATGCTTCCACTTGCTCCCCTCCCGGATAAATACAGCCACCTTCCAAGACGCCAGTATATGTTTGCGAATTCCCCTCCGGCATATAATGAAAATGTATACTTGGTCGCTCAATACCAAATACCCGAATCAAGTCACTGGAATGACTGGCCGCGGTATAACCCTGACAATAATGAATAACATCATCGGGCGGATAGAAAGCCACCACCTCATCACGACTTAACTGCTGTTCTGGCAGAACTGCTTCCGGGTGATACCAGCCCAGATCTGTCTGACAGGCCGAATTTGCTTCAGGTTCATTATTGGGCACACCTGCAAGAATATATTTCAAAGGGCCGTGTAATGGTATCTGATTGGTGTCACTCCCCTGGTAATTGTCAGAATCACTGTCTGCATTATACTTCACTTTGTAATTATCTATTCTCGTAACAATGATACCGGCACACTCATATCGACTGGGCAAGTCAGTGTAAAAAGGCTGATTATCAAGCGTCACTCCGGTAATCAGCTGCCCTTCATGCTCATAGGCACAGAGAAAGCTGCTCACATACTCAGACTCATCATAAAAACTGTGATAACGAATCAGGTATTCAGGTATATGTTCAAAACTCTGCCCATTGTACGGGAGCCAGGCATTTTTCTTGCCGGGCGTATCACAGAAGACCACCCTTCGGGGAGATGTTTCACTATAAAAGATTGGGGCCAGCTCTTCCTCATACCACCAATACCAATAAGGATGAGATGCCGCAGCAAAATAATTTCTTGAACCGCCGCTGCCCGGATGTTCAAAAACCACGCCCAGCCTTGGCTCCTCTTCCAGAGTTCGAACATCGAAAATACTGGTGTGAGAGCCGTAGGAAAAATATTGAAATTTTGAGGCATACACATTCAACACCGGATCAATCTCTCCCGGTTCGCAGGTACTATAATAGTCAGGTTTAAGAACAGGAGAAGGAGGAGAAGGAGAAGGAGAAGGAGAAGGAGGAGATAAAGATGACAGTAACGAATCTTTCAGCAATGGTTGCTGCCCGGAGGATTCAACGGATCTTGGGCTTATTGAATTGAATGGAACATTCGGTTGATCGTCCGATTGATCGTCAGATTTCTCACTCCTATTAGGCGGCACTGCCCAGCTGGTATAAACCAGTCCACCGCTAATCAGAGCAACCAGCAACGATGCGTATTTCATCACTCACTTCCTTAACTAATTCGTAGAATTAACGGGATGAGCCAAAGTAACAGCAAGCAATAAGTCATATTATTAGTTGCAGCATTGTGCGTACAGTGGCTCAGGAAGAAAATTATAGTTCAGTTTTATTTTTATACGCCTTGCGACTCTAACCTTTTGGCTCTTCCCTAATTTTAGTGGGTGATATAATCTATATTGAACACTTCAAGGCAAGGATGCCGACATGCGCGATAAAGAACTCTACTCTAAAATACTTGGCGTTGAAACTCCGTGGCATGTCGCTCACGTGGAACTCTCCATTACTGAAGGAAAAGTCGAAATCTTTCTCGAACATGATGGCAAAAAGCCTTCTAAATGCAGTGTTTGTGATAAACCCTCTCCGGGTTACGATCGACGTCAGAAGAAGTGGCGGCATCTGGATACCTGCCAGTTTCAAACCATCCTTATTGCTGATGTTCCGCGTACACAATGTTCCGATCACGGTGTAAAAACAATACAGGTTCCATGGGCTGAACCGAACTCTGGTTTTACGGCCTTGTTTGAAGCACTTGTTATTGACTGGCTGAAAGAGGCAACAACCAGTGCAGTTGCCCAACAAATGAAGCTTAGCTGGAATGCCATCGACGGTATCCAACAGCGTGCAGTAGCGAGAGGTCTGGCACGCAGAGTACACGACAATCCCAAACGGTTAGCCGTTGACGAAACCTCATTCCAGAAGAGGCGTGAGTACGTCACTGTGGTTACAGATCATGAAAAAGGCATTGTTTTACATTTGGCCGACAACCATAAAGCTGACAGCCTCAATGAGTACTTTGAGACCCTGACGCCAGACCAGAAAGCCGGTATTGAATGCGTTACCATGGATATGTGGAAGCCCTTTATCAAGGCAGTCACATTGCATGTGCCAGAAGCCAGGGAGCGAATAGCATTTGACAAGTTCCATGTTGCCCAGTACTTAGGCAATGCGGTCAATAAAGTTCGCATAGAAGAGCATAAAGCGCTTATGTCTACAGGGTCAGACTTACTCAAAGGTACCCGGTTTGACTGGCTAACAAATCCTGAAAATATGAGCGATGAAAAGTGGGAAGCGTTCGAGCCGTTGCGTGATTCAAAGCTGAAAACAGCACGAGCCTGGGCCATCAAAGAGATGGCGATGACACTGTGAAATTACACATCACGAGCTTGGGCTATCAAGGCATGGAAACGGTGGCTGAGCTGGGCACTGAGGTGTCGGCTTGAACCTGTTCGTAAAGTGGCCAAGATGATCAAAGAACACCTGTGGGGAATTATTAACGCAATAGTTCTGAAAGCCGACAATGGCCGTGCAGAAGGCATGAATGGAAAGATACAGCGACTCAAGGGTCGAGCCTACGGTTACAGAAACAGAGAAAGGTTCAAAACTGCAATTTACTTTCATTGTGGTGGCCTTGATCTTTATCCAAGAGGGGTGAATCGCTGAAATTTACCCACACAATCTGAGGTAGAGCCAACCTTAATAGCCTTAATGCCTATAACGATCCGGAATCTGACCACGATTTGCCATTAAGCCAGTTCCACACTGACAGACACCTTCAGAGCCGTTACAATCACCCCCTGATTTCCATCATAAATAGATTAATCAAATACTATGCGCGACTTTATTCTCGCTCCAAGCATTCTTGCTGCTGACTTCGCCCGCCTTGGTGAGGAAGTCGATAACGTTCTGGAAGCCGGTACTGACTGGGTTCATTTTGATGTGATGGACAATCATTACGTGCCGAACCTGACCTTGGGCCCTATGGTATGTAAAGCCCTCAGAAAACACGGCGTTACCGCTCCCATTGATGTTCACCTGATGGTCAGCCCGGTTGATCGTATGATCACTGATTTCATCGAGGCCGGTGCCAGTATGATTACCTTCCATCCTGATGCCACTGATCATATTGACCGCAGCCTGCAGCTGATTCGCGAGGGCGGCTGTAAAGCAGGTCTGGTGCTTAACCCTGCCACCAGACCAGACATTATTGAATACGTGATAGATAAGCTGGATATAGTACTTCTGATGTCGGTGAACCCTGGCTTTGGTGGCCAGAAATTCATTCCATCGACTCTAAAAAAACTGCGTCATGTTCGCAAGATAATTGATGACAGCGGTCTGGAAATTCGCCTTGAAGTCGACGGTGGTGTTACTGCTGATAACATTCGCCAGATAGCGGAAGCCGGGGCCGATTCATTTGTCGCCGGATCTGCCATTTTCGGTGCAGATAATTATGAAGAGGCTGTTCGCAAGATGCGCAAGGAACTGTCTGAAGTTCAGATGGTTTAAACATTTCGCTATTTGCAATACCTTCCGTCTTAACCCGGTATCTCTGGAAGATTTCTGTTCTTTCTGAGATGCCGAATACAGCAAAATAAGACACAATCGTTCAGGTGATGATGCCGCTTTTCTTCTAAGCTACGAGTTCGTTTTTTAATTCGTAGCAAAATATGTGCTTTCGTAGCTCACTGGTTTACATTGCTATTTTTCAGGCACTACTTTTATGTAACACAGTAGAAGCCCTGGTCACTTTGAATTACAAGGCCTTCATTGTTCAGAAAGGCGACCGTCTTGGTGATGTCATCAATAACACTGGATTTGATATGTATTCAGTGGGTACGGTTAGAATAACTATTACAGACGAACCGATCTCTCAATTCTCCACACTCAGAGCAGAGAAACTATCCGAATCCGAATTACATAGAAGAATAGACGATGGCATCAGCCCCTCCTCCTCTTCAGCAGAAGGCCTCAGTCAGAGTGTACTGCCCGCCGTTCTCTTAACTACAGCATTATTTGCAAGGTGGATTTCGACAATAACAACCGGCAATACTGCTTCAGCACCGGCCTCTATAGAGAGTCATGACTTTACAGATCTTGGTCATGCGCAAGAAACGAATCCTATCCCAAAATTTTCTGATCTGGATAGCCTTAATGGCCTCTTCGGTTTTTTTCATCATGCCCCCATAGGCTCAGTCTGGACCCAGCATGAAGAGGAACTCGAATTAATGGGCTGCTGGGAACTCATCAGAAAAACAATTCAGGTAATTTCTTCTTCCGGTCACCGTACTGTATCTCGTCAATATCTGCCAACAACGAAGAAGAACCGGGAATCACAAGAAATTACTTTTAGACCGGGATGGAATCCAGCCTGGGGGCTAATTACCCAGAATCAGGCCTCCCTGGCTGATTTGTCTATTGCTGATGGATATCAGTTTTATGTGCCCCAAGAAAAGGACAGTAAAGAGAAACGTCTGCCAATTATTGGCCTTCCCAGCCTTTATCATATTTCAATAACCAGTATTCCGCCACTGCCTGTTTCAGGATGGTTACCCGAGTTTCTACCCTCCTATAGTAACAGGAAGTCCTTATACAGCATTGTTCAAGATACCAATAGACCGGAAAACCTTTCACTACACACAGAGTTTTCTACACAACATGCCACTGACATTTCTATAGAGACGTCTGTTTTTGCAACTACCAGAGAAGACTGCATCTTCTCTATTTACTCGAGCATAGAAACACCATGGATCGCACTGAATATCCAGTCAGGCGAATACCGTCTTGTATTAATCAGACAGAAAAACACATCTGAAGAAAGCGAACAGGATGGAAGGATACGTAAAAAACTCGAAGAAGCCTTAGACGAAAGCAAGGTATAATCTAATATTTCAAGGGAATAACTGTGACCTACGCTTTCCAACCCGAACAATTAAAACTCGTTATGTACGATCTGGACGGCACTCTGGTTTACAGCGTTCCTGACCTGGCCATCGCTGTGGATAAAATGCTGAAAGATATCAACATGCCTGCAGCTGGAGAAGACAAAGCACGACTATGGGTTGGCAATGGCATTCCGTCACTGGTCAAAAGAGCCCTGACGGATGACATGAACGGAGACCAGCCCGGAGTTGTGGATAACAACCTGTTTCATAAGGCTCACAGTATTTTCAAACATCATTATGAAAGAGAAGTTGGATTGCACAGCACACTCTATCCGGGGGTGTCCGAATTCCTTCAATCCATGGCAGAAAAAGATATCTGTCAGGTTGTGGTCACCAACAAGTCAGAATTTTTTACCGACAAGCTCTTAAAGCTGATGCAGATCGAACATCATTTTAAATTGTTTCTGGGTGGAGACAGCCTTGACGAAAAAAAGCCACATCCCATGCCCCTGCTTCATGCCATGAAACAATGTAACGCCAGCGTGGCTGACTCGATAATGATTGGTGACTCCAGTAATGATATCAAGGCTGCCAGGGCAGCCGGGGTGCCGGTTATCGGGTTACCTTATGGCTACAATCATGGAAAACCCATTGAACTTTCTCAGCCTGATTTAGTGGTTCCATCACTGAACTATCTACTCTGACTATAAAGAAAGGGTTCATGAATACCTCAAGAACCCTTTCTTAGATTTGTAAAACAAACAGCATGTTCTATATTTTCAATCCCTGAGAAACCAAATTCAGCACTGTATGCTTAAGCCTCTTCTGATTTTAGCTTTTGCAACGATTTTGCCCTTTCTGAGAGTTGTTCATGCTTTGGACAACCTGCCTTCTGGTAGTGATACCGTCAGTCTGTCAACCGGCGAACTGGATGCTATTGCCCTGGTAAAATTAGTGAAAGGACTTTCACCCTCCTATGGCGTTATTTTTTGGGATCGCTATATAGTCACAGTGATTGAAATACCGGATAAAGATCTGAGCCGTTCTGACATCTACTATTTACTGAAAAAAAACTTAAGCATTCAACCCGTCAATACGCCGAATCCGATTTCTGCCTCCTCCATTGAAACCGTCCAGTTTATTCTATTATCAGCCCCCTACTATATGGTTGTGGCTGAACTGAATGAGATTTTTGAAGGACTGACAACCATCAAAATCCCCTTCGAAGAAGGCTACCTGACCTTCAATTCCTGGCTGGAGCAGTCAAACCAGAAAGTAGTCAGCGCCGTTATTGATCAAATAGAAAACAATCAACTTCTGGAACTTCCCCTGACCTTTGACCCTGAAACCTATAACGAAATCTCGGATCTCATTATTGCCAGACATAATGGTTCTGCATTACAGGATACCCGTGCACTGGAGCCATTTATTTTACCGGGTATGAGCTGTCTCGGGCAGAATACAGAATACAATCAGCTAATGCTTCTGGGCTTGAAAGATGACACATCTATTTTTCAGTACAACCAGCCCAACGGCGAACAATGGGTTGAGATACCCTTTCAACCCTTCGACTATTTCATTCATATTATTGCCACCACCGCAGGACTGAGCCAGACAGTCTCCAATCGCTGGGCTGACGAAATCTCCCCTCTGACATTAACCGAAGGTGACATACTCGATTTCTTTGAGCTTCACTCTGACGAGTCCCGGGGTGCATACCTTTGCCATTCCCATTGCTCAGCGGGGTCAGTACCTGTGGGTTCTGATGTTTGCACCACACGGAAAGGAAAGTACAAAGACTTTCAGGTACTGGAAGGCCGCCTTGAAATCTGGGCCACTGAGAAGAACGGTAATATTCCAGTCAATGCCATGCGAGTGCCCAGTGGTGGCAACTGCTCAACCGGAGATGCTATCTGTTTTGTAGAACAAGACAAAACGCTGGAGTTCGGGGGAGTGGTAACAGGAAAAGGCTGCGACACCGGCCAGCAGCAAGGCTCTTATTACTTTTACTTCGTTCCACTGATTATGTCAGATGGAGGCGCCACCCTGGACCCGGGACAACAGACTTCCGCTCCGGATATCAGCCCTGAAAACAGTACAGAAGATTACACCGGAGCCACCAGAGTCACAGAGATTTCCAATCCGGGATTCACTGAGCCTACTCAATTGACTGATGCTATTGGGGGGGGCTCTGATCCGGATCTGGCTCCTACTGAGACCCCCACATCATCAAGCGGCACAGAAATATTGATGATCGTCATAATCGGTTCTGTGGCCGGTGTTTCAATACTCGCCATGGCAGGATTCACTGCTGTGTACTGCATCCGTCGCAGGTCAACATGCACCAGAGAACTTGATAATCCTCTTCCAGATTCTGACAGCCCGCCACCCACACAACGGCACCATTCTGCACCCGCTGCTGATGGAACCAGCATGGAATTGTTAACGCCCAGGGCTGAAACCACTGAGACACAATTTTTAAGAGGTATAGAATCGCAAGTCACCCGCATCCAACAACGTCCGGAGTCCGGAACCATAAGACATGAAGCCCCTATCAGTGAAGCTCATCAAGCTTTACTAGATGTCATTGAGTCGGAAAGGGAAACAGATGTAAAAGTAAAAGCAAAACCATAAGGCCTTAGCCCCCAGCATCCCTGACCTTGCGGAACTATTACCGTTTGCAATACCGGTAACTCTCATATAGGCTTCAGGATTCTAAACAGAATCGGCCAGAGCGCTGAAATTCACGCCAGTCTTTACGCTATTGCGGAGTTTGCGGTGAAACACCCTGATCCACAGCACATTCTGAACAGCAAACTACCTGATACCCGCTCATCGGTGATTATCTCTGCTGCCTGCATCAACATTTCCTGGCCCTGGCCCTGGGCCTGAATAACCAGCGTCACCCAAACCCAAGCTCAAATTACGCTTTAACACCATAACCAGCTATTGATGAGGCAGATATGACGCCTGAAGACTTTGCGCGTCTGGCCCGTGAAGGATATAACCGTATTCCCGTTACCCGGGAAATCCTCGCGGACCTGGACACACCACTGACCACCTATTTAAAACTGGCTAATGGTCGCTACTCATACCTGCTTGAATCTGTAGAAGGTGGTGAAAAATGGGGGCGTTATTCCATGATTGGTCTGCCCTGCCGCTCAGTTCTCAGAGTTTCTGGCTATGCACCTGATTGCAAAGTCACTCTGGAGATTGATGGCCAGATCGTAGAAGAGCATAATCCGGAAGACCCACTGAACTTTATTAATGAGTTCCAGACCCGATACAAGGTTCCTGAACTCCCGGGGCTCCCTCGTTTTACAGGTGGTCTGGTCGGTTACTTTGCCTATGACACTGTTCGCTATATTGAAGAACGTTTAAGAAAAACCGCACCAGAAGATGAACTGGGCAATCCTGATATTCTTTTGATGGTGTCCGATGAACTGGTGGTTTTTGACAACCTCAGCGGCAAGCTGATTCTGGTCACCCACGCGGATCCTGAAACACCTTCAGCCCTGGAAAAAGCCGAGTTCCGACTGGATGACCTGGTACGCAGATTGCAAACCACTAATGTCCAGCCTCCTGTTCAGGCATCGCTCAACCCGGCCACAGAAGAAGACTTCAAATCCGGACTTGGTCGTCAGGGCTATGAAGCCGCTGTTGAAACCATCAAGGAGTACACCCTGTCAGGCGATGTTATGCAGGTTGTCCCTTCACAGCGAATGACCATTCCTTTTGACAGCTCCCCACTGAACCTTTACAGAGCTCTGCGTAGTACCAACCCATCGCCCTATATGTATTATATGGACCTGGGAGACTTTCACGTTGTCGGCTCTTCGCCCGAAATTCTGGCACGACTGGAAGACGGCGAAGTTACTGTCAGACCCATTGCCGGAACTCGCAAACGAGGCGCAACCGAAGAGAGAGACCGGGAGCTGGAGCAGGAGCTATTGAATGACCCCAAAGAGCTCGCCGAACATCTGATGCTGATCGACCTTGGCCGCAATGATGTGGGACGAATAGCAAAAACAGGGACTGTAACCCTGACTGATAAAATGACCATCGAACGTTACTCTCACGTCATGCATATCGTCTCTAACGTAACCGGCCAGCTGAAAGAGGGTATGGATGCCATGGCGGTTCTGAAAGCAACTCTGCCCGCAGGAACCCTCAGTGGCGCACCCAAAGTTCGCGCCATGGAGATTATTGACGAGCTTGAGCCCGTCAAACGTGGTGTTTATGGCGGCGCAGTTGGCTATCTGGCCTGGAACGGCAATATGGACACAGCGATAGCCATTCGCACAGCGGTCATCAAAGACAGCAAACTTTACATCCAGGCTGGAGGGGGAATAGTGGCCGATTCTGTTCCCGAACTGGAATGGAAAGAAACAATGAACAAAGGCCGGGCCCTGTTTCGTGCCGTTGCCATGGCTCAAACCGGTTTTATGAATGCAGGAAGAACTGATTCAGAGGTGAAAAACTGATGCTGTTAATGATCGATAATTACGACTCCTTCACTTTTAATCTGGTTCAGTATTTTGGTGAGCTTGGCGCTAAAGCGGAAGTTCATCGAAACGATCATATTTCCATCGCCGAGATAGAACAGCTCAACCCGAAACATATCGTTATATCTCCAGGCCCCTGCACACCCAACGAAGCCGGGATATCCATGGAGGTCATTCGTCGCTTTCAGGGAGAAATCCCCATTCTTGGTGTTTGTCTGGGTCACCAGAGTATCGGTCAGGTGTATGGTGGCAAGATAGTGCGGGCCCGTCAGGTTATGCACGGAAAGGTTTCGCCTGTGCATCACAAAGATTCAGGGGTATTCAAGAATCTGGCCAACCCTGTCACAACCACCCGTTACCATTCCCTGGTGATTGAAAAAGAATCTCTGCCAGATTGCCTTGAAGTCACCGCCTGGACGCAGTTCGATAATGGCGACAACGATGAAATAATGGGCGTTCGACATAAGGAACTTCCCGTTGAAGGGGTACAATTTCATCCAGAATCCATTATGACAGAGCAGGGTCACGATTTACTGGCTAACTTTCTGAAGCAGAATCGCTAACAAAATCTGGAACTATATCGATGAATATAAAAGAAGCTATAAGTCGTATTGTACAAAATCTGGATCTCACCCGAGAAGAAATGATCGAAGTCATGCATGAGATCATGACCGGCCAATGCACCCAGGCACAGATCGGCTCCTTCCTGACAGCCATGCGAATGAAAAGTGAGAGCATCGAGGAAATCACCGGCGCAGTTACCGTGATGCGCAAGCTGGCCACACACGTTGAAGTCACCACCGATCACCTGGTGGACATTGTCGGCACCGGCGGTGATGGAGCTCATCTATTCAATGTATCTACCGCCTCATCCTTTGTCTGTGCCGCTGCCGGTGCTCACGTAGCCAAACACGGAAACCGTGGTGTTTCCAGCTCCAGCGGTAGCGCAGACCTGCTTGAGAATGCAGGGATAAAACTGGGTATCAAACCTGAACAGGTCGCTCGCTGTATTGAAGAAATTGGCGTGGGCTTTATGTTTGCGCCAGCACACCACTCTGCCATGAAAAATGTTGTAGGCGTCCGCAGGGAACTGGGCATTCGCACCATTTTCAATATTCTTGGCCCTATGTCCAATCCGGCCAGCGTCAAAAATTTACTGATAGGCGTTTTCACAAAAGAACTCTGCCGTCCAATGGCTGAAGTACTGAGAGAACTGGGTCATCATCACGTCATTATTGTGCACTCTGTTGATGGGCTCGATGAAATCAGCATTGCCAGCGAAACCCACGCGGTTGAACTGAAAGACGGAAATATCACTGAATACTCTATCCGTCCGGAAGATTTTGGTATTGACTCTCAGAGCCTGATCGGACTCGATGTTGAAAATTCAGATGCATCCCTGGCCCTTATCAAAGACGCCCTGGGTAAACGCAAAGGCCCCCATGCCATTAAAGCAGCGAGCATGATTGCACTGAATGCAGGCGCAGCCATTTATGTCTCCGGTGTTGCCAGCAGTCTCGAACTGGGCGTATCCATGGCCCAGGATGTTATTGCCAGCGGTTTGGGTCTGGAAAAGATGAAAGAATTGGCCAGTTTCAGCCAGCTGATGACTCAAGACTAAGGAGCCAACTGTGTCATTACCAACCATTTTGACAAAGATTATTGATCGCAAGCATACAGAAGTTGCAGAACGACAAGCACGGCTTCCGCTGAATCAGGTGAAAGCCAAAGCGATCGATTCTGATGCTACCAGAGGCTTCGCCAGGCACATGCAGTCTCAGTCAGACTCGGGCAAAGCGGCTATTATCGCTGAAGTAAAGAAAGCCTCACCCAGCAAAGGGGTGATTCGTGAACACTTTGTACCCGCTGACATTGCAAAAAGCTATGAACAGGCCGGTGCTACCTGCTTGTCTGTTCTGACAGACAGGGACTTTTTCCAGGGGCATGAAGACTTCCTGATCGCAGCTCGCTCAGCCTGTTCAGTGCCTGTTCTTCGTAAAGATTTCATCATAGATCCTTACCAGATTTACGAAGCCAGAATGATCGGTGCTGACTGCATACTTTTGATTGTATCTGCTCTTAACGATGATCAGCTGGCACAGTTCAGCGGGCTTGCCAGAGAACTGGGAATGGATGTTCTGGTGGAAGTTCATGGCGCCGGGGAACTGGAGCGGGCACTTCCTCTAAGTAACGCCCTGCTTGGAATCAACAACCGTAATTTACACACCTTCGAATTGTCACTGGATAGCACCTACAGTCTTCTTCCTGCGATACCTGAAGGCCGATTGGTGGTCACCGAAAGTGGCATTCATACACAAAAAGATGTCGACGCCATGATCAATCACAACGTCAACGCCTTTCTTGTTGGCGAGGCATTTATGCGACAGGATGATCCGGGCTCTGGCTTACAGGCACTGTTCAGCCAATACCTTTAATCAGACACCTGTACGCTGTTGGCTGCACTGCCTACCTGATCACACCACAGGCTATTCTGGCACCGCCGCCGCCCATGGGCGGGGTGTCCGAATAGTTATCCCCACCGGCATGAATCATCAGACTCCGCCCTTCCAGATCGTTCATTGTCAACCTTGGAGCGATGACCGCCTGATTAGCCACACCGTCAGCATCCACCATTAATCTGGGTAGATCCCCACGATGCCCCTTACCTTCAGGGCCTTCATGCCTGCCTGTTTGCTCCGGATCATAATGGCCGCCTGCTGCCAAAGCCGGAATCATTACGCCCTTCCTTTTCATGGCATCACAGGACGGATTTTCATGGACATGGAACCCATGCTCACCAGGAGGCAAACCGTGCAGGTCAGGGCTGAACTGAACACCTTTCGATGTCTCACTGATTCTGACGACTCCCAGTTCAGAACCAGAACCGTCAGCTGTCACCCGATGGACAACAACTTCTTCCACTTTTTCGGCACACCCGATCAATTGAAGAGAAATGAACAAAATCACAGCAGGGCATAAAATAATCCGGTTCACAGCAGCCAGCCTCCAAAGCTGAAAGACTCAGTATAGAGAATGATTTCATTTCTTTTACAGAGCATTATCCATCAGAAGTTTTGACCACAAAATGACTAAGTCGGTTAAGCAGACTGCTCAGTTGAGCAATCAAGAGTCTACGATTAGTGCAGTGAGAGGGAGGAGGGAACATACTCCATAGTCGGAAAAAAGTTATCTTTTATTATTCAGTTAAAATGAAAAACCTGCCCAACATGGCGTAAATTACTCCTCATGATTCTTACACAAAGCTTAGCGAGTACCATAAACAACCATGGTCTTACCTTTGACAGTAACCAGTCCCTGAGTCTCAAGACTTTTCAGCACCCGCCCAACCATTTCCCGTGAGCAGCCGACGATACGCCCAATCTCCTGACGGGTTATTTTGATCTGCATGCCATCCGGATGAGTCATGGCATCAGGCTGACGACACAACTCCAATAAAGTACCTGCTACACGCCCGGTAACATCCATAAACGCCAGATCACCCATTTTGCGGGTAGTATCTTTCAATCGGTGGGCTAGCTGCGCAGAAAGCGAAAGCAATATCTCGGGGTCTTCCCTGATCAATAACTTGAAGCGCTCGTAACTGATTTCAGCCACTTCGCAACTGTTTCTGGCCTTAACCCAGGCAGTTCTCTCTGAAGCGTCATCTTCAAAGAGTCCCATCTCACCAAAAAAATCACCCTGATTCAAATAGGTAACAATCATTTCCCGACCATCATCATCCTCTATGACAATGGCTACTGAACCCTTGACGATATAATAGAGGGAATCTGATACATCGCCCGCACAGAGAATTGTACTCTTTGCCTTGTACGTTTTGCGTCGACACATTACGAGGAAACGATCCATGCCCTGATGTGTCTTTGGTTGTATTGTTGTCAGCATATTCCGCTACAACTCCCTGGCTATATTATTAATTGTTACTCAGGCAGTGGTAAGCGACTCCAAATTCTAGCTGCCGCATACACCTAGGAAAACGATACCAGATTCACCACCTGTTAGAACTATCACTTTGGATAACAAATTGCCTTTTTAAGGTAATTCTTGCCAGAAATGCGATCGCGATCACAATTAAAACCTTGGCACCTTTACAAAACCGTCACATTCAGCATTCAGTCATTTCAGGAATTCGATGACACATTAAAGTATACGACAGATAATACATTCCATTTAAAATAATATGCTTTTTCTGAAAAGTCAGTAAAATCAGTCAGCTTTATAACCGTTCAATGACAGCTATCCGATAGCAGGAATATTTATGCAGGCACAGATTAAGTGGATCGATCAAGAGCGATTTATCGGCCTGACCGACAGCGGAAACTCGGTTGTCATGGATGCTGACAAAAACGCCAAAACAGCGCCCAGTCCCATGGAAATGATTTTAATGGGATTGGGTGGTTGTTCATCCGTTGACGTCGTTAGTATTTTGGAAAAAGCTCGTCAGAACATACTGGACTGTCATGTGGATATCCAGGCTGAACGCGCTGATGCCGTACCCGCTATTTTCACCCGAATACATCTTAACTTTGTCGTGAAAGGGCACAAAATAAAAGAATCACAGGTAAAACGGGCGGTTGAACTTTCTGCAGAAAAATATTGCTCTGTCGCTTTAATGCTGGGTAAAGGAGGTGTTGATATTACCCACAGTTTTACCATCATTGAAACTGACGCAATCTAACGGCAGTCTTAAACAGCCATGAGCGGGAAATGCCGCTCATGGTGAACCATGAAAATGAACACAAAGCCCGAAATAGCGACATTTTCATAAAATACAGGAAAGTATTTTCTGAGTAATTCTTTCCTGTATTATCCTGCTGGCCAGCCCATCTGACGACCACCCAGCAGGTGCATATGCATGTGATAAATAGCCTGCCCTCCTTCCCTGTTATTATTCATGGCTATTCGATATCCGGATTCCGCAATCCCTTCGTCATCCGCAATTTGTCTGGCTACCAGCATGATGCGGCCCAGCATTGCCTGATCTGCTTCCGATGCATCATTCAAGGTACCCAGATGCTTCTTTGGGATAATAAGAATATGAACCGGTGCAGTAGGATTGATATCCCGAAACGCAAGTAAGTCGTCATCTTCGAAAACTTTGTCGACCGGAATATCACCCTCAACCATTTTACAAAACAGACAATTCATTGTGCTCTCACTCAAAGTGCGTTCTCGTCGCCTATCAGGAACGGCTATTCAGCCAGATTACCTGGTGTTTCATCTGGCATCAGCAATTCGTGACCGACCACTTTATCCATATGTCCGTAGGACACTCGATAGCGTTTTCCCTGATATTTCACCAGCGCGTAATCGTAGCACATCTGAATAATGGTACAGTGGGTAATATTCTCACCATCACTGATACGAACAATATTATACCTATGCAGTGCCAGACTCACGACGCCAGCACCTGTCCGCTTACAACCTTACGCTCCCAAAGTAACGTGGCGCCAATAACGGCAGCGGGCATAATGAGAAGATTCAGCAGTGGAACCAGCATCATCAGATTAACGGTTATTCCGAAGGTCCACACACCCGGATTCTGTCTCTTCAGATCAACCAGCATTTCACTAAACGACACAGACCTATTATCTGCCGCATAATCACAATACTGCACCGACATCATCCAGCCATTAAACAAAAACCAGAGAATGGCACCGACAACCGGGACAAACGAAAGAAAAAACAAGACGACAGCCCTGGGAAGGTAATATTGCCATTTACGCATTTCACGACCAATACTGCGTGGCAAAATCATCACCCAGTCCTTCAGTTTCAAATCAGGTAACTGTGCACCCTCCATTCTTTGAACTTTTTCTGCAAGCAATGCATTAAACGGAGCCGCTATCAGATTCCCTATGATGGTGAATGTAAAAAACACTGTAGCCATCATGCACATGAAAAACAGTGGCCAGACAAGATATTCAAGAAAAGCCAGCCAATCCGGCATCCAGCCGGTAAGGGCTTCCATCCAACCGGTAAAGAGTCCTGATGTCCAATAAAGAATGGCACTGAATACAACAATATTAATCAGCAACGGAATAAAGACATACCAGCGCAACGCCGGCAAAAACAGCATTCTCAAACCTTCAAAAAAGTAGCCAGGACCAGACAGGGTAACAGGGGCGTTATTCATACTCTTATTATCAGACCGAAACTCATTTGGAGCTTTATTCTAACGCAATTTATAAAACAATAGGATTAAAACAGCCCTCCCCCTGTGATGAACACATCGCCAGACACTCTGCAGCACAAGGATTCTATCGGCATATAGAATCCTACTATTTATGCAATAATCTTTTGCAATTGCCTAAGATCAAAACCAAAAGTTATTATACTCGGCATTTGAATCTTAAGTCCCAGTTAATCACGGAGTAAATAATGAGCGAAACACGACATACCCCATTGCTTATCCTGGGGTCCGGACCGGCAGGGTATACTGCTGCCGTTTACGCTGCACGGGCAAACCTGAAACCAGTCATGATCACCGGCATGCAAATGGGCGGACAGCTCACCACCACCACAGATGTGGATAACTGGCCGGGCGGGCACGAGGGTCTTCAGGGCTCAGAGCTCATGGAAAAAATGCGTGAGCACGCTGAGCGTTTTGATACTGAAATCATCTTTGATCATATCAATGAAGTTGATTTACACCAGAAGCCTTACACCCTGAAAGGAGACAGTGGCACTTACACCTGTGATGCCCTGATTATATCCACCGGAGCCAGTGCAAAATACCTGGGCATGGAGAGTGAAGAAGCCTTTAAAGGCAAAGGGGTTTCTGCCTGCGCTACCTGTGACGGCTTCTTCTACAAAAAGAAACATGTCGCGGTGGTAGGCGGTGGTAATACTGCCGTTGAAGAAGCATTATACCTTTCTAATATTGCTGAAACTGTAACCGTTGTGCATCGCCGTCAGGGCTTCAGATCCGAGAAAATTCTTCAGGATAAAATGATGGACAAGGTCGCTAACGGCAACATGCGCCTGGCCCTTGATAGCGTTGTTGATGAAGTACTCGGTGATGATATGGGAGTCACTGGTCTGCGCATCAAAGATATTAATAGCGGAGAAGCCACCACTCTGGAGGTAGAAGGCGTTTTCATCGCTATCGGACATACGCCAAACACCGGTATTTTTGAAGGCCAGCTGGAAATGAAAGATGGCTATATCAAGGTTAACAGTGGCCTGGAAGGCAATGCGACGCTGACATCAAAAGAAGGGGTATTCGCTGCTGGTGATGTTATGGATTACGTTTACCGTCAGGCAATTACCTCTGCTGGCACCGGTTGCATGGCCGCTCTGGATGCAGAAAAATACCTGGACTCTCTGGCGGGTTGAAGCCATTCATTTCAGATAAAAAAACGGATGCCCATGGGCATCCGTTTTTTTATCAACTTTGTTTATTTTTCTTCGGTAACAGCATCATCGACTTTCACGCCAAAACCTTCCGCAAGGGTTCCTGTTTGTTCAGGATTTACCTTTGGCGCATAATCTTTGGGTTGCTCGATGGGTTTGGCACGTTCATTCCGGCGCTTGCTGATTTGCCCCGATAACAGTGCACTGCTGCTGAGCAACGAATCACTGAGACGATTTCGAACTTCTTCATCATCGCATAAATTTTCGGCACCATTAGACATGTGTTCATGCACATCCCGGTAGGTATCTGTCAGTTTATTGATCAGATGAGCCGTGGTGGTAAAGTGATCTCCAACCCGATCCTGGTACTCCTTGAATTCCTGCTGCAAATCATCCAGCTGCCCCTCCAGTTTACCGCTATGATTCCTCGACCCGGATAACAGGTGATAAATCAGGGCTCCACATAACACCCCAGCCAGAAACGCCAGACTACCGACAAACCAAAGTACGTTCATTTCTTCCACAGTATTGCCTCAGTGGGGCTTTGCCCTTGCCACTTGGGGGTGTCGCAACAGGTAACGAAGCAAGCGAGACAAGGCAAAAAATGAGCATTTTGAGTCATTTTTAACGCCGTATCGGCAAGCGCAGCCCTTTTGCGACAGCCTCTTTGATCACAAAGCTATTCTTTAGGGTTATTGTATCGGGTATAGCGTCTTTGTCCTAGGGGTGCCACGAATTACCGGCAATAATTTACCCTTCTCTTGCTGATCAAGCGTTCTGAGGTTACATTGACACTGCGTTGAATCAGGCTGTGAAGAGAAAAATAACACGATGACTCCGGAAGTAAATTATCAACAGGATTTGAGCAGGAAAGGTTTCAGTCATGATCCGGCACAGGCTGAAGCAGTCAAGCATCTGCAAACCCTGTATGAAACTCTACTGCAGACATCCGATTCCAGTTCTTTCCTGAACAAATTGCAGTCATTGCTCTCCGGGGAAAACAAAACGCCGGTAAAAGGGCTTTATTTCTGGGGTGGGGTAGGCAGGGGAAAAACCTATTTAATGGATACCTTCTACCACTGTTTGCCTTTTGAAAATAAAACCAGAATGCACTTTCATCATTTCATGCGCAGAGTGCATAAAGAACTAAAGCAACTGACAGGTCAGAAAAACCCTTTAAACACGGTTGCCGAACGACTGGCCAAAGAAGCCAGAATCATCTGTTTCGATGAGTTTTTTGTATCTGACATTACCGATGCAATGATACTCGGCGGATTGATGGAACAATTGTTCCATCTTGGTGTAACCCTGGTGGCCACCTCTAATGTTGAACCAAAAAACCTCTACGAAAACGGCCTTCAACGAGCCCGCTTTTTACCGGCCATCGATTTGATTTACAAACACACCAATGTGCTGAATATCGACGGCGGTATTGATTACCGGTTGCGACTACTGGAAAAAGCAGACACCTTCTACTGCCCACTGTCTTCAGAAAGTCACAGTAAACTGGAAAAAATGTTTCTGGATCTGGCACCGGATATTTCACTGGCTATCGATTCACAGTCTGTTGAAATTTTTGGCCGTAACATTAACAGTGTTAAAATCTGTGAGGATATCGGCTGGTTTACCTTCAACGCTTTATGTGATGGCCCCCGAAGCCAGAATGACTACATTGAGCTGGCCTGTATTTTCCACACCATCATCCTCGAATCCATACCGATACTGGATGCAACCAGGGATGATCAAACTCGTCGTTTCATCAACCTGGTGGATGAATTTTATGACCGGGGCGTCAATCTGATAATTTCAGCCCAGGCTCCTCTTGATTCGCTCTATGATGGTGGAAACCTGTCGTTTGAGTTCCAGAGAACACTGAGCCGTTTACAGGAAATGCAGTCTACCGAATATCTGGCCAGAGCCCATAAACCTGAATGACTGTAAATCAACAGAGGAATTGAGAATGGATCTTGGATTAAAAAATAAGGTTTTCATGGTGGCTGGGGGCAGTTCAGGTCTTGGTTACGCCATAGCCTCTCGCCTCGCTGCCGAAGGCGCTCTGGTTTCCATCGCCAGTCGCAGCGAAAAAAACATATCTCAAGCTGCAGTCACTATCAGCGAGGAACACTCTGCTGAAATTCGCGGTTATGTATTTGATGCCAGGGATAGTGACTCCATTCAACACTGGGTTAACTCAACCCTGCACGACTTTGGACGCATTGACGGATTATTGATTAATGCCGGAGGCCCGGCGCCCGGATTTTTCGATGAGCTGGATGACAAAGCCTGGGAGTCCGCTTTCGAACTGACTTTGCTCAGCTCTGTTCGTATGATTCGCGCAGCCCTGCCAGCTCTTAAAACCAATGGCGGCAGTATCGTTACCCTGACCTCTTCCGCGGTTAAAGAGCCTATTGATATTCTGTTACTCAGTAATGTAATGCGCTCAGGAGTGAGCAGTCTGGTTAAGAGCCTTTCATCGGAACTGGCCAGAGATAACATACGAATCAACAATCTGATTCCCGGTTCCATCGCCACCAGCCGCATTGACAGCCTGAACCAGTTTCTTGCCTCCCGCAAAGGCATAAGTCCTGAACAGGTTAGAAATGATACTGAAACCAGTATTCCCATGGGACGCTATGGCAAGCCGGAAGAATTTGCCAATGCCGCCACTTTTCTGCTGTCTGATGCCTCCAGCTATATCACGGGGACCAATATGATCGTTGACGGAGGTAAGATGAAAAGCCTCTGAATTACTGAACAAAACGTCACTTTCACGGTCTACTCCTTTGATACTCTTTCCTTTGATGCTCTTTCCTTTGTACTCTCAGGACACAGACCGTTCATGATTCAAAACAGCAGGAATAATAAAAAAACACCTCATTGTCTATTCCGGGCCATGATGACCAGTCTGGCCCTGATATTATTTCTGCTAAACACAATACCCTGCAGGACAGACCAGACGCTGACCCGCTCTGATGCCGTCCCTGCCAGACTGAAACCCTTCATTAATTCCCATATTATTGATCCACAAAGCAATACTCTGCTGATTGATTTTCACTTCTCCCATGAAGAGCAGTACGAATTTTTCGACGTTATTGCCCTGAACCAGAACCCTGCAGATACTGAAAACTTTATTGCCTCTCCCCAGCTACTGGAGTTACTGGTTCAGGAAAAAGTGCATATTGAAGAAGAATGTCTTGAGAATGAGCTCTGTACTCAACAGAAAAGCCTTTCCATTGAAAAAAGACTGACAATCCATCCATCCCTGCTCTCTGGAGATTCAGATGATCCGGCCATAGTCCTGAACTTTGGTGATGATTTTCTTTATCCATATCAACTGAACCCCTTATCCGATCAATATGTTCAGCCCTCTCTACAAATTCAAGTCAAGCTGAGCTGGAGTTCGGATTCGCTGACTTTCACCCTGAAAGAGAATTCCAGAACCACTAATACCTACGATATAGCAGCCATTGCCCGTTACCGGACAACTCAGGAAATAAGTCAGGGCGATCTCATTTGACAAACACCAATCCTGTTGCATATTCAAAAAGCTAGCTTTAAAAACTGAATTTTTGAGAAGTACAGGAAATTAGGCTTATTTTGGTACTTTTGTGTGCTGAATAATTAGCCAAACAGAGAAAGTTAGTGCCAAATGAGATCGCCCTGGGAAATAAGTCAGTTTCCTTTATATATATCCGTCATTCACCACCTACTTTGATATTTCCCCTACCCCTGCAGCGCAAGGGTTTTGAAATTTGACCACCTTATTGTAAGCATAAACGTACTTCTCCTGATAACGAGTACCCAATCAACCTTTCATGGATATCCATTCATGAAAAACACAAACAAGAAAAAACCTCACCTTCAGCAGCCGGAGATGACAGGGACAAGCCTCCGTGCATTGATCTTGCTGCTCTCACACTCCCTCTTGAGTCAGGAATAAATTGATTGGTACGTTGACCCTAATATAAAGATAATTGTCGCCTGATTCTCCGAGATGCCAATCACGTGCTTCTCCGTTCCGTTGATCGTCTGCACATAAATGCCATCAAAGCAGCAGAAAATCCATCTGCCCGCTGGGTTCTGGGCTGGCTTTTTCTTCATGTCCGGGAACGTTCGGCTCTGCTTCTTCAACTCATAACGGATTCGATGTTGGATAGCAGCATAGACCATCAGGCAAAGTGTCATCACCATTAACAATGCCTCAATGCGTTCCGGTTTCTTCAGATAGAGGGAAGACACCAGAAAGTCCGGACTTTTTAGAAAGCGAAAGCCTCGTTCAACCTGTTGCTGTGATTTGTACGTCCTCAGTAGTTCAGCGCTGTCCAGTCGAGTAGTATTAATGTCGTTGGTAGCCAGCACAAAACAACCCAGTGATGCTTCGGCATCCTGCCGGGTTTGCACAGCGATCGAGCAACAACTTGTTACGTAATATTCCAGGTGGTCGGGTTCCGCTCCATTAACAGGTCGTCCTTTGCTCTTGTAGCAGGGCTTGGCGATAACCTGAGCCTCAGCCTGACAAAGTTCAGACTGCTTCTGCCATTGCCTAAAGGCTTTCATGGCCTCCCCTTCGCACTGGAACGCTTTTTTGCTCAACTTTTCCAGTCTCTCGCACTCTTTCAGAGACTTTTTCTGCATACGCCTTGTCAGCGTCTTCTGTTCGGTTTCCTGGCGTTGCTGGTTGCGAAACAAAACCCAGCGTTGCTCTACGTTCGCATAATTAGACGACACTTCTGTAGCTTCGTAATGGTCAAACCCCTCCACTGCTTTCATGGTTCGTGAAGGCGCACTCCTTACCAGCTCTTTGGCGGCACCAATATTGAGAGGAACTCTGGAAATAAACAGCTGATCCTGCTGGTCAAGTTCCTGGATTGTCCCTGCCACATACAATGCTGCATCGCCAATAAAATAGCGGGCTTCCAGTGCGGCTTTGAAACTCTTCAAGTGCTTGGAAACCACCTGTTTGAAACTGGTCTTATCAGTTACATTGCCACTGGTTGCTTTCATAAACAACGGGATGCCTGCCCGGTTTTCAGTCAACAGAAGCAATATGGCCTGGTTCAAATCCGGGCGGTGATCCCGGCTGTAACCTTTGCAAAGCCTGATGCAGTTGAGGTCTTCATCGCTCAGATCGCTATCGCTATTATAACGACCATCGACGTGGAAGCCGGTGCCATCAAGGTTCAGCGCGTCGCAAGGCAATTTGAGATGAGTTGCAACCTTGATAGCCAGCTCAAAATAGACTTTACTGACATCCAGATCAAAGAGTTCATCCAGTGCTCTTCCCAGAATCTTGTCGTTTAAATGCTCTGGTTTAATCCCTTCCCTGATCAGTTTGTTGAGAGGTTTATTGGCAAAGAACTGGGGGAACATATGGAGAGATTGCCCCGTAAAGCCGAGGCCATTGAGGATCATGCCGACAATGGCTTCACCGTGGGAGACATTCCATTCATCCGCTACCTTGGGTGCACGTCTGTCAATGTGATCGGCTATGCCCAGCTCTTTGCACATACCTGCCACCAGGCCGAGGTGATCCATGTTCTGAATCTGAGTGCGATATTGAATAGGAGGCATAGGCTGTTTCCTGATATTTGCTTTTTTGATAAATAGCAGAAATCAGGAAAATGTCAGGTTAGGTGGTGAATGTCGGATATAGCGTTTGTCATTTCCAGTACCCAAGACGCAGAAGTGGCCCTGAAGGATTCCTATTATCATGCGGGCAGCATTTTGATTGATATCACCGAAGAATTCCTTCTGGGGACCTCTATACAAGATATCTATCAATTATTTCTCCTTTCAAGCTGCCAGATATTCCCGGGCTTTATCAACCTGCCAGTGACGAAGAAAGGCTGGCCCAGATTAATAGTCAGCTGACATCCATGAACAGAAACGGTTTTACTCCCAGATTTTTGCTGTCCCTGGCTTTCGGTCCTGGTCGACAACCCTCTCTCTCAGCTTCTGACAAACCTTCTCCGCTGACCTGGAAAACAATTCCGGAAGGTTTTCTCAACGGTTATTATCAAAATGACGCAACGCGCCAGGGAAAGATTATCATCAAAAGGGCCTTGACTGTTTACGGTCAGAACGCCCCCAATACAGAGGCGCTCCAGCCTGCTGTCCCTTTTATCCGGAAAGTTCATATTAGTCCCGAAGACAGTGCACTGGCTCCGATTGAAATTAAAACCATTATCAACGAAACAAACATGCAGTTTGACGTTGTAAAACGCTGCCGTTTACACGATTGCCAGCATACCCCTGGTTATCTCGATTACAGCTCTAATACCATTGCCGGTTTCTAATATGCGTTATGAGCATGGTTTTTCAGGCTCAGAGACAAGGCGGAGTGACGAGTCATAGCCGTCGCTATGGCGAGGAACTCCAACGCAGGATCTGAGCCTGAAAAGGCAGCGCAATAGCATAATTAGAATTCGGAAATGGTATAATATACTGACTACGGCAGCCAGGCCTGTCAGTTCGTTCTCTGATATTCTCCTTATCGGGATTGGCAGCGATGGAATGCTGTCTTTCTGCCCAGACAGCTTTTCATGCCAAACACTGAACATGACCCTGCTTTTCCCTGACCATTCATTGCCATCACTGGGGTTTAACATCCACTTCATTCACGCCCATCAGTAATGAATTTACAATAAATAAATTCAATCGCTCATATCTTGCCTATCACGCCCTAACACAGAATACTGTACATATGAACAGTATTATTTCAGAGCAAAGCCACTGGCCCCGAATGATAGCCCTGATGGACATGAATGCCTTCTTTGCCTCCATTGAGCAACTGGACCGGCCGGAATGGCGTCAGCGTCCGGTGGCTGTCACTAATGGCCGCACCGGCACCTGCATTATCACTTCCTCCTACGAAGCCAGAGCCTTTGGTGTAAAGACCGGCATGCGCCTGCGTGAAGCCCGGGCACTCGTGCCACAGTTGATTCAGGCGCCTTCTCGTCCTTATCGTTATGCACAGATTTCTTCCAGTATTATGTCTGCGCTGGAGAACATCACATCAGAAATCGAGATATTCTCAGTGGACGAAGCCTTTCTGGACCTGAGCAGCAGTCAAAGGCTGTATAACAACACACCGGAAGAAATGGGAAAGCGTATCAAGCAATGCGTTTTTGAGGCATCCGGTCTGGACTGCTCTGTGGGTATCAGTGGGGATAAAACAACCGCTAAATGGGCGGCCAAATTACAAAAACCCGACGGACTGACTATTGTAGAACCTGCCAGGGCAAAGCAGACATTAGCCCCTGTACCTGTAACAGAATTGTGCGGCATAGGTTCAGGCATAGGACGATTTCTCGCCCAGTACGGTATTAAACAATGTGGCGATATGAAGAAAGTCCCCATCAGCGTATTAGGTGATCGCTTTGGCAACCTTGGCAGGCGCATCTGGTTGATGGCCCAGGGACTGGATCCCGAACCGCTCCATAAGGAAATAAAAGCGCCTCAGAGTATCGGTCATGGAAAGGTCATACCACCCAACACCCAAAACAAACAGATCATCCATACATATTTACTGCATATGAGTGAAAAGGTGGCTGCGCGACTACGACGACACGACCTTCAGGCACAAATGTTCAGCATCAGTATTAATACAGGTCGGGGCTGGATTAACCGGAAAATGAAAACTATTTACCCCACCGCCGATGGGGAACCCATTATGGCTCTGGCTGACTTTTTCCTTAATGCTTACTGGGATGGCAGTGGTGTACATCAGGTTCATGTGGGCGCAATGGATCCGCAGCCAAAGAATCGTCAGGGGGATCTCTTCCCCTCTGATCACAGGAAAAAGGAAAAACTGCTCTCCGCTGTGGATGATATCAATCACCGCTTTGGTGAGTTTGCCCTGTGCAAGGCGCGCCCCTGGTTAATCGTTCAGACATGCCTGACGTCATCTCACCCGCCTGGAAACCAGACGGGCACAGAAACACGTTAAAGTATTGATCAGCTTCTGAGTAACTTCCCGATGCTCGCCGGTTTATACAATGTCAACTTTCGTTGACAGCCCCTGCTGACACTAGCACGTAGCCCATTTCTTTCGCTTTTCGCTGTAGATTCTTTATCACCCTGCCCTGATGCTGACGTTCATAGTAATCCTGACCTTTATCAACGTATTTACTGCCGTGTTTGAGCATACTGTAAACCAGCCTAGCCAGCTTATGAGCCAGCAATTCCCCACGTTTCATTAAACCCTTTGGTATCACTAGCGTACGAAGTCGTATATATTTTGTATGCTCGTGATAAATAGTCGAGTTTTTGGGAAAAATTACATATCTCAACACGTAAGCAGCTGTAGCTGCGCCCTGCGTGTGATGCTTCTTATACGCTGTTACCGATGTCGTATAAGCATGGGGAATAGCTGCTTATGAGCTGTCGCAGTAATTGCCTTTGGGGAACCTAACTTGCTTCTCATTCTTCGGCAATAAGCACCCAGTGCGCTCTTTGAATTCATCAGGCTAAAAGCAGCCATCCGAAAAGCGGTTGCCGCTGCACTGGGAATACGCTTGGTTTTCCTGTTCAAAACTTTCCCGCCGGATATTTTTGTTCCGGGGCAGAGCCCAAGCCAGGATGCAAAGTGTTTAGCAGACGGCCAACGCCCCATGTCTAAACCAATCTCAGACAATATTTTTAGTGCTGTACTTTCATTAATGCCGTCAATATCCGTCAGGTCAACACCTGCCACTCGATTAAGTTGTGACCGGGTGTAATTAAAAGTGTTCATTAGAAGTTTTTCTGCCCACAAGACCTCAATATGAACGATAATGTAAGAGTATTTCTCAACCCTAGTCAGTATTATGCCCTCACCTATTTCTCTTGCTGATAGACTTGCAGCCCACCCCGAGCTTGAGCTTAGAGTTTCTGCACTTCTGGATATTGTTGAAGCCGAGTCAGGTCTCCTGGATCGTGCTGATGATGCTGAAGAAGCCGTCATTGCCCACCTGCGTGAAATGGGCAATGAACTGCTTACTGGCTGGGGTACCTACAAGGAAGATCAAAAATTTGGCGAGGCTTGCCTGAAGCACCCCGGAGCTAAAACTCAAAAAAAAACACTTATTGGCTGAGCACCTATGGGAAAATAGAAGTTCTTGAACGCTGCCAGACGGTAGACAAGCATCGGGTCAGACCTTTCAGTCATGCCGCTCATATTCACTGTCGCGACTACTCCCGCACAATTCAACGTAAAATTGTAGACTTTGGTGCAGATAGTTCTTTTCAGGCAGCTGCAAAAAAAATACATGAACATTATGGTATTGATGTGCCTGAGTCTTCTATTCGAGCCATAACTCTTGAGCACGCAAGCTGTATGCAAAATGATTCCATCAGTGCATCACAAAATCGTCAGGACTGCCTCGGTGAAGCTGCCCAGTTCATAGGAGAAATGGATGGAAGCATGATTCCTGTTGTCCTCATTGATGAAGAGGCAGAAGGTGACAAACGCAAAGCACGTAAAACTGAATGGCAGGAGGCTAAACTTTGCCAGGTCTATAAGCTGGGTAGTTCAGATAAACGTCATCAGGCCACAATGGGAGGGCCGGATGAAGCAGGTGACCAGTGGTTGAGTTGTGCAATAGAGCAGGGGCTCAACCGGCAATCCTCTATCCATTGCGTGAGCGATGGAGCCACCTGGATTGCCAACCAGACAAAGAGAGTGTTTGGAGAGCAAGGAAGTTTCCTCGTTGACTATTATCATCTCTCTGAGCACTTCGCTGATGCAGCAGAAGAGTGTGTCGGGTTTAACAAGGAAACACGTGTACAGTGGCGGCATATCCAGCAGGAACGCATGAAATCTGGCAATGTTAATGCCGTCATGGCAGAGCTTGATCCGCATAGAAACGGAAAGAAAGGCAAAGCAGCCAATAAACCAGAGGAGTGTCACCGATATATCCGAAACCGTCCAGGGCAATTCGAATATGCTGCAGCAGAAGCAGCCAATCTTCCCATTGGCTCTGGCGAAATAGAAAGTTCTAACAGTGCAGTAGTGCAGATGCGACTAAAAATACCGGGTGCTTGGTGGAAGCCTTCCATCGCAGGAGCAATGCTTTGCTTAAGAACATTGCGTTCTAACGGGGACTGGGATCAGTACTGGCAGCAAGCTGGATAATGGGTAGATGGAACACTTTTAATTACACCCGTTGTGACCGGACATCAAAGCCTGGGGCACTACGAGACTTCCGTTTTTTGGCAGGCTTGTCAGTGTCTGAAGGCTCGCTTGAAGATGACTCTGTTTTACGGTCAAACTTTTTTAATTGCTGTTCAAGCGCTCCGTCGCAGGCTTTGATCTTTTCGCTGTATGTGTCGTAAAGTTCAACCGCCTGCTGCAGAGAAAACAGATGTTCAAGGCGATAGTGACCTTTTAGGGACTTCGCTATTTCCTCTTCAGATTTTTTGCAATGACCGTTCCGGTGCTTCGCCAGCGCCTTCGGGTCTCGCTGTCCGGCAAGAATTGAGCGGATGATAGTCATACCGGTTATACCGGTAATATCGGTCACTACATTGTCCAGCAGCAAGTTCATCTGTCTCAGTGCTTTTTGCATGTGTTGGATATGTGAAGCACGGTAATGAACCAGATTTTCACGTTGGCGCATGTAGGAGCGAAGAGAACACACCTGTTCATCAGGTCTGAAAGCCCCTTCAAGCAATCCATAGGTATGAAGCTGCAAGAGCCACTGGCAGTCCAGTACATCGGACTTTCGTCCGGCAACATTCTTCACATGTCGTGCGTTCACCAGCTTTACATCAAGCCCATAGGACTCGAGAATTTCAAAAGCCGGAATCCAGTACACACCTGTTGATTCCATTACCACAGTTGTAATGCCCAACTTGACCAGCCATTCAGCCATCGCTTCAAGATCGACAGTGAAACAGGAAAATTCGCGTACAGCCTGGTCATCCAACTCTTCAGGTACAGCGACAAAGTGAGATGCAGATCCAATATCAATACCGGCAGCAAAGAGGTTGATCTTCTCAAGGTGTCCAGCAATGCGCTTTTGCATACGAATTGAACGACGACTGTTTGATTGGGTTCGACGAGACATAGCTTCCACCTATACTTCTGGGTGAAGGTATATCCGGGTATGGGGCTGTCGAGAATTTGCATTCTTCCGAACGAGATCGCTTAATGCGTCATCAGTGATGAAGTCGCCAGCTCCCGGACCACGCTTTCAAACGGGCAAAAAGCACCAGTGTCTATACGGTCTCTGATCCGGATATACCTTCCCTTATATCATAGAAAACATCAGGCTCTGGTGGGAAAAAGTTACTCGTAGATGTTAAGCCTCGTGCGGGTTGGGGCGCTTTCAAGAAGCAGCGCAGCGGCATCCACTACCGATTGGACCGCAAGATTTTCAGTTTTCTGCATCAGTACCTCATCAGGAATCTCCTGCTGGGTACGATTTACAATGACTCCCGCTAAACAGGCGGATTTTAGCCCCTGACTGGCGCACATGGTCAACAGGGTGGCTGATTCCATTTCATAATTCATCACGCCCATGGATTGCCATTCTTCCATGGAGTCTCTGAATCGTCGGGTCACACGCCCACTGAAGGTATCATAACGCTCCTGACCCGGGTAAAACGTGTCGGAAGAGGCCGTAATACCCAGATGATAATTTGCCTTCAGGTTTTCAGCTGCATCAACTATCGCTTTGGTGCATTGAAAGTCAGCCACAGCCGGAAATTCCAGGGGAGCAAAATGCTGGCTGGCACCATCAAGGCGCACGGAACCCGTGGTAATAACAATATCACCCGGGTTGATATTCTCCTGTATGGCACCAGTAGTACCCACACGAAGAAATGTTCTGACGCCCAGCTGAGCCAATTCTTCCACTGCAATAGAGGTAGACGGACCGCCAATTCCGGTAGAGCAGACAACCACCGGTTTACCGGCAATGTCGGCACGCCAGAGTGTGTACTCACGCACACTGTTCAGGTGAACCGGGTTGTCCATCAATTCTGCAATTTTCTGTACCCGTTCAGGTGCCCCGGGCACTATTGCCAGTTCAGCCCCATTAAGATCGGCTTTAGTAACACCCAGATGAAAAACCTGTGCGTCAGACATAACTGATTCCTTTTTGAAAACATCACAATAGAAAATGTTTAATAGCAGACAAAAACGGGAATTTTTGCCTTGAAAATACCGGTTTATCAGAACCAAGATAAAACGGTTTAATGACTATAAAAAGGTGGCTGATCTTTTCTGACTTGAAAACCTGTTCAATTATATATCTAAAGTATTTGAAGGTGCAGACAGGCTACAGGAAAACACGCCCAATTCACTGAACCAGATAACTGGAATAGGCAAACATGGGCAATAACCCTGCATCTTCAAATATCAAGGGTATATTCATTTTGTAACCAGTGACAACATTATACCCGTCGCAGGGCGATCTCATTTGACAAACACCAATCCTGTTGCATATTCAAAAAGCTAGCTTTAAAAACTGAATTTTTGAGAAGTACAGGAAATTAGGCTTATTTTGGTACTTTTGTGTGCTGAATAATTAGCCAAACAGAGAAAGTTAGTGCCAAATGAGATCGCCCTGATACCCGTCGCCTTTGAAGTTGCTACTGCGTTGCGGCGCTCGTTCACTGGTACGCCAGCCCGGTGGTACGCCAGCCCGGTGGTACGCCAGCCCGGCCCGATCACTTAGTTTGTCTAAGCTCCCGGGGCTTCACTCCCTTGCTGCCTTGTAGCAACTCCAAATCCTTTGGGTATAGTTCAAACTAATTTGCTGCAAATCAACAGAGCCTAAGTACGCCGTCTATATCCCGATGGAGAGTTCCCGGTGATTTTTCGAAACTGCCGGGAAAAATGCAGGGGATCGCGATATCCCAGTTGATGGCTGATAGCTTTCACCGATGAAGGCGTTGTATCAAGAAGACGACAGGCTCTTTCTATTTTCATGTGAATATAATGCCGGATAGGTGAGTATCCCGTCAGACGTTTATATTTACTGACAAAATGATAGCGGGATAAATTAACACTGCCAGCCAGAGTATCCAGATCAATATTGCTGTCGAGATTCTCTTTCATAATCTGCTGAATTCGATCCAGATCAAATTTATGCTTATTCACAGCCGTTGCATTTCTGGCTTCCAGTACCAGAGAAGAAAGAATCTGCTGCAAGAGACTGGCAGCAAAATTATAGACACTGTGCTGATAACCACTCTCCCGTATATTGATTAAACGTTTGAAATCAGTGATCAGATTGGCTGAAACACCCACATGAACGACTGGTTTATCTGGAGAAAAATCCAGCTGATCAAAATAATCTTTTACATGCAAACCAGATAGATGAACCCAGTAGAGTGTCCAGGGCGTACGACTGCTGGCACGATAATGATGACTGATGCCCCTGGGCAACAGAATCAGATCGCCGGTTTGCACATCACCTTTAAAATCGCTGGTCTCCAGGCAACCACTGCCACTGGTACAATAGAGTACAAGATCATCGTCATGTACCGGTCTGTGAACACTGTGCCCCATGGCCCTGGGATAAAAGCCAAGTGCCGTAGGATAACAATTTCTGGTCAGCGGATAAGAGGCCAGATGATCCAGCATGAATCGGGGAGTAAGAAAGCGCACCGCATCAAAAGTCAGTGGCCACTGGGATGGCTGGCTCATGTCAGAAACTTCCCCTGAAGTGCCATAATTATTTTCCTCAGCATGCCAACCTCAAATCGAAATAACAACTGAACAAAAACAGAAAATCGCAATTTAGTCCATATGTTTCGCAATATTAGCAGTCGAAGACCGTAATCAGGGCATGCTAGGATAATTGTGAAAAAAAATATAACAACATCAAACAGCCATAAGCAGAAAACAGCATCCATCTCAAACAACGAGATCGATGAAATTTCATAATAAACAGGTAAAGAACCATGTCCCAGCAAGTTCCTTTATACATTGATGGTGAATTCATCATCAGTGAAAGCCAACAGAAACTGGCGGTTCTGAATCCGGCCACTCAACAGCAGCTGGCAGAGGTTCCATTTGCCACCCAGGCAGAGCTGGACAAAGCCATTGCCAGCGCCAAAGAAGCCCATAAAACCTGGCGGAATGTTCCTGTATCTGAACGTGCTCGCCTGATGATGCGCTACAGCGCGCTCTTGAAAGAGCATCATGACGAGCTGGGTGAAATCCTGGCTCAGGACACCGGTAAAACGTTTGACGATGCCAAGGGTGATGTCTGGCGTGGAATTGAAGTCGTCGAGCAGGCAGCCAACGTCCCCTCGTTGATGATGGGTGAAACCACAGAAAACGTTGCCAACGGCATTGATACCTATAGCTATACACAATCTCTGGGCGTTTGTGTGGGCATCACGCCTTTCAATTTCCCGGCCATGATTCCCCTGTGGATGTTTCCTCTGGCCATAGCCACCGGTAACACCTTCATCCTGAAACCTTCCGAGCAGGTACCCCTGACACCGGTTAGGCTGGTTGAACTCATGGTAGAAGCCGGCGTACCAAAAGGCGTGTTACAGATGGTGCACGGAGGCAAAGACCAGGTTAATTACCTGCTGGAACATCCGGTCACCAAAGCCGTGTCTTTCGTTGGATCTTCTCCGGTAGGCCAGCACATTTACAAAACCAGCACGGCTAATATGAAACGTGTGCAATGCATGGCTGGTGCCAAAAACCACATGGTAATCATGCCGGATGCCGATAAATCCCGCACACTGAACAATCTGGTCGGAGCCTCAGTAGGAGCCGGTGGACAACGCTGCATGGCGATCAGTGTCGCTGTCTTTGTTGGCCAGAGCAAAGAGTGGATAGATGACCTGAAAGACCAGATGGCCACTGTAAGACCAGGTGCCTGGAACGATAAGAATGCCGGATACGGCCCTCTGATCAGCAAGTCAGCAAAAGAGAGGGTTCAAAGCCTGATCAAGCAGGGCAAGGAAGAAGGCGCAACCTGCCTTCTGGACGGCACAGACTGTGTGGTCGAAGGATTACCTGATGGTAACTGGGTAGGCCCAACCCTGTTCACTGATATCAACACCGATATGGCTATATACAAGGAAGAGATTTTTGGGCCGGTACTCTGCTGTATTACCGTAGAAACGCTGGCTGAGGCTATTGAGTTGATCAATAACAGTCCTTATGGCAACGGCACCTCTTTATTCACCCGCTCAGGTGGCGCAGCTCGTAAATATCAACAGGAAATCCAGGTGGGTCAGGTGGGTATCAATGTGCCAATTCCGGTTCCACTGCCGTTCTTCTCCTTCACCGGCTGGAAAGGCTCATTTATGGGTGACATGCACGCTTACGGCAAACAGGCTGTACGTTTCTATACCGAAACCAAGACCATTACCGCTCGCTGGAGCTATGATGAGGCAGAACTGGTTCAGGAAGGTCAGCCCAATCTGACTATCAATCTGAAGTAGTCAATTTCTATCATAATTGGCTGATCAACCACTGAATGCTCCTGTTTACAGGGGCATTTTTTTCGGATTGATTTCGCTCAGTCATTTGACGACCTGATCTGGTGATTATACTGAATGTAGTGAACATCAACGGTCTTCCGCATGGACAAGCCCCCCATCACAGGCACAGCCAGCAGTCCCCCATCTCCAAACAACAGCAAACCTCTCAGTGCTCAAAGCACAACCGCATCAGATTTAAGGGCTATAACAGATCAGCCGAAACTATTGCCTTCTGCCAGAGAAACTGCTTCAGCCAGCGCAGAGACCAGCTTATCTTTCGTCCAGACTGTCACCTCCCATGAATCACAACCACACAAAGAAATCGAGACACTACTGAAATTGCTGCCTGGAAGGTCAGTGAATTCTGAACTGACAAAAAAACATCTGTTTCAGGTTGAATTCACATCCCAATCCTATGGCCCTCGCCTGAATGAACTGGCTAAAAAACCGGAACGCAGTCAAAACGAAAGCAGGGAGTTGGCCAGGCTCTATTGTGCCAGAGCTCATGATATTCTTTCAGGCAAAGAGACCAAACAGGTACAATGATTCCCCGATTCAGGGAAGGTCAGGATCAGGTACTGAAATGCTTTCAATTTGCTCTTAAACTGGACGAACATTTTACTCTTTCAGATGTGAAACGGATTGTGGCCGAATCGCTCCTGAACCTGGAGCTGAGTGATTATTACAGGTCTGAAAGCCATAATGATTCTGATGTCGCTGAGAATGCTGATGAGCTGACAACAACCGATGTGTCAGACACAATTATCAGACTGCTGGAAGATTCTGCTGCAATGGGTAACCCTCTGGCATGCTGGGATCTGGTTCAGCTGAATTTACACTCAATCCAGTCAAGCGACTATACTCCCGATCCGGTCAAAGCATTCAATTATTTAAGGCTCTGTGGTGAAAGCACTGACCCACTCCTGATTTGTGCATCGGCTTCTAAAATTCAGAAGAGTTATTTCTGGGACCCACTCTCCAGTCAACTGGAGTCCATCTACGCCTCAGACCACCCTGACGCCAAGGCTCTGAGACTTCTGCTGCACTATTTAAAGATAACATTTTCAATTCCCTGCGCTATATCATCTGAATTTCAAAGGGGTCTTAAGGCATCACTGGACAGACAGAGCCAGGGCAAAGTACAGCGGTTTGTTCAATCACTGGATCTACTTTTTCAAAACCCTCCCGATCTGAGTAAAGCTGAAGAAGGGTTTAGATGTTCGCACTCATCAAAATGCATACCCATTCGACATCTATCGGCACTCTATCTTGCAAGAACTTTATGCCTTGCCAGAAAACCATTTGAAGCCATAAATGCTCTTGAAAAACTGACAGCTATTCCCCATGCTTATACGACATCGGTAACAGCGTATAAGAAGCATCACACGCAGGGCGCAGCTACAGCTGCTTACGTGTTGAGATATGTAATTTTTCCCAAAAACTCGACTATTTATCACGAGCATACAAAATATATACGACTTCGTACGCTAGTGATACCAAGGGGTTTAATGAAACGTGGGGAATTGCTGAAAAACTGAAGGGGCAATATCTGAGTTGCATGGCAGTCTTTGATCTGTTCTGTAGCCTCTACATGCAAACTCAACAATGGCAAAAAGCCAAATCCACTTGCGAAGACTGGCTCAAGAGAACCGAAGATTATATCGAGGACGAAGGAAATATTTTAAAAGTCCATGCCATGCTGGTGCTCATTCAGGAAGAAATCACCGAGCACTCTTCCGAACAGACAAAACCCAGAAAACCAAAGAGAAAGGCAGCCAAAGAAAAACAACCTGAACTCGAGCCAGACGACAGCCTGCAACCGAACACAGAAAAGTCAGTGAGAGATAAAGTGATGAGCTCGTCTGCCGCCAGCTCGAGTGTTTGTCCCATGTCTGAACACCCGGAAAAAAACCATCATGATGCATCGGCACGGCTCCATGGAATGCAACTCGTAAAACCAGTAAAAGGCAGCATAGCCCGTCCGATTATCCGAGGAATCCTTGAAGCAATTGATCAGGTTGACAGTGCCATTTATCAATGGGATTTTGAGCAGGCTGAACACATCCTGTCGAAAGCCATGATTCGGTATTCGGGTCGTGCAGGCTTCGAACGACTTTACGAGACCAATGCCTGGTTAAAACTCCACAGGCAAAGAAATATGAACTTACCGGGAGCCGCTAAAGAGCAGCAAAAAATATCACAGGCACTGATATCAGAAGCAGAAACTGAAGCCTGCAAAGGCTTGAGTATCCTCTTGGGAGTTACTGTTACACCCCCTATAAATACCAGCCATCTGCAGTCCTCCATTGATAAAAAGATATTGAGTACCGAGCCAGCTGACAGACCAGGTTTTGCCATGGGTATTTATCAGCCACTCCCTTTGAATACACGACGATAACAGGTCTATTTCAAAAACATACCCTTAACTTTAGAAGACAAAACTATACCTTTCAGCTAATAAGCTGACTTGGGAGTCAATCATCTACGCTGAAAACCGGCACTACCTTCCTGTTATGACGTGTCAGGTATCAGACTGCGAATATGAGTGATTGGCCTATGTTTATTCTTTGATTTCATATAGGCAACCGCCTTGAGTAGCTCACACCATGTGCAGGGCGATCTCATTTGGCACTAACTTTCTCTGTTTGGCTAATTATTCAGCACACAAAAGTACCAAAATAAGCCTAATTTCCTGTACTTCTCAAAAATTCAGTTTTTAAAGCTAGCTTTTTGAATATGCAACAGGATTGGTGTTTGTCAAATGAGATCGCCCTGACACCATGTGTCTATGGCAAATCTATTAAAGTGGTTGCGAATGCATTCCCACAATTTTATTTTGGCACGGCACCCTTTCCATGCCTTGTTAAACAAAGGGCAGGATAACTGTTCTATCTGGTCAATCAGGAAAGCCAGGAACATTAAACACGCCAGATTACTGGCAAGATGTTCATCGCCATGGCCGTAATTGTGCTCAAGTTGGTAGCCTTGGGTTTTCAGCGTATTAAAGGTTTCATTTTCAATTTTCCATTTAGCTCGCCCTCCTCTCATGATAGACATGCAGCGCTTTCGACCTATGCGTAGGCTGGCGACCCAGTTGTTGTTGTAACATTTCTCACCTTTCTCGTTGTACTCAATGTACTCCAGAAAGTTAACCATCAAATCGTTATAGGTTTTGTTCAGTGGAACTTTGTGGCTCTTCCCTAATTTTAGTGGGTGATTTAATCTATATTGAACACTTCAAGGCAAGGATGCCGACATGCGCGATAAAGAACTCTACTCTAAAATACTTGGCGTTGAAACTCCGTGGCATGTCGCTCACGTGGAACTCTCCATTACTGAAGGAAAAGTCGAAATCTTTCTCGAACATGATGGCAAAAAGCCTTCTAAACAGGGCGATCTCATTTGGCACTAACTTTCTCTGTTTGGCTAATTATTCAGCACACAAAAGTACCAAAATAAGCCTAATTTCCTGTACTTCTCAAAAATTCAGTTTTTAAAGCTAGCTTTTTGAATATGCAACAGGATTGGTGTTTGTCAAATGAGATCGCCCTGCTTCTAAATGCAGTGTTTGTGATAAACCCTCTCCGGGTTACGATCGACGTCAGAAGAAGTGGCGGCATCTAGATACCTGCCAGTTTCAAACCATCCTTATTGCTGATGTTCCGCGTACACAATGTTCCGATCACGGTGTAAAAACAATACAGGTTCCATGGGCTGAACCGAACTCTGGTTTTACGGCCTTGTTTGAAGCACTTGTTATTGACTGGCTGAAAGAGGCAACAACCAGTGCAGTTGCCCAACAAATGAAGCTTAGCTGGAATGCCATCGACGGTATCCAACAGCGTGCAGTAGCGAGAGGTCTGGCACGCAGAGTACACGACAATCCC
The DNA here is from genome assembly GCA_965208385.1 of Endozoicomonas sp. Classification (GTDB taxonomy): domain Bacteria; phylum Pseudomonadota; class Gammaproteobacteria; order Pseudomonadales; family Endozoicomonadaceae; genus Endozoicomonas. Next base: position 38,064 of record CBDBOO010000112.1, read on the forward strand.
AAACGGTTAGCCGTTGACGAAACCTCATTCCAGAAGAGGCGTGAGTACGTCACTGTGGTTACAGATCATGAAAAAGGCATTGTTTTACATTTGGCAGACAACCATAAAGCTGACAGCCTCAATGAGTACTTTGAGACCCTGACGCCAGACCAGAAAGCCGGTATTGAATGCGTTACCATGGATATGTGGAAGCCCTTTATCAAGGCAGTCACATTGCATGTGCCAGAAGCCAGGGAGCGAATAGCATTTGACAAGTTCCATGTTGCCCAGTACTTAGGCAATGCGGTCAATAAAGTTCGCATAGAAGAGCATAAAGCGCTTATGTCTACAGGGTCAGACTTACTCAAAGGTACCCGGTTTGACTGGCTAACAAATCCTGAAAATATGAGCGATGAAAAGTGGGAAGCGTTCGAGCCGTTGCGTGATTCAAAGCTGAAAACAGCACGAGCCTGGGCCATCAAAGAGATGGCGATGACACTGTGGAATTACACATCACGAGCTTGGGCTATCAAGGCATGGAAACGGTGGCTGAGCTGGGCACTGAGGTGTCGGCTTGAACCTGTTCGTAAAGTGGCCAAGATGATCAAAGAACACCTGTGGGGAATTATTAACGCAATAGTTCTGAAAGCCGACAATGGCCGTGCAGAAGGCATGAATGGAAAGATACAGCGACTCAAGGGTCGAGCCTACGGCTACAGAAACAGAGAAAGGTTCAAAACTGCAATTTACTTTCATTGTGGTGGCCTTGATCTTTATCCAAGAGGGGTGAATCGCTGAAATTTACCCACACAATCTGAGGTAGAGCCAATATTCATACACAGGACACGGATACGAAAGGCAGCATAAGGCTTAAGCGTCAGGCTGCTGGCTGGGATAACAAAAAGCTCGAAGAATTACTCAGTACAATACTCCTTATTTGATGCGTAGACCCTGCAGACCAAGCAATCTAATGCATTCTTTGTTATCTGATGCATGACGAGCTTTATCTTGAAAATCTTCGTCATGAAAGCCATTTGGAAGTTCAGGAGTACGAGACATTTGGTAAAAACACACAAGAAAACCTACTTACAGGGGGTGTGTGATTTAAACAATGTCAAGAATAACGACTACACTAGTATGGTCGTATAGGCTTTTTGGCGTTGAGAAATATGTACAGCTCAGTCCTTTCATCCAACGATGAAATCACAGAAATCGTTATCAAAATCCCGCACAATCGCTCAATGGTGGATTTCGAAAATCATTTGCAAGATGCCTTAAATGAAGCGGGACAACTGGGAACAAAAAAGCAACTTGAGTGGCTTGATACTGACGGTTCTCCCATTACGCTTGGCAATGTTCGGTTGACCAGTAAAAGTAAAAAAGAATTGAAGGTTTATGAAACTCCATGGGGAGCGGTTAGGGTCAATCGTTTTATCTATCAAAGTCGTGAAGGCGGTGCTATTTATTGTCCCCTTGATCAATCTGCACGAATTGTTGTTAATTCAACCCCGCGACATGCCTGCATGGTCAGTTGGAAGTTTGCCCACATGCCTTCCACTGAAGTAGAGCAAGATTTTCTAAGAAACCACGGACGTAAAATCCATCGAAGAACCGCTAAAGACCTGGCAGAAGTTGTTGCCAGTATTGCTCAGGCCAAAGAAGAATCCTGGACTTATGAATTACCGGATTTACCCGAGCCAGTAGCCACAGTTAGCTTGGGGCTGGATGGCTATGTTCCCGCCAATAGTTGTATTGCTTACTCCCTATGTTTACAGGGCTACAGACGTGCCTTATAAAGTAGAGATATGACTAAATCTTGTATATTGCATTTGTTTATTGCCCAAAGAACAGCGATTTGTTCTGGGATACCTTCCTATCTCATGAATAGCCATATGTGGAGCAGGAAAATAAAGTTTTTATAGGACTTTAGTGCTCCCAACTATTGACGGGAACATAGCCGGGCTGGATGGTGCAAACTTGCTTTATAAAGAGGGCTACAGAATTGCAATGTGCGGAACTATTGCGCTTTATGATGAAGAAGGAAATCGAATGCACACGGTGTACGCTGCCGCTGCCCCCGAATACGGAAAAGAAACTTTTATAAGGCGGTTCTCTTCTGACATTGAGAAAATGAAGTCTCGTTTTCCTGATGCCACTTACGTTGGAGTTGCTGATGGGGCGCCAGATAATTGAACGTTTCTTGAGCCTGTTACATCGATTCAAATTCTGGATTTTTATCACGTTAGCGAATATGTGGCAGAAGCGGCAGAAGCTATATATCCGGGTAAAAAAATGCAGAATGAACGCAAAGCCTGGTTAAGATCAACACTGCACGAATTAAAAAACACCCCTGGTAAGGCAAAACGTTTATGGTTGGAATTAAAGAAAGCAGCTCCCGGGAATAAACGTCTTGTTTCTAAAGAAAAACTGGATAAAGCCAGAACTTATTTCAAAAATCACTGGCACCAAATGATTTATCCAGAAGCGCTGGAAAACAAGTTACCAATTGGTTCTGGTGTAACAGAAGCTGCTTGCAAAACGCTGGTTAAGCAGCGCATGTGTAAGTCAGGCATGCGATGGAAGGAACAAGGGGCGTCAATGCTATTAACATTACGAGCTCTGGCGAAGTCAACGGGTTATTGGGATGCTTTCTGGTCGAAGATGGATCGCTACGGGTTTCCAGTGGCTCACAACCTGCATGCCTGACATTATTCAAGCCACACACCCCTTACAGGATAGTTCTGGACAGGCTGATTGTGTGTGTTTTTTTTCCGTATTTAAAAAATGAAATTGGTATAACACGTGATGATCTTGTCATGGCAAACACTGGTAGCCCCGGCCGTGTTTTTAAAGGTAAGGATGGAATACTTAGTAACAATTTATTTAAAATATCCTTCGATTTAAACGTAGTTGATCGTGACTACCTGTATTTGATGCTTGCTTCTGATGTGTTTCAAAAATTACTTCAGAGCCAGATGAAAGGCGGGATTCAAAAGCACCTTGGGCATGAAACAATTTCACGTCAGAAAATCCCACTCCCCCCACTGCCCGAACAAAAACGCATCGCCGCCATTCTGGATAAAGCCGACCAGCTACGCCAGAAACGTCAGCAGGCCATCGGCCTCGCCGACGAATTCCTCCGCAGCGTGTTTCTGGATATGTTTGGTGAACCGGTGACTAACCCGAAGGGGTATCCTATAGGCACGATCCGAGATTTACTGTCAGAGGCTAAGTACGGAACGTCTGCAAAAGCTTCAGAAACTAATGGTGAATATCCTGTACTTAGAATGGGTAACATTACCTATGAAGGCAAATGGAATCTGCGTTCATTGAAGTACGTTGATTTATCAGACAAGGACAAGCCCAAATATCTTGCTAAGAAAGGGGATATGGTTTTCAACAGAACCAACTCTCGTGAGCTGGTTGGTAAGACGGCAGTCTATGATTTTGATTATCCGATGGCACTGGCTGGTTACCTGATTCGAGGAAGAGTCAATGGGAAGGGCAACCCATATTATATTTCAATGGCACTGACTTAAGGAATCCAACCCAGAAATAACAAGGCTTGCCTAAGAAGAAAATCGACTATAAATATCGTGTATATTTCCTCTCCCCGAGCAAGCCATGACCAAGTTTAGCCCAAAATACTTCAACCTTGCTGCCGATCTCCTTAAACAGTACGCACAGACAGGTGACGACAATCTTTCCAGCGTGCTTACTCAGGATAATCTTGAAAATTTCCAGTCTCAGTACACTGGCAGTAGAGTTAGAAACTATCCACCATTGAAAACCCTCAGTCTGTTTATGCAGCAGGTTGTAGGCGAAAATAAGTCCTGCCGTAACACCCTAATCTCTGACGCCAGAGATCAAATTGCTATGGGGAAGAAAGCGAATACGACCCGCAACAGCGCATATTGCAAGGCCAGATTGCGACTTACGGAACCCAGCATCAAAGCTCTTTTGACGGAGTCAGGAGACAATCTGGACAGCGCCAGCCCTGAGTCATGGGCATGGCATAATCGCCGAGTCATTATGACGGATGGCTCTACGCTTTCGATGCCAGACACTACTGAAAATCAAAGTGCTTACCCTCAACATGGTGCTCAAAAAAAGGGGTTGGAAATCCGCTGCTGAGAATAGAAATTCTGTCGGTGTTGGGCAGTGGCGCAATACTTTCGTACGCAGTGGCTCCCTGCAAAGGCAAAAAGACGGGGGAAGTTGCTTTGTTCAGACAGCTTTTGAGCCATCTTAAAACCAACGACATCCTGCTGGGTGATGCTATTTTTGAGAATTACTTCCTGATAGCACTGCTGCAATTAGGTGGCGTAGACGTTGTATTTGAAAAAAATGGTGCCCGGCACGTTGATCTCCGAAAATGCGACCAGAAACTGGGAAAGAAAGACGGCTTAATACGTCTGTTAAAACCAGCCCGCCCAAGCTGGATGAGCCGTGAGTACTACCAGCGATGGGTGCCCAAAGAATTGACTGTCCGAGTGATTAAAAACAAAAAACGAATAATCGTTACTACCCTGCTGAACGCAGAGGAATACCCACGATCCGAGATAGTCAGTCTTTATCTGGCACGTTGGCATGTAGAGCTGGATTTTCGATCCATCAAATCCCTTATGGCGATGGATATACTGCGCTGCAAGACTCCGCAAATGGTCAGGAAGGAAATCACGGTGCACCTGTTGGTTTATAATTTGATACGCTCATTAATGGCACGAGCGGCAGTAAAGCTCAAAAACCTGCCACGACAAATAAGCTTTAAAGCGGCTCAGGAAACCATTCAAGTCTTTCACGTGCTTCTGCTACAGGCGACAACAGAATTGCTATCAACACTGGTTGACAGTATGGTGCAAATTGCTTCGGAACATATCGTGGACGATCGACCGGGGCGAAAAGAACCGAGAGCGATTAAAAGACGGCCAAAACCCCATAAAAGACTTCAACACCCAAGGGCGCAGGCGCGCAGACTCTTAGAATATCAAGGTAAGAAGGCTTAAGTCAGTGCCATTGTATTATATTTCTGCTTACCTGAACTCAAAGCACGGTAAAAAAACGCTTGTGAACATGTGTAAAAGCATTGTCGGCATGGCTAATATTAATGCTCAGGAGATGCAGGATGTAAAAATACTGATTCCTCCTGTTGAAGAGCAAAACCAGTATCAAGAAATTGAACTTGCTACTCATGGTCGATTGAAAAAAATGTATAGCTCGACTTCAGAACTGGATTCACTATTCAACTCCTTAAGCCAAAAAGCCTTCGCCGGAGAACTCTGAATCTGTCGTCTGTTGTTGGGTTATACCCGAGGGGCACAGCGCGACTTTGACTATCTCCCACGGTCGCCGTGGGAATACAGGCTGCACCCACGCAGGAATACGGGAGCAATATTTCAACCAGAAGACCATTGATATGAACAACGACACCTATGATCAGAAGCCTTTTACAACTGTTGCTATTGCCACTCTTTATCCCTTTGCGCTTTCTTTATGCCAATGTACTGAGATTACAGTTTGCGACAGTGCTTTATTCCTGGTGTCCAAACAAAAAGGAGTTTGATGCCATCACCATCGATGACAATACTTCGGGAACCAAAAAAAGCTGGGAAGAATGGCAGGACAGTGCAATAGCCATGGAAGCAAGCTGCAAAAAGAACAAGCAGGTATTTATCAAGGTGATAATTCGGTCCGCCCCTTTACGGCAGTGGCTGAAATCTAATCAGCTTGACAACAACAGCGACAACCGTGAGCGCTATATTCAGCATGTCTACAACACGGCATGTAAACAAGGCATTGAGCTACCCAGTCAGCTGAAAGAACTCTAAGGACAGCCACTATGCCACTTACCCAACAGGAACAGCAAACCATAAAAACCTGCATTCACCACTACGACCCGCAGGCGCGAGTACTGTTGTTCGGTTCAAGGATTGATGCCGATAAAAAAGGCGGCGATATTGATCTGCTGATCATCTCGGCAAAGCTGGGCTTTACTGATAAGCTGAATGTTCTGGCAGATTTGCATCAGCAGCTTGGTGACCAGAAAATTGATATCCTTCTGGATAAAGATGGCTCCGGTGACTTTGCCAGAACCATTCTGCCCAATGCTATTAAGTTATAAATATGTGAGTGATGAGCAGAGAAACAGGGTTATCATGACCGGCGAAAGACTCGGTCTGTTGCACAAACCGTTCCAGAAAATGCACAAAGCCGCCGTCAGACTGAACTGGTCACTGCAACGCTGCCTGCCCCTGAATATCAGCCAGCTCAGAGCAGAAGGTGAAGAAAAGTGCACAACCCTCACCGCCCGTTTTTAGCCGCTCATAAGCTGTCTTTGCTTTATACAAAAAAACATTCCCGTCTTGGTTAACAGCAGAAAAACCAACTATTTTAGTTTCTGCTTCTTCCGTGCTGCTTCCAGACTCACTACATTATCTGGCAAGGTGTTTTCAGAAAGATCAGCGATATTTACAGGCATTTTTTTTGATTTCGGTACACCTTGCAATAGATATGGGCTAGGGAAATCCCCTTCTGAAGTGTTGGGGTAATCCCATTGCGATAAACTGTTAGCAAAGCGATAAAGCCAGTCATCCAGCATGCGGGACATGGGATAAAACTTTTCGTACCCATTGGGGACTTTGACCTTTTTATGGAACTGATTGACGTGAACTCCCAGTTCAAATTCCTGCTCTTGATTCAGAGTGTTAACCCCATATTTCTCATAGTAGGATTGCAGCCATTGTTCGGTGTCACTGACGTGCGCGTTAACACTGAGATCCGTATTTCTGACCCATATAAGCTCCATGGGAATTTGATGAAACCGGTTAATCATAGGCTCGACTAAATCTTCTGTAATCGCGCCGCTGTCTACAGACATGTGCACGCTTTCTAAACACCAGCGTTGTTCCAGTTCATTGATAAAATCCTGCTCTGTTTCAAAGACCGGGTTGGAGAAAACAATGGCGTAACGACTCCGGGCTTCCACGGCAATCACATCTCTTGTGGAACCTTTGAGCGCATCCCGCCGCTGAACAGCGTGAACCTGCCAGCTTACCGTATTGGCATCGGTGACTATGGACTGAGTACCAATTCGTTTACCATCCGGGCTTGGAATACGGGGTAAGTCCAGTTTCATCCATTCACAGAAGGCATTGGTGGCCGAGATCAAAACATTCATTCAGGCAAACTCCTTGTTATTCTCTAGTACCCGCACAGCCAGTGATAGTACCAGAACTGGAATATTGATCACTACAGTTTCACATCACTCAATTACTCAATTACTCAATAAGAGTATCCGTAGTATTTTTATAATGCGCTTATGAGAGATGGGTATTCGTGTTGGTAAATGAGTAGCCTGTATAATCAGGCTATTGGTGCAAACATCGCGATACACGCTGATAATTTAGTTGGCAAACGTAAGACTGGTTAACGTTACAAATAACCGCCAGAACCCGTATTATACCGTTTCATTAAGCGAGTCCAATGTTCTGTTTACCGACTTTATTGCACTATTTACCGACTTTATTGTCTATCTCACAATCTCACAACCATGTCAGGCATCCAATTAAGTCGGGGATTTTACCAGCCCTCAACCCCTTGGTAACAAAGGAATTCAAACATTCGTTTGAATTCAGTAAATCTAATTGTGTTGGGGATTTTTAAAACAGTCTCCCCGAACAATCTATCCAATTAGTTGGGAATTTATGGTGTTTACAGCTCGGTAACCGATAAGAGCCATTTCCTAATGGCTCTTATCGGAGGGGTGAAAATCCTTGTTATAGAGAATTGCAGGTTCCATGCCCACCATTCTTTCTTTACTTGTTGCGAATAGTAAAGAAACACTCTATCTTTACCATGCCAATCATGTAAAGAGGCCTCCCTATGCCAAAACTGAGTTCAAAACGGCAAATCACTATACCCGCAGGTCAGTGTGATGAGCTTGGAATACAGCCAGGAGATGAGATCGACAGCTTTATAGCCGACGGGCATATTACGCTGATCAAGAAGACAACCGGTGCTGCAAGAGGTGCCCTGAAGCACGTAAAAACCAAGCTCGATATCTCTGATGATGATTCGTTGCAGAGTGCTGTGCAGTGATCGCGATTGATACAAATGTGCTTCTCAGGTATTTGCTTGAAGATGATGTGACTCAGTCAGCACAAGCCACACGGCTTATTCAGGGCGAACAGAAGGTGTTGGTGACGGATGCGGTATTGGTAGAGACGGTCTGGACCCTGAAAGGGAAAAAGTACCAGCTGGGTAAGATTGAGATAATTGAGACTATTCTATCGCTTTTTCACGAAACAAACCTCCGTTTTGAGAACGGACAAGTTGTCTGGAAAGCTCTGAGTGATTATAAAAACGCGAAAACAATAAAAGGGAAGGAGGCGGACTTTTCTGATTGTCTCATTGTCAATAAAGGGCGGAGTGTGATCGAGAAGCAAGGGCAAGAGTTTGGTGGCTCCTTCACTTTCGACAGAGCGGCTCAGGAATTACCAGGAGCCAAAGCTCCAAAATAAAATAAAACACAGGAGAATATCGGCAGGAGTGACTTTCAATTATAGTAATTCAATCTCTTCCGGATTGTAGCAATCCTTCCGCTTCATCATATCTTCGGTGTGCGGCCTGAAATTAACCATACACCTACCAAGCAATATAGACAGTAACTCAGCAAAAATTACCAATATAACTATATGAATTCCTGACTAATTATAATAACTCCCTACTTAATTGGTAAAATTCCCGACTTAATTGGATGTCAGACAACCAGCTTCCAGCTTACGATACAGCATTCCCAGTACATCCCATTTGTGCATGGCCCATTCAGGTGACAGCAGATACTGTCTTTCTCCGGAACCGGTTAGGCGATGGAATAAGAGATCGTCTGGTGCTCTTCGAATCAGCTTTGCAAGCACATCGGTGTAGGACTCCATAGACAGTTCGGTTACCTCGCCCTTTCGCCACTGTCGCGCCAGCTGTGTGCCTTTAACAATGTGCAAGGGATGTACTTTGATGGCATCAACACCCAATTCAATGACCTTGTCAAAACTGGTCAGGGTATCTTCTGGCGCTTCTCCCGGTAAGCCCATAATGAGGTGCGTGCAGAGTTTCAGGTGGTATTTTCTGGCACGAGACACGGCATCGGCGTATTCAGCTAAACCATGGCCACGGTTGATCCGTTTCAATGTGCTGTCAAAACTGGACTGCAAACCCAGTTCAAGCCACACCTCAAAGCCTTTATCCTGATATTCTGCCAGCAGTTCCAGGACCGGATCAGGCACACAATCAGGTCTTGTTCCCACCGCCAGCCCAATAACATCTGGCTGAGCAAGTGCTTCATCATAATAACGTTTAAGGTCAGCAGGTGAGCCGTAGGTATTGCTGTAAGACTGGAAATAGGCAATGAACTTTCTGGCACCGGTTCTCGCTATAACTTTCTCTTTTGCTGAAAGAATCTGTTGCGCAATATTGCCAGACTGAGTGCTGGCAGGACTGAAGGACGCATTATTACAGAAAGTACAACCACCGATACCTTTGGTTCCATCCCGGTTAGGGCAGGTGAACGATGCATTCACAGAAAGCTTATGTACTTTTTCACCATGTTGTTGTCGCAAATAGCGACCAAAAGTGTTTACGAAACGGGTCATGTCCATGGCTGTACATCATTCTTCAGGAAAACGCCTGAACTTAATGGCTGAAGCGTCATCAGCCTATTAGGAGTTTCCCGTTGAATGTGTGAAAGTGCGAAACGGTAGAATCAGACAGATAACAGACTCTAGCCTTTTTTCATTCGATCCAGAGCTTCTTTTACGACCGCCCGGGCTTCATCCTGACAAGCCTGCATTTCCTGTGGATCTTCTGGCGCTACACGCCATTCTATGACTCTCTTAGCCAGCTTTCTGGCCATTACACCCACCAGGTCATCCAGGTAAGCCTCGTCAAACATGGGTAAGGACATAAACCGAAGATGAACCAGGAGTTGCTCCTGTTTACCATCCTCTTTCATATGGATAGCAAAATCACCGGTATCCGTAGTGCTCTGACTTATGGTCAAGGTAAAGTGTTCACCGCTCATGGAAATCTCCCGACAATACTAAAGAAAGATGTCGGCGGAGGTATGAAGTGCTTTATACCCGTATTGAATTCTTTGGAAAACCAGTGACTCACTCTGGACATGAACCATGTCAGTCACTGATTGACATCCAGCTTGCGTGTTAAAAAGAACCCGGATGGATTTTCTGTGGGGTAATTCAATACTCTGCGCTTGACCAGCTTTAAACTGCCTATTGTATGTAACGGTGCAACCGGCATTTGGTCCAGAAGTATATTTTGAGCGGACTGGTACAGTGCCACCCTATCTTGCCCCTTTGTTATACGAGCTCTTTTCACCAGTTCGTCATAACGCGGATTATTGAAACCGGCCGCATTACTTTGAAAATCACTGACCATTAATTCCATAAAAGCCGAAGGGTCGTCGTAAGCTCCCAACCAGGGAGACATTACAATCTGGAAATCTTTTTTGAACAATTTATCCACATAGGTAATCCACTCATACTTATCAATAGTAACCCGGACACCCAGAACCTTCTCCCACATCTGGGCTAAAACGGTAGCACGCTGTGAATTACTTAAGCGGTTATTGGTCATCAACCTGAGCTGCAGAGGGTTGTCTTTATTATACCCGGCCTGACCATACAGCCGCCTTGCTTCATTCTCTCTCTCTATCTGAGTCCAACTGGCATAATCAGGCAATTCCCGCAAAGCCCCTTTTGATATGGGAGGCATCATCAGATAAAGAGGCACCGTATTTTTCGAAGGATCAAGCAGGACCAGCTTACTTCTGTCGATACTGTACGAAAGAGCTTTACGAAGGCTGGCATGACTGGTTGGTGAATTCGTACAATTAAACATCAGCATATTCAATGATAAACGAGGAGTGTCTATTAGTTCTTCAGGACGTTCCTTAGCCAGCTTTTCATAATGGCTTATAGGTATACCCAGAGTGATATCAATTCCCCCCGTTAAATAACGATTTAATTCCGCATTTTGATCACCTGTAGGAAGATAAATTACCCGATCAATATGAGTAGCCTGATTACGGTAATAATGTGTATTCCGTATCAATTCCAGTTTGTCGTTGATCAGCCATTCTTTCAGTTTATACGCACCATTGGATTTGAAGTGATTTGCCTTGACCCAGTTCTGACCGTATTGCTCGATAGCTGATTCTGGCACGGGTAAAAAAACAGGGAAATCCAGCAACTCCAGAAAATAGGTAATCGGTTTTTCAAGCCTTATTTCCAATTGGTAATCATTAATGGCTTTCACAGCCAGGTTTTCAACGGGCTGATTACCTTCCAGAATATCCGCTGCATTACCTATGGTCGCTGTGCGAAAATACCATGCGTAATTTGTTCCGGTATCAGGGTTAATGGCTCGTCTGAAACTGTACACATAGTCTGTCGCCGTCAGCCTGGAACCATCAGACCACTTGAGATCCGGTCTCAAATAAAAGACATAGGTCAATCCATCATTGGAAATCTGCCAGTGGGAAGCATTTGCAGGCCGGATTTCGGCGTCTTCAAGGACGACCAGACCTTCAAACATATCCTTTAGAATCTGGGCTTCAGCCGTTCCGCGAAACAGGTGGGGATCAATGCTGACAGGCTCGGCACCATTTCCCACGGTCAGCACTTTATCTGGCAATGCGCCCCATACCGAAAGGGCCGCTGAAACGGTTAACAATGACAATAAGCGTAGAAGGTTATTAATCATTGCCCCATCCAGTACAGGTTGCGTGAATAGTGGATATCCATTGGGTTGTCATTGTCATAACCTTTCAGCGCAGGTTTCACCATATGATGACTGGTCTCAAGATACAGCGGAATCAGGGGCATATCGGTCATGAGCAAATCTTCAGCTTCCTGATACAACGTCTGCCGGTTACTTTTCTGATTTCGGGATGCTTCCATAAGTTGTTCGTACTCTGGGCTGGCATAGCCACTTTTATTGCCTGCATGCCCGGTTATCATGATATTCAGCATAGCGGAAGGTTCATCATAATCCCCCAGCCAATTGGCTCTGGCTATATCAAACTCCCCTTTTCTAATGTTGATCAGAGCCTTTTTCCAGCTTTGTTCAACCAGAACAACATCAACGGGGACCACTGCTTCCCACAAGCGTGCCAGTGTCTGCATTTCTCGTCTGCGCAGATCACTTTTGTTATAGAGTAAAGTGAATCTGAGTGGATTTTCTTCTGAATAACCCGCCTGTTTTAGTAATTTCCTGGCTTTCTGTTGCCGCTCTTTCTGGCCCCATAATTCGTAGTCTGGTTTTCGAAATGTAAAACCGCTGATAGAACGAGGTGTCAACCCATAAGCCACAGGCTGATCTGCAGGCATGACTTTTTCTACCAGCACTTTTCTATCAATAGCATAAGACAATGCCTTGCGAATTCGGACATCATCAAAAGGTGCCCTGTTCAAATTAAAGGCCAGATATTCAAGACCCAATTGTGGCAATGACTTTGTTTCTCGTGGACGCTGCTTTAGTAATTTCTTATAGTAAATATTCGGAATCCCGCTGGTTAAATGTAACTCCCCTTCTGAATACTTCTGCAACTGGGCTTCCAGAGACACCGTAAAAAGGTAGTTGATCCTGTCTATTTTTGTAGACACATCATTCCAGTAGTACCGATTGCGCTCAAGAATAATCCGCTCATTAATTTCTCTTGCCGTTAATGTGTATGCACCATTTGACACTAACTTTCCGGGTCGAACCCAGTTATCTCCATGCTTTATTATTGTATGTTCGGGTACTGGAAACATGGCTGGGTTAGGTAACATATTCAGGAAATGAGACAGTGGTTGTATCAACTCTATTTCTATTGTTTTGTTATCAATGGCAATGACACCCAGATCTTCTGAAGGTTTAGCACCATTGATGATTTCCCTGCTGTTTGAGATTCCGGCAGCGTTAAAGTACCAGGCATAAGGTGACTTCACTGCTGGACTCACTGCTCTTCTATACGCAAAAACAAAATCATTGCTGGTTAAAGGCTTTCCATCAGACCATTTCAATGAATCCCGGAGTGTGAAGCGGTAGCATTTCCTGTCTTCAGAGATTGTCCAATGAGATGCCTGCGCCGGGATTATTGTGCCTTTCGGGCCTATAGAGACCAATCCTTCAAAAAGATCTCTTGCCACATCGCCGGCAGCTTTACTCTGCAATTTCTGAGGGTCAAGTGATTCGGGATCAACACTACCAGCCCGGTTTAACTGACTACTCGAGAGTTTATCAGCCCATGACAGTGAACAAGCGCAGGTCAGCACAATTGCAATAATTCTATATATGATCATATAAGCAGACCGCCTCTTGCTGATTTGGAAGTATTGCCACAAGCCGCTACACGGGTAGTAATGATTATCTACACTAGTGTTTAAGGAACGAAATAATTCGAACCAGCATAGCCGTTAAACCTTAATTGAGCAGTTGTTAAAGATCATAAGTGGAGACAGACACATGACACTGATTACTAATCAAAATGCTGAGAACCTGCCTCTTGACTCGTCCGGCCAGATTGGAACAGTAAAACCGGTTGATCGAATTGACGCTCAACAGGCGAATAAATTCTCTGATTTGATGGAAGATGAAGAAAATATCTCCATGAAAGAGTCAGCCAGTGAAGGTGAAATATCGCCCGAAGAGCTCCAACGCCAGATTCGCGAAGGCCTTTTCAAATCAGGCTTCAACAAAGCCATGGAAAAAGCAAAGGAGATAGTCAAAGAAATGAAAGAATAACACCACTCACTCTGACACAGCTAACTTATTGTTTTTACTAAATATACCTCGAAAATAGCACCGTGTTTTTTAGAGCGTGTTATGAATAATGGTGTTATGAATGGATGTCAGAAATCATTCTCTTATAAGATTTCCATATAACCTTTCTTTTTTCAGAAATTATAATTATTTGAATGACAAGAAAAAAAACAGCAGTAAATTTTCAGAATCGACTATAGCCCTATCCGGAATCTGTGATTCAGGGATGTAATATGGAAGTTTAATCTGATGTCTGTAGAACAGAATAAAATTATTCCATTCGCTATACAGCCCAGGGAAGATTCCTTCCTCCTACAGATCTGTGACTTATTGAGCCATCTGGTCACTAGTCACCTTGAGCCTGCAATGCCAGAAATCCCTGACAAACTGACTGCATTTATAGATCAACAAATGGAGTCTGCATTAAACAATCAGGATATTATGCGACTTATGGAGGCTAAAACATCACTTCATAAATATGGGACAGAAATCACTTCAGATTTTTTAACCAATATTACTGGTTCCGCTCCTGATCAGAATATACCACAAGCAAAGGATTCAGAATCTGTTTTTTCCTTAATGGCAAATGATGAACTGGATCATAAACTTGCATGGCTTTCTGCTGCAGATCAAATGCCCGGTAAAATGAACAGTCTGTACTTGTTCAACATTACTCAACGCTTTTCAAAGGCATTCCCTGATTATTCAGCAACCATTCCATCCACAGCTGAACATATCTGCGAATGCTTTTCTCAAGCCCTGACAAAGATCGAAACCAGCACTGACATAGAACAAAAGCTGTTATTTTATTTTACCGAACTGATTGGCAGTGAAGTTTCCGCTCTGTGGAAAGAGGCTGATCAATTATTGGAAAATACTGGTTTGACACTCCCCATTAAACACGCGCCTTTTTCTGACTCAATTCATCTTAAGAGCACATCAAAAGAAACACTAAACCTTGAGTCAACAGACCAGTCTGTAAGCTCTACCCCACACTGTTTCAGTGACAAAAAAAACTCAACGGCTAATTCACCCGCACCTTCTTCGTTTTCTGCCTCACAAGATAATAGCTTCATGGATTCTCTGGCTGAAAATTTGCTATCACGCGTTGAAAACATTTTGTCCCGGGATGGGATTAGTACAACAGATAGTCAACAGGTAAAAGCAATTGATCTGGCAGATGTTCTCTCGACAATACAGGTAGAGATACATCATCAGCATAATTCTATCCATGATCTCACAGAATCCATTAAATCAGTGCTCGTCTCAAGAGGCAGCAATAATACGCTCTCAAGGCGACACGAAGATCTCATCACCCTGGTAGGCATGCTGTTCGAATATATTCTGAATGATCGCCAACTGCCCGATGACGTAAAAAAGCTCATTGCTCTACTGCAAATTCCAGTGCTTAAACAAGCCATACTGGATTATTCTTTTCTCACAGATCGAAACCATCCTGGCAGGGTAATTCTTAATGAAATGACTTGTGCCGGGATGCTCTTTACCGGCGAACCTAAACTGAGAAAACCAGTACTGTTATTGATTGAAAACACAGTCCGTCAGATCATTTCAGCCAGCAATCAAAATTCGGAAGTATTCCACGAATCACTTTCAAGGTTTCGTTTTCAGCTTGAAGAACTACAAAAACAGGAAACTGACCCGGAGAAAATAGAATTATCGTCACGAGAAGTAAAACAAAAAGTAGATTACCTTCTGACCGATTTAACCAGAGAAGTTATTGTTCCTGAGCCTATCCATGAGTTGCTGTTCGATGGTATTCGCCCATCTATGATCACAGCGTTGCAATCCGGTGATGAATTGTCTGCTCACTGGGCTGAACGGGTTGACATGATAAAAACATTAGTCAGAAGCCTGCAGGAACCCAATCAGTTATGCGATTCTGACCTCAATTCACTTTATCTACAATTACAGGAAATACTGGAGCAATCAGAAATCAATTCAGACGTAGCTTCAGAGTGGATGACTGCTCTCAAAAATTTTCATCGGGTTCTGGATGAAATCGTTCTTGAAAGTCATTTAACAAAACCTGAACAGGAACAGGAATACCTACAGGAAACATCCGCTACACCCTCAGAAGAGGACACAGAAAATGAGCAATCTGAATCCGAAATACAGAAGTATTTCCCGGTAAAAGGTTTATACGCAGGACAATGGGTTGAGGTTATCGGAGAAGGTGAATCACACCGGCTGCGATGCAAGCTCGACAGTATCAACAAAGTCACCGACCACTATATTTTCGTCAATCAATCCGGTATGAAAATCGCTGACTGGGCAGGTGATCAACTGAAAATTGAAATAGAAAAAGGCACTGTAGAGATCATCGAAGGTCATCAGATTTTTGACAGAGCGCTACACGCGGTTATGGGAAAATTCAAAAAAGTCTGAAAAAAGCAGGTAGCAACCAAAGAGGGGATTTGATGTTCAATCTAACTAATCTCAAAAGTATTGAATCAGATCCTGTTATTCTGAATCAGTTCCTTCAGGTTTTTTTCAAAACCACAAAAGAAGATCTCGAGAACCTTAATACTGCAATTATCATGGACAACAACCAGCAAATTACTCATCTGGCCCATAGAATAAGAGGTAGCGCACTTCTTGTTGGAGCAGAAAAACTGGTTGATCTGGCCGGTGCTCTGGAATCAAATAATTTTGGCTCGCCCACAAAAACCAGAGAGAGCCTTTACACAGCCCTCATGGCAGAATTCGAGAACCTCTGTCGCTTAAATTCTGTTCAATAAATTAACTCTATTCGAAAAATCAACTCTATTCGAAAAATTAAAGGTATGAACTCTGTTCACAATTGCCTTCAGGATGCTTTCATTACAAGACTATAGAGTCTGAATCCTGTCACTGTAGCAAAGGCCGTTATAGGTGCTTCAAGAATGGCACCCAATAATCTGGCAGGCAGACCATTACCCTGATGACTGACAAGAGAACCAATCAATAAATTCCCTCCGATCAAAATCATTATCAGAACAGATACTACAGGAATGAGTAAAGTGCCATGATCACCGGTTTTGGTAAAACTGTTCCTGAGAGCATCCAGTGGATGCTGATTTTCCAGTACGACCAGGTATTCAACAAACAGGAATTTATAGAGGAGGTAAATGCCCGGAATCAGGTACAGACTGAACCCCAGAAGCACCAGAAAAGTAACTGCCAGATAACTGATAAACAGCTGGCTGTAGAGTAGCCAGGATCGGCTAAAAGCGCCCTTGATCGACAACTGACTTTCCTGTTCACAGCTGGCAATAAAGAAAATGGCTGCACCAGTGGCCAAAGGTTCAAACGCTGCCTGAGCAATCAACTCCGAGACACTACTAACCCACTGTTCAGTACCGTCTCCAATAATGCCCTCCAACCAGAAGCTCGAGATTTCAGCAGGAATGCCTGCTATTACAAAAATAATGGTCAGGCTGAACCAGTATCTGGAAAAAAAATTTAGCGACTGCACTAATGGCGTCATATGAGTTGAAAACCTTGTTCACAGTAATAGAAACTATCGGCTGATTGTACTGGGCATCAATTACAAATGTGTAGAGGGTGACGTAGATATATCAGCAATACCCTGTAAAAAAATTTCCACCGCCAAAGCCGCCAGAATCATACCCATTACTCGGATCAAAATGGCAGAGCCACTGTCTCCCAGCCATTTGTGAAAAGTATTTGCCATTCTCAACAGGAAGTAAGTGAAGAGTAGAACCCCCACCAATACCAGTGCAGTAATAGCCTGATCTTCAAAACCATATCGTCGATTATCTGTAAGAATGACGACAGCAGTCATTGCGCCCGGACTTGCCAATGAAGGAATAGCTAATGGAAAGACAGCAATGTCATGCCCTGGCTCAGCCCGGTCATGAGAGTGAGATACATCATCTCCAAAAATCATTTTTAGTCCGAACAGGAATAAAATAATCCCACCCGCCATCTGAAAGGACACCAGGCGTATTCCCATAGCCCCCAGAAGCAACTGACCAATCACAAGAAATACCAGCATAATAATGCCGCTGTAAAGAATAGCTCTCAACGCTATACGATTTCTGTCGTGAGTAGAGAAACTGCCCGTAATCGATAAAAACAAGAGCAGTGTTCCGATTGGGTCAATCACTGCAAAAAGAAGGACAAAATCATGAATAATTTGCTGCATTCAACCCCCGAAATATCTTGAATATTGAGCGACAGGGAAAATAATAGGTGTTTTTCCGGTTCCGGGAAGCATATCGGCCAACTGGACTGTATTTTTATTACCCATTCAGGCTTAGCTTCTGTAGAGTACACCGGTAGTCAACAAGTAGAATAACCGGATGACCGATCTTTCTTCCCCTCAGGCACTTGCAGAGTACCTTTCAGGTTGTGCTGCGGGAGATCATAAAGCTCTTCGCAAACTATACGATCAGACATCAGCGAAACTATTCGCGCTGATTCTTCGTATAGTAAAAGACAGGCAACAATCTGAAGATTGTTTGCAACAGGTATACATAAAAGTATGGCAGGCATCTTCGAGCTACGACAGGCTAAAAGCCAGTCCTATGACCTGGATGAATACGATTGCCCGCAACCAGTCCCTTGATCTGTTAAGAAAGCTTAACAGAGAACCATTTATGGACGATGAAGGGCTGGATCTGCAGCAGGATACCGGACGTTCCCAGGAACAACTGGTTTCTCTGTCACAGGAGCAATCATTGATTCATCGCTGCTTGAAAGTACTGAACGACCAGCAGAGACAGTGTTTGGAACTGGCCTATTTTGATGGCGTAACGCATCAGGGCCTGTCTGATCAGCTTGATGTTCCTCTAGGAACAGTGAAAACCTGGATAAGGCGTGGTTTATTGAGGCTTAAGGAATGTATGACCAGTTAGACTTAACCGACCCTGATGTTCGGAATGAAGCGGCGGCGAATTATGTGCTGGGTATTCTCGACGCAAACGACAAAGCACGATTTGAATCTTTGATGTCCGTCAGTCACGACGTGCAGGCAGAAGTGCAGCAATGGCGTGAGCATCTGGATGTTTTGAATGAATCTTTACAACCGGTCAAACCATCAGCGGATGTATGGAACAAAGTTAAAAAGCAGATCACACCCGCTCGTATGGGTTTCTGGGAAAATCTGAGATTCTGGCAGGGAGCAACACTTACTTCCATGCTGGGTATGTTCCTTTTTGTACTGGTGAGTCTGCAGCAACAAAGCAAATTACCTGATATGGATCTCGTTTATGTAGTATCTAACGAGGCACAACAGACAGGCTGGATTGTAAATGCTTCCATGAAGCAGGAAAAACTCTATGTTGAGACCGTCCAGCCCGACGATTTACCAGAAGGGAAAGTATGTGAACTCTGGCTGGCCAAAGGAGACAATGAATTTATCTCCGTTGGCATCTTACCCAAGTCCGGCATAATGGAAGTCAAAGTACCAAAAGACTGGATGCACGAACTCAGTAATGCCAAATTGATCGTCAGTGTTGAAGAAAGTGGTGGAGCCAAACCCGGTACTGGTATGGGCCCCGTGGTCAATAAAGGTAACTGGCAGCAAACAACCTACTAGTCCTATTAAAAGCCAGACATATCCGATCTTGAATACAAATGATGTAAATGAGCAAGATCGGATTTACACCGAGTCGGTTGACCTTACCAGGGAATAGGCTTTCCATCGAAGTTCAGGAAATTGCCACTTCCTTCTAATGAAATCTCACTGATCACTTTTCTCATCCCCGACACCGATGTATTAACATCGATAGATGCCCTGGGGCCTCCCATATCCGTTTGAACCCATCCGGGGTGCAACATGCCTAAGGTGATACCCTGAGCTTTTAGATCAATGGCAAGACTCTTGCCTATGGCATTCAGAGCTGCCTTTGAAGAACGATAGATATAGCTCCCTCCTTTCTGATTATCCTCAATACTCGCCATTTGGCTGCTTAGAAGAATGATTTTTTTATCACCGCCCTGATCTATTTTATCAATCAAAGATTGAATCACCATCAGGGGAGCTATTGAATTTACCTTCAGAACATCCATCCACTCATCTTCATTCACTAAACTGTATTCTACGTCTCTAGGCCCGTAAATCCCGGCATTGTGAATCAGAAGATCTACAGACTCTTCGATCACAAATCTGAGATTATTCACCAGCGCTTTATTAGTAACATCCAGAGGAACTATTTCCAGCTTTTCCCCATGCGACTGTTTCAGTGCCAGTAACTCTTCAGCGGATTCTGGCGAACGACAGCATCCGTACACTTTTTCACCTGATGCAAGGTACTGTTTGCAGAATTCCAATCCGATACCTCGATTGGCTCCAACGATAACAATGGTTTTAGACATGTTCATTTCCTGTCAATTGAGTATATTCCCGGCTTAGCTTCATTAAATATTGTTGTCTGATCCTGTCATCAAGAAAACTGGCCTGAAAGCTATTTTTGATCATCTGATAGATATCCGAATTATTCAAATCAAGTGAATGTTGAACACTGTTAAAGTTTTCATTGAGATAACCACCAAAATACGCCGGGTCATCTGAATTAACAGTGACGCAGAGTCCCAGATCCAGCATGGTTTTCAATGAATGCTCAGCCATTGACTCAAAAATGTTCAACCGGGTATTCGATAAGGGACAAACCGTCAGGGGAATCCTGTGATCTTTCAAATACTGCACCAATTGTTCATCTTCAAGACAACGAACGCCATGATCAATTCGATCGACACCAAGTTGCTGTAGTGCGTCCCAGATATAACTGGCTGGCCCCTCCTCACCAGCATGCGCTACTGCTTTCAATCCTTCTGCCCTGGCTTTCTGGAAAACCCTCTGAAATTTAGCTGGCGGATTTCCCTGTTCCGATGAATCCAGCCCAACTCCAACAATTCCTTCCCCAAACTCAAGAGCCTGATTCAACGTTTGCATTGCATCTTCCTCACTGAGGTGACGCAAAAAGCATAAAATCAACTGACTGCTGATATCCAACTGCTTTTCAGCATCATTCAGGGCAGAGGCTATACCAGAGATCACTGTTTCATATGGAATATTCCGTGATATATGTGTCTGGGGATCAAAGAAAATCTCTGTATGCACAATATTCTGTTCGTTGCATTTCTGTAGATAAGCCCAGGTCAGATCATAAAAGTCCTGCTCTGTCTGTAACACGGAGGCGCCTGCATAATAGATATCCAGAAATGATTGCAGGTTATTGAATTTATATGCCTTTTTAATACTGCTTACTGAACTGTAGGGTACTTTTACACCATTTCTTTCTGCCAGATTCATGAGCATTTCAGGCTCAAGACTGCCTTCAATATGCAGATGCAGCTCTGCTTTGGGAAGAAGATCTGCGATGGAAGTGTCTAATTTAACCATTTTCTATCCCTCTCATTGAGTGATATGGAGCTATTATCAAAGAAGAATATCCGTTTTTTGACCAGTAGTGATATGTCATGAGTTTCTGTAATCAACGATTGGCTCATATAGAAAGTATTAAAGATGGCCATGTTGTTGCCAGTCTACAGATTGATTATGAAGTAAATGAAAAAGATTTTGAAAAAGCTCTGACGGTTGATCTTCATGTCTCAGGAGAGCATGGTAATCATGAAGCTCATTTTTGTATGCGCCGTGATGTATATTACAACCTGCCACAGAAGATCAACAAATGGCTGAGAAGTATTGATCTTTCAGCCCAGGGTTTAACTGCCCCTTTGTGTGAGGGGGGTGTACTGCACGCTTCACTGGCTCTGGAAATGCTCAGTGAAATCCGGTCAGAGCTCGGATCAGAAGACAAGGTCGATCTGGATCGTTTTTTATCAGATCATTATTGAAAGTATTCACCAGGGACAGGTGTCATGCCAGACAAACCAACAGGAATCAATGGGCCTCCAGCCAGTATTCAACCCCGTCAGAATAACGATTCCGTCACCAGAACAGGAAGATACTCTAGTCAATCTGTCTCCAGCCATTCAGATATTAATACCCAGGTTGACCGAACACCTGCAAAAACGTCTGACACGCCATTGAATGGCAGAAGTATTAGGAATCTCAATGAAAACGGCAACTTTACTGACAATACAAACAGGCTTCGTCATCTTATCCTGACAGAGCAGTGGCCTGGCGTAAGCTCCCTTTTGGATCTGCATATAAACGATAAAGAACAATTTGCAGCCGCTCTTCAGGAACTTCAGGCTGTTATTTCTGGCTCAGAACAGGCACAGAGTATTATCTGTAATCATTTCGCGAAGCTGGAAGCTCCAGAGAAAGCTACAATTCTGGCGTCCAGATTACCGGATGACCAAAAAGAACAACTGCAGGTTCTGTCCATACTGCTTCAGTCGCCTGACCGTCATGACAGCCCTATTGGTGCGGTTGTACGCGACTCAATGGATGGCTTTATCGAGACTCACCAGCTGAAAAAAGCGAACCGCCAGCAAGCCATACAGAGCATGTCTGAACTTGTATATGATATGGCCAGCGATAGAGTAGAACGACTTGAAGAAGAGCTGAAATTATCGGACTGGGCTCAACAAGTCAGGGAAACACAGAATGAGAGAACAATAGAAAATAATTACAGAAAAGAAATTGCCGCAAAAAGTTAACTACCAGTGAAGAGAAGCCAGACGCTTCTCTTCACTGCAATTGCTAAACCAGTAACAACAGAGTGGCAATGCTCAAAACCAGAGTCCCGCCGTAGCACATCAACTTGATTCCATTCCCCGGGTGGAAACCCAAATCATGAGATCCGTGATAGATCCTGTGGATGCATGCCCAGTAGGATGGAACCAGAGCGATCAACAATGCTATTTTACCGATCCAGCTTTCCAGAAAAAAGCCAGACATCCGCTCATAGGACAGTGTTTCAGGCGCTATTGCGCCCAGTGACACACCCAGAATCACCAGAATCAGAGCCGGGAAGAAAAAGGCAATAGTTGTACCGCCAGCACCGAACAGACTCCACAACAGAGGCTCAATATGTCGTTTATTACTCATCACTCAATTCTCCCTAGAGTATGATGGCCGCTGCAAGAATAACCACAGAAACAACAGCCAACCCCGCATACATCAACTTGTTCACAACATCATCTGATACCATTTTACGAATCTGCTGGGGCATCACTCTTGGCGTCATACCAAAATAAGTGGTGGTATGAAGGAGGGTCATTCCCAGCGTGATCACGGTAAACAGAATCATCAGTGGGTTTGCCTGAAAATCAAGCCATGATTGCCAGGATTCAGCCCCACTAACCAGCTGCAGTATGCCGACAAAGAGATTAAGACAATAAAGCCCATCAAAGACACTGGTGAGTTCCCTCACCATGTAGGTACGATAAAAAGGATGATCCATAAACCAGGTGCGCTTCATGGGACGCACATAGGGACGACGACTCATCATTTATCTCCTTTGCGAGGCATCAGAAATGAAAGCGCCCAATCCTGTGATCCCTGCAGTTTGTTCTGGTTAATGGCGGCAGCCGGGTCGACATTTTTTGGGCAGACTTCAGAGCAATAACCGACAAAAGTACATGACCAGACACCATTTTTACCCTGTATAACTTCAGTGCGCTGATCGTAACCGTCATCACGGGAGTCCAGGTTGTATCGATGGCCAAGGGCGATAACAGCCGGACCGGTGAACAGTGGATTTAATCCCATCTGAGGGCATGCGGAATAACAAAGCATGCAATTGATGCACATGGAAAACTGCTTATATAAACCCAGTTGCTTTGGCGTTTGTTTGTTCACACCTTCTTCAACAGGCTTTTCCATCGCATTAATGATGTAAGGCTTAACCGATTCGAGCTTCTTGATGAAATCATCTGTATCGACCACCAGATCACGCTCAATGGGGAAGTTGGCCAACGGCTCAACTTTAATAGAGCCCGGGTAATAATCTCTCAGAAATGTTTCACAACCCAGCTTTGGCGTACCGTTGATGACCATGCCGCAGCTCCCGCAGACAGCCATCCGGCATGACCAACGATAGGCCAGAGAAGAATCCTGCTCGTCCTTGATGTACTCAAGGGCGTCCAGCATGGACCAATCATCATTGTAAGGAATATCAAATTTGCCATAGGCTGGCTTGTCATCGACTTCCGGGTTGTAACGCAGAATCTCGATGGTTATGGTTTTATCGCTCATGGAGAATTCTTCCTTACTTTTCTGCATTCTTTTCAGCCGCGCCGCCATACACACGCTCTTCAGGCTGAAAACGGGTTACATTCACATCCTCATACTCCAAACGAGGCTGGGAATCACCATTCAGATAAGCAACAGAGTGCTTCAGAAAGCTCTTGTCATCACGGGCTTCAAAGCCATCAATTCGCTGATGGGCTCCGCGGGATTCCTTACGGTTCACACCGCCTATAGCCATGCATTCGGCAACCATGAGTGAGCTTTGCAATTCGAATGCCTGGAGTAATTCAGTATTGAAAACTTTGCTCTTATCCTCAACTTTTACATTCCTGAAGCGATCACGCAGTTCAGAAATCTTGTCGAGGCCCGTCTGCATCTCTTCGCCAATACGATAGATACCAAAATTGTCTTCCATGGTCTTAACCATTTCATGACGCAAACTCGAGGCTTTCTCGGTTCCATTCGCATTGCGCAGACTCTCGATCCGCGCCAGGTGGGAGCGCGCCTGATCCAGCAATTTGGTTTCATCAGACATGACGTTCTGACGGGCAAAGTCAGCAGCACTCTCTCCTGCAACCTTTCCGAATACGACAGTTTCAGCCAGCGAGTTAGATCCCAGGCGGTTGGCTCCATGCATTCCGATACTGGCACATTCACCTGCTGCAAACAGCCCATTCAGATCCGTTGTACAATTGATATCTGTGCGAATACCACCCATGGTGTAATGAACAGCCGGCCTGACAGGTACAGGTTGATGAACCGGATCAACACCCAGATAGTTTTTCGCCAGAGAGCAAATCAGCGGCAGTCGCTCCATGAGTTTTTGTTCACCCAGATGTCTCAAATCCAGATGCACTGCGTCACCCAGGGGAGTGTCAATCGTACGTCCCTTACGTTGCTCCTGCCAAAAGGCCTGGGAGAGTTTGTCTCTTGGTCCCAGTTCCATGTACTTGTTCTTTGGCTGCCCAACTGGAGTTTCCGGGCCCAGACCGTAATCCTGAAGATAGCGATAGCCATCTTTATTCAGAAGTATTCCACCTTCTCCACGACAACCTTCGGTCATCAGAACACCAGAACCCGGTAGCCCTGTTGGGTGGTATTGAACAAACTCCATATCACGCAATGGTGCGCCAGCCCTGAGAGCCATGGCATGACCATCGCCCGTCACGATGGCTCCATTGGTGTTAAAGCGGAAAATAC
Source organism: Endozoicomonas sp. (assembly GCA_965208385.1). Taxonomy (GTDB): domain Bacteria; phylum Pseudomonadota; class Gammaproteobacteria; order Pseudomonadales; family Endozoicomonadaceae; genus Endozoicomonas. The sequence continues at coordinate 63,190 of CBDBOO010000112.1, forward strand.
GACCCGAACCACCTGTGGCAAAAACGACAGATTTAGCCAGGAAAACTTTTGGCTCACCCGTTTTCACTTCAATAGCGACAACACCCTGCGCTCTATCATCTTCCATAATGATATCTGTGGCGAAGTATTCGTCGTAACGTTCAATAGAGGGATACTGGATCGAGGTTTGATAGAGTGTATGCAGCATGTGGAAACCGGACTTATCCGCAGCAAACCATGTGCGTTCTATTTTCATACCTCCAAAAGCACGGACATTGACATCACCATCCGGTTTCCGGTTCCAGGGACAGCCCCAGTGTTCAAGCCGGATCATTTCTTCCGTGGAATGAGAAACAAAATAATCAACTACATCCTGATCGCATAACCAGTCACCACCAGCAACGGTATCAACAAAGTGATTTTCAAGGGAATCATGATCCTGAATAACACCAGCAGAGCCACCCTCTGCCGCCACTGTGTGGCTGCGCATGGGGTAAACTTTGGATATAAGGGCTACTTTTAAATTTGGATCTTTTTCTGCTACTGCGATTGCTGCTCGCAAACCGGCACCGCCAGCACCTACGATTACAACATCGGCTTTAATGACCTGCATTATGCCAACCTCTGTGAAGGTCCGGTAAACGCGCAAAAGCATAAACCGGACGGGTCAAAAAAAACTGTCTGGAAGCTGTAGTTTTCGCGGTTAGTGTAATCTGTTTCTAGAGATGTCTTATTGACACCAAACAAAATCATGCACATCAATGGACAACAAACATAACCATCATAAGTCATTACTTTTCAGGTTTTCTGATAAACAGCCCAATACCGCAGTTCAAAAACTCTGGGGGTAATTTAGTTAACATCGTAATAGATCGTCAATTCAGGGATGTAGCAGTGAAATTAGTATTTAACGCAGTATTAAGATTTATATTGCAATAGTAGTCTACTTTTAATTAACTACGATTGATTCTTATTAACAGCATATTTATCCAATAATTGAATAACGTCAATTATAGCAGCCACTGTGATCCAGTCTTTACTTCAACCATATTATTCTGTCAATTTATTTTATTGATTAAGGGAAATAGTAGATTTTAGTTTCTCAAATCTCTTTTGCAGTGCAATTAGCTGAACATCAACACTGGCATCGACTACTCCGATTTCACTTTCCATGATGCAATCACCCGTAGAAAGCCGGGGATCCGCCACCAGATCGATAAATCCAACACCTTTATAATCTGCAAGAATACTGTTCAACTTTGCTTTCACCATATTATATTGACTTGGTGGTATACGAATGGTCACCTGTTTTTCATTTCGGACATGCTGAAGTGCATTTCGAACCAGATTTACAGCCAACTGCTCCTGATCAAATTCTCCAATAATTTTTTTCACGCCAGACAGTAAAATATCAGCCAGCGACTTTTCCACATCAGAGAGATAGTTAATAGTTCTGCTGACAACTTTCAACATCTGTTCAGCCTGCTCAATTTTGCTCACATCCAAGCCATCTTGATAACCCCTCTCTCTCTCTTGCTGATAAGCTTTTTCTGCATCATCAATAATACCGTCCGCCTGTTCATTGGCCATGACTATGATGTCCTGAGCTTCCAAAAAGAGCGAATAATCCTCAGCTTTGAGTACCCTTGTAGACGGGTCTATGGTTATTTGCCCCTTATTCAGGACAACAGGTGTCGCCATTGTCTGTTCACCTCTCGGTGTGTTTTGAGCATTAAATGGATACATTGAGCCTGATTCAACTCAAAACTTTTCCTATCTTTTAGATGCTTCTGCCATTGTCTGGGCATTTTCAAAGAAAGACGTTTCCTGAATGCTACTGGAGTACCAGAAAAAGCACAGGCAATGACATGTAAGCCTGTAATGGTAAGAAAATGTTTAAAGCGTTCAAGATGATCCCAATCTATCAGAAAACAAGGACCCGATTGTTTCGTTGCAGGACTTATAAACTGTGCTTTTTTTACAGCAAATCGATAAGCCTCTTCGCCAAGGCACGCCTCCAGCGCTTTTTTTTCTGAACGAAGCACTGATGCCCTGATTAATTTTTCATTTAAAATAATACCAAGATAAAAGGCCAGCCGTGATAAGTCGTCTGAAGACGAAAGTGCCACTCTTTTCTCAACCGAACTGAACTCGTAATCAAATTCATCATTCAATCTGAATTTATCCAGCAAAAATTCCGATAAATAAAACTGAGCAGATTTATTACTCTTCAACGTCTCAATTAAATCCTGACATTCTAATTTACTAAGCCAACTCAGATGAATATATCGAACAGGATAGAGGTTAAACTCAACTGCCATAGAAAACAGATTGATATTTTCATAATCTTTAAGAAAATCTTTATTTTCCAAAGTCAAATTCTCTATTCATTGCCTGCAGATACTTTTCTCTTTTTTCTGCGTCTGACTTTTTGCTGCATATTCCAATACAGAAATCCACAACCGCCAAGAGCAGCCAGTAAAAAAAGCACTAGTGAATAAACCAACACACGCAACCCACCTGCTGATTCAGCTCTTACATTAATAAACAGTACAGATTCCATTCTTGGCTTGGATAATACATCGATATTAAGACGTGAAGCTGGAAACAGGGATACACTAATTTTATCCAGAGATAAACCTTCGATACTATTTGCCACCAGGGTTTTCACTTTCGGAATTAAACCCGCCAATTCCAGTTCCGGAGTGTACTTAATAAACACAGAAGCAGAAGACGGGTAATTCACGTCAGTAAGGGAATCCTGCTCCTGGGGCAAGACCACATGCACCCTCGCATTTATCACACCATCAATCATTGACAGTGTTGACGAAAGTTCTTGGGACATTGAATAGGTGTATCGTGCCCTCTCTTCTATAGGAGAAGAAATAAGACCATCTTTAGGAAATATATCGCCGATTGATGAGTACTTTTCTTTAGGATAACCAAAACTTCGCAGCAATTTAATCGATCTGGAAACGTCATCTCCATCGACCATGAGCGTGACCATCTTATCTTTATCAAGCAATTTCTCAGTAGCAATGCTGCCATCCAGTAGAATGGCCAACATTTCATTTCCTTCTTTCTCGGAAAGTCCTGAATAGAGTTCAATTTTACAACCAGTTAGTACCAAACTGATAACAAGCAACCCAATCATTCTGAACCTGAGAAAAAGTCCCTGTTTCATTGGATGGTAATCCTGTCCTGTTAAAAAGTATTTCCCTGATACGTTTTAACGACCGAAATCTGAAAAGTATGACTATTCAGATTCCATTGATTACCAAAAAACAGAAATTACTGATTTCGAAGAAGCGTATCGAAGGTCTGGGTACTCTTGCTGACAATCTTGCCAATATAGTCTTCGGTGACCATTAAGTTGGTCATTGCCATCTGAGTTTGGAACATATCCTTCATATTCATTGCTTCACCCGGCTCCAGGTGTAATTTAACCATATCCGCTTTGGACTCCACCTGCTCCCTTAGCCCCTGCATTCCCTGCAACACCTTATCACCAAGGGTCAGAGCTCCGGATTCGGCTTCCTGCGTGACATTAATGGCCTCCAGCTCTAGCGGCTCATTTATTTCAGCTGGATTCTGTTCCGTGAGAAGATCTTCAAAGCGACCCGCGGCTTCAGCATCTGGCTCTTCCGGGGTGGAAAAACCACCTTCCTGAGGTGTATCCAGTGTTTTTTCAACTAATTCACTGGTGTTAATAAAATTATCAGCCATTATTCATACCCCAAGGTTAAGAGACAATCTCTGAGGGACTGCTTTCTCCTCCCTTGCTATTCAGACTAGCTCATCCAGAGGTTATTTAACGATTATCAATCTGAATTTGCATCTTCCGGTTCTTTTAGTTAATTAAAATAGTTGGTCAAACTGTTCAGTAAGAAACAGGATAGCACTCTCAATATTAGGTCTACTGAACTCTCCATCAGGAAGAAAAAGACAGAAAAACAGCTGATCATCCCCCTGAAGTCCTACCTGTAATGGAAACCGAAGACTATTTTTATAATGTGATTGCCTGAGAGATTTAACGAATACAGGTAAGCGCTCATGCTGGGATATCTGTCGAACCAGATACATCAGAATGCCTTCTTCCTGAAGCTCCATAAATAATGTACCACGTGTTTCAAACTCAAAACTAACAACACCTGATCCACTAAAATCAAGTCCGTCCACTCCCATCCCTCTGCCGACTTCAGCTAGCACTTCGTCCCGCCATTCCATGTTTTTGCTCCATTTCCTAACTTACTCCTGATTATGATGGCCTCTATCTGACACTTACTTTCTTATATTAAAATCACTTGTCGTATTTCATCACTCAGGCAATTAACACTATCTGTTTTTAGCCCTTATTGGTGAACGGGCACCCAGATTAGGCACGAGTCTGTCATCTGCCTCCCCTGATACTTGCTCTGGTACCAGGGAAGCTGAAATATCGCCAAGAATGCCATACCCAGAATCACTGTCAGAGCCCTCAATTTCTTCTCCTGCTTCCACTTCAATGACGCCATCAAGACTACCCGACGCCGCTTCCTGCATATTCATTTTGGCTTCAATAGTGGGAAATATCTCTTCCGGCAGCATTCGTACCAATCCAACTATTTTGGTCAATGTAAATATCTGTGCTTCGATCTCTGAGACATTCAAGTGATCTGGCAACTTGTCAAAGTCAGCCTCCGTCACCCATTGTTGTTGAAGTAAATCGAGCATTTTTTTCATCAACAATTGTTCTTCGAGCTTAACTTCCGGGAACATACGCTCAATTTGTTCTTCTGTTTCAATACAACCATCATGAAGCCCGACCATTTGTTTTAATTCAGAAAGATCGTTAATAATGGCTCTCAGTCGTTCCGGAGGCGTTGATGGATCCAGGCAGCCTAAATCTGTTGCTAGCAATTTCAACTGAATATTCACTGCTTTTTCAAAATTTTCCGGCCCATGTACATCAACCATTGCATTGTAAGCTGCATGCCATGATTTGTGATCCTGGACGTTATCAAGATAGTGTGAAGCATGCTCAAGGTAATCTGAGTAGCCTTCTCGCAACCCCCGTATATCTGAAAACCCTGTTTCTTCTGAAATTTCAGAAGCGGCTTCAGAGACATTAATTCCGGCCTTGATGGCAGTCTGATTATTGTTAAAAAACTCCCCTGTGACGCCTCTTAACAACTCAGCTTTTTCCGTGTCTCCCAAATCTTCAAAAAACTCTGCAGCTAATTCCAGCGCCATAAACTGGTGTAATACATCATCAGAAAAGTCTTTCAGTTTTTCCTGTAACTGTTGCCGGGTTAAATTGGGATCTGCTTTCAGTTTTTGTAAAAAGTCTTTTATTTCCTGAGCATTCTGAATAGTCTGTATTTTTTTTACACGATCAAGAATTTTCCGGGAAAGGTCATCCCCTTTACTGACTTTGCGCTCTTTTAAATCATCTTTGAACTGGCTTCTTACCTGTGTAATTTCTTCGGCAATATCTGCAGCCTGTGCCAGAGGTGAAGGCACACTGGCCTTTGCAACCAGAGTTTCACCATTTGCGGCTTTACCGGCCAATCCGGATTGAGCTGAATCCCCTTTTACCCTATCCAGCCCAGGTTGAGTGAGCTGTTGAAAGCCTCCCACCTGAAAATCAGACATTACTCGCCTCTCTCACCAAACCAATCCGGACGTTAATTTGGTCATCATACAACCATTGAAAGATCTATCCCCGGGTTGTAGATTTGAGTGTCTCGTACCAGGTTCTGATAATTTCATCCATTTTACTCTGAACTGTTTTCACCATATCCTGTTGCAACTGCATCCATTCAGATTCGCTTTGTGCCGCATTGTCATGAGTTTTCTGATAGGCCTCATGCTCTTTCTGCTTGGCCTGATTCATGCCTGCCTCATACTGGAATCCGGCTGCCGCCAGATCACCACCAGCACTGACCATTTGACTCACTGCAGTGGCTCTTTGCATACTTTGCTGGAGTGCGGCTGACTGTGCCTGACTCTGCGCAGTAGCATCAGCGCCTGAAGCATTTGCCTTCGCTCCAGCCAGGGCTCCAGCACCGGAAATCGCACCGGCTGCAATTTTTGCAGCACCGGAAACCACACCTGCTATTAAAGTATTCACCGCTGCCTTTTTCATTTCATCTGCCTGCTTTAGAATTTCCTGCTTGGCAGCATCATATTCCATGGAGCGGGTTTCCCTGGCCGTACGTCGGGATTGAACACTCATCTGGTGCAGTAATTCAAGAACAACAAAAATATCAGCAAGCTGTTCCAGTACGGCATCACTTGCTGTACTGCCATTCGAATACAGACTGATAGATGCAGCCTGAGCCTGCAGGTTAGCAACCTGTTGAGTGTTCGTCGTTTGAATCAAAGCATTTTGCTGTTTCAGAGCCCGGGGATCTGCAGAAGTTAATAAAATATCTATTTCCGCATCACTAAAGCCCATTTGCGACAACAACTGTCGTTGCTCAGCGCTCCCTGCAGCCGCTGCTTGCCCATTCAGCAGCGCAGCCAGTCGTTCAGCCTGTACAGGGCTAAAGCCAAGAGCCTGCAGCGTTGCCTTAGGTCCTAAACCAGCCTGATGAGCCGATGCAAGCGCATTCCCCTCATCGTCAGGATTTGCCAGTGAAAGCAATGCTTCAATTTGACTCTCACTAAATCCCAGTGAACTCAGCACATCTTTTTTACCTTGAAGCGCTGCCTGCCCACCGTGCAGTGATGCAAGCGAATTATCTGCATCATCAGGATTAGCCAGTGAAAGTAAACTGTCGAGTTGAGACTGATTAAAACCAAGGCCCGCGAGAACACTGCGTTTACCTTCAGCCGTACCCACATTCTGCCCATGAAGATTGCTCAGGTAATTCCCGGTTCCTTTCAGAGTCTCGGAATGCTCCTGAAGTCGAGTCTGCTGTTCAGGAGTCAATGTCCCGTTTCTGATATTTTCAATTAAGGATTTCGTACTCGTGACTGCTTGCTCAGTCAATTCACTCACATCTCTAACATTATTACTGGCGGATTCCAGTGCAGTTGGTCTGACATCATCCGGATGTTCCAGCTCCGGAGCCCTTAACTGCTGTCCTGCCAAGACTTCATTTTGCGCCCGTTGGTCTGCAAAACGAATATTCTGACCATCCAAGGAACCTGAACCCACCTTATCGAGAGAACGATCATTTGAAACCTTTCCACTATGGGAACTGTAATCTACCGGTGTGTTCTGCGTCGAACCTGTTTGACCTACCTGTGACATGATCTACCTCCATGTATTCAAATCGTTCAGGCACGCAAATTGCGTGATAATGTTGTTTTGGTATCGTGATTCGCTTTAATTATATTGGCTGCAACTGAATATCCCGACTGCAATTCATCAATGGCTGTCTGAATAGCTTCAAGAGCATCGTCCAGAGATTGCTGAATTCTTTGCAGAAGCGCACGCTCGGAGAAAGCATCAGCTCGAAGAGTATCAGCCTGATACGTGTATACTGCCGTGGCAACACTGGACCCACCATCTGCGACCATTGCCGCTCCCCCAGCTAATTGAAGCAACCGTGTCATCTTGGACATAATGGATGCAATCTTAGCGGCAGTCGTTGCCGCATTGGCTGAAGCATTTCCTGATGTAGCCGTAGCCGTAGCTGCAGCGGAAGAACCCGTTGCGGCGGTATTGGCTGCTGCACTTCCTGCTGCACCACCTGCTCCAGCCCCACCGGCAGCACCACCCACAATGGCCGCACCTGCAGAAAGAGCAATTATAATGGCTGTCCAGAACACCATCGCAGCAATACGTGCTCCTTTTTTATCGTCACCAGCAAAGGAATCAAATATTTCCATCATCCAGCCACCTGATTCCTGAGAAATCATCATGGTCATGACTATTGCAGTAGCTGCAACCATCATGGAAATAGCGGCAATGGTTAATGCTCCACCGGTAAAAACGGCTCCTACGGCAGCGACAATAACCGTTGCAATCGCCATTACCGCAACAGCAATCCAGCCAAAGATCTTACCGATAAGCGCTGTTTTCTCTGCTTTTTTGACCTTTTCAATCATTTCACGAATTTTGCCAATTTGCCGTTCATGAGCTTGTTCTTTGGCAACCTGCCCAATTTTTATATTTTCCTGATCGAATTGAATCCGATTATCCTGCAACTTTGTCTGAATTTGCACCAGCATGGTTGTAGCACTATCAATATCCAGTGGTTGTTTTCCATTAAAAGCCGCTTTGGTCAAAGCTTCCATATCCGCATCCAGTTCAGCCTGCAAATCTGGAGGTATTGATTTGATTGAACTGTATTTATTAACAACATCTGTAAATGTATTAAAGAGTTTATCCAGTGAACCATCGCCTTCGAGCTTATTACTAACTCGAGCTGATGAAGAGTGCATTGAAGAGAGAGAATTATTTTCATCATCAGGATTGGCAAGTGAAGTAATAGCTTCAATTTGAGTTTCACTAAAGCCCTGGGATTGCAAATCGGCTTTTTTCCCAGCCAGTGCTGAAATTTCCTTTGACAAAGGTGCATTGATATATTGCTTGATACTCTTTGGCAATGAACCTAATAAAGGCTTATTACCATTATTTTCAAAATCTTTCAGTACTTGTTCAGCAGCAGCGTCTGATTCTGCATTAGGCTTCGGTGCAGCAAGACTAGGCTTGGGAACCTGAGATCTTATTACTTCCTCACCACTGGTTCGTGAATAGCTGTTCTGGTTGCTATAGCCACGTTTTACAGAATCATCTGAATAATCAACCTGACCTGTTGCAGCCTGATTTGCAGCACTGCTCTGATCGGTCGATACTGGTCCCTGTCCTATTGACGACATTTTCTAACTCCTGCCTTATCCCAGATTTTCCAACATACTTCTGGCTCTTTCTTTATCCTCTTCATAATCATCGCTTTCACCGGCCCACTCTATCGCCGTTTCATAAGCCGCCTGGGCCTTTTCTTTATCGCCCATGGCTAGATGACAATCTCCGATATAGAGCATTGGACGTGGATCATCAGAATCAAGAATGGTTGCAAAAGAAAAGACTTCTATAGCGTTACCATACTCTTTCATCATTTGCTGGCAGGCACCCAGCCCCATAAAATACTTTCGATTAAAATGATCGTAAAAACATAAAAATTGAAAGACCTTCTGTGCCTCCTCATATTTACCGCCCTGATAGAGGTTATAGGCCACCGAGTAAATGGCCTCCATGGCATCATCACTCATATCTTTCAAATCTTTGAAAGTACCCCCCTTTCCAAAAAACTCGATCATCATATCCTCGAGTTCTTCACCTTCACCCTGTTTGATTTCTTCACTGTTCACGCGCGACCCCTCCATGAGTTAGCGGAGATTCTGGATTACCGTACCTAAAGATTGATAGTACTTATTAATAAAGTTAGACAACATCTCGAAAGACTGGTTGTACTTATTGATAGTTTGTTGCAATTTTGTGGTTTCCAGCTGAGATTGGCTTGTCAGAGCTTCAATTTTTGCTTTTAAACCTTCAACGTTTACATCCCAGTCCGCTGAGTTATGACTGAAATCACCATTATCCTTACCCTGATATTCTGCTCCAAGGCTATTCCAGTAATCCTGAAACTCCTGGGAAAAACTGGATGATCCGGAAGTTCCGGCATCGGCTTTCTGTTCTTTGGCTTTTGCCAGCCAGTCATTGGCTTCTTCCAGACGGTTATTTTTATCCTGAATGGATTCAATCTGATCTCTTAGCTGAATTTCAATAATCTCAGCTCTGCCCGTCAGTACGGACATGACCAGTGCATCCAGACTGGGCTTGGAAAAGTCAATGGGTTCACCCAGTAAATAAGAATTGATGGAGGCTGCTCCGGGGCCAATATAGTTATCCCCTTGCCAGTTTGCCGGATTACTGACCTCTTGAACCATGGAAATAGGCGCCTGCAGATAAACCAGCTGTTGTGAAGCCGGATCCAAGTTTCCGGTAAATTGCAGCGCATTCAGTGTGGCTTTATTTACAGAGTAGAAATGCGTTGGTGCAAGGGAATTCCCCTGATCATCAGGGTCCGCCATAGATAAGATGGCATCTATTTGAGCGTCACTGAATCCAGCCGTGTGCAGCGAATTCCGACGGGCATTCGCCGTACTGCTAGATTGTGATGATGTTGATGTGACTGAACCGGTACTTCCTGAACCGCCATTTTCTATGGGTGTAGGATCACTCATTCAGTGGCTCCCTGCTTGATTAAATCAAAGTTCATCCCTGAACCCTGAGTGCACTACTACTAAATCTAGGCTATTGCTTCAGATAACCACTAGAGAATTTTTTTAAAATTCTAAATAGAATAAAAAATTAATTATTTAAGCTTTTATCCATGGGCTTTTGGAAATTGAATCAACAACCATTTCCCGAGCAACCGGATCATCTTGCAATCTTGACAGTATGGTTGAATAAAATTCAGCCCCTGACGCCAGTTTTCCCTGGGTTAAAAGCTTATTAGCCAGTTCTTTAATGCTTCTTTCTTTTTGATCTAAATCTACCTCTCTATATTTTCCCTCACTCGCTTTCATTCTGAACAATGTCTGACTGAGCTCTCGTTCCAGTACCGTGTATATAGACCTACTCCGCGTTTCATTGATGGTTGATGCTCTGCTTCCATCAGGGACAGCGCTCTTGCTTTGCTCAACCGGAGTTAATGATGGGGGAAAACCAGCATCGCCATCACTGCCAGATAGCTGTAAAGAAGGAGTAGCAGCTGCTGCTTGAACTAATGGCGAAAAAGGTACTGGTACCGATGGCATTGTCACAGGAGCGATTGAATCGCTTGATATTGCGCTGTTCATTGATGTCGTAACAGAAGGTTTATCTTGGGGGCCAGCGGGAGGTGATTCTGAAGGAGATGCCTCTGCAACAACCTGTTTCAGGGCATCTATTGTGATCTGAGCCATGGATAATAACAAACGTCTACCTTCTTCATTAAGACTCTCATGCTCTGCAAAATTCAGCAGTGAATGATACATTGGCAACAAGGTTTCTTTCTTACAATCCTGATGCTCAAGAATCGCCTTATAGAGTGTTGTGACCACTTCAGCTCTTTGCTCAGGAGTCTTAAGTCCGTTTTTATCTGCGGCTTCTTCCAGAGATTTCATAACCTGAGTCAACTGGTCTGCCGTTGCCGTATCACACTCCATACCATTCAGGGCACAGAAATGTGAAAGCAGATCTGTAAAATCATTAAAGCCCGATGTTTTTGTAAAATCGACAGGTTCTGCTGCTGAGGTAGACGTTGTTTGCGTACTATCACTGGCAGCCACAGCTGCCTGTAGATTTTCTCTAAGTTGCTGAGACAGTTCTGCATTGTGCTTTTCTTTCTCCTTCTCTTTTTCTTTTTTATCATCCAGAGACAGCCCGGTGGCGGTGTCCGGGTCTGTCTGGTAGGGATCCGTCAAAGCTCTTTTTTCTTTCCCCGAGTATGAAGGGTCTACCTTCATAAACTGCCCTTCATGTTCATCGGTTTCTTTTTTCTCTTGTTTTTCTGGCGTTTCGCCTGGTCCAGGAGTGGGGAGCGGTCCACCGGCAAATAGTTTGTTAGCAAATCCGGACATAAAAACAGACCAGCCAACAGCAAATAGCATTATTCCAGCAGGTAGTGCAACCACTGCCAGTCCCATACCCACAGCTATAGAGACGGCCCCAAAAATCATTGCGGCCTCATCTTTGTGTTTTGAGAGAAAACTCAATCCACCTTTAAACAGTGCTTTAAACTTAGCTTTCTCTACTTGTTGCTCTTCAGTAAGGGGCGGCAAACCATTAGAAGCAGAGCTTTTTGAAGGCGCAACACCCGCACCCTTCACCGAAACAGTTGCTTCACCCTCGTGCTGAGAAGGCTTTAGCATCGCATTTGTTGCTGCACCTTTTCTTTGGAAAGGTGCAGGTGCAGGTTCAGGTTCAGGAGCTGAGATATTATTCTCTGAATCAGCAGACAAACTTTCCTCTTCTGCCCCCCCAAGAGATGTTTTGGAAAGATGGCCTGTTTGACTATCCAGTCCAGCTTCCTGATCATCAAGAGCACCCAGCCATTTGATAGAATTCTGATCAAAATCCGGCTCAGATGAAAGAGTCTTTTTATCCTCCAAAAGCTTTTCAGGTCCTGAATCAGCTTCAAGAGGCCGAAAACTTGGTGTTTCAAACGGTTTGACAGGGGAACCGGTTGATGCTGACCTTGGCCTCGACAAGGCTGAAGTCGCCTGTCCAACCGTATCGGAAGATTTCAGGTGGTTTTGCGACTCAACCATACTGACACTGCGTTTTTTTAGACTACTTTTGGGCGATGTATCACCGGTGTCAGCTTTTCTCAATTTTGAATCGACTGCCCCAAGCAATTCAACATCTCGCCCTAAGTGACTGCCCTTACCATTTTCAGCAGAATCTGGCTGATCTGTTGAATATGGAGTAGCGCTGCTAACTCCCGGACCTGAAACAGAATTTCCGCCACCTGACATTAGAATTCCTTTTCAAAATCAATTTCCTTATAGGAAAAGTCTAGTTTATTTGGCATTTGTCTGGTTTATTTTAAAAGGAAATCAATTTATATGTTTTGATAACTAATATTTGTACTATTTTCTGCAGGCTACATTAAAACTAACTGATAAATACAGTGACCACATGAAAGGGATAAATCCACGTGCTTGAATCACTCTATATACTGGCTATAACTGTTGAAGCCATGGCGGGTGCCATTGCTGCAGGCAGAAAACAAATGGATCCTTTCGGCATTCTCATAATAGCCTGCTGTACTGCGTTCGGTGGTGGCACCATCCGGGATTTGATACTCGACAATCATCCCCTTGTCTGGGTCGGAAAACCTGAATTTCTACTGATAACCTGCTCCGCAGCTCTTCTGGTTATTCTCATTCGCCCCTGGATCAAATATTTAACAGAAGCATTTCTTGTTCTTGATGCCATAGGCTTGATTACATTCAGCATCATTGGTGCACAAAAAACATTACTGCTTGGACATGGATATTTGATTGCAGCTGTTATGGCCGTTTTTACTGGGGCATTTGGCGGTGTAATACGAGATATTCTTTGTAATGAAGTGCCATTGGTCTTCCGTAAAGAACTCTATGGCAGTATCGCCTTTCTGTCTGCATGGATATTTTTTGGATTAAACATGACCGGAATTTCACTTCACTGGGCTATTTTAGTGACACTATTCGTAGGTTTCAGTTTCCGTATCATGGCTATCTACATGGGGCTCGAACTTCCCAAGTTTAAATTTGATGACCAAAGTAATCGATAATCCTCATTCCGCAGGACTTTTTAAAAGGTTATTGAAAAACCATGCGCATCAGACAGTGCTATATTCAGCAGTGCTCACCTGATTATTTCGCTCGCTTTTACACATTATCCGCAGCAATACTTATTTCTAGTGGCAACCACTGAGCCAAACCTCCTATAATGCGCTGTTTTAAGTCGCCATTAGTATGAAAGGTGTTTTGCTCCTTTTTAGAGGAATAGCACTCTTTCCTGGCAAAACAGAACACGATTCTACAAAGGTTTGAACATGAGCTTTGCATCTATCCCCGCAGGCAAGGATCTTCCACACGATATTTATGTGGCTATTGAAATCCCTGCCAATGCATCTCCCATCAAATATGAAATTGATAAAGACATTGATGCCTTAATGGTTGACCGTTTCATGTCAACCCCAATGTTTTATCCGGCCAATTATGGCTATATCCCTCAGACTCTGGCCGATGATGGCGATCCTCTGGATGTTTTGGTAGTAACACCTTATCCAGTGGTTCCGGGGGCGGTTATTCGCTGCCGTCCCGTTGGCATGCTTAATATGTCAGATGAAAGTGGCCGGGATGAAAAACTGATCGCTGTTCCCCATGACAAACTGACACCTATCTATAAAGACGTTCAGGAATACACTGACTTACCCCCATTACTGATTCAACAGATTGAACATTTTTTTACAAATTATAAAGATCTGGAGCCAGGTAAGTGGGTGAAAATTGATGGCTGGGAAGATGCTGCTTCAGCCATCAAAGTCATAGAGAAATCCGTCGAAAACTACAAAGGTTAATCACTGATTAGCCCAACAGCTTTGAGTTGTTAATATACCCGATGGCAACAGCTGTGCTACCCGCTACACAGATATTGCCATGGTAAAGAGATGCGAGCCTTCTCATCTCTTTACAATTTTTACATTTCCAAACTTGCATCTCACACTTGTCCCGTCACAATTAGGCAGGGAATCACAATAAATCGAGCCATATGTTAAACAGGTCGTTCAACGCTTTTCTGCTGATATTCATCCTGCTGTTTTCCTTACAAGGCAAAGCTGATTTAAATCAGTTGTTAGGTAAAGATTCCTCAGACGCTGAGTTTCTCCCCGTTGAACAGGCGTTCTCTTTCTCGGGTCGTACTGAAGATGGCAAAGCATATATCGATGCACTGGTCACTCCTGGTCACTACCTCTACAAACATCAATTTTCCTTTACTGCTATTCATACCGACACACTCCTCGGTAGTCCTGAATTCCCTGAAGGTGAGAGTGTTTTTGATCCTTATTACAAAAAAAATCTGGAAACATATCCGACCGATTTCACAATCGGCATCCCAATAGAAACTAATCAACCGTTACCTGAAATCACCATTGCCTATCAAGGCTGTGCCAAGGCTGGACTGTGCTATCCCCCCGCTAAAATCACTATTCCATTGATTGTAAATGCGGATAAAGACTCAGTAGACGCCATTAACAGCATGTTTTCCGAAGCAATACAGCCTGTTGAGGCTGAAGATGCCTTTTATCAGGATCAACTGAAAAAAAGCGCTTTACTGGCTGTGGCGCTCTTTTTTCTGGCTGGAATCGGTCTCAGCTTCACCCCTTGTGTACTCCCGATGTTTCCTATTCTCTCCAGTCTGATACTGGGCAGTAAAAACAGCAGTCGAAGTAAAATCATTGCCCTTACATTGGCGTATGTCTTCAGCATGTCGGCCACTTTTGCTCTGGCAGGGACGCTAACCGGCCTCTTTGGAGCCAGTCTGAACCTCCAGGCCAGACTGCAGTCGCCCTGGTTAATCGCGCCAATGGCTCTTTTATTCGTTCTTTTAGCTTTAAGTATGTTTGGCCTGTACGAGTTACAGCTGCCCGCTCGTTTCAGAGAAAAACTGGACGGTAATGAACCAAAGCGAGGCAGCGTTTCCGGCGCTGCCGTTATGGGTGTTCTCTCAGCCCTGGTGGTTTCACCCTGCGTATCAGCTCCGCTTGCTGGGGCTCTGGTTTATATAAGCACCACTGGTAATGCGGCCTTGGGTGGAATATCCCTCTTTGCATTGGGACTGGGCATGGGCATTCCATTACTGCTCATAGGCTTTGGTGGACGTCATATACTTCCAAAGGCCGGAAACTGGATGAACGGTATTCGCAATCTATTCGGGGTACTGCTTCTGGGCGTAGCTATCTGGATGATGGAACGTATTATTCCGGCATCAGTGACCCTCTTCCTCTGGGGCACATTGTTAATCGGATGTTCAGCTTTTTTATATGATCAGAAAAATAGCTCTGACTCAGCACCATTCAAACTTAAAAGAGCTGCGGGCATTATTCTTCTGGTTTACGGCATCAGTCTGGTTATTGGTGCCGCTATGGGTAACAGTAATCCATTCAAACCATTAAATTTAGGTCAGTTCATTCAATCAGAGCAGCAAAAGATCAATGCTCCCAATGATTCTGTTCATTTTTTAACGGTCAGTTCAGTCATTGATTTAAACACTCTGTTGAAAGAGGCAGCAAACAACCATCAAGCCGTTATGGTGGATATCTCAGCTGACTGGTGCATTTCCTGCAAAATAATGGAAAGGACTGTATTTCCCGCGCCTCAGGTAAAGGAGATAATGTCCGCAATGACCCTGATCAAAATGGATATAACCGATAATACCGCCGAACATCAGAGTTTCCTGAATCAATACCAATTATTTGGCCCCCCGGCTCTACTGTTTTTCACTCCAAAAGGCGTTGAAGCCAAAGCCCTGCGAACTCAGGGTGAAGTGTCTGTAGAGCAATTACAACAACGACTGAACTCTCTCCCCCTCAGTACTTGAGCATACTCAGAGAACTGTCCTGAAATAGTACAGAAATGCTTGGTAACTGACGTTAACGTCCTGTAACACACGCAAACTGGACGCTCAATTGGCAATGGGGCACAATGCTTGACCATTGACAGAGGATACTCATGGCTACAATTCTTGTTCTCAATGGCCCAAATCTTAACCTTCTTGGAACCAGGGAGCCGGGTGTTTATGGGGCTACAACCCTGGATCAGATTAATCAGAATCTGGAAAAGCAGGCTTCAGACAAAGGCCACAAACTTGAATTTTTCCAGAGCAATGCTGAGTATCAGTTAATTGATCATATCCACCAGGCGGGGCAGAACCGTGTGGACTTTATCATTATCAATCCGGCAGCATTTACTCATACCAGTATTGCCCTGCGTGATGCAATTCTGGCTGTCGCTATACCCTTTATAGAAGTTCACCTGTCCAATGTTTATGGCAGGGAATCTTTCAGACATCACTCTTATTTCAGCGACATTGCTGAAGGCGTTATAGCCGGGCTTGGACCCAAAGGTTATGAGCTGGCACTGATTTCAGCAATGGACAAGATATAGCCTGATTCCAACAGGTTTAAGACGGATTAAAATCTGTCGTTCTTTGAGAATCAACCACCCTGTCAGACCCGATCTGCCAGTACAAAGTATTTGAGATTGACTATGGATATCAGAAAAGTAAAAAAGCTCATTGAGCTACTGGAAGAATCCGGCATTGACGAACTGGAGATACACGAAGGCGAAGAGTCTGTTCGCATCAGCCGTTATTCTCAGAATGCACCAGCTGCAGCGCCCATCATGTATCCAGCCGCTGCACCTCAAATGGTAGCTCCTGTTGCAGCTGAAGCACCCATCGCTACAGCGTCACCGGTACAAAATGAGCCTGCCGGGCACCAGGTTAAATCCCCGATGGTTGGCACATACTATTCAGCATCCTCTCCCAGCTCTCCGGTTTTTGTTGAGAAGGGACAGCAGGTCAAGGAAGGGGATGTTCTCTGCATCGTCGAAGCCATGAAGATGATGAATCAGATAAAAGCAGACAAATCCGGAACTGTTGAAGCCATTCTGGTAGAGAATGGTCAGCCTGTTGAATTCGATCAGCCCATGTTTATTATTTCCTGAGACAGACGCCATGCTCGATAAAGTCGTTATAGCCAACCGGGGCGAGATAGCTCTCAGAGTGTTAAGGGCCTGCAAAGAGCTCGGTATCAAAACCGTGGCCGTTCATTCCAAAGCAGATGAAAGCCTGATGCATGTTCATCTGGCAGATGAATCTGTATGCATAGGTCCTAACAGCCCTACTGACAGTTATTTGAATATCCCTGCAATCATAAGTGCGGCAGAAGTCACCGATGCTTCTGCTATCCATCCAGGATATGGATTTCTTTCTGAAAATGCTGATTTTGCCGAACAGGTTGAGCGTAGTGGCTTTACGTTTATAGGTCCTACAGCAGACGTCATCCGTCTTATGGGAGACAAAGTTTCTGCCATTAAGGCCATGCAGGAAGCAGGTGTACCCACCGTCCCTGGATCCAACGGCCCCTTAACCAACGATGTTCATAGAACTCTGGCCATCGCCCGGGACATTGGCTATCCGGTCATTATCAAAGCATCCGGTGGTGGTGGTGGACGTGGAATGCGGGTGGTTGAGCAGGAAGAAGATCTGATTAACTCTGTCAGCCTGACCCAGACTGAAGCCGGTGCCGCATTCAATAACGACGTCGTTTATCTGGAAAAATTTCTGACAAATCCTCGTCATGTAGAATTCCAGGTTTTAGCGGATGGTCAGGGAAATGCAATCCATCTGGGCGACCGTGATTGCTCACTGCAACGACGCCATCAAAAAGTAATAGAAGAAGCGCCAGCACCGGGAATTCCAGAAGCAAAACGCGCTGAAGTGGCTGAATCCTGCACCAAAGCCTGTATTGAAATCGGTTACCGGGGAGCGGGAACCTTTGAGTTTCTCTATGAAAATGGTGAATTCTATTTCATTGAAATGAACACGCGGGTACAGGTCGAACATCCTGTCACTGAAATGATCAGCGGTATAGACATCGTTAAAGAGCAACTGCTTATTGCCAGTGGCCGGCCCTTGAGTGTAAAACAAGAAGACATCAGGCTGGAAGGTCATGCAATAGAGTGTCGTATTAATGCTGAAGACCCAAAAACGTTTATGCCTTCACCGGGTAAGATAAATCAGTTTCATGCTCCCGGTGGTAATGGAATTCGTGTCGATAGTCACCTGTATAACGGTTACAGTGTACCGCCATACTATGACTCCCTGATTGCCAAGTTCATCAGCTACGGTCCTGATCGTGAAACCGCTCTTATCCGTATGCGTAATGCCCTTGAAGAAGCAGTCATCAGCGGTATTCGTACGAACATTCCCTTGCATCAGGAACTGGTCACAGATGAGCATTTCATGGAAGGCTGTGTCAGTATTCATTACCTGGAAAAGAAACTCGAACTTAACAAGTGAGTCTCTAATAAAATTTCAACTGACATAGAAACTCTTTTTCTATGTCAGTTTCAGCTACAATCCCCCTCTGATCTTTTTACCTGTCAACGATCATCCTGTTTCATTTTTAAACACCATTCTCTGGACTGTAAAATGCCCTGGATTCAAATCAGACTCGACACCACTTCAGATCATGCTGAATCTCTGGAAGACCTTTTATTAGAAGCTGGCGCCAGCGCTGTTACATTACAGGATGCAAAAGACCAGCCTCTTTATGAACCCGAGCTGGGCAGCACCCCTTTATGGCACAACACCGTTGTCATTGGTTTATTTGACGCCCACACGGAAATGGACCTTGTTGTAGACCTGTTAAAGAATCAATCCAATCTTGAACCCTTTCCTGACTATAAAGTTGAAATTGTTGAAGATAAAGATTGGGAGCGGGAGTGGATGTCACAGTTTCACCCCATGCTATTTGGCAATCGTCTCTGGGTATGCCCGAGCTGGAAAGAAGTGCCAGAACCCGACGGAGTAAATCTGATGCTGGATCCGGGCCTTGCCTTTGGCACAGGCACTCATCCCACCACAGCGCTCTGTCTTGAATGGCTGGATAGTCAGATGAACCTGGAAGAAAAGAAAGTCATTGATTTCGGTTGTGGCTCCGGCATTCTGGCTATAGCCTCCCTGTTACTGGGAGCCAGCCAAGTCACTGGTATCGACCTGGACCCTCAGGCACTTCAAGCCACTATTGATAATGCCCAGCGCAATAAAATTGCGCCAGAAAAACTGCAGGTTTTCTTACCTGAAAAGCAACCTGAAATGCAGGCTGACATAGTACTGGCTAATATTCTTGCAGGACCTCTGGTCACCTTGGCCCCGAAACTGGCCGGACAAACCAAACCCGGCGGATTGCTGGCTCTTTCGGGCATACTGACCGAACAGACTGACGAAATCATTGAGACTTATCAGCAATGGTTTGATATAGAGAAGCCCACCGTGAAAGATGGCTGGGTTTTAATATCTGGCAGAAAAAACACTTAACTGTTTTATGTGCCTCATTTCTGATAATCAGCTGTTTTAGCTTCAGCCAGCGTCAAAAAGAGGCATTGAATGGAACTAAATGAATGAAATACTGGATTCAACAGGAACGGTTTGATCTAATTAACCTAGATTCATTATTCAGGAAGACGGGCAATACATGACGGGTCCCCGGGTCACTCGCTGCCCCCATTGCAACACTTCATTTCGTATTACGCCTGCCCAGATGAACGCGGCAAACGGCTCTGTGCGTTGTGGTTCATGTCTTCAGGTTTTCGATGCCCAGACGTATTTTGAACATTCAAATGACACTGATGCCGGTCAGTCCGAATTCTCAGAAACAGTAAAAAAACCTGAAAACAATACACCGGATACTGACAAAGCAGGCAGGGATAACGCCGCTTTTTCAGCATTGTCAGGTACACCTGATAATAGCGGCCTCCGAATTGCTGAACCTTCAATGCATCGGGCAGACTTCAACCTGGATGGAACGGATAGAAACCGGTACGACAGAACAGAAAACAACATCGAGTCCGCCTTAAAACAGATAAACCATGCACCGATCAATCTGAATGAAATACCTGTTCGCTCCAGAAAAAAAACACTGTTCTGGGGCTTTTTCCTATTGTTTTTCTCTGTTGCTCTCATCGTGCAATATGCCTGGTTTAACAAGCAGGATTTATCACTTCACCCATCCCTTCGCCCCGGATTTGAATGGCTATGCAAACAGTTTGAATGCAACATACCACCACTCATTAACATAGACGCAATAAAAGGTACTGAGCTGGTGGTCAGAAGCCACCCCGATGTGGATGAAGCATTACTGGTAGACCTGGTTATCATCAATACTGCTGATTACTCTCAACCCTATCCCCGGTTACAATTAAGCTTTACGGATATTAACGGAATGCCGGTTGCGAAAAGACAATTCAGAGCCAGTGAATACCTCGGCGGAGAGCTGGCTGGATCAACAAAAATGCCCTCTGGACAACCCATTCGACTTGGTCTGGAAATTATTGACCCCGGTCAAGACGCAGTCAGTTACGACTTGTCATTTTTCTCTGATCAGACACCATAGTGCATACTTGCTGAGCACTGGACGACAGGTTTATTTGCTGTAAATCCATGAGGCATTATCTCTGATTTAATGTGTTACTAACGTCATTAACAGGGCGTCCAATACTGCTTTATTGGACAATTTCTACAGCGTATGATTAGCAACCCGGTTATTCCGACAAAATGCCTTGCTAATATATTGCAGGTACTTGTGACAACTGCTTGGTAGAGGCACCGAACTTGTTAAATATTGGCCCATACAATATTACCAGCCCCGTTATTCTGGCCCCAATGGCTGGCGTAACAGATAATCCATTCAGACGTCTATGCCTGAAAATGGGTGCAGGTATGGCCGTATCTGAAATGGTGAGCAGCAAGACAAGTTTATGGAATACACGCAAGTCCAGACTGCGAATGGATCATAGCGGTGAGCAGGAACCCCGCTCTGTACAGATTGCCGGTAATGATCCAGCCCAGATGGCTGAAGCAGCACTACTGAATCAAAAACAGGGTGCACAGATTATCGACATCAATATGGGCTGCCCTGCGAAGAAGGTCTGTAATAAAGCAGCAGGTTCCGCGCTATTGAAAGAGCCCGATCTGGTGAAAAGCATATTGAATTCAGTCGTCAGTGCCGTCGATATACCGGTCACACTTAAAATCAGAACTGGCTGGGATACTGAAAATCGAAATGGTGTACAGATAGCCCAACTGGCTCAGGATTGCGGAATCGCAGCTCTGGCTGTCCATGGTAGAACAAGAGCTTGCATGTACCGTGGTGACGCTGAATACGACACTATCGCTAAAATTGTTCAGTCCGTCGATATTCCGGTTATTGCTAACGGTGATATTAACTCACCAGAAAAAGCCAGAGAGGTGCTCGAACTCACCGGAGCCAAGGCAATTATGGTGGGTCGAGCCGCCCAGGGACGCCCCTGGATATTTCGTGAAATCAATCATTTTCTTAAACACGGTGAATATTTACCGGCTCCGGAGCGCAAAGAGATTCTCAGTATATTACTGAGCCACTTGTCTGCCCTTCATCAATTTTACGGTGAACATCAAGGTGTTCGCATTGCCCGAAAGCACGTTGGCTGGTATATGCAGGGTCAGCCAAACGGCTCTGAATTTCGCAAGCAATTTAATTGCCTCGATTCTTCAGAAATACAACAAACCTGCATTCAGGAGTATTTTCAAGATTTAATTAACGGAGAGGATATAGCGGCATGACTGAGAGCCAGACCATAACCGAAGATAGTTCACAAAAGGCTCAGGGTGAACAACTGGTTAATTCACTGGATAGTGAAAACCAAACACTGCGTGACAGTGTAGAAAGAGCAATGAACAACTACTTTTCTCATCTGGATGGACAAGATGTCACCGATGTGTACCAGATGGTTTTATCTGAAGTAGAAGCCCCTTTGCTTGAAACAGTCATGACTTATGTCAAAGGAAATCAAACCAAAGCTGCCATCCTACTGGGTCTTAACCGAGGAACGTTACGTAAAAAATTGAAACAATTTGGATTGCTGTAATTCTGTAATTTCACTGAAAAGGCGGATTATTCCGCCTTTTTCTGTTTATTCTCCCTTAACTCTCAGTTTACCCCTGCCAAAACGCGACAAATACAGCTAAAATCAGCCGAATTTTTCGATCATCCACAATGAGTGAGAAACAATGGCAGAGATGTCTACTGAACACCCTGTAAGCAGGGCCTTAATCAGCGTTTCAGACAAAACAGGCATTGTCGAATTCGCTGCAGCCTTGCACCAGCGCTCTGTAGAGATCCTGTCTACGGGTGGCACCCATAAATTACTGGTTGAAAACGATATACCTGCTATCGAAATTTCTGACTACACCGGGTTCCCGGAAATGATGGATGGTCGGGTAAAAACACTGCACCCTAAAGTTCATGGCGGTATTCTCGGTCGAACGGGTCAGGATGAAGCCGTCATGAATGAACACGGCATTAATCCCATCGATCTTGTGGTGGTCAATCTCTATCCTTTCGAGCAGGCTATTGCCAGTGACGATTGCGATCTCGCAACAGCTATTGAGAATATCGATATAGGTGGACCGACCATGGTTCGTGCTGCGGCTAAAAACCATAAGAACACAACCATTATCGTTAATAGCTCTGATTATTCACGCGTACTGTCTGAAATGAGTGAAAACAGAAATTCGATTTCTGCCGGGCTTCGTTTTGATCTTGCCGTGAAAGCATTTGAGCATACAGCTCATTACGATGGCGCTATTGCAAACTATCTGGGCACACTGACTGACACAACTAAAACAGACAGCTTCCCTAGAACATTTAACCGTCAATTCCACAAAATCCAGGATTTACGTTATGGTGAAAACCCCCATCAGAAAGCTGCTTTTTACCGGGATCAGAATCTGACGGAAGGGACTATTTCATCAGCACAACAACTCCAGGGCAAAGCGCTCTCCTACAACAACATTGCAGACACAGATGCAGCCCTCGAATGTGTGAAATCCATTGATATGCCAGCCTGTGTCATTGTAAAGCACGCTAACCCCTGTGGTGTAGCAATTGGAGCCGATATTCTGGAAGCCTACAACCGGGCTTACGCAACCGATCCAACATCGGCTTTTGGCGGCATTATCGCTTTTAACCGAAAACTCGATGCCATGACGGCCAGAACAATAATCGAACGTCAGTTTGTTGAGGTTATTATCGCTCCGGATATCGATTCGGAAGCAGAGATAGTCCTGAAAGACAAACAGAACATTCGCCTGCTTAATTGCGGTTCAGTCTCTGAAACCGAAACGGGCTACCTGGATTTCAAACGGGTTAATGGTGGATTGCTCATACAGGACTCAGACACTCGCATCATTAATAATACTGAATTAAAGGTAGTCACCGAACGTGCGCCTTCAGATCAGGAACTGTCTGATCTTCTTTTTGCCTGGAAAGTGGGTAAGTTCGTTAAGTCCAACGCCATTATTTATGCCAGAAACAATCAAACTGTCGGTATTGGCGCAGGGCAGATGAGCCGGGTATACAGTGCACGTATTGCCGGAATTAAAGCCGCTGATGAAGGCCTTGAAGTTAAAGGGTCAGTAATGGCCTCAGATGCCTTCTTCCCTTTTCGCGACGGTATTGATGCCGCTGCTAACGCCGGAATTACCGCGGTCATCCAGCCAGGTGGTTCCATGCGGGATCAGGAAGTGATTGATGCCGCCAACCAGGCAGGCATTGCCATGGTATTCACCGGCGTTCGACACTTCCGACACTAATGACTCCGGGGGAAGTGAGAACAGGCACTTCCTCCACTGAATAAAATCATGAGAAGGACTGGCAATCATGAAAGTGCTGATAATCGGTAATGGCGGACGAGAGCATGCCCTGGCCTGGAAAGCGGCGCAGGATAATAATGTACAACAGGTATATGTTGCTCCGGGTAATGCTGGAACAGCCTCAGAAAATAAAGTTCTTAATGTTGATATTGGTGTCCTCGAACTGGATAAACTGGTCAATTTTGCCCTCAAGGAAAACATAGCTCTTACCATTGTAGGGCCGGAAGCCCCTCTGGTGGCCGGTGTTGTGGATCTGTTCGAAGCAGCGGGTCTGGCTATTTTCGGTCCAACTCAGGCTGCAGCTCAACTAGAAGGCTCAAAAGCATTTACTAAGGATTTTCTATCTCGCCATAATATCCCTACAGCTGCCTACCAAAATTTCACTGAGATAAATCCTGCTAAAGAATATGTCAGACAACAGGGTACCCCTATCGTTGTCAAAGCCGATGGTCTGGCTGCAGGAAAAGGCGTCATTCTGGCACAATCCCAGCAAGAGGCTTTTACTGCCATAGAGGATATGCTGGCAGGTAACGCTTTCGGTGAAGCAGGTCATCGTGTGGTCATAGAAGAATTTCTCACTGGTGAAGAAGCCAGCTTCATTGTCATGGTCGACGGAAAAAACATTGTACCATTGGCAACCAGTCAGGATCACAAAGCAAGGGATAATGGCGATAAAGGTCCCAATACCGGAGGTATGGGAGCCTACTCACCGGCACCGGTTGTAACGAAAGAAATTCATGATCGGGCCATGAAAGAAGTCATTATCCCCACTGTGGAAGGAATGGCCTCTGAAGGTGCTCCCTATAAAGGATTTCTTTATGCCGGATTGATGATTGACTCCCAGGGCATTCCTAAAGTATTAGAATACAATTGTCGTTTTGGAGACCCCGAAACACAACCCATTATGATGCGCTTACAGTCTAGTTTGGTGGAACTCTGTCTGGCTGGAGCAAATGAATCCCTGAATAAAATCTCTGTGAAATGGAGCCCTGAAACAGCGCTTGGTGTGGTCATGGCTGCGGGAGGCTATCCCGATAGCTATGAGAAAGGGACGGTCATCACCGGTCTGGATTCTGTAGAAAATGCTAAAGTTTTTCAGGCTGGAACACGCACGGAAGGCAACCAGACACTAACCAACGGTGGACGTGTGCTTTGCGTAACTGCTCTCGGAAAATCGGCTGCTGAAGCACAGCAAAACGCATACAAGGCGGTCCGTTCAATTCACTGGAATAATACTTATTTCAGAACCGATATTGGCTACCGGGCCATTGCCAGAGAAGAAAACTAGTAACAAACCGATGATGACTATCAGTCATCATCGGTTTGCATCTCTCACAAAAAAAATTATCAAAATGAGACTTAATCACTTCTCCCAACTTTGCAATACGGTATACTGCTTTTGAACTGAAAATGGAATATTTCAAAGTTGCCTGACTGTCTCGGATTTCGGAGTTTCGCCAAATTACTCGTCAACTTGTGTTTGCTGGTATTTCTGGCCACCCCAGTATCTGCCAGCATCACCATTGACTCATCATCCTTTCTGGTGAAACCGGGTGCCAAAACCTACTTCCTGATAGATTTTGCCAACCCTCTGTCGGTTGAGCAGGTTACCTCTGAAAACTACAATTATCGTTTTATGCCATGGTCCAAACATTCACTTATTGTTAACGAAAATTCAAACAGCCTGTGGCTGCGAATACATCTGACAAATACTACCACCCAAACACTCCACCCTATTCTTTCCATGAGCTCTCTGAGAGGACAGATTAACGGTGTATATCTTGTCAGGAATAAAAACACGACATCTATCACCCGACTCGACTCCAGGCAAAACAATAATGCAGAAAGCATACTCTTCGAGATAAATCCTGAAGAAAATGCAACTATTTATATTCGTACAACAGACAGCAACAATAGAATTTCAGAGTTACTCATTGGCAGTTTTGATCGCTTAATACACCTGCAGAAAACCAACTTCTGGCACTCAGGCTGGCTCTATTTTCTTCTGATTAGTCTGATTACTTTCAATATCTACCAGTTTTTTTCCCGTCGGGATCGAATAGCTTTCTTAACGGCTTTGGCTGCCATCACCTCTCTAATCTATTTCTTCTCCTGGCAAAACTACGAATTAATTTCTAAATGGAATATTGAGGCAGGGATAGGAAAATTTTCACTCACAGCTACCAGTGCAATACTCTGTCTGATATCGGCTCACTGGCTCAAAAGAAGCAGTCCTGCATTCTCTGTATATTTCAAAACTATTGCTGCTATCTGTGTCTTTTTTCTGATTGTCACTACTTATTATTCCAATAGCATGGCAAATTCAGCACTCCTTTCTCTTCTCTTATTCTGCAATATCAACTTTACTATTTCCGCCTGGTTTATAGACGATCACAGCCCACGTATTCCCCCCATATGCCTGCTGCCCTTTGCCTTAATTCAGATAGTTTTCACCACCACCCAGATTGGTATTTTTGAATACTCTTCAGAGATGATCATATGGACACAGATTCGAGTAGTTACAGCTACCTTGATACTTATGACTACTCTCAATACGTACTACAGGAAAAGTACACAGAAAAAAATCGAGAACCCAGAGATCAAGCCACCGGAAATTACAAAAAATAGTACTGTGTTCAATCATATGGGCCACGAATTAAGAACACCGCTCAATGGTGTACTGGGTATGTCCGAGTTACTCCTGAGCACACAGCTCACCCCCCGCCAACAGGATTTTGTACAGACTCTAAGATATGCAGGACATGAACTGGGAAATTTGATCAACTTACTGGCCGATGCCTATAAACTGGATTCCAACAAACTTAATCTTGATCCAAAACCCTATGACGTAAATGAGTTACTGGATGAAATTATGGGACATCATCGCTATCGTGCTGAACAGCATGGTATTGAATTAATCAGTTTCATCCATCCCTCTGTGCCCGATCTGAGTGTAACTGACACACTACGACTGTCCATGATTCTGGAAGCATTGTTAATACATGCTTTTCAACTGACCCTTAAAGGTGAAATTCTGTTATCTGTAAAGCTGATAACCACCCCATCAGGTTCACTAAATCCAGAACGAACAACGCATCTACAATACGAAATATCATTCAGCGCACATGAAAGATCTCAGGAATCACTCCTGCTAAACTCACAACAACGCATCGATGAAACCAGTGATCAGATAACCAGAAATGATCGTGATCTCAGTTTAAATATTTTTATTGCGACCCAACTGGTCAGCAAACTTGGCGGAGAAATTGAAACAACCAATAAAGGCTGTCAAAAAATCCGGATAAATATTCCTCATCCGGAAAGTATTACTAAGCAACCCGATAGAACAACTCATTATTCACTCAGAAACAGCGATGATATTCGAGTACTGATTGTTGATGATAATGCTACCTGCAGAAAGGTTTTAAACCAACAATGTCAATTGCTGGGTGTTAAAACAGCAGAAGCTGAAGATGGTCGCTCTGCTCTCGCTATCATCAGAAATGAAGATTTTCTGGACCGTGCATTTGACCTTGTTATTCTAGATCACCATATGCCGGGGTTGAACGGACTCCAGGTAGCTGAAAGAATTCACGACAATCATCATCTCTCTAAAATACCGGGTGTTATTATGCTGACTGGCGCAATTAATCCGCCTGGACGTCAAAAAGCAAGCAGGCTTGGTATCAGCTCAACACTGACCAAGCCCGCGACACGCTTTACACTGCAGAAAGCAATCGTTCGTGCCATAGAAGAACAGGCAACCGACGCCTCTGTCGATTATTGATGATACTCAGCTGACAGCTCATGCACTGCCTTGATAAATGCACCCGCACGTTCCGGATCAGCAAACTGATGAATTCCGTGACCCAGATTAAATACGTGACCATTACCAGGACCAAACTTTTTCAGAATAGACGCCACTTCTTTCCGGATACGAGCCGGGGATGCATAGAGTGTTGAAGGATCCATATTCCCCTGCAACGCAACCCTACTCCCTACACGACGACGAGCATCATCAATATCAGTGGTCCAATCCAGACCCAGGGCATCAGCACCGGTATCCGCCATTCTCTCCAGCCACTGACCACCATTTTTGGTAAACAGAATCACCGGCACTTTTCGCCCCTCATGCTCGCGAATCAACCCGGAGACAATGCGTTCCATATATTTCAAAGAAAATTCACGATACATTTCCGGACTGAGAACGCCGCCCCAGGTATCAAAAATCTGAACGGCCTGGGCACCTGCCTGAATCTGGGCGTTCAAATAACTGACTACAGATTGAGCCAGTACATCCAGTATCTGACTCAGCATTTCCGGCTGATCAAACATCATAGCCTTGATGCGGCGAAAATCTTTACTGCTACCACCTTCAATCATGTAGGTAGCCAGCGTCCATGGACTTCCCGAGAAGCCGATTAAAGGCACCCGCCCATTCAGTTCTTTGCGAATAGTCCGGACCGCATCCATGACATAACCCAGATCCTTTTGCGGATCAGGAACCTTCAGAGCCTCCACATCGGCAGCGGTTCTCACAGGTTTTCTGAATTTTGGCCCTTCACCGGTTTCAAAATACAAACCTAAGCCCATAGCATCAGGAATAGTCAGAATGTCCGAGAAAAGAATGGCAGCATCCAGCGGATAACGTTCCAGCGGCTGCAGTGTGACTTCGCAAGCCAATTCAGGGTTTTTACACAGAGCCATAAAATCCCCCGCTTCAGAGCGAGTGGCGCGATATTCAGGAAGATAACGACCAGCCTGCCTCATCATCCAGACCGGGGTAACGTCTACTGGCTCACGAAGTAGTGCCCGTAAAAAGCGGTCATTCTTCAGTTCTGTCATAGGTTGTCCTGATAGATCGAATAAAGCTCTGAGGAAAAATATTCGGGAGGCAGAAAACCTCCCGGCAGGTATCATACCTCTAAATAATCAAGAATTCCTTCTGCTGCCTGACGACCTTCCCAAATTGCGGTAACGACTAAATCCGATCCCCGAACCATATCGCCACCGGCAAAAATTTTGGCATTGGACGTCTGAAATTTATAGTCGGATTTTTCTGGGGCTATTACCCGACCACCTTCATCCAACCGAACATTCTGTGATTCAAACCAACTGGCAGGGCTGGGACGAAAACCAAAAGCAACCAGCACCACATCAGCAGGGAGAATTTCCTCACTGCCATCAATGACTTCAGGACGACGACGCCCCTGTTCATCCGGCTCACCAAGTTCAGTAGAGACAACCTTGATACCTTCAACACAGGTACTTCCGACGATTTCAATGGGCTGACGGTTAAACAGAAACTGCACCCCTTCCTGCTTGGCATTAGCCACTTCACGACGAGAACCCGGCATATTTTCCTCATCACGGCGATAAGCACAGGAAACAGAAGATGCACCCTGACGTATAGCTGTGCGGTTGCAATCCATGGCGGTATCACCACCTCCGAGAACCACAACACGTTTGCCTTTCAGATCAATAAAATCCGATGGGTCTTTCTCAAAACCCAAGTTACGGTTTACATTGGAGATCAAATAAGGAAGAGCATCATAAACTCCAGGCAATGCCTCTCCTGGAAACCCGCCTTTCATATAGGTGTAAGTGCCCATACCCATAAAGACAGCATCATATTCTTCCAGCAGCTCTTCGATAGTTACATCCGTTCCGACTTCGGTATTGAGTTGAAACTCAATACCCATTTCTGTAAACACCTCCCGCCGCCGGCTCATTACCGTTTTTTCCAGTTTGAACTCTGGTATACCAAAGGTCAGTAACCCGCCAATTTCAGGGTTCTTATCAAACACCACAGGTTTCACACCATTACGAATCAGGACATCCGCACAGCCAATACCTGCCGGGCCCGCACCAATGACAGCGACTTTTTTATCCGTCCAGACAACCTGAGACATATCAGGGCGCC
The DNA here is from genome assembly GCA_965208385.1 of Endozoicomonas sp. GTDB lineage: Bacteria > Pseudomonadota > Gammaproteobacteria > Pseudomonadales > Endozoicomonadaceae > Endozoicomonas. The sequence continues at coordinate 93,042 of CBDBOO010000112.1, forward strand.
AGCCCAGTGCCAAAGCAGTATCGGTAATGTATTTTTCCGTAGAGCCTATGGTAACCGCTCCAAAACCATCGTTGAGCGTACAGGCACCTTCACAGAGCCTGTCCTGTGGACAAACACGTCCACACACTTCAGGCAGGCTATTGGTTTGATGAGCCAGCTCTGCGGCTTCAAAAAGGTGGCCTTCAGACACCAGCTTCAACCAGTCCGGAATGTAATTATGAACAGGGCATTTCCATTCGCAGTATGGGTTGCCACAGGACAAACAGCGATGCGCCTGTCCTTTAACCTCTTTCTCGTCGAAGGGTTCATAAATCTCAACAAACTCGGTTTTCCGAACTCTCAGGGGTTTCTTCCCCGGATCCACACGATCGACTTCTACAAATTGAAAATCGTTATTCAGCCGTCCACTCACAGATTGAGACATATCGCCCGACCTCTTAAAACTGTTTTTATCATCCATACCCTGTACATCAGAGAGCCCCGATTACTCAGGACGCCCCCGGGTACTGGCCAGAAGCGAATCCAGACTGGCTGCTTTGGGTTTCACCAACCAGAAGCGCCCACGATAGTCATAGAATTCATCCATTAACTCCTGCCCCCATTCACTACCGGTTTCCTGAACATACTCCTCCAGAACACTCAGTAAATGGGATTGATGAGCCTCCATGTTTTCATTATCAATACGATGAATTTCCACCAGCTCATGGTTATAACGATCTACAAAGTTCCTATCCAGATCAAGCACATAAGCAAACCCACCGGTCATGCCAGCACCAAAATTATGTCCTGTCGCGCCCAAGACCGTCACTAACCCACCGGTCATATATTCGCAACAATGATCACCCGCACCTTCGACAACAACCTTAGCCCCTGAGTTTCGCACGCCAAGGCGTTCACCTGCAGTGCCTGCAGCATAGAGAGCGCCACCAGTCGCACCATACAAGCAGGTATTGCCAATTATTGCTGTATCTCTGGATCTAAACGTACTCCCCTGCGGCGGTCTGATGACCAGCTTTCCTCCGGTCATTCCCTTACCAACATAATCGTTGGCATCCCCCTCCAGGTACATATCCAGACCACCGGCATTCCAGACGCCAAAGCTCTGGCCTACGGACCCCTTTAATGTCAATGTTACAGGCTGATCCGACATCCCCTGATTGCCATAGCGTCGGGCAATTTCTCCGGACAAACGGGCACCGATTGAACGATCACAGTTGCCTACTGAAAATGAAAACTTTCCGCCGGAATGGCTTTCTATTACCGGCAGGATCTGGCGAATCATTTCTTCTGCCAGCACGCCTTCATCATAAGGAGGGTTTCTATCTACCTGACAGGAATTCGGTTTATCATCCGAAATATGTTCACTTCCCAAAATAGCGGACAGATCCAACCCTTTCTGCTTCTCCGTTGTACCCGGCAGCAATTCCAGAAGTTCTGTACGACCAACGACCTCTAAAAGAGTTTTTACCCCTAACACTGACAACAATTCCCGTACCTCTTCAGCAACAAATGTGAAGAAGTTCATCACCATCTGAACATCGCCATTAAAATAATTATCACGGAGATGCTGATCCTGCGTAGCAACACCTGTGGCACAATTATTGAGATGACAGATTCGTAGATATTTACAGCCCATAGCGATCATTGGCGTTGTTCCAAAACCAAAGCTTTCTGCACCTAGAATTGCCGCCTTGATGACATCCAGTCCCGTCTTTAAGCCACCATCAGTCTGCAATCTGATTTTGCCTCGAAGATCGTTACCTCTTAATGTCTGATGCGCTTCACTGAGCCCTAACTCCCATGGAGAACCGGCATAACGAATAGACGTCAATGGACTTGCCGCAGTGCCGCCGTCATAGCCAGAGATAGTGATCAAATCTGCATAAGCTTTTGCCACACCCGCTGCAATGGTGCCCACACCAGGTTCCGATACCAGCTTGACCGAGACTAGAGCCTGTGGATTAACCTGCTTCAAGTCATAAATCAATTGGGCCAGATCTTCTATAGAATAAATATCATGATGTGGCGGCGGAGATATCAAGGTCACACCCGGTACAGCGTAGCGCAGGCGGGCAATCAGCTTATTTACCTTTCCTCCAGGCAGTTGACCACCTTCACCCGGCTTGGCTCCCTGGGCCACCTTGATCTGCAGCACTTCAGCATTCACCAGATAATGAGGCGTTACACCAAAGCGACCTGAAGCGATCTGCTTTATTTTAGAGACCCTTTCTGTACCATAGCGAGCTTCATCTTCCCCACCTTCGCCAGAGTTAGATCGCCCTCCCAGACGGTTCATTGCCTCTGCCAGTGCCTCATGGGCTTCAGGAGATAAAGCACCAAGACTCATTGCTGCAGAATCAAAACGACGGACAATCGCTGACACGGGTTCAACATCATCCAGCGGAACGGACTGGTTACTCACCTTCAACCCCAGCAAATCACGCAGAGTAGCGACAGGACGCTTGTTCACTAATTCTGAATATTTACGAAACTCTGAGTAGTCCCCTGTTTTTACGGCTGCCTGCAATTGCTGAACAACATCGGGATTAAAAGCATGGTATTCACTGTCGTGTACATATTTCAGCAAACCTCCCTGCTGAATGGGCTTGCGCTTTTTCCATGCAGTCTTTGCCACCAGCGTCTGTTCGCAGTGGAAATCCTCAAAACCAGCCCCCTGAATACGACTGGCAACACCGACAAAACAGAGATCAACAATGTCCGAATCAAGACCGATAGCTTCAAACAGTTGAGCCCCACGGTATGAAGCAATGGTTGAGATGCCCATTTTGGACATGATTTTCAACAACCCCTTACCAACCCCCTTACGATAAGATTTGTAAGCATCCAAAGGATCAGCCAAAACTTCACCTGATCGAATCTGGTCATTGATAATTTCATAGGAAAGATATGGATAAACGGCCGTGGCACCAAACCCGATTAATACAGCAAACTGGTGGGAGTCACGGGCTGTTGCAGTCTCTACGATAATATTCGCATCTGAACGCAGGCCTTTTTTAATCAACCGGTGATGCACGGCACCCGTCGCCATTGCCGCATGCACAGGGAGCAATAACTCATTGATATTTCGATCAGATAACACAACAACAACCTTACCTGACTTGACCGCCTGCTCCGCCTGGTCGCAGATATCCTGAATGGCCTGCTTTAAACCAGTTTCCGGTTTATAGTTCAGCGCTATGGATTCTGACTGCAGAGATTTGTGCTTGTGATGCGTATTAATGATGTTCAAAAATTTGGTGGTTGATAAGACCGGCGATTTAAGAATTACCCTGGCTGCGTGTTCAGGCGTCTCATCAAAAAGATTAAGCTCCTGTCCAAGGCAGGTTTCCAGGGACATCACAATGGCTTCACGTAAAGGATCTATTGGCGGATTGGTGACCTGGGCAAATTGTTGGCGAAAATAATCATAAACCGACCGGACTCTACCGGAGAGTACTGCCATGGGGGTATCGTCACCCATGGAACCAACCGCTTCCTGACCTGATTCCACCAGAGGCCGAATCACCTGATCTCTCTCTTCAAAGCTGACCAGAAACATTTTCTGATATTGATTCAGTTGATCTGAATCCAATGAATCAATTTTGTGCTCGTTGTCTCTGAACTGTGACCGAATACGGTAGGCATTTTCTTTGAGCCACTGTTTATACGGATTTCGATCTTTCAGTTGATTATCAACATCATGCGCTTGATGCAGCTGACCTGTTTCGGTGTCAATGGCCAGCACCTCTCCCGGCCCTACCCGCCCCTTTGCAACAACATCTTCAGGCTTGTAAGCATACACTCCTACCTCAGAAGCCACGGTAAGATAACCGTTCTTTGTAATAACCCAGCGTGAGGGTCTCAAACCATTTCGGTCCAGTGCACAAACGGCATTACGACCATCGGTGAGAACTAATCCTGCAGGGCCATCCCAGGGTTCCATATGCATGGAGCTGTATTCATAAAAAGCCCGCAACCCCGGATCCATTGTGTCTACATTCTGCCACGCCGGTGGAATCAGCATACGTATGGCACGATAGAGATCGACACCTCCCGTGACCAGAACCTCGAGCATGTTGTCGAGACTGGAAGAGTCCGAGCCGGTTCTATTGACCAGTGGAGATATATCATCAAGCGTGGGTAACAGAGGTGACTGAAACTTCTTACGGCGAGCTTCTGCCCAATTCCGGTTAGCGGTTATGGTATTTATTTCACCATTATGAGCCAGCATGCGAAAAGGCTGAGCCAGTTTCCAGCGAGGCATGGTGTTCGTAGAAAAACGTTGATGAAAAACACAAATAGCGGTCTCAAATCTAGGATCGCCCAAGTCCGTATAGAAACTCGGCAAGTCCACAGGCATCATCAACCCTTTATAGGTAATAACTTTCGATGATAATGAACAGATATAAAATTCACCATCAGATATGGCCATATTGGTGTATCGACGAGCCATATACAGCCGTGCAGAAAATTCTTTTTCTTCAAGATCAGCAGGAGGGCCAATAAATACTTGTTCAATAACAGGTAATTGTTCCAGGGCAATTGGCCCGAGACAATCGCTGTTTATCGGTACTTTTCTCCAGCCAATGACATTCAAACCTTGCTTGACCAGCTCATGCTCGAGGCAATCTCGGGCAGCTTTTGCTTTCTGCTCTTCTCTACTGAGAAAAATCATACCTACGGCATATCGTTCAGGCAGATCTTCAGCTAGCTGTTCTTTAACAACAGTTCGAAAAAATGTATCTGGGGTTTGTATCAGAAGTCCACAGCCATCACCGGTTTTTCCATCCGCTGCAATGCCACCACGATGGGTCATACAGGTCAGAGCTTCAATAGCCGATTGCAGAAGGTGATGACTCTTTTCTCCTTCCATTTGGGCAATAAGTCCGAAACCACAGTTATCCCTGAACTCGTCAGGATTATACAGACCTGCTTTCATAGACACTCTCTTCATCTGCCGATTATTCTTCAGGCTCTCTGACAGTCATTATACAGTGACAGATCAATTCTTATTGTTCTTCCAGAAACGGGCTAATATCCTTACACGCTCCTATAAATCCGTTATTAATTCCTGAAAGTTCATAGCTGTCGAGCCATTCTTATAAACTTCCGGCATGGGGATTTCCCTCTTGCTGAGCCGGTTTGCCTGAAACTGCACTTCAAGACATCTGACTTCAAGACATCTGCACCTCAAGACAAAGGGTGGGCCATTTTACACATTTGCATGACTAACCACAAATGACAAGCATCAACAATAGGTACTTATTGCAGCTATCGGCTGATATAGCCTGATAAAATGCGGAAAAACAAACAATATCAAGGTGGAAGAAGAAGAGCGAAATGAGGGGGATAAAGAATAAGTATCTATTGTATAGATATCTTTATTCAACTCTCAGCTCGGAACAGCAGAGCTGAAAGCAGGACTAAAAACAAGAACTAGAAGCCAGAGCCGAATAAGATATTCAGCCTTTCAGACATTAAAGCCGTTAACACACTCACGAAGCAGACGATCATCTTCCACTGTCTCAACGACTGCATCACCAATGGATTTAAGCAAAACAAGCCTCAACCGACCATCAATGACTTTTTTATCAATAGACATCAGCTCTAGAAAACTATCATCGTTCATTTCAGAAGGAGGTATAACAGGCAGCCCTGACCTTTCCAGAAGCCGAACCAAATGTTTCACTTCTTCCCGGGATATAAAACCCAGCGCTCGGGATAACTCCGCAGCCATAACCATTCCTGCTGAGACAGCTTCACCATGAAGCCATTTTCCATAACCCATATGGGTTTCTATGGCATGACCGAAAGTGTGGCCAAAATTCAATATAGCCCTTATGCCTGATTCTCTTTCATCGGCCTCAACCACCTGCGCCTTATCTTTACAGGATCGATGAATAGCATAGGACAACGCCTGACTATCCCGGTCCATCAGTCGATCAATGTTTTCATCAAGCCATTGATAAAAAGAGCTATCACAGATCAGGCCATACTTGATAACTTCCGCCATACCAGCAGAAAACTCACGATCAGGTAGAGTAGCAAGAGTTCCAGTATCGATCAGTACGACATTGGGCTGATAGAAGGCGCCTATCATATTTTTCCCCAAAGGGTGGTTAACACCGGTTTTCCCCCCAACGGAAGAATCAACCTGAGACAACAACGTGGTAGGTATCTGAATAAAATCAACACCTCGCTGATAACAGGCAGCAGAAAAACCTGTCATATCACCTACCACACCACCCCCAAGGGCTATTAAAGTGGTTTTTCGGGTATGTCGGGATTTAAGTAACTCATCAAAAATCATCTCAACCGTAGAGAGGGTTTTATACGATTCACCATCTGGCAAGATAATGTTAATCACATCAAAATCGGACAGGGATTGAGCCAACTTTTCGAGATAGAGCGGGGCAACCGTCGTATTAGATACGATAGCCACCTGCTGGCCTTTTATATAAGGTCGTAGATAATCGAGGCGGCCAATAAGATCTTCTGCGATAAAAATCGGATAACTTCTATCGCCAAGATCAACTTTCATTTCCAGCATTACAATTCCCGACCAGATTCAGTAGATTTGATAATAGCTGCAACAACATCACGCAAAGAGAGTCTTTCAGTATCCAGAATCAGATCAGCAATTCCTCTATAGAGAGGGTCTCTCTCTCTTAGTAATCGACTCAGAATTCCCTCCCTGTCAGGTCGCTGAAGCAAAGGCCTTCTTTTGTCTTTTTCTGTTCTGGCAAGCTGAGCAGCTACCGATGCCTGCAGATATACGACAAATCCGTTATTAGTAAGCTGCCGACGATTTTCCATTCGACCAACAGCCCCCCCCCCTGTGGCCAAAATAACCCCTCTTTCTCTGCAGAGTTCTTCAATTACCTGCATTTCACGCAGGCGAAATCCTCCCTCGCCTTCAACATCGAAAATCCAGGGAATGTCTGCACCGCTTCGCCCCTCCACCTCATGATCCGAATCAAGAAATGGCAGCCCAAGCTCTTTTGCCAACATTCGACCAATGGTGCTTTTACCGGCCCCCATAGGGCCCACAAGATAGATATTTTTTAACGGCATTCTTTTTGCCAGCCTGACTTCCCGCCTCTATCTGCCGAGCGTAGCGCATCAATAACTGTCATTACAATGCCACTTCTCAACTTTCCTCATAAAAAAACGGGAGCCATAGGCTCCCGTTATCTAACAATTGGCATTCTATCAACGACCGGTAACACCATCATTGATAATTCTGGGGGTAATAAATACCAGAAGCTCTTCTTTTACATCAGACTCCTTATCTCTTCGGAATAATCTCCCAACATAAGGCAAATCACCCAATAGTGGCACTTTCTCAACACTTCGCTTTTTGGTTTGCTTGAATACGCCACCGAGCACTACCGTTTGCCCATCATTTGCCAGAACCTGAGTGGATATTTCATTGGTTGAGATAACAGGGACATTATTGGTAGTCGTGTCAGTGGTATCATCATTATTGATTTTAATATCCATAATGATCCTGCCATCCGGAGTAATCTGAGGGGTTACCTCTAGCCCGAGCACCGCATCCTTGAACGCGGTAGAAGTCGCACCGCTTGAGGTTTTTTCCTGATACGGCACTTCTTTACCCGATTTAATCACTGCCTTGGTTTTATCCGCCGTAATTACCTTGGGCTGTGAAATAACTTCACCGCCACCATCACTTAATAAAGCTGAAAGTTCCAGATTAAGGATGGTACCGTTTGTCGCCAGACCTACACTCAACAGACTTTTTGATGAATCATTAACCCCCAGGTCTGTAAACACATTATCGCCACCAATACTGAAGCCTGGCTTGCCTCCGCTATTTCCGGCACTTGAACCATCACCGCCAATACCAATGGCACGATCATCATTCTCAAATTGAGTACCACCACTCCACTTAACACCGAGCTCATCTTTAAAATTGCTGCTCAATGTGACGATTCTGGCCTCAATCATGACCTGACGTACTGGTATGTCCAATTGCTCTATGAGGGCGCGTAATTCATCCAGTTTTTCCTGGGTATCTTTTACCAGCAGGCTGTTCGTTCTCGATACCACCTGAACGGACCCTCTGTCCGTCAACAGACTATCACCCTCCCCTCCGGAAAGGACCGTTGCCATTTCCTGGGCATCAGCATAATTAATCTGGATCAAATCGGTATAAACGGGAGCCAGCTCTCTAATCTGCTTATCGTTTTCCAACTGCTGACGCTCCCTGGCAGCAATTTCTTCCGCGGGAGCCACTGTCAGGACATTCCCTTCAAGACGCTTATCCAGACCCTTGGCTTTCAGAACTATATCCAGAATCTGATCCCAGGGTACATTCTGTATTCTTAAGGTAACATTACCGTTCACAGTATCAGAAGCTACAAGGTTCAAATCCGTCACATCTGCAATCAGCTGGAGTACGGCACGAACTTCGATATCCTGAAAGCTCATAGACAGCTTGTCACCTTTGTAAGACAGCCCGTTCTTTCTCCTGACCCTATCCCTGTTAGTGACCGGCTTTACGCTGATAGTCAGCCTATTATCGGTTTGATACGCCAGATATTCGAACTCTCCTTTAGGTTCAATAACAATAACCGAATTGCCATCTTCAATATTGGCATCAATAAATTTAACAGGTGTAGCAAAATCGATAACATCAAGACGATTACGCAGGCGTCCAGGTAGCACATTCCCTGCAAATTCAAGCCTTATTCGTCCTGCAAGCTCGTTCATATCCAGTGGAATATTGGCGTCTGCCATTGTGATAATGACATTACCTTCGCCCTCTTCACCCCTTTGAAAATCTATATGGGTGATTCCGCCATTAGCAGCGGGAGCAACAGGTGCACCTGTGATGGAAGAGCTTGAACTGGCAATCGGATCTGATCGGGTATTTCCGCCAAGATAAATATATAACTGGTTACCGTCAACCTTGCTGCTGAAACGAGCTGACTCACGAAGATTAACCACTAACCGGGTTCTGTCACCTGCCTCCAGTACAGTTACACTCTGGGCATTATTAAATCCGAGCTCATTATATTTAGGTAATTCACTGCGGGTAAAAGGCAGATCTATAGAAATTCTTGGCGGTTGCTCAATACTATACCCTTTCGCAGCAGGCGCAGGACCATCAAACAAAAGACGCAACTCTATGACATCCCCGGGAAGTGAGGCAGCATCCATTTTTTTGAGAGTGCCACCCAAGACTGGAAATGACAATACGGCAAACACCGTATACAGCAGCATTCGAACAGCGTTCGCGTGCAACACGGGCTTATTATTCATTAAATTTACCCATTCGATTATTAGAATAATTGTTCTAATCGGCATTACACCGAAAACATTCAGGGCTTAAACTCATCCATTCGGAGTAGCCGCGGTCTTTCAATCCAGAATGCCGGACCTGCGGGAATAATTTCCATCAAGCGAATTTCAGCATCATCTATATAAGTTATGCGTCCATGATTCCGGCCAAGATAGTCCCCCACCTGAATCCTGTGAACACCATCTTCCCCTCTGACCAGCCCCCAAAGACCCTTATCATTACTGATAGAACCAACCATGGAGAACGAGTCAAACTCAAACTGCTCCAGATACTGCTTCACGCGATCTGGGTCGGGCTTGATATTACTATTGCTCTGATTTCTTACCAAACTTATTTTTATCGGAGGCTCAAACGGACTTCGCAGAGAAGAAGCGCTGTAAGAAAAAACCTCATAAGACCTGAATGCAGGCAAAGGTTCTACCTTTCCTTTCGGTTTTTCCTGTATTTCAGACATATAGGCATCAAGATCATCGTAACCGTTGCCCCCATAACAACCGGATAGCACTAGCGAAAAACCGACTAAAAAAGCCCAACGAATAAGGTACATTACTTGATTTCCTTATCATTATATCGGTATGTTTTTGCCAGAATATTCATCTTTAGTTGAGAGCCTTTACCAGGCTGAATATCAAAATCATGAAGTGTTACTATTCTCGAGAGACTGGCAACACCGCTGACAAAATTACCCAGATCATGATAAGTGCCGATCACTGAAATTCCGATCGGTAACTCAATATAATACTCTGTCACCGTTTCTTTTTGCAGTTTAATTTCTTCGATTTGAAGACCTGCACCACGACCAGTAAATGTAATATCCTCAAGCAGTCCGGGCACTTCTGTATCACTGGGAAGCTGCCGAACAAGTGCTCCAAAGGATTCTTCCATTTCAGTCATCTGTTGACGATAGGATTCAAGATTTGCTGCCTGAAAAGCTTTGATGCGAAATTGACTACGAAGATCTTCTTCTGTTTTCACTACATTCTCATAACGCGCCTGCAAACTACTCACGTGCAATTGATATCCCAGGGCAAATACCGCAACAAACGTTAGAATACAGGCAATAATTCGTGCAGGTAACGGCCAACCACCAATATTCTCCAAATCAAGATCATTGACATCGAGTTCATTGAGTTTCTTTAATGAATCTGCAAGGCTCATTTTTCTTCCTCGCTATCGGCAGGCGTCACTTGCGTTACAGACAAGTCAAATTCATTCATTCGATCCGACCCTTTTTTGATCCGTCTAACCGCGGTCATATTAGGGGCTGTAAACCAGTCAGAAGCATCGAAATTTCGCATCAACGCTGATATCCGTCCATTTGACTCAGCCATACCAACCAGAGTCAGTTTATCCCCTTTCAACTTCAGATCTTTAAAGTAAATGCCTTCAGGCACGACACGCGTGAGCTGATCAAAGACTCTGACAATAACGGGTCGGTTACCCTGCAGATTCTGAATTACCTCCATTCGTTCCAGCAACTGCTCTTTCTTCTTTCTAAGATCCTTAATTTCAGCTATTCGACCATTAAGAATATTGATTTCATTCTGAAGATACTGATTTCTACTCTGCTGGTAACTGATGCCATTGCTTATATAGAGATCAGCAATGAAGATCATTCCTATCGAAAGCAGAATAGTCATCACCCAGGCTGCAACAAATCGTTTCTTACGCTCTTCTCTCAGCTGTTCACGCCAGGGCAGCAGATTAATTCTTGCCATCAGTCAAAACTCCTCATAGCAAGACCACAGGCAATCATCAAAGAAGGCGCGTCGCTGGTCAGTGCACTGGCATTGACCTTCCCGGATACTGACATATGGGCAAATGGATTTGATAATACGGTGACAGTGTCCAGCTTATCCTGAATCATGGGTACCAGCCCTGTAATGCTGGCTGACCCGCCGGCCAGAGCAATAGCATCAATATCATTGAATTGACTTGAGGAATAGAAAAACTGAAGTGAACGGGATACCTGCTGAACTATAGCTTCACGAAATGGCTCAAGCACCTCAGATTCATAGTCATCCGGTAAGCCACCATTACGCTTGGCTTTTTCGGCCTCTTCCTGAGACAAGCCGTATCGACGTTGGATTTCATCGGTAAGCTGTCGCCCCCCGAACAGCTGGTCACGGGTATAGACGGTCTTACCACGACTGATTACATTCAAAGTAGTACTGCTGGCGCCTATGTCCACAACCGCAACAACAGGATCATCATCCGGAAGATCAAGCTGACCTTCAATCAGTTCATACACCTTTTCTATAGCGAAGGCTTCTACATCAACAATTCTGGTTTTCAGGCCGGCCACTACCAGAGCTTCATCTCTCAGCTCTACATTTTCGCGGCGGCACGCCGCCAGAAGCACTTCGGCTCGCTCCGGATTTTTCTCATTCAAACCCTGAACTTCGAAATCAATAGCTACTTCATCGAGAGCATAGGGGATGTATTGATCAGCCTCTACCGCTATCTGCGTTTCCATTTCGTCATCGCTAAGCGAAGCATCCATTTCAATGACTTTGGTAATCACTGCCGAACCGGAAACAGCAACAGCTGCATTTCGGATCCCTGAACGCGATCGCGCAAGCGCTTTACCAACCGCCTCTCCAACAGCTTCAGGTTCCTGAATATTATTTTCAACGACAGCTCCCACAGGCAGAGCCTCAACCCCATAGGCTTCAACCCTGAATCGCCCGCCACTACGCCCAAGCTCAAGCACTTTGACAGAAGTTGAGCTGATATCCACCCCGAGAACAGTATTCGTTTTATTTTTAAACAAGCCCAACACGGATGCTATTCCTACTCATTAATTATAAGAGTTCTAAATCTAATTAAATAACAGTCTGTCGCTTTCCGCAATTCTCTTTGACATTAGTTGTTAAGAAAACCCTTTGTTTTTTAGGCAGAAACCTCCACAAATTACACTTCCCCTCCCATTTACAACCATATTTTTTTGCATCGTTGAGCTTCACCGTATAATGTCAGTCAGGATCGGTTGCCTGGAAGCAGAACAGTCTTTTTCAGCCGGTAGCCATTTACCTGGATGTCCTAAACAGTATGAAACGATCGGTAAAATTTCTAAAATTTTTAACTTGGTCAGCATTGGTTACCTTTAGTGGTATCCTGTTGATCAGCGCCAGCGCCTATTTGTATCTGAGCCCATCACTACCCTCTGTTGACACTCTCAGAGACGTACACCTTCAGACTCCATTGAGAGTTTATACTCGAGACAACAAATTAATAGCGGAATTTGGTGAAAAACGCCGTACCCCCATTCGTTTCGAAGACACTCCAGATTATTTGGTAAAAGCGTTCATGGCGGCAGAAGATGATCGCTTCTACTCCCACCCCGGAGTCGATGCCATAGGACTGATGAGAGCGGCTGTTCAGCTCGTTACCTCAGGACGTATTCAGTCCGGAGGCAGTACTATAACCATGCAAGTTGCAAAAAATTTCTTCCTGAGTCATGAAAGGGTTTTTTCCCGCAAGTTTAATGAAATTCTTCTGGCCCTCCAAATTGAACAGGAACTGACCAAAAATGAGATATTCGAGTTATACCTGAATAAGATTTACCTTGGAAATCGCTCCTATGGCGTCGAAGCCGCTGCACAGGTTTATTACAATCAGTCAGTCAAAGATCTTAATCTTGCCCAAATCGCAATGATCGCAGGACTCCCCAAGGCGCCTTCACGGTATAACCCGATTAATGACCCTGAGCGATCACTTATTCGTCGAAACTGGATTCTTGGGCGAATGAAAGACCTTGGCTATATCAGTGAGCCATCCTATCAGGATGCTGTCGTCACACCTGTAACAGCCAGTTATCATGGCGCGAAAATCGAGCTTCGGGCACCCTATGTGGCAGAAATGGTTCGGCAGGAAATGATCGAACGCTATGGTGCTGAAGCCTACACAGAAGGATTTAAAGTATACACAACTGTAGATTCCACTTTACAGAAAACCGCCAATCTTGCTGTTGCCCATGGTCTGATGACCTATAGCGAGCGCCACGGCTATAAAGGCCCTGCTATCAATCTGTTCGAAGAAAATCCTTATGATGACTGGCAACAGATTTTAAATAAAACCCAATCCGTCAGCATTCTACAACCGGCTCTGGTGACCCGAGTTGAAGATAAACAGGTTTTAATCGCCTTAAAGAACAATCAATCAGGCAGTATTGAATGGGATAACCTGAAATGGGCCAAACCCTATCTGTCCATCAACAGCTTTGGTCGCTCGCCTAAAACAGCTGGAGACATCCTCAAAGAGGGTGATCAAATATGGGTTCGAAACATGGATGACGGCCGACTGAGGCTCGCCCAGATTCCAGAGGCTCAATCCGCACTGGTTTCCATGAATCCTGAAAATGGTGGCATCCTGGCGCTGATAGGTGGATTCAATTTCTACGGCAGTATGTATAATCGTGCCACCCAGGCTGTTCGTCAGGCAGGCTCATCCTTTAAACCTTTTGTTTACTCTTCCGCCATTGCTAACGGCATGACGGCTGCCACCATAATAAACGACGCCCCTGTAGTGTTTGATGACAATGATCTCGAGGATAGCTGGCGCCCCAATAACGATAACATGCGTTTTAATGGCCCCATGCGACTGAGAGAAGGACTCTACAGATCACGTAATCTGGTTTCCATTCGTATTCTTCGTCAGACCGGTATAAATAAAACCATACGCTTCCTGACCAGGCTGGGTTTCAAAAAAGACGCATTGGCTCACGATCTTTCACTGGCCCTCGGAAATGTATCCATGACACCGTTGCAAATGGCAACCGGATACTCTGTCATCGCCAATGGTGGATATCAGGTAGATCCTTATCTCATAGAGCGCATTGAAACATACGACAAGGTATTTTTTACGGCTGAACCAAAAACTGTTTGCAGAAATTGTTCCGAACAGGAAACTGTCGACGACCCATTAGTCACCGACGAAATACCTGAAGAAACTCTGAACCCTTTATCTATAGACCCCACCGGGCAAACAGTGAATACTCCCGCTGAACTGGTAATGTCACCCCAGGTTAATTACATCGTTAACAATATTCTCAATGATGTTATCTGGAAAGGAACCGGGCGAAGAGCCAGAGCATTGAATCGTAAGGATATTGGCGGCAAGACCGGCACAACAAATGATAGTAAAGATGCATGGTTTATGGGCTTTAACCCTGACGTTCTAACGGGTGTCTGGGTTGGAATGGACAACTACTCCACACTGGGTCGATGGGAATACGGGGCCAATGCGGCTTTACCAATATGGCTTGAGTATATGAAAGTTGCCCTTGACGGAAAACCCGAGAAAAAACTGCCACAACCGGAAGGTCTTGTAACTGTCAGAATAACACCTGAAAACGGCAAACTTGCCAGGCAAAATGATCCAAAAGCTATTTTTGAAATATTCCGCAAAGATTACGCACCAAGACAGGAAAATGAAGAAGACCTACCCTCTCTGGATGACAGTGATCAGTCGTTTTCTCCCGATAAACTTTTTTAGTATTACAGGCATAAAAAAAGGGATCTGATAGATCCCTTTTTTTATTTATAACATCAGATCAGATTAGATTAGATATCTGCCAGAGAATTCAAAGGATAATTTTTCGGATACTCCGCTCGGGCAACACCTGATTCTACAGCCGCTTTCGCAACAGCGGCGGAAACACGCCCCAATAAACGCGGATCGGTTGGTTTGGGAATAATATATTCAGCGCCGAACTGCAGATCTACGCCTTCGTATGCATCCCGAACTTCCTGAGGTACAGCTTCTTTCGCCAGCTCTCTGATGGAATGAACCGCCGCCAGCTTCATTTCCTCATTAATCCTGGAAGCACGTACATCCAGCGCACCCCGAAATATAAAAGGAAATCCAAGGACATTGTTTACCTGATTTGGAAAATCAGAACGGCCTGTTGCCATAATAACGTCCGCACGGGTGGCCTTAGCCAGTTCCGGACGAATTTCAGGATCAGGGTTGGCACAGGCAAAAACAATAGGCTGCTCAGCCATTTTGCTTAACTGTTCACCCGATAACAAATCTGGACCGGATACACCCAGGAAAGCATCAGCTCCCTTAATAGCGTCATCCAAAGTCCGACAGTCAGTCTCTACAGCAAAGATAGCTTTGTACTGGTTCAAATCACTACGCCCGGTATGAATAACACCCCTGCTATCTAACATCAGGATATTTTTAGCTTTAAAACCACAACTGATCAGCAGCTTCACACAGGATATGGCAGCAGAGCCAGCACCCAGACAAACCAGCCGGGCCTCATCAATTCGCTTGCCTGCAATCTCAAGTGCATTCAACATACCGGCTGCAGTTACAATAGCCGTACCATGCTGATCATCATGAAAAACCGGAATATCGCACGCTTCAATCAAACAGCGTTCAATCTCAAAGCATTCAGGAGCCTTAATATCTTCAAGGTTTATTCCACCGAATGTACAGGCAATTCGCTTTACCGTATCGATAAATGCCTGGGGACTCTCTGATTCTACTTCAATATCAATAGAATTCACTCCGGCAAAACGTTTAAACAATAACGCCTTGCCTTCCATTACCGGCTTGCTGGCCAGCGCACCAAGATTACCTAATCCCAGAATGGCTGACCCATTACTGATGACGGCCACCAGATTTCCTTTGCCAGTATATTTATATGCGTTTTCAGGATCGGCTGCAATTTCCCTCACAGGCTCAGCGACACCGGGACTGTACGCCAGAGAAAGGTCTTTCGCTGTTTCTGCTGGCTTGGTCAATTCAATGGCAATTTTTCCGGGCTTGGGCTGTGAATGATAATCAAGAGCGGCTTGTTTCATATCCTTGGACACTGTATTTACTGACACCGGAGTTTATTAAAGAGACAGGCAGAATATATTAAGGAGAAAAGTGGAACAAGCGCATTAGTGTTTAAAAAAGTATATCTACGAACCTGCAAACCAAAACCACAGGTATATCCACAGTGAATTCAATAAAAGCGAAGCTTATATTCTTCTATTCCAGATATAACTAGATTTTAACTATGGCATCAGACTGATAAACAAGCATCATCCAGCGCTTATAATTTTTCTCCGGCAATGAATGCAAATCAGAACGATCAACCATCCATCCTCTGACTTCTATTCGTGCGCCTTTTAATTGCTGCAGCCACACATTGCTGACATTTTCTTTCGGCACTCTTAACACTACAGAACCACTCAGTTCAATCCATATAAAGTGACTTTTCTTTGGTTTTGATATTTCCACTACCTTGCCACGAATCAGAGAAAAACCAGCAGTAAGATAGTCAGATGATGACTCTTTAAACGGTTTTTGACTCCAGACACCCAGAGAATGCGCTCTGGCAAACCGCTCCTGCTCTTTTAAACAGTCACTAACAGAGTCAGAGTTTTCCATAAAAATCTGATAGGCCAAGCCTTCCCTTAGCAACAATCCCTGCAGGGAAGATCCATCCTGAAGGTAAAGATGCGCCAGAGTACGACCATAATTATCCTTTCCCTCAGGTGAAACTTTCATTATCAAAGTACGGGATTGAGAAACTACCCTGGCCAGTTTTTGTTTTGCCTTTTCCCCGAATGCCTCTGCCTTTTTATTGTCATGTGCTACTTCCGGAGCATTAATGAACTGCAATCTGACCTTGCGTCCGTCAACTAACCAGATGGTATCGCCATCAATCACATTCTGCCAACGAACTGTTTCCAGTTTACTGTTATTCTGAGTACCAGAAAGACTGCATATTTCATTTGCTGAAACACTGGACAAGCTAAAATAACAGGCAATAAAAAAGGCACCAGATCTGAAACCTGATGCCTTTTTCTTTACCACTGAGTTCTTTACCACTGAGAACAAATTTACTTCTTGGTGCTCAGTTTGCCAAAGCGCTTGTTGAATCGCTCTATGCGACCGCCGGTATCCATTACTTTCTGAGTACCAGTGTAGAACGGGTGGCATTTGGCACATACTTCAATCTGCAAATCCTTGCACAGAGTAGAGCCTGTTTCAATCTTGTGACCGCAGCTGCAGGTAACAGTAATGTTTTCGTAATTTGGGTGAATTTCCGGCTTCATTGACCTTTCCTCAAACTGACATACGCCGCCATCTGACCCACATCCGGAGTTCAGATACCGCATACCAAATAAGCATAAACCAATGGTCATGCTTGCAAAGAGGCGGAATCATACCAGAGTCTGCCAGTCAAGCAAACAGCCTGTTTCATGCAGGGCGATCTCATTTGACAAACACCAATCCTGTTGCATATTCAAAAAGCTAGCTTTAAAAACTGAATTTTTGAGAAGTACAGGAAATTAGGCTTATTTTGGTACTTTTGTGTGCTGAATAATTAGCCAAACAGAGAAAGTTAGTGCCAAATGAGATCGCCCTGCTGTTTCATGAGCAGATCTGTTACACCTATGACTTTTCAAAGATTTAACCTTTTTCAGCTTTGTCAGCCTCCGTCTTACAGGTAAACTGAACAAGCTACCCATTATTACTTTGAGCCCAGATGACAGAAAGCCTTCCTCAGACTATACCCGCTGAAAAAACACAGGTTTTTGTCCGTGTGGCTATACCAACCCCACTTCGTCGATTATTTGATTACCGACCTCCCTCAGGCTGCGACATAGCAACGATTAAAAGGGGGGCCAGAGTCAACCTGCCTTTTGCTAATCGTCAGCTGACAGGCATTGTGATTTCTATTGAGCAGGAAACCGATGTTGCTCATGACAAGCTGAAAACCATATCAAAAGTTCTGGATACCGAGCCTTTAATCCCGGACAACATCATTAATTTATGTCAATGGGCAGCCCGTTATTATCATCACAGTCTGGGCGATACGCTCATTCAGGCTCTCCCAAAAAACCTTCGATTGGGTAAAGCTGCGTCACAAGGCTCTATTAGTTACTGGTTCAGTAACGCGCCGCTGGACAGCAGTATCAGAAAAGAATTAAAAAATGCAAAGAAACAACTCAGCGCTTTAGTGCGCCTCAATGACTCTCCGGATGGCCTCAGTGAGGCTGAGCTACTGGAAGCTGGAATCAGTAAAGCAATACTTAAACAGCTGGAGAAGAAACAGCTGATTCATCAGAAATGGATCGAAATCAGATCACATTTTCTTGATTATCAGGAAAAGATAAAAGAACCCCCATTAACACTGAACGATGAACAGGCTTATGCCTGTGAAGCCATTACTGATGCCATGGGCGTGTTTAAAGCCTTTCTTCTGGACGGCATTACCGGCAGTGGTAAAACAGAAGTGTATCTGCAGGCCATCGCGTCTGCTCTGGCTTTAGGAAAACAAACACTGGTTCTGGTACCAGAAATTGGTTTGACACCTCAGACTGTCAGCCGTTTTCGACAACGATTCAACGTGCCTGTGACCTGTCTCCATTCAGGTCTGAGTGATGGTGAACGCAGTCAGGGCTGGTTACAGGCAGCCCACGCATCGTCAGGCATACTCATCTCAACCCGCTCAGGCATCTTTACCCCTTTACCCAACCTGGGGCTAATCATTGTTGATGAAGAGCATGACAACTCTTATAAACAACAGGAAAGCCTGCGTTATAACGCACGAGACCTGGCCATATATCGTGCAAGAAACAGCCAATGCCCCATCGTTCTTGGATCAGCAACACCTTCTCTGGAATCAATCAATAACGTTCATACAGGGCGTTACACCCAACTGCACCTTCGTCAGAGAGCGGGACTGGCAAAACCGCCCTCCATTGAACTACTGGATATTCGCCAGCAGGTGCTGAAAGACGGTCTGGCCACCACTCTAATCGATGGGATTACCACTCACCTTAATAAAGGCAACCAGGTGATGGTCTTTCTCAACCGACGGGGCTATGCACCGTCCATGATCTGCCACGGCTGCGGTTCAGTCATTGATTGTCCCCATTGTGATGCTCATATGACCCTCCATCGTCAACCACCACACCTTCATTGCCACCATTGTGATTATCAAATCAGCATTCCCTGGCGGTGTCCCAACTGCAAAAGTCCGAAACTGCAACCTGCAGGGCAAGGAACTGAACGAACAGAACAAACCCTTAATCAACTCTACCCACACGTACCCGTGCTGCGTATAGACCGGGATTCAACACGAAAAAAGCAAGCCCTTGGCAAGATGCTTGATCAGATACAAACCGGTAAACCGTGCATCCTCCTTGGTACCCAGATGTTGGCAAAAGGGCATCATTTTCCCAACGTCACTCTGGTAGCCATCATTAATGCTGACGCAGGGCTATTCAGTGCTGATTTTCGTGGACTGGAACGAACCGGTCAGTTAATCATGCAGGTAGCAGGTAGAGCTGGACGGGGTGAAAAGGCAGGACAGGTCATTATACAAACCCATAATCCACAACACCCATCACTGCAGCTGCTATCCCTGAATGATTACAGCCGTTTTGTAGATAGCCTGCTCATAGAACGACGTCATTTAAATCTGCCGCCACAGGGCCATCTGGCCCTGATCCGATCCGAATCATATAACCACGGTGAAAGTGAAACTCTGTTGAGAGGTTTGCGTCAGATGATTGATGAAATGCACTCGCAGTCTCTGCCAGGTAAATTAAGGGTTCTTGGACCGTTACCTGCACCCATGGAAAAAAAACAGGGGCGCTTTCGATGGCAGCTTCTGCTTCACTCCGCTTCAAGAAATGATTTACACGGAACAATTGGAAGTCTTGTGGATTTTCTGGAAAAAAGTCGCTTACCTAAGCAACTTCGATGGACTGTGGATATCGATCCTCAGGAAATGAGCTGACACAGATATTGACTGAAAGCGCTTTCAAATCAAAGCATTCTCGCCATGGCCTGAACCTGCCCGCGCTGAAAGTTCTGCATGGCATTATCCCTGGCAAATTCCAGATATCGGCGAATATCGTCATCCGGAAGACTGCGATAGGTGTAGAGAAAGATGTTGCGCATTTTATCCATCATATCCCTGCGAATACCTGGTTTTTCCCTGGCTTTCAGCACCTCTGCAGGCCGCATTGGTCGTCCGTCACGGGCCGGCATAACCTCCCTTAATAACCGCTGACCACTCACCGAAGCACTGGCCGCAAGTTCTGTGGCCAATTCAACGGTATCCAGGGCTTCCATCAGTTCTTCAATTAAACGAATACGACTGGTTCTGGGAATTTTCTGGGAAAGTTTTGCTTCGATATAGGCTTGCATATGCAAGGCATTGGCAGGGTTGTTAGCTTGGGCTTCCAGCACCAATACCCTTTGCCCAAGGTCGGAGTTATACCAGTCAATAAGTTTTAATAATTCACCAACCGATAACGCTTCATCCAGCGTTGCTTTCATGGAGGTTCGAAAAAAACCGGGGTTGTAACGAATCCTGACAACCTGATTAACGGTGCTTACTACATCATCGGGGAGAGCATACTGCTGCCCCTCGATGGTCATACTGGACTGAATCCAGCTCAGCTGCCTCTCCAGCTGCGCGTTTTCGTAGAGTTCATCCAGCAGCAATTCCTTATCTGCTGCGCTCACTGAAACGGCCAGTACAGAAAACAAAAATGTTACTGCGCAAAGCCATACAACTGCCAATCTCTTTCTATCCATAGTCAGAGCCGCGTTGATCTTTTTAGTGGGTTCTATTCTAAGATACCCCGACAAAAATCAATCGTAAAGCTTACTAACAAGAGCCGTCACCGCTGTTTCAACTCTTAATATTCTGCTACCCAGGTGTATTCGTTCGAATCCTGCCTCTTCCAGTTTCTCAACTTCATAGGGAATGAATCCACCTTCCGGGCCAATCGCAAGAACCGTAGCCTGTCCAATCTGATGAGGACAGGGCTGGCCTCCTACCGGATGAGCGACCAATCCTCGCTTGCCAGCAACCATGGCCGATAACCGGTCTTCAACAAAGGGTTTGAATCGTTTTTCAATGGTGACTTGCGGAAGTAGAGTATCCTTGGCCTGCTCCAGCCCAAGAATCAACTGATCATGTATTTTTTCCGGAGACAACCAAGGCGATTGCCAGAAGCTCTTTTCAACCCGATAGCTATTCATCAACACAATAGATTTAGCTCCAAGTGCCGTTAGGTGCTGCAAGGATCTTTTGAGCATTTTAGGCCTTGGCATTGCCAGTAACACAGTCAAGGGTAAAGGCTCAGGAGGGGGAACATCCAAAGTTACATGCATTTCTATTTCATTCGAATCGAGCCGGGTAATGACTCCGGTACCGACATTCCCGTTAAGCCGACCAACTTTCAACTGCTCTCCGACAGTCGCTTTATGAACCTGCAGAACATGCTGCAACTGGCGCCCAGACAAAACAACGCGTTGTTTGTCTATGAAATGATGAGGTTCAAGAAGAATGAGATTCATAAAACAGAAAAATCCGGACAATAAACTGATTTTTTAAAATCGCTATTGTCCGGATTTCAGCGTGAAATACCAGAAGATGATTCTTTAAGAGAGCTACAAAAGAGCCACACCTCTTCGGTACTCATCCACCACCCTGTCTATTTCCTCAAGAATTTTATTAAGTGCCTTACTGGAAAATTGGGAACTATGAACGAGAATCTCCGCCCGAAGGTCCTCCACTTCTTCAAAATCACTCATCATCAGCAATTCCAGATGACTGTACTGCTGATCTGCCAGCAGCCAGGAAAGCTCTGTGAGTACAATCTCCACCGGAACATCGAAAGTGGTTCCCTGTAAAGGTTCGGTACCCGTTTCCAGATACCCTTCGTACATATTGGGATATGGCATACTTCCTCCCTGAAGCGTAATTACATTCCTAATATTAAATCTAGATCAATCCGCTAGCATGAGCTTCATTTTGTCAAACAAGTCCCCTCGGACCTCTTCAGATACATCTGAACGCTGTAATCTGGCACAGACCGATTCAAAGCTTTGGCATTTTGTATTTATATCTTCGAACGCATCCTCTGAAAGCGCTATACGCTTGCTACCAACTCGTTTTTTATCCCGTCACAGAATGTCATAAACGCCCCTTCTGGAGCATTAACTTCTCTCTCTTCCAACGCTAACTTCAAATCTTCAATCGTTTTGTATTTATCCAATGAATTGGATGGTTCAGCTACTATTTCACCCATTGAATTCACCGCGCCAGAATCAGTTTTCCCGGGGGATGTAGCGGCTATGAATGCAGCTAAATTTTCATGAACTGGAATATCCGCCCGCTGGCTGTAGCCTTCATTCCATTCAGCTCTATTACCATGGATATCTGCTGCAAATTGCTGATGCGCTTCCGATGGCTCATTCTGCCTAAACCGAACTCCAGCCCCACCTCCCCCCTGATGTGTCCTTAAAAACCAATTGAGGCTGCCTATGCGCCGTACTCAACGATGTCTGTCTCTCACGCAACGATGTTCCGATTCTTGAAATCATTTCCATGATTTTGGCTTTCATCCTGGAAACACCTGGAATTTTAATGACTGTTCTCTGAAAATGAGAATTAAAACCACTCAGCTTTTTAGATACTGACGCCATAGCATGTGCGGTACCTAATCTGACAGCTGTCATGGTCAATCCTGGTATTCTAAAATTCATGATGTTATCCCCGTCAATCAATATTGTGGAGACAGTCTATGACGGAGATTCAAGAAAGTGACTGACAAGGCTGACAGCCACACTAACAAGAAGGGAACTATTCAGTCGCTTCAGGTGTCTTGCGACTCTTTACCAGGCGGGCAAAAATAATTCCCACTTCAAAGAGAAACCACATTGGAATCGCGAGCAGGGATTGGGAAATAATATCCGGAGGGGTCAAAAACATTCCAATAACAAAACAGCCCACCACAATATAAGGACGTTTTTTACCCAGATTCTCTACAGTGGTAATACCGGACCAAACCATCAAAACGGTGGCTACAGGTATTTCAAAAGCGACTCCAAAGGCAAAAAACAGTTTAAGAATAAAATCCAGATAACGGTTAATGTCCGTCATCACCGTGACCGACTCAGGCCCCACTGACGTAAAGAAAGAAAATATCAATGGAAAGACTACAAAGTAAGCGAAGGCTATGCCCAGATAAAACAGCAGGATACTGGCAATCAATAACGGAACGGCCACTACCTTCTCATGCCTGTACAGCCCTGGAGAAATGAACCCCCATACCTGATGCAAAATAAAAGGAATGGCAAGAAACATGGATAAGACAATGGTCAGTTTGAAAGGTGCCAGAAAGGGTGATGCCACTTCTGTGGCTATCATACTACTACCCTCAGGCAGCGTCGCCCTTAAAGGTTCAGAGACAAACAGATAAATATCATTGGAAAAATAGAATAATCCTGCAAACACAACCAACACTGCAATCAAGCTTTTCAGTAACCTGGTTCGAAGCTCCAGCAGATGTTGTATCAACGGTTGTTCTTTATCTTTCCCGTTTGAATTCTGATGATCTGGCATAATTACTGATTGTCCTTACTGCTCTGACTACTGCTATGACCAAGAGCAGAATTGTTGTTGGCTTGCTGAATATTGTCTGGCTTTGACACTGTTTCCTTTATGTCTTTTTCAGGAGCAGAGTCAAAGCTCAAATTCTCCTTCAGACCAGAAATATCCTTTTCAAACTGTTCGCGGGTCTTATTCAACTCCTTCATCACAGATTCATTATGGATCTGTCTTTTTATACCATCCGTATCCAGTTCTTTCTCCAGCTCTTCCTTTACAGATTGAAAGCTGCGTCGAACCTTACCCACCCAATAAGCGGTTGTACGAATAGCCTGTGGCAAACGCTCCGGACCTAAAACCACCAGAGCGATAACAGCCACCAACAATAATTCTGTAAAGCCGATATCAAACACTGCTGTTTTTACACCTGTTTTTTATCGTGGACTTTGTCCAGATCGGACTCCAGAGGCCGGGTTTCATCAGAAACCTTCGTAATATCCTCCTCCGTATTCAGAGCTTTTTTAAACCCCTTGACTGCACTGCCCAGATCACCACCCAGACCACGAAGTTTTTTAGTGCCAAACAGCATGACAATAATCAGCAATACAATGAGTAACTGCCAAATACTAATACCACCAAATCCCATTTTTATCTCCTTCCGCTCCCGCAGGAACTTATATAATCATGGCAACGGCTATTCAGAGCGCGAAGCTGTGTTCCAATATCTGACCATCCAAGCCGGTGTCTATTTATACCAGAATTTCAGATAGATCAATCTCGTGACGATTGTTCGGCACATCAATCGGACAATCAAGTATATCGCTCATGTTTTAATCGGTTCCATGATTTACAACAATTTAATGACTCACTCTGCTCATAAATTTTGCTCCATTGTAGGCCAGCAAACCAATCTCAATCATTATCAGCGAAGTAATAACCAGCCACCGATACCTGCAACAACAAACCCTGAAGTATCCGGTGTGATCTGCCCTGAAAACCACAAATAGCCAGCACCCGCTGCAAGCAACAGCAATCCGAACTGCCTCATTCTTTTTGAACGTTTCTCACCTTCTGCATACTGACGGAACAGCTTTTCCTGCTGTTCACTGAGCTGCCTCAGACTGCTGATAGCTTTTTGAGCAATGACAGGCGCGCTCAATAGCCAGTCGGCACTATTCTCTTTCACCGATTTTACAAGGCCAACTGGACTGACCTGAGCTTTCATCCACTTTTCAAGATAAGGTTGAGCCGTTGACCATAAATCCAGATCCGGATATAGCTGTCGTCCCAAGCCTTCAACATTAAGCAGGGTTTTTTCTAGCAGCACCAACTGTGGCTGAACTTCCATATTGAATCGACGAGCAACCTGAAACAGTCTCAACAGTAACTGCCCAAAAGAAATATCTTTCAAAGGCCGTTCGAAAATAGGTTCACAGACTGTACGAATAGCCGCTTCCAGTTCTCCCACCGGGGTATCCCTGGGAACCCAGCCTGAATCAACATGCAGCTGGGCCACTTTGCGATAGTCCCGTCGAAAGAAAGCCAGAAGATTACTGGCCAGATAGTGCTGATCTTCTGGCTCGAGAGTGCCTATTATGCCGCAGTCAATGCCAATATAACGAGGTTCCGAAGGATTAGTGGCATCAATAAATATATTTCCTGGATGCATATCAGCATGAAAAAAACGGTCACGAAAAACCTGGGTGAAGAAAATTTCCACACCCCTTTCTGCCAGCTTTTTCATATCAACGTTTTTTTCATTCAACGCCGTAATATCTGACACCGGTATTCCGTAGATACGCTCCATCACCATTATGCGAGGCGTACAATAGTCCCAGTGAACTTGAGGAATGAACAAAAGTGGAGATGCCAGAAAGTTTCGTTTCAACTGAGAAGTATTAGCAGCCTCTCGCTGCAGATCCAGCTCATCCAGAATAGTTCTTTCATAATCAGAAACAACCTCAAGCGGTCTTAAACGCCGGGCTTCTCTGGAGAGCAATAACAAAAAACGGGCAAAGTAATACATCAGACGAAGATCTTTGCGAATCACTCGTTCAATCCCGGGGCGAATAACCTTGACCACCACCTCCTCACCAGAATGCAACTGTGCACTGTGTACCTGGGCAACAGATGCAGAAGCCAGGGGAAGCTTGTCAAACCTGGCAAAAGCAGTTTCGACGCTCTTACCAAGATTCGTTTCTATAATTTGAACAGCATCATCCGCAGGAAAAGCCGCAACATTGTCCTGCAATTCTGCCAGCTCATCGCTGATATCATCAGGCAACAAATCACGACGCGTAGACAGCAATTGACCAAATTTAATAAAAATAGGACCTAATGCTTCCAGAGTCAGGCGGATTCTCTCCCCCCTGGGCGCATCATTGCGTATAAAATAACGCCATGGCATGCATCGAACCAAAAACCGCACGATGAAGGGAGCACGTTCCAGATCAATCAGATTATCAAGCCTGTTTCTGGCAACAGCGGCAAGGATTTTAAACAAACGGGTCAACGGCGAACTCCCTTATGTGAAATCCTGTATTTCTTGTGCATAAATAATGGTTTGATTATCATTTGGCCAATTCAAAAACTTTTTGCTCAATACGCTGCAAATCCAGCTCCAGAGAAGCGACATCTGAAACAAAAACATTCACTTCCGGTTCCGCTGGAATAACCCGCAGCTCTTCCTGCAGATACGCCCCAAGGTTCGCCTCGAACATTTGTTTTCCACGGGAAATATGTTGACCCGCAAAACGAATCCCCTGAGCAGCAAGATAACCGGGGACATCCCCCATTTTCCTGCAGAAAAGAGATTCCCAGTCCATATCAAATTGACTGTGAACCACCTGCAGCTGCCTCAAAACGGCTTCGTCACCCGATACGGAAAGACCAGGGATGTCTGAAAAAGGCACTGTTCGATGAGCTACAAGCTCTGTAAATGCCAATAAAGCCCCGCTAAACGCGGCATCCACCACTCCTTCGTGAAAACCGGCAACGCGAATATGCTCGTGCTCAAAATGGATAAAGCAGGACAATGGTGGCGTATTGCATTGAAACCGAACAACGCAGCCATGCAAACCAGAAAGTCGATTATAAACTACAGAATCAAGACTCAGGGCAGCATTTAACTGTCGTTCAATAAGCGCAAACAAACCGGTTTTCAGTACGGGAGTATCTACCATCAAGGTTTAATACCCTTATGCAAGGCCACAATACCGCCCGACATGTTGTGGTAACAGGTATTTACAAATCCGGCATTTTTCATCATGTTTTCCAGAGTCTCCTGATCAGGATGCATCCGAATACTCTCAGCCAGATATTTATAACTTTCTGAATCACCGGCAATCAGCTTCCCCATGGCAGGTAACAAGCTGAACGAATAGGTGTCATAAGCTTTGGTCAGCAATGGATTGTTGGTTTTAGAAAATTCCAGAACCAGTAATCGGCCGCCGGGCTTTAAAACCCGACACATAGAACGCAAGGCTGCATCCTTGTCGGTCACATTCCTCAAGCCAAAGGATATAGTGATACAGTCAAACGAATTATCAGGAAACGGCAGGCACTCTGCATTGGCCTGAACGAATTCAATATTACCCGTTATCCCCTGGTCGAGAAGACGGTCACGCCCCACCCTCAGCATTGACTCATTAATATCGGCCAACACCACTTTACCCTTCTCACCGACCATTTTGGAAAACTGTTTGGCAAGATCACCCGTGCCGCCAGCAATATCCAGCACCGAATGGCCGGGACGCACAGCGGATAATTCTATAGTGAACCGTTTCCAAAGCCTGTGGACACCCATGGACATCAAATCATTCATGATGTCATAGCTGCTTGCAACGGAATGGAAAACACCCGCTACCAGACTTTCTTTTTCACCACGTGGTACATCCCTATAGCCAAAATGTGTCGTATCTCCATCCCTGTTTTCTGAAGCCCTGTCTGTCATATCAATTCCCCGAAGTCATCAGAGTCAGCCTAATCATGTCACCTGACCTACAGGATTGATCAGATCATTGTTAAAAAGCGGTTATTGTAATGGTAAAAAGGCCGAGGAGTAAGAGCCTGAGTCAGACAAGTTTCAGTACGGTTGTTTCAGGATCCCGGCTTGCGCCCGCTTTGTGAACCTTTTCCAGATACCCATCCCAATGCTCGTCCTTATTCACACACAAGTTATACAGGTAACCCCAATCATAGATACCACTGTTATGACCATCATCAAAAGTCAGTTTAACGGCATAGTTTCCAACCATTTCTACCCCCAGAATGACAACATTCTTTTTTCCTGTCTGAAGCACTGGATTCCCATGCCCTCGTACTTCAGCAGAAGGGCTGAAGACACGAAGAAATTCACAGCCAAGCCGATATGACACTCGATCAAACTGTATTTCCAATTCTCTAGCACGTTTATGCAGGTTTATAGCTGTGGGAATTTTTCGATCCATGGCTCTTAATCTAAAAATGTTCAGGTTGTAGTGAAGCGGTCACTATGCCATAAATAATGTAGAGGATTACAGGCTCTGTACAAATATTATGGTCTCAGGGAAGAAACCATGGACAGCTCTAAAAGATCTCAAACTCTTGAAGAAGAGATTGACTTATTCAGTCTTTTAGGAAAACTCTACAAGAAACGTCACACGATCCTTTCAGTGACTGTACTGCTCTCTATGCTGACATTACTGGTTTATGATTTTTATCCGGAAACCTATCAGTCCGAAGCTATTTTAGCCGAGGCAACACCCATTGCATTCTCAGAGATTAATCAGGTCAGCAGCCTGATAGACAGCCTGAATGAAATCGATACTGAGAGTAACGACAGCAGAATCATCACCCCAAAATACGTCTTCCAGTTAATGGTACGGTTGTTAACCAGCCCCGAAACAGAGAGAAATCTTTTTGCCCACACCAGCCTGGCCAGAGCTGCGTCAATCCAACCAGACCCTGAAGAAGCTAATTATATCAACTTCAAAAAATTTAAACGCAGATATTCTGTAGACATCACAAATGATAATTCATATTCAAGAATATTTATCCGCTACCAGTCTTCGACCGCTGCAGAGTCAGCCCAGTTAATCACACGACACCTGCTTCCCTACATAAGAAAAAAAACTATCTCAATTATAGAAGAACAACAGACCCAGCTTATCAGGATAAAAAAGAATCAGCTTAATCAGGAAATCCTCGAACTTGAAAACACGTTCCGTTCAGAAAACAATCTGCGCATCACCGAACTGGAAGAAGCTCTGTCTCAGGCAAAATCAGCCGGAATCAGGCAATTTAACAACACCAGAATCACTCCCATAGTCCTTGAAAAAGCCAGTTATCTATTAGGTGAAAAACTTCTCAATGAGAGAATCAATACGCTTAAGCAAAGAGAAAACAACTACCGCTATTCCACTTCCACAGCCTCTGGTTCAGATAACAAACCTTATATCCGGGGAGTTGCCGACAAGCTGTTTTCTCTCGA
Source organism: Endozoicomonas sp. (assembly GCA_965208385.1). Lineage (GTDB taxonomy): Bacteria > Pseudomonadota > Gammaproteobacteria > Pseudomonadales > Endozoicomonadaceae > Endozoicomonas. The sequence continues at coordinate 122,208 of CBDBOO010000112.1, forward strand.
TCAATTAGGCAAACTGAAGATAAACTATTCAAACCTATACCCACTTCAGGTAGAACAATCAGCGCAAGTACCCGCTTTTTCAATGGGACCTGACATAAGCATTATAATCATTTTCGGAGTAATACTCGGGTTTATGCTTGGCATTCTTGTAGCGCTTCTACAAATCGCCATTCAGAAATGACGCCTGTAAGCAGTAACAGCGTCTGAGCTTAAACCGCCACAATTAATAAAGTTCATTGGCTTTTTCAAAACTTCACTATAACCTATCCTCCTCTCCCTTAAGACAGACAGATATTACCAATGCGTCAGATTCATAACTATTATCCTGACAATAATGAAATAGATTTATTTGAACTAATATCCCGGCTATATCGGGAGAAAAGAACCATTCTCTTATCCACTATGGTTTTCAGTCTACTGGCTATTTCAATAGCCTATCTACTACCAAAAACATATCAAGCTGAAGCCATTCTTTCACCTGCCAACCCTTCCCAGTTAAACAGTATAAAAATCATCACATCTCAACTTAACAGTAACTATGCTGTCTCACCTGAATCAGTATTTGATGATTTTGAAAAACAGCTGACCAGTCAATACACTCTGGAATATGTTTTTCAAAATACAGCGTTGGCTGCTGCTGCAAAAGCAGACACCAACAGTCGTATAGCCCTGACTTTGGCCAAAAAAGAATTCAAAAAGAACCTTTCGATTCACTTTGATAAAACATCAAACACACCAAGAATTTCAATCAAATATAATGCGACAAACCAGGATGAAAGCGCACGTGTTATTAATGAACTGCTGATACCTTATGCGCAAGAAGTCGTCCTGAAAACCATAAAAGAGAACATAGATGCCTCAGCCGTCATCGCCAAGAAAAGACTTGATATAGAAATCCGTCGACTGGAATCCAATTTCAAATCCAACAATCAACTTCGAATCACCGAACTGAATGAAGCTCTTGATCAGGCAATCGCTGCAGGTATTCCGAAGGCCGACATACAGGATATCAGCCCAACATTGATTGAAGAAGCCGCATACCTTCTGGGTGAAAAAATTCTGAGATCGCGTATCAAGCTTTTTCATGAAAAGATATCAAAATACAAATTCTACACTCAAAACTCTCCAGAGTCCGATGATCTCAAACCCTATATCAGAGGCGTTGCCGATAAAATATACCAACTGGAGCGTCTTGATCAACTGACTGTAGATTACTCACAGATTCAGCCTGTATTAATGGAACAGGAAGCTGTCCCCCCTGCCATAGCCATCAAGCCGAAAAAATCCATCATTGGTCTTATCGGTATAATTCTGGGTGGAATGATCGGACTGTTTATTGCCTTGATGAAAATTGCTGTACAAAATCGCAGAGAAAGAATTGAACAAGCCGGTCAACAGCTGACAACCATGACCGACCTGAGTCCCAATTAAAATATTACTATTGGAACAGTTTACATTAGAGAATATAACGGCTCAGATCTTCATCCTGAACCAGTTCACCCAGATGTTGATCAACATAAGCCGCATCAATAATCAACGGCTTCCCTTCCTGGGAAGCTCCCAAATCCGCTGCACTGAAAGACACTTCCTCCAGCAACCGCTCCAGAACCGTATGAAGACGACGGGCGCCAATATTTTCGGTGCTTTCATTCACCTGCCAGGACACCTCAGCAATGCGTCGAATAGCGTCATCCCTGAACTCTATATTCAGATTCTCTGTCCCCATTAACGCCTGATACTGTTCGGTCAGAGACGCATCAGGTTCAGTTAGAATACGGACAAAATCTTCAGAACTGAGTGCCTTGAGCTCTACCCGAATAGGCAGACGCCCCTGCAGTTCGGGAATAAGATCTGACGGTTTAGCCAGATGAAACGCGCCGGAACCGATAAACAGGATATGATCCGTTTTCACCATTCCATACTTGGTCGACACTGTGCATCCTTCAATCAAAGGCAACAAGTCACGCTGCACCCCTTCCCTGGAAACATCGGCACCAGAACCACTGGAACGCTTGGCCACTTTATCAATTTCATCAATAAACACGATACCGTTCTGTTCAACGACGTCCAGAGCCTTGGCTTTCAAATCATCTTCGTTTACCAGTTTTGCAGCTTCTTCATCCTGAACCAGCTTCAAGGCATCCTTGACTTTAAGTTTGCGGGTTTTGGATTTCCCACTATTCATGCTTGAAAACATGTTTTGAAGTTGCCCTGTCATCTCTTCCATTCCGGGCGGCGCCATAATTTCAACGCCCATAGCCGCTTCTTTTACATCAATTTCAATCTCTTTATCATCAAGCTGACCTTCTCTCAGCTTCTTTCGAAACACCTGGCGGGTGGAACTGTCCTGAGGCTGAGAGTCTTCGCCAAAACCTCTGGGCGGAGGCAGTAAAGCATCCAGAATACGCTCTTCCGCAGCATCCAGTGCCCGGTCACGAACCCGCTCAACTTCATTTTCACGAAGCATTTTAATGGCGGCATCCATTAAATCACGAATAATGGATTCAACATCACGCCCCACATAACCCACTTCGGTAAACTTTGTCGCTTCAACCTTGATAAAAGGAGCGCTGGCCAGTTTGGCCAGTCTGCGGGCGATCTCGGTTTTACCGACACCCGTCGGACCAATCATCAGGATGTTTTTCGGGCTGATTTCATTACGTAGCTCTTCATTGAGCTGCATGCGACGCCAGCGATTTCTCAAGGCGATCGCTACAGCACGCTTTGCATCATCTTGTCCAACAATATGCTTGTCCAATTCATGGACGATTTCTCGGGGTGTCATATCAGACATATCTGAAAACTCTTTCCGTTACTGACTCAGGCGGTTGGCAGTTCTTCAATCACTTGATTCTGATTAGTGTATACACAGACTTCAGCGGCAATAGTGAGACTTTTTTCAACGATATCTCTCGCCCCCATTTCAGTATTCTGAAATAGAGCCTTGGCGGCAGATTGAGCATAAAAGCCACCTGAACCTATAGCCAGTATTCCATCCTCTGTTTCCATCACATCCCCGTTACCTGTAATAATCAGGGAGGCTTTCGCGTCGGCCACAATCAACATGGCTTCCAGCTTTTGCAAACTTCGCTCAGTTCGCCATTCTTTAGCCAGCTCAACCGCTGACTTAACCAGTCGGCCCTGATGTTTTTCAAGCTGGGCTTCAAAATGCTCAAACAGGGTAAACGCATCCGCGGTACCGCCGGCAAATCCGGCAATCACTTTATTGTGATACAAGCGGCGTACTTTATGGGCATTACCCTTAATAACAGCGTCACCCAGCGAAACCTGGCCGTCGCCACCGATCACCACACTGCCGCCACGACGGACAGATAGAATGGTTGTGCCACGATACTGTTGCAAGGCTCGCTCCTTTACAGAATTCAATGATGTCGAGGCTAATATTGGGGAATTCACCGATTATTCAAGGGGCAACTCTCAAGAAAAAGCCCTGATAAGGGTTAACAGGGCTGTGGCAGGATCATTTTAACTGCAGTAATAAACCTTCAATCTTTTGCCCTGCCAGTGCCTGCTGGGCTTCTTTAAGTGATTGCCGGGTGGTGAATGGTCCCAGTTGGACCCGGTGCCAGACCTCATCGCCACCCACATTCACTTTTTCAATTTTTGGATCAAGCCCCTGCAATATTAACTGGGCTCTCAGCCTATCGGCATCTTTCAAACTTCTGAACGATCCGGCCTGCAACAGGTAGCGGGATGCCTTAACAGCAACAACAGACTTGTTCTCTGATTTTTTTACGGACTCTATAGATGTTTGTCCGCGTTTTTCAGGTATTTTTTGTGTGGGCACATGACTCTTTTCTGGCTCCGGCAACAGTGTGTAGAAATCAAAAACAGGACTATTATCCTTTTTGGCTTTCCCCGATTGCCCCTCACGCTCATTTCCAGTCACATCCCGTACATCCAGTACGGCCGGAGTCAGCCCGGACAGAAATGCCAGAAAAAAACCTGCTGCCAGTCCTGTGACCAGCCATATCCAGCCAGGTATCCGAACCCGGGCACTTGTTTTGCTTCCAGCCGATTTACTGGCACCACGTCGGGTGGTCGATCGAGCACTCATGAATTCACTGAATCCGGTTTAATCATTTAATATTTACGGATAACCTGTGCTAACCGCATTATCTTTTACCTGATATTTACTATAGAAAAAAAACACCACCCAGTTTAAATAAGATCCTGCCTTTCTCTATGTTTAACCACATAAACATCACTCTATTATCGCCGCCAACAAGGGTGTCCGGTCAAGAAGAAAGTCGCCTGTGTATCACTGTCTATTGAGACAAAGGCACTTTTTAGATAGCATCCCCCTCATGAACAACCTTATATCAGAACAACTGCCCTATAGTCGGGAATCATGTCGCGCTAAGATTAACGTCTGCTTGCCAGCTTATAACAACCGACGACGCTATCATTTCTGAATATAACCTGTCAGCTATAAATACTGATCCAATCAACGAATACTTATTAGCGAGTTTCACATCAAGGACTCTTGCATGAATATTATCAAGCTGCTTGAAGACAAAGTCATCAAGGCGCTTATCGCCGCCGGAGCCCCGGAGGGCACCCCAGCCATGATTCGTGCCAGTGCACGGTCTAACTTTGGCGATTATCAATGCAATGCTGTAATGGCCGCCGCAAAGAAAATGGGAATGAATCCTTGTAATCTGGCACAACAGGTGGTAAACCATCTGGATCTTGAAGGCATAGCATCCAAGCTTGAAGTGGCCGGCCCGGGCTTTATCAATATTTATCTGGATAACCAGTGGCTTGCCAAAGCCATTGAAACGTCTGTTCACGATTCCAGAGCCGGTGTTGCAGAAACAAACAATAAACAAACAATCGTGGTTGATTACTCTGCCCCCAATGTCGCCAAAGAGATGCATGTAGGCCACCTGCGCTCAACCATTATCGGTGACTCCTCAGCCAGAACACTGGAGTTCCTGGGACACAACGTCATTCGTCAGAACCATCTTGGCGACTGGGGTACACAATTTGGCATGCTCATCGGTCATCTGGAAGAACTCGAAAAAGAGAACCAGGAAGCCATGGTCATGGAACTGGCTGATCTGGAAACTTTCTACAGGGAAGCAAAAAAGCATTTCGACGAAGATGAAGCCTTTGCCATCAGAGCCCGTGAGTACGTGGTTCGCTTACAGGCTGGCGATGAATACTGCCTTAAACTCTGGAAAAAACTGGTTGATGTTACCCTGTCTCATAATCAGGAAACCTACGACCGGTTGAATGTTTCCCTGACTCCTGCTGACGTCATGGGTGAAAGCGCTTATAACGACAGTCTTGCCGTTATTATTTACCTGCTTAATGAAAAGAATTTGCTCAATGAAGACCGCGGCGCCAAAGTTGTGTTTCTTGATGAATTCAAAAACAAAGACGGTGACCCTATGGGTGTCATCGTTGAAAAATCCGGTGGCGGTTTCCTCTATGCAACCACGGATCTGGCGGCAGTAAGACATCGTTGTCATACATTAAATGCTGACCGGATTCTGTATTACGTTGACGCTCGCCAGGGACAACACTTCGAGCAGATATTCACTATCGCCCGTAAAGCCGAATTCGCCACTGAGCATGCCCAGCTTGAGCATCACGCCTTTGGGATGATGCTTGGCAAAAACGGCAAACCTTTTGCCAGTCGCACCGGTGGAACCATCAAACTGGCTGATCTGCTCAATGAAGCAGAAGAAAGGGCTGCTGCATTGATCGCCAGTAAAGAAACCGACCTCACGGAAGAACAGAAAGTCAGTGTTATCAAGGCCGTGGCAACTGGCTCAGTAAAATACGCCGATCTCTCGAAAAACCGCACCAGTGACTATGTATTTGACTGGGATAACATGCTGGCTTTCGAAGGCAATACAGCGCCTTATTTGCTGTATGCCTACACAAGAATCAAAAGTATTTTCCGCAAAGCCGGTGTCAATGAAGATAATCTGATCGGTGATATTCTTATTGAGAATGATGCAGAAAGGGATCTGGCAATAAAACTCTGCAGGTTCAGCGAAACTCTGAATTCAGCGGCCAAAGAGGGTATGCCGCATCAACTGTGTTCATATCTGTATGAAATTTCCGGTGCATTCATGAAATTCTATGAAGCCTGCCCTGTCAACAAGGACGGAATACCCGAAGCCTTGAAAAACAGTCGTCTACAGATATGTGCCTTGACTGCCCGCACCCTGAAACTGGGGCTTGGTATGCTGGGCATAGATACTGTAGAACAGATGTAATACTTGATCTCTGTCGGATCAGAGAAAACACCCTTAGGAATAGGGGTGTTCAGCCTAATTAATGTGAGCCAAGTCAGGTCATATGAACTATTTTTACGATAGTCTTAACATAAAGTTTTCTACTATGTCCGCTTGCATCCTCTCAACACAAAATCAGGAAACCCAAATCCTTATCACTATCCAACATGGTCACTCTATGCTGGAGTTTGAGGATCGGCTTCAGACTGAACTCAATGAAGCCGGAGTACTGGCATCAGGCCAGCAGTTGGAATGTATGGATACAGATGGATCACCTATCACAATGGGATCTGTCCGTATGAGCTGTAAACGCAAAAAAGAACCTAAGGTTTATGAGACTCCATGGGGAGCCGTAAAGGTCGCTCGCAACGTATATCAGAGTAATAAAGGAGGTAAAACGTTTTGTCCTCTGGATCAAAATGCGCGAATTATTGTCAATTCCACACCGGCTTTTGCGCGCATGGTGAGCTGGAAATACGCACAGATGGCCGCTCCGCAAGTTGAGCAGGATCTCTTGCAAAATCATGGCAGAAAGAGCAGTCGTGCAACACTTCGGGATCTCGCTGACGTGGTGGGTAGTGTCGCTCAAATCAAAGAAGAAAAATGGACATACGTCATACCTGAATTACCCAGGCCGGTTACTACTGTCGCTATAGGGCTTGATGGCGTTAACCTGTTGTATTATGAAGGTTACGAATCGCTATGTGTGGAACCATTACGCTGTATGACGATGAGGGTGAACGTCTTTACACCTCGTATTGCGCAGCCGCTCCCGAGTACGGAAAGAAAACCTTCATTGCTCGTTTTTCAGGAGAAATTCGCAAAGTCAAAGAGCGCTTCCCTGATGCCGTCTACGTAGGTGTTGCGGATGGTGCACCTGATAACTGGACCTTTCTTGAGCCTTTTACATCTTATAGTGTGTTGGATTTTTATCATGTCTCCGAGTATGTCGCTGAAGCAGCCGAAGCCCTGTATCCGGGGAAAAAACTGACCGGTGAACGCCATGCCTGGCTGAAAGAGAAATCACATAACCTCAAGCACAATGAAGGTGAAGCTAAACGGTTACATCGAGAATTAGAGAAAGTGTCTCCAGGCAATAATCGAACCGCCTCGCTGGAAAAACTGCTCAAGGCGAGAACCTATTTTAAAAATCACTGGCAACAAATGATTTACCCAGAAGCATTGGAGAAAAAATTACCGATAGGTTCCGGTGTAACGGAAGCTGCATGCAAGACATTGGTTAAGCAACGAATGTGTCGTTCAGGAATGCGTTGGAAAGAGCAAGGTGCATCCATGCTGCTGACTTTAAGAGCTCTTGTCTGTTCAACAGGATATTGGGATGAATTCTGGTCAAAGATGAACCGTTACGGATATCCGGTTGCACACAACCTTCTTTTGTTACATTAATCAGGCAGCACACCCAGGAATAGTCTCAAAATAAGTTTCGTATTTTCATCGTACAGATCGACTTGTTAGCGTAGGTTGGGCTGAGGGACGAAGCCCAACAATTCTGTCAGCACGTTCTGCTGCCAATGTTGGGCTTCACTTCGTTCTGCACCAACCTACGATAGTGGTATGTTTTATGACACCCTAAAGCAAATCAGGACGTTATTTTTAGACCAATGGCACTGACTTAAGGAATCCAACCCAGAAATAACAAGGCTTGCCCAAGAAGAAAATCGACTATAAATATCGTGTATATTTCCTCTCCCCGAGCAAGCCATGACCAAGTTTAGTCCAAAATACTTCAACCTTGCTGCCGATCTCCTTAAACAGTACGCACAGACAGGTGACGACAATCTTTCCAGCGTGCTTACTCAGGATAATCTTGAAAATTTCCAGTCTCAGTACACTGGCAGTAGAGTTAGAAACTATCCACCATTGAAAACCCTCAGTCTGTTTATGCAGCAGGTTGTAGGCGAAAATAAGTCCTGCCGTAACACCCTAATCTCTGACGCCAGAGATCAAATTGCTATGGGGAAGAAAGCGAATACGACCCGCAACAGCGCATATTGCAAGGCCAGATTGCGACTTACGGAACCCAGCATCAAAGCTCTTTTGACGGAGTCAGGAGACAATCTGGACAGCGCCAGCCCTGAGTCATGGGCATGGCATAATCGCCGAGTCATTATGACGGACGGCTCTACGCTTTCGATGCCAGACACTACTGAAAATCAAAGTGCTTACCCTCAACATGGCGCTCAAAAAAAGGGGTTGGAAATCCGCTGCTGAGAATAGAAATTCTGTCGGTGTTGGGCAGTGGCGCAATACTTTCGTACGCAGTGGCTCCCTGCAAAGGCAAAAAGACGGGGGAAGTTGCTTTGTTCAGACAGCTTTTGAGCCATCTTAAAACCAACGACATCCTGCTGGGTGATGCTATTTTTGAGAATTACTTCCTGATAGCACTGCTGCAATTAGGTGGCGTAGACGTTGTATTTGAAAAAAATGGTGCCCGGCACGTTGATCTCCGAAAATGCGACCAGAAACTGGGAAAGAAAGACGGCTTAATACGTCTGTTAAAACCAGCCCGCCCAAGCTGGATGAGCCGTGAGTACTACCAGCGATGGGTGCCCAAAGAATTGACTGTCCGAGTGATTAAAAACAAAAAACGAATAATCGTTACTACCCTGCTGAACGCAGAGGAATACCCACGATCCGAGATAGTCAGTCTTTATCTGGCACGTTGGCATGTAGAGCTGGATTTTCGATCCATCAAATCCCTTATGGCGATGGATATACTGCGCTGCAAGACTCCGCAAATGGTCAGGAAGGAAATCACGGTGCACCTGTTGGTTTATAATTTGATACGCTCATTAATGGCACGAGCGGCAGTAAAGCTCAAAAACCTGCCACGACAAATAAGCTTTAAAGCGGCTCAGGAAACCATTCAAGTCTTTCACGTGCTTCTGCTACAGGCGACAACAGAATTGCTATCAACACTGGTTGACAGTATGGTGCAAATTGCTTCGGAACATATCGTGGGCGATCGACCGGGGCGAAAAGAACCGAGAGCGATTAAAAGACGGCCAAAACCCCATAAAAGACTTCAACACCCAAGGGCGCAGGCGCGCAGACTCTTAGAATATCAAGGTAAGAAGGCTTAAGTCAGTGCCATTGATTTTTAGACTACTCCTTATCCGACAGCCAGCTATTCCCCATGCTTATACGACATCGGTAACAGCGTATAAGAAGCATCACACGCAGGGCGCAGCTACAGCTGCTTACGTGTTGAGATATGTGATTTTTCCCAAAAACTCGACTATTTATCACGAGCATACAAAATATATACGACTTCGTACGCTAGTGATACCAAGGAGTTTAATGAAACGTGGGGAATTGCTGTCCGACAGCCTTCCTTATTTTTTATTCTTGATAAGTTTACACGTCCAACATAAACGTCACCGGCCCATCATTCAGCAAAGAGATTTTCATATCAGCACCAAATTTACCCGTTGCCACTTTTAAAGGCAGTAACTCTCGAGCTTTAGACACAAAATAATTGTACATGTCCTCTCCATGTTGCGGTGAAGCGCCCGAACTGAACCCGGGCCTCAAACCCTTGCGGGTATCGGCCACCAGCGTGAACTGGGAAACAATCAACAAACTGCCTCCCGTATCGTTCAGGCTAAGATTCATCTTGCCATCACTATCACCGAACACCCGGTATTTAATGACTTTATCCAGTAATTTATCGGCTTTGGATTCTCCATCATCCCGCTCCACACCCAGTAATAACAGCAAGCCAGAATCTATCTTGCCAATGGTTTCACCCTCTACCACAACACTGGCATGCTGAACCCGCTGAATTAAACCTTTCATTCACCCTGCTTTCTGTCAAAGATGTTGCCTGTCAAAGATGTTGCCCGTCAAAGATGTTGCCCGTCAAAGATATTGCCCGTCAAAGATGTTGCCCGTCATAAATTTCGCTCGAACTTTCTGGCAAACTGATCGGTTGCTCGAACTAATGCATCGGTGATCCCGGGTTCTGAAGAAGCATGTCCTGCATCACGAACAATCTGCAGTTCTGCCTCCTGCCAATGGTCCGAGAGGGTCTGGGCATTATCCAGAGGGCAGATCATATCGTAGCGTCCATGAACAATAATGCCCGGAATCCGGGTAATAATATTCATATGTTCAATGATTTGATTTTCTTCAATAAACGATTTGTTTTTAAAATAATGACACTCAATTCTGGAGAGTGACAGAGCCAGATGCGGTTCCGCAAAGATGTCCTCCGTTTCCTGACTGGGTCGCAAAGTGGCTATGCGACCTTCCCACAGTGACCAATGCTTTGCAGCATTCATTCTGGCCAGTTCATTCTCGCCAAACAAACGTCGATGATAAGCTTCCAGAAGGTCATCCCGTTCACTTTCCGGGATCAATTCCAGGAAATGCTGCCAGTGATCAGGAAAAACACGACTGGCCCCTTCTTTGTAGAGCCAGTCTAATTCCTGCTGCCTTGACAGAAAGATCCCCCGAAGCGCCATAGCCAGCACACGCTTCGGATGCGCCTGGGCATACAGAAGAGAAAGCGTCGTGCCCCAGGAGCCCCCAAAGAGAATCCAGCGGTCTACCTGAAGTTCAGCTCGAATGATCTCCATATCCTGAATAAGATCGTCGGTAGTGTTCTGCTTCAGCTCGGCATGAGGTTTGGAACGTCCGCATCCACGCTGGTCAAACAGGATGATGCGGTATTTTTCCGGATCAAAAAAACGACGACTCCTATCACCACAGCTACCTCCGGGTCCTCCGTGAACATACAACACAGGAATGCCATCAGGACTTCCACACTCCTCAACATACACTTGATGCAGAGAATCGACCTTAAAGGTATGCGTAGCATAAGGCTTAATGGCAGGATAGAGGGTGCGCATGAGTGATCCTTTTTACTATGGAAATACAGCTATTTCCATATATCAGGTTGAGCTGTATGTCCGGCTCATGACTGTTTACTATGAAAATGCTGCTGTTTTTGACTCTGTAGCCATTTTCATGGTTCGGCGTGAACGGCATTTTCCGTTCATGGCTGTTTGATACCGGAATGAATTATCCAGAGACGTGTTAACCTTACTCCGAAACAGAAACCCCGGCAAAATGCATTACAAAAAAAGGAAGGCATATGCCTTCCTTTTTTATATTAACGCAGCTTCATCAGCTGACAGGGTAAAAAACACCCTTTACTTGGTACGACTGGCACGCTTGCGTTCATGCTCTTTCAGGAATTTTTTACGAATCCGGATAAAGCGAGGTGTTACTTCCACCAGTTCATCATCATCAACAAATTCCAGTGCCTGCTCAAGGGAATGGCGGATAGGCGGCGTCAGGATGATATTCTCATCGGTACCCGCCGCCCGGACGTTAGTCAACTGCTTGGCCTTGGTGGGATTCACCGTAAGGTCATTATCTCGGCTGTGCAGCCCGATGATCTGTCCTTCATAGACATCAACGTTCGGATTGATGAACAGTCTGCCACGTTCCTGCAGGGTGAACAGGGCATAAGCCAGCACCTTACCATTGACCATGGAAACCATCACACCATTATTACGCTGACCTACATCGCCACCTTTTACTTCACCGTAATGATCAAAGATAGAAGTCAGAATACCGCTACCAGAAGTCAAGGTCAGGAACTGTGAGCGAAAACCGATCAAGCCACGAGCCGGCATGATGAAATCAAGACGCACCCGACCTTTACCGTCTGGCACCATATCCTTCAATTCCGCACGACGCAGCCCCATCTCTTCCATGATTGGACCCTGATGCTGCTCTTCAATATCAATAACAACATGCTCATAGGGTTCTTCCTTCACGCCGTTTATTTCGCGAACAACCACTTCAGGACGGGAGACTGCCAGCTCAAATCCTTCACGACGCATGGTTTCAATAAGAACAGACAAGTGCAGCTCACCACGGCCGGACACTTTGAACTTATCGCCATCAACGCCTGATTCCACTCTGAGAGCTACGTTGTGAATTAATTCACGCTCCAGGCGCTCACGTATATTTCGGGAAGTAACGTACTTACCATCCTGACCGGCAAAGGGCGAGTCATTCACCTGAAAGGTCATGCTCACTGTCGGTTCGTCAACCATCAAAGGAGGCAGCATTTCCGGTGCTAAAGGATCACAGAGCGTATCTGAGATATTCAGCTTTTCGATACCAGTGATACACACTATATCGCCGGCTCGGGCTTCTTTTACCTCAACCCTTTCTAGCCCAAGATGCCCCATAACCTGCTGGACCTTTGCCTTACGCTGGTTATTTTCCCGATCCACCAGAATAATTGGCTGGTTCGGCTTCAGAACACCCCGCGACACCCGACCGATTCCGATAACGCCCACATAGCTGTTGTAGTCCAGTGCACTGATCTGCATCTGGAAAGATCCTTCAACATCCACCTCTGGTGCAGGTACACGTTCGGTGATCATTTCAAACAATGGCGTCATGTCTTCAGCCAGATCTTCAGGATCATGGCCGGCAACACCATTCAGGGCTGATGCGTAAATAACCGGAAAATCCAGCTGTTCATCGGTAGCACCCAGGCGATCAAACAGGTCAAACACCTGATCCATAACCCAATCAGGGCGAGCTCCGGGACGATCCACCTTGTTGATAACTACAATTGGATTCAGCCCTTGTTCAAAAGCTTTGGAGGTAACAAAGCGGGTTTGCGGCATAGGCCCATCTACCGCATCAACCAGCAGCAGTACCGAATCCACCATGGACAGTACCCGCTCAACTTCACCACCAAAGTCGGCGTGTCCCGGTGTGTCTACGATATTGATGTGAAAGTCACGCCACTCAATAGCGGTATTCTTCGCCAGAATGGTGATACCACGCTCACGCTCCTGATCGTTGGAATCCATGATGCGTTCTGCATCCTGGTCTTTACGACTCAGAGTTCCTGACTGCTGCAGCAGCTTATCCACCAGTGTGGTCTTGCCATGGTCGACGTGGGCGATGATGGCTATGTTTCTCAGTTTTTCGATCACTGTCTTACTCTCAATTAAATCTCATCGTCCTTTGACAGACGCCATAACACTTCTGATCTGTTCCGCTGCCAGATCGGTCAAATCGGCATACACACGACAAAAGGTGTCACTACCCAGCAGATACCCGACATCATCCTTGTAACGGGACATATGCCGAAGATTCCGTAATCGCTTTGCCTTGCTGAGGGATCTGCGATAACAACGCATATCGGCAATATCAATCAAACCCAAATCACCATTCGGCTGGACGACGATATTGCCTAAATGCAATGAACGAAAATAGATGCCTTTCTTGTGCAACCGTACAAAAAAAGTCGCTATTTTCTTCAGAAACTGTTCTCTTTCAATGGGATTGGCCCCGGTCAGCATCTGACGGCCTGTTTCTCCCGGTAAAGGCTCATAATGTACAGCGGTTCTCTCTATCTCCGGCAATCGAAAACAGGACTTGATGACCACTGTAGGAATATTCATTTCAGCCAGTTTTTTCGCATTTCGGGCAAATTGTACAGAATAGGGCACCAGTCTTGCCGAACTAAATACTGATTTAATCCGGAACAGCTTAAAAAACGTACCATTACTCAAACGAAGCACTTTATCGCCATGAGCATCTTGTTCAATCACCTCGGCGCCTTCCCGGAACGCCTGATACTGCTCTCTGGTAAGCCTTTGCATTACAGCCTTTACCTGTTAATTTTCTGGTTGGAAAATCCCAGAAGCGGAATAAAAACAGCTTCTGAATTATCCTGTCTACCCGAAAAGGCGCCAATCTTACCTCATACCGAGCAAAACCAGAAACCTGTATGATAGAATGGTTCCATTACACTTCTATTTTTTGAACAAAAGTCGACCGATAATTCATAGCCATGTCAGATTCTTCCAATGCGGGTGGTCTGCAGATATATCTGCGATTGCTGAGCTACGTTAAACCCTACTCGGGTTATTTCTCGATCAGTATGCTGGGCTATGCAATTTTTGCATTAACCCAGCCGGCCTTCGCCAAACTACTGGAATACTTTGTTCAGGCACTGGAAAGTGAACAGATAGGACTAACCGATCAACTCCCCTGGCTGGTAGAGCTGGGCGTTAAGCCTGTCTGGCTGGTTCCAGCCATCATGATCATGATTGCCTTTGTCCGGGGCATAGGATCATTTCTGGGCAGCTATTTTCTGGCCAAGGTTTCCATGACGGTCGTTCATGATCTACGAAGCCTGATGTTCAGTCGGCTGGTTGATCTTCCCAACAGTTACTTCGATCATCACAACTCCGGGCACCTGATTGCCAGAATCACTTACAACGTCAGCATGGTGACCACTGCCGCAACCGATGCCATCAAGGTTGTAGCCAGAGAAGGCCTCACTGTGATTTTTTTGTTGAGCTATCTGCTCTTCACAAACTGGCAGCTGACCTTGGTATTCCTCTGTGTCGCACCACTGATCGCCCTGGTGGTTGCAACAGCCAGTAAACGCTTTCGAAGAATCAGTAAAAAAATTCAGTTTTCAATGGGTGACCTGACCCATGTAACGTCTGAAACCATTAACGGTTACCGGGAAGTTCGGGGCTTTGGTGGTGAAGACTATGAGAGAAAGCGCTTTCAAAATGCCAGCTTCCAGAATACCCGTCAGAATCTTACCATGACCCGGGTTTCTGCCGTTCACACTCCCATGCTGCAATTTCTGGTTTCAATAGCCCTTGCCGTACTGCTCTTCATGGTACTTTGGGTAAAAGGCGATTCAACAACAGCAGCCCTGGTCGGCTATGTCACAGCTGCAGCGCTGCTGCCCAAACCCATTCGCCAACTCAGTGAAGTCAACTCCAATATCCAAAAGGGTATTGCGGCCGCAGAAAATGTTTTTGAGCTGGTTGATGAGCTGCCTGAAGAAGATAATGGCGATTTTATAAAAAGCAGGGTGGATGGTCACCTTGAGTTCAAAAACGTCTCATTCTCCTACGCCGGTTCGGAAAACCCGGCACTGAACAAGATCAATCTTTCCATCGAGCCCGGTCAAACCGTAGCTCTGGTGGGTCGTTCAGGGTCGGGAAAGACAACGCTGGCAAACCTGGTACCAAGGTTTTATAACTTCACTGAAGGCGACATCCTGGTGGATGGTATCTCACTGAAAGATTACGATTTGAGAAATCTTCGCAGTCATATTGCCCTGGTCAACCAGAATGTCACTCTGTTTAATGACACGGTCGCACGCAATATTGCTTATGGCGCACTGGGTGAAACGGCTGGAGAGGATGATATTCGCCTGGCAGCCGAAGCGGCGCACGCCACAGAATTTATTAAAGACATGTCGGAAGGCATGCACACGCTGGTCGGGGAAGACGGTGTTCTTTTGTCCGGTGGACAGAGACAAAGACTGGCCATCGCACGGGCCATTTTGAAAGACGCCCCAATACTGATACTGGATGAAGCCACTTCTGCTCTTGATACCGAATCCGAACGTCATATTCAGGCTGCCCTGGATGAAGTCATAAAAGGGCGTACAACACTGGTTATTGCTCACAGGCTGTCCACCATAGAAAATGCAGACCTGATACTGGTGATGGATCATGGCGAAGTGGTTGAACGTGGTAATCATTCAGAATTGCTGACGAAAAAAGGGCACTACGCCAGGTTGCACAAAATGCAATTCCAGGACGACGCATCCTCTTCCGATGGTGTGATTCTGGAACAAGTTTGAAACTCTTTTTATCCAGTGAGGTCAAACCTCACTGGATTTTACCTATTAAAATTGAATTGACTGGACGAGCTCGATGAAACTGACTCTCCCCCGCTTTGACCAGGCCAGGGTTCTGGTAATTGGCGACGTAATGCTGGATCGTTACTGGCATGGGGCAACCTCAAGAATATCTCCTGAAGCACCCGTACCTGTGGTCAGGGTTGGTCAGGTAGAAGATCGTCCCGGAGGTGCAGGTAACGTGGCACTGAATATCGCATCCCTTGGTGCGCCGGCCTGGCTCATAGCGGCCACCGGAGATGACGAAGCCGCTTCATCCCTGCAAACCCGCCTTGAAGCAGCGGGTGTATTCTGCGACTTTGTCCGTATCACCGGAGCTCCAACCATCACCAAGCTGCGTGTCATCAGCCAGCATCAGCAGCTGATACGTCTGGATCACGAACAACCTTTTGAAGGTCTGAGTCCCGATATTATTGAAGAAAAAGCAGCAGCCCTGCTGGAAGGAATAGGTGCGGTCATTCTCTCTGACTATAACAAAGGCACTTTACAGGGTTATCAGCAACTGATCCGACTGGCCCGCACCAGAAATATTCCGGTACTGGTTGATCCCAAAGGCAGTGATTTCGAACGCTACAGAGGTTCGACAGTCATCACCCCAAATCTCTCCGAATTCGAAGCCGTTGTAGGTCACTGTCGGGATGAACAAGAACTTGTGACTAAAGGTAAGGCACTTCTTAAAGATCTGGAACTTGCAGCACTGCTCATTACCCGCAGCGAACACGGCATGACCCTGATTCGACAGAATGAATCCGAGCTTCACCTTCCAGCCCGTGCCAGGGAAGTCTTTGATGTTACCGGCGCTGGCGATACGGTCATTTCGGTTCTGGCCTCTTCGCTGGCAGCCGGCAGTCCATTGCCTGAAGCCGCCGCACTGGCCAATATTGCAGCCGGTATTGTCGTGGCCAAACTGGGCACCGCAACCGTTTCAATGCCTGAGCTTCGTCGCGAAGTAAACCGTGAGCTTGGCGCCGAAAGAGGCGCTGTCACACCAGAACAATTATTGAGTGCCCTCGAAGACGCCAGGGCACAGGGTGAAAAGATTGTATTCACTAATGGCTGCTTCGATATTCTCCACGCAGGCCATGTGGGCTATCTGGAACAGGCAAGAAAACAAGGCGACCGTCTGGTGCTCGCCATCAACAGTGATAACTCGGTAAAACGCCTGAAAGGTGAAGGCCGCCCCATAAACCCTGCCGATCGTCGTATGGCGGTACTGGCAGGTCTGGAAGCCGTCGACTGGGTTGTGACGTTTGAAGAAGACACCCCCGAAAACCTTTTGGAAATGGTGAAACCGGATGTCCTTGTTAAGGGGGGAGATTACACTCTGGAGCAAGTGGTCGGAGCGCCCATTGTTCATAAGTATGGCGGCGACGTGAAGGTTTTGGCATTCCTGGATAACTGCTCAACAACCGCCATTGTGGAGAAAATCCGGAAGGATAAAGAAAAAGAAAAAGAAAAAGAAAAAGAAAAAGAAAAAGAAAAAGAAAAAGAAAAAGAAAAAGAAAGTATTTAGAATTCTGCAATATACAGCTGGTTCTTCTCTCTACTCTTCAGATAAATTTGCAGACAAATTTGCAGACAAATCTGCAGGTTTATCTTTCGGCAAAGAGAGAAGCACCAGCCACAAACTCAATCAGGTGGTTACTCAATTCGCCTCATCGAGGCCGGACAACACCTTCAAACAAGTATCAACATTCTGCCGCATATGACCAGGATTGATTGTCCCTACGATCACCGATGAAACGGCCGGATGTGAATACACCAGCTTCATACTTTCGTACACAGGGTCTTTACCATCGAGACAGGCATGACCACTGGCCAGGGCTTTTTTAATTAAAACCCCCTTCCCTTTCCCCATGGCATAATCCAGAACCTCCTTTTCGCCCTGCTCATTCAGGTTATAGGTCACCATGGCTATATCGGAACTATCCAGGGCCAAAATGCCACCCTCAATCGTTTTGGTGGACATTCCGGAGGCCCTTATTTTGCCTTCTCGTTTCAGGTCGCCAAGAACATCGAGGCAGCCATACTGCTGAATAATGGCTACATCATCGCCACTGGAATGCACCAATACCATATCGATAACCTCTGTATTCAACCGCTTGAGACTGCGTTCAACACTGAAACGAATATGCTCCGGAGAAAAATCAAAACGGGATTGATCATTTTCAAATTCTTCACCTACCTTACTGCAAATAGCCCACCGGTTTCTCAGCCCTTTGTTCTCAGCGAACAATTTACCCAGTCTTACTTCACTGACACCATAGGCAGGTGCTGTATCCAGAAGATTCATCCCCAGATCGCTGGCCAGCGTCAATAACGCCAACGCTTCTTTGTCATTGGGAATGTTAAAATGCTCAGGGTATTTCACTCCCTTATCCCGCCCCAGCTTTACAGTACCAAAACCAAGAGGAGAAACAGCAATATCTGTACCTGGAATAATGCGGGGTGACAGTATTGAGTTATCCAAGACAATCACTCCAGAAATTCTGACAGGTTTCAGGGTGTTCCAGACCTTCAGGAAGAACAAAATCATCTGAAGACGGAGATATCCCTGACTTTTCAAGCATGCCGACGACTTCATCTGATAAATTGGGCGCCAGTGCCAGTTTGGTCGGCCAGGTCACAATGCCATTACCAACAGCCTGGCAGAATGCGGTATCAGGTCTTAATAACCGGCTTTGTCTGGGTTCGGCCCGATTGACTCTCAAAGTACCCCATTCGGCAGTCTCGAGATCCACCCAGGGCAATAAGGCCTTCATCTCTTTTTTAGCGGTTCGGATCAGCTCTTCCGAGGTTTGCTTGACACCATCCTCGGCTATTCCCCCACCAAGGTACCAAACCCATTTCCCCTCTTTATCAGGGTGACTGGTGATGGTCATTCGCGGCAGAGGTGACGTGCCCAGACAATGTGCATAAATAGGTTCCGGATGACTGTGACGAACCATGACCATTTGCAGAGGACGTACCTGCATCTTCGGTTGCTCTACTCCCCAATGGTTGAGTAAATCAGCAGTCCCTTCCCCGGCTGTGGAAACATATCGTCTGGCTTTCAGGTGGAATACACTTTCACCCTGCTTGATTTCTATATAATCAATATCACCCTTATTTGTTATTAAACGGGCATTACCGCCTTCACTCCAGTCGACCTTTATCGTCTTCTTTATCTGACTGCCCACCAGCGCCTGAACAACACTGGCTATATCAAGTACAATTTCATTCAGCTGATACACTTTTCCACGAAATCCTGAATGCTTGAAAATCGCTGGAAATTGCTCTTTCTTCAGCTGGTCCACCCGACCACGTACCGCTTTACTGGCGAAGAAAGAAGTCAGCCGGGAACCTATATCTCCCGGTGACCAGAGATAATGAAATTCTGACAATATTCTGGCTGCACTTAAATCAGGATCATCTGACACCATTTGACCTGCCAGTGCCTTGCGCCATCGCTCAGGCATGCTGGCAATCACCTGGGACGCCTTGGTAAGATTACCCGTTAATGTGTATTTGGTGCCGCCGTGAACAATTCCCTGGGATTTGATGGTCTGACCACCTCCCAGAACGGACTGCTCCAACAGGACAGTGTTGTAACCTTTCCGGTTTAGGGTATTGAATAACCAGAGGCCGGCAATTCCGCCGCCAATCACCACAACATCGGTTTCAATGGTCTGAATCATTTGAGAGGCAAGAGTTTGTTGAGAATGCTGGCAGTATATACCCGTTGGATTTCAAGATGAAGCTAGGCGTCAACCGAGTGAGTCCCCGTGAGCTTACAAGTAGTAAGTGATCGGGCCGGGCTGGCGTACCAGTGAGTGAGGGCAGACAACAACGCATCATCTTGAAAGGCGATGGGTATACGCCTCAAGCTCTGCACTGTCCTGCAGAGCCTGTAAATCATTAGCCTACTGAAGATGAAAATATCAGGATGCCCGCAATAATGCCCTGTACACTTGTTTTGCAGTAACAAATCGAACACTTTCAGGACTCTCCCCATGAAGCAGGGCTATAGATGCGCCTGCTGAATGCAGTGCATTAATGGCTTCAAACAGCGTTGTTTCAGGCTGCAATACCACACTCTCCCTGATAAGGTTTCCCACGGTTATTTCTCTGTCACCCTTAAACAGACAACGTGCAAGATGCCGATAGAGCACCACACCCACCGGTTCGCCCTCAGAAATTACCACATATCGCTTCAGGGGCAGAGTTCTCAGGGTCTCTTCTATGGATTCAACCCTGGCATGTGCTGACAGACAAATCATCGGTTCATTATCAGTAAGCAGATCAGCCAGAGTCTGCTGTTGTAAGGCCAGAGCCATTTCAGCCAGTTTTCGCTGATCGCCACCAATGACGCCCCGTTTATTGTAATGACGAATAATGCTGCGAAGATCATCGCTGCTTTCAGAGGTCGCTGCTTTCAAAGGCAGAACACGAACCCAGATAAGTGCCAGCCCCAGCACAGGTTTTGTAATCATGCAGATAAAGCAAATCAAAAACGCACGCTCTACCACAATGTCTTCAGCCATCTGTCCCGCTAAAACCTTGGGTAGAACTTTGGCAAACACCAGCATGCAATAGGTTAACAGTGCGGTAAAAACAGCCAGCCCAATACTATCAAGTTCTCTGGCAGCCAGAGCGCCAACAGAGGAACTCCCGGCAATACTGACCAGCGTGCTGATCATAACCAGCGACGATAAATGCTCCCTTTTACGTTTGAATATTTTTTTAACTCTTGCTCTATTGGGAAGATCTTTTCTGAGAATAGTGGCCAGCCTTAAATCATCAATACCCAGTACGGAAGATTCAAGAAGAGATAAATAAGCGGTAAGAGTAACAATCAGAAAGGCAACAGCAACGACCAGCAACATTGATTTCTCCAGCATTAATCATGAAGGGAATCAATATTTATCGACCAGAACAGGCCTGATTAGAGCGCTTTATAAGCAATTTCAATCAGGCACTTCAACGAACAGGCCTGATAGTTCATTTTTTGGATGGATAACTTTGACTGTGAAATTCAGGCTCAACAATGCCTGAACGTCGGTTAATGATTACTGTCAGCAAAAAGAACAGATTACACAACAGGTTGGCAAAACGGTGCAGTTCATCAGGAACACTTATGCTTTCAGCATTGACTTTAACCAGGGCTCGAACAGTCTTCTTGGCAAGAGATCGTGAGTGATGCAGTAACTGGACAACTCTTCCACCTCTAGGCAGTACAAAACCATTCAACTGGCCTTCCTCGTCCTTTTTAAAACCTTCAAACTGAACAGTCAGCCAGTCAATATGGCTTTGGAAGATGGCCTGTTTACCACGAACGGAACCATTAAGATGGAATACCAATGGCTGTAGTTGTGTCATAAAAACCAGAATATCGGAATGCACTGTTTCATTTTCCAGCTCAGTAATGACGCCACCGAGGGTTGCACAGAGTTCATCTGTGGTAATTTCAAAATCACAAAGCGAGCTTTCTTCGTATATAAACGGATAACAAAGTTCGTTGATATTTCCGGAATACTTAAGACTCATGGAGACTATCCTGTGAAGATATATAATCCAGACGGACAACTCTGTCAGTCTGTAGTTTACATTACTACCGTACCTGAAGATGCGATGTTTCACTTATTGTATTACACCAGCGTTACCTGCGTTAGCTCAACTCAATGATACGACAGGGTCGATTAATAATACTTCGAAACAGTCATCCGTAACTGATCATGCCTGAACTTATACAAGAACAGCGTTGTTTTCATCCATTAAGGGTAAGAGCTTGTTTGATTTTTTATTCCCAGTCAGGGTTTCATTCATCTTTTGATCAATTTTTCAGAAAGAATCTTAAGTTGATGATCTGATGCGTATCTAGTCGAGCTGATTCATTGGATCGTTTTCATCCTCAATTCCATTGATCTCTGATGGTTTTATTTGAATCATGACAAACTCA
Source organism: Endozoicomonas sp. (assembly GCA_965208385.1). Lineage (GTDB taxonomy): Bacteria > Pseudomonadota > Gammaproteobacteria > Pseudomonadales > Endozoicomonadaceae > Endozoicomonas. Next base: position 144,154 of record CBDBOO010000112.1, read on the forward strand.
TTGATGCCCTGTAATAGCTGAATACTGCTAAGGATTACATTCAATTGGCTCGAAAGTATTGATCTGCTAAATAACTGAGTACCCAGCAATGGATTAAGCAAGTACAGGGTATTAGTACTCTGTGAAATAAACACCTTGGAAAAATTAATCTGTACGCTTGCAGTTATTTCATGGGAGAGCCAGGATATTACCCAGGTTGAATCTGATCCCATGGCCTCATTGACAGATTCTGTGAATTCAGGGATAGAGCTGAATATACTGAACGGAGAAGAAGCATCTGCGGCATTAATTACTACATGCTCAATTTCGCCAACGTCGACAATTCCCAGGTTTTGAAATAATAAAGGCAACTGATCTGCAATGGCTGCGGCCGAAGAAGGAAGAGGTTCAGGAGATTCGTCAACAGAGGAACTTGCATCGGGTACCCAGTAAGCAAGCAGTTGCTCCAGTATAGAATTTAGCCAACCAATCTCAGTGGGTTCGTTTTCCATAAGTACGGGTTGAAAACCAAGAGACGCTATCGCTTGCTGAAATTGAAAAATAAGATCCAGCCGATCACCCTGTGTTTTTTTTGTACTCACTATCCCCATACTTGTTTCATGACGCATGTTTGCTTCAATTCGATTTGGTAATGCCAGTGTGTTTAAAGAGAACCTGGTTAACCCTGGAATGGGAAAGTCTGCAAAATCTATCTGAATCCCGGATGCCATAGCATATCTGAGAGAGCTCTCTCCATTTCTGGATTCAAGACCACAAGACCTTCCTCCCTGATAAAGAGCAATGGTTCGGCAAGGATTCGTAGAATCGCCTTCTGGCTCCCGATCTGCGTTGTCCCTCTCTTCTGATTTTCTAACGTCTCCCAATGAGTCTGATGTATCTTTATCATCAGATTCATCCTTGCGGTCTCCTTCGCTTCCTTCTCCCTGGCTTGAAGGATGTTTCGCATTTATATCGGTACTTTTTTTTACTGCAAATATCTGACTGGAAAATACCAATAGCAAAATCACAAACAGAATTTTAGGAGACCCTATCATTTCGCTGTCCAAAAACACGGGAGTATAGTCTCGTAATGAATTTATCGAAGAAGTATATAATTCAATGGCACTGACTTAAAGAGCAAAGCCTTGGTATTCGAGGGGTCTGAGTCCTTGGTTTCAGGGCAGAGTGAAGAGCAACTTGGCGACAGGTTTTAGTTAACGGTTATCTGCATTTTTGACTGTGAGCTGAGGATGCGATTTTTTATCTCATTTGTACTGACTTTACTCAGCTAAAGCCCTTTATTTGCAAGCGATTACAGCTTAAGTCACTGCCATTGATTTATAGATGATTTGTTCTTGGGCAAGCCTTTTATATCAAAGTGTTAAGTCTTAAGTCAGTGTCATTGCGCCACGCCCGACTTCAATGTAGCAACAGGCAGCCATGGGACAACATACGAACAACCAGCGCATCCAGTGCCATGATAGGATTTCTACCATTTCTAGCGCCAAGATGAACCGACTCGGAATCGCCCTGGAAGCCATCATCCTTAAGAAACGCTCTTTGCACATCACAAAGATACAGGCCTGTTCTCTCGCCGGCATACTGGGGATAAACACTGGCGGGGATCTCTCCCTTTCGCAGATCGGCCACATAGCTGCCAGACATCCAGTAGGTCATCTCTCTGGCTGTCTGAGCCAGGAGGTCATTTTGTTCCAGCAAATTCAGACATGCACTCTTTTCCATAGCAAAGGCGTTAATAAAGAATGTAGATAACAGCTGGGTAATATCCGATTTTACGGAAGCAATACAGCTGTCCGATGTGTGATCAAAGCGGCCCTTATTGACACGACCATACAACAGGATCGCGCCCCAGACGGCTCTGGCAAGAGAATGAAGCATGGCGATGCTCTTTATGATGGCGGGATCGGTTTCATGGTAACTAGCTTTCGACAGGATTTCCCCGGCAGTTTTCATATCCCCCATATCCCGCATAATGAATGGGCTGCACCCTGCATTGGGGAAATCTGTGGATAATGTACACCAGAGTTCAATGCTTCCAGTACTGGGTTCGAGAAAGTAGGGCGATAAAAAGTGATAGTCTCTGCCATTACTAACATCGTGAAATGAAGAACAAATATCAGGACCAATGATGCCACATCGGAAAAGGACTCAAAAATCATGGGCAAAGGCTGTCAAATCCTGAAGTACCTGATCTGGTGTTTCAGCCTGATAGACATATTTTTCATTCTGGCAGCCTTTCGGGGTTTCAAGAATCATGGCCAGCCTCGGATGATGGCCGTTTTCGATAATATGTGAAACCAGGGCTTTCCGCTCAGGTATCGTTAAAACAGGGCCATTAAGACTTTCGTCAACAAACGAGGTTTCATGATAGACACTTCCATTCATCATGACCGACCAATAGGGGTCGCTATTTTCGCCAAAAATCTCTTCACATGTTGATAAAAGATTTTTTTGAGCGGATTTTATGCAAACGGTAGCCTGTTCTTTTCTGCTTAAAGAGAGGTGAACAAGTGTTTCTTGCAAATCGCTGACACGCAACACACCTATAACTTTGGCAAAATCAGTATTCAGCTCCATCTCTTTTCCGTGTTTACAGGCAAATTGATACCTGGAAGCCTGCTTCAGGAAGTTTTCATCACTTTCATTGCCACCCTGAAATTTGAGATAGATATTACCCTGTTGTTTCAGGAAACCAACAGTTCGTCCAAACACGATTTTTTTAGCGCCTTCAAGGCTCTGAAAAAATTGTTTGGAAAGATCCTTAAAAGGTACAGGGCTGTCAAACTGCTGCAAGCGCTTCAGAAAATCCGACGTTGGTTCAGGCATTATCCGCTTCAGAACCGTGAGCAGGATATTCCATGGCCTTGGCTCGGACCAGGTGACAGAGAGAGGGTGTTGCCTGGAAGCAAACAAAATTTCTTTAACCGGTTCAGCACCGGGATCATTGAGCCTGTGAACCAGCAAGGGAAGAAGATAGCTTTCAGGCGCATGATTCAGAAAGGCCAGCATACCGGCATGGTGGGCATGCACAGTATGGGGTAGATACCGCTTTTTCAGAGATTCATTTCGGCCTCCCCAGCAGCCCTCATCGCAACATAATGTCTGGTTAGTTTTCTGCACTGATTCGGAAAACCAAGGCAGATCCGGTCTTGTCAGCCTCTGTCGGGCAGGGACTTCTTTCAGAAGCTCAGGGCATGGATGGTCCTTGAAGACATTCCATTGAACCATCCAGTCCATAAACGCTATAAAGTGTTCGCAGGACACGTACCCTCTGCTTTCCAGCAGCTTGGCCAGTACCGATCGGTAAATGGCCTGCGGGGTTTGATGGGGGCTGGTTGTCTCGATAATTCTGGCAAGAACATCTGGAAGCTCACTGGCACCAGGATTGCTGAATATGAAGTGGCAGAGAGTACTGAACCAGTGTGTTTCCTTATTATCTTCTGGCCAGTCTAAATAAAGGCTCTTAATGCCTTGCCAGCCATGCTTTTCAAAGGCTGGCTGAATACATTTGGTGAACTGGCTCAAAATCTCATGATGCGGATAAGGAGATTCAATGTACTTACAATTATTACGATACTTTCCCCACAAAGCACTCAGCTCTTCAGCGACTTTTCTATCAACATCAGGTATATCTTCTGTAAAAGCAGCAGAGTCTGATTGATACGGACTGTGAGCGAATTTCTGTAGGCTATCCATGGCCTCACTCTCCGATACAATTTATACGTTATCTGTAGGCTTGGAATCTGAACAGAGGAAATGGTTCATAAAAACAGCTGTACATATTGGTTAGTAACTCTGACAAATTGCTCAGGAAGATAAGCAGGCGATTTCAGGGACGCACTGGTCAAGCTCAGGGAGTGCTCCAGTCGGTAGTGGGTTAAATGGTATGGTGTGTTTCTTTTCCTACGACGCACCTACCATCAAACCGCCATAATTTCTCTGTCCAGAGAACTTCCGGTGAAATGACCAATAGTCTTCCTGTAGGCATCCAGGATGGCTTTAACCGGCTTATCTCCAATCAAGAAGCGAGAGAAAAGTGAGAGGAAGCGAGGAAGCGAGAGGGACATCCAGTTCGCCGTGGAATAAAAAGGATGGAATAAAAAAATAAAAAGTGGGCAGCACCCATTCCATAGTGAACGCCAAGAACTACCAGGTGCAGTCTTACCAGAGCTTCGCCCCCTTCGGTCTGCGTCGTAATGCCAGTAACTGGAAAGACCTGTTAACCAGCCAGCTCAGTGATTTTGATCGCAGCGTCACCACCCATGGTTACACCGGCTATGAACTGCTGGATGAAGTGGGGCTGATTCATATGAGCGGTCGGGTGTACGACCCGAAACTGGGGCGGTTTATTCAGGCGGATACCTTTTTTGGGCACCATGTTGAGGGTAAGCACTCTGGTTTTAAGTAGTGTCTGGCATCGAAAGCGTAGAGCCGTCCGTCATAATGACTCGGCGATTATGCCATGCCCAGGACTCAGGGCTGGCGCTGTCCAGATTGTCTCCTGACTCCGTCAAAAGAGCTTTAATACTGGGCTCCGTAAGTCGCAATCTGGCCTTGCAGTATGCGCTGTTTCGGGTCGTATTCGCTTTCTTCCCCATAGCAATTTGATCTCTGGCGTCAGAGATTAGGGTATTACGACAGGACTTATTTTCGCCCGCAACCTGCTGCATAAACAGACTGAGGGTTTTCAATGGTGGATAGCTTCTAACTCTACCGCCAGTGTACTGAGATTTGAACTTTTCAAGACTATCCTGAGAATACCATTGCCGGTTTCTAATATGCGTTATGAGCATGGCTTTTCAGGCTCAGAGACAAGGCGGAGTGACGAGTCATAGCCGTCGCTATGGCGAGGAACTCCAACGCAGGATCTGAGTCTGAAAAGGCAGCGCAATAGCATAATTAGAATCCGGAAATGGTATAAGCACGCTGGAAAGATTGTCTTCACCTGTCTGTGCGTACTGTTTAAGGCGCCAGCAAGGTTGAAGTATTCTGGGCTAAACCTGGTCATGGCTTGCTCTGGAGAGGAAATATACACGACTTTTATAGTCGATTTTCTTCTTGGGCAAGCCTTATTATTTCTGGGTTGGATTCTTTAAGTCAGTGCCATTAGTATAAAATTGCTGATTATTGGTTCATCAGGATAAGCACTGCTGTCGGTAATTTTCAGGATTGATCAGCAACAGTTAAATAAAAATACAACAAACGTAACATCGTATACTACTCTATTATCTGAGATAGATAACCGAAGGCGTTTATTTTGTGGGTGTCCACAACCAATTAGGTGTCCACAACCAATTAGGTGTCCACAACCAATTAGGTGTCCACAACCAATTAGGTGTCCACAACCAATTAGGTGTCCACAACCAATTAGGTGTCCACAACCAATTAGGTGTCCACAACCAATTAGGTGTCCACAACCAATTAGGTGTCCACAACCAATTAGGTGTCCACAACCAATTAGGTGTCCACAACCAATTAGGTGTCCACAACCAATTAGGTGTCCACAACCAATTAGGTGTCCACAACCAATTAGGTGTCCACAACCAATTAGGTGTCCACAACCAATTAGGTGTCCACAACCAATTAGGTGTCCACAACCAAGCTTGCCAAAATTGAAGGCGTAACATCCCAGACAATAAGGCGAAAGATCGAAAGCGGTCATTACGATAAAATAATGCAAACGAGCGGTGGGCACTACCGCATATTCATCAACCAACAAAGAATGATTTGCTATGCAAGAGCTAGCTCAGGAAAACAGAAATCCAGCATTGATACGCAAAGGCGACTCTTGCTCGAAAGGTATCCTGACGCAGAATTTATCAGTGACGTTGCCAGTGCTTTCAACTTTAAACGAAAAGGACTGCAAACCATTCTGGAATCGGCAGTGTGTGGAAATCCAACCCATGTTGTGGTTGCCACAAAAGACCGACTCGCACGATCAGGATTTGAACTCATCAAGTGGCTTATTGAATTATCGGGAGGACACATCGAGGTTCTGGATGACTCGAATGATTCCAGTGAAGCCTTTGATACCTCAGAGCTTATCGGTTTCATTACCTCGTTCTGCAATAGCCACTACGGAAAACGCTCCGCTGAAAGGCGCAAAAATAATAGCGTCAAAAAAGATCAGGTTTTATCCTGAAAATGAATCGGCCTATCGGGATGCACTTGCTCTTTACCGGCGCTCGTACAATCTGGCTGTCGATCGATTCCGTAACGATAAATACAAAGATGAAAATGGCAAATTCATCAACATGCGTCCGTCGATCAAGATCCAGGTTGAACAGGAGCAAAAGAACAGTGGGCGAGCCTACAACTCTCTGATTTCTGACAATGGCACATTGGCGGCGGCGACCACCTTTAAGGCTGTTTGCAGCAAGAACAAAAAACTAAAAGGCGCTAAAGAAGGGTTTGCTGAAATAGGCTTTAAAAGCCGGAAAGGGAGCAGGCATTCGTTCTCTATTGACCGGCTACCGAAGGGGCTGAACCCTTGCGTCAAAGCACTGGGAAACATCCACTTAACTGAAAATGTACCAAGAGAAGCCATTGGCAAATCATGCGTTATAACCTGTGACAAAGGTCGCTGGTTTATTCAGGTTCAACAACACATCGAACTTAATACCGAAATCCAAGGTGAAGTGGATTGTGTTGGCATTGATCCCGGACTAAGAACCTTTGCGACCTGCTACAGCGACAAGGATGCCTTGATTGTTGGTGACAACCTTGCCAAAGAAAAGCTGTTTCCATTAATGACGCAAGTAGACACTCTGATTGGCCAAAAACAAAAATCCTTAATAGGCAAAAAGGCGTGAAGTTCGTTGATATGCCTCAGTGGGCGCAGGATCGCATTGTTTATTTTGGCCGTAAAATCAACCGTCTGAAATGCAAAAAGGATGACATCATTCTGGATTTGCATAATCGTCTGGCATTCGATCTGGTTTCCCGTTATGACGTGATCTTTTTGCCGACGTTTGAAACCAGAGGAATGGTTACAAGGAAGGGCAAAAAAGTTCGCACAATTCGCCGGAATACTTGCCGTCAGATGCTAGATCTCAATCATTACGGCTTTAAATTACGTCTAAAGTGGTACGCCAAAAAGTACGGGAAGCACGTTGTTGATTGCAATGAAGCGTACACATCAAAAACCCGAACGTGGGATGGCACCCTTAATGATCGGCTGGGTTCGACAAAGATCTTAAAAGGTGACGGGTTCACCATTGATCGTGACATCAACGGTGCGAGGAACGTCTTTCTTAAAGGTTTAACAAGGGCAGCTTGAGCCTTAATCATAACAACGAATATTGCGTTCGTTGCGATTTTAATCAAGAGCAGAGAAGTGAAAGCTAACTGACCTGACCAGAGCCAGGTCTTGTTCAGATTATCGTCGATCCAGTTTGAACACGTGATCTGTAATCACCGTTAAACCTTTTTCCTGATGAGATGGAGAAGGTTTGGTATCCCGGGTTTCCAGCAGATCAATGGAAAAACGATCATTGAAGAGATGGTCTACCCTGTCAGGCGTCACACTGAATGGAGGCCCAGGCATAATGCTTTCGTCGTACTCTACTGTACAGAGTAAGATCTGCTCTACATCTGGAGCTACCGTCAAGAGCTGGTTAATGTAGTCTTCCTGTTTGTCTTCCGGCAGAGCGATGAGTGCCGCACGGTCATAGATGTATTTGGCAGGTACACTGCCAGCTTCCATGGTAAAGAAATCTCCCTGAATAATACCGATTTTTTTTGACTGCCAGTACTGGTGACTGTTTGCTGGTTGCTGCGATGATTTCAATCGCTGTTCATAGAAAAAGTCAGTCACTGCTTTTTCACTCAATTCTGAACCCACCACAAAATGGCCCTGTTGCTGAAACCAGATCATATCCAGTGATTTACCGCACAATGGCACAAATACCAATTCACCGGAAGAAGCGCCGGTAGATGGCCAGTGTTTTATCAGAAGAGGATTGAACTGATCAAGATGAAAGCCTGTACGACCATCATTCCATCTTTCCAGCCAGTATTCGTTTTCCATAGAGTCCTTAAATGCTGTTTTAATCAAGTGCCTTAACAAACAACGTTTAAATCAGGTTGCTTGTAAACTCGCTTCCAGACATTGTCCTTCGACACCTTTTGCTTAACACCAGTATATCAATAGCCCTGATTATTATTGAACAATAAACAGTTCAGGGCTGTGTGAAATATCATAACACCGTTTTTATTAACTACTGAAAATTCTACTCCAGTATCCGTGTCAAAACCTGATAAAAATAATGCGACAACCTTACGTCAATATGCCTGATTTTTGTGCCCACAAGCAAATTAATGGTTGTCCTGCGATATGTTGCGATATGCTGGCGGAGCGATTTTTCACTTAAATGCCCTGCAGGGCATAAAACGCAACGTCTGGCGCATCGCAGGCTATACCATCAGAAGCTATACCATCAGAGGCTATACCATCAGAGGCTATACATCAGAACTGCGATAAAGTCAGGATGGCAAGAGGCATCGTCAATAATATTCGAAAGTCATTCTTCACCTGTTTATGCGGTGAAGAATTCCTGAAGATCAATCACTGCTCAATTCCGGGCATTCCACTCAATCCATTGATTCAAAGACATCCGCTGGCTGGCGGTCATTCCGTATTCCGGAAAAAACTCTCAAAGGATATAGTTTCCGATTTTTTTGCACTTGCCTGAGTTGAATATTATGCCTTCCCCGAATGACTTCGACCTGACCAGGCAACAACGACAGATTTCACAGCTATTGCTCGATATTGCGGCCTTATTGATGTCCTCCGGGGCTCATACCCAGAGAACCGTGAGAAATGTCGGGCGAATTGCCAGAGCGCTTGGATACCATGTGGAATTATTTATTTCGCTTTCGGGAATCACCCTGTCACTGGCAGCCGTGAAACAGCCTGATCATCAGTACACAGTTTTCAGAAAAGTAACCCATTATGGTGTTCAACTCAGCGTCGTATCAGCAGTGAGCCGCTTGAGCTGGAGAGTTCATGAAGAAAATCTGGCACTGGAAGAGATCCGAACAGAAGTAGAACGCATTGCTAATTTGTCGCACTACTCTAAAACCTGGCTGGTCATTATGATTTCACTGGCGGGCATGGCTTTCTGTCGAATAGCCGGAGGTGAGATTTTGCCCGCACTGTTGACCGGGCTCGCCACGGCTTCGGGTTTTCTGGTTCGTAATACCCTGTTAAGCAAAAACTATAACCTCTCGTTGAGTGTGTTTACGGCTGCTTTTGTTGCCAGTGGCCTGAGTGGACTTGGACTTGTCTGGAATATTGGCACATCACCGGAAATTGCCGTGGCCACATCGGTATTGTTTTTGATTCCCGGTGTGCCCATGATCAACAGCATTATTGACCTCATGCACGGTCATATTCTTACCGGTCAGGGACGGGCTATGCAGGGAATGGTGATTTCATTTGCCATAGCCCTGGGGATTTTCCTGAGCTCTACGGCCTTGAAAGGAGTAATGGCATGAGCTGGCTGTTAATAGAAAAATGTCTTTGGGCTGTTATTGCCGCCCTTGGATTTGCCACCCTGTTCACGGTTCCTCTCCGGGCATTCTGGGCCGTAGCCCTTCTGGCTGCCCTTGGGTTTGGTTTAAGATTACTTCTGTTAATAAACGACTATCATCTGATAATAGCGACTCTGGCTGCATCCTGTTTTATGGGACTACTGGCTATTCAGCTGGCTCACTGGGTACATACACCGACCACTGTTTTCATGGCTCCGGCTGTCATTCCCATGGTGCCTGGAGTTTATGCCTACCGAACCATGATGGGACTACTTGAAATCAGTGGTTCAAAGGTTGTGCCTGTGGAATTGTTAACGCAGACGGCCAGTAATGGCTTAAACACAGTTTTTATATTGCTGACGCTGGCCATTGGCGTATCTTTGCCATCACTGGCCTTTCGAAATAAAAGTGTTAAGGACATCCGGTTTCTCAGTCTGTACAGAAAATCATAAAAAAATTCAGGCAGAAGATCTGCCTGAATCGGTGTGGATTAACTGTTTAATAGCAACAGATCTTTCTGGTCAAAGAACGATACCCGCCATAACAAAGCCGACCGGTACTGCAGCAACTATTCCCAGCATACCTGGCAGGAAGAATGGATGATTGACAATCTTTGAACCATTCCATCTATTGCTCATGTATGACCCGGTGTCATCTGTGGCAATGGCAAAGGCAGTGGTTGGATATATGTTGGTTACATAGAGTGCACTGACTGCGGCAAAACTCGCCAGAATGGTTCCCGCACTGACATCCAGAGTGGCTGCAATGGGAATAAGCAGAGCACTGGTGGCTCCCTGACTGAAAAGCAAGGCGCTGGTGCAGAAGAAAGCAACCGCCAGCATGGCAGGGTAATCAGTCAGAAAATCACCGGCGAAGCTCTTGATTTCAGGAATATGCACACCAATGATGGTGCTGCTTAACCAGACAATACCCATGATAACAATAATCGATTCTGCGCCATCGGCAAAAATGGGGGCTTTTTTGATCTCTTTCAGAGGCACCTTACAGAGCATTGTCATAATGAATGAGACAACCATCATGGTGATTACAATGATATCCCTGGAGCCAAGGTCATGACCGATCATTGGTTTGAACAGCAGCATCAGAACAATGAAGGCAACAGCACCCATGAACAGCCACACAGAGCGTTTGGCTTCAGGGGTTGCTTCAGAGTTTTTCTCTGTTTCAGAAGTGAAGTTCACCAGTCCCTGAGACACACGTTTCTGGTAAATAGGATCGTCTTCCAGATTAACGCCCTGCTTGCTGGCAACAAATGCCGCAACCATTGTGCCCACGAGGGCTGAGGGAAAGATAACCGCCATGGCGCTGCCAAAGCTGACGCCCATTTGTTCAACCACAACATACATGGCTGCCGTTGCTGCAGAGATGGGAGAAGCCGTTATGGCAATCTGTGATGCGACAACAGAAGAGCTCAGAGGCTGGCTGGGGCGAACACCATTTTCCTTGGCCACCTGCTGAATCACATTCAATACAGACATTGCCGTATAACCGGTTCCGGCCAGAACGGTCAATACAAAGGTAGTGGCCGGTGCCAGAATATTAATATGACGTGGATGATCCCGGAGCAGTTTTTCCGTGACTTTGATCATGTACCCCATACCACCAGCCTGCTGCATAACCGACAGAGCCAGAATAACGGAGAAAATAATCAGTATCACCGAGATCGGAATATTACCCGGCGGTAAATCAAGAATGAATACTGCAATGGCCATACCCAGACCACCGGCCAGTCCAACACCTATTCCCCCCCAGCCGGGCTGCCAGAATAATAGCCCCTAATAGCAATGCTATCTGAATAAACAACATAATTATTCTTCCTTTTATACATTTATATGGCTAAATGTTTTTTTAAGTTGTGCAAAATTTGAATGTTCTAACCGGCTGAGAAGAGTTAGCCAGTTCATAGAGCCTTTCTGGTTGATAACAGGCTCAACACATGATCTGAACTTTTCCTTCTATTTCCCTGTGCATAAGCGGTTTTTCCGGATTTCCCCTGGCAAGGTTATTTTCAGCTTTAATAACTCGCCCATCCTTCAGTCTGATGGAGAGTTTGACAGGAGCAGTACCAATAAATCCCAGCTTTTCTAACTCGGGGTCAACCGTCATGGTGATCTTTGGCAGCAATCTCTGGACTTCCGGATTTTGTACCGCCTCATCCGTAAACTGATTCAGGCTGACAGCGCCATATACCCATCGTGCCGCCAGGGCATACTGCATGGAAAACTTTGCTTCTATGGCATTATTCGGATGATTGCAGACCAGTTCCCTGGGCCCCAATAAACTTACGCCGACGCTTATACTTTCCAGTTCACAGAGGGGTATATTCTGTTCTTCCAACAGATCCGATAAACAGTCAATGGCAGGGTGAGAGCCGCTGCAACAGGGGTAGCGTTTGAACACAAGGCCGGGGCTGAGAAGATCCCATTCTTTACCGAGTGTTACTTCAGGTTGTTCGAGAGACACGCCGGAAAAACAACGGGCGAAACCATCACTGGCTTCAATAACATCGGCTTTTCCTGAGACGCCCATCTGGGCCAGCTCTACAGCATTAATGGCGTTGAAAGCGGCCATTCCTGCATGCAGGGCTTTGCTCTGGCTGCCGAAATTCCCCCGAACGCCACTGGCAGACGAAGCCGCAATGGCCAGGGCGTTGGTCAATGAGTCAGTATCAAGCTCAAGTAGTTTTGCTACAGCAACAACAGCACCAATAATGCCAATAACGGGGGTTGTATGCCATCCCTGCTCCGATAATGCAGGCATAACCCAACGGGCTATCTGGTGCTGGGCTTCTACACCGGTGATATAGGCCAGTAAAATGGCATCTCCACCCAGTTGCTGCTGCTCTGCTGCGGCAAAAGCTGCAGGGGCCACGGTTACTGTCGGGTGGCCAATGGTTGCCCAGCTGACATCATCGAAATCAAGTGCATGGGATGCAACAGCATTGGCATAAGCTGCATAGGCCATGGAGCTGGTTTGACCGGTTCCCAGAACCTGGCAGGCTCCAATTTCAGCCCGGGTTGCAGCAAAGCGTTGTACATTACGGGCTACTGTCGTCTGACTGCCAGCGATGGTAACGCCAATGTAATCAGTAATGGCTGTACGTGCAACGTCCAGCACCGATTCAGGAATGTGTTCCAGTTTCAGGCTGCAACACCAGTCAGCAATGTCGCGCAAAAGTGGCTGACTCATGCGCTTTCCTTCCAGTATCTTTTTACTGCCTCAGCACTGGCGACGGGATCCGTCATGGTTAATGGATCGAGTAAATAATCCGCCTGTTCTTCCGTTAATATCTCTTCTGCAAGCACAACTTCCCGTACACTCATATCCTGTTCAAATGCCCGGGTCGCCACGCGACTGCCTACTTTGTAACCAAACAGAGTGGATATGACGGTGGCCAGTGCAGTGCTGCGTTCTGCATAACGACGGCAGACTTCTACATTAGGGGTTAAGTCCGCGAGACACTTATCTATAAACAGTGGAATGGCATTGGTCAGTAAGCCACAGGATTCAACCAGGGCTTTGATAATAACAGGCTCCCAGACATTCAAATCCAACTCGCCCCCTTCAACAGCCATAGTAATGGCGGTGTCATTACCAATAACCTGATAGGCAATCTGATTAATCAGTTCTGGCATTACCGGATTGATTTTTCCGGGCATGATAGAAGAACCTGGCTGAACAGCAGGAATGTTTAATTCATTGAATCCTGCCCTTGGCCCCGAGCCCTGAATGCGGAAATCCGTTGCCATCTTTGACAGAAAAACTGCCAGTTTTTTAAGCTGTGAAGCAATTTCCAGGTAGGCATCACCGTTTTGAAGTCCGTCAAAAAAATTATTTTCGGCAACATAAACTTCACTGGTAATGTCCCTGAGTTCTGCATAGACCTGTTCGAGATAACCATCATGCGCCGATAATCCGGTGCCAACGGCCGTGGCTCCCAATGGCAGATCAAGGGTTTGCTGGCTGGCCGTGTGAAGTGATTGGTGTAAACGCCTCACCTGGTGGTGATAGCCGCTGAACTGCTGACCCAGAGTAATCGGCACGGCATCCTGCAGGCAGGTTCGGGCCAGTTTTACCACATCGGAAAAGTCATCTGTTTTTTGGCCTAAAACCTGTTCAAGTCTGGCCACCTGAGTCATTAATTCATGGATACTCTTTCGGCAGGTCATTTTCATGGCGGCCGGTATCACATCATTGGTTGACTGTCCCATATTGACGTGAGTGTTTGGGTGAACGCGCTCGTATCCCTTTTCCCCGGTGAGGATCTCATTGGCTCTATTTGCGAGCACCTCATTCAGGTTCATGTTGGTAGAGGTGCCACCGCCGCCCTGAAAAACATCAATGGGAAACTGATCATCAAACTTGTGATCCATCACTTCCTGAGCCGCCTGAGCAATGGCTTCTGCCAGCTCCGGATTTAAAGCACCAATTTTTGCATTGGCTCTTGCTGCAGCCTGTTTAACCGCCGCAACAGACCAGATGTAATGAGGGACTTCACCGGCTGTTTTCCCGGAAACACTGAAATTCTGTCTGGCCCGTTCCGTTTGAATGCCGTAATAGGCCGTCTCCGGAATCATCAGTTCTCCTAATAAGTCCATTTCCCTGCGCATGTTGAATGCCTCAATATCAGTATTTGGGAATCAGCTTACGGTTTGAAAAACTAAAAATAATTGAGGTCTGTCAATAAAGCGGAACCAGAAGGTATCGTAATATTTCCTATTAGAAATACTTATAGTGCGGGCATTAAATGGGAAAGCAGGGGCTATGTTCCCGTCAATAGTTGGGAGCACTAAAGTCCTATAAAAACTTTATTTTCCTGCTCCACATATGGCTATTCATGAGATAGGAAGGTATCCCAGAACAAATCGCTGTTCTTTGGGCAATAAACAAATGCAATATACAAGATTTAGTCATATCTCTACTTTATAAGGCACGTCTGTAGCCCTGTAAACATAGGGAGTAAGCAATACAACTATTGGCGGGAACATAGCCGGAAAGCAGAGTTTTGACTTCAGGCAGTTGCGTGCCTTTATTGCAGTGATCGAAACAGGATCATTCAGTGGGGCAGCAAAACATCTCAATCAGACGCAGTCTGCGGTTTCACAAATGATTGCTCATCTGGAAACTAATCTGAATACGTCACTGATAAACAGGGAGCACAGGCCGGTAAAACTTACGGTCACCGGTCAGGAATTATACCGGTCAGGGTTAAACTCGATGCTGCAGTTTTTAGTTGTTGACTGATACACTTCTGCTCACGCAGCTTTCTGAGCGTGATACTTCAACGAAGCAGTGGGTTCCTGTTTGCCCAGATCGCGACCAGCCATATGCTTACTGGATTCCCTTGTTGGCAACACATCGTCCAAGGCTTTCGTTAAGGATTTCAACGCAGCCTCAGGGTCATCTGATGCGACCACTTCTTTGACCGTATCAACCAATGCTTCAGCTTTGAGGCGTTCGATCAGGCAACCTGCGGGCAACCCGGGTTGTTTGTTTTTGAGTCGGGATGATTGCTCTGGATGCAGTAACAACAAATGATCGCACAGCAGGCTCAGGATCAAGCCACGCTCAGACCCTTCTTTGCCTTGCTGTTTGCTCAGTCGGTTCCAGCCGCCATACGCTTTCCAGTCCTGAATAAAAACCTCGACCAACCACCTCAGCGAATACAGCCTGGCTATATCAGCGTGGTGCCATGACATATCAGAAGCGACCAGATAACGGTACTCTTCTTCATCTTCATACTTCAGAGCAACAACGAAACGACGCTTGTTGTGTGCCTTGATGTAGAGGCGAGCTGCGAGCATGGTCACCCGCTTTTCTTTTCCTCCACGAATAATTAACTGCGTTTCAACGCCTTTTTGTCGTGCAAAATAATCCCTGAGGGTGGCTTCTGAATTTCTGCTGGCCACTTTCTGATTGGAGCGCAATTGGCTAACGACTTGCGCCTGACCTGTTACGGCTGTCGCTTCATCCATGAATTTTCCTGTACCGTAGAGCGCATCAGCCAGAACACCTTTAATCACTACTTCAGGAAAATGGTCAACGAATTCCCGGATCATCTGTAATGCCAGCGCTTGAAGCGTTGGAAAGCGGTTGTGGTCGGGTTCTGGACGTTTAGGTCTCAGTTTCTTTGCAACACCCTCTTTCTTGAGGTCTTTGTCGTGTTTTCGCCAAGCGGACAGCTGTGGATCGGGAACGTAAAACCGGAAACCTACAGGAAAGGTGGCAATGTCCGAGACCAAGACCATAAAGATCAGCTCCTGACCATTGATATAGCCACCTGTCGGTTTATCTCTGATTTTATGAGTGCCTTCGATCCGGGTCGTTCTTTTTGATCGTTGTTTGGCTGAATCATCAATCGTCAGAGTCCCTTCAGCAATACCATAATGAGACAGAATATTGCGAACACTGGCCTGCAGCATACGATGCCATGCAATCTTTGCTGAATAGAAAATCCAGCATAGCCGGGTCGACTTGAACTTCCCAAGACTCCTTCGCTCAAAGGCCGCCCAGTTGAGTGTTTCAGTGACAACAATCCCCATAATTAGAGCGGTCAGGACTGTTTTTTGGATCGTTGTGAGTTGAGCAGAAGGCGTAATGCTTTTCAGTGAATCGCTCAAAGAATCCAGAAATACAGTAACAACAGAAAGAGGACGAATTAGCACTAACGACACTTGACGGTTATAAAATGGGAATGCAATCTTACCCTGTCAGCCTGCTGTTGTGTCGTTGATCGTATCTCGCTGGGCTTGATGCAGGAGGCGCAGCAGTAGTCTGGTTTCGATATTCACATCAGAATATCCTGTCAAACGCTAAAAACTGCAGCATCGAGTTAAAGCTTTTATTTGAGCACAATCAGATTAAAGAAAGGCTGCTGGCCATTGAGAATGGAAAAATCCCCAATTTACGTCTGGGACTTGTTGATTCCATCGATCAGATGATCGGGATGGATATTCTGGAATACCTTAAACCCAGAGTGAATCGGATCAGTCAGTTTACAGGCATCGCGCCTTTTCTCCTCAATGCCCTGCAGCAGGGGGATGTGGACCTGGTTGTTTCTGTGACCAACGACAATACACCCGAAAATATCGCTGTTTTTCCTTTGATTACAGAAGATTATTTAATAGTGAAACCGAAAGGCTGGCAGGACGACACGTTGGAATCGTTGTGTCAGAATCGCGATTATATAGCGTATGCCAGTGGCACCCCAACAGGATTACAAACACTGAACTGGCTTAAATGGCGAAACTATAAGCCCAATATCCAGTTTGAACTGTTAAGGGCTGAGAATGTCCTGAGAATGATCGCCAACGGCCATGGCTGGACTATTGCAACCCCGATGTTTCTTGCCCAGTCCTATGGTTTACAGAACAAGCTTGAAGTGCTGCCGCTGAACGATCTCCGGTTTCAGAGAAGTCTATCGATTCTCTGTCATGAGGGTAATCTGGAAAGCTTTATTCTGCCGTTTATTTGCGACGTAAAAAAAATGCTCTCCCAAACTCTGCAATCCAATTTTCAGACAGGTTTTCAAACAGGTTTTCAAACAGGTTTTCAAACAGGCTTTCAAACAGGCTTTCAAACAGGCTTTCAAACAGGCTTTCAACAGAGCTACCTGATACCCGGTGGCTGAATCTCCACAGGAAAATCAAGGGTGTTGTGTCAGGGTATTCAGGATTTTCTGTTCAATGTCATCCCAGTCCATGGGTGTGTCATTAATAAGTTCAATCCTGTTGTCTGCAGATTCATTGAGTTCCAGGACACTGACTACTCCGCCTTGCCTATTAAATCCCCGCGTTCCTTCATCGGTATTGACGACGGCCTTAAAACGAAGTGCCTTTAACCCGTTGGATAACATAAGAAATTCGCGAAAAGAGAATGTATGCTGATCAGAGAAAAGCCAGCCACAACTGAAATGCCCCTGTCCGGTATTTTCCTTTCGAAGGAAACTCTGATTCTTATCAAGGACCAGCTCCGGGCTGGCTGTTTGACGGCTATGGCTTTGATGGCTATGGCTTTGATGAGCATCGGGTTGCTCAGCAGTTCGGTTTGAATGAGGAAGCTCAAGCCATTCGGATTCAATGGTTCCCTGCTCTACCCAGCCGGTCAGTGCTTTCTTATCCGGCAAGGACTGGCAAAAAGACTGAAACTGACGTTGATCATCGTCACCATAAAGATCCGTTTTATTGGCCACCAGCACATCAGCCAAATTGATCTGGTCACGGAAGTTCTGATTATCAAGATAACGTTGATCCTGCAGATTTCCAGGGTCAACCAGACAGATGGAAGCACGAAGATCCAGAACGTCTCGATAGTATTGACCATTAAGAGTATCCAGAATTTTCTGAGGATGACCCAATCCTGTGGGTTCGATGAGAATCCGGTCAGGTTTATTGCGGGCGATCATCATGTTCAGGGCAATCTGCATGGGCAGACCTGCCACACAGCATATGCAGCCGCCGGGTACTTCCCGTATGGCTATATCGCTCCGGTTTGACTGGCCACCGTTGCTGGCCTGCAGCAAGGCACCATCTATCCCTATTTCACCGAACTCATTGACCAGCACGCCCCAGGTTTCTTCCTCCGGTTTATTGGCAAGAAGATGGAGAATAGCCGTGGTCTTTCCTGTACCAAGAAATCCGGTAATCAGATTGGTGGGGATCGCTTTGGTCATTACTGCCCTGCCCTGAAATAGTGAAAGTTTAACCTTTTTCACAGAACAGAGAAAACTACTGGCTATCGCACAGAGTTCCGGCAGCAGTCTATTTACGGTTGGTCTTTTTCGCATCCTTTACGATAAAAGCAACAAAGCCGCCTATAAAAACGATGCAGGCAAGAACAGTAATAATGCCTGCGATGACAACAGTATCCAGATACATGGTTTAATCCCTACATGTCGTTATTCTTCTGTAGAAGATTATGCCTATACCGGCTTATGTACATTGATTCAGATCACGTCTTAGTGTGACAAGGGCTTTGAAATGCTTCAGGGCACCTGGTCAGCTCAATAGAACAAAAATCCGGCTAAACCATATAATGGCACCAGCCAGAATACAGGAAACTTCCAGACACTCAGTAACAACCAGGCCAGAAGCGCCAGAGTGACATCACGGGCATCGGTAATCGCCAGGGTAAACACCGGATTGTAAAAAGCCGCCAGCAACAATCCCACCACCGCCGCATTAATGCCATAAATAGCCGCTCGCAAAGGCGGCAGGTTTTTCAGGCGATTCCAGAAAGGCAGTGCCGCGGCCAGCAGTAAAAATGAAGGTGCAAATATACCCACAAGGCCTGCCAGAGCCCCGGTCAGGTTGAATGTTTCACCGTAAACACCTCCGAGAAAAGGTGCCAGGGTGAACATAGGGCCGGGAACAGCCTGGGCCAGACTGTAACCTGTCAGAAAGGCATCCGGTGTGACGCCTCCGGGATGTACGACTTCCGCCTGAAGCATGGGCAGTACCACATGACCACCACCAAATACCAGGGCACCTGCCCGGTAGAAACTTTCAAACAGGCCAAGACTGGAGCTGGCTTCCAGGGGAAGAGCAGGCAATACAATCAGGCCGAATAAAAACAGGAAGCCACAAATAATGGCCACAAGACTACTGCCTTTTGTTTTGTTTGCAGATTCTTCAGCAGATTGCTCAGCAGTGTTCTCATTTCTATAAAACAGATACCCAAACAAACCTGCCGCAAGGACAGCCAGAATCTGGGTAAGGACATTGGGCATCAGCAGCATACTGGCGGCAGTGACCAGGGCGAGTGTGATTCTTGTGCGATCAGGACACAGTGATTTTCCCATGGTCATCAGGGCATCTGCGACCACAGCAACGGCAAACAGTTTTATGCCGTGCAGTATGGCAGTAGCTGCGGGTATATCGGCATACTGACTGTAGCCCAGGGCCATAACAATCATCAGGATGGCTGAAGGCAGTGTAAAGCCCAGCCAGGCCGCTGCGGCTCCGGCAATACCTCCCCGGGAAAAGCCGATGGCCATACCCGTTTGACTGCTGGCGGGTCCGGGGAGCATTTGACACAGCGCGACAGTGTCAGCGTATTCCTGTTCTGTCAGCCATAGACGACGCTGCACAAATTCTTTGTGAAAATAGCCTATATGCGCGGTAGGGCCACCAAAGGAATAGCATCCCAGTAGTAAAAAACGCCAGAATATTTCAATCACATTAGCCATTGGCAGCCCCTTCGAATTCAAGCTGAATATAATGCCAGAAAGTTATTACAAATAATTGATCTGAGAAGGGTCTTCTTCAAGCTAACAGTGTTATTAGTTCTCACCATTGAAGATCTGGTTCAATATCGGTTGAACAGTCAGCAGCAGATTGCCTGAGAAAAGAAAGGCGTGATTCAATGCTGTGACTGGCATGGCATTGAATCGTTTCTGGAAGGGTGAAACAAAGATGACCTAAAGCATCCAGGTGGTTGGATCAGGATGTGCTTCTTTTTTATCCAGATACTTTATTCCCTTGATACAGCGAACTATAAGCCAGATTGCCCAGAACAATAAAATCAGGTAGCCCACCAGAAATATCATTGAAAAGAAACCGACGATCATCAGCAACAAACCAATCCAGAAAGTACGAATCTGAAACTGATAATGGCTCTGCAGCCATTCAGGCGCACCATCCCTGTTGATATACGCCATGACCACACCCACCAGCCCGGTAATACCAAAAATAAGACTGGCGAGATACAGCAGATAGACAACTTTGGCCATGCCGCCACCTGACCGGCTCGATTGAATAGATTCACTCATTCTGCATTTCCTTTTATTGAATGAAAGACAATGTTTTTACCATCCTGACTTCATGAAGTTGGTAACCGGGGCGCTTAACCGTTTTTTCATTCCCATCGAAACTAAAACCATGATGCCGGTAAAAGGCCAGAGCCTTTTTATTGCTGCTTAATACCCATAACGATACCGACTTATATCCTTTCTCAGTGAGTTTGTCCAAACTGTCCAGCAAAAGCTGACGGCCTATGCCCTGATTGAAATAATCAGGCTCAAGGTAGATAACATTCAGTTCTCCTGTGTCAGCAGAGGCATCGGGGTCACGGGATGCACCCGAATTACAAAAACCAGTTATAGAACCATTTTCTTCATAAACCGTCGTGTATTGTTCGGGATCAGACAGTATGTTGTTCCAGCCTTTCTGACGAGACTCCACACTCGGCTTATCTAATACTGCATCAGGCAACAGCCCTTTATAGGCTACCTGCCAAGAGCGGACATGCACTTGGGAAATACTGGTTACATCTTTGATGTTTGCAATTCTGATCACAGAGGCTTCTCAGCTAGTTACTTTTCTACCCTGTCTGTTTAACAGGCTTTGTCGTATGAAGTGGCACCCAGCCTGAACTGTTCCCCCCGTTTTCTACCCATCCCCAGCTATTCAATTCATAGTGCAGAGTCAGAATATCACCTTTGTGAGTATCCAGTTCCCTGGCGGAATAATCCTGCTTTGCCGTTGCATTTTTAGTTAAAACATTTATAGAAAGGTATTGTTCAGGCGCCCAGCCCTGAAGACCATCCCGGGTGGTAATCCATATCCAGCCCGGATATTCATCATCTTTTCTACCGATGCTAACCAAATCGCCTGATCGAAAAAAGACAGGATCGGGGTAGCAGGACTGATAGGACTCTATAGCAATAAGTTTCATATTAACGGGTAGAATCTCCCAGCCACTCAACCGGAATGGTTGATTCTGTCATCTCACCATTATCCAGAGACACCTGATAGGCACCGGCATTCTGACGGGATGAAACCAGCCGTGTCAGCTTTCCATTAATATAATGGAGTGCGGCACCATCATCAGCGGCAATACCCGATTTCATACCTTCACCAATCAGCCGGTGATAAGCCTTGCGGCGATTGGCTTCTCCATCGTAATGGGGGCAATGACTTCCCGGCAGAAAGCCCAGACCATCCAGTGAACCCAGCTCGCCGCCAAAGGAATCGGTAACACCCTGCTGAAACCAGCAAATAGAGCCGGCACTTAATCCGGCCAGAACGGTACCT
Organism: Endozoicomonas sp.; assembly: GCA_965208385.1. Taxonomy (GTDB): domain Bacteria; phylum Pseudomonadota; class Gammaproteobacteria; order Pseudomonadales; family Endozoicomonadaceae; genus Endozoicomonas. The sequence continues at coordinate 165,741 of CBDBOO010000112.1, forward strand.
GAGGCCAGGGCTTTTTTGAGAGCCAGATCAAAGCCGTGAAGTTTCCAGATAGCCAGCATATTGGCCGTATTACCACCGCCCACATAGATAATATCCTGTGATTGGGCAAAAGCCGTTAAATCCCTGCCATCATGCCGAAACAGTTCAAGGTGGCTGGGCTGGCAACGCTTTTCATTGAACCGGCTATAGAAACGAACAATATAATTTTCACTGTCACCACTGGCGGTGGCCACAAAACAGATTCGGGGGCGATTCATACCCGGAACATTGAGAATATAATCATCCAGAAGATGGCTCTCTTCCATGGAGAAGCCACCGCCACCCAGGGCTATGATTTGTTCCTTTGCCATATCAATCTCTTCTGCAAGTTTTTTATAGGTATGGTTTTTAGATATATCTGATGCCAGGGAAAGATGCAAACAGCCTGGGAGCCTGTCAGAAAGAGCTGATACCTGAAATTGTTGTTCTCATAAACAGTCGTGTATCTAGCCAGCCTGTTTTTCTTCAGTTATTCTCTGGAGGATAACTAATAATTTAATAACAACAACAACAACAACAAAAAGAAGACTGGCAAGCTCAATGGCTGTATTCGAACACATAAAGCATCAGAATGTTGAAGGCATTCGCAGCGGAAGAAAGAACCGGATTACCCATTCATTCGTTGTTTACCGAATAGGCGACACCCTGATAGATACAGCGCCATCCAATCAGTGGACGTATTTAAAATCCTTTTTTCAGGAAAAAGCCATTCGCCAGATTTTACTGACCCATCATCATGAAGATCACAGTGGCAATGCCCGCAACCTGGCTGAATTGACCGGAATTACACCTCAGGCTTCCGAATTGACACGCTCCATCATGGCAGAAGGCTTTTCGATCCCCCTGCTTCAGAAATTTGTCTGGGGCGCCAGTCCGGCCATCCAACTCGATGCGCTGCCTGAAAAAATCACTCTGGATGATGACTCTGTTCTTGAAGCCATAGCAACGCCGGGACACGCAGAAGATATGCTCTGTTACCACTCAAAAGAGCACGGCTGGCTGTTTACCGCTGATCTGTTTATTGCCAAAAACATTCGCTACATGCGATACGATGAAAATCTGGCAATATTGATCAACAGTATCAGCGATGCATTGACCCTGGATTTTGATACTATTTTCTGCCCCCATCGCGGCGTTTTACCCGACGGTAAAAGTGCCCTGCAGCAAAAACACGACAATCTGATGACACTCTGCGTCAACGCCCAGAACCTGCAGAAACAGGGAAGAACCAGCAAAGAAATCATGCTGGAATTACTGGGTAAGGAAGATAGCACCAGTTACCTGTCAGCATTCTCGTTCTGCAAACATAACCTGATCAGCGAAGCACTGAAGGTCCGCTTATAAGCTATGGAGATTGCCCAAGTGCTTAAATCACCCGGCCCATATGATAGACACTGGCATAGTCTCCATTTCTGAAAGCGTAAGCTGGGGATTCCCCTTCAATGGTAAAACCATGCTTTTTGTAGAGATGAACTGCTGCATTATTTTCTGTAAAAACACTCAACTCGATGCGTTTCAGGTTAAGCCAGTTATCGGCCAGATCAATGACCGCTTCGAGCAGTTTGTTGCCCACGCCTTTGCCTTGATGGGCATCTTTCACCGCCATACCGATGTAACCCACATGCTTTCTTCTTGGGTTGGGGCTGATATCAAAACCAATCTGGCCAATAATTTCATTACCCTGAACGGCCACCAGACTGTAAAAACCTTCTCTTGAAGTCTGAAGCCGGGATTCCCATTTTTTCAGGGATGGATGGGGTAATTGCAATGTTCCCGAATAGGCATTCGGGCCTTCATAAATCGCTTTTATACAGGGAATGTCGCTGTCTTCACTATGCCTGATTTTGATGTCCTGCACGGTGTACTCCTTGGTTTATTCTTCTGTGCCAGTTCACTATTTTTCGGATAACCCGTTTAAAGGGCTGCACCATCAAATACAGTAACCGATAGATCCAGGCAGTTAATGCCTTCAATGCAACCCAGATTAACACGATAATGTCCGGGTATTCTCAGGGTTTCATGAAAGGTATAAATGCCGCAATGATTGCAGAAATGATGCTTCGCAACATTGGAACCAAACTGGTAGGTAGATAAAGCGCCTTCTTTACTCTCGATATTCACTTTTTCAGGTGCCAGGGTGAAGGCAGACATCACGCTGCCTTTTCGGGCGCAGATGGAGCAATTGCAGCGCAGCCCCTGATCTATTTCTGGCCCCTCAAAAGAGAAAGAAACCGCTCCGCAATGACAACGCCCCTGATATGTGTACATATTTATTCCCGCCACCTGCCTGTTTAATATTATTTTGCCGTTAAAATCCCCGAATTCAGGACGCAAGCAGCCGCCCTGCACAGAACAAGGAACTATCGTATTAATTGTGGATCAGGTTAATTATCGAACCTGATCCAAATAGCCATACTCGTCCAGCCTGCGTAACCAGCGCGGTGCATTCTTCCTAACCATCAAACCCTCGTAATCAGTGTCAGGATCAATATAAGGCTGTCGTTTCTTGAGTAAGGTATAAATCACACGAATCAGTTTATGTGCAATGGCAATCAGACTTCGTTTGTGACCCCTGCGGATCACCAGACTCTGATATTTACCCTTGAACTGACTCTTGGTCTTGATCGCTGCATTCGCCACTTCGCACAGTGTCGTTTTGATCATCTTATTCCCTTTTCGGGTTCGACCACTTTTACGCTTGCCTGCGCTTTCATTATTGCCCGGGCAGAGTCCGGCCCAGGAAGCAATCTCCTTCATGCCGCCAAACTGACTCATATCATCACCTATTTCTGCGATCAGTGCTGCGGCACTCATCTCACCGACTCCGGGGAGAGTTTGCAGAATTTGCCAGGCTTCTTTCCAAGACTGAACCGTACTCAGAATCTGGACTTCCAGCTTCTGCTGCTGTTCATTCAGGAAATTAATGTGATCCCGGATATCTTTCAGCACAATAAGATGAGAAGGGGATAACTTCTCGTCCATACTGTCCATCAGCTGTTTTCTGTCTGCCTTCAGACGGCCATCCGCTTTCTTGATAATATCCTGAAGGGATTCACCATCAATCAGGGCGTTCACCATGCGCTGACCTGACTTGCCGTTGATGTCACTGATCAGGCCGCCGAGTCGAATACCGCTGTCGTCTAGCGTTTTATGAAGACGGTTCTTCTCATTGGCTATTTGCTTGACCATTGTATCTCGTCGGCGAGTCAGCAAACGCAGCTGTTCCTGATCCGGATGTGGCACAAAACTCGGACGAACCAGACCACAATGGGCAAGGTGAGCGAGCCACTGACTGTCCAGTGTATCGGTCTTGCGACCGGGTACATTCTTGACGTGTCGGGCATTCACCACCCAGGGCTTCAGATCACGACCAATGATGGACGCATAAATACTTTTCCAGTAAACACCCGTACTCTCCATTACGACCAGATCGATCTGATGCTGTTGAAGGAACTGGCACATTAATTCCCGATCTTTGCGGAAAGTACCAAATTCACGGGTTAATACTTGAATGTCGCCTTCTGGCATTTCTTTGCGAACGGCAACCATGACCATCATTTTATGGACATCAATGCCTGCACAGTTTTTCACAATGGGTTGCATCGTCTATGCTCCAAAGGTTCACGGAGGAACAGCAGAGCCTGACGGACTGGATCGGATCGCCATAGTCTCACTTGGAGAAAAGGGCTGTTTGCCGTGCATTCAATGTTCCAGAAATGGAGCCTTGATGGTGCCAGTTCTGAACCATGAGATAAGCGAGGGTGCGAACGATCCAGCCCAGGTCAATTTGTATTCAGGGTCTAAAAGCCACTGCAAAAACATCGACCACTGTCAGGCTCTGCATCAGATACATTGTGGCAGAGTATTATTTTCATGCTGCAGGGTGACCGAAAATACGGTCATGAAGATTTGTATTGTTCAGACATTATCTGAAGATACTCACTCTTGCCTGAAGGTGAATCAGAACCAAAAGTTAACTTCTCCCCCTCTGAGTCATATCTTAAATGATCTGGACATCTGGCCTTTTTCGAGATTCCTTATGAGGAAAAAAGGGAGGGCGTACTATGGCAGATGGTAAACCACGGTCACCCCATTCATGATATTTCCTTCCAGATCGACCACAGAGTAATTCCATAGGTGAAGTTT
>CBDBOO010000113.1:0-37409 GCA_965208385.1 Endozoicomonas sp.
TCTGTATACTCAAATCGAGTGACTTTATCCTGTTTGTCCAGTTCATCCACGGCTTCAAAAAGGGCAACATGGTCACTTTCCTTGGCAACGCTAATGTAGTGATGGTTATAAGACCGAATCAGTGTAATGGTGGGACCCTTGGAATATAGGTCATCAAGATTCAATACCAATCTTAGCTTCGGGTGATCCTTGTGAATGTGTTCTAGCGCTCGCTTCAGGGCATTGACTTCGCAATCGTTTTAGAGGCATCTACCTGTTGAATGATGGGTTCAGGCATCAGTGGCAAGACTTCCTTAATTCCAGGTTTAACGATGCAGATGCCCAGCAGTTGGTGATAATACAGTGGGTTTTCGCTGTCGGGTTTCTTGATGCAGCACTCGCTACAACTGATCTTTCCAGAGCTGAAGTGCCCGGTGCCATCCATTGGAGCAAGATAACCCTCCTTAAAATATCTGAACTGTTTCAATCGTCCACTGCGCTGAACAAAATGAAATAAGGCGGTAAACAGCCGAGACAGTTCTCGAGTGGGCACTGGATCCAGCATGCAGCGAATATGAGTGTCACTGGGCACTTTTCCCACCCTGTATAGGGTGTTTAGGTTGTATTCGATTTCTGGTTCGCGCCTGTCTTCATCAAACTGGAGTAGGGACGAGAACTTCAGATGAAACATGGCCAGAGCAGACATAACGGCATCATGCAGTGGGATATTGTCGTCGATCTGATTAGGACGAGGGTCAGGTATTTTAGCCGCGTGGTCAGAGACGATCTGAATCAGGTCATCGGCAAGGGCTTTCTTTTGGGAAGCAGGCATTGTGGTCTGACTGAGTTGTTAATACGAATGACTTCACGAGAGTTAAAAATAGCAGATACTCTGAAAGCCTTGCGAATTCTGTTCAGAATTAATCTTTGGGGAAGTGCTGGCCACCAGTTGCTCTTTAGTCACCCGCTTTACAGCGTCGGCAAAAACTTGGGCGACTGGATAAGCATCGAGATCCCTGATCTGCTGTGGAGTCGTTTAGTATCAATTCTTAAAAAGAAAAACTGTATTGCCTCGCTGTTGATTGGTTCGTAGCTCTGTGAAAAAGTCAGGTTCAAGCACATTGGCCAGCAGGGTGTAGCTAAATCGGGATGTAAAAATCGACTAAACAGAGAATCCTTGATGTGCTGGTATTCATTGTCATGGATAATCGGTGTTTTAAAACTCAGCAAGCATCATGATTACTCAATCAGTCTGACTATCAAATGATGTGAAATGAAACGGCGGAACTGGAAACGAGATTTTGAATAGTTATCTGGATATTACCGGGTGATATGTGATGAACGCCTGATTAAAACGACACTGGTTTATCTTTTAGGCAGTGGTATAAAGAATGGAGGAGATAGATAAAGCAGGCTCAATAAATCAAAACTACTATTGAATGTCAAAATGTGAGGGCGTACTGTGAATCGAACATTATATATTTATTCAGCATTATACTTCTCTGCGATAGCACATGGGTTTGAAATTCCAGTTGATTTAACTCCTGAAGAGTCAGTTTACTTAAATTGGTTAATAGCACCCAGCAGAACTGAAAAATTATGGCAACTTGCCCCTCAATTAATGCAATTAATGCAATATCAAAATGATATTCAACTATTCCCTGTAACGACCAGTTCAGAACCACAGGCTACACCGGCTATGTTCCCGTCAATAGTTGGGAGCACTAAAGTCCTATAAAAACTTTATTTTCCTGCTCCACATATGGCTATTCATGAGATAGGAAGGTATCCCAGAACAAATCGCTGTTCTTTGGGCAATAAACAAATGCAATATACAAGATTTAGTCATATCTCTACTTTATAAGGCACGTCTGTAGCCCTGTAAACATAGGGAGTAAGCAATACAACTATTGGCGGGAACATAGCAGGCTACACCTATTCCGCCATCAGGATATGTTGAAGAAGATGATTCTGGTGATTTGAATGTGATGACTTCACTTCTTTGGAATCATGATACTGAATCAGCACCTATGAGTCTGTGTTTAAGTGTTGAGCAGCCTCTGGAGTCTCTGGCAGCTCCTGCAGTGAATGCTGTTCAAGCTGGGGAATTACAAACACAATACCCTCATATTTATGCAATGATCGCTCATATAGAATCAACCAAGCCACTCCACAAGGGTGGTTATGATACAAAGCAGGAATGGTATGAAGTTTCCCATGATGTCTTGTTTGTATTAAATGAGGTTTTGGGTTTAATCACAGAAGGTCAAGCACCGAATCAAAAGGCTGAGCGAGCTTTCAGAAGACTGTTTTCTACGCTGCAAATCAACCTTTTCTGGCGTATTACAGACAGAAAACTGCTAAAAAAATGGTTTAATCATATTTTTTTTAAGAATTCAAATCAGGCTTATTTTTTATTGATGAGGTTAGAGAATTTTTTGAAAAATATCAGTTCAAGCCAAACGATGACACCAAGCCAGAATATATCTATTCAACTTCATTTGTTAAACCTCCTTGCACAAAATTTTAATAATCAAGATGTACAACAATTAATGTTACAGGGTCTTTATAATTTTGCTTTTCTTGCTGCTGTTCTACCAGACCACCATGTGCAGAAACGGCTAAGTTTTGGTGGCTACGCTAATGAAAAAAACTTTGGACAACGACAGGGTATTTATCCGGCATTCTTTGAACATATGCGAACCTATATGCTTAAAGCTGGAGTTTCCAGTAGTCATGTTGATCAATTTCTGAACTATTACATGCATATTCTAAGAAGAGGAAGGTTACTGTATTTGTCTTTGAATGATTTTGATTGTAATCCATCGCCTCTTGATCACTTTCTTTCATTTCTGAATTTATATCTCAGTAGTAATGGACATCATATTAATAGATCTGTCGTTATTATGAATAATCCAATATTACTACAAGCAGCAGCTGCTTTTACTAATCACTTGTATACAGGCCATAATGATAGTGCAGTAATAATGTTTTTTTCCAATCTTCATACTTGCCAGCTGCCTGAAAATAGTTACAGTGAGGAAGCTGTAGCTTTATGGGCATTGCAGGCTCTTGCCATTACTCAGCCCCAAGCCACCAGGCAGAGTCAGACAATGGTAACCAATATTGTTACAATTCTGACCGGTTTAGGTGTAGAGAGCCATCATGAGTCGATGGCAAATCATTTGCTATCCATGATGAGTTTTTTATGCGAACGGAGAAATTAATGATTCTATGGAATTAGATGAAATAAAAAAAAAGGTTGTTCAATTTTTGAAAGAATTAATTAAAGGATATTTAAAAGTGAATCCTGTTCAGTACTTATCACCACGAAGATGAAATAAAAGTTGTCATGAAGTGATTTTTTGACAAAAAATAAGCTGTTTTAAAGCGATACTATATATCCAGGAATAATTCTATTATTACATAGATAAGGGGCTATGTTGCCGTTGTGTGTTGGTTACGATTTCAGCATAAATACCGATTTACTGATTCCTACAGTGCTTAAAAACAGCTTTATCAATATTCACTTCGTATAAAAAGAAGAACTGTAATCACTTTATATTCGGTATATGTGAACGGCTTATATTTATCTCATTATTAAAAGCATGAGGAATCAGAATTCATCAGGATACCAACACTCAGCGGTAACATAGCCTAGATAAGGGGTGTTTCCTGGGAGCTTTAGGGTCAAAACTGTGGCTGTTCCTTTTAATCACATTCAAGCGTTTTCAACCATATTATACCATTGCCGGTTTCTAATATGCGTTATGAGCATGGCTTTTCAGACTCAGAGACAAGGCGGAGTGACGAGTCATAGCCTTAGCTATGGCGAGGAACTCCAACGCAGGATCTAAGCCTGAAAAGGCAGCGCAATAGCATAATTAGAATTCGGAAATGGTATTAGAACCTGCTCTCTTTCCGGTCGTTGACTGGCATGAGCAAGACCGTCCGGTACACGGTTGTAGATCAGAATATCTGAATCATCCAGAGTGATGATGTCGACATAAGCAGCTTTTTCCTTGTTATAAAAGCCTCGAATTGCCTGTTCGAAACACACGGTCATTTCAGCTGAAATTTTATTTTTAATTAACTCAGATAAGGTGTTTTTAAGCTGACGATGTTCAGGTCGGGTGAGATCAATACGGTTTACTGAGCCATGCAGTCGACCCCGGGCAGGAAAATCCTCACGAATGGATAGCTGAGATAAGGTCTGTAGATGGAGATGGAGATGGGCATCGAAAAAATCTGGGAAGCTGATATAGTCGAGCTGGAGAGCCCTGAGAAGAATATTATAACTCTGATCCTGACGGAAAATATAATGATCCCAGTTTGAGTTCTGTATTGCTGCTGCCATTGATTCAGCAAGTTCCGGGGTAATCCATTGCAATCTGTATCTTATAGTTTCCGCCTGATCGGTATAACTTAAAAGTGTATCAAGATTTTGTTTTAATGGGTGTTCCAGAACGGCTTTGGCTGAAAGAGGCAGGAGAGAAAGAACCAATAAAAGAAACTGTGCCAATATGGCAATATATTGCCTGGCAGCCCATCTGATCGTATTCATCAGATCAGTAAAATCCTTCGATGACGGAATTAATTGGATTCTGCTGGCTTGAAATAGTTCCACTTCTCTGCGTGCGTATTCTGGTCAGCTTGAACACCCATTCTGGTTGCGACAGGCGAAGCCTGAGAATGTGGGAGGCTCTATGAGCTGAAATCATTCGTTGAAATCCAGTGGGTTCGACTCCCACCCGGCAAAGACTAACCATCAGTCGGAAGCGAGTATTGCATAGCCAGTGGTAACGCTGGTTGTGAAGCGTATACAGCAGGTACTAAAGCCGCGGGATTGAGTCTCGATATGGTGCGCCCGTTGGGGACTTCATTTTCCGGATTATGGGGTCAGTATTGGTTAGCCGTCACGGTAAGGCGAAACCAGCCCGACCGGGATCAATGACCGGGGCAAAGGTACAGGATGGATTTCTCAGGAACCTGCGAGATCCAGTGCTGACCTGAGTTAAACAGCCATTGGTTCTCTGGCTGAATAGAACCAGTCCGTCGGGTTGAGCTTCAGATCTGGCGGAGCGAACAGGAAGCAAAACTCAGGAACCCGGGAGCGAATAAATAAGTGACCGGGCAGTAGGTACTGGAAGTCTTAGTGTCCCATAGTACTGATGACAACGGGGAACTCCGCTCGGGAGGACCCGGACGAGGAAAGGGGGCATCGTAGTTATTGACCCGTTTGTGGGAAACACATGAGGTGCTCAGAAACCGATGTTTGTGTCAACGAAACAGAGACGGATGGGTGTAATTAAAAGTGTTCCATCTACCCATTATCCTGCTTGCTGCCAGTACTGATCCCAGTCCCCGTTAGAACGCAATGTTCTTAAGCAAAGCATTGCTCCTGCGATGGAAGGCTTCCACCAAGCACCCGGTATTTTTAGTCGCATCTGCACTACTGCACTGTTAGAACTTTCTATTTCGCCAGAGCCAATGGGAAGATTGGCTGCTTCTGCTGCAGCATATTCGAATTGCCCTGGACGGTTTCGGATGTATCGGTGACACTCCTCTGGTTTATTGGCTGCTTTGCCTTTCTTTCCGTTTCTATGCGGATCAAGCTCTGCCATGACGGCATTAACATTGCCAGATTTCATGCGTTCCTGCTGGATATGCCGCCACTGTACACGTGTTTCCTTGTTAAACCCGACACACTCTTCTGCTGCATCAGCGAAGTGCTCAGAGAGATGATAATAGTCAACGAGGAAACTTCCTTGCTCTCCAAACACTCTCTTTGTCTGGTTGGCAATCCAGGTGGCTCCATCGCTCACGCAATGGATAGAGGATTGCCGGTTGAGCCCCTGCTCTATTGCACAACTCAACCACTGGTCACCTGCTTCATCCGGCCCTCCCATTGTGGCCTGATGACGTTTATCTGAACTACCCAGCTTATAGACCTGGCAAAGTTTAGCCTCCTGCCATTCAGTTTTACTCGATGCTGCAGTTTTTAGCGTTTGACAGGATATTCTGATGTGAATATCGAAACCAGACTACTGCTGCGCCTCCTGCATCAAGCCCAGCGAGATACGATCAACGACACAACAGCAGGCTGACAGGGTAAGATTGCATTCCCATTTTATAACCGTCAAGTGTCGTTAGTGCTAATTCGTCCTCTTTCTGTTGTTACTGTATTTCTGGATTCTTTGAGCGATTCACTGAAAAGCATTACGCCTTCTGCTCAACTCACAACGATCCAAAAAACAGTCCTGACCGCTCTAATTATGGGGATTGTTGTCACTGAAACACTCAACTGGGCGGCCTTTGAGCGAAGGAGTCTTGGGAAGTTCAAGTCGACCCGGCTATGCTGGATTTTCTATTCAGCAAAGATTGCATGGCATCGTATGCTGCAGGCCAGTGTTCGCAATATTCTGTCTCATTATGGTATTGCTGAAGGGACTCTGACGATTGATGATTCAGCCAAACAACGATCAAAAAGAACGACCCGGATCGAAGGCACTCATAAAATCAGAGATAAACCGACAGGTGGCTATATCAATGGTCAGGAGCTGATCTTTATGGTCTTGGTCTCGGACATTGCCACCTTTCCTGTAGGTTTCCGGTTTTACGTTCCCGATCCACAGCTGTCCGCTTGGCGAAAACACGACAAAGACCTCAAGAAAGAGGGTGTTGCAAAGAAACTGAGACCTAAACGTCCAGAACCCGACCACAACCGCTTTCCAACGCTTCAAGCGCTGGCATTACAGATGATCCGGGAATTCGTTGACCATTTTCCTGAAGTAGTGATTAAAGGTGTTCTGGCTGATGCGCTCTACGGTACAGGAAAACTCATGGATGAAGCGACAGCCGTAACAGGTCAGGCGCAAGTCGTTAGCCAATTGCGCTCCAATCAGAAAGTGGCCAGCAGAAATTCAGAAGCCACCCTCAGGGATTATTTTGCACGACAAAAAGGCGTTGAAACGCAGTTAATTATTCGTGGAGGAAAAGAAAAGCGGGTGACCATGCTCGCAGCTCGCCTCTACATCAAGGCACACAACAAGCGTCGTTTCGTTGTTGCTCTGAAGTATGAAGATGAAGAAGAGTACCGTTATCTGGTCGCTTCTGATATGTCATGGCACCACGCTGATATAGCCAGGCTGTATTCGCTGAGGTGGTTGGTCGAGGTTTTTATTCAGGACTGGAAAGCGTATGGCGGCTGGAACCGACTGAGCAAACAGCAAGGCAAAGAAGGGTCTGAGCGTGGCTTGATCCTGAGCCTGCTGTGCGATCATTTGTTGTTACTGCATCCAGAGCAATCAGCCCGACTCAAAAACAAACAACCCGGGTTGCCCGCAGGTTGCCTGATCGAACGCCTCAAAGCTGAAGCATTGGTTGATACGGTCAAAGAAGTGGTCGCATCAGATGACCCTGAGGCTGCGTTGAAATCCTTAACGAAAGCCTTGGACGATGTGTTGCCAACAAGGGAATCCAGTAAGCATATGGCTGGTCGCGATCTGGGCAAACAGGAACCCACTGCTTCGTTGAAGTATCACGCTCAGAAAGCTGCGTGAGCAGAAGTGTATCAGTCAACAACTAAAAACTGCAGCATCGAGTTTTACGTGCTTTGCGTTTGTCACCTTCTGCCTCTTCATCAAAGAGGACAACAGGAATCATGCTTCCATCCATTTCTCCTATGAACTGGGCAGCTTCACCGAGGCAGTCCTGACGATTTTGTGATGCACTGATGGAATCATTTTGCATACAGCTTGCGTGCTCAAGAGTTATGGCTCGAATAGAAGACTCAGGCACATCAATACCATAATGTTCATGTATTTTTTTGCAGCTGCCTGAAAAGAACTATCTGCACCAAAGTCTACAATTTTACGTTGAATTGTGCGGGAGTAGTCGCGACAGTGAATATGAGCGGCATGACTGAAAGGTCTGACCCGATGCTTGTCTACCGTCTGGCAGCGTTCAAGAACTTCTATTTTCCCATAGGTGCTCAGCCAATAAGTGTTTTTTTGAGTTTTAGCTCCGGGGTGCTTCAGGCAAGCCTCGCCAAATTTTTGATCTTCCTTGTAGGTACCCCAGCCAGTAAGCAGTTCATTGCCCATTTCACGCAGGTGGGCAATGACGGCTTCTTCAGCATCATCAGCACGATCCAGGAGACCTGACTCGGCTTCAACAATATCCAGAAGTGCAGAAACTCTAAGCTCAAGCTCGGGGTGGGCTGCAAGTCTATCAGCAAGAGAAATAGGTGAGCGCATAATACTGACTAGGGTTGAGAAATACTCTTACATTATCGTTCATATTGAGGTTTTGTGGGCAGAAAAACTTCTAATGAACACTTTTAATTACACCCGAGACGGATAGCCACACTGGCCAGAGAAAATCCAGCCATGGCCTTTACTTCTCTTAATCATCACATGGATTACAACTGGCTTTTACAAGCGTATCAACAGACTCGCAAGGATGGTGCGACAGGTGTGGATGGTCAAACGGCAGAGATGTATGCGAGACAGCTGGAGTCAAACCTCCTTAATCTGCTGGATCGGATAAAATCCGGTCGATACCGTGCTCCTGCCGTACGACGCACGTACATTGATAAAGGAAAAGGTCAGAGAAGAGCTTTGGGAATTCCCACCTTCGAGGACAAAATTGTTCAAAGGGCGGTGGTAATGCTATTGGAGCCCATCTATGAGCAGGATTTCTATTACTGCTCTTTTGGTTTTCGGAAACAAAGATCTGCTCACGATGCGTTGCAAAGTCTACGTGCCCATATCATGAGAGATAAAGGCGACTGGGTGCTGGATGCGGACATACAAAAGTATTTCGATACGATTGACCATGGATGCCTAAGGCAATTTCTTGCCAGACGAGTGGCTGATGGTGTGGTAAGAAAACTGATTGATAAATGGTTGAAGGCCGGTATTCTTGAGTCTGGGGAGCTTGTCTACCCGACGCAGGGAACGCCTCAAGGAGGGGTAATTTCACCCCTGTTAGCCAATATTTATCTTCACTATGTATTGGATGACTGGTTTGCACAGACAGTCCAGCCGAAAATGCGAGGACGGTGTAGTCTGACCCGCTTTGCTGATGACTGTGTGCCACGAGCACAAGGTGTTGCGTAAGCAACGCCAGTGCGTAACTGCACAGAAGATGAGGGAGGGCCCCTCGAAGTCGCTCTACAGGGGGAGACTTCAAACCACCTTAAGCGGCACAGGTAAAGAGCCTTTGTCGTGAGCGTTAAGGAAAAGGCAGGGCTTGATCCTGTCAGGTGTGTGTTAAGGAGATGAACGTAAGTGAACCTTTGATGACGCGTCGAAAGCGTAGGAACGATGTCAAAACCGGGGGGGTGTCGTTAACCCGGGATAAGTCTGAGAGATACCTGTCTACTGCTCAGGCGGCATCCGGCGTGGAGAAGGCATGAACTTAACACAGGCTTCTGTATGGAACGTGGGAACCTGTCTCCTCGATGTTAAGGGAGCCACTCAAGCAGAGATCCTGCAAGAGTCTGAGTACCAATGCGAGGCACAGGGGCGGATGATCCCGTACGATTACATGGATGTAATCGATAGACAATGCAGGAGCACATTGTCGAGTAGTGATGAAGGGGCTGTAATGGCGCTGGAGCAAAGGGGATCAGTTATCCCGTTGAATTTGAGGATCAACCACTTTGACAGCCAGGGGCTGTTTGTGGGAGGAATTTTTGGAAACAGCAAAACCATTTGAAATTTCCAAACACGACGTAGTGCGTGCATGGCAGCTGGTCAAAGCTAACAAAGGCGCTCACGGCGTCGATGGCGAGACCATTGAGCAGTTCGAGTCAAACCTGAAAGGTAATCTCTATAAGCTTTGGAATCGATTGTCATCCGGAAGTTATTTCCCACCGGCGGTGAAAACGGTAGTCATACCGAAGAAATCAGGTGGTGAAAGAAAACTGGGCATACCGACCGTATCGGACAGGGTTGCTCAGATGGTGGTGAAGTTACATTTTGAGCCATTGGTAGAACCCTGTTTTCATCAGGACTCCTATGGTTACAGACCCAACAAATCGGCACATCAGGCGCTGGAAATCACCCGAAAAAGGTGCTGGCGTTACAACTGGGTGCTGGAATTTGATATCAAGGGTTTGTTTGACAACATTGACCATGAACTTCTGATGAAGGCGGTTCGTAAACACACGGATAACCGTTGGTTGCTTCTTTATATTGAGCGTTGGTTAACAGCGCCGATTCAACAAAGCGACGGCACAACGATCAGACGTGAAAGAGGCGTGCCTCAAGGTGGTGGTGTGTCATGAGAACAGAGTCGGTCTGTTCGTAACTGTAATTGAGATGGAGGTGGGCCCTCCGGTGGCGGCTTCTGGAAGCGACCACCAAACCACTGTGAGCTGCGTTGATTAAGAGTCAGGGTGGTGAGCGTCACAGAAAAGGCGCAACTAGATTGCGTCAGGTATGAGTTCGGGAGATGAACGCAAGTGAACCATTGATGACGTGTCGTAAGCGTATATATCGACATCAAAAATGAGGGGCACCACTACCTTATGATAAGTTCAGGGGTTATCCAGTTACTGCCTGAGCGGTGTCCGGCACAAAGATGGCATGAACCGATTTCAGGCTCTTTTATGGAACATGAGAACCTGTCGCTCTGGTGTTAAGGGAGCCAGCCAAGCTGACAAACAGCAAGGCTCAGAGTACCAATACAGAGCACAGGGGCGGATCAGCTCGTAGTAGTGTTGAAGCATCTGTAATGGATGTGGAGCAAAGGGGCTGACTTATCCAGCGGAAGGAGTAGATCAACCGATTTATTGGAATGAATCTATGACGGAAGCAAAACCGTTCACAATTTCTAAAGAGCTTGTCTATCAAGCCTGGCGAAGCGTGAAAGCGAACAAAGGTGCTGCCGGTATTGATGGTCAGTCTCTGGCTGACTTTGAAACCCATTTAGGCAAGAACCTGTACAAAATATGGAATCAGAATGTCATCGGGCAGTTACTTTCCTCCCCCCGTCATGCGTGTAGCCATCGACAAGAAAGATGGAGGCACGAGGCTGCTGGCGCTCTTGTTGAGAAGACGACGGTAGCCGACCGTGTAGCCCAAACTGTGGTAAAGCTGATAGTCGAGCCATTAGTGGAACCTGTATTTCATGAAAACTCCTACGGCTACAGACCTAACCGCTCAGCGCATCAGGCGTTGGCGTTAGCTCGAAAACGCTGCTGGCGACACTCTTGATGATGGAGAAGGGGTCATTGATCTGGATATCAAAGGTTTTTTCGATAATCTGGATCATAAACTCATCATGCGAGCAGTGGAACATCACATCAGGGAACCTTGGGTATTGTTGTACATCAAACGTTGGCTTCAGGCTCCGGTTGAAAATGAAAGTCAGGAGTGTCCGCGCGTAAAAGGAACGCCACAAGGGGGAGTTATTAGCCCATTGTTGGCAAACCTGTTCATGCATTATGCGTTTGATCATTGGTTGGAATGTAATATCCAGAATGTCTGGTTTGAGCGTTTTGCTGATGATGCGGTTATTCATTGTCACAGTAAACAAGAAGCAGAGTTCACGCTGGAAGCAGTAAGACGTCGTTTACTCGACTGTGGTCTTACATTGCATCCGGAAAAGACGAAACTGGTTTACTGTAAGGATGAGGACAGAACAGAAACGCATGAAAACACATCTTTTGATTTTCTAAGTTATACATTCAGAACGAGATTAGCCAGAAACCGGTATGGGAAATTCTTTCCCAACTTCTTGCCAGCGATGAGCAAGGCATCCGCCCAGCGTATCAAAGACAAGATAAGGGAGTTAGAAATTCCCACGAAACGATCATTGTACTCTCTTGAAGAGCTTGCAAAACTGATCAATCCACGTGTTCAGGGCTGGATCAACTACTTTGGAAAATTTTATCCATCAGAGTTGAGAAGAGTATTGTCATATGTGGAAGCCACTCTGGTTCGATGGGCTATGGGAAAATACAAGAAATTGAGGGGCAGAAAGAAGCGTGCAGCTCGATGTTTGGGGCGCATCGCTCAGAAAGCTCCTTGGTTAATGGCACATTGGCGAGCAGGCTGTGTGTCAGCGGTTGGATAAGAAGAGCCGGATGAATCGAGAGGTTCAAGTCCGGATCTGTGAGCAACTGACGGGGAGGTTCCGCCGGTTGACTCGACTAATCAGTCCCGTATTAAGTAATCTGTTTATGCACTATGTCTACGACAAATGGATGGAGAAGAACTTTCCACATACTCCCATATGTCGGTACGCCGACGACGGGCTTGCCCATTGTCACAGTGAGAAAGAGGCAGAAACACTAAAAGCCTTGTTGGCTGAACGGCTGCTTGAATGTGGTCTGGAAATGCACCCTGAGAAGACAAAGATTGTTTACTGTAAAGACGACGACAGGAAGGAAGAACACCCTGTTACCAGTTTTGACTTTTTGGGATATACCTATCGTCCGAGAAGATCGAAAAACCGATGGGGCAAGTTCTTCATAAACTTCAGTCCGGCGATGAGCGCCAAAGCAGGCAAGGCGATTAGGAAGGAAGTAAGGCGCTGGAAATTGCATTTACGCAGCGATAAAACTCTCCCTGATTTAGCCCGAATGTTCAGGGCGCAGCTCCAAGGCTGGATAAACTACTATGGTCGTTTCTACAAGTCAGCTATGTACCCAACATTACGTCATGTAAATCGAAAGCTTACATTGTGGGCAACGAGGAAGTACAAAAAGCTGAAAGGCCACAGACGACGTGCTGAGCACAGGTTAGGAGAGATCGCGATGAAATTTCCTAATCTGTTTCCGCACTGGAAACTGGGTGGTGTGCCACAGTCACATAGGATTGCAGCATAAGGAAGTGCGCAAGTCTTATGGATAAGCTTGGAAAGAGATGGTGGTATGGCCCACCGGAGTCTGCCGTCGGAGGCTGGCTTCAAACCGCTTCAAGCTGCGGATATTAAGAGTGTTCGTAGTGAGCGTTGAAGAAACGTGCATCATAAAATGTACAGGTATGAAATGAGAAGACGAGTTATCGAACCCATGATGACGCATCGTAAACCAAAGACTCGACATCAAAAGCCAGCAGCGTCTAAGGCTGGTGATCAATTTACAAGTTGCTCCGAAGGCTGTGTAAGTGGTGTCCGGTGTAAAGTGGGCGTGATCTCATTTTCAGGCTCTTTTCAGGAACTGTGGGAACCAGTCGTCAGAATGCCAAGGGAGAAATACAAATCATTAAAATGATAAGTATGAGAGTACCAATGTCTGGCACTGGGACGGAACTGCTCGTAGTAGTGGAGAAGCATTTGTAATGGGTGTAAGTCTCATATTGACCGTCATTGCAGGGCATGGGCTCCAGTATAAACGACACGACATCGACTTTTCTCAGACAAGGGAGGGTAACGACCAAACGCAGGTATGATGCTAACTGGAAACCAACATCTTTCAGTGAGAGGCCGCCCCGATGGAATTATGTCAGCAACTGACTGAAGCCGCCAATCATCCCTGCCGTATTATCCAGCAGCTTGAGCACAAACTGGCCTCCCTTCGCAAGCACCATGACCCGATTAAACACTTTGAAGATTATGAAAACGAGCTTCACGCTCTCTTTGTTCAAGCAGAGCGGGAGACCCTGGCAGAAGACTTGTCCGGCCTCGATATAGATATTCCTGCTATTGAAGTGAACGGCACCTGCTATCATCGTGCATTGCGTTGCTCCCAAACTTACCAGTCAGCTGCTGGTCCCATCCGAGTTGCCCGCACGCTATACCGCAGCGGCAAGGATGACTGCATTGTCCCCCTGGAACTCAGGGCAGGCATCGTTGAGGGTTACTGGACGCCAAGGGCCGCAAAGCAAGCGGTCTGGGTTGTGGCTCAGCTCTCTCCGGGGATCGCCAAAACTCTGCTCGATTTGATGGGTAATATGTCACCGTCGGAAAGCTCGTTAACCCGACTTCCAAAAAAGTTCAATGAACAATGGGAACAGTACCGTGAGCCTTTTGAGTGCATCCTCAAAGATAGCCTCAAGGTTCCCGAAGAAGCGGTAACTGTAGCGGCCTCTTTGGACGGTGTCATGCTGCCTATGAAAGACGGGAAACGTCAGGAAAAACGTGAACAAAGTACAGCTGAAGGCAAGCGTACTCGTGGCCCGGCAGGTTGCCAGGAAGCCAGTTGTGGAACTCTGTCGTTTTACGATGTTGAAGGTGAACGCCTGTCGACCATCAGGATTGGCCGAATGCCAGAGAGCAAGAAAGTAACTCTAAAGCAGTCGCTCTCCCGTTTCCTGAACGAAGCACTCAGGCAGAAGCCTCAACTGTCATTGGTCAAGGTGGCTGATGGCGCTAAAGACAACTGGACTTATCTTGCCAAAGAGCTTCCTCAAGGGCATGAAATCGTGGATTTTTATCATGCAGCAGAACATCTGAAGAAGGCGTTTGACCTGTCCTACGGTGAAAACAGTTCAAAACCCAAAGAGAAGTTCATCACCTACCGTCATATTTTGAAGGAAGAATCTGATGGGGTTGAGAAAGTCATCAAGGCTTTGGCCTATCAACACAGCCGACATCCTCGGCGATCGAAGTTAAAGACAGAGTTGGAATACTTCAGGAATAATCGTGACCGCATGAAGTATGCAGAACACCTGTCGTGCAACCTGCCTATAGGATCTGGCGTTATTGAGGCGACCTGTAAAACGTTAGTGACACAGCGGATGAAGTGTTCAGGTATGCGCTGGCGACACCCCGGAGGTCAAGGCATTCTGACTCTCAGGTCATTAATACAGAGTGGCTGGTTTGATAATGGCTGGAAGCTTTTGTCAGTAACTTACTGTGCCAAGGTCACAGAGGTAACCACGAGCAATGTGGTTCCATTCCCTGTTCAGTCTAACAATATGGAATGAGAGTTCCGGTCAATATGAGACTTTCACCCTTTGTAATGAGTGTGGAGCGAAGGGGCAGTGTTAAACAGTATTTTTCCGGTATCCAACTGTGGTTTAAGCAGGAGGAGGTATCGTGACAGATACACATCGATTCATCATTGATAGGTGGCAGGTCGTTAAGGCCTACCAACTGGTGAAAGCCAATAAAGGAGCCGCAGGTATTGATAACCAGTCAATATCTGACTTTGAGAAAGACTTAAAGAACAATTTATACAAAATATGGAACCGGATGTCGTCTGGCAGCTACTTCCCGCCAGCTGTGAAAGCCGTCGCCATACCTAAGAAATCGGGTGGAGAAAGGATTCTTGGTATCCCTACGATACAGGATCGTATCGCCCAAATGGTCGCCAAACTCACATTCGAGCCCCTGGTGGAACCCACATTTCTCAGTGATTCCTATGGCTACAGGCCGAACAAGTCAGCGATTGATGCTGTTCGGGTGACTCGAAAACGGTGCTGGTATCAGGACTGGGTTCTGGAATTTGATATAAAAGGGCTGTTCGATAACATTTCACATGAACTGCTGATGAAAGCAGTACGCAAGCATACAGATTGTAAGTGGCTGCTGCTGTACATAGAGCGATGGTTAAAAGCACCCATGGTCATGGAAAATGGGGAGCAGGTAGAGCGAACACAAGGCACTCCGCAAGGAGGTGTTATCAGTCCGGTGTTAGCGAATCTGTTTCTACATTATGTTTTTGACAAATGGATGGAGAAATACCATCAAAATGTGAAATGGTGCAGGTATGCAGATGACGGGCTTGTGCACTGTAATAGTGAACAGCAGGCTCAGCAGATGCTAGCTGTGCTCAGGGAAAGATTTGAAGCGTGTGGGCTTGAACTGCATCCAACGAAAACCAAAATTGTGTATTGCAAAGATGGTTCTCGAAAAGGTCAGCATGAGCACATAAGTTTCGACTTTCTGGGGTACACCTTCATACCTCGTCTCTGCCGGAACAGAAAAAGGCAGAGTGTCTTTGTCAGTTTTTCCCCCGCTGCCAGCAGAAGTGCGCAGAAGGGCATGATAAAGAAAATCAGGATGCTGGGTATCCGAAAACGGACAGATTTAAGTCTTGTTGAAATAGCCAAGTGGATCAATCCGATCATCAATGGTTGGATAAACTACTACGGTTGCTTCTATCGTTCAGAGTTGTATAGGGTCTTCCGCGAGGTCAACAAAGCGTTGATCTGGTGGGCGAGACATAAATACAAGAAGCTTCAACGGCGGAAAACGAGGGCAGGCAAGTTTATGGAGAAGGTTGCTGAGACTCATCGTTACCTGTTTGCTCATTGGCGAGCAGGAATGAGAGGATCGATGGTTTAATGGGAGCGGAATGAGTCGAGAGGCTCACGTTCCGTTCTAGGAGGGGCTGGCGGGGAAGTTCCGCCGGTCTACTCAACTCAGGCCGTCGGTTGGATGATGGGAGCCGGATGAGCTGAGAGGTTCAAGTCCGGTTCTGAGAGAGCCTGGGGGGGTGGTTCCCATGGGCTACTCACCCGCTAATCCACTGTTGCAGTAAGCAAGAAGCTGAGTTTGTACTGGAAGCAATAAGAGGTCGTTTATTCGACTGTGGTCTTACATTGCATCCGGTGAAAACAAAGCTGGTTTACTGTAAAGCTTCGGGGAGACCGGAGAGGCATGAACACACGTCGTTTGATTTTCTCAGTTATACCTTCCGGGCCAGAATAGTTCGTAGCCGGTATGGGAATTACTTCGCTGGTTTTCTTCCTGCAATGAGCAGAGCTGCGGCTCAGCGCATACGGGATACCATAAAAGAACTGGCTATTCCCACGAAACGATCAGGGTATTCACTTCCAGCGTTGGCAAAGCTGATCAATCCTTATGTTCAGGGTTGGATCAATTACTTTGGAGAATTCTACCCTTCAGAAATGAAGAAGGTTCTGTACTACGTGGAAGAAACACTGGTTCGTTGGGCGATGGGCAAGTACAAGAAATTGCGGGGTCACAAAGTGCGAGCGGCTCGAACGTTGGGACGCATAGCGCGCAGAGTTCCCATGTTAATGGCACATTGGCGAATAGGCATGCTGCCAGCGGTTGGATAAGAAGAGCCGGATGACGGGAGACTGTCAAGTCCGGTTCTGTGAGCGCCTGAAGGGGAGGTTCCTTTGGGCGACTCGACAGAGAGCCTGTAGGGGAGGTTCCTGTGGGCTACTCACCTTGTTATGGTGTTTGAAAATTATGATGACTGTCGTCAAGTTGAAGAGGTACTACCAAAGCGCTTTGAACGATTTGGTCTGACACTGCATCCGGAGAAGACGCAGCGCGTAGACTTTCGGCTCTACAGCCGGAAAGACAACCAGCGCTGTGGTATTCCGGTCACGTTTGATTTCCTTGGATTCACGCACTACTGGGGTAAATCCCGTAGGGGCTATTTTGTCGTTAACCAGAAAACTGCGAAAGGGCGAATTGCCAGAACACTGAAGAAGTTCAATGACTACTGTCGGAAGTTCAGACACAAGCCATTGAATGAACAATATGCAGCATTGAACCGAAAACTTCGGGGACACTACGCGTACTTCGGTATCACAGGTAACGCCAAATCCTTAGAGAAAGTCCACCATACAGTGATGAAAATCTGGCATAAATGGCTCTGTCGGCGTTCGCAAAAGAGCTATATACCATGGGATAAATTCAACCTGTTCCTGGAGCGTTTCCCCCTGTCACCGCCCAAAATTCATCATCAGTATTACCGAAGCCGTCGGCTAGTGAACCAGTAACTATGAGGAACCGGATGCCTTAATTGGGCTCGTCCGGGTCTGGTGTGCCACGAGAGCAGAGTCGGTCTGCTCGTAACTGTAATTGAGATGGAGGAAGACCCTCCGGTGGCGGCTTCTGGAAGCGACCACCAAACCACTGTGAGCTGCGTTGGTTAAGAGTCAGGGTGGTGAGCATCACAGAAAAGGCGCAACAAGATTGCGTCAGGTATGAAGTCTGGAGATGAACGCAAGTGAACCAATGATGACGTGTCGTAAGCGTGTACATTGACATCAAAAATGGAGGGCAGATCCACTCCATGATGAGTTCAGGAGAAACCCAGTTACTGCCTGAGCGGTGTCCGGCATAAAGTTGGCATGAACATATTTCAGGCTCTTTTGCGGAACGTGGGAACCTGTCGTTCTGATGTTAAGGGAGCGAGCCAAGCAGATGAACTGTGGAGGCTTTGAGTACCGATACAGAGCACAGGGGCGGATTAGTCCGTAGTAGTGATGAAGCTTCCGTAATGGAAGTGGAGCGAAGGGGCTGACTTATCCAGCGGAGGGAATAGATCAACCAGCGTTTAATTTGTGGGATGAGTCTATGACTGAAGCAAAACCGTTCACAATTTCTAAAGGGCTTGTTTGGCAAGCCTGGCTGAGAGTGAAAGCTAACAAGGGAGCTGCCGGAGCTGATGGTCAGTCACTGGCTGACTATGAGCGCAATCTTGGCGGTAGCCTGTACAACTCTTGAGCATGAAGAGGGGAACAGGATGTCATCGGGAAGCTACTTCCCGCCCCCCGTCATGCGTGTAGACATCAAAAAAGAAAGATGGAGGCACGAGACCGCTGGGCATCCCGACAGTAGCGGATCGCATAGCTCAAACGGTGGTAAAATTGATCGTAGAGCCATTAGTGGAACCTGTATTTCACGAAAACTCCTACGGTTACAGGCCGAATCGGTCAGCACATGATGCGCTGGCGGTCGCCCGTAAACGTTGTTGGCGAAGAGACTGGGTAATTGATCTGGATATCAAGGGATTCTTTGACAATCTTGACCATGACCTCATGATGCGAGCTGTTGAACAACACATTAAGGAATCTTGGGTTTTACTGTATATAAAACGTTGGCTTCAAGCTCCGGTTGAGAGTGAAGGTGAGCAAATTGAGAGAACGAAAGGAACGCCGCACGACTGCATGGATGCAGGAGGTAGAGCAATGCAGGAGCAATTGCCGAGGGTGGAGTTATCAGCCCATTACTGGCTAACTTGTTTGGCTCTTCCCTAATTTTAGTGGGTGATTTAATCTATATTGAACACTTCAAGGCAAGGATGCCGACATGCGCGATAAAGAACTCTACTCTAAAATACTTGGCGTTGAAACTCCGTGGCATGTCGCTCACGTGGAACTCTCCATTACTGAAGGAAAAGTCGAAATCTTTCTCGAACATGATGGCAAAAAGCCTTCTAAATGCAGTGTTTGTGATAAACCCTCTCCGGGTTACGATCGACGTCAGAAGAAGTGGCGGCATCTGGATACCTGCCAGTTTCAAACCATCCTTATTGCTGATGTTCCGCGTACACAATGTTCCGATCACGGTGTAAAAACAATACAGGTTCCATGGGCTGAACCGAACTCTGGTTTTACGGCCTTGTTTGAAGCACTCGTTATTGACTGGCTGAAAGAGGCAACAACCAGTGCAGTTGCCCAACAAATGAAGCTTAGCTGGAATGCCATCGACGGTATCCAACAGCGTGCAGTAGCGAGAGGTCTGGCACGCAGAGTACACGACAATCCCAAACGG
The DNA here is from genome assembly GCA_965208385.1 of Endozoicomonas sp. GTDB lineage: Bacteria > Pseudomonadota > Gammaproteobacteria > Pseudomonadales > Endozoicomonadaceae > Endozoicomonas. The sequence goes on from CBDBOO010000113.1 coordinate 19,420, forward strand.
TTAGCCGTTGACGAAACCTCATTCCAGAAGAGGCGTGAGTACGTCACTGTGGTTACAGATCATGAAAAAGGCATTGTTTTACATTTGGCCGACAACCATAAAGCTGACAGCCTCAATGAGTACTTTGAGACCCTGACGCCAGACCAGAAAGCCGGTATTGAATGCGTTACCATGGATATGTGGAAGCCCTTTATCAAGGCAGTCACATTGCATGTGCCAGAAGCCAGGGAGCGAATAGCATTTGACAAGTTCCATGTTGCCCAGTACTTAGGCAATGCGGTCAATAAAGTTCGCATAGAAGAGCATAAAGCGCTTATGTCTACAGGGTCAGACTTACTCAAAGGTACCCGGTTTGACTGGCTAACAAATCCTGAAAATATGAGCGATGAAAAGTGGGAAGCGTTCGAGCCGTTGCGTGATTCAAAGCTGAAAACAGCACGAGCCTGGGCCATCAAAGAGATGGCGATGACACTGTGGAATTACACATCACGAGCTTGGGCTATCAAGGCATGGAAACGGTGGCTGAGCTGGGCACTGAGGTGTCGGCTTGAACCTGTTCGTAAAGTGGCCAAGATGATCAAAGAACACCTGTGGGGAATTATTAACGCAATAGTTCTGAAAGCCGACAATGGCCGTGCAGAAGGCATGAATGGAAAGATACAGCGACTCAAGGGTCGAGCCTACGGCTACAGAAACAGAGAAAGGTTCAAAACTGCAATTTACTTTCATTGTGGTGGCCTTGATCTTTATCCAAGAGGGGTGAATCGCTGAAATTTACCCACACAATCTGAGGTAGAGCCACTTGTTTATGCATTATGCGTTTGATCAGTGGTTAGAGCGCAATATCCAGAATGTCTGGTTTGAGCGTTTTGCTGATGATGCGTTGGTGCACTGTCATACAAAACAGGAAGCGGAGTCAGTGCTGGAGAGGATAAGGCTCCGGTTATCAGACTGTGGTCTTACACTACATCCAGTAAAGACGAAGCTGATTTATTGCAAGGACGCAGACAGGCCAGAACAGCATGAACATACATCCTTTGATTTTCTCAGTTACACCTTCCGACCCAGAATGGCTCGAAGTCGTAGCGGGAGATATTTCGTGAGCTTCCTTCCTGCAATAAGCAAAGCTTCGGCTCAGCATATTCGGGACACTATAAGGGAGTTAGAGATACCCACCAAGCGATCGAGATATTCACTGCCTGAGATAGCCAAGCTGATCAATCCCTATGTACGGGGCTGGATCAATTACTTTGGGAAATTCTATCCCTCAGAAATGAAGAAAGCTTTGTATTACGTGGAAGCGACGCTGGTTAGGTGGGCTATGGGTAAATACAAGAAATTGCGGGGACATAAAGTGCGAGCCGCTCGTTGTTTAGGGCGTATTGCACATAGAGTTCCGATGTTAATGGCGCATTGGCGAATAGGCATGCTGCCAGCGGTTGGATAAGAAGAGCCGGATGATAGGAGACTATCAAGTCCGGTTCTGTGAGCAGCGGAAGGGGAGGTCCCTACCGCTGACTCGACAGCAGGGGGTGTCGGGTGACCGACATTCCTACTGCGACCGTTGCACCAGAACAGGCCCAGTGAACAGTTGAGTCCATCGGGCAAAGACATCATCCCGGTTCCAGCTCTCTGCAGCAGCCGTATTGATATGCAACACCACATGATAATGGTTCGACATCACTGCATAAGCGCAGACTTCTATGGCAAATACTGAAACCAGTGTATCCAGTCGATCCACCACCCACTGACGACGATGCTCATAATTCTGACCCGAGAATGTATCCTTGCCACATAGAAATGCACGACGGACACAACGAGCCATGCAGTGGTAATAAGGTGTACTGGAACGGTCAATCAGGTTTCTGCGGGCACGGGTCATGGCTTCTCCTGCGACTAAAAAATCAATGGCAGAAGAAAGATAGATCAGATTTTGTTGGGGTCAAATCTATGGGTGTCCCTTATATTTTTGATATTTTGCTTATATTTTTGATATTTTGCTTATATTTTGCTTATATTTTATTGGGTGTCCCTTATATTCTATTCAAACCTCATCACTATCAGGGATAGTAGGATTTACAACCAAAAACCCATCAGATTTAATCATTACAATAGAAAATATATTACCTACCAGCGCATTGAGACAGCAATTCCCCACGTTTCATTAAACCCCTTGGTATCACTAGCGTACGAAGTCGTATATATTTTGTATGCTCGTGATAAATAGTCGAGTTTTTGGGAAAAATTACATATCTCAACACGTAAGCAGCTGTAGCTGCGCCCTGCGTGTGATGCTTCTTATACGCTGTTACCGATGTCGTATAAGCATGGGGAATAGCTGGCATTGAGATATTCAATCTCATCGGCTGGCAAGAACGCTGTAATTCGTGGATCAATCTCTAAAATCTTTATTCTATATAATCACTTAAAAAATCCAAGAAAACCCTAGTTTTTGGCGAAATCAGATCGCGCTTTAAATAAATCGCGTAGGTAGCACTCAACTCTTCATAAGGACTGAAAACATGTTCAGCCATAACTCGGACTATCGAACCATCTGCCAATTCATTTTTAACTGCCCAGAAAGGCATTAATGCAAGTCCGGTATCATTTAACACAAGTTGTTTTTGGCCGTTTACCGAGTTAACTGAGATATCTTTATTTATGACTATTTTTTTTCTTTCTTTCGTCATTAAAAACCAATCTTTCCAACGAGAATAACTGTATCGAATACATTGATGCTCTATTAAGTCTTCTGGGCCAAGAGGTGTACCTTTTCTAGCTAAATATTGCGGGCTCGCACACAACATAAAATTATTAAAAGCCAATCGTTTTGCTATCATCGTTGAATCAGGTAATCGACCACTACGAATAGCCACATCAATATTTTCTTCGACAAGATCGACAACGCGCTCGGTCAATTCAAGTTTTATATCAATGTCGGGGTACAGCGACATAAACTTAGAAACGAGTGGTAGTACAACACTTTCGCCAAACCCTACGGTCATGCTTATTTTAAGTTTGCCTCTCGGCTTTTCTTGTAAGTCATTAACGGCTCTTTTGGCTTCATCAAACTCAGATACAATACGCTGAGAAAACTCATAATATTTACGTCCAGCTTCGGTTAATCCTGTGTTTCTAGTGGTTTTATTTAAAAGACGAACGCCAAGTTCTTGTTCAAGAACAGCTAACTGCCTGGAAATAGAAGAGGGCTGGACGTCAAATATTCTACTGGCTTCAGAGATGCTGCCCGTCTCCACCACGCAGTTAAAATACAGTAACCGGTTCAGTGAACTCATTATTTCTCTTGTATAGCCTCATTCTTATCTAGACTCACACCATCATCACTCAAGGTTGGTGTTGCTAAAAAGACAAAGGTAATTTGCTGGTCAGGTGATTGGTTGCTCTATAAGCATGAAATAGAATAGCCCACTGAAACGAACTATCAATATACGACTAAGAGTAAATACTATGAAAGCAATGATCATCAAGGAAATTGGCAGCACTGACGTTTTCCAACTAGCAGAGAAAGCAAAACCAGTCGCTAAACCAGGTCATATGGTAGTAGAAGTAAAAGCGACCAGTGTAAATCCGCTTGATACTATGCTTCGATCAATTGAACTGCCATGGTCAACAAATCTACCAGAAATACTGCACGGCGATGTTGCAGGCATCGTTATTGAAGTAGGTGCAGACGTTACTGACTTTAAGGTTGGTGATGAAGTGTACGGCATGGCCGGTGGCATTAATGGTGTTGATGGTGCTCTGGCTGAATTTATGTTGGTTGACGCACGATTAATGGCTCAAAAACCAAAAACACTCACGATGAAACAAGCCGCAGCTCTGCCGTTAGTTTCAATCACCTCATACGAAGCACTTGTTGACAAAATGAATGTTCAACCCGGTGATAATCTACTTATTCATGGCGCTACTGGCGGCGTTGGTCACATCGCAGTTCAGTTAGCAAAAGTACTTGGTGCAAACGTAACCTCAACTTATGCTCCAGCCAACGAAGCATTGGCTAAAACAGTCGGTGCGGACAATTTAGTTGATTTCACCAAAGAGTCTGTTTCAGACTACGTACAGACATATACAAACGGTGTTGGCTTTGACAAAATTTTTGATCCGGTTGCAGGTGATAACATCCAAAAATCATTTGAAGCAGCTAAGTATAATGGTCATGTAGCAACGACATTACCGATTGCTGATCCACTGCAAGTCGCACTCAAGAGCTTATCGTTTCACAGTATTTTAATGCTTATTCCATTATGTCACGGCATTAACCATGCATCACATGGCCGCATTCTTACTGAGATTGCAGAGCTTGTTGATGCAGGTAAAATCACTCCAATTATTGACGAAAGTAATTTCTCAATATGGGAAGTGGCAAAAGCACATGATTTACTAGCTTCAGGTAAAGCGGTAGGTAAAATCACTTTAACGGTTTAAGCCTTACTTCTTGCAGGCGCTAAACAATTGTTAGCGCCTCTCTTCTAAAAACTCATTTCATTGAGCGCCGATACTGAGTGATGAAAGCGCATAACGCCCGCATTTGCGGCTGGTTTGGAGCGCAGCGGAAAACCAGTCCGACAACATGCGCTTGTGTACGCCCGGCATGGGCATGAACTTATGAGGTGAAAGTCCTCTGTAGGAAGGTCACCATCGAAAACCATGTTGTGATTAGATGCTAACTACTAGCGAATGGCAAAGGCCAGCCCGTGAGGTCTGGTCTGAAGGAAGCCGGACGCAAAACTGCGAGCTGATGAACAAAAACATCATATGAGGCGTAGGCTGGAGGCGAGTTGGCACAAGACGACGAAGCCATGTGCTGCTTTTTATTGGAGAGCAGGGCCACCGTAAATGATGCAGCAGTGCAGCGAAAGTGCATGTTCCTCTTTTCGTTATAGAGAGCGGGGAGATCTGCTTAACACGCGATCGGTTCCTTTCCAGTTCTCAGCCACTGGTTTCAACAGGCTCGGCGAACAGAACTTATCCGGCTGTTCGAGCAAACAGGATAACAACCGATAGCGCCTGCAGGGGTAACCCTGACGGGTGATTAGGCAGAAGTCAGCAGACGGCATAGTAGTCAAATGCCCAGCGTAATGGCTGGGACACGGTGAAGGCCTGAACATCAGAATAAAGGACGACTCCATGGATGGAGAAGGTAGGGCGACGCAGGATGCCAAAGCCGAGGAGCCTTGTCAGACTTGAATACACGAACACCGCCCGGTGATGACGTGACTCAGCGTACTGCCCCGCAGCCAGCCTTTAGCAACACTCTATTCGAACGTGCTCTGCATCCTGAGAATCTTCAGAGTGCATGGAAACACGTTCGCGCCAACAAGGGAGCCGCCGGTGTTGATGGAATGAGCATCGACGAATTTCCCAACTGGGTACGCGGTGGCGGCTGGAAGAAAACCACTGTGCAATTGCACAACGGTCACTATCAACCGACGCCCGTCAGGCGTGTTGAGATCGAGAAACCTGACGGAGGAAAACGCCTTCTTGGTATTCCCACCGTCAGAGATCGCGTGATTCAACAAGCCATCGCCCAGGTACTGACACCGATATTCGATCCCGCATTCTCAAACAACAGTTTTGGGTTTCGGCCTCATCGAAATGGGCAGCAAGCCGTGAAACAGGTGCACCGCATAATCCAAAAGGGTTATCGCATCGCGGTGGATGTTGATCTCTCCAAATTCTTTGACCGGGTCAACCATGATTTACTGATGACACTGTTAAGCCGCAAGGTAAAAGACAGACGTCTGATGCACCTCATTGGTTGTTACCTGCGCGCCGGTATCATGGACGACCAGCGTTTTCTGGAAAGCCGGGAAGGTGTTCCGCAAGGTGGCCCATTGTCACCGTTATTGTCGAACATCATGCTCGATCCACTGGACAAAGAACTGGAGCGTCGAGGGCACAAGTTTGCCCGCTATGCCGACGACTTCACGATATTGGTGAAAAGTCAGCGAGCGGGTGAACGTGTTCTGCCCAGTATCAGTCGGTATCTGCAACAGCGTTTAAAACTGAGAGTGAACACCACCAAGAGCCACGTTGTGAGAACCAGCGAAAGTCAGTTTCTGGGATTCACCTTCCGGGGAAAGTACATTCAATGGCATCCGAAAGCCCTGCAGCGATTCAAGCAGAAAGTTCGTAAACTCACCAACCGCAACTGGGGTGTTTCCATGAAATACCAGCTCTTCAAAACCAGCCAGTATTTACGCGGCTGGATTCATTACTTTGGAATCGCCAACGGTTACCAGCGGTGTGTCGATCTGGATCACTGGATACGACGCAGGATTCGCATGGCCTATTGGCGACAGTGGCGAAAGCCGCGCACCAAAGTCAGACAATTGATGAAGCGAGGTGTTCATGTTCAAGCCGCTGTTGCTTGTGGCTTAACCAGTAAAGGCCCATGGCGTAGTTCGAAAACACCGGGAATTAATCAGGCATTGTCGAATGCTTATTTAAAATCGCAGGGGTTGTACGCACTACGCGACGGATGGATCAAGCTTCACCATTCCTGATGAACCGCCCGGTGCGGAGCCGCTTGCCGGGTGGTGGTGTGTCATGAGAACAGAGTCGGTCTGTTCGTAACTGTAATTGAGATGGAGGTGGGCCCTCCGGTGGCGGCTTCTGGAAGCGACCACCAAACCACTGTGAGCTGCGTTGATTAAGAGTCAGGGTGGTGAGCGTCACAGAAAAGGCGCAACTAGATTGCGTCAGGTATGAGTTCGGGAGATGAACGCAAGTGAACCATTGATGACGTGTCGTAAGCGTATATATCGACATCAAAAATGAGGGGCACCACTACCTTATGATAAGTTCAGGGGTTATCCAGTTACTGCCTGAGCGGTGTCCGGCACAAAGATGGCATGAACCGATTTCAGGCTCTTTTATGGAACATGAGAACCTGTCGCTCTGGTGTTAAGGGAGCCAGCCAAGCTGACAAACAGCAAGGCTCAGAGTACCAATACAGAGCACAGGGGCGGATCAGCTCGTAGTAGTGTTGAAGCATCTGTAATGGATGTGGAGCAAAGGGGCTGACTTATCCAGCGGAAGGAGTAGATCAACCGATTTATTGGAATGAATCTATGACGGAAGCAAAACCGTTCACAATTTCTAAAGAGCTTGTCTATCAAGCCTGGCGAAGCGTGAAAGCGAACAAAGGTGCTGCCGGTATTGATGGTCAGTCTCTGGCTGACTTTGAAACCCATTTAGGCAAGAACCTGTACAAAATATGGAACAGAATGTCATCGGGCAGTTACTTTCCTCCCCCCGTCATGCGTGTAGCCATCGACAAGAAAGATGGAGGCACGAGGCTGCTGGCGTTCTTGTTGAGAAGACGACGGTAGCCGACCGTGTAGCCCAAACTGTGGTAAAGCTGATAGTCGAGCCATTAGTGGAACCTGTATTTCATGAAAACTCCTACGGCTACAGACCTAACCGCTCAGCGCATCAGGCGTTGGCGTTAGCTCGAAAACGCTGCTGGCGACGAGACTGGGTCATTGATCTGGACGTCAAAGGTTTTTTCGATAATCTGGATCATAAACTCATCATGCGAGCAGTGGAACATCACATCAGGGAACCTTGGGTATTGTTGTACATCAAACGTTGGCTTCAGGCTCCGGTTGAAAATGAAAGTCAGGAGTGTCCGCGCGTAAAAGGAACGCCACAAGGGGGAGTTATTAGCCCATTGTTGGCAAACCTGTTCATGCATTATGCGTTTGATCATTGGTTGGAATGTAATATCCAGAATGTCTGGTTTGAGCGTTTTGCTGATGATGCGGTTATTCATTGTCACAGTAAACAAGAAGCAGAGTTCACGCTGGAAGCAGTAAGACGTCGTTTACTCGACTGTGGTCTTACATTGCATCCGGAAAAGACGAAACTGGTTTACTGTAAGGATGAGGACAGAACAGAAACGCATGAAAACACATCTTTTGATTTTCTAAGTTATACATTCAGAACGAGATTAGCCAGAAACCGGTATGGGAAATTCTTTCCCAACTTCTTGCCAGCGATGAGCAAGGCATCCGCCCAGCGTATCAAAGACAAGATAAGGGAGTTAGAAATTCCCACGAAACGATCATTGTACTCTCTTGAAGAGCTTGCAAAACTGATCAATCCACGTGTTCAGGGCTGGATCAACTACTTTGGAAAATTTTATCCATCAGAGTTGAGAAGAGTATTGTCATATGTGGAAGCCACTCTGGTTCGATGGGCTATGGGAAAATACAAGAAATTGAGGGGCAGAAAGAAGCGTGCAGCTCGATGTTTGGGGCGCATCGCTCAGAAAGCTCCTTGGTTAATGGCACATTGGCGAGCAGGCTGTGTGTCAGCGGTTGGATAAGAAGAGCCGGATGAATCGAGAGGTTCAAGTCCGGATCTGTGAGCAACTGACGGGGAGGTTCCGCCGGTTGACTCGACTGGGGGCTGGAGGTTAAAGACCTCTGGCTACCCGATTATGTGCGGCCTTGATGCTTGTTTTTAGGACATCCAGATTTTTTTTGCTCAAAACTGAAAGATGGATTCCGGAGGTTTCCATCTCCACCGCCGTCATTCCGTGCGGACCACGGAATCTACGACACAGGGAGGTGAATCTAGACATCACTCAAGACTGAAAGGTGGATTCCGGATCAAGTCCGGAATGACGGCGCAATAAAACAGGACAACCAACACTTTGGTTGTCCTGTTTTATTATTCGAAAGGAAAGCGGACCCTACGTTTTTACGGGCTTTATACTAGTGGCAAGCGCAAAGCACTGGATCGAGCACGAGCTGCTCATAAACAACCACCTGTAGAAACAGCGCCTTCCATTTTTGATTGGCAAAGCTATCTGGAAAAGAAAGGTTATGGTGAGCACGTACGATGCTCTACGTGCCAGAAACTATTAGTCCCGAAAGAGCGACTGTTCCGAGGGAGAGACCCGACCCAGTCGTGGCATTATATATTGAACCATCTAGAGCAATTAAATCTGGCCTCATGAGTCCAGTTGTCGTTCTTGATCTAAACCCAAGAAATCAGCAAGAAATTGAATAACATGTTGAAGAAAACGCCAGCAAAAGTGATAAGTAAACGGCCAGATCAAACAAGAAATCGAGAGATTCAAAGACAAACGACGACAGTCGAACACAGTTTAATCCATAGACGCGAGTTCCGAGTTGGGCTCGTACAACAATTAGTTCCAATCGACCCGATCATTCCCTCATAGGCTGCCTAAATTTGGAGCATACCGATACTTTGAGGTCCTTTGTCGGGCGACTGAACTAAGGTGTTAGCTGCTTGAGCCACTCCACTTGCTAAAGTTAACTTTTTAATAAATATCTTTGAGGAGAGGCAGTATTTTCCAATCCTAAAATGAGCCTGAAAGAAGCATAAGCCAGTGCGCTCAGGCCTTTCGTTCAAAAATGGTTTTAAAAAGTGATTCTCGTGCAGACTGAAGCCTTTCTGCTGCTTCATTATCGCTCATAGAATCAGCCTTTGCTTGTAGAGCTTCAAGAGTGATTCCTTTCTTCAAATATTTTGCACTTTTTGGTAATGATTTGAATTTTTCGTACGGTGTCATCATATTTTCATAAAGATACTTTTTTCTCTCCTTACCTTTCTTGTCTACGACAGTTTCAGCAAAGAAACAGGGCCTGTGATAATTCAGGTAGGGGGTGAGATATTTTCGATTGAATTCATTTACTTCTGTCGCATATTTTTGTGGAATATGGGCATAACCAAGTATCTTTCTTATAACTGCACCGTTTTTACATTCTGCAAGCGCGTTGTCGTTTGTTTTTCTTGATCTTGATTTCGTGAATTTTATATGAAGATTGTCGAGTAGTTTTGCTACGCTATAATTTATATACTCTGATCCGTTATCCGAGTGAAAACCCTGTAATTTAAAGGGGAAAGCTGCCAGAATCTCTTCAAGCACAGGGATCAGAAAGGCTTCGCTAATTCTCTCCACTGTGCAAACAATCTGGAATTGAGTCATCTCATCAACAGCATTAATGTGATACAAACCTTTCACTTTGTCTTTATCACCCTGATGAACCGTATCGATTCGAATAAAACCTAGTTGTCCTTCAGGAGCTGGACGACGACGTGTGCCAATGGCTCGCTTTACTGGACGTGTGCAGTCCTTGTGGGTTCGGATATTACGATATGTATTTGATTGCCTGAGATTGTAGAGGTGTGAAACCGAGATCCCGGCCAGTCGCTCGTAACGCTCGTCACCCCGTAAAAAAGCCCTTTCACAGAGTTTCTTAATGGCTACCCCATTCAGGTCGTTATGCAATCGATCCGTCTCAGCCAGAAGCCTTGTATCGGCCTTGGTGTATTTGGATTTGAAACCATTGATTGTGCGCTGTTTACGCTTCAGAGTCCCCTTCGACTGACAGGCATGAATAAGGCGGGTAATCTGCGATCTTGAGTAGCCTGTAGCCACTGCGAGATAACGCTTAATGAGCCCCTTGTCGGGCCTGCTGAGCGCTCGATATTTGAAGTACCTTATAGTCGCCTCAACCCACTGATAACATTCATCTTTTGATTCCCATCCGGGCTCAATATCAGGGGCGTAATGAAGCAGTTCTTGCACTTGTGACAGTGTCTTTATGAGCCTTGTATTCATGATAACTTTCATCCTGTAATCATGGACGAAAGATCCAATTGCGGCGGGCTCATTTCATATTGGAAATTAGAGCCTCCTTTAGGCTCATTTCATATTGGAAGAGACTGAGGCTGGCGAATATACAGCATCGAGTGCTAGCAAAGTCGTCACTAATGCACTAATCATACCTACTATTGAATAAACACTTATTGGTGGAGAGTTTTTATGCCTACAGCTTGGGCAGGGAATACAATCTTCAGGGTACATGGCACAATAGGTAATACAGTTAAAATAAAGTTCACTTGTTGTTGCATGACAGCAATCCCCATCTGGTGGTGCTTTCAAAATAGAAGAGTGAATTCTTTTTTGCACTTCCTGAATCAAGCTTGCTGTATCAGTGTCAAAAGTAGTGCATGACCCATCACTTACAAGTAGGCATTGAATTCTCCCATTTTTATCTAATATCACGGTTCCTGAAGGCAAACGGATACCAGTCAAGTCATCTGTTACCAAGAATGGATATTCAAGTGTATTTAAGTCAACCTCCATCTCAATGAGTTCATTCTCATTGATAAAAAGTGCTTTGTAGGGAGAATTTAAGCCAGTAAAGTCAAAATGAGATAATTTATTTGCAAATAAATTTGTAATTTCGTCATTCTCATTAACAGCATCAACCAAAAATACACTATTTAAATAACTTCCTTTAGGCATATTAACGTGTTGGTCACGTATATCTAAAAATCCTTGCATCTCATTATCTAATCTTAAAACCATCCTATTATAATTTTTTTTATGTCTATGTGCTTCAAGACACTCTTCCGTCATAGCCACTTGCTCATCACTGATTCTGACTGCCTGACATTCAACTGAGCTTTCAAGAATGAGAGGTGGGTAGAATTTTACGATATTTGTAGCTTCGGTATCTGCGTACAATTGAAAGCTAAATAACAATATGACATTAAAAAGTATTTGATTACGCATGCATCGGCATCTTCAAGTTCAAAATTGTAGCTATAAAGTAGTCACTAATGGTCGAAATGCAAGTCGCAGCTAACGAGTGAATGGTGTTCGTCGCTTCGCTCCTGAGACGCCTGCGGCGCCCCACATTCAGGCGTTATATTTCTACGGAGGCATCAGTGCCAAGGTATATTACACAAATCTTCATGACCGTATTTTCGGTCACCCTGCACCATGAAAATGAGACTCTGCCACAATAGTCTGGTGCAGAGCCCGACAGTGGTCGATGTTTTTGCAGTGGCTTTTAGACCCTGAATACAAATTGACCTGGGCTGGATCGTCGCACCCTCGCTTATCTCATGGTTCAGAACTGGCACCATCAAGGCTCCATTTCTGGAACATTGAATGCACGGCAAACAGCCCTTTTCTCCAAGTGAGACTATGGCGATCCGATCCAGTCCGTCAGGCTCTGCTGTTCCTCCGTGAACCTTTGGAGCATAGACGATGCAACCCATTGTGAAAAACTGTGCAGGCATTGATTTCCATCAAATGATGTCCATAAAATGATGGTCATGGTTGCCGTTCGCAAAGAAATGCCAGAAGGCGACATTCAAGTATTAACCCGTGAATTTGGTACTTTCCGCAAAGATCGGGAATTAATGTGCCAGTTCCTTCAACAGCATCAGATCGATCTGGTCGTAATGGAGAGTACGGGTGTTTACTGGAAAAGTATTTATGCGTCCATCATTGGTCGTGATCTGAAGCCCTGGGTGGTGAATGCCCGACACGTCAAGAATGTACCCGGTCGCAAGACCGATACACTGGACAGTCAGTGGCTCGCCCACCTTGCCCATTGTGGTCTGGTTCGTCCGAGTTTTGTGCCTCATCCGGATCAGGAACAGCTGCGTTTGCTGACTCGCCGACGAGATACAATGGTCAAGCAAATAGCCAATGAGAAGAACCGTCTTCATAAAACGCTAGACGACAGGGAAATTCGTGGACAGCCAAATTTTAAAACAGGGAAATTCGTGGACAGCCAAATTTTAAAAAATTCGATGACAGCCATACTTTATAAGACCAAATATTTCTTCTCTGGATATTCACACAGGCTGTAACAAAAGAAGCTTTTTTGTGGGCATTGATAAAGAGTCGACTTGGATTTTAAGTAAATATACTTAGAAAATTGAACGAAAGCAGAGACACTGTACTTTTACTATTATTGGTTTATTGAGGCTGGTTGCAGTAAATGAACTTTTGAAATTTAATTGATATCGAATTCAGCCCGAAAACACTCGACTGCAGGCTGTTAGCCCCTGCACCCATTGCTGTCCTGTTTTTTCTGCGTATGCCCGCATTGATTTTAACCGACCTACAGCTCGTCGGAATTGATTGTTCCAACCGATGGTCTTCAACCATTCATCAGAATCAATGCCCAGTCGTTCCAGAATAGGAGGCGCATCATGCATTATATGACCTCGCTTATCCGACCTGATGACTCGTCCAGCCCAGTCAACCAGTTCCAGATAGTTGACCAAAGTAAAAGGAATCGCAATCTCCGGATTTTGCCCTTGGGCCCGAAGAGGCATTAATCGTGCACTCTGTTTTTTAATCGTGGTAGTCGTGTACTTTTTGATACGACACTCTATACGACATTGTATAGAAGTGAAGTCCGATGATTCGGGTGTTTTGGCCAGTTTTGCCCGAATAGGATTCAGATCTACATAAGCCATGCACGTCAACAATGCGGCTTCGTCCAGCAGTGCCTGACTTTTAAAGCGACCTTCCCAGAAACGACCTTTACACTGGTCTTCTTTGTTCGCTTCTCTGGCCAGATGCTCATTGAGACAACGCATGAACCAGCTGATATCCATCAAACGGCCTCGGTACTCTTCTGCGTATTCATCCACTCGTAAGAGTTCACCCTGATCAAGCTTTATTCCAGCCAGATATCGCTGCACCAGAACCGGCCCGGTGAACAGCTGAGTCCACCGGGTAAAAACCTCATCCCGGCTCCAGTTTTCTGCAACAGCTGCATTAATGGGGTGTGTGATTTAAACAATGTCAAGAAAAACGACTACACTAGTATGGTCGTATAGGCTTTTTGGCGTTGGGAAATATGTACAGCTCAGTCCTTTCATCCAACGATGAAATCACAGAAATCGTTATCAAAATCCCGCACAATCGCTCAATGGTGGATTTCGAAAATCATTTGCAAGATGCCTTAAATGAAGCGGGACAACTGGGAACAAAAAAGCAACTTGAGTGGCTTGATACTGACGGTTCTCCCATTACGCTTGGCAATGTTCGGTTGACCAGTAAAAGTAAAAAAGAATTGAAGGTTTATGAAACTCCATGGGGAGCGGTTAGGGTCAATCGTTTTATCTATCAAAGTCGTGAAGGCGGTGCTATTTATTGTCCCCTTGATCAATCTGCACGAATTGTTGTTAATTCAACCCCGCGACATGCCTGCATGGTCAGTTGGAAGTTTGCCCACATGCCTTCCACTGAAGTAGAGCAAGATTTTCTAAGAAACCACGGACGTAAAATCCATCGAAGAACCGCTAAAGACCTGGCAGAAGTTGTTGCCAGTATTGCTCAGGCCAAAGAAAAATCCTGGACTTATGAATTACCGGATTTACCCGAGCCAGTAGCCACAGTTAGCTTGGGGCTGGATGGTGCAAACTTGCTTTATAAAGAGGGCTACAGAATTGCAATGTGCGGAACTATTGCGCTTTATGATGAAGAAGAAAATCGAATGCACACGGTGTACGCTGCCGCTGCCCCCGAATACGGAAAAGAAACTTTTATAAGGCGGTTCTCTTCTGACATTGAGAAAATGAAGTCTCGTTTTCCTGATGCCACTTACGTTGGAGTTGCTGATGGGGCGCCAGATAATTGGACGTTTCTTGAGCCTGTTACATCGATTCAAATTCTGGATTTTTATCACGTTAGCGAATATGTGGCAGAAGCGGCAGAAGCTATACCCAAGCGAATTCAAGATGCAGATTTTAACATCTCAAAATTGTCGTTAATTCTGCTATTCAATGAACCACTAATTCCAGGCAAAGTTTCATCCAGGAAATGATTGATTTTTTGTCGAAACTCCTTCGCTGTGGAGAAGTATTTATTATCCCGGGCATATTCATTCATGACCTTCCATAATCGCTCAATTGGGTTCAAATTTGGACTGTAAGGCGGGAGGTGATGGAGCTTTATTAGCAGCTTTTCGGCTGCCTCGACCACCTCCTTTGAGCGATGATAGCCCGCACCATCAAGCACCATATGAATGACATTTTTTGATGCATAAGAACTCCGAACTTTTTCGAAAAACTCGATAATGGCTTCACCATTGACAGTTTTGAATTGATCGAAAGTAGCCGCTGACAAATTGCCCAGTTCAATAGCGCCAACAATATTCAGACGAGTGCGGCTTCCAGTCGTATTGATGACTTTATCAACCCCTTTTCGAATCCACCCTGAGGTGATTTTGGTGGCCTGTGTTGGATGAACCGCATCCATGAAAAGCAAGACCTCATCCTCTGGTAATGAAGCCTTCAGGGCTTCATAGTGTTCGACAAACTCAGTTTGTTTATCGGCATCGAACTTGTGGGGAACTCCTTTTGGTTTTTTGTAGGTGAAGTCTTGTTGATGAAGCCATTTGTTCAGGCCAGACACAGTGTATTTAACGTCCCAGCGTTCAGAAATATAAGCGACAATCTGGTGGGTATGAGCATAAGTATGCTCAGAGATGTGTTCGATTAATTGCTGAGTTTGCTCATCATTCAGGTGGCTTTCGCTGCCGCCATTTTCAGGCTTTAGTTTATCCTTTTTGAGATAATCATCCAGATGACGGCTTATAGTAAATTCACTTTTTCTTAAAGCCTGAGCAATCGATGAAACAGACCAACCTTCCGAGCTCAGCAATACTGCCTTAATGCGATCACACTCTCGGGCATCACGCGTCTTTTTATGGCGTGATTCCAAGGCTGTCTTCTGATCGGGTGTGAGGGTGATCTTTGGCATGACGGTACAGTGAAGAAAAAATGATTTGAAATCAAGTACCTTCAATGGTCACGGGTATATATATGCGGGTAAAAAAATGCAGAATGAACGCAAAGCCTGGTTAAGATCAACACTGCACGAATTAAAAAACACCCCTGGTAAGGCAAAACGTTTATGGTTGGAATTAAAGAAAGCAGCTCCCGGGAATAAACGTCTTGTTTCTAAAGAAAAACTGGATAAAGCCAGAACTTATTTCAAAAATCACTGGCACCAAATGATTTATCCAGAAGCGTTGGAAAACAAGTTACCAATTGGTACTGGTGTAACAGAAGCTGCTTGCAAAACGCTGGTTAAGCAGCGCATGTGTAAGTCAGGCATGCGATGGAAGGAACAAGGGGCGTCAATGCTATTAACATTACGAGCTCTGGCGAAGTCAACGGGTTATTGGGATGCTTTCTGGTCGAAGATGGATCGCTACGGGTTTCCAGTGGCTCACAACCTGCATGCCTGACATTATTCAAGCCACACACCCCATTAATGTGCAATACCAAATGGTAATGATTCGACATCACCGCATAAGCGCAGACTTCTATGGCAAACACTGAAACCAGCGCATCCAGACGATCTACTACCCACTGCCGACGATGCTCATAATCCTGACCGGAGAAGGAATCCTTGCCACAGAGAAAAGCACGACGAACGCAGCGAGCCATGCAGTGGTAGTAAGGTGTACTGGAACGGTCAATCAGGTTTCTGCGTGCACGGGTCATGGCTTCTCCTGCGTTTGAACAATCAATGGCAGAAGAAAGATAGATCAGATTTTGTTGAGGTCAAATCTTTGGGTGTCCCTTATATTTTATTGGGTGTCCCTTATATTTTATTTGATCAGATTTTGTTGAGGTCAAATCTTTGGGTGTCCCTTATATTTTATTTTAAAGGATTGCACAAATCTGTGGGTGTCCCTTATATTTTATTTCACCGGTGAACCGCCCGGTGCGGAGCCGCATGCCGGGTGGTGGTGTGTCATGAGAACAGAGTCGGTCTGTTCGTAACTGTAATTGAGATGGAGGTGGGCCCTCCGGTGGCGGCTTCTGGAAGCGACCACCAAACCACTGTGAGCTGCGTTGATTAAGAGTCAGGGTGGTGAGCGTCACAGAAAAGGCGCAACTAGATTGCGTCAGGTATGAGTTCGGGAGATGAACGCAAGTGAACCATTGATGAAGTGTCGTAAGCGTATATATCGACATCAAAAATGAGGGGCACCACTACCTTATGATAAGTTCAGGGGTTATCCAGTTACTGCCTGAGCGGTGTCCGGCACAAAGATGGCATGAACCGATTTCAGGCTCTTTTATGGAACATGAGAACCTGTCGCTCTGGTGTTAAGGGAGCCAGCCAAGCTGACAAACAGCAAGGCTCAGAGTACCAATACAGAGCACAGGGGCGGATCAGCTCGTAGTAGTGTTGAAGCATCTGTAATGGATGTGGAGTAAAGGGGCTGACTTATCCAGCGGAAGGAGTAGATCAACCGATTTATTGGAATGAATCTATGACGGAAGCAAAACCGTTCACAATTTCTAAAGAGATTGTCTATCAAGCTTGGCGAAGCGTGAAAGCGAACAAAGGTGCTGCCGGTATCGACGGTCAGTCTCTGACTGACTTTGAAACCAATTTAGGCAAGAACCTGTACAAAATATGGAATCGAATGTCATCGGGCAGTTACTTTCCTCCCCCCGTCATGCGTGTAGCCATCGACAAGAAAGATGGAGGCACGAGGCTGCTGGCGCTCTTGTTGAGAAGACGACGGTAGCCGACCGTGTAGCCCAAACTGTGGTAAAGCTGATAGTCGAGCCATTAGTGGAACCTGTATTTCATGAAAACTCCTACGGCTACAGACCTAACCGCTCAGCGCATCAGGCGTTGGCGTTAGCTCGAAAACGCTGCTGGCGACACTCTTGATGATGGAGAAGGGGTCATTGATCTGGATATCAAAGGGTTTTTCGATAATCTGGATCATAAACTCATCATGCGAGCAGTGGAACATCACATCAGGGAACCTTGGGTATTGTTGTACATCAAACGTTGGCTTCAGGCTCCGGTTGAAAATGAAAGTCAGGAGTGTCCGCGCGTAAAAGGAACGCCACAAGGGGGAGTTATTAGCCCATTGTTGGCAAACCTGTTCATGCATTATGCGGGCTATGTTCCCGTCAATAGTTGGGAGCACTAAAGTCCTATAAAAACTTTATTTTCCTGCTCCACATATGGCTATTCATGAGATAGGAAGGTATCCCAGAACAAATCGCTGTTCTTTGGGCAATAAACAAATGCAATATACAAGATTTAGTCATATCTCTACTTTATAAGGCACGTCTGTAGCCCTGTAAACATAGGGAGTAAGCAATACAACTATTGGCGGGAACATAGCCCATTA
>CBDBOO010000114.1:0-54155 GCA_965208385.1 Endozoicomonas sp.
GGCATAATAACCAGGCAACAGATAAACAGGCGCCCAAATCAGCGCCGACAGTATATTAACCAGAAAAAACTGCCTTGGAGACATATCCATCATTCCGGCAACAACCGGAATAATCGGACGCACAGGCCCTACAAATCGCCCGAATATAATACTCAGGGAACCAAAACGGTTGAAAAACTTTTCTCCGGCAATCAGCCAATTCTGATTTTGTACAAACGGCCAATATTTTCGTAAATGATGATGGTAGTGATAGCCCAACTGAAAACTGAGAGCATCACCCAATATTGCGCCAGCCGCTGACCAGACCAGTACGGTCATCATATCCACACCCATACTGCCCGCCAGAAATCCCAGGGCGAATAACATGGCCACGCCAGGCAACAACAGGCCAATCACAACCAGCGATTCAAAAAGAGCGACAGCACCTATTGCAGGCCCCAGCCAGAAACTGTTGCTTTCAAGCCAAAGGTGAATTCCGTCAAACAAAGTGAGTTCCTTAATCCGTTGTAATTTTCTTAACCAAGCCTGTAAATTTGCTGAAACCAGCGGACATCGTTAGAATTTTCCCTCATCACGATTCAGCGAGATACTCCATGACACCTGAACGATACAAGAAATTTCGGCAAGTTCTTGATCGTCGTCAACCCGATCTGACGGTTCTCACTGATCAGGTTCACAAGAATCATAACATCTCCGCCATTCTTCGGACCTGTGATGCAGTAGGAATACCCGAAATTCATACCACCCAGCCAAAACGCGGGTATCGTCTATCAAGGCGCCGCTCTATGGGTAGTCAGCGCTGGGTTGACATGCAGGCTCATAATTCCATAGAGGATAGTGCCTCGTATTTGAAAAAACGTGGGCATAAACTCTATGCAGCACATTTTTCCGAAAAAAGCGTGCCATTCTACCAACTGAATTTCACCCAGCCCTGCGCCATTATTCTGGGCGCAGAAAAGGACGGTATCAGCCCGGAAGCGGCAAGTATTGCTGACGAGCATATGATCATACCTATGAATGGACTGGTATCGTCGTATAATGTATCGGTAGCAGCCGCTGTCATTCTTGTAGAAGCACAACGCCAGCGTCAATTGAAAGGACTGTATGATCACCCACGCATAGATTTTGAAACATATCGAAAAACGCTTTTTCGCTGGGGTTATCCCGAGCTGGCACGCTACTGTGAGGAACGCGATCTCGTCTACCCTGAGATTGACGACAACGGACAATTGATCAATCCCGCCGAGTGGTATAACCGGATTCGACAGACTGCTGAATAAGACCAGGAAATAATAAATGAATAATGTATTAGAAGAATTGTTAACCCTCTTAAAACTTGAACCCATTGAAGCCAATATTTTCAGAGGGCAAAGTCAGGATCTGGGCTGGGGGCGTGTTTTTGGTGGCCAGGTGCTTGGCCAGGCACTGTCAGCAGCCAGGCAAACCGTAGACTCTGAACGTCATGTACACTCGTTCCACAGCTACTTCCTGCGTGAAGGTGCCGCAGATTTACCGATAGTCTACGACGTGGATTGCATTCGGGATGGAAAGAGTTTCAATACCCGCCGGGTTGTTGCCATCCAGAAAGGGCGCCCCATTTTCAACCTGTCAGCTTCTTTCCAGATCGAAGAAACTGGATTTGAACACCAGGACCCCATGCCTGAGGTTCCGGAACCAGATGATCTTTATAACGAACAGGATCTGGTACAAAAGTATAAAGATATTATTCCGCCCCAGCTGCAGAAAAGATTACTGACAGAAACCCCCATTGAAATCAGATTCATTGACCCTGCTGATCCCATGCAGGAACCTGTGCGCGAACCACAGAATAAAGTCTGGTTCCGGGCAACGGGTAAATTACCTGATGATTCAGGCCTGCATAAATACCTGTTGGCCTATGCGTCTGATTTCCAGTTCTTGCCAACCTCTCTTTTCCCTCATGGGGCCACACATTTTCAAAAGAAAATTCAAATGGCCAGCCTGGATCATGCCATGTGGTTTCACCGAAAATTTCGTATGGATGACTGGCTGCTTTATTCAGTGGATAGCCCTTCAGCCAGTGGTGCCAGGGGCCTGGTGCGCGGGAAAATATTTAACAGGGCTGGCCAGCTGGTAGCCTCCACTGTCCAGGAAGGATTGATCCGAAACAGGGAATAATATTATTTTCGAATTTTAATTATGCTACTGCGCTGCCTTTCAGGCTCATAACGCCTGTTAGAAACCGGCAATGGTATATACCTGTCGTCTTTAAAGTTGCTACTGCGTTGCGACGCTCGTTCACTGGTACGTCAGCCCGGCCCGGTCGCTTGGTTTATCTAAGCTCCCGGGACTTCACTTTCTTGCCGCCTTGTAGCAACTCCAAATTCTTTGGGTATAAGACTAATGTCTAACGGCAGACTTGCAGGTCATTGAATAACCTTTAACTGTTAGACGCAAAAGTCGAATGCAGTTACAGCCATTACTGTTTCTCGACTGTCTTTCTCCCCATGGTCTAAAAGGCACTGATTTCGGTGCCTTTTTTTTATCTGCGTATTAAATACCCCCGAAAATTGAACAATCTTCTGGAGTCAATCCGGTTTCCAGTGTCAAAATAGACTGTAATGGTAAAAATCGAAAGGGTTGGCTGTGAACCGTTCTTTAAAAATATCTGTATTCTCTTTTCTTACTCTGCTGTCTGCTCTGTCAATGGCTACAGACTCTGCTGTCATTCTTCAATACCATCATGTCAGTGAAAACACACCCGCTATCACCAGTGTTACACCTGATGTATTTCAAAAACATATCACCTACCTTTCGGAGAATCAGTTTGAAGTTAAACCACTCACTGACGTTATAGAAGCATTGCGTTCTAAAACACCTCTACCAGAAAAAACAGTCGCTATTACCTTTGACGACGCCTATCTGAGTATTTACACCAATGCATTTCCGCTACTGAAGAATAAGGGCTGGCCCTTTACTATTTTTGTCAGTCCCAAGCCCGTCGATAAAGGCTATGGAAAATTCCTCAGTTGGCAACAGATAGAAGAGATGACCCGTCACGGCGCTACTATTGCCAATCACACCATGAACCATGATCACAGTGTGGAACGTAATCCTGGTGAAACAGAGCAGCAATGGCTGCAACGATTTCAACAAGACCTTGAAGCCACTGAAAGTCGCATCAAAGAGAAAACAGGGCAAAGTGTAAAACAGCTTGCCTGGACGTTTGGCGAAACCACTCCTGAGTTAAGAAAGCTGATTTCAGAGCTGGGGTATGTCGGTGTAGGCCAACAATCCGGGGCTGCAGGAATATCGTCTGATTTTACCCGCTTACCAAGATTCCCTATGGCCGGGATTTATGGCGTCAATGATTTCGCTGTAAAAGTAAAAAGTCGTGCCATGCCCGTTCAACAGCAATTGCCTGATTCTTCCCTGATTAGCAATGACAACTTACGACCTGAACTGGAATTGACACTGGCCAGAGGTGATTATCAGGTTAATCAACTGAAATGCTATGCCTCAGGTCAGGGAGAGCTAACCGTTGAATGGCAGAACAAAGAGAAAACAAAACTGAAAGCCCGAGCCAACAAACCGCTCCCGGTGGGTCGTAGCCGCTATAATTGCACAGCACCTTCAAATAGCGGCAAACAATACTACTGGTATTCCCATGCCTGGTTACGGCTGACCGCTGAAGGCAAGGCTATTGATTAACAGAAAATAATCAATCAATGGATCAAGCGTTTACAGTCTGGAAAAATAATGAAAAAAAACTATTGCCTGATTTTTATTCTTTTTATTCTGAGTGGTTGTTCCCGGGAAAAATCCGAGCAACCACTTTCCCCGGCTATTGAAGCAGCAAAAAACAAAGCTATGATGCTATGCGCCGGCTGTCATGGTCCTCAAGGAATAGGCACAGCGGATATCAACCCGAACCTTGCCTGTCAGAAAAAAGAGTACATGGTCAGGCAGTTGAACTTTTATCGAGACGGTACAAGAACAACCCATCCACCCATGACCAATATCGCCCGAATGCTTTCAGAAGACGAAGTCGTGAATATCAGCGAATGGTATTCGAAAGAACTTTGTCAGAGTGACCATAAAAAGTAACCAATAAAAAAAGGTGGCCGTAGCCACCTTTAAAAATACAGGGAATTATTCGGAAAAAGAAATCATGTTTCCAGTCACTGATCTGTGGTACTGGATGCATCACTCGCTAAATCAATTGCCTCTTGCAAGCCAGCATCGTTCACAACTGGATTGCTCATAAGCAATGACATTAGCTGATCTTCCCTCATGTCAGCCATACTATCCGCATTAGTCAAAGCAGCATCAAATTTACTACTATGTGCGGTTAATACAATTGACCCAGAGGAATCAGGTTCCCCATAAGCAGCCAGCTCCTGCTGGACCAGAATGGCATCAGCAAGCAGTTTAGCTTTTTCAGCATTATGTTGCGCTTCAAGTTTGGTCACTAAACTTGCAGAAAGTTTTTCCAAAGGCTTTTGAGCCCATGTCAGACCGCCACCATCTATTACAGCTTGCTTAGCCGTTTCGTATTTATTACGCAATTCTTCTTCAGCCTGTCGCTTATCCTCTTCTGCCTTCAGATTTGATGCTTCGAGTTCAGCAGTCTCTCTTCTCTTTCTGAATTCACCAGCTTTTTGCTTAATCTCACCGGATAATTGTCTTCGGTCTTGAAGAGCTCCCAAACCCTTTACTTTTACATAATTCAATCGGCTCTGCATTTGAAGCTGAGGGCTTGTTAACAGACTCAATTCTTCATTAAGTACTTTAAGTTCAGCATTGAGTTTAACAACATCCACCTGATGTGCGTCTTTTTCAGCATCCTCAAACATTGTGGAAATACCATCAAGCTCATCAAGGTCAGTACCCTGTTGAACTGATTCAATGCGCTCCTCATTTTTCTGCTTTCGCTCAGAAGCCAACTGCTCACCAGCTCTGCCTCCGAACTGATAACGCTCCATTTTCGTTTTGAAGTTGGTTCCAGCCAACCTCTCTTGTCCAGACAACATATCGACAGCTTTTTCTGGCGATTGATTCAAAATAAGCTCTAATATTTGCCACTTCAGCCCAGGTACACGACCAATAATGTAGTTTCGACCACTAATCTCTGAAGCATCCATTCCATCCGGGTTGGCTAACTTACAGGCAATAAGTGCACCATTGACCAACACATCCCGCTCATCGTCATTAAGACCCTGAAAAGCAGGGATACTATCACCACCTTTAATAAGAGCATTTTTAATCTTAGGAAGATTTTTATTGCTGGCTACCTGAAAACTGCTCTTCAGTTTAGCAACCTGCTTATCCAGCCCTGCATCCTCAAGCATCCCCAGCATTTGAGCCGGTTCATTTTCGACATTACTTGCAATCTGCGTGACTACCTCACTCGCTACAGCTTCAAGATTTCCTTCAGGCTGATTATTTGTATGAAAATCAATGAGATCTGCGGCAGCATCCGTCACATCAGCAGCTGTATTACGATCAAGATGGAGTTTACTGAAAAGGGTTTCAAGCTTGCTTGTCATTGATGTTTTGATGTTTTGCCAGGCCAGGGATACCCGACCTTTAAATGTCGATCTTTTCTCCATCAATCCTTCAACAAGCTGCTTGGCTTCACTACGCTCCATCCCCCCTTCAAGGACCTGTCTTTTACATTCTTCGATGGTTTTTTCGCTTACATGGGAGAGTTCACTTTGATCTTCAACCGTTGCAAGGAACACATCACCTTCATCAGCATCAACTTCAACATCAGCGTTGTAAGTGCCAGGTTTCTCTGCCTTACGGTCTGTTATTGAAATATCAGCACCCTCTGAAGATTCTTTCCTCGCAGCAGCCTTGCTGATTTGAACATCAGGAGACTGCTTTTCAACAGTCTGCCCCTTGGATGTACCAACTTGTGCGTCCTCTGGTGGAGTACCCACTCCCGGCTGGGGAACGTTGACAGGACTTTGACCTATACGATTATCACCGTTCATTACTAAATGCCTCCCTGCATTCATTCTGTAATTTCAGAATTACTATTTATTAGAGTTCACTATTAAATGAATTATAAGTAAGCATAGATATAGCAATCATGAATCAGCAAAAAAGATTTCCATTTCATTCAATTAATTACTCCTATATCTAATTTTGAAATAAGACAACTTCAATAAAGTTCAATTAATGTTAATTCCTCTAACAGGTTTGTCAGTGATTTGACTTTCCATCCAATGGGATACTGCCAAGACCAAAAAAACGATGACTTTATGTCATTAATAATGCCAATCACAAAAACGAGGAATTTATTATGCAAGCTCAAGCAACTACCACGACGGTCCCTAACTCGTTTCAGATGTCTGCTATAGCAGCAGGTACTGACCAATTTCCGACGGCACCAGCGTTCTCTGGAGTAGGTCAGCGTCTGGGAGGAGAGCCTAAACCCCGCTATTTTGCCGGTCTCTCTTCGGCATTTGCCACCGCAACATCATTTATACAGAAAGGCTGCACAAACATCAGCAACGCCGGAAAAGCACTCTACAACAGAGGAATTTCAGCCGTGGTTGATGATACACTCCACATAACAATAAATACCGTAGAGAAGGCCTTGATAGGCACCGCCATTGGCTCTTTCGCTGGCTTATCGGTGAGCTGGTACAACCCTATACTGGCTACTGGTTTTATAATCGGAGGTGCCTGTATCGGAGGTACAACGGGCGCTATTCTGGGGTTCCTGTCGGCAGTTCACGAAGTCAGTCCGGAATATCATATCAATCCAGAGACTGAACGCCCCGTCAACCTTCCTACTCCACTAACAAATCAAACTGATTAATTTTCCTCAAATCCCGGGGCCAACAGGCCCCCTCTTGGCTATGTTCCCGCCAATAGTTGTATTGCTTACTCCCTATGTTTACAGGGCTACAGACGTGCCTTATAAAGTAGAGATATGACTAAATCTTGTATATTGCATTTGTTTATTGCCCAAAGAACAGCGATTTGTTCTGGGATACCTTCCTATCTCATGAATAGCCATATGTGGAGCAGGAAAATAAAGTTTTTATAGGACTTTAGTGCTCCCAACTATTGACGGGACATAGCCCCCCCCTCTTCCTGCTTGATTACTGCCCATCTCCTACTAGCTTTAATTTAAGGATATCTTTTATTCCATGAATTCACGGACCGAAACAATGAACGAACAAAGCATCAAGAAGCTGGCATTAATAATTTCTGCCAATTGTATTCAAAACTCTTCCATTGAAAAAAGTCACAAAAATGGCCAATTAAGTGAAGAAGAGATAAATGCAATTCGAAAAGAGATGTCAGATAGAATCTACACTTTTCTGACGTATCTTCTGAATAAACCTGCACAGGATTATTCAGTCATGCTGGAAGGCATGACCAAAAACCTCAATGAAGCCTGGGAATCACCCGAAATCTATGAAGGTTTTTTTAATGCCCAGCAGTCAGCTGCAGGCCTTCCCATACAGCAATGAATCATCAGTATCAGAGGTATTTTTCACCCCAGCGTGGTATGAGGTTCTGTTCTATATCCAACTGCCCAAGAATACGGGCAACCACGAAATCAACCAACTCTTCGACACTGGCTGGTTTCGTATAAAAACCCGGTGAGGCCGGTAAAATAACGGCTCCCATACGGGTCAGCTTCAACATATTTTCCAAATGAATCTCCGAGTAAGGCGCTTCCCTTGGCACCAAAATGAGCTTGCGACGCTCTTTCAATGCAACATCCGCAGCCCGTTCAATCAAATTATTACTGGCCCCATTGGCAACAGCCGAAAGACAGCCCGTGCTACAGGGGCAGATCACCATTTGGCTTGGTGCACCACTGCCAGAAGCCACTGGCGCCATCCATTGCTCTGCTCCAAAAACCCTGATTTGCCCGGGCCGGGCATGACAGTATTCAATCAGGTAATCTTCAATGGTTGAAGCATTACCCGTTAATTTGACATCGGTTTCCGTTGCCACAACCACCTGGGCAGCTCTGGACACCATAAAGAAAACCTGCCGGTTCGCTGCCACCAGGCATTTCAACAGTCGCAATCCATACTGGGCACCCGAAGCGCCTGTCAAAGCCAGTGTGACCCGATCTGTAAACTCAGTTTTTAAAGAAACGTTTGTATTACTCATCGATATTTCAGTCAATATTATTATTGCTCGGTAAGAGAGTTGATAATCCGCTGATGAAGCCCTTCAAAGCCACCATTACTCATAATAACCAGATGGTCCCCATTCCGTGCGGTTTCATTGATATAACAGACAATCTCTTGTGTAGAATCCACACCTTTTGCAGGAACAAGACTGTCTTTCACAAGCTGATCTACTGACCAATTGATACCGGGTGATTTAAACCAGATCACTTCTGACGCTTTCGAAGTAGCCTCAACCAGTGCTTTTTGATGAATACCCATTTTCATGGTGTTGGAACGGGGCTCAATAATCACCCTGATATTCGCATCAGGACCGAGATTGGCTCTCAATCCTTCAAGGGTTGTTGCAATCGCGGTGGGATGATGGGCAAAATCGTCATAAACATTAACGCCAGCTATTTCAGCTAACAATTCCATTCTTCTTGCCACCCCCTGAAACTCCGACAACGCTTCACAGGCCAGCTCCGGTACAATGCCCACATGGTGCGCAGCGGCAATAGCTGCCAGGGCATTGGCCACATTATGCCGTCCCTGCTGCTGCCATTTTACTTCCCCGACCTTTTTGTCCCGGTAATAAACAAAAAAACAGCGGCCATCTTCACGCTGTAACTCTGTTTTCCATACGGATTGTTCACCTTCCATATTTTCCTGCTCAGACCAGCAACCCATCCCCAGGACGTCATCTATTGCAGCAGTTTCTGCAGGGTAGATCACCCGCCCGGTTGAAGGAATGGTACGAATAAGATGATGGAACTGTTTTTGTATGGCGGCAAGATTTTCAAAAATATCCGCATGGTCAAATTCCAGATTATTAATGATCAATGTTCGGGGATGGTAATGAACAAATTTGGAACGCTTATCAAAAAACGCGGTGTCATACTCATCGGCTTCCACCACAAAAAAGGGCGTTTGCCCTAACCTTGCCGAAACACCAAAGTTTTTCGGGATACCGCCAATAAGAAAGCCCGGTGACATACCCGCAGATTCCAGAACCCATGACAACATACTGCTGGTGGTGGTTTTCCCATGGGTACCAGATGCAGCCAGAACCCATTTATCCTTTAAAATATGGCGTGATAAAAACTCCGGACCGGATGTGTAAGCCATGCCTTTATCAAGTACATACTCCACACAGGGATTGCCACGACTCATGGCATTACCAATAACCACCAGATCCGGTTCTGGCTGCAATTGCTCCACCTGGAATCCTACCACCAGCTCGATCCCCTGATCCTCCAGCTGAGTACTCATGGGAGGATAAACGTTCTGATCCGAACCAGACACCCTGAAGCCGGCTTCTCTGGCCAGTATGGCCAGACTGCCCATAAAGGTTCCACAAATCCCCAGTATATGTACGTGCATGAAGGCTCCGGATACCTTGAGTCATAAATGTAAAAAATGGCAAAATAATAAAATGATAACTTTGACAGAATTAACGCTACAAATCATGCTGTTATCAAGTATCATTTGCACCCGCAACAGAACATATCCAAACAACAAGTAACATCGAGAGCTACAGAATGACCAAGAAGCATGCATTCTATGCACAGTCCGGTGGTGTCACGGCAGTTATCAATGCCAGTGCCTGTGCAGTAATAGAGACCGCTCGACGTTATGAGGACAAAATTGGCAAACTATACGCTGGCCACAACGGGATTCTGGGTGCTCTGAGAGAAGAGTTAATCGACACTTCTTATGAATCCGATGAAACCATTGGCGCTCTTCTAAGAACACCCGGCGGGGCTTTCGGCTCCTGCCGCTATAAACTCAAATCCTTTGAAGAGAGTGAACGAGAGTATCGCCGGTTGATTGAAGTTTTCAAGGCCCATGACATTGGTTATTTTTTTTACAATGGCGGCAATGATTCTATGGATACTGCCCTGAAAGTATCCCAGCTCAGCGAGAAAATGGGTTACCCCATTACCTGTATAGGTATTCCAAAAACCATCGACAATGATCTTGCTGTGACCGATAACTGCCCGGGCTTTGGTTCTGCGGCTAAATATCTGGCCGTTTCCACTAAAGAAGCCAGCCATGACATCGCTTCAATGTGTGATACATCCACAAAAGTATTTGTAATGGAAGTCATGGGTCGCCATGCCGGATGGCTTGCAGCCGCTGCAGGACTTGCGGCACGACAGCAAGGTGACCCACCACACGTTATTGTATTTCCGGAATTACCGCTGAGCAGAGAAAAATTCCTCAAAAAAGTTGAACACACTGTCACCAATGACGGGTATTGTGTCATTGTCGCTTCTGAAGGTGCAAAATACGACGATGGAAGTTTTGTCTCCGCCTCAACAACAGTCATCGATTCCTTTGGGCATCAACAGCTCGGTGGAGTAGCGCCAGCGCTTTGCAATCTGATAAAGCAGGAACTGGGCTATAAATACCATTACGCTGTCGCCGACTACCTTCAGCGTTCTGCCCGTCACATTGCTTCAAGAGTCGATGTTGAACAAGCCTACGCTGTGGGTAAAGCGGCTGTTGAACTTGCAGTAACCGGTCATAATGCAGTCATGCCAGTTATTGTTAGAGAGTCTGATATGCCTTATCGCTGGGCGATTAAAGATGCCCCTCTGGCAGATATAGCTAATGTTGAACGAAAAATGCCTCTGAATTTCATATCTGATGATGGTTTCAACATATCCCAATCCTGTCGGGATTACCTTGAACCTCTTATCGAAGGTGAAGAATACCCGCCCTATCTAAATGGATTACCGAGGTTCGCTCGCCTGCGCAAGGTTTTTGTGGATAAAAAAATCAGCGAATCATTTGAAATCTGATGTCTGATCTATCGGCATAAAGCCATTAATGAAGTCTGCAACAGCTGTCTGCCTCTCTTTCCTGACAGAATGCATGGCTTCATCTCTTTAGGAGTAGTCTGAAAATAACGTCCTGATTTGCTTTAGGGTGTCATAAAACAGACCACTATCGTAGGTTAGTGCAGAACGAAGTGAAGCCCAACATTGGCAGCAAAACGTGCTGACAGAATTGTTGGGCTTCGTCCCTCAGCCCAACCTACGCTAACAAGTCGATCTGTACGATGAAAATACGAAACTTATTTTGAGACTATTGCTTAATGAGAATGACCTGTACCCAAAGGGTTTGGAGTTGCTACAAGGCAGCGCAATAGCATAATTAGAATTCGGAAATGGTATAAGGGGTGAACGAGCGCCGCAACGCAGTAGCAACGTCAAAGGCGACGGCTATAAGCCCTGAAAATCGCCTCAAAAAACAGCGTGGATCAGGAAAAATAAAGAAATAGCGACAAGGCCAAGGGAACTGACCAATAGAAAGGATTCCCGAAAAGGCAATTTATCATTATCAGGCTTCATACTACTCATCCTGTACTACTTATACAAAATTATAGCTCCGGCTTTAAACTGCTGTTTACATATTTAATTCCAGATTTTTATCATCGATACGCCTACAGCTGACACCTATGAAGTGCTCTAATCAATTCCTACAAGGAGTAACAATCTAATTACTTAGTCCCAAATCACTTCTTTGCGATTCAGAATGCGATTCAGAATCACGATTCAGGACACCGAGTGAAATCACCCCCCGAGGTAGGCTTGCTGAACCGCTTTATTCGCCAACAAAGCCGCCCCCGAATCTTGCAATACAATCTGACCATTCTCCAGCACATAGCCACGATCAGCCAGTTTCAGCGCCTGATTGGCATTCTGCTCCACCAGAAAGATCGTCATTCCTTCATCCCTTAAGCGGGCAATAATCTCGAAAATCTGTTGTATAACAATGGGAGCCAGACCCAGCGAGGGTTCATCCAGGAGTAACAGCTTTGGCTTGCTCATCAATGCCCGGGCAATAGCCAGCATTTGCTGTTCACCACCAGACATTGTGCCACCACGCTGACTTAAACGTTCTCTGAGCCTTGGAAACAGCTCCAGAACATATTCATAAGTTTTCCGGTAATCATCACCTTCCGTGAAAAAGCCCCCCATGCTCAGATTTTCTTCAACGGTCAGCCTGGAGAATATACGACGACCTTCTGGTACAACAGCTATTCCCGAGCGCATGATGGATGATGTCGCTTCATTGGTGATATCACGACCATCGTAATGAATTTCACCAGCTCCGGCCCTGGGATCTCCGCACAAAGTCATCAGCAATGATGTCTTGCCAGCGCCATTGGCTCCAATTAATGTCACAATCTCACGGGGCATTATCTCAACGCTGACAGAATCCAGCGCCTGTATTTTCCCATAAAACGTAGACAGATCCCGGACTTTCAGTATTGGATTCTGAACGGACATGTACTGCAATCCTTCTACTTTATGATTATTGTTAGGGTTCCCGGTAAACCTCTCTCAGGATTCACCAAGATACGCTTTTATTACTTCCGGATTATTCCGAATAGCTTCCGGCGAACCTGTTGCCAGTGGGCGGCCCTGATTGATCACATAGATACGATCTGAAATATCCATAACCAGCTTCATGTCGTGTTCTATCAGCAATACAGAAACGCCATGATCCCTGCGTAATTCTGAAATCAGCTCGTCCAGTTCCCTGGTCTCATTGGGATTCAAACCGGCAGCAGGCTCATCCAGCATCAATAATTTGGGATCTGTCACCATACAACGGGCAATTTCCAGTCGCCGCTGCTGACCATAAGCCAGGTTACCCGCTTCACGATTGGCAAATTCAGTCAGACCGACTCTTTCCAGCCAGTATTCAGCTCTCTTTTGAGCCTTATGCTCACTCTTTCTAAAGGCACGAGTCTTGAATAATCCGGACAAAAGGTTTGTTTTCATATGCTGGTGTTGAGCGACCAGAAGATTTTCCAGCACGGTCATTCCCTTGAACAACCGAACATTCTGAAAGGTCCGGACTATACCCTTGCAGGCAATTTTATGACCGGGAAGTGAATGAATCGCTTCCCCGCGGAACTGAATCATTCCTCCAGAAGGCTGATAAAATCCTGTCAGGCAATTAAATACCGTGGTTTTGCCCGCGCCATTGGGACCTATCATGGAAACAATTTCGCCTTCACGAACATTCAGCGACATCTGATCAACGGCTAATAAACCACCAAACCGCATACTCAAATCTGAAGCTTCAAGCAAACACTGATTCATCTCGAAACTCCTTATACACTTTCTATGGGTTGAGTATTGATGCGGACCTGATCATCCTCATCATTATCCTGCTTATCTTTCAGCATTATATGAGGTCGCTTCATGGGCATAAGCCCTTCAGGTCGCCAGATCATCATCAGTACCATCAGCAAGCCAAACATCAGCATCCTGTATTCCTGAAACTCCCGGGCAAACTCAGGTAGCACCGTCATCAAAATGGCCGCAAAGACCACGCCCAGCTGAGACCCCATCCCCCCAAGAACCACAATAGCCAGGATGATGGCCGATTCAATAAATGTAAACGACTCAGGGCTAATAAACCCCTGACGGGCAGCAAAGAAAGTTCCGGCAAAACCGGCAAAGGCCGCGCCTATGGTAAAAGCAGACAATTTAATAAGCGTTGGATTCAGCCCCAGGGATCGACAAGCTATCTCGTCTTCACGAAGCGCTTCCCAGGCACGTCCAATGGGCATTCTCATTAACCGGTTGATGACGTATAAAGTCGCCAGAACCAGCAGAACAGCAAGAATATAAAGAAAGATCACCTTATAGCCACTGCTGTAATCAATGCCAAAAAATTCATGGAAGGGAACATTCCCTTCTTCTTTCGCTCTACGGGTAAATTCCAGACCAAACAGGGTTGGTTTCGGAATCTGGCTGATGCCGTTGGGGCCGCCGGTTATGGCAGTCCAGTTATTCAGTAATATCCTGATAATTTCTCCGAACCCCAGGGTGACAATAGCGAGATAATCGCCCCTCAGCCGCAATACCGGAAAGCCCAGAATAAAACCAAAGAAGGCTGACATTGCGCCACCAATCGCCAGGCAGGCCCAGAAATCCAATCCGAAATACTGATTCAGTAATGCATAGCTATAGGCACCCACCGCGTAGAAACCTACATACCCGAGATCCAGCAGCCCAGCCAGACCGACCACTACATTTAAACCAAGACCCAACATGACGTAAATCAGGGCAAGGGTCGCCAGATCAACCGCTCCCCGGGACACCATAAACGGCCAGATCAACAGGGCCGCAATGCCAAAGCTCAGAAGTGTTGTTTTTAATCCTTTATGCTCATTTCCCCTGAACTTGATCAGAGCGAGTCTTCTGAAAGGTTGTTTCGGGGCCGATGACTTTATGCCTCTCCAAAAACGGTCAATTGGATTTCGGCATAACTGAAAGAGAAAAACCAGAACCGCCGCTACCACTATCCACGCCAGCCTGTCGGTATCCGCCAGCCTGACACTTAAACTGGTGCCCTTCGTTTCCAGCTGCACCCCAATCATAAGAACACTGAGCAACACCAATACACCGGTGGCCATCAGCGCTGGGAAAATACGGAATTCTGACACCGAATGCCGGGAATCTGATGGTAAAATACTCATACTTTTTCAACCTCCGGCTTACCCAGAATACCCGTGGGTTTAAACAGAAGAATCAGCACCAGCAGACTGAAGGCAATGACATCCTTATATTCAGAACTGAAATAACCCGCGGTGAAGGCTTCTGTAACGCCCAGAATCAATCCACCAAGCACGGCCCCCGGAATACTGCCTATTCCCCCAAGAACTGCCGCGGTGAATGCTTTAAGACCCGCAATAAAACCTATATAAGGATTAATAACTCCGTAGTACAACCCCAGCAATACTCCGGCAACTGCAGCTAATCCGGCGCCAATGACAAATGTCAGCGAAATAACCCGATTAGTATTAATACCCAGCAAACCGGTCATTCCCAGATCTTCTGCACAGGCCCGACAGGCTCTTCCCATTCTGGAACGGGAAATAAACAGCGTAAGCGCCATCATAGTAATAAAAGTGATAACAAAAATGATGACCTGCATGTACGACAGCGTCACAGAAAAACCGGTTTCCGGCCCAAAACTCCAGCCCCCGGAAATAATACTGGGCATGGCAATATCTCTGGAACCCTGGGCAAGTCGTACATAATTTTGCAGAAAAATGGACATTCCGATGGCAGAAATCAGAGCAATTAATCGATTACTGCTACGAAGAGGGCGATAGGCAACACGCTCAATAGCAAACCCGTAAGTACTGGTAATAATAATACTGATAACAAAAGCCGAAACGAGCATGATGGTCACACTGTCTATACCCATCAGGGCCAGGCCGGCTAAAACTGCAAAGGCAACATAACTGCCTATCATGTAAATTTCGCCATGAGCGAAATTAATCATACCGATAATGCCGTATACCATGGTATAGCCAATGGCGATTAGCGCATAGGTACTACCCACGGTCAGGCCATTCAGTAATTGCTGAATAAAATAGTAAACTGATTCAGGCATGGTCTGATCCATAAAGGGCCCGCCGAAACAACATTGCTTATGGCAACTTGCTGTCCCTGCAGGCCCTACTGCTTATTGTTATATTATGATGCTGTATCGCATCCCTCAGTTTGTCAGAGCAGTTTTGGTTCCATCGGCGTGCCAGGAGTAGACAACAAAACTGAAGTCTTTCAGATCGCCTTTGCTATCAAAGCCCAATTCACCTGTGGGAGTTTTAAAACTATTCTTGCGCATTGTTGCTGCAACTTTTTCAGGTGATTCACTACCAGACAGCTTCATACCGTCAGCCATAACCTGTACCGCTGAATACGCAGGAAATACGAATGGTCCGGTTGGATCTTCATTTTTAGCCTGAAATGCCTTAACCAGTCTGGCGTTGGCAGGATCCTGATCAAAACTCTTCGGCAAGGTTACCAGCAACCCTTCTGAAGCTTCACCGGCAATGGCGGATATATCTTTGTTACCCACACCTTCAGGTCCCATAAATTTAACGTCCAGGCCTTTTTCAGCACTTTGACGCAGTATCAGGCCCAGCTCGGGGTGGTAGCCACCGTAGTAAATGAAATCCACATTCTCTTTTTTCATTTTGGCAATCAGAGCAGAGAAGTCTTTATCGCCAGCGGTGACCCCTTCATACAAGGCAACATCAATACCCGCTTTTTCTACTTCCTTTTTAACGGAAGAAGCCAGGCCTTCACCATACTGTTGCTTGTCATGAATAATGGCCATACGTTTAGGCTTAACAGAACCAACAATATAACGGGCTGCGGTTGGTCCCTGCATGCTGTCCAGACCGATGGTCCGGAAAATCATCTTGTATCCACGGGTGGTAATATCCGGGCTGGTCGATGCAGCAGTAATCATTAACACGCCTTCATCTTCATAAATATCAGATGCTGGCTGAGTGGACGATGAACAAAGGTGACCAACAACAAAGCGGATATCGTCATTAACAATTTTGTTGGCGACAGCGACAGCCTGCTTCGGATCACAAGCATCGTCATAAACAACTGCTTCCAGCTGTTTACCATTCACACCGCCAGCTCTATTAATTTGCTCAACGGCCATTTTGGCACCAACAAACTGCATATCGCCATATTGGGCTACAGGACCTGTTACCGGGCCAGCAAGCGCTATTTTCACAGTATCAGCAGCCTGCACCAGACTTGCACCACCAGCGATAGCTACGGCGGCAGCAAGCGTTGCCATTTTTAAGTTTATTTTTTTCAGCATCTTGGTTGCACTCTTCTTGTGTCGTTTCTTATTGGTACTCATGGAATTCATCTCTCATCGAATGAGAAGCAAAAGGCCATTTCAACGTTTTGTTTTGAAGATTTGCTATTGTCAGAATCTTTATTATCTGGAATCGTTATATTAAGGGTTTTTTCCCGCCTTACCAGCCCCCCGCTGCTTTTTTATTTATGAAATCAAGACCATGGTCTAAAGGCAGTAACCGGATAGCACTCTAGAGTTAACAGTATCCAGACCAATTTATATCAGGGAACGAAGAACATAACAGGGAGTTGTCGTTATGGAATCGAAGCAACAGCAAGAGCAGGAACAACCTTTAACCAAAAGCGAACTGGCTTTTCTTATTCTGTCCCTGGGCAGCGTTGTGGCATCGCTTCATTACCTTTTATCCATTGTATTCTAGGAAACAGCCGGGCTTGCCCGGCCGTAGCGAGAAGAGCTGCCGCAGGATCCACAGCAACACCTCATTTTAGCTAACCGGGAAATCCCGGCCATTAATTGCTCAACGGGCAGTGATCGTGCTCACACCCTCAGGGGTTCCCAGCAGTAATACATCCGCAGGGCGCTGGGCAAATAATCCATTGGTCACAACGCCGGTTATCTGATTGATCAATCCTTCCAGCTCTACCGGGTTAATTATCTTAAGGTTCCAGACATCAAGAATCACATTACCATTGTCAGTTACTACACCTTCACGGTAAGCCGGATCGCCTCCCAGCTTGACCAATTCACGGGCCACATGACTGCGAGCCATGGGAATAACTTCAACAGGCAGGGGAAACTCACCAAGAACGCTCACCATCTTGCTCTTGTCTGCAATGCAGATGAATTCCCGGGCCACCGCCGCGATGATCTTTTCGCGGGTAAGGGCAGCGCCGCCGCCCTTGATCAGGTGTAAATGGTCATTGGCTTCATCAGCACCATCAATATAAAAGCGAATATCCTGAACACTGTTAAGGTCATAGACAGGAATACCATGGGACTTCAGTCTCTCAGTAGACGCTTCAGAACTGGAAACACAGCCATCAAAGCGGGTTTTATGGGCAGCCAGCGCATCGATGAAGAAAGCGGCGGTGGAACCCGTACCAATCCCAATGATCATATGGTCGTCCAGCTGTGGAAGAATATATTCCAGAGCCGCTTCACCGGTTGCTTTCTTTAACTCATCCTGGGTCATGGAGTTACCTTGATGTCCCGCAAAAAAAACGCAGTATACTACTATCGATAGGTATTTCCTGCATTCATCGTTGTTGACAGGAATAAAATTACTCTAGAATAACCGAACCTCACAAGACAGCCATAAGTCAGCAGGACAGTATGCCCCACCATTACATTAGAAAAATACTGGAAGCCAGGGTTTATGATGTGGCCGTTGAAACGCCTATTCATTCGGCCCCATTTCTAAGCCAGCGATTCAATAATCAGATCCTTCTCAAACGGGAAGATCTTCAGCCTGTTTTTTCCTTCAAGATTCGTGGAGCCTACAACAAGCTTATTCAATTATCCCAAGAGGAACTCGACAAAGGTGTGATTGCCGCATCCGCCGGAAACCATGCCCAGGGACTGGCGCTGGCCGCACAGAAGCTGAACGTTAAATCCGTCATTGTCATGCCCTGCACGACACCTGAAATAAAAGTCAAAGCCGTTAAAGCCCGTGGTGCAGAAGTAATCCTTCATGGTGATGCATTCGATCAGGCCCTGGCCTATTCCATGACGCTGGTTGAACAGCATGGATACACCTTTATCCACCCTTACGATGATATGGACACCATTGCCGGACAGGGCACTATTGGTATGGAAATCCTGCGACAGCATACCGGTAAGCTTGATGCAGTCTTTATTCCCGTGGGCGGTGGCGGACTGGCAGCGGGCATCAGTGCCTACTTGAAATATCTGCGACCAGAGATTCGTATTGTTGGTGTTGAATATGAAGAATCAGCCTGTCTGAAAGCTGCACTCGAAGCAGGAAAAAGGGTGACCCTGCCCCATGTGGGCATTTTTGCCGATGGTATTGCCGTTTCACAGATAGGTGAAGAAACCTTCCGGATCTGTCAGGAATGCGTTGATGAAGTCATTACTGTTTCCGCCGATGAAATCTGTGCAGCGATTAAAGATATTTTTGACGACACCCGATCTGTATGTGAACCCGCCGGAGCAACAGGCCTTGCCGGTCTCAAGAAATACGTTGAGCGAGAAGGCATTAGTGGACAGACATTACTGGCTATCGACAGCGGGGCCAACATTAATTTTGACCGTCTACGGTATGTCTCTGAACGGGCTGAATTAGGTGAAAAACGTGAAGCCATTATCGCTGTAACCATTCCGGAAAAGCCGGGCAGCTTCAAACAATTCTGTGAAACCCTGGGAAAACGCAACATCACCGAATTCAACTATCGTTTTCATGATGCTGAAACCGCCCGGATTTTTGTAGGTGTTCAGGTTCACCCCGACCAGATGCCCATAGACAGTCTGGTAAAAGAGCTTACAGATCATGGTTACCCTGTGGTGAACTTCACAGATAACGAAATGGCAAAGCTTCATGTCCGCCATATGGTGGGAGGACACACCGA
Organism: Endozoicomonas sp.; assembly: GCA_965208385.1. Taxonomy (GTDB): domain Bacteria; phylum Pseudomonadota; class Gammaproteobacteria; order Pseudomonadales; family Endozoicomonadaceae; genus Endozoicomonas. The sequence goes on from CBDBOO010000114.1 coordinate 19,379, forward strand.
TGCAGTCACCAACGAGGTGGTCTATCGATTTGAATTCCCGGAAAGACCTGGCGCCCTGTTGAACTTTCTTGCCAGGCTCGGAGATCGCTGGAATATCACCATGTTCCATTATCGTAATCATGGTGCAGCTTATGGACGGGTAGCCGTCGGGCTGGATGTTCCCGAAGAAGAAAGGTCGTTGATTTCTACATATCTTGATGAAATCGGCTACCACTACTGGTCAGAAACAGACAATGAGGCTTATCAGGCATTTCTGGCTTAACAGTACAACAGGAATACAGGAATACATACCCAAAGTATTGGAGATGCAGCCATAAATCCTGCATCTTCAAATACGACGATTACAGGATATTATCGATACCGATGTCGCCCTACCAAAGCCTGAATAGCTGATACAAATCAATTAATTCCTGTTAGGCAGGGTTGAACACCAATGGCACTGACTTAAGGAAGTATCCCCTGAAACACTAAGGCTTGCTCGAGAAGAAAAACGACTATAAAAGCCGGTGTAACTCAACCACCCGAGCAAGCCATGAACAAGTGTAGTTCAGAGTATCTTTCTGTTGCTGACGATTGCCTTCGCCAGTTTGCACAAACCGATAACGATGACCTTTCAGCCGTTCTCACTTCAGAGAATCTTATCGAATTTCAAGACAGCTATCCAAATTCGAGAGTACGAATTTTCCCTCCAATCAAGACGCTCACTCTTTTTATGAAGCAGGTGGCCAGCGATACCAAATCCTGTCGTCATGCTTTGATTGATGAAGCAAAGGATCAGGTAGCCGCAGGAAATAAACCTTCCAATACACAAACCAGCGCGTACTGTAAGGCTCGCCCGAGGTTAACTGAAGAGTCTGTTAAGTCGCTGTTTTGTACTTCAGGTGACAACCTTGACAAGGTCAGCCCTGAATCCTGGTTGTGGCACCAGAGACGCGTTCTGATAACCGACGGTTCAACACTTCTGATGCCAGACACAGAAAAAAATGAGGAAATTTATCCTCAACTCAACACCCAAAAAAAGAACTGGGCTTTCCAATACTGAGGATTCTCGTTCTGATGAGTTTGGGCAGTGGTGCTCTGTTAGATTATGCGGTAGCTCCTTATGAAGGCAAAGAAACAGGGGAGCAAGCATTACTCAGAAAGCTTTTGTTTCGTCTTCAGGATGGAGACATTCTGTTGGGGGACGCTAATTTCGAGAACTACTTTCTGTTGGCTTTTTTGCTTCAAACCAAGGGTGACGTGGTCTTTGAGAAAAATGGTTCCCGTATTATTGATTTCAGAAAGTGCTTCAAAAAACTGACTAAAAACGATGGGCTGTTCAAACTTCACAGATCAGTTCGTCCAGAGTGGATGAGTCAGGAGCTGTACAATCAGATGCCTGAAGAGCTAATCATTAGGGCGGTTAAAAATAAACGTCGTATTATTGTCACTACCTTACTGGATGCCGAAGAGTATCCTCGAAGCGAGATTATTGCCTTGTATCTGAAGCGCTGGAACGTAGAAATTGATTTTCGTGTGATCAAAACCACGATGAAGATGGATATGCTTCGCTGCAAAAGTCCGGAAATGGTACGAAAAGAAATCTCTGTCAATTTATTGGTCTACAACCTGATTAGAGCACTGATGGCAAAAGCCGCACAAAGTATCGGAAAAGTGCCCAGAGAAGCCAGCTTTAAAGCGGCGCAAGAAACACTGGTTTCTTTTCACCAGACGTTGCTGCAAGCGATAGGAGACCAGCTTGAAGAAAAGGTTATCAGTATGTTGGAAATAATCGCTCAACATCTTGTAGGCAATCGTCCGGGAAGGTCAGAGCCACGAGCAGTCAAAAGACGACCAAAGCCGCATAAAAAGCTTCAACACTCAAGAGCACAGGCTCGGAGGCTCAAGAAATACAGGGGGTGAGCTCTTAAGTCAGTGCCATTGGCTTAATACGTCTGTTAAAACCAGCCCGCCCAAGCTGGATGAGCCGTGAGTACTACCAGCGATGGGTGCCCAAAGAATTGACTGTCCGAGTGATTAAAAACAAAAAACGAATAATCGTGACTACCCTGCTGAACGCAGAGGAATACACACGATCCGAGATAGTCAGTCTTTATCTGGCACGTTGGCATGTAGAGCTGGATTTTCGATCCATCAAATCCCTTATGGCGATGGATATACTGCGCTGCAAGACTCCGCAAATGGTCAGGAAGGAAATCACGGTGCACCTGTTGGTTTATAATTTGATACGCTCATTAATGGCACGAGCGGCAGTAAAGCTCAAAAACCTGCCACGACAAATAAGCTTTAAAGCGGCTCAGGAAACCATTCAAGTCTTTCACGTGCTTCTGCTACAGGCGACAACAGAATTGCTATCAACACTGGTTGACAGTATGGTGCAAATTGCTTCGGAACATATCGTGGGCGATCGACCGGGGCGAAAAGAACCGAGAGCGATTAAAAGACGGCCAAAACCCCATAAAAGACTTCAACACCCAAGGGCGCAGGCGCGCAGACTCTTAGAATATCAAGGTAAGAAGGCTTAAGTCAGTGCCATTGGGGTTGAACACCGCCTGTTTCGTAATCAATCCTACTTCTGAAGCCTGTTCAGCAGTATTATTTCAGCTCGTAATCACTTTCATAGAGACGGACAATGACAGACTGCTGTTCAGCCCCTGGCCTGATGCCTATCGATGAAGCTCTGAATAAACTCAGACAAGAAATCTCGCCAGTCACAGAAACCCGACTCGTCAACCTTGAGGAGTGCCTCGGGCGTGTACTGTCCGCAGACATTGTCTCCCCTGTTAATGTGCCATCCCATAATAATTCCGCCATGGATGGTTATGCCCTGCGCCTCTGTGATCTGGAGAGCACTGACACCCTGCCTATTGGCGGACAATCTTTTGCAGGACACCCTTTTGAAGGTGAAATGCCTGAAGGTCACTGCATTCGAATAATGACCGGTGCAAGCATTCCCTCCGGGGCAGACACCGTTATCATGCAGGAATGGACCGACACAACAGAATCGGGTGTTACCTTCAGAAAAAAACCAGATGCATCGGGCTCGAATATCCGTAACGCCGGAGAAGATATTTCTGAAGGCGATATTGTCTTTAATCCCGGCAGAAAAATCCGTCCACAGGATGTAGGTTTGCTAGCCTCCCTAGGGGTAGCGGCTATCCCTGTGTACCGGAAAGTTAAAGTGGCGGTATTTTCCACCGGCGATGAATTAAAACTTCCGGGCGAAGCCCTGGGGCACGGAGATATTTACGACAGCAATCGCTATGCTGTAAACGCCATGCTCTCACGTATGAATGTTGAAATACTGGATCTTGGTCGTATTCCTGACGACATGGATCAACTGAGAGCAGCCTTTCTGGAAGCTGACGAAAAAACCGATGCGGTCATCACTTCCGGAGGTGTCTCCGTGGGAGATGCTGATTACACCAAGGATATTCTTGACGAGTTAGGTGAAACCGGTTTCTGGAAGTTAGCCATAAAGCCCGGTAAACCCTTTGCCTTCGGCACTTTACCCAACAGTTATTTTTTCGGTTTACCCGGTAATCCGGTTTCGGCCACAGTCACTTTTCAGCAGCTGGCGGCTCCTGCTTTACGTCACATGACCAATGAACAGTTGAAACCTGACACAGAATTCAAAGCCATCTGTCGCACGCCTCTGAAAAAAGCACCCGGTCGTAAAGAATTTCAGCGCGGCATTCTCCATACCAATGAACAGGGAGAGTTGGAAGTCGTCACTACCGGCAGTCAAGGCTCCGGCATACTACGCTCCATGAGCATGGCTGATTGCTATATTGTTCTGAAAGAGGATCAGAGCAATGTTGCCAATGGCGAGGAAGTGACAGTACAGATTTTTGATGATCTCCTGCAATAATTTAAAAATAGCCGGATATCGTTAATACGGTATCTGGCTTACTCCCACTTCCTCACCTTCTTGCTTTTGCCTTAATAAACTTCCCCTCATTTCAGTTTCATGACAGCTGTGTAATATTTCTGTAATAAAAATATTCTATGTTTGCATTTCAACTTTCTTAATAAGCACCAGGGTGCAATTAATATGTCTGAAATGACATCTGCTGCAGACCAGAAAACAGATTACAAAGCTATTACGACCAGAAATTATGGTCGTATCTGGATGCAAGTGGTTCTATGGGTTTACGCATTACTGGTGGCAGTGAGCGTAATAGGCTCAGGTTTCAAAATGGCCGTTGGCGGAGGTGATGCCGCCGCGCAGTTATTCGGTTTTGCCAATAATGCGGTAATGGGATTGATAGCCGGTACATTGGCAACGGCATTGGTACAATCTTCAAGTACGGTCACATCGGTGATCGTCGGGCTGGTTGCAGGTGGTTTACCCGTGGAACTGGCCATTCCCATGATCATGGGTGCAAATATTGGTACAACCATTACCAATACCATCGTTAGTCTGGGTCATATTGGTTGTGACAAAGAATTTAAACGCGCTTTTTCTGCATCCACCGTTCATGATTTCTTCAACTGGCTGGCGGTTTTAATTATTTTGCCATTGGAAATATTTACCGGATTTTTGCAGAAAACATCATCCTATATTGCAGAGCTGCTGGTAGGCGGACAAAGCCTGTCGATCAAGAGTTTTAACTTTATCAAGCCGCTGACTTCTCCGGCTGTTGATATTGTCAAAGGCTTTGCCGGAGTATTGCCTGATACCACATTGGGTGGCATCGCAATGATTGCAGTGGGCATTTTTCTGATATTTGCCTCCGTAGTGCGACTGGGTAAATTACTGAAAAAAGTGATGGTTGGTCGTGCCCGGGAGGTTCTACACAGTTCCATTGGCAGAGGACCCGTCAGTGGCATCGCTTCTGGTGCGGCTATGACCGTGATGGTTCAGTCATCTTCTACCACCACCAGCCTGATGGTACCCATGGTCGGTAATGGCATATTCACCGTACGTCAGATGTACCCCTTCACCCTTGGGGCCAACATTGGTACTACCATCACTGCGTTACTGGCTGCAACCGCTATCTCCGGGGCCGCCGCCCTGCCTGCCCTGACCATTGCCCTGGTGCACTTTTTCTTCAATCTTATTGCTGTAACGGTAATTTATGGCATCAAGTGGCTGAGGGACATCCCACTCTATATGGCTGACAAGCTTTCTGATCTGGCCGTTAAAAAGCGGATATATGCTTTTGCATACCTGATACTGGCTTTCTTCCTTCTACCCGGCATTGTTATTTACCTGACCATCTAACTATCTGAACATCTAACTATCTGAATATTGCTTAACCAGAGGCCCTGATTTTATCGGGGCCTCTTCCTTCTGCTATAGTATTTTTCTTTATTGATTTATTCACTTTGAATGCGGCAGTATGGCTGCACTAACTTTTCTCTGGGAAGCAACACCTCAGGCGAATGAAAGCCAACCAACATCCTGACACTTCTTATTATGATAATTTCGCTATTTCTGGCTCTGAAGCCACTTTAATGGTTCGGGGTGAACGACATTTCCCGCTCATGGCTGTTGGTGCTTATAAGACATCTGAGAGAAAATCAGCTTCGATATGGCTTGCGACACTGGCAGCTATACTCTTACATGCCGTTATTTTATTCTGTTTTTTCAGTGACACCAGTATTGCCGAGACAAGTACTGCCGAAACAAGTACCCATACTGGTACGACAGAATTTAAACTGTCTCTGGCAAGAGCCAGGAAAGTGGTGAACGAAGAGGTAATGCCTTCGGAAAAAACCGCTGTAACAGTGAATAAGGAGGAAGAGAAAGCGGAAAACCCAACACCATCTTCAGAACCTGAACAACCCCCGACGAAAACTATCACCTCTACTAAAAGCCCAGAAATTTCAGAAAAAAAAACGGTTCAACCTGATACAAATAAAACCAAAAAAGACTCTATTCCCCAGAAAAGCGTTAAAAAAACAGAACCTGTGAACGCCGTTAAGCCCGCGCCTGTTTTTAATAATAAAAGCGATCAAACAGACGACAAATCAGTCCATGATGAACTGAACCAGATACCCGTTTCGTCAAAATCGGCTGATCCACTGAAATCCTGGATGTCTGCGTTAAATCAGAAAGTGAACAGAAACAAACAGTATCCCAGAAAGGCTATCCGCAGAGGTCAGGAAGGCGATATAACCCTCAAGGCAGAAATCAGTCCGGGTGGTGAATTAATTCATGCTGAAGTTCTGTCCGGAAACAAAATATTCCACAGTAGCAGTCTGAAAACTCTGAAACGTTCATTGCCTATGCCTCCCCCTGCCGGGATGGAAGAACCCTTTACACTGACTTTGACTATTCGCTATACACTGGACTGAGCTATGAAACATAATCAGCCATGATTACTTCGATAGCAAGCAGGTGAAGGGTTGTTCATACGTACTACAATACCCAATCTTTCAGTTGGTGCAGCCAATCTTCGTCGTCTCTGTGTACTTCGCGGTATTCTTATTTTCGTTGAATCTGCCGGGCTTGGACTCTCTATTTATCTGTTCCAGCTCTCAGTCCCTCTCCTGATTCCATTCGTCCTGCTTATCATTAACATTCTGGTTATTGCTCTGACTCTGTTGCGTTTGCATAAAAGTGCATACCCGATTGAAAATCGTGAATTTTTTCTTCAATTACTGTTCGATCTGTTCAGCCAGGGTCTGTTATTTTACTTTACCGGTGGTTACACCAACCCCTTTGTCTCAATCTGTCTGGTCAGTATTACCATTGGAGCGGCATTGTTAACCACCCGCTACAGCTGGGCACTTACCTTCACAGCCATTGCCATTTATACATTGCTGATGAACTGGTATCGTCCACTCACCAGCAGCATGTCCAGTGAATTACACAGCATGCAGCCATCTATGGATATGATATCCCTGCATCTCATGGGTATGTGGTTTACCTTTGTAATCAGCGCCGCCCTGATTAATTACTTTGTAGTACTAATGGCCACGGCTTTAAGAAAACAGCAATTAGCCATTGCCGATGCCAGGGAACGACAACTGCGTGACGAAAGCATTCTGGCAATAGCCTCTCAGGCAGCGGGAGCAGCACATGAACTCGGAACGCCATTATCCACAATGGCTGTATTGCTTAACGATCTTGCCTCAGAGAGCGATATCTCGCCAGAATTCAGTGACGATATATTGCTTCTTCGTTCCCAGGTAGATGAGTGCAAAAAACGGCTGAATCATCTGGTGAATGAAAGTCAGCATGAAAAACAGAGTTTCGCTGAAGTGAAGGAGTTTGTGTTGCGGGTTCTGGATCAATGGCAACTCCTTCGTCCCGGGATATCACCGTTATTCAACCCGTCCGGCTGGCAGCATGACAACGCCAGAATAAAACTGGATCTGACTCTGTATCAGGCTATGATTGCCCTGTTAAATAATGCGGCGGATGCTTGTCCGGATAATATTGAAGTGTGCTTGTCCATGATGGAATCAAACGTCATTATTACCATTAATGATCAGGGACCGGGTATTTCTGAAGACGTGGCAAAACAATTAGGAACCGCCCTGCATTCCAGCAAAAAATCCGGCATGGGACTCGGATACCTACTGAGTCAGTCCAGCATCGAAAGACTGGGTGGTCAGGTCAGACTGTATAATCGACTTCCCACAGGCACCAGAACAGAAATAATCTTGCCTGTTTATTTCTCTGAAGAGGCTGTAGATGACTGCTAAAACCATCATCATTGTTGACGATGACCATATATTTCTTCAGGTACTGGCCAGATCCATGCGACGTAGAGGCTATGAAGCAATCACTGCTGATTCTGTGGCTCGGGCCCGATTACTGCTGGAACGGTATACACCGGATCTGGCCGTTATTGATCTAAAAATGAAAGGTGAGAGCGGATTAAATCTGGTTCCCGAACTGAGCCGGATTAATAAAGACATTAAATCCATTGTACTAACGGGCTATGCCAGCATTGCCACTGCAGTGGAAGCTATCCGTCTGGGTGCTTTGGATTACCTCTGCAAACCGGCAGATACTGATCAGATTCTGGCAGCCCTCAATATTGATAATGAGAACCCGAACCGGGCAGTGTCTATTTCCGAAACACCGATGTCTGTGGACAGGCTGGAATGGGAATACATTCAAAAAGTGCTCAGGGAAAACAATGACAACATATCTGCAACAGCCCGTAGTCTGGGGATGCACAGACGAACATTGCAAAGAAAACTCAGTAAAAATCCGGCAAAGGCACCCTGATTATCATTAACCTGACTTAAAAATCATTCACCACAGAAGGCTATTCTCTCAGAAGCCTATTCTCTCGAAGACTATCTCCATCCGATCTGGTTTGTGCGTAAATTTTCTGCGATTCCCAATATGAACGCAGGGCCATCTCATTTGGCACTAACCTCCAATAACACCTTGAAGTAACAGCGTTCTGTACTCATCATCTGCCGCTGCCATTATGCGTCGGTTTTTCACTCCAAGTTTCAGAGAAGTTTCCTGCTTTAACAAGTTAAGTGCTATCTGTCTGTAAACGGCCATGTTCTCAGGACCAAAGCCTTTTCTGATACGACATTCATCTTCTCTAAACCCAATATCCAGAACCCAATGTAAGTTGTTTTCAACCGACCAATGAGCCCGAACAGATCTCATGAAATTCTCGGCATCGGTTGTCATGCTTGATATAAAATAACGACGCTCAAGGCTGACCTTTTCACCCTCATGACGCTCACTTTCCACGACTCCGATCATCGTAAGATCTCGCCAGTCATTACGTTGCTCAAGCCAGCTAATATCAGTACTTACCCAACATCGTCGAGCTTCTATGCGACCATGCCCTTTATCAATAGTTTCATGAAATTGGGTGCTTTCAGGTAAGATTTTTCTGGTTGCAAGATCATCAAGATAAAGTTTGATATTGTCGTGCAGTGATTTTTGATTTCCTTTAACAGCTAGAAGGTAATCAGCACCTTTTTCTCTGATTTTTTCAGCAATAGCTTTCTGGCAACCCATTGCGTCAGTGCTGATGATACAGCCACTCACTTCCAGCATATCCAGAAGAGCTGGGATGGCTGTAATCTCGTTCGACTTTTCTGATGTTTTTAGTTGTCCGAGTACCATTCCAGTCTGACTGGCCCACGCATTGACCATATGAATAGCGGCCTTATTGCTCCCTTTGTCGTAGGAACGTCTCAGTGTTTTACCATCAATAGCGATGACTTCTCCATGGGTACGTTGAGCAATCAGGCTTACCCAGGTTATAAAGCATTGACGAAATTCGTCCGGATCAATGCGTTGGGTGAAAGTCTCATATTGACCGGAACTCTCATTCCATATTGTTAGACTGAACAGGGAATGGAACCACATTGCTCGTGGTTACCTCTGTGACCTTGGCACAGTAAGTTACTGACAAAAGCTTCCAGCCATTATCAAACCAGCCACTCTGTATTAATGACCTGAGAGTCAGAATGCCTTGACCTCCGGGGTGTCGCCAGCGCATACCTGAACACTTCATCCGCTGTGTCACTAACGTTTTACAGGTCGCCTCAATAACGCCAGATCCTATAGGCAGGTTGCACGACAGGTGTTCTGCATACTTCATGCGGTCACGATTATTCCTGAAGTATTCCAACTCTGTCTTTAACTTCGATCGCCGAGGATGTCGGCTGTGTTGATAGGCCAAAGCCTTGATGACTTTCTCAACCCCATCAGATTCTTCCTTCAAAATATGACGGTAGGTGATGAACTTCTCTTTGGGTTTTGAACTGTTTTCACCGTAGGACAGGTCAAACGCCTTCTTCAGATGTTCTGCTGCATGATAAAAATCCACGATTTCATGCCCTTGAGGAAGCTCTTTGGCAAGATAAGTCCAGTTGTCTTTAGCGCCATCAGCCACCTTGACCAATGACAGTTGAGGCTTCTGCCTGAGTGCTTCGTTCAGGAAACGGGAGAGCGACTGCTTTAGAGTTACTTTCTTGCTCTCTGGCATTCGGCCAATCCTGATGGTCGACAGGCGTTCACCTTCAACATCGTAAAACGACAGAGTTCCACAACTGGCTTCCTGGCAACCTGCCGGGCCACGAGTACGCTTGCCTTCAGCTGTACTTTGTTCACGTTTTTCCTGACGTTTCCCGTCTTTCATAGGCAGCATGACACCGTCCAAAGAGGCCGCTACAGTTACCGCTTCTTCGGGAACCTTGAGGCTATCTTTGAGGATGCACTCAAAAGGCTCACGGTACTGTTCCCATTGTTCATTGAACTTTTTTGGAAGTCGGGTTAACGAGCTTTCCGACGGTGACATATTACCCATCAAATCGAGCAGAGTTTTGGCGATCCCCGGAGAGAGCTGAGCCACAACCCAGACCGCTTGCTTTGCGGCCCTTGGCGTCCAGTAACCCTCAACGATGCCTGCCCTGAGTTCCAGGGGGACAATGCAGTCATCCTTGCCGCTGCGGTATAGCGTGCGGGCAACTCGGATGGGACCAGCAGCTGACTGGTAAGTTTGGGAGCAACGCAATGCACGATGATAGCAGGTGCCGTTCACCTCAATAGCAGGAATATCTATATCGAGGCCGGACAAGTCTTCTGCCAGGGTCTCCCGCTCTGCTTGAACAAAGAGAGCGTGAAGCTCGTTTTCATAATCTTCAAAGTGTTTAATCGGGTCATGGTGCTTGCGAAGGGAGGCCAGTTTGTGCTCAAGCTGCTGGATAATACGGCAGGGATGATTGGCGGCTTCAGTCAGTTGCTGACATAATTCCATCGGGGCGGCCTCTCACTGAAAGATGTTGGTTTCCAGTTAGCATCATACCTGCGTTTGGTCGTTACCCTCCCTTGTCTGAGAAAAGTCGATGTCGTGTCGTTTATACTGGAGCCCATGCCCTGCAATGACGGTCAATATGAGACTTACACCCAATGCGTTCGAATACTCTGATAAAGGTGTGCTGGGAAGGAATTCCGTGGGGTAAAGGGATATAGAGCTTAAGCCAGGATAACTTTTTCTTGCCAAGATATGAGACCATTTTCCAGTCTTCAGCACCGCAGGTAATCATGCAAACGGCAATGAATACGAGGTGTGAAAGTGGGTAGCGATGATTATCTGCACGAACTTCGGTCAATTCTGAAAAAGTATCCAAGAGAGTCACTTACGGCATCCTTATTATTCAAGCATAGGATGCCAAATTTTCAGAATGTTTTATTGTACATTCTGCCTATTTCAAAGTGTTATTTGATGGTTAGTGCCAAATGAGATGGCCCTGAATATGAACGGAGCAATTCAGGTATTCTCCTCTCTATTTTTCATTCTCAACAGAACCCTATACTTAACCATGAATTTTAACCATGCGTTTTAAAAAGCTATGCCGTCAAAACTATAGAGCCCTCTCCGGCATCGGCATTGTCAGTCTGATGCCCCTTATATGCAGCTCACTCATCACAACCCTCCTCATACAGTACGAAACCATACTCAGGAATTTCACGCCTGAGCAATGGCTGCCTTTTTTCCTGTTAAGCAGTCTGACCATGGCGACAGCCATAATACCTACAACCTTCATTGCTGTTGCCGGTGGTTATTTTCTTTCCTGGGCCGCAACACCCTGGGTTATTCTGGCTTATCTGATGGCATCCATTCTCGGTTTTGGTCTTGGCAGAATAATAGACGGAGGTCGTTTATTCAAAAGCATGTCCGCGAGCAACCGGTTTACAGTCTTCATCAATGAAATGAACAAACAGGACTGGGCATTGGTGATTTTGGTCAGAATATCCCCGGTATTGCCATTTTCGCTAATTAATCTGCTACTTCCAGAGACCCGAATTCGGTTCAAAACATTTTTATTGGCGGGTTCCATTGGCATGCTGCCGCGTACTCTTTTTTCAATATGGCTGGGCTCCCAAGCCCGAAATCTTGTACAGCTATTTCAACAGCCCGAGCAGAGTGCTGTTACCGGGGGGGCTGTTTATCCTTACCACCATCATCTCTGTAGCTGGCATTTTTTACATTCTGCAGAAAGCCTTTGCCAGATTATTGATGAATCCTGAATTCAAGTAAGACCACTGCCGGTTTCTAATATGCGTTATACCCATCGCCTTTCAAGATGATGCGTTGTTGTCTGCCCTCGTCCACTGGTACGCCAGCCCGGCCCGATCACTTACTATTTGTAAGCTCACGGGGCTTCACTCGGTTGACGCCTAGCCTCATCTTGAAATCCAATGGGTATATAAGCCAATGGCACTGACTTAAGAGCTCACCCCCTGTATTTCTTGAGCCTCCGAGCCTGTGCTCTTGAGTGTTGAAGCTTTTTATGCGGCTTCGGTCGTCTTTTGACTGCTCGTGGCTCTGACCTTCCCGGACGATTGCCTACAAGATGTTGAGCGATTATTTCCAACATACTGATAACCTTTTCTTCAAGCTGGTCTCCTATCGCTTGCAGCAACGTCTGGTGAAAAGAAACCAGTGTTTCTTGCGCCGCTTTAAAGCTGGCTTCTCTGGGCACTTTTCCGATACTTTGTGCGGCTTTTGCCATCAGTGCTCTAATCAGGTTGTAGACCAATAAATTGACAGAGATTTCTTTTCGTACCATTTCCGGACTTTTGCAGCGAAGCATATCCATCTTCATCGTGGTTTTGATCACACGAAAATCAATTTCTACGTTCCAGCGCTTCAGATACAAGGCAATAATCTCGCTTCGAGGATACTCTTCGGCATCCAGTAAGGTAGTGACAATAATACGACGTTTATTTTTAACCGCCCTAATGATTAGCTCTTCAGGCATCTGATTGTACAGCTCCTGACTCATCCACTCTGGACGAACTGATCTGTGAAGTTTGAACAGCCCATCGTTTTTAGTCAGTTTTTTGAAGCACTTTCTGAAATCAATAATACGGGAACCATTTTTCTCAAAGACCACGTCACCCTTGGTTTGAAGCAAAAAAGCCAACAGAAAGTAGTTCTCGAAATTAGCGTCCCCCAACAGAATGTCTCCATCCTGAAGACGAAACAAAAGCTTTCTGAGTAATGCTTGCTCCCCTGTTTCTTTGCCTTCATAAGGAGCTACCGCATAATCTAACAGAGCACCACTGCCCAAACTCATCAGAACGAGAATCCTCAGTATTGGAAAGCCCAGTTCTTTTTTTGGGTGTTGAGTTGAGGATAAATTTCCTCATTTTTTTCTGTGTCTGGCATCAGAAGTGTTGAACCGTCGGTTATCAGAACGCGTCTCTGGTGCCACAACCAGGATTCAGGGCTGACCTTGTCAAGGTTGTCACCTGAAGTACAAAACAGCGACTTAACAGACTCTTCAGTTAACCTCGGGCGAGCCTTACAGTACGCGCTGGTTTGTGTATTGGAAGGTTTATTTCCTGCGGCTACCTGATCCTTTGCTTCATCAATCAAAGCATGACGACAGGATTTGGTATCGCTGGCCACCTGCTTCATAAAAAGAGTGAGCGTCTTGATTGGAGGGAAAATTCGTACTCTCGAATTTGGATAGCTGTCTTGAAATTCGATAAGATTCTCTGAAGTGAGAACGGCTGAAAGGTCATCGTTATCGGTTTGTGCAAACTGGCGAAGGCAATCGTCAGCAACAGAAAGATACTCTGAACTACACTTGTTCATGGCTTGCTCGGGTGGTTGAGTTACACCGGCTTTTATAGTCGTTTTTCTTCTCGAGCAAGCCTTAGTGTTTCAGGGGATACTTCCTTAAGTCAGAGCCATTGGTATATAAGCATGGCTTTTCAGGCTCAGAGACAAGGCGGAGTGACGAGTCATAGCCGTAGCTATGGCGAGGAACTTCAACGCAGGATCTGAGTCTGAAAAGGCAGCGCAATAGCATAATTAGAATTCGGAAATGGTATAATAAGTGCGTAACCGGATAAAAACATTGAAGCCCTGTGATCAGCTCAAGTACACTGTTTCAGATTATCCAGTCTTCAGGATTCATTGATCCGTCATGGAAAAAGCAGCCCTGTTTGTCGATGTTCAGAATATCTACTACACCAGCCGACAGGCCTACCGTAGCCATTTCGATTATAATGCATTCTGGGCGAAGGCCACGGCTAATCGCAAAGTGGTCAAGGCTATTGCCTACGCCATAGACAGAGGTGACCCAAAACAGCGCCAGTTTCAAAATATTCTCAAAGCAATAGGCTTTGAAATCAAATTAAAACCTTATATCCAGCGTAGTGACGGCTCAGCAAAAGGTGACTGGGATGTAGGTATTACTCTGGATGTTATGGAGTACGCCAAAGACGTCGACGTTGTTGTATTGGCTTCGGGTGATGGTGACTTTGATTTACTTCTCGAAAAAGCCCGATCGGATTATGAAATCACAACAGAAGTCTATGGTATAGAACCTCTCACGGCGGCCTCTCTCATCAATTCAACGACGCGATTTATTCCAATCAGCTCAGATTTATTGATACCTATACGACGGTAAATATCTGCAGGATTTACCACCGTTTCAGTGCGAAAAACCACTTTCTGAACAAATGGAGCAGCCATGAGCCACGCACGTTTTATTCAGGGCTCAACCATGCGTCACGTCACAATCATGAGCCTGAGTGGTGCCACAGGTCTTACTGCTCTGTTTCTTGTGGATATGCTGGATCTTTTCTTTCTCAGCCTGCTTGGTGAAAAATTCCTTGCCGCTGCCATTGGCTATGCTGGCACTATACTATTTTTGACCACATCAATTGGCATAGGTTTATCTATTGCTACTGCGGCTTTGGTATCAAAGGCGCTTGGTGAACAGGACAAGTTAAAAGCCAAACGGTATATGGTTAATATCATTGTGATATCGTTTTTTATCAGCAGCCTGATTGCCCTGTTTACCTGGCTCAATATCTCCGGTCTTCTTTCATTAATAGGCGCAAAAGGAGAAGTACACCATCTGGCTCGGCAATACCTGTTGATATTAGTACCTTCTATGCCGGTACTGGCACTGGCGATGTGCTTCGGAGCAGGTTTAAGAGCAGTAGGCGACGCAAAACTATCAATGAACTCTACCCTGGCAGGGGGTGCTGTGAACGCAGCATTAGACCCTGTATTCATTTTTTTACTGGATATGGGGATAGAAGGCGCTGCTACGGCTTCCGTATTCGCCCGTTTCACGATTCTAGCCGTATCAATCTATGGTTTAGTGTACAAACACGATCTATTCTGCCGGTTTAATCTGGACAGGTTTAAACAGGATCTCACCAATATATTCAAGATAGCCATACCCGCAATGGCAACCAATCTCGCGATGCCTGTGAGTTCTGCGTTCATTACCCGGTCAATTGCTGATTATGGCGATAGATTTGTTGCTGGCTATGCCATTATCGGACGGATCATTCCTGTATCTTTCGGCGTTGTATTTGCGTTATCTGGAGCTATCGGTCCAATCATTGGGCAAAACTACGGTGCCCGACTTCTCGACAGGGTTCGTCAAAGCCTTCGCGATGCTTATCTCTTTGCTACCGTTTACATTCTGGCAATCAGCTTCGTTATATTTCTATTGCAGGACATACTGGTCACCACATTCAGTGCAACAGGCAACGCCGCATTAATAGTCCGTTTCTTTTGTACTTTCATTGCCGTCAGTTTTTTGTTTAATGCGTTCCTGTTCATTGCCAACGCTTCTTTTAATAACCTGGGAAAAGCAACCTATTCGACCCTGTTGAACTGGGGTCGCGCCACACTGGGTACCATTCCTTTTGTCATTGTTGGCGCTCAAATTGATGGTGTCTACGGCATTCTGGCAGGACAGGCGATAGGAGGAGTGCTCTTTGCCTTTCTCGCCGTTATGCTGTCATTCAAAAACATCCGTCGAATTGAAGAAAAATCAGATAGCATCGAAAAAGTAATTCTGGTCAGGGAAACATTTGATCCCGAAGAAGTCGCTCTGCCCTGTGCACTGAACCCTCACTCTTCAGAGTGTGCACAGATGTGTCAGATTGCCGAAGAAGCTGAATGTGAAGAACATCTTCTGGAAGAGGTGCCTGACTAAATACTGCCATAACAGGGACAACACTGATTGTAAATATAATATCCCAGCGTAATAGAAGCAGGACTTGCTATAACAGACACTAGTATTTCAACCCATGGAATTCTAGGTTCAAGAAGCATTTTTACTCGATTCAGTTTTTCATAGTTAAAATCAAGAGACTTTAAATTATTGATAAGGGTGACACTGTTGTATTCATCTGAAACTGCACTCATTTTTTCAACATCATCAACTCTCAGTTTATTCATAAACGGGATCGAAGGAGTAACATCCAGTTTATATTGAGACCAATAACCTTTCCCACCTTTATCGACGGCCAGACTAAGCCCAAACCTCGGATAAGATATCTGTTCAGAAATGAAATAATATTGACTCACAAAATCCGAATCACTTTCTCCTTTACAGGTGTTCTTGCAATCATTAGAAATCCAAAACCATTGTTCATCATCAATAATTTCATAGTCTATACAGACTTTATTTCCAGATCTCTCATCACAAACCACCGCCAGACTCACTATATCCTCGTCCATAAAATACGCTTTAGTAATTCCAGAAGTACACAAGAAACTAAAGATACAGAAATTAAGGATGACATAGCCTTGACTCAATTTCCCCAAACGCATCCCCCCCCACAATTTAATCCGACAAATCATCATAGACCAACACATAATTACCCAGATGGTTGTCATCCGGAGCCCACGGAGCCCACGAATAGTGAGAGCATGGCGTGCAACAAGGGTGGCCTGGGACTTACACTGTTTGAGTATTCTCTGCTTAAACATCATAATCTCAGCAACTTTCACTCAATCATTTAAGGAAATAATATGGAGCATATTCAACGTTGTTTTTTATCACTTAGATTGATCAAAAAATAAATTGAAAACAGAGTTGCTACAGCACCACTTAAGAATATAGCCATATAGGCCGGAGCCGCTTTCCACATCCATGAAAAATAGCCTTCTTCTAAGTTGTTATTTATCAAACCTTGAATATATCGAGGGTCAATACGGGAAAAGTCGTCAAACAACTGCCTCTGAACAGTACCATTCTGAAGAAACCGGTCTTCAGACGACAGCGGGATATTAAATAAACTTATCACTGGACCAGAATCTTTGTTCAGCCTCAGCATATTCCAAACCAATTTACTTTCTGTTTCAAACCAGAGATTAATTCCGAATTGCTCATTACCACCACTAAGAATTTCACTGAATTGTTGTACGAGTTTTCTATGACTAAAATCACACTGTTGTTTCACATCACAATCATGAGAGAACCAAAACCATCGATCAGCCTGCTCTCTTTCATAGTCAACGCAAATAAATCTTTCTTCATCGTCATCATCACACACTTTTATAAAATCATCGGCATGAAGCAGATTTGATAACAGAAAAGCTAAAATGATCAATACACTATTTCTCATTTCAGCTTTAGTTATTTGATTTATCAGCTGTACAACGTTTTTCTGCATATCTCCCTCATCAACACCGTCATTAGATAGAATGAAACAGTATTAGCAAGATAGCAGGGAAAGGAATATCTGAAAGGAAAGTTTATATACTCTCTATGAATCAATCAGATTAGAGAACATCCAGGCAACTGGCCTTAAAATGAGCAAATACTTTTCTCCCGGGTTTTAATCTAAGCTGATCCAGAGATTTTCGGGTAATCAGAGCCAGTACTGTCTGCTCAAGTAACCTCAAAGACAAAAGTACATGATGAGATCCCAGTTCCCGAATGTCTGTAACGGTCACTGCAAGACGGTTTTGCACACTGGTTTCAGAGATATCCTCAAGGAGGATGCTGATTTCATGTGCCGGTAAAACAACCCGCACCTTTGTACCCAGCCCACGATCAATCTTATTGACTAACAGAGTCTGGTTATCCAGTTCCAGTTCGGTCAGTGGATAGTACTGATCATGTCGAATGACTCTGGCATCAAGAATAGAGAGTGCATGGCCATCGTTCGCCAGGGGAGAACCGGCACGATTCATCAGGCTTTTACAGGAACCCTGTTCAACCACTTCGCCTGATTCCATCAATATCAGCTGATCCGCTAACCAGGCTACATCTTCCCTGCTATGGCTGACCATCATCACCGGGATATTAAACTGGCTGTGAATGCTTCTGAGTACCGGCAGAATAGCCACCTTTGAATCCTGATCTAGTGACGCAAGCGGCTCATCCATCAAAAGCATCCGGGGTCCATTGAGCAATGTTCTGGCCAGAGCAATACGCTGCTTTTCTCCGCCGGACAGTCTGGCAATATTTCGCCCCAGCAAGGCTTCAATGCCCAACTGCCCGATAATCTCATTAAAATCAGGAGAAGGTCGATCAGCAGGAGCACGGCGTCGTGCAAAAACCAGGTTGTCCATCACCGACAGGTGAGGAAACAACCTGGACTCCTGAAAAATATAGCCAATGCCTCTCTGTTCAGGAGGGACAAAAACTTTATTTTCTGTATCCTGCCAGACTTTTCCATCAAAGGTTATCCGCCCCATGGCATGGGATTCCAGCCCGGCCAAACATCTGAGCAGAGATGTTTTTCCGCAACCAGAGGGCCCCATAATGGCCCAGATTGTGTTGATTTCCAGCGTTTCTTTTAACTGCAGATCAAAGCGATCTCTTGGCAACCTGATATTCATCTCCAGCATCAACGATCTCCAGAACCGGCACGGCGGTCAATGCTGTAAAGTACGATTAATAATGTCATGGCAAAAACCAGAAGCCCTCCGGCTAATGCATGAGCTTCAGAAAACTGTTGTGATTCCACTGCATCAAACAGGGCAATGGAAAGCACCTGGGTTTCTCCCGGAATATTGCCACCAATCATAAGAACCACACCAAACTCTCCGATGGTATGAGCAAACCCCATACAGGCTGCAAGCAGCAATGTTCTCTGTATCTGAGGAAGAACAATATTGATAAAGCGATCCACAGGGCCAGCGCCGAGAATCGCCGCAGCTTCAAGCAACCCTTCATCCAATTGTTCAAAAGCTCTCTGCAGGGGTTGAACAACAAAGGGGAGAGAATAAATAACCGAAGCGATCACCAGTCCGAAAAAACTGAAGGCCAGAGTAGAGCCGGTCCACTCCAGCCAGAGACCGCCAATAGCCGTATCAGGGGAAAACATCAGCAAAAGATAGAAACCAAGAACGGTGGGGGGTAATACCAGAGGCAAGCCAATCAGAGCTTCGAGAACCGGCCGAAAACGACTTTTAAGATGAGCCAGTCGCCAGGCCACAGGAATTCCGATAATCATCAGAATCAGAGTCGTCATCGTGGCGAGTTTCAGCGTAATCCAAACGGCAGTTATCAGCATCTATCGGAGATTCCCTGCTGTCCGGTAGCCCTTGCTTTCTATGAATGCCTGACTCTCTTCAGACAGTATGAATGCCACAAATTGCCTGGCAACGTTAATGGATCGACTGCGTTTGAGAATCACCAGCTCCTGTTGAATAGGGCTATACCATTCTCCGGGAATATCAATCCTGGTACCTCCGGCACTATTCAGCTGGGATTTAGCCACAAAGCCAGCAGGTACATTACCACTGACAACAAACTGCCATGTCTGGGCAATACTCGCACCTTTAACCAGACGCCTTTGGTAGGATGACCAGAGTCCCTGTTTGATCAGCACTTCCTTGGCCGCATATCCATAGGGTGCCGTTTTCGGGTTTGCGATAGCCAAACGCCCTTTATATTGATTCAGAGCAGCCAGAGTCTGTACTTTTCCATCAGGACTCCAGAACACCAGTTTACCAAAACCGTATATTGAACGGCCATCGTCGCTGACCAGACCTTTCTTGACCAGCATTTGGGGACGGCGGCTGTCTGCCGACAGAAAAACATCAAAAGGGGCACCATGAATAATTTGATTATAAAGTGCCCCCGTTGAGCCCGCTGAAAGGGTAACCCGATGTTCCGACCCTGATTCAAACTGTTTCACCAGCGGTTCAAGTACCGACTTGAAGTTTGTCGCCACTGCTACCCGGATAACCTGTGCCTGTGCCTGTGCCTGTGCCTGTGCCTGTGCCTGTACGAAGTAGCTCATTAACCATAGAGTACAGACAGCCATCAGTCGCAGCAGCGAAACACTCATTCCACTGTTTCCTGTTGCCAGCGATCAGCCGCAGACTGATCTTCTTTGCGCTCTCCTATCCAGCGATTTCCTTCCGATACTGATTCTTTTTTCCAGAAAGGTGCACGGGTCTTCAGATAGTCCATCACGAACTCACAGGCTTCAAAGGCCGCTTGTCGATGAGCGCTGGCCACACCGACAAATACAATTCGATCTCCCGGATGCATCTGTCCGACACGATGAACCACCCTGAGCCCCTGAAGAGGCCAGCGTTCTTTAGCTTCATTTAGAATCTCGGCAAGCGCCTTTTCCGTCATGCCCGGATAATGTTCCAGGTAGAGACCTCCCACCTGATCCCCCAGATTCATGTTGCGAACGGTTCCGGTGAACGTGACCACAGCGCCTGTTTCCGGGTTATTACTTAACAGTTCATGCTCTTTGCCGGGATCAAAATCTTCAACTTGAATAGAGATCAAAATCTTTGCGCTCTTATATTTAACACATAAATACTTTCGTATTTAACAACCCTGATTCATTGCATCGGGTATCACGAGTTTCTAACCACCGGTCACAGGGGGAAAAAAAGCGACTTCATCACCACTGCTCAGTTTAACATCCGTGCGATTCATGGACTGATTGATAGCAATCAGCGTCCGGGAATCCGATAATATTGCCCGCCAGTTATCCCCTTTTTCTCCAAGTTGCGTACACAATTCAGACAGCGTCTCGGGATAATCTCCCGCAGACAATTCCAATTGATCACAACCCAGTCTTTCACGGTATTCGGCGAAAAATAACACTCTGATCATGACAACGCTCCAGACGTTTCACTGGCTATATAGTGACCATTGCGACCACCACTCTTCTCCAGAACCCGAATACCGCCTATGCACATCTCTTTATCTACCGCCTTGCACATATCGTAAATAGTCAGTGCGGCTACGGACGCTGCTGTCAACGCTTCGATTTCAACACCTGTTTTTCCACTTAAACGACAACATGTTTCAATTCGAATACGGTTCCGTGATTCCTCCAGCTGAAACTCGACACCAATAAAGTTGAGCATCAGGGGATGGCAGAGAGGAATCAACTGGCTGCACTGTTTGGCGGCCTGAATACCGGCGATACGTGCTACGGCCAGCACATCACCTTTCTTCATGCCATTATCCTTTACCATGGCCATGGTTTCCGCCTGCATGGTAATAAAACCTTCAGCCCGTGCTTCCCGGTGAGTGATGTTTTTATCACCCACATCCACCATGCTGGCTTTTCCCTGGTCATCCGTATGAGTCAAAGACATAATCAGGCTTTCTTCAGTTGTTCAACAAAATTACAGGGACGATGACGACTGTCCAGCTGTTCACGAATAATCCCTTCCCAGGCTGTTTTGCAGGCATTATTAGAACCCGGCATAACAAATACAATGGTGCCATTGGAAAAACCGGCAACAGTGCGAGACTGAATGGTCGATGTTTTTATCTGTTCGTAGGATAACTGCCGAAACAATTCACCGTAGCCGTCTACCACCTTATCAAACAATGGCAAAACAGCTTCCGGAGTACTATCACGCCCGGAAAAGCCGGTACCACCGGTAATCAATACGGCCTGCACACAGTTATCAGAGCCCGCATCAGTAGCGATCCAGCGCGACAAGACTTCACGTATTTTATAAATGTCGTCTTTCACAATAGCCTTGTCAGCCAGGGTATGACCGGCAGCGGTCAAACTGTCTACCAGCAGATGCCCCGAGGTGTCGTTCTCTTCAATACGGGTGTCTGAAACGGTGAGAACCGCAACATTCAAGGATACAAAATCACTCACCTGTTTATGCGCCATGTGCTTCAGTGCTCCTGTTTAGGGCGTCCACCCATTCCAGCGGGGTGTTGGTATTAATAAAAAAGTCAGCCTGGCTTTCGGCCAGGGGGAGAAACTCGCCGTTCAGGCTTTTGTGTAATCGCCAGAGCGAATAGTCTCTATGTTGATCACTCTGTATGGCTTGTTCCACTCGTTCCCGTGTTCTGTCATTAACGCAGAGCAGCATCGGCAGGGTGTAGCCTTCATAACAACAGGTCGATGCCCTGACGGCCAGTTCCCTGACTGAATCCACCGGCAGTAATGGCATATCAACAGGCACCATCAAGAGAAGATCGCCATTTTTCAGTTGTTGCAGTCCAGCATGAACACCACTCAGAGGCCCCCTGTCAGGAATAATATCATTCAGGGTATTGTCACTGCATCCGGAACCACTGACCAGAACTCTGGAAACTCCGGCTCTGTTCAAAATGTCTGACATATGCTGCTGCAATGTACTCCCTTTCCAGGGCAATAAAGCCTTATCTTGTCCCATTCGGGACGACTTCCCACCCGCCAGTACCAGACCCACAATCCTATTCATTGTAACCATGCTTTTATATACACACATTGTCCGAAGACAATAGATTGAAAATTCATCAGGATTTTAAGGATTTAAAATGAACTGGCAAGTAATCCCGTAGAAACCACGGTAATTAGATGGCAGCCTGATTATATGATAGGTGTACGGCAAACCTGTCATACGATCACAAACCAGATCATAAACGGTAATCCGTCGTATTATTTCCAGAAACAGTTCTTCAAAGCTCTTCTTCAAAGCCGTTCTTCAAAGAACAGCCACATGGAATTAGCAAACATTTATTGAACATTCATTGAACATTCATTGCAGAGAAAAACACTTACTTTCATTAAAATTACAAATGCCAGAACATGGATGAAAAGCCGGCCAGGTGTTCAGTAAGATAGAATTGATATTTATGCAGACAAACCCATATATGCCCACTATTCGGTTCTACTGAAAGAAGTAAAAACATAAATTTTTAGCAAGACATCGTTTTTGTCCGTTATTTTCGATCATGCACTATGCTGGTTGTTACCGTTTTCAATGGTCACATTCAATGATCAAAATGCAGCCAAACACCAGAAATAACGGCTATGTTGCGCTTAAAGGTTGAAAGTAATATGGTTCCAACTACCTGTTGGTTCTGGTCATTAAAAACAGCACTATTAGACTGTTAAGAGGCTAGTATATGTATTTTACAGCCTTCTTAGCACTTCAGTGAGTCATTATAAACGCACTAATGTACCAGTATTTCGTTTTCAACCCTTACACGCAACATAGCCAGAAATAACGTTATAAAGACATAGAGTTATAAGATGTATACTCGAAACTGACCCGGTTATTTATCTGAGCAATCTGAGTATATAGACCCATCAAACCAATCCTGTGAAGTTATCAGTCGTTTCTAGAGGAATGACCTTTAGGCTTAAACAATGACGAAACTAATAGCCTTTCTATATATAGAGTTCTTTCAACTCATCCTGAAAAAAAACGTCTTCTCTATTCATGTTATTCTATTATCAATTTTCTTCTTAACCTATTATCCAAATGTTCAGGCAGGGCTTCAGCTGGATAAGGTTATAACCTATTTTGAAGCAGATAAACTTCGCCGCCAGGATATTCTTGTAACCAATACAGATAAAGAAAAATTATTTCTTGAAACAGAAATTTTCAAAGTAGAAAATCCGGGTGCCGAGACAGAAGAACGAATAAAAATTACAGACCCCGATAAATTTCAATTGCTGGCCACGCCCGATAAAAGCATCATTCCACCGGGAGGCCGTAAAACAGTTCGCCTGTTACACCTTACCCCTCCACCAAAAACAGAAGAAGTGTATCGGGTAACATTTCGTCCTGTGCTGGGTAAACTTCAGGCTACTGACAGTGCCGTTAAAATTATTATTGCCTATCAGGTTCTGGTGTTTATTCGTCCAGTAAAGCCATTTATTGCCGTTTCATCGAAAACTCAAGGACAAAAAATCACATTCACCAACAAGGGCAATATCAACGTCGTATTACGCAATGGCCGTTACTGTCCTGCTGGAGTACGATCAAAAAAATCTCATAAAAAGCAGCAGCAGGGTTGTAAGGCGTTAAATGAAAGCCATCGTATTTACGCTGGACAAAACTGGACCCTGACACTGACAGAGCTCACGAAAAACGATAGAGGGTTAGTGGAGTACGGTCTGTTTGATGGAAAGAATGAAGTAACAAAGCAATTTCCACTCTAAAGTATCTATAAAGGCTCCACAGTGATTTTCATAACATCCTGATATACTCCCATGGGTGCCTGAATCGCTTGCCTGGCTTGAACTTCAATATTAATGGAAGCATTGGTTGTTCCGCCGCAGTTCAGCTGACGATGACCAAAGTGAAAATGACTGGTGTAACCAGCCTGCTTAAATACCTCGGCTCTTACGCCAAAAGAAGAAAACTTCACCTGATAAGGCAACGGGTTCCTGCTATTATTATCCAGCAAATGAAACTTGCGATTATAATTATTCTGCGTCTCCAGCCGGAGTTTGTAGGCTGTGGAATCAAGAGCAAACACACAGAAGTCCATGGTTGTAGAGAACTTACCATTGACAGCATTGGTTGCCTTAATAATAACATCTTTCAATTGTGTAACCTGTGTGACCGCATTGATATACAGGCTCACTATAAATTCAGGTGATCTGAGGCTTCGAAAGGGCTGCAGCTCTGTAACCTGTAATGAGAATATGCCCTGATAGTAACCGGACTGGGCATTCGTAATGATATCTCTAAGTAATACCTCCGCCTCAATTCGAAACTCATAATTTCGGCATACCGTGTAGTTATCATTGCCTCTTATGAGTACCGAACCGTTTACGAAATCATGCCTGATACCCGCAGTACCTTCTCCCTGGCCAATCAATCTGAGAGTAACAGGGATAGAGGAACGTCCCTGATTCCTCAATACAGAATGTCTGCCATTGAGTTCTACAGTGTAATCTCTCGCTTTCCTTTTGGAGAACACTTTATGAACACTGGCGGCAAGTATACACAAATTCAAGCCACCAGAGGTTCCTCCACTGCTCGCAGTTTTGCTGGGCTGCCCCTGCCATTCCCCCAGATCAACATCTGACATACGCTTAATCTTCAGTATATTATTCGGTTCTTCAATACAGGCTGCATTGGTATTATTGCATCCCGAATCCTGAAAAGCGTCTGTATGAATGGGTACAATCATACAGACAGAACAAAGGAATAAAATGGCTAGCTTTAGTGAACTCATAAAGCCTTCATATCAGTGACTGTCGGACGGTTTAACGAATTGACAATCGTCTTCTGAAAAACGCAGTGTGCCCAGACGTATAACATCATCTTCCGATTTAAGGGGAAGCTTCAACGGGCAGCGCCAACCTTCATCCAGTTGAATGTCCAACGAGGTAGTATTGGTACTCAGTTCAAGCTGAAATAGTCCGGACTGATCCGTAGCCACAGGTTTCAATCCTCCCAGAATAGTCGCTTGAACGACCTTCCCCTGAAACAAAACTCGACCAAACGCCAGTTGTATGGGCAGAGCATTAATATCAATACGAACGACATTCCCAGGATATAGCGTAATCAGCTCCTGTTTCTCATCAAAATGATAAATAGCCATACCGGAAGGCCTTAGACTGATTCGGTACTGATGATAAGGGTTCAAAGGTATAAGTGTTGGTTGCCCTACCACAGCGTAGCCAATTCGCTGGTCATCAACCAGCACATCAAAATGATCGCTCTGTTTTCCAGCAATATAAATGACAACACCACTCCTGGAAATATTCTCGCCACCTACCGTGAAATAATCACCATTTGTCATCAATGAGGTATTCATATTCAGGCTATATCCTGTGGCCTGAACTTGATGACCACGTGTGTGCACGAATGCAAGATCCATGGACCCATGATGATCTCCATAATTTATTCGCCCATCAATACGGTTTTCCCTGGAGCCAATCTGCAGACCACCATCGAGTCGCAAATCCCCATCCAGCCAGTCACCGTCATTCCAGTGAGTAGTCATCCTGAGTCGTTCATCATGATCCGTACTGCTGGACGTTTTATTTTGCTCGAAGGTGGGGGCAAGACGGAAATTCCAGCGATCATCCCGGAAATTCAGATGCGCCGTTGCCAGCATAATGTCTCGATCACCGGAGCGACTGATACTGAATTCAACGTCAACATCATAATTGTTCCCTCGCCAGAACTGCCTTCGCCAGTTAAAACTCTGAGTATGGGTGGAATGACTCTGCTGTTTATAGAAGCTGTATCGGTAACTTAAATCACCGGTAATGAATGGCACATGAACCGAGCTGCTGAATTGTTCAAAAGCGGCACCGATCAGACTATTGTCCTCATGATAATCCGGATCATCCTGTATCGGCTGGGGCTCTTTTCTTTCGTCAAAATCTGCGCTTCCCGTTTTATAATCCTGGTTCCACAAACGACGATAGTAACCAAAGAGATTAAGCCAATACATTCTGCCCTGGATATTCAAGCTAACGCCATAATCACCCCGGGCACCAACCATCAGGTGAGGAGATATTTCCCAGAACCGACCAACATTAAATAATCCGGCTTCAAGCAAGGCATCATTATTATCAGCGGCAAAGACCAAAGTGCCGGACCAGGCAGACCCCAGTCTGCGACCAACACCCATCCGCCCAAGAAACTGTTCCGTCATACCCGGCAGAGGATTCGCGGTTGTCCGGTCAAGTACTCTCCCGCCTTCTGCAAACCACTCCCAGATCCCCATAGCCGGAAGCCGGTTCTGCTTGGCAAAAAAGCGGGTTTCGTTGCTGATTTCCTGTCCGAGATCATCGACTATTCTGATCTGCAGATTATAAGCGCCATCAGGTAATGCTGTGGTATTCACCTGTTGATTGCCTGCCTCCATAAACTCTGTTGCCAGCAATTTATCGTCTTTACGAAGTTCTACCCGACCTCGGGTAGGCAGGAATACATCAAGGGGGCTCCCACGGGTAAAGTCGGTGTCCGTCCGGGTAAAATCAGAGGTGGAAATTCTGCCTCCAAGAAGTGTTCGGTCATGGGTGAAGTTCAGGCCAAAACCTCGGGTTGATAACATACCGCCTTGCCAGCTCATTCCTTCAAATTCACGCTGCCCGTATAAATCATTAACATTCAGTTGCTTTTCTCTGGAGAAATCCCAGCTGCTATAAAGATTGTTTTCTTTCCATGACAGCAGACTGATACCACCAATAATGAAATCAGACCGGGCTCTTTCAGCAACGGAACCATCCAGATTGTCAGACTCTGACCCTGTGGTGCCACTCGCTGTAAGTGAGAGGTTTTGCAGAAACGCAAATCTACCGTCGGACGGTGGCAGGTATTTCTGAATATCAGCCTGCTGCACATTCAAATAGAGTCTGTTAATAAACAGATCAAGCCTGAAGCGATCTTCATTAAATATCACTCCTGCAACCTCAGGAGATAAACGGCCACAGTCTGTCATATCACCGGTAACACAAACTTTGTCCGGATTTCCGGCTATTTCACCACTCAGCGCCCTAATCACCTGCTGGGGCCCGGCCAGGTGCGGAATAAGCCTGACAACCTCCTCTGGAGAAGAAATCTCAAGCGTGTCAGAGGTGAAACGGGTTATTTGTGAACAAAGGTATCGACCACCATAGTAGATATCTATCTGTGAACGCTGGGGCTCATTCAGTATTAAAAAACCCGGCGGCATATCGCTACTGGCAATAAACACCTGCTTTGATTTAGCCATAGAAGATAAAAGCAGGCACACCAGAATGAGGTAAATTCCCTTCCTGAGCTTGGTCTGCATAAATATATTTGTTAATAAATAGTACTTCGGAGAATGAACCCGGATAGGGGTTGTTATTGTTCAGGATTTAGTCTGGGGTAACCAGCAAAGTGACCGTATCTGTATATGTGTCATTCTTTGCTCCACTTGCTAATGTCGCATTAATTCTCAGGCCAAAGTTACCCGTTGCACATGCATCGCTTATTTCACTATCGGTACCGGCTAAATCAACTTTTCCTATAGCTGCATCAGGTGTTGTAATACCTTTCCCCCATTTTTTAACAGAGGTTCCGCTGGCATCTGGATTACTCATTAGTTCCAGAGTGTAGCTTGCTCCCACTGTACTACTCGTACTCTGAAGTTCAAAAAGAGTATTACCACTGGTGGCAACTATTTTAAAATTATCTGTATTGGTATAAATGCAGATCGCATCGGTAGGCGATAGAGCGGAAGGAGTGACCAGCAAATCATCCAGTCCAAACACTTTTGCCACACCGTCTAAAGTCATAGAGATCAAGAAATCACCCTGGGAGCCACCACTGGGCTGATCACCGAGTCCTCCCTGATTCGCTGCAAAGAGGCTGCCTGATACTCCAAGCACCATAGCCAGTAATGATATTTTCTGTTTGAACATTGACATTGTATATCTCTCAATAAAATCAACCGATGCCGGAAGACAGGAATACCAGTGCTCTTCGGGGCTTCGAAATATGAAAGAAATTGAGTCAGCCTGAGTGTACTTTGTCTGAAACTGACGACTATAAAGCCCCGGAGCAACCAGGAGCGGGATTTGCTGGAGTGAAGGATAGATGAGAAGTCAGTTTTTTGATCTGAAGATTTACTGTATTGATTTTTTATTTTATACCCGAAATAATTGAAGTGCGTTCTTTCCCGTTGCAGAACAATAAACTGCATACTTCAAAGTATTGGAAGCTATTTCAACACAGCGAGGCAATGACGAAACAAGGTTCCATGTCAGAAAATATATTCATCATTTACAGTCTGGATAACGGTCAGCTATGAAAACATTCACAAGGCATAAATAAACAGCCTCAGGCGCATAGCAAGCTATGCAACCTGAGAAGTCATGAAGTAAAGGTATAAACCTCCGTCAAAAAAAACGAAAGCAAATATTCGCCTGTTTACCTACTGATATCGCTCTTGCAGCATATTGTAAGAGCCATCCTTTTTCATGCTGTCCAATGCAGACTGCAGCTTTATTACCATGATCTCAGAGGCATTGATATTAAGGGCAAGATACATATCTACCGAACGAATACTGAATTCCTCAACCGGCGTTGGCATAGCCACAACACTGGACAGATAGGGTGCGGCGTATCGCCCTGTTGCCCACAGATCAATAGAGCCCTTCTCCAGTTTTTGCGCATTACGCTTATCCTGCTGAACTTCGAGAACCGCAATATTCTGAGATTGTAGATACAGTGCAACGGCATCCCCTTTATAGCCACCGACCCGGTATTTTTTCAAATCGTCCAGAGAATTGATTTCAATTTTACTGCCTGCTTTTTTCCAGACGATCCAGTCATTACTGACCAGGGGGCCTACCCATTTAAACAGCAATGGCACTGACTTAAGGAATCCAACCCAGAAATAACAAGGCTTGCCCAAGAAGAAAATCGACTATAAATATCGTGTATATTTCCTCTCCCCGAGCAAGCCATGACCAAGTTTAGCCCAAAATACTTCAACCTTGCTGCCGATCTCCTTAAACAGTACGCACAGACAGGTGACGACAATCTTTCCAGCGTGCTTACTCAGGATAATCTTGAAAATTTCCAGTCTCAGTACACTGGCAGTAGAGTTAGAAACTATCCACCATTGAAAACCCTCAGTCTGTTTATGCAGCAGGTTGTAGGCGAAAATAAGTCCTGCCGTAACACCCTAATCTCTGACGCCAGAGATCAAATTGCTATGGGGAAGAAAGCGAATACGACCCGCAACAGCGCATATTGCAAGGCCAGATTGCGACTTACGGAACCCAGCATCAAAGCTCTTTTGACGGAGTCAGGAGACAATCTGGACAGCGCCAGCCCTGAGTCATGGGCATGGCATAATCGCCGAGTCATTATGACGGATGGCTCTACGCTTTCGATGCCAGACACTACTGAAAATCAAAGTGCTTACCCTCAACATGGTGCTCAAAAAAAGGGGTTGGAAATCCGCTGCTGAGAATAGAAATTCTGTCGGTGTTGGGCAGTGGCGCAATACTTTCGTACGCAGTGGCTCCCTGCAAAGGCAAAAAGACGGGGGAAGTTGCTTTGTTCAGACAGCTTTTGAGCCATCTTAAAACCAACGACATCCTGTTGGGTGATGCTATTTTTGAGAATTACTTCCTGATAGCACTGCTGCAATTAGGTGGCGTAGACGTTGTATTTGAAAAAAATGGTGCCCGGCACGTTGATCTCCGAAAATGCGACCAGAAACTGGGAAAGAAAGACGGCTTAATACGTCTGTTAAAACCAGCCCGCCCAAGCTGGATGAGCCGTGAGTACTACCAGCGATGGGTGCCCAAAGAATTGACTGTCCGAGTGATTAAAAACAAAAAACGAATAATCGTTACTACCCTGCTGAACGCAGAGGAATACCCACGATCCGAGATAGTCAGTCTTTATCTGGCACGTTGGCATGTAGAGCTGGATTTTCGATCCATCAAATCCCTTATGGCGATGGATATACTGCGCTGCAAGACTCCGCAAATGGTCAGGAAGGAAATCACGGTGCACCTGTTGGTTTATAATTTGATACGCTCATTAATGGCACGAGCGGCAGTAAAGCTCAAAAACCTGCCACGACAAATAAGCTTTAAAGCGGCTCAGGAAACCATTCAAGTCTTTCACGTGCTTCTGCTACAGGCGACAACCGAATTGCTATCAACACTGGTTGACAGTATGGTGCAAATTGCTTCGGAACATATCGTGGGCGATCGACCGGGGCGAAAAGAACCGAGAGCGATTAAAAGACGGCCAAAACCCCATAAAAGACTTCAACACCCAAGGGCGCAGGCGCGCAGACTCTTAGAATATCAAGGTAAGAAGGCTTAAGTCAGTGCCATTGATTTAAACAGTGGTTTTCTTTCATCAGTCAACGTTGTTGAAAACAGGCCATAATTACTTTTTTTCAGTGTGAAATTATAAATCCGACTCCACGGCGTTCGAAGGGTCATCGTATAATTGACCTTGGCGCGTTTCATCATTTCCCTGACGATGTCTGCCGAGACACCGTCAATGCCTTCTTCCCTGGCAAAGTTTTTATCTTCAATACTCATATTAAACGGTGGCAGATTTTCCGTGAGCAACACCAGTTTATCATTACTTGCACTAAAGGCTGTGGACGTATACACAGCAATAATAACCAAACAATATCTGATTAAAGACTTCATATATCCCTATCCTGCTTATTTTTATTCTTGAAAGACACAAAACTATCATAGTTAAGTTACATTACTATATTAGGCTTTTGGCTAAATTCCACACTCTGGCAGTAAGAAAAATGAATATAAGTTAATATTTTAACTTTCACCCAACTCTAATAATGTAATCAAACCATTCCGACGGATCGGTCATGTCTTCTTCAGATATAAGCCCTTTGTCTACTACTGAAAAACCCGCCTCCTTAACTGACTCTGGATCCCCTGTGATCAGAGGATGCCAATCCGGTAGATCAAAGCCATTATAAATCAACCGGTAAGCACAGCTATCCGGTAACCAGCGCAAATGCTCATGCATCGTTTTAGGGGTAAACTTTATACAATCTGAAACATGCTTTCGACGATGCTTATAGTTTTTGCACCGACCCGTATCCAGATTCAGTAGTTTGCAGGACACTGCCACTGTATGGATTTCATCAGTATCCGCATCAATCACCTTGTTCAGACAACAGCGACCACAACCATCGCATAATGATTCCCACTCTGCCGGGGTCATCTCCTCCATTGACTTGGTTCGCCAGAAATCAGGTTTGTCCAGCTGACTCATAAGGGTATTTCCAACTATAATTTTGAGGCTAGCCAACAGCATAACCGAGAAAAACAATCCGTCAGGAGAATCGTAGATGAATCAAAGTGGATGTTTTGTTTTGTTTTGAATGACGAACAGCAGGCCACAGATGCCCAGGGACTTCATTAGGTGAACGAACAAAAGCAGATTCCAGATCCGTTTCTACGACCTCAGCTGGGTAACAGATTCCGATTAGACTGCAAGGATACGCCTCTCAAGATTTATCTCAATACGATTACAAACTGAAAAGCAGGTAGTTACCACCAACCTCTCCCAGTAATATCACACGCAGAATGGCCATTATGTATTAAATGCGATGATTTTCACAAAAATGACATTCCCCTTCCGGAATTTGAAATTTCCCCTTCATAATTTCCTGAATAAAAGGCAGTATCATTCTATTAAAATGCATCGAGCCTCAGGGAATCAGCTCATCGACAGCCTCAGTCCTTCAAATCCCGGAGCGGTAGCGTGCCTGAATTTTACTTATTTCCAGAATCACTCACCGCTTATTCTCAGATTTCCTCTGTATTCTTTTATTGAAACTTTAAGAAGATAGCGCCAGCAAACGACGGTAGACGTTATTTTTCCGCCGTCATTCCGTGTGGAGCTTATTCTTCAGTTTCCAGGAATCCAAAACGCAGGGAAGTGAAGCTAAACCACACTCAACAGCAAAAGATAGATTCCGAAATTTGCCAACACTCCCGCCGTCATTCCGTGCGGACCACGGAATCCAAAACACAAGGAAGTGAAGCCAAACCTCACTCAACAACAAAAGATGGATTCCAGATATCGCGACCTTCACAGCCGTCATTCCGTGAGGACCACGGAATCCAAAACACAAGGAAGTGAAGCCAAATCTCACTCAACAATAAAAGATGGATTCCAAAAGTCGCCAACACTCCTGCCGTCATTCCGTGCGGACCACGGAATCCAAAACACAAGGAAGTGAAGCCAAATCTCACTCAACAACAAAAGATGGATTCCAGATGTCGCGACCTTCACAGCCGTCATTCCGTGCGGACCACGGAATCCAAAACACAGGGAAGTGAAGCCAAACCTCACTCAACAACAAAAGATGGATTCCAAAAATCGCCAACACTCCCGCCGTCGTTCTGTGTGGAGCATATTATTCAGCTTCCAGGAATCCATATTGCAGGGGCAGCAAACTAAATGTCAGCAAAAAAGCAGCTATTCCCGACGAATTGATTCCGATACCTTAGAGACAACTTAATACAGACTTAAAAATAAGAGCAAAAGAAAGGCCTGCACTCCTATTGAGGCAGCAGAATGGAATTTAATATAACCCTGAAAACCTGGCTATCTTTCGATTTTATGAAGTGTCTAGTTTTATTTTTTCCGGCTTGAATCCATTTGTGATTGCACTAAATAAATCCTCCCAGCTATCAACCATCCAACTGATAAATAAACACGTCATTCTCTTCCAAAGATATTTTCGTGTTCCTCTTGATCGCTTCTTTAATGCTTTTTGAAATTCCGGGCTGGACATCTCCTGGATTTGATCCACCAGAAATGCCAGAAATGTAAGGTAGGCAAAATTCGTCGCCAGATGCTCTTTGCCATGACCGTAATTGTGTTCCAGATGATAACCTTGGTTTTTCAGGGTGTTAAACGTTTGATTTTTAATATGCCATCTGCATCGTCCTCCTCTCATGACACTGTGTACTGTCTCTTCATTTAATTCAATATCTGTTACCCAGCACCAATTATGTTGGTGACCTTTCTTGTCGATTTCAATGTAATCAAGAACATTGACTTTCTCAACCTGATCTTGCAAATTCAGTGAGACGTTATTAGCGAATCGAAAGTTGTGCTTTACTCCATTTTTTTTATCATTGATTTTATGGTGATGGACTTCTCCCTCATCATATAGTGCATTCATCGCCTCAATAAGCGATACATGATTACCATCCTTAGCCACAATGATATAGTGCCAGCCATACTTCTTAATCAGCGCGATAGTAGGGTTGTCAGCGTATAGACCATCCAGAAGGATGATCAGTTTCAGCAGAGGATGTACTCGTTTTACGTGCGCAAAAAAACGTTTTATTGCATTTTTTTCGCAGTCATTTTTGGTGCACCCATCCTGACGAATAATAGCTTCTGGTTCAAGAGGTATAACTGTTTTCTGATCAGGGTGAGCAATGCAGCCTCCCATCATATTATGGTAGAAGGCTTCATTTTTCTTTCCTTCGTTTTTAATGCAGCAGTCTTTACAGCCACATTTCCCAGAATAAAAAAGTCCGGTGCCATCGATGGGCAGCAGATAATGGTCTTTCAATTTATCACAATTGAATTTGAATCCGTTGAGGGCACCATTTCGTTGAATAATAGAAAATAACTTCTTAAATGGTTTTCGAATATCGTCAGGATTTATTAAATCAACAACTGCTCTCATTTGAGTGTCAGACAGAACTTTTCCATCTTTGACGTGATACAACTTTTCAAGATTATGGCAACGGATTTTATCTACCCGCTCATCATCAAATCCTAACAGAGAATCGTACTTTTGATGCATCATAGCAAAGGCAGACATTAGGAAGTTTTCAAAAGGAATAGGACAACTTCTAGATCGGTGATCCTTAATTCTGCCAAAGCACTCGAATACCTTGTTGATAAGATTTGTGGCATTAAAGTGCTTGCTGTACTTCTTAATAGCGGTAGCCATAATCAGGTAAACGACAGTAATGTAGTAAGTATCTATTTTAGTTGATTAAAATTGTGCGAGGGCTTTTTTTACAACCTGCCTGTGTGCCTTGCAGCAGAAGGGGCTCAGAATTCATCGGGAATTGCTGCAATCTATGGGTGTCCTGAGTTTGTGAGTTTGTTCTAAATTACTTGCGGTCTTCAATCTATGGGTGTCCTGAGTTTGTAATTTGTGAGTTTGGAGCTTCCTGAGTTTGGAGCTACGGTCATTTTCACCGCTGTTTATTGCTCTTTGCAGCGTTGGCGCAGTCTCAAACAGTGAAAAGTAAATGTTCGAGTCGTTATGCACCTGCTTGCGCATTGATTAAAGAGCATTATGCAATTTGAACTGTTCATTTCTTCACAGTATTACTGGTATCGATGATCCAGGGATACTT
>CBDBOO010000115.1:0-8741 GCA_965208385.1 Endozoicomonas sp.
GCCGCTTCATCGAGTAATGCCTGACTTTTGGCTCTACCTCAGATTGTGTGGGTAAATTTCAGCGCTTCACCCCTCTTGGATAAAGATCAAGGCCACCACAATGAAAGTAAATTGCAGTTTTGAACCTTTCTCTGTTTCTGTAACCGTAGGCTCGACCCTTGAGTCGCTGTATCTTTCCATTCATGCCTTCTGCACGGCCATTGTCGGCTTTCAGAACTATTGCGTTAATAATTCCCCACAGGTGTTCTTTGATCATCTTGGCCACTTTACGAACAGGTTCAAGCCGACACCTCAGTGCCCAGCTCAGCCACCGTTTCCATGCCTTGATAGCCCAAGCTCGTGATGTGTAATTCCACAGTGTCATCGCCATCTCTTTGATGGCCCAGGCTCGTGCTGTTTTCAGCTTTGAATCACGCAACGGCTCGAACGCTTCCCACTTTTCATCGCTCATATTTTCAGGATTTGTTAGCCAGTCAAACCGGGTACCTTTGAGTAAGTCTGACCCTGTAGACATAAGCGCTTTATGCTCTTCTATGCGAACTTTATTGACCGCATTGCCTAAGTACTGGGCAACATGGAACTTGTCAAATGCTATTCGCTCCCTGGCTTCTGGCACATGCAATGTGACTGCCTTGATAAAGGGCTTCCACATATCCATGGTAACGCATTCAATACCGGCTTTCTGGTCTGGCGTCAGGGTCTCAAAGTACTCATTGAGGCTGTCAGCTTTATGGTTGTCGGCCAAATGTAAAACAATGCCTTTTTCATGATCTGTAACCACAGTGACGTACTCACGTCTCTTCTGGAATGAGGTTTCGTCAACGGCTAACCGTTTGGGATTGTCGTGTACTCTGCGTGCCAGACCTCTCGCTACTGCACGCTGTTGGATACCGTCGATGGCATTCCAGCTAAGCTTCATTTGTTGGGCAACTGCACTGGTTGTTGCCTCTTTCAGCCAGTCAATAACAAGTGCTTCAAACAAGGCCGTAAAACCAGAGTTCGGTTCAGCCCATGGAACCTGTATTGTTTTTACACCGTGATCGGAACATTGTGTACGCGGAACATCAGCAATAAGGATGGTTTGAAACTGGCAGGTATCCAGATGCCGCCACTTCTTCTGACGTCGATCGTAACCCGGAGAGGGTTTATCACAAACACTGCATTTAGAAGGCTTTTTGCCATCATGTTCGAGAAAGATTTCGACTTTTCCTTCAGTAATGGAGAGTTCCACGTGAGCGACATGCCACGGAGTTTCAACGCCAAGTATTTTAGAGTAGAGTTCTTTATCGCGCATGTCGGCATCCTTGCCTTGAAGTGTTCAATATAGATTAAATCACCCACTAAAATCAGGGAAGAGCCGACTTTTGTAACGCCCTTCCCAAAACC
This sequence comes from Endozoicomonas sp., assembly GCA_965208385.1. Lineage (GTDB taxonomy): Bacteria > Pseudomonadota > Gammaproteobacteria > Pseudomonadales > Endozoicomonadaceae > Endozoicomonas. The sequence goes on from CBDBOO010000115.1 coordinate 1,387, forward strand.
GACCTTTGCAGCCGTCTTCTTTATTCGCTTCTCTTGCCAGTTGCTCGTTCAGACAACGCATAAACCAGCTGATATCCAACAGACGACTTCTGTATTCTTCTGCAAATTCTTCAACCCTTTGCAACTCTGCTTTTCCTAACGAGTCATTGGCAAGGAATCGCTGTACCAGTAGATGACCTGAAAATAGCTGTGTCCAGCGTTGCAACACTTCTCGGGTATTCAAGATTCGCCCTGTTCCCGATTGATATGCAGCACCACATGATAATGATTCGACATCACCGCATAGGCACAGATTTCAATGGAAAATACAACTGCCAGCTCATTGAGCCGGTCAACCACCCACAGACGACGATGCTCATAGTCCTTCCCGGAAAATTTATCTTTACCACAAAGAAATGCCCGACGGACACACCGAGCCATGCAGTGGTAATACGGCGTACTGGCTGGGTCGATGAGGTTTTTACGGGCTGTGGTCATTGAGGTTCCGGGTGCATGGTTATTGTTGAATTGCCGGAATTAAAGGTAGAAGAGCTGGGCGAAGGGTCAAATTAATTTCTGGGTGTCCAATTAATTCTCCTCCAATTAATTCACACGGCAGGGGCCGGCATTTTGCTGTATTTTGAACTGACCATTTTGGCTAATTTAGGCGTCGCAGCACCTATAGTATGGGCGCTATTATCCAAGGGGCACCAAGTCTGACCTCCGCAATGCCCCTGATAAACGGCTCGCTCATGGGTCACGGCATCGTAAGGCGTTTCATAGCGTTTGGCGACCTGATATTTGTACCTCAGCTTTTGTCCACGAAAAACAATAGAGTTGTGGTCTGGTACTTCAAAGCGCGTTAACAGCTCACCAGTACCCAGACGACCGCCTTCGTTCAGAGTCTGTTGGAGAAGCTCTTCACTGGTGAGCATGTTGTCAGAGTCAATAGGGACTTCGATCTGTAGAGTGAAGGTATTTTCAGTGCGGGAAAGGATTACAGCAGTCATATGAAAAACAGTGTGTATTTAGTTTCTTACCGACATTCACCACCTAACCTGACATTTTCCTGATTTCTGCTATTTATCAAAAAAGCAAATATCAGGAAACAGCCTTATGCCTCCTATTCAATATCGCACTCAGATTCAGAACATGGATCACCTCGGCCTGGTGGCAGGTATGTGCAAAGAGCTGGGCATAGCCGATCACATTGACAGACGTGCACCCAAGGTAGCGGATGAATGGAATGTCTCCCACGGTGAAGCCATTGTCGGCATGATCCTCAATGGCCTCGGCTTTACGGGGCAATCTCTCCATATGTTCCCCCAGTTCTTTGCCAATAAACCTCTCAACAAACTGATCAGGGAAGGGATTAAACCAGAGCATTTAAACGACAAGATTCTGGGAAGAGCACTGGATGAACTCTTTGATCTGGATGTCAGTAAAGTCTATTTTGAGCTGGCTATCAAGGTTGCAACTCATCTCAAATTGCCTTGCGACGCGCTGAACCTTGATGGCACCGGCTTCCACGTCGATGGTCGTTATAATAGCGATAGCGATCTGAGCGATGAAGACCTCAACTGCATCAGGCTTTGCAAAGGTTACAGCCGGGATCACCGCCCGGATTTGAACCAGGCCATATTGCTTCTGTTGACTGAAAACCGGGCAGGCATCCCGTTGTTTATGAAAGCAACCAGTGGCAATGTGACTGATAAGACCAGTTTCAAACAGGTGGTTTCCAAGCACTTGAAGAGTTTCAAAGCCGCACTGGAAGCCCGCTATTTTATTGGCGATGCAGCATTGTATGTGGCAGGGACAATCCAGGAACTTGACCAGCAGGATCAGCTGTTTATTTCCAGAGTTCCTCTCAATATTGGTGCCGCCAAAGAGCTGGTAAGGAGTGCGCCTTCACGAACCATGAAAGCAGTGGAGGGGTTTGACCATTACGAAGCTACAGAAGTGTCGTCTAATTATGCGAACGTAGAGCAACGCTGGGTTTTGTTTCGCAACCAGCAACGCCAGGAAACCGAACAGAAGACGCTGACAAGGCGTATGCAGAAAAAGTCTCTGAAAGAGTGCGAGAGACTGGAAAAGTTGAGCAAAAAAGCGTTCCAGTGCGAAGGGGAGGCCATGGAAGCCTTTAGGCAATGGCAGAAGCAGTCTGAACTTTGTCAGGCTGAGGCTCAGGTTATCGCCAAGCCCTGCTACAAGAGCAAAGGACGACCTGTTAATGGAGCGGAACCCGACCACCTGGAATATTACGTAACAAGTTGTTGCTCGATCGCTGTGCAAACCCGGCAGGATGCCGAAGCATCACTGGGTTGTTTTGTGCTGGCTACCAACGACATTAATACTACTCGACTGGACAGCGCTGAACTACTGAGGACGTACAAATCACAGCAACAGGTTGAACGAGGCTTTCGCTTTCTAAAAAGTCCGGACTTTCTGGTGTCTTCCCTCTATCTGAAGAAACCGGAACGCATTGAGGCATTGTTAATGGTGATGACACTTTGCCTGATGGTCTATGCTGCTATCCAACATCGAATCCGTTATGAGTTGAAGAAGCAGAGCCGAACGTTCCCGGACATGAAGAAAAAGCCAGCCCAGAACCCAACGGGCAGATGGATTTTCTGCTGCTTTGATGGCATTTATGTGCAGACGATCAACGGAACGGAGAAGCACGTGATTAGCATCTCGGAGAATCAGGCGACAATTATCTTTATATTAGGGTCAACGTACCAATCAATTTATTCCTGACTCAAGAGGGAGTGTGAGAGCAGCAAGATCAATGCACGGAGGCTTGTCCCTGTCATCTCTGGCTGCTGAAGGTGAGGTTTTTTCTTGTTTGTGTTTTTCATGAATGGATATCCATGAAAGGTTGATTGGGTACTCGTTATCAGGAGAAGTACGTTTATGCTTACAATAAGGTGGTCAAATTTCAAAACCCTTGCGCTGCAGGGGTAGGGGAAATATCAAAGTAGGTGGTGAATGACGGTTCTTATACTCGATTCTGCAGTTTTTAGAGTTTGACGAAGGGTGATTCTTGTGAGCGATTGAACCAGTCTACTACTGCGACTTCTGTACCAAGCCTAGCGAGGCACAATCAACATCACAGCAGCAGGCTGGCAATGTAATACCATTGCCGGTTTCTAATATACGTTATGAACATGGCTCTTCAGGTTCAGAGAAAAGTCGGAGTAACGAGCCGCAGCTATGGCGAGGAACTCCAACGCAGAATCTGAGCCTTAAAAGGCTACGTAATAGCCTAATTAGAATTCGGAAATGGTATAAGATGGCCCTTGAATACATCATCGTCAAGTGTCGCCTGTGTTGATCCGTTCACTTTCTGTTGTCACCGAATTTCTCGATGCTTTGAGCGATTCATTAACATCCGTCAAGCCTGCAGCTCAACTCACCACAATACAGAAGACCATGTTAGGGGTGATGATTGTAGGTGTCATCATTGCGGAAACCCTCAACTGGGCTGCGTTTGAACGCAGGAGCCTCGGCAAGTTCAAGTCCACTCGGCTGTGCTGGATATTTTATTCCGCAAAAATTGCATGGAACCTCTTGTTGGAGGCCAGTATTCGCAACATCCTGAGCCACTACGATATCAACGGTGGTGCCCTTGATTTTGACGATACAGGCAAGAAAAGATCGAAAGAGCGACCCGGATTGCAGGCACTCACAAGATCAAAGATAAAGCCACTGGTGGTTACTTCAATGGCCAGGAGTTGGTCTTTATGGTTCTGGTCACCGATACCATCACGGTTCCTGTAGGGTTCCGTTTTTTCGTGCCAGACCCTGCGCTGTCCGCCTGGAGAAAACAGGACAAACAGCTTAAGCAGCAGGGGGTTGTTAAAAAACAACGTCCCAAGCGGCCAAAGCCTGATCATCAGCGCTATCCAACTATGCAGGCACTGGCATTAGAGATGGCTCAGGAATTTGTTAACGCTTTTCCTGACGTAAAGATCAAGGGCGTTCTGGCTGATGCTCTCTATGGCACGGGCGAATTTATGGAGAAAGCTTCTGCTATCACAGGCAAGGCGCAGGTAGTCAGCCAGTTACGCTCCAACCAGAAAGTTGCCAGCAGAAATTCTGAGGCTACGGTCAAAGAGTATTTTGCCCGACAGAAAGGCGTAGAAACCCAGTTAATCATCCGGGGAGGCAAACCCAAGAGGGTAACGATGCGGGCTGCTCGACTGTACGTCAAGGCACATGGCAAACGTCGTTTTGTGGTGGCTCTCAAGTATGAAGATGAAGAAGAGTACCGTTATCTTGTTGCCTCTGACATGTCATGGCACCACGCCGATATAGCCCGGCTTTATACGCTGAGGTGGTTGGTCGAGGTTTTTATCCAGGATTGGAAAGCCCATGGAGGCTGGAACAGACTGAGCAAACAGCGAGGTGTAGAGGGTTCCAGGCGTGGCCTGATCCTGAGCCTCCTGTGCGAACATTTACTGTTGCTGCATCCTGAGCAATCCGTCCGGCTTAAGAACAAGCAGCCCGGGTTGCCCGCAGGCTGTCTGATCGAACACCTCAAAGCTGAAGCCCTGGTGGATACCGTCAAAGAAGTGGTGACCTCAGAAGACCCGGAAAGCGCTTTGGAGGCTCTGGTCCAAGCCTTGAAGGGCGTTCTGCCCGTACGAGACTCCAGCAGGCACATGGCGGGACGAGACCTTGGCAAACAAGAACCTACGGAATCACTCAAGGCTCATGCCAGAAAATTTGAACTGCTGGATGCGGCCTGATTGTCAAGCATGAAAAACTGCAGAATCGAGTTATAAAATAGCTGATTCTGGTGGCAGTGTTAGTAGTGGTGCTTTCATATCAATTAATTCAAGAGAGCACCCATATATGGTAGCAATTACACCACCAAAGGAATGATTAACAGGACTTGCAAAGTGGGGCGGATCATATATGGCTTCAAGTATTATTCTTGCAGTATTTTTCTTGCGGAAAATAGTTGGTAATCCGGCTCAACGTGCCAAGCCATTACGAATGGGCAATGCTAGCATTCTGCTTATAACTGGGTTTTCGTTCTGACACTACATATACCCACTATCAGTGCAGGCTTCTTCGTATTCCTCAGGATTTAGTCGTACTGGGCCGGGTAAAGCCTTGACTGCTTTCTTAGGCGGTTTTGCCAGTAATCTGGAGTAATCACGATCTGGCTGAGGTAATTTTTTCAAGCCTTTTACTCCTGCAACGGGGGGGAGTAAAGAAATCTCTCTGGATGTTAATCGCTCACGTATGTCACCAAGCAAGGTTGTTCGGGACTGCAAGTTTACGGTTTCCAGCCTTTTTTTGATCAGGGCTGCTCGTAAAGGTTTGGATGAATGGGCTAGTTCAGCAGGTGTAATGCGCCCGGCCATGAGTAAAGCCATGGGCTGTGACGGAATAACCTGTAAATAGGTTTGTGGGTCTGTTTGATAGACAAGTTGATTTTTACCTTGGCAAGATAATTCCATCGGTGCCAAAGCCTTTAGCTCTTGGGCGCTGATTGTCTTACCGCCTATAGCCAACGGCTGATCCCTGCTGCCGAATTCGGGGCTATCATCAGAACGGAAAGACGACTCTGTCATTGTTTCTATAGCAGCCTGATGTCGTTCTGGCTGAAATTGTTTTTCAGTGATAAAGCGCAGCAAATCTGACATGCCAAGGGATTCTGACAGCTCCAAAAGCTGCTGGTCTGTCAAAAGAGCGTTACTGGTATATCCCCGTTTTGAGAAAAATTCCTGCATTATCAATGCTTTTTTATGAGATGAGTCGGTTTCTGCTGAAACCGACTTTTCAGTGAACGGTTCGACTTCTACAGGGAGTGTTTGTGGGTTATCCAAAAGCGCTTCCGGTTTAGCCTCTCTTTTAAACTGATTGAAACAGATCTGTAGAAGACGCAGGTTTTTTTCTTTACCGATAAAGAGCTCCCTGATCTTGGTGGTAAGACGGGAGAAACGTGCAGCTTGAATATCAGGCAGAGCCTGAGTAAACAACTCAATGAAGTGAATCAGTGCCTGCTGGTTATCAACCAATTTGTTTGGATCGAGCGCTAATAGTCGCGTTTGCAATTGCTCAAGCTCTTCATTCTGATAATCGACTTTCGGAATATTTTGTTGTTTGATCATGACCTGCTCAATATAAATGAAGCCAGTCATAATATCGGCCCAGGAGGATAGAGACAGTTGTCGTAATCGAATCATCGGATGGGATAACGCCTGCTGGTAGATAAGGTCAAAATCTTTGATGACAGAGTCTTCTTCAAACCCCGAGGATTGGGAAAATTCAGAATAAATTATCTCAACCTCTTCCAGGGTGCTCATCACAAAATCAAGGTCAGGTCGTTCGGCACTCAGGCTTTTCAAAGCTTCCGCCAGCTTATCTGTAGCAGATAATGCAGCTGGCGTTGAAATAAGATTTGTTGGAGTATCGGAAGGGTAACAGACGACTGCCTGTTTCTCGGAATGTTTAAACCAGGCGGTATCTACTTGGGATAGCACCGTATTAACAGTGCTGGGATCAATATCTATCAGTGTCTGAGGAGACGCAGCTATTGTGGCCAGGGCAGTCGAATATTGAGAAGGCTCAAGTTCAGCCTGTTTTTTTATCGGGTTGTTCGCCTCGACTAAAGCCTCAAAATCGTGCATCTCTGTGTTGCTGATATAAAAATCGTTAAATATAAGAAAAAGCCGATACATTTCTGGCGTTATTTCTTTCTGTTTAGCCGCCAGGATGGCGGAACTGTGTCCGCCATGATGACAGAACATCAAGCGGGCATCAGGGAGCTGGGAGGGAGTTTTATTCTTCAAATGAATATGAATACCAGATTGTAAATTTCGAACACGATAAAATTCCCTGCACATCAGTGGAAGTTCAGAATAGGCTTCCAGATCATTCCCAATTGCAGCAAGCCATTGATGATTAATTCTAAACAGTAGCAAGGGAGGAGATGAAAACCTTTTAAGTACAGTTTCCAGTCCGTTGTGGTCAAAATCCGTGATGAAGTTCATATCAGCATCCATAGCAAACCCTTTGATGGTATCCAGCGCGGAAAGAAAGCTTGATTTACAGGGATAGATCACCACCAGTGCTTGTCGAATATGGCCGGCAGTAGCCAGAACGCTTAATAGTGCTTCTTTTTCATCTTTCCAGAGCCTTTGCCAAAAAAATGTCCGAATGTCATCCTCATTGGCGGTTTTTTTGAATATAGTTGTGAAGTGATGAAAATAAAGCCTTTCTATCACGCTATCTGCTCGAAAAGGAAATTTCAGTTTAAAAATCGTTGTTAATAGCGGGCTATAGTTATCAGATGACTGTTTCTCCATTGTCAACATCTTGCCCTTCAAATCCTGACTGTCTTCTGTGAAAAATATTCCTGC
>CBDBOO010000116.1:0-25861 GCA_965208385.1 Endozoicomonas sp.
TACAGGGAGGGCGTTGGGTATTAGTAAAACGACTGTCATAAACACCTTAAAAAAAAAGAAAAAGGCTTAATCAAAGTTAATCCTAATATCCGCACAATGGAGCTTGGAGATGAGAGTAATATACATCTAGAGCCTGCCTGCGAAGAGGCAGAGCTTGATGAGCAATGGTCATTTGTTAATAGTAAATTTAACCAGCGCTGGCTTTGGCACGCAGTTGACCATACCACCAATACGGTTCTTGCTTATGCCTTTGGAAAGCGAACTGACAAGGTATTTAAGACTCTAAAAGAGCTGCTCGCTCCATTTAATATAAAGAGATTTTATACTGATAATTGGGGTGCATATGATCGGCATCTTAATCCAGCAGAGCATGTTGTAGGGAAAACAAATACACAAAAAATTGAGAGAAAAAACCTCAACTTCAGGACTAGAATTAAGCGTTTAGCTCGTAAAACAATTTGCTTTTCAAAATCAGAGAAAATGCACGATATCGTGATTGGTCTTTTGATAAATAAATTGGAATTCGGGATTGATATTCATGCAATTTAACAGGTTTAACCCACTACCCCCATGCGATCTCTTTGGTTTCAGCTCATTGGAGTAACTTGCTATCTGATAATGAATCTCTGCCTTGCTGCCGACACTCCGGCATTCGGATTAGGTTCACCAGTCTCCAAAAAGGAGATCGCTCTCTGGGATACGGATATTCGTCCTGATGGCATGGGGTTACCTGCGGGTCAGGGAACTCCGGAGGAAGGTTTAAACATTTATCAGCAACAATGTCAGGTCTGTCACGGTCTAAATGGTCTGGGTGGCCCTAATGATCGGCTGGTAGGTCGTATCGATCAGGATCGCTTCCCCTTTGCCCAAGCGAAAGCCCCTAAAAAAACTATTGGCAACTACTGGCCCTGGGCGACCACCTTGTTTGACTACATCAAAAGAACAATGCCGTATATCTCACCGGGCAGCCTGACAGATGACCAAGTGTATGCAGTGACAGCCTGGCTACTCCATGCCAACGATATCATTCCAAAAAACCTTGAACTGAACGCTCAAAACCTACCCACCATTGTTATGCCAGCACAACACCGTTTTGTGCCCGACAATCGCACTGAAACCAATGGTGTTCGATAAGTACACAGGGGGAACATGAAAAAAACACCCATCAATCGTAGGCAATTTCTGCAGACGGCCGCTCTTACATCCGCCGCGATAGTCAGTCACCTTCCGGCAGGTACCCATCGTTTTCCTGGCCCACCAGCATCTTCCGTTGGCAGTCGCTCCCCTTATGAACAACTGGAGAAAACAGTTCACGGCCTGATGCTCACCCATGCCGACTCTCCAATTCACCAACTCCACGGCATGATCACACCATCCGATCTTCACTTTGAGCGCAGCCATTCTGGCATTCCCGCTATTGCTCCCGACGACTATCAACTGATGATTCATGGGTTAGTTGATAAAAACCTAAAATTCACTTTAAACGATCTTAAGCGACTACCTTCAGTCTCCAAAATTGGCTTTGTAGAGTGCGCAGGCAACTGCCAGGATTATTTCAAGAAAGGTCCTGAAACAACGCCTCAACAACTGGCAGGACAAACCAGCCAGAGTGAGTGGACGGGTGTTGCATTGGCCACACTCCTGCGCGAAACCGGTTTAAATCACAGTGCTCGTTGGCTATTGGCTGAAGGAGGGGATGCGGCATTGATGACCCGAAGTATTCCTCTGGAAAAAGCGCTTGATGATGCCATTATCTGCTATGCACAGAATGGCGAAGCCATCAGGCCAGAACAGGGTTACCCTGTGCGACTGTTTTTACCAGGCTGGGAAGGCAGCAGTTGCGTCAAGTGGTTGCGTCGATTAGAAGTGGGTAATCAACCCTGGATGACCCGGGAAGAAACCGCAAAATATACAGACCCATTGCCTGATAATACGGCCAGACAATTCAGTTTTGTAATGGATGCTCACTCTGTGATTACCTCTCCGGCCTATCCCGCTATGTTGGAAAAAGGCTGGTACGAAATCAGAGGGCTGGCGTGGAGCGGTCGTGGCAGCATCACAAAGGTAGAAGTGAGTATGGATGGCGGTAGAGTATGGCAACCGGCACGTTTACATCCGCCGGTTCTGGAAAAAGCCCACACTCGCTTTTCAATACCCTGGCAATGGCAAGGAAAAGAGACATTGATCTTGAGCAGAGCTACTGATTCATCAGGCTACCAACAACCTTCTGCTCAAACATTAATCAAAACACGGGGCCTTGGTTCCTTACGCTACCATAACAACGCTATCATCGGCTGGCGAATATACAACGATGGACGTACAGCCTATGATATTGTCGCTTGATCAGCGGGTACCGAATACCACCATGGTTTTACCTTTCACCGACACCAGACCTTGCTCTTCAGGTGAGATACATGCATAGGATAACTCCGGCTCCGGTACAAGATGACGGGAGTTACCAGTTTAGTAGGTTCTGTTGCCCCCCTGGAAACCTGACCGGGAGATGCTGGATTAATACAATGACTCATGTTACGCACCTTTCATGATCCATGATCCATGATCCATGATCCATGATCCATGATCCATGATCCATGATCCATGATCCATGATCCATGATCCATGATCCATGATCCATGATCTGAAGTTCTTGGAACGATGATCTCAGTTCTGAAAGATAAATCTTCGCTCGCAACTAAGCGTGGTTCGAATGGAGCTTATTTCCAAAACTTCAAGACAAAATGCCGAATATATCGACATGAATAGATAGTTGCTCTGTGTCAGAACCGTATGACTTGGTGATTTTGCCATGGCGGCATTAGATTTAAGCGTTTTATGGAAGACTTCAACTGTCCACCTTTTTTCGTAGATTGCTTTCAAAGCCTAGGCGTCACACTCAATATCGCTGCATACCCGATGGAGAATACATTCACTGTCGTCTTTGTCGTGAAAACCCCCGAATTCAGGACGCAAGCAGCCGCCCTGCACAGAACAAGGAACTATCGTATTAATTGTGGATCAGGTTAATTATCGAATCTGATCCAAATAGCCATACTCGTCCAGCCTGCGTAACCAGCGCGGTGCATTCTTCCTAACCATCAAACCCTCGTAATCAGTGTCAGGATCAATATAAGGCTGTCGTTTCTTGAGTAAGGTATAAATCACACGAATCAGTTTATGTGCAAGAGCGAATAAGAAGGACGAATAAGAAAGACGAATAAGAAAGACGAATAAGAAAGACGAATAAGAAGGACATCCACACAAAATACTGGGTGTCCCCAAAAAAAAAGACGCCTATCTCTCGCGCCGTCATTCCGGACTTGATCCGGAATCCATCTTTCAGTCTTGAGTGATGTCTAGATTCACCTCCCTGTGTTGTGGATTCCGTGGTCCGCACGGAATGACGGCGGTGGAGATGGCAACCTCCGGAATCCATCTTTCAGTTTTGAGCAAAAAAATCTGGATGTCCTAAAAACACCAAAAAAGACACCTATCTCGCCCGCCGTCATTCCGGACTTGATCCGGAATCCATCTTTCAGTCTTGAGTGATGTTAGATTCACCTCCCTGTGTTGTGGATTCCGTGATCCGCACGGAATGACGGCGGTGGAGATGGCAACCTCCGGAATCCATCTTTCAGTTTTGAGCAAAAAAAATCTGGATGTCCTAAAAACAATCACTGGATATTTGGCCTGAACAAAATCCGTTCTATCTTTCTCCAGCCGCTGGCTTTCACAACAAAACACAACAAAACAGGACAACCAAGGCTTTGGTTGTCCTGTAGCAGAGGAGCAGGAGGGAGAGGGACGAATGACTTTGATCACTCCCCCCTTTCGTGCAAGATGAAATCACCCGAAGGTCTGCGATCACCTATGGAACTGTCCCGAACTAAAATCCTGATTACTAAAATTGGCACCCAGTATTTCCAGTATTTCCAGTATTTCCAGTATTTATAGAACCGGGACTACAACTAACCAGGAGGTTATTTCAGGACTGATCCTTATTCAGACAATTCAGGCCTCTTCCATATCCCTGACATCGTGGGTCATTCTCATGGGGCAAAAATCCGGTCCGCACATTGAGCAGAAACCAGCATCCTTGGCGCCGTCCTGAGGCAAGGTTTCATCGTGGTAGGCTTTTGCAGTTTCCGGATCAAGAGAGAGATTGAATTGATCTTCCCAGCGGAATTCAAACCGTGCTTTTGAAAGCGCATCGTCCCTGAGCCGTGCTCCGGGATGGCCTTTGGCAATATCTGCTGCATGGGCCGCTATTTTGTACGCCATCAACCCTTCTTTTACATCGTCTCTGTTGGGTAATCCCAGATGTTCTTTAGGCGTGACATAACAAAGCATGGCACAACCGAACCAGCCAATCATGGCCGCTCCAATACCGGAAGTAATATGGTCGTAGCCCGGCGCTATATCAGTGGTTAAAGGTCCAAGGGTATAGAAAGGTGCTTCATGACAATATTCCAGCTGCTTATCCATATTCTCCTTGATCAGCTGCATGGGAATATGTCCGGGGCCTTCAATCATGACCTGCACATCGTGCTCCCAGGCTTTGAGTGTGAGCTCACCCAGAGTTTTCAACTCAGCAAACTGAGCATCATCATTAGCATCAGCAACGGAGCCTGGACGCAAGCCATCACCCAGGGATAATGTCACATCGTAGGCTGCACAGATTTCACAGATTTCATCAAAGTGTTCATACAGAAAATTCTCGCGATCATGTATTTCACACCATTGACCAAGGATACCGCCACCCCGAGATACAATGCCTGTCACCCGGTTTCTGGTGAGCTTTACATGATTTCTCAGAGTTCCTGCATGAATGGTAAAGTAATCTACCCCTTGTTCAGCCTGTTCGATGAGGGTATCGCGCATAACATCCCAGGATAAATCAGTCACCTTGCCTTTTATTTTTTCAAGAGCCTGATAGATGGGTACAGTACCAATAGGCACTGGAGAATTTCGCAGAATCCATTCACGGGTTTCATGAATATTCTTCCCTGTGGATAAATCCATCACCGTATCGGCACCCCAGCGAGTGGACCAGAGTAACTTTTCAACTTCTTCTTCAATAGTAGAAGTGGTGGGCGAGTTGCCAATATTGGCATTCACCTTCACCAGAAAATTACGCCCGATAATCATCGGCTCTGCTTCAGGGTGATTAATATTCGCGGGGATAACAGCCCGGCCTTCAGCCACTTCCTTACGGACAAATTCGGGTGTAATAACATCCTTATCCGTACGCCCCATGCTTTCACGAAGTGCAATGTATTCCATCTCAGAGGTAATAATTCCCTGTCTGGCATAATGCATTTGCGATACATTTTTATCAGCCAGCGCTTTGCGAACCTGAAATTTTGATTGAAACCGGATTTTTTCCAACTGGATATCACTGGTCCGGGTATTGGTATAATTGGATGAATGACCGCCCAGATGCTCAGTATCTGCCCGGTCGTTAATCCAGTTTTTACGGATACCATCCAGACCTTTCAATAGATCATGTTTGAATTCGTGGTCGGTATAAGGGCCTGACGTATCATAAACCCGGAAGGTATCCTCCAGTTCGGTTTTACTGTATTCGCCTTTACGGTTACCAATGCTAATTTCACGCATTGCCACACGAAGATCGGCGCGCGATCCTGTCACATAGTGTTTTTTCGATGCAGGAAATGGACGACAAACATCATTCAATAGCTTGTCACGCTCGGGTAGCGGATTCATTGAGGATTCAAGGGAAGATTCAAGGGAAGATTTTTGATCGCAAGCCATTATATTACCTTATCCATACAGGTGTATTGGCTTGCCGGTGTCATTAGCAACAGAGTTCAGAATACCGAACAATTTGGGATTAGCGTCCGGGTTTCAGCTTTCTCTTGTTTCCTTCGCGGGTATTACCCCGTGCAGGTTCTACGGATTTGCCTGTCTGCACTGGCAGACAAGCGATCTCAGCTAAACGCACTCCGACAAGACTGCACAGAGTATATGCTGATATTGTCATTGAACAAAGTTTAACTAGGTAGTTAACGTATTTTTTCAGGCTTTCTCTAAGAAAAACCATACAAAATATTCAGTCATTCATGTCATTCATGTCATTCATGTCATTCATGTCATTCATGTCATTCATGTCATTCATGTCATTCATGTCATTCATGAATAGTCACCTTCCAGCTCTTTTTGCAGCTTGCTGATAAAATCCCGAAGATAATCAGAATTACGTTCAGCCATTTCGCGTCCGGCGGTTGTTTTCATGGTGCCGGCTATTTTCAGTAATTTCATCTGGAAATGATCCAGAGAATATTTTCTGTCATCCAGATTCCGACGCTCAGCCAGTGGATCTTCAGGATCAAACAGTTTTTGTTTGAGAATGCCCGCTGTGTAAAAAACCCTTGCCAGTCCAATAGCCCCCAACGCTTCCATGCGATCAGCATCCTGTACCACCTGGGCCTCAATGGTTTCTGGCTGAATATTAGCCGAATAACTGTGAGCTATGACTGCGTGACAAACTTCATCAACCAGATTCGATGGAAAATCCATATCACACAAACACTGTCTGGTTTTCTCCGCAGCCAGTGCCGATGCATTGGAACGTTCCGGGTGATCTTTAGGAAGTACGACAATGTCATGAAAATAACAGGCCGCCAGAACCACCAGTCTATTAACGGCACTCGGTTCATGATCCATAATCTGACAGGCAGTATGCCAGACACGCTGAAAGTGAGAAAAATCGTGGGAGGCGTCATCAGTACTATGCTCCAGACCCTGCATATACTCGACAATGTTACTTTCCCAGGATTTTAAAATAGCCGGATCGTTAAAATTCATAGACAACCATTAGTGAAAGAAAATCATTCAAGTGAAGAACGGTCAATCAGGGATTAATCCAGCCAGATAGCCGTCGTATTTGCACAACCCTTCCCGGGTCAGAGCTCAGGCGGTTTGCTAGACTTTACCGGATGAAGGGCTTCACCTTCAATCTCTTGCCGACTTATCTCGGCGCACTGGCTGTCCTTTAATTTGTTGTCCTTTAATTTGTCCTTTAATTTTTAAAGCTCTAAAGTTCGGTTCTCTTCATTTTCAATCTGCTGGAATCTTTACTTTCTTTCGCTGGGTATTTTTGGTGTTTTATTTCATCGTCAAGACTTTTTTTATATTTAACCTGTGCATTTGTTACAACGTGGAAGATCTCATTCATTTTATCAAAATATTGTTTTTGATAATTCACACCTGCAGCATCCATTTCCCCTTTAATTCGTCTGATAACGTCACTATTCGTTTCATCAGCCATCCTTGACCCCAGACGCCCGCTCGTTACGACAACGACTGACCCCATATTCCTAAAGATCGCCTTGACACCAATATTGAAACTGATGACAAATATCATATGAATATCGTCATTATTTTTAAACACGAACCCCCCCCATTGCTTGTGTCTATAGCTATCATCATCCGTGTTCCAATGTTGAACATTGGTATGAAAAAACAGAAATACTCTCTCTCTGTCTTCATAGGCATATTCTTGAATAATACTATGTTCGTCAGGTCCGCAAACGGACACAACAATAGGGTAGCGATTAAGCTTTTCAACCTTCCAGAAAGCATCACGATTGATTACAACGCTATTTGCATTACAGCTATTTTCGGCGCGACAGTTGACGAAAAACAAACCTGAAAAATTATCGATCGCTTTTAGTGATACACCCTTCTTTGTCAGGGCTTGTGCCAGAATCCCTCTTCCGGCCCCAATTTCCAGAACACAGCCTGGCACTACCTCCTGTATCTCTTTAATAATCACACTGACCCTGTTGACCAAAGGATCGTCAAATTGCGTCCAGACATTCATCTCTCCTAAATAATTCGCTATGTAACGCCACGTATCATTATTTTTAGAATCGCATAACACACCTGATTTGCAGCTTGCATCATCATAAAAAATTTCGTAATAAAATAGATCTCTTGCATGCGAATAATCTTCTGGCCTGATCGCTTTAACAGATAGAATATCAGCTAACTTATAAAGATCGATCCCTTCTTCCGGAATCTTACCTTTATCGTAGGCACACAAAGCTTGTTTATAACGCCCAAACAACTCCCTGAGTTCAGGATCAACATCGGGATTGTCCTCAATAGACTGAAAATAGGAAAAAGTCCTGGCCTTGTCCGCAACAAAACCGAAATACGTAATTCGATTCCCTTCCCTTTCAACTTCCTCATTCCGACTCGTACCTGGTCGTGTATCAATCAACATATCCAGGTCTTCGCAATAATTTTCTTCCCCCAAGACGTACTGAATTCCAGATACGAAAAACAACACAACAAACACCATACACTTGTGTGAAAGTCTCATACTGACCATTTTTTCAAGGCTTGCGTTTCGGTGAAACATCATAGCACCGATTTTTCAGATAAGGATGGGTAACGGCCAAACACGAGTTTAATGCTTACTGGTATACGACACCACTCGAGTGAGAATCCACCCCAATGGGGGTATGTCAGACACAAAAGCTCATGACCTTTTCCGGTCACCCCGCACCATGAAAATGAGATTTTGCCACTATAGTCTGGTGCAGAGCCCAACAGTGGTCGTTGTCTTTGCAGTGGCTTTTTAGACCCTGAACCCAAATTGACCTGGGCTGGATCGTTCGCACCCTCGCTTATCTCATGGTTCAGAACTGGCACCATTCCATTTCTGGAACATTGAATGCACGGCAAACAGCCCTTTTCTCCAAGTGAGATTATGGCGCTCCGATCCAGCCCGTCAGGCTCTGCCGTTCCTCCGTGAACGTTTGGAGCATAGACGATGCAAACCATTGTGAAAAACTGTGCAGGCATTGATTTACATAAAATGATTTACCCGACATTCACCACCTAACCTGACATTTTCCTGATTTCTGCTATTTATCAAAAAAGCAAATATCAGGAAACAGCCTTATGCCTCCTATTCAATATCGCACTCAGATTCAGAACATGGATCACCTCGGCCTGGTGGCAGGTATGTGCAAAGAGCTGGGCATAGCCGATCACATTGACAGACGTGCACCCAAGGTAGCGGATGAATGGAATGTCTCCCACGGTGAAGCCATTGTCGGCATGATCCTCAATGGCCTCGGCTTTACGGGGCAATCTCTCCATATGTTCCCCCAGTTCTTTGCCAATAAACCTCTCAACAAACTGATCAGGGAAGGGATTAAACCAGAGCATTTAAACGACAAGATTCTGGGAAGAGCACTGGATGAACTCTTTGATCTGGATGTCAGTAAAGTCTATTTTGAGCTGGCTATCAAGGTTGCAACTCATCTCAAATTGCCTTGCGACGCGCTGAACCTTGATGGCACCGGCTTCCACGTCGATGGTCGTTATAATAGCGATAGCGATCTGAGCGATGAAGACCTCAACTGCATCAGGCTTTGCAAAGGTTACAGCCGGGATCACCGCCCGGATTTGAACCAGGCCATATTGCTTCTGTTGACTGAAAACCGGGCAGGCATCCCGTTGTTTATGAAAGCAACCAGTGGCAATGTGACTGATAAGACCAGTTTCAAACAGGTGGTTTCCAAGCACTTGAAGAGTTTCAAAGCCGCACTGGAAGCCCGCTATTTTATTGGCGATGCAGCATTGTATGTGGCAGGGACAATCCAGGAACTTGACCAGCAGGATCAGCTGTTTATTTCCAGAGTTCCTCTCAATATTGGTGCCGCCAAAGAGCTGGTAAGGAGTGCGCCTTCACGAACCATGAAAGCAGTGGAGGGGTTTGACCATTACGAAGCTACAGAAGTGTCGTCTAATTATGCGAACGTAGAGCAACGCTGGGTTTTGTTTCGCAACCAGCAACGCCAGGAAACCGAACAGAAGACGCTGACAAGGCGTATGCAGAAAAAGTCTCTGAAAGAGTGCGAGAGACTGGAAAAGTTGAGCAAAAAAGCGTTCCAGTGCGAAGGGGAGGCCATGGAAGCCTTTAGGCAATGGCAGAAGCAGTCTGAACTTTGTCAGGCTGAGGCTCAGGTTATCGCCAAGCCCTGCTACAAGAGCAAAGGACGACCTGTTAATGGAGCGGAACCCGACCACCTGGAATATTACGTAACAAGTTGTTGCTCGATCGCTGTGCAAACCCGGCAGGATGCCGAAGCATCACTGGGTTGTTTTGTGCTGGCTACCAACGACATTAATACTACTCGACTGGACAGCGCTGAACTACTGAGGACGTACAAATCACAGCAACAGGTTGAACGAGGCTTTCGCTTTCTAAAAAGTCCGGACTTTCTGGTGTCTTCCCTCTATCTGAAGAAACCGGAACGCATTGAGGCATTGTTAATGGTGATGACACTTTGCCTGATGGTCTATGCTGCTATCCAACATCGAATCCGTTATGAGTTGAAGAAGCAGAGCCGAACGTTCCCGGAAATGAAGAAAAAGCCAGCCCAGAACCCAACGGGCAGATGGATTTTCTGCTGCTTTGATGGCATTTATGTGCAGACGATCAACGGAACGGAGAAGCACGTGATTGGCATCTCGGAGAATCAGGCGACAATTATCTTTATATTAGGGTCAACGTACCAATCAATTTATTCCTGACTCAAGAGGGAGTGTGAGAGCAGCAAGATCAATGCACGGAGGCTTGTCCCTGTCATCTCCGGCTGCTGAAGGTGAGGTTTTTTCTTGTTTGTGTTTTTCATGAATGGATATCCATGAAAGGTTGATTGGGTACTCGTTATCAGGAGAAGTACGTTTATGCTTACAATAAGGTGGTCAAATTTCAAAACCCTTGCGCTGCAGGGGTAGGGGAAATATCAAAGTAGGTGGTGAATGACGGATTTACATAAAATGATTTCCATAAAATGATTTCCACAAAATAATGGTCATGGTGGCCATTCGCAAAGAAATGCCAGAAGGCGACACTCAAGTATTAACCCGTGAGTTCGGTACTTTCCGTAAAGGCGGGAACTAATGTGCCAGTTCCTTCAAGCAGTTCCTTCAAGCAGTTCCTTCAAGAGCATCTAATTGATCTGGTCGTGATGAAAAGCACAGGGGTTTACTGGAAAAGTAGGCTCTTCCCTAATTTTAGTGGGTGATTTAATCTATATTGAACACTTCAAGGCAAGGATGCCGACATGCGCGATAAAGAACTCTACTCTAAAATACTTGGCGTTGAAACTCCGTGGCATGTCGCTCACGTGGAACTCTCCATTACTGAAGGAAAAGTCGAAATCTTTCTCGAACATGATGGCAAAAAGCCCTCTAAATGCAGTGTTTGTGATAAACCCTCTCCGGGTTACGATCGACGTCAGAAGAAGTGGCGGCATCTGGATACCTGCCAGTTTCAAACCATCCTTATTGCTGATGTTCCGCGTACACAATGTTCCGATCACGGTGTAAAAACAATACAGGTTCCATGGGCTGAACCGAACTCTGGTTCTACGGCCTTGTTTGAAGCACTTGTTATTGACTGGCTGAAAGAGGCAACAACCAGTGCAGTTGCCCAACAAATGAAGCTTAGCTGGAATGCCATCGACGGTATCCAACAGCGTGCAGTAGCGAGAGGTCTGGCACGCAGAGTACACGACAATCCCAAACGGTTAGCCGTTGACGAAACCTCATTCCAGAAGAGGCGTGAGTAGGTCACTGTGGTTACAGATCATGAAAAAGGCATTGTTTTACATTTGGCCGACAACCATAAAGCTGACAGCCTCAATGAGTACTTTGAGACCCTGACGCCAGACCAGAAAGCCGGTATTGAATGCGTTACCATGGATATGTGGAAGCCCTTTATCAAGGCAGTCACATTGCATGTGCCAGAAGCCAGGGAGCGAATAGCATTTGACAAGTTCCATGTTGCCCAGTACTTAGGCAATGCGGTCAATAAAGTTCGCATAGAAGAGCATAAAGCGCTTATGTCTACAGGGTCAGACTTACTCAAAGGTACCCGGTTTGACTGGCTAACAAATCCTGAAAATATGAGCGATGAAAAGTGGGAAGCGTTCGAGCCGTTGCGTGATTCAAAGCTGAAAACAGCACGAGCCTGGGCCATCAAAGAGATGGCGATGACACTGTGGAATTACACATCACGAGCTTGGGCTATCAAGGCATGGAAACGGTGGCTGAGCTGGGCACTGAGGTGTCGGCTTGAACCTGTTCGTAAAGTGGCCAAGATGATCAAAGAACACCTGTGGGGAATTATTAACGCAATAGTTCTGAAAGCCGACAATGGCCGTGCAGAAGGCATGAATGGAAAGATACAGCGACTCAAGGGTCGAGCCTACGGCTACAGAAACAGAGAAAGGTTCAAAACTGCAATTTACTTTCATTGTGGTGGCCTTGATCTTTATCCAAGAGGGGTGAATCGCTGAAATTTACCCACACAATCTGAGGTAGAGCCGAAAAGTATTTACGCGGCCATCATTGCCCGCAAACTGACGACCTGGGTGGTGAACGCCCGGAATGTCAAGAATGTACCCGGTCGCAAACCGATACGCTGGACAGTTAATGGCTCGCCCACCTTGCTCACTGCGGCTTGGTGCGTCCGAGCTTTGTGCCTCATCCGGATCAGGAGCAGTTGTGTTTACTGACTCGTCGCGAGACACACTGGTCAAGTAAATGGCCAATGAGAATAATCGACTTCATAAAACTCTGGACGACAGTGGTATCCGACTGACAAGCCTGATCAGTGACATCAACGGAAAATCAGGGCAGCGCACGGTGAATGCTTTGATTGATGGCGAATCTCTTCAAGAGATTATCAAGAAGGCTGATGGTCGACTGAAGGCTGCCAGGAAGCAACTGATGGCCAGCATGGACGAGAAGTTATCACCTTCCCACCTTATTATGCTCAAAGACATCCGTGATCACATCAATTTCCTGAGTGAGCAGCAACATAAGCTAGAAGTCCAGATTCTGAACAATATTCAGTCCTGGAAAGAAGCCTGGAAAGAAGCCTGGAAAGAATCCTGGAAAGAAGCCTGGAAAATATTACAGACTCTACTCGGAGTCAGCGAAATGAGTGCTCAACACTGATCGCAGAAATGGGTGATGATATGAGCCAGTTTGGCGGTATGAAGGAGATCGCCTTCTGGGCTGGACTCTGTCCGGGCAATAACGAGAGTGCTGCGAAGCGCAAAAATGGTCGTATCCGAAAAGGGAATAAGATGATCAAAACGACTCTGTGTGAGGTGGCTAACGCAGCTATCAGGCAAAGAGTCAGTTTAAGGGAAATATCAGAGTCTGGTGATTCGCAGGGAGCACAAACGAAGTTTGATTGCCATTGCGCATAAACTGATCCGTGTAATTTATACCTTACTCAAACGACGACAGTCTTATATTAATCCTGACACTGATTACGAGGGTTTGATGGTCAGGATAAATGCGTCACGCTGGTTAAACAAACTGAAAGAGTACAGCTACTTGAATCAGGTTCAACAACAAGCCTGAGCCTGTGATTAATACGATAGCTCCCTGTTCTGTGCAGGGCGGCTATTTGCGCCCTGAATTCGGGGGTTTTCACGGCAAAGTATATTCAGCTTCTTCAGCAGGATCTGCATACTTTTGACTAGGAGCCTGACCGAGAACAGGCTTATCTGTTAAGATAGGCCTCAAATCTTGATTCTAATAATGCCAAATGTTGCCACCACCAAAATTTAAGGACAGCCCTGTTGAATTTAATCAGCACTTGCTGTTTCCGACCAATATTTTTGATCTACTTCCCAAGCAGCATGACTGCTATGTCTATGAAACTATTTTTCAGTACATAGATACCTCTGAAGTTGAGAGCAAGTACCATCATCTCGGCCAACATGCCTATCCTCCCAAGCTGATCATTTCCATCCTGATCTACGCCTATAGCCATGGTGTGTTCAGCTCTCGTGAAATTGAAAAGCGATGCCGACAGGACCTGGCTTTCATGTACATCGCCCAAATGAACTGCCCTAATTTCAGGGTGCTGGGCGATTTCCGTAAAGATCACCTGACATTCTTCCATGACTGCTTTAAGCAAAGCGTCAAACTCGCTCTGGAGCTTAAAATGGCCTCTCTTGGCCATATCAGTCTTGACGGGTCTAAATTCAAAGCCAGTACGTCAAAGCACAAAGCCATGAGCTATGGTCGACTTAAAGCTAAAGAAGCAGAACTGAGTGCTGAGATTGATGATCTGATCAATAAAGCCCGCCAGTGTGATCAGGAAGAAGACGACACTTATCAGGAGGCTAATGGCTACAGTATTCCTGAAGACTTGCAATTCAAACAAGAGCGTCTCGAGAAAATTAAGAAAGCCAAAAAGGCGCTTGAAGAGCGTGAAGAAACGCTTCATCCGGGCGAACTGATAGACGACAAAAAACAAATCAGCTTTTCAGATCATGACGCCCGGATCATGAGCAAAAAAGGACACTGTGAATACAGCTACAACGCACAAATCAGCGTTGATAAAGATAACCAGATTATCGTTGGCCAACACGTCAGCCAGAGCGCGAATGATTTACAGGAAGTAGAGCCAGCCCTGGCGGCATTATCCGAGACCACCGAGGGTGAAACTGTGGATAAGATGAGCTTGGACAATGGCTACAATTCGGGCTCAAATCTACAGACCCTGGACGAGAGTGGTATTGATGCCTATGTCGCCACGGACCGTCAGGAAAAGGCCGCAGGGACAGGCCTTGAAAATTCTGACCGGAAGTTTGTCAAAGCGGATTTTACTTACGATGCCGACGCGGATGTATTTATCTGTCCCGCCAGAAAAAAGCTCGTCACCAAGCCCCAGAGCAAGGCCAAAAGGAAAGGTTATCGTGCAGATAAAGATATATGCACAGAGTGTCCCTATCGCTCAAGATGCAGCGGCTCAAAGAAAGAAGCTGGCCGGGTGATTCGTACAGACAAATTTGAAGTCGTGCGACAGGCCATGAATAAAAAGATGGAGACAAAAGAAGCGAAGGCGGTATACGTCCATCGCAAGGTAATTGCAGAGCCACCGTTTGGTCAGATTAAGAATTCCGGTTTCCGGGGCTTTAGCCTCAGAGGTAAAGAGAAAGTAGATGCGGAATTCTCACTGGTATGCGCGGCGCACAATATGAAAAAATGTGCGACAGCGGTATCCACGGGATCAATCCGTCTTGAAGATGTAAAAAGGTTGAGAAATGCAGCATAAAGGGTAAGAAAAGGCTTGAAATGGTTAAGTATGACTAAAACTCTTCCAAAATCGATCAAATGTTGATCGATTTTGAATTCTAGCTTTTTACTTTGACAGTGCGGGTTAATTCTCGGTCTGGCTCCTAGGAGCCTGACCGAGAACAGACTGTCCTACTGCGGTCGTAGCAAATTGGTCTGAAAATTCGCTTTTGTTCGTTAAATAGCTCGCTACTCGCCTCTCAAAACCAAATTTTCATCCTCAATTTTCTACGGTCCTCGCTACGGACGCTATTCTCGGTCAGCAATTCCCCACGTTTCATTAAACCCCTTGGTATCACTAGCGTACGAAGTCGTATATATTTTGTATGCTCGTGATAAATAGTCGAGTTTTTGGGAAAAATTACATATCTCAACACGTAAGCAGCTGTAGCTGCGCCCTGCGTGTGATGCTTCTTATACGCTGTTACCGATGTCGTATAAGCATGGGGAATAGCTGATTCTCGGTCAGGCTCCTAGAGCGAGAGAAATCGATTTTATTCCGAAGCCGAATTAGTTCTGGCTAAGGATATGCCTGTTGCCCCTGCCTATTGGAATACTAACAATTACCTGATAAAAACTGATTTACAGGGTGTGAGCTTCAACAATCCTGAAGGTCGTATATATTCCCGTGAAATATACAGGGTGCAACAGAAACAGTGCGTTATTGTGTCTTTGGAAAATATCGAGTGGCCTGTTGAACACGAACCATTGACTGGTCACTCTGAAAATCCCTGGCATGAATCACTACCTGTTCATCATCCAGAAAAACCCTGTGATATAACGGCGGTTCCAGTGAGAGCTCAGACACCCTGTCATTCACAAAATCAAAGGGCGTTTGATGTACCAGTGATGGAGGACATGAATAACTGATGTCATGCCAGTTTCCTGATACCTGTCGATGAAGGTGCCCAAAAAATATATGCCTGATATTGGCTTTATGAGGCTCGATACAAGCAAAGAACTCATCCCTATTCTGCAGGTCATCGTTATCCATACTGGGCAGACCTACCTTGAAAGGCGGGTGATGCATAAACAGATAAACCGGTGCATCCGTCAGTAATTGCTTCTTAAGCCAATTCAACCTTTTCTGACAGAGATAGCCTCCACGCTTACCTGCATCCAGAGTATCCAGACAAATCAACCGACCGGCAGCCGTATCCTGACAGAATTGAATATACCCATTGGTGTCTTTCGGATGTTCGGGGAATACAGAGAGAAAATTTGATCTGGAATCATGATTACCCATCAATAAGAAATAGGGCATTGGCAGTCTGGCTAACACCTTTTCCAACTCACGGTAAGCCTTTACTTCACCCCAGTGGGTCAGATCACCGGTAATAAAACAGGCCTGCGCATCAAAACACTCTTTCAGAATAGAATCGATGCACTGCTCTAATCGTAATAGAGGGTTGATATCGAAATTAACCTTTCCCGCCGGAATTAACTGACAATCTGAGAAATGGATAAAATCATACTGCACTGAAAATCACCAATATGTTATTAACCCGGAAATATTTTCGGCTTGTAATTTTTTTTGGCCAGCTTTCAGACCGTTTTTTCTGCATTAAAAAACCGGAGAATCCGGTGAGCAGCCAGAGAGAATGCTGGATTTCCCATTCTCTGTATGGCTGAAAACAGCCAATGTAAACATAGTCCAGTCCCATCAACGACGTGCTACACCGGTGCAGTCAGGCTATATCGTGCAACCGTCACGCTACTCCAGCCCTCAAAGCATTCCAGAGTCATTCCCAACTCCAGCATTACGCTCTGGGCAAAATCATTATCCGGATTAGTGAACGAAATAATTTGATCAAACCTGAACGTTTCAAATCCCAGTTTAGCCACAGCCTCTGCGGCTTCAACAACAAGCCCCTGTCCCCGAAACTCAGGCTGAAAACGCCAGACCAGTTCAACATCTTTACCGTAAGGTGCAAATCCACAATACCCTATGAGCTTGCGACCTTCCTTCAATTCAACAGCCCATCGGGACCAGCCTCGCCGATCCATCTCTGCCTGAAAGCACCATAGTTCATTTTCTGCCCGACTTGATGGAATGGAACAATCTGAACCTGTGTTGTCTGACAGGGTTTCACCCAGAAGTGATGCATAATCTGGCAGATCAATTTCCTGCCAGGTTCTGATAATCAGGCGAGGGGTATCAGCAATAATCAGCACTTCAGACTCCATACAACTTTATATTCAAAATATTCAGACGTTTGGACAATCTGAACACTGAAAAAGTTCGCCGCTGTTTTGTATCTTGCAAAACAGCCTCAGCTAGAAATTTCCAGTCAGGATAACTGCTGGCGTACAAAGCGGTTATTGAACTCTCTCTAAAAAGAGGTCTTGTTAAAAAGAGGTCTTGTTAAAAGAGGTCTTGTTAAAAAGAGGTCTTGTTAAAAAGAGGTCTTGTTAAAAAGAGGTCTTGTTAAAAAGAGGTCTTGTTAAAAAGAGGTCTCGTTAAAAAGAGATCTCGTTGATTATCCTGTTTATGAATTAAGCCAGGATTGTTATTCTCAAAAATGAAACGACAGATACAGTTTATTGAAGAATTAAAAATCAGGAATTGATATGTCCATCTGGAAAGTAACAACCGATTTAGAAACAGCCAATCAGTTAACCAGAAACAATATGTGTGAACACCTTGGCATCAAAATAACTGATATTGGCGATGACTATCTCAGCGGCAGCATGCCTGTTGATCATCGCACCAAACAGCCCATTGGATTATTACACGGCGGCGCCTCAGTGGTTCTTGCTGAAACGCTGGGCAGTATGGCAGCTAATTTCTGTGCGGTAGAAGGAACTTACTGCGTCGGACTCGAAATAAATGCCAATCATCTTCGCTCTGCAACATCAGGCGTCGTCACAGGTTCTGCCCGTCCAGTGCATATCGGTCGAAGCACCCAGGTCTGGGAAATCCGGATTGAAGATGACAAGCAACGTTTAATCTGTATCTCAAGAATTACCATGGCGGTAAAAAAAGCAGAGTGAATGAATCACTGAATCGGGCAACCAGGCTGCCCGATTTATAAATAATAACTACAGTTTTGCAGCAATAAGTTTTTCCAGTTTGACTTGATCCCCGGCAAAGTTGCGAATCCCTTCAGCCAGTTTTTCAGTGGCCATTGGATCTTCATTCATTTCCCAGCGGAAGGCTGCTTCATCAAGTACAACCTTAGCCTCATCACAGACAGGTGTGTCTGCAAATAATTTCTGAACCAGAGGCGCTTCAGTGTTTTCCAGCTGATCCAGTAACCCGGGACCAATAGTCAGACAATCACAACCCGCTAATTCGGTGATTTCTCCGGTATTACGGAAACTCGCACCCATCACCACAGTACTGTAACCATGTTTTTTGTAGTAATTATAAATACGCGCAACCGATAAAACACCCGGATCTTCAGTGGCTTCAAACTCACGCCCTTCAGCTTTTTTGTACCAGTCGAGAATACGACCAACAAAAGGCGAGATAAGAAAAACACCCGCTTCGGCACAGGCCTGAGCCTGGGCAAAATTAAAAAGTAGCGTCAGGTTGCAGCGAATACCTTCCTTCTCAAGAATCTCAGCCGCCTTGATCCCTTCCCAGGTAGAAGCCACTTTAATCAACAGCCTTGAGGGATCAGCATCCTGCTGCTTATACAGTTCCACCAGCTGATGAGCTTTGGCCAGTGTCGCGTCTGTATCAAAAGAAAGGCGCGCATCCACTTCGGTGGAAACAACACCCGGAACCACCTGCTGAATCTCTTTACCAATACCTACGGTCAGCCAGTCACAAACATGTCGAATCTGTTCCGTTTTATCAGAAGACTGGTTACGGCCATAGGCCAGCGCCGCTTCAAATAAGTCGGCGTAGGCAGGAAGTTCAGCGGCTTTAAGAATCAGAGATGGGTTAGTGGTAGCATCAACGGGCTGATAACGTCGGATTGCCTCAATGTCACCCGTGTCGGCTACAACCTTGGTCATCACCTTCAATTGCTCAAGCTGATTTGGCATTTCTGTTCCTTTCAATTTTTACTGACTGGTCTTACTGACTGGCGTTCGACCAGAGTGGATCTCAACGTTCTTACTTCAGGCTTGATCGCCGGATTTTCAATACGATCAATCAGTGTATTGGCAGCCAACCGGCCCAGCTCACTTTTTGGTTGATTGATAGTGGTCAGGGGCGGAAAAGTATACGCCGCAAGTTCAATGTTGTCATAACCGATCACCGATATGTCTTGAGGAATTTTAAACCCTCGTTCTTGAATAGCGCACATTACTCCCATGGCCATCAAATCATTGCCTATAAAAAGTGCCGTGGGTAGCTTGCCATGATTCAGCAGTTTAACAGCCTGTTGATAGCCACTTTCGGCAGTCAGCTCCCCCTCAAGCAACCAGTTATTATCAACACGCCGTCCCGCTTCAGCCATGGCACGGCCATAGCCAGCTAATCGACCACTGCTTGGGGATATGCCTTTCGGACCACTGATACACCCAATGGCCGTATGCCCATGCGCCAGCAGATAGCGGGTTGCTTCATACCCTCCCTGCTCAGGATCTTCCATAATAATATCTGCTTCAAGATTCGGTTCATGACAATCGAGTACGACCAGCGGTCTTACTCTTCGGTCTGATTGTCTGTCCCTGAGCAGATCAAAGAAAGCCGGATCACTGTTGGCAGACATCACCAGTAAACCATCAATGCGTTTTTCTTCAAGGGTTTGCAGATAAGACGCCTGTTTATTCAGATCATCTCCGGAATTGCAGAGCACCAGATGATAGCCTCGTTCATAACAACAGGCTTCAACACCATGAATCACTTCCGCAAAAAAAGGATTGGTATTCGATCCGGTCAACATCCCGATAGTGTTGGTTCGGTTGGTCTTCAGGCTACGAGCAAGAGCACTTGGTTTATAGTTCAGATCCTTAACGGCCTGCTGAACCTGTTGTGTGGTATCTTCACTGACAAAACGGGTACCGTTCAAAACATGTGATACGGTTGAAATAGACACACAGGCTCGCCTGGCGACATCCTTAATGGTTGCCATAGTGATTCTCAATAGTGATTCTCAATAGTTACCGGCTTGATAGAAACTGATCAACATCGCTGCGGGAAGGAATGGACGTCTGCGCACCATGTCGGGTGACAGACAATGCTGCACTGGCATTGGCAAACCGGGCAGCATCAGTCAGGGTTTTACCTTCAGACAAAGCCACCAGAAGTGCGCCATTAAATGTATCTCCTGCAGCGGTGGTATCAATGGCATTCATTTTAAAACCTTCAACCATGGCACTACTGATATTGCCGTTTATATTTTCTGAAAGCAGGGCACCCTGTTTGCCCATGGTAATCACCACGGTTTGAATCCCTTTGTCATGAAATACCTTCGCCGCTTTCTCACCCTCAATTCTGGATGTGACCGCCACGCCTGTGAGCATTTCAGCTTCAGTCTGGTTGGGAGTAATCATATCAACACAGGCCAACACTTCATCAGACAACGCTCTGGCCGGAGCAGGGTTCAAAACAACGGTGGTTTTGCTCTCACGTCCCAGCTTTACAGCTTCCAATATGGCATTGGGCGTTTCCAGTTGCAGCAACAGATAGTCTGCGCTTTCAATGCCCTTTCTGTTCTTCTGAACTCGCTCAGCATCCAGCTCAAGATTTGCTTCCGCGGCAATTCCAATGCAGTTTTCTGCATTGTCATCCACAAAAATCATGGCCACACCGGTTTTGATGTTTTCAATTTGCTCAACCAGTGTTGTATCAACACCATCTTCAGCAAACTTTTCAAGAATATTGTTACCAAAGGCATCCTGTCCAATACAGGCCATGAAACCTGTATTTCCGCCAAGACGGGCACAGGCTACTGCCTGATTAGCGCCCTTACCACCGGGAATAATGTCGTAGCTCATGCCTGTCACTGTTTCACCAGGACGTGGAAAATTATTTACCCTGAGCACGTGATCGGCATTTACACTGCCAAGAACGAGTATCTTTTTGCTCATAAAACCCCCGAGAGCACGAGCATAAATTCCAAACAAAAAGAGCATCAATATCTGATGCTCTTTTCAACACACTGTTTACAGCTACTTAACAATCAGCTGAAGCTCAACCGGAGTGTATGCACTGGTCGCTTCACCCTTCAGTACCTTGTCAGCAATTTCAATACCGGTAGAACCAATTTTGCTCGCCTGCTGCGCTACAGTTGCAGCCAGCTCTCTGTTTTTAACGGCAGCCATTCCTTCATCTGTTCCGTCAAAACCCACAACGATAATATCTTTTTGTGCGGCCTTAACCGCTTTAATAGCACCCAGGGCCATTTCATCATTCTGGGCAAAAATCGCTTTAACGTCAGGGTTTGCCTGAAGCAGGTTTTCGGTCACATTCAGAGCTTTGGTGCGATCGAAATCTGCTGGCTGACTGGCGGCAAGAACCAGACCACTGTCTTTGATTGCTTTCATAAAGCCTTCACCACGCTCGCGAGCTGCAGACGTACCCGGAACACCTTCCAGTTGCAGAACACTGCCTTTGCCACCCAATTGTTCGATGATAAATTTACCCGCCATTTCACCACCCGCCACGTTATCGGAAGCAATATGAGATTTCACTTCCCCACCGTTAGCGCCACGGTCCAGGGTAATCACCGGAATATTTGCACGATTGGCAATTCTCACCGCATTACCGGCTGCATCGGAATCCGTTGGATTGATCAAAATAGCACTGACGCCTTTCACGGTCAGATCTTCAACATTGGTCATTTCCCGGGCTGAATCATTCTGGGAGTCCAGAACAGTCAGCTGATAGCCCAATTCCTGTGCCTTCGCTTCTGCGCCTTCTTTCAGCGTCACGAAGAAAGGGTTGTTCAGTGTTGATATTACCAGCGCCAGACTCTTCTGACTGCTGGCAGATTCCACCTTGCTATCTTCAGGGTTACTGCAACCGGTGAGTGCCAGACCTGCAGTCAGGGCAACAGCCAGCACACTTTTCATGGATTTGTTTTTCAGGAAAGACATGGACAACAACCTCAGTTTTCTGAAATCAGGCCGGTAATTCCGACCTTTTAGTTAAGAGCTTTGAATTACTTACCAGACCGGGTATCCACCAGCACCGCCAGCAGAATAACCAGAGCCTTGGCAATCAGCTGGTAATAAGAAGAGACATTGAGCAGATTCAGGGCATTATTGAGAATACCAATAATAAGAACGCCTACCAGAGTACCCATTATGCGACCCTTGCCGCCAGTCAGGCTGGTACCACCAAGAACCACCGCGGCAATGGCATCCAGTTCATAACTGGTTCCAGCCGTTGGCTGTGCAGATGCAAGGCGGCTGGTAACGATAATTCCGGCAATGGCAGCCATAGCGCCACTGATGGAATATACCGCCAGCTTAATACGGTCGACATTTATGCCGGACAAACGGGTTGCCGATTCATTACCGCCCAGAGCATAAACATAGCGACCCAGACGAGTATGATTCAGTACATACCAGGCCAGGGCAAAAACCAGTCCCATCAGATAAACCGGTGCAGGAATACCAAACAGATAACCGGTACCAATGGCTGAGAAAGCCTCGGATGCTGATCCGCCAAACGTTGAAACCGGACGACCATTGGTGAATACCATAGTCACTCCCCGTAACAGAGTCATGGTCGCCAGAGTGGCAATAAAGGGCTGAACTTTTCCTTTGGAAATAATGGCGCCACTCAGGCATCCCAGACCAGCTCCGGCAGCGACAGTAATAGTCACCACCGCCATCAGTCCAAAGTCCATACCAATCAACGTGGCCGCCAGCGCTCCGGTAAGAGCCAGAATAGAGCCTACAGCCAGATCAATACCGCTGGTCAAAATGACAAAGGTCATGCCCACCGCAATAATGGCATTCACGGATGTCTGACGAAGAATGTTCAGCAGGTTACTGGAACTGAAAAAGCTGGGACTGATAATGGAGACAACCAGCATAAACACCAGCAGGGCTATACCTGACTTGTATTCAAACAAAAATTCTTTGTTGATTTTAAAACGGCTGGCGCCTGTTGCAGGTACTGCATTCATGGTTGTTTGTGTCATGATTAAACCTCATTATACGCCGAATCAGGCGGCTTCAGCCGTCTTACCAACAGCGCAGCGCATCAATTTTTCCTGGGTAGCTTCAGTTTGATGAAACTCGCCAGTGATCTTTCCCTCGTGCATGACCAGTACACGATCACTCATTCCCAAGACTTCAGGCATGTCGGATGACACCAGAATGATGCTCATTCCCCGGGCCTTGAATTCGTTAATTAACTGATAGATTTCTTTCTTGGCACCAACATCAACACCACGGGTCGGTTCATCAAGTATCAATACGTCAGGGTTGGTCATTAATCCTTTGGCAATGGCTACCTTCTGCTGGTTACCGCCGCTGAGGTTTTTAATAAGCTGACGTTCACTGGGTGTTTTGATATTAAATCGGTCAATAAAATCGAGCACAGAGGTGCGCTCACTGGCTTTATTGATTTTTCCCGCAGAAGTGAATTGATCAAGACTGCACAGGCTCATGTTTTCCTTAACGGCCAACTCCAGCACCAACCCATCGCCTTTTCGATCTTCCGAAATATAAACAACACCTGAAGCAAGTGCGGTTCCCGGCGCTTTAACAGCAATATTTTTTCCGGATACTTTTATCTGGCCATCGGTTGCCGGGTTTGCTCCATAAATGGCTTTCATCAGTTCGGTTCGGCCAGCCCCCATTAAACCGGACACACCGAGAATCTCCCCTTGTTTCAATGTAAAACTGACATCACTCACCCCTTTTGCGCAGAGGTTATTCACTTCAAGTGTCAGGGCACCCGGTGTTACCTCTTCACGTGGATACTGCTCTTCAAGAGCGCGACCCACCATTTTCTGGATAATGGTATCTTCGGTTAATTCAGCCACCGGCATTTCATCTATAAACCGGCCATCACGCATAATAGTGGCATCATCACAGATCTGGAAAATCTCCTGCAATCGATGTGATATATAAACAATGCCCTTACCTTCTGAGCGCAACTGGCGAATAACTTTAAACAGGCTCTCTGTTTCTTTTTCAGTGAGCGCATCGGTGGGTTCGTCCATTACAATGACTTTGGACGAAAACGACAGGGCTTTGGCAATTTCCACCATTTGCTGAACACCGATACTCAGTTTTCCAACCGCAGTAGCCGGGTCATAGGTCACATCCAGCATATTCAGTAAACTCTTGGCATCAGTGCGCATTTTTTGCCAGTCGATTCTGCCAAAGCGTCTGAGTGGTTCGCGACCCAGAAAAATATTTTCAGCAATGGACAGATCAGGAATCAGGTTCAACTCCTGATGAATAATACTGACGCCCCGAACCTGAGAATCTTTGGGGCCTTTGAAGGCAACGTCCAGACCATTATATTTAAGGCTGCCTTCATCCTTCTCGTAGATACCGGTCATCACTTTCATCAGAGTGGACTTACCGGCACCATTTTCACCGAGCAGAGCCATGACACGGCCTGGATATATATTCAGACTGGCCTCATCCAGAGCTCGTACTCCGGGAAACTCCTTGACCACACCAATCATTTGGAACACAGGATCAATCATTAGAATTCCTCAGAAAACCACGCCAGATTTAAGGATGACATTGGCGTAAGGCGTACACTCTCCGGTTCTCACAACGGCAGCCGACTGATCCGATTGCTGTTTCAGAATTTCGTGGGGCACTTCAACCACTTCAACGGGTTTTCCCTGTTCTTCTTCCAGCCGCTGGATACGTGACAGGAAAGATTCATGCATTTGCGGACTGGTCCAGGAAAATTCCTCCGCGATAATCACCTGCTCTATACAGGTTTCTGTCAACACGACATCCAGAGTCTCCAGAAATCCGGGAACACCTTGGGTAAGTGCCAGATCAATACGTTCAACATCCCTGCCAATGGGCATACCACAGTCACAGATACTCAGCCCCTGACCATGACCGAGACTGGCAACAACTCTGGAGAGTGAAGGATTGATGAGCTTGCCTTTTTTCATGACGACTACCGGAATAAAACTATGTAAAAACGTTTGTAAAAACGTTTGCGCAAACGTTTTTCCTGGCAGGACTTTATAACTATTGTTAAATTCTGTGAATTGATTGAGATCAATATCAGAGATGATCACAGGTTATCGGTGATTGGTTGTTTTTATTTTTCAATCAGTCGATGAATCATTCCCTTGTTCGATCTCATTCACCTTCGACGGGTGAAATCGTTCCATCGCTCTTGCATCAGAGGTGAGTGCATCAGAGGTGAGTGCATCAGAGGTGAGTGCATCAGAGGTGAGTGCATCAGAGGTGAGTGCATCAGAGGTGAGTGGCGTCAGGCTGCTGTTCGTGCATTATGGATTTCGTGTTCCCCACGAAATGGCGATGAAAAAATAAAGTAATCAGTTTTTGCTGCTTATTCCATAAACCGCGTGATCCACAATAACGCCATGCAGATTTTCAGCATTGGTAATGATGCCCTCCAGTTTCAGCCCCAACCGTTCGCACACTTTCCTGCTGCCCGCATTTTCAGTAGCAACAGAAATCTGTACTTTCTCCATTGCCAGCTCGGAAAAGGCATGATCAATCATAAACCGGCACGCCTTGGAGACTATGCCCCTGCCCTGATATTTCGAGCCAATCCAGTAGCCTATTTCCACCTTTTTCAATGAGTGCGAAATCTTGTTGTAACTGATGACGCCAACAATGGTTCCCTGCC
>CBDBOO010000117.1:0-22500 GCA_965208385.1 Endozoicomonas sp.
CAGCTTCACCCTTTAATTCGCGTTTTTTTTGCTGATAACTGAGCATAGTCTGTTGACTCTCTCGTAACAGCCTTTGATTATTAAGACGTGACTCCTCTTCTAGAGCCAACTGACTAAAACTATCTTCTGCCAACTTCAGTTTTCCTTCTTCATACACCTGTATCAAAGATAAAACTTCCTCCGTTAATTGAATTGCATTCTCCAAGAACTCCTCTTTTACACTATGAGACTCGGCTATGTTGCATTAAAGGGTTGAACTGCTTTTTCGAAACCATCGTACGCATAAAAAACTCAAATTCCGGAAAGAAACTGGCGTTTTGAGCTCTTTTTAGGCATGTAGACTGGGCTTTTATGACCAGTAATTGCAAAAAACTGGAACGATGTTGCTTTCAACCCCTAAGTGCAACATAGCCATGAGACTCTCTTAGTTTTGAGTAACGATGGCGAAGTTTGAAAAGCTCCTTTCGAAAAAATACCTCAATACCTTTTATTATATTATCATCTACTGGGTAACTTGCTCCTTGTAAAGTATATTCATCACGAACCATTTCCAGCCATCGGCCAATAATTGTGAAATAAGCTTGTCGGGCCTCTGCTCCGGTTGCCAAAAACACATCAAGATTTAGACTTTCATGTCTCTGGTAATGCAATAACTCAAAACCACGTACCTCGTTTTGTGGTAAACCATGCTGACGCAAGGGGTCTAGGGATACTAGTAAACCCTGGAATAGGAGAATTATGTCCGCTTCCAAGTAATCGCTTGCTTTCGTTTGCTCTAATAAGACGGTCTGCCAAAATTCCTGTAAATTCACTGCTATAGATTTGAGCATGTAACCTGAAT
Organism: Endozoicomonas sp.; assembly: GCA_965208385.1. Lineage (GTDB taxonomy): Bacteria > Pseudomonadota > Gammaproteobacteria > Pseudomonadales > Endozoicomonadaceae > Endozoicomonas. The sequence goes on from CBDBOO010000117.1 coordinate 842, forward strand.
CCGTGAGTTCAGGTGATAAAAAAATCACAAAAACCCAGCCCTGCCAGTAGCTGTAGGCTAGAATTCACTTATTCAAAATCTCACCCAATAAGTGAAATTCTGTGGAACTCAAATTTGAGCAATCGAAGAGCGAATTCTATACCCCGGCAGCAGGGCTCTGTTTCGTAGGCCGTGCCCTAAACAAAAACACATCTTTAAAACGTTCACTCCGTTCTATTAAGAAGCGCCATGGGATTCCCAACATTGAACTGGTGCGTGCTTTTATCGGCTTACTCGCCTTAGGTAAAACCAATTTTGATTCTATTGACAACTATCGTCACGATGACTGGTTCAAGCGCAGCATGGGTATTAAACAGATGCCGTCTTCCAGTCGGCTACGGCAGCGCTTTAATGAAGATGCCACAGAACTGATACCGCTAATTGAAGAAGCCCTTGCCGAGTTATTGGTTGAACTCAATGCACCGGTCACTCCTCTTCCCAAAAAACTCGATAACTTTGAGCATATTCCGCTCGATATAGATGTTACTCCTCAGGATAACAGTAAGACCAAAAAAGAGGGCTCTCAATATACTTACAAGAAGTTCTTTGGTTATGCCCCCATTATGGCTTACCTCGGGCAGGAGGGATGGTGTATGGGGGCTGAGCTTCGTCCCGGTTCACAGCATTCTCAGAACGATTTTTTACCATTCCTCAACCGCATATTACACAGAGTTCGTCGTCTTACTCAGCAACCGATATTGCTACGTCTCGACAGTGCTCATGATGCCGAGGACACACGCAAAGACGTCGCTCGCTATAAGAACGTTGATCACATCACCAAACTCAATCCCCGCCAACAATACACGGCTACATCCTGGCTTCCAACACTTGAAACAGCTGGCGTGGAGTGGGATGAGCTTCGCCCCGGAAAGCACTATGCGACACACACCGTCATCCATGAAACTGTCTACGGAAAGCAGCGCCTTATCATCCGTATTATTAGGCGAACCACGGATTCAGTGGGGCAGTATTTTTTAACCCCAGACTATGAACTTGATGGTTGGTGGACGACACTGGATGAGGACGGGTACAGCAATGATGACGTTATATTGCTTTATGAAGATCATGCGACCAGCGAACAGTTCCACAGTGAATTCAAGACCGATATGGATCTTGAAAGACTTCCATCTGGAAAATTTGACACAAATGACCTTGTCATGTGCCTTGGTGCCCTAACTTACAATATCTTACGTTACATGGGTCAAACCTGCTTGCTTGGACCGGAATCACCCGTCCGTCACAAAGCCAGCCGCCGTAGAATCAAAACGGTCATGCAGGAGCTGATTTATCAGGCTGCACGATTTATGGAAAAAGGGCATCAGTTTATTCTACGGTTTGGCCGTCATAGTCCTGGTTTACGCGCCTTTATGAAGCTTTTCCCTGAAAAGATGCTCTGCTAGCCAATACGTTCTCATTATTAAACTGAATCAAAAATGCCGTTGAGTCGGTAGGATTTTGTTTGCATAGGAATTACAAAATACTCTCTAACGCTTAGATTTCTGTTGTTTTTTTAAGCAATACGGTCTCTTTTTTTGTGAAGGTTAAGGAAATAACGATTCCTTATGTCGGGATTGAGTTAATAAGGATGGAAATACGTCTCCTGAATTAAGAAATCACGGATTCAGGTGTAAGTTAGTTCATCTGGAAAAATAAGCTCTTTAAGGATGTCATCCATTACTTGTCGCTCCGAACGCTGATCCACCGACAATGGTTCTTCTGAAAGATGAAGCCTCACTGTAGGATCGCCCCTCGCTATCTGCTCGCCTAATAGCAACACTGCGCTCAGGCTCTGAGCGATACCTTGCCGGAGATTTCCCGAGAGGCGATCAATTTTTTCAGTGTAATCAGGATGCCAGAACAAGCTTCTTGATTTATAGAGCATTGATATCAAACCGCCGAACAACAACGGCGACGAAACATCCTGTATCAGACCGCCTGTGTTTTTTGTAGTCGAAGATATATACACTTCCATGATTTTTTGTTGATAAATATTTACGACAAAGTGTAAATAATCCAAATACTCGGGGATGATGTTATCAATTGCAGCTCTCAATGGCATGTTAGCTCTTTTGCCTCCTCGAAGTAACGTCTTATGGAGCTCTCTTGATACCATCAGTCCCGAAACACCATCTAAATTTTTCATGGCACAAAGAGCCATACCTAGAGCCATAGGTAGATCATCCTGAAGTATGTCTCGATTTACGATTATTAATAAATCGTGACACTCGGATAAGCGTTTCAGTAGTTGAGTCAGCTCATACCTGTCAGTCAATACTTTTGGAGCATCTTTTTTAGGAGCTATAAAGAAAGCATGCCGCGGTGGATCTGGTTCAGTTCTATCATAAACCATAGGTGTAGAAACCATAGGTGTAGAAACCATAGGTGTAGCACCGGATGATAGAGAATGGCTATTATCGGTCCTTTTGCCTTTACCCTTTCCCCCTCCTTCCTTCTTCCCTTTAGATTTGCCCTTTTTCCCTCCTTCCTTCTTCCCTTTAGATTTGCCCTTTTTCCCTTTTCTGTTAGCAGGCGTTTCTTTTACCGCATAGGCTTGCTGAAATAGGTTCAGAATACTCTCTTTCCGTTCATAACTGGCAAGCAGATGCGCTAGTTTTGCTAACACCGAAAATGGAACTGACCTGTGTTCAGCCTGCCATTTTTCCGGAGCAACCCCACCTCCCGCTTCCAATTGAAAATACTGCTCAGGTAAATGTTTGATACGGGAAATCAAGTCATAAAGCAGCTGCAGTTTTATGGCTTCCTGCTTTGACATAAAAATAGTTTTACCGGATCCCGTTACCATGACATAAATAAGCTTCCCTGCCTCATTGGTATAGGTACCAACAAGACCATTATGACCAGCAAGCAGTGCCAGAAATTCCAAAACTGGATCCATATCATCAGTGGTATACCATATTCCCGTAGAATCAATTACTTCAACAAGCACGTGGGAACCATGTAGCCAGGCAAAAGAAACAGGACCTTCAACATTCACAGTAGTTACATTCAACGGAACCTCTAACAGCATGGAAACTGCATCTGACTCCCGATAAAACAGAAATGACTTCCTTCTTTGATGCCAAAGCAAAGCAATTGATCGCATCATGCCTAAATAAGGAGGCTTCCGATAACGCTGCGATACTTTCTGAATCAGATTCTGTCTTTTTTCCCGATGAAGAAAAGGTGGTAATTCCGTCACAGGATCAATAGTTTCTGTGACAACATCCGGTACAGTTGAAGCTGATAGAAGCGGCATATTTCTCTGGTCAGGTGGAATAATCAACATCTGTTCACAATCACCGCTATTACGATGAAACCAGCTAACAATCTGAACCTCCTCTACTGGCAATGACACTAGCAGAGAAGCCTGAGCACCATTTGACCATAACCATCCTGGCTCAAGATTTAGTAAAGTCTTACCCCTTTTTCCTGAGTCTTGCAAAGTAGCAATCAATGGTGACGAATAACACCCCGATGGTTCTACCTCCGGAAACGATACACTATCCCAGCCGAACCATGCTTTAGCATTTTGTGATGCGGCTAGCAACGCCCAGAAACAAAACCTCACCATGAAAAGATGAATGGTCATCGAAAACACTTTCCATGATAAATTTCAAAAACAGACAACAATCTATTCCACTTAATATTTTTGCCTCGTCAGTAAAATCTGTGGGTCATTTCTGGTTCAGGCAGCTTGCCAAGTACGTGATATAAAGCGATTTCAGCGCATCTGTAGGTTCTGAAACCATAAGATTTTCTCATAGTGAGTTTTACTTTGGTGTTCAGCCCTTCAACTTTACCGCTAGAATACGCCTTTTTTGCCTTGAACCAGTTCAGGATAAGTGGTTTGTGTCGTCGAACCGTTTTGGCTACTTTCTTCATGGGTTCTATCTTTGACCTCATGACCCGGGTGCACCAGCGATCGAGATATTTACCTGCCCAATGTGGTGACACGTAATCCCAGAACAACTGAAACTCCTGAGTCAGCAAATAGCCTCTGACACTCTTCAAGTTGTATTGAAGAACAGTCTTTAATTTGATCTCTTGCTTCTCGGTCAAATTCTCTTTCCGCTTGAGTAGACACCAGCGTGCTTTTGTTAACACAGGTTCGTAACCATCAGCCTTTAGCTTCTTGTGTTCTGTAGCTCTGACCTCATCCAGCGCCTTGTTCAACTTGGCTACTATATGAAAGCGATCAAGGATATGAAGAGCCTGTCCGGCAAGCTCTGAAATAACCTTGACGTAGGCGGGCCACATATCTGAGCAAACAAATTCCAGCTGCTTACTTCTGGCCTCTGTGAAGAAGTCAAAGAAGCTGCGAATGGTTGCTTCAGTTCGTTCCTGGCCAATCCATAATAACCGTGTACAGCCGGTGTCGATCTGATAAACAAGGGTAAGATAGTTATGGCCTAACTGATAAGCTACCTCGTCAACACCAATGGCTTTTATCTTATCCAGAGAACGGTGTTTAAGCCCCCAGTCCACTATATATTCAACAGAATGAAAGACCTTTTCCCATGAGGTGTTAAAGGTGATGGCTACTTCCTTCCAAGACAATTTCCTTGCCCAGAATGCGAGGTATTGCATATACGCTTTGGTCAGCTCCTTTTTACCTTCAGCCCATGGGACCGCCTCAACAGTGACTCCACAGGTAGGGCAATCTACCCGGCGCATTTGATAAAGAAGGAAGGTTCTGTATCCCCATAGGGGTATAAATTCAAATCGTCGTATTTTTAGTCGGTCGTAACCGGGGGCAGGCTTTTGACAACCGGAGCATATTGCGTGCCCATTCTTTCTGGGGACAACCGTAATGTCGAGTACCTCTGCACCTCGATAGATGGCAAGTTCAACCGACTGATAAATAAAGGACTTGAGTTTATGGCATTTATTGAGGATAGTTTTTATGAGCATCTGTCGAGCCTTCTGTTGTTTTCTGTTTGCAACTAAAAAACTTACAGAAGTTTTCGGCAGGTGCTTTTCTACCTAAAATCTACTCGATTTACCCACAGTTATCCCTGAAGAGCCATATTTTTAGCTTTCAGCAAAAAGCGCCAAAGCACAAAGTAAATAAAGTAAATAAAGTAAATAAAGTAAATAAAGTAAATAAAGTAAATAAAGTAAATAAAGTAAATAAAGTAAATAAAGGTAACTATTCAGCCCCCCTAAAAATAAACTGGCATTTTTAAGAATTTGTACCAAATTAGAGGTAAGTTTTTTTTCCTGCGCTGCCATGACCATGAACCAATCTGCTCCAGATTTTCAAACTATCGCGATGCTGCTTGCCATTATTGCCAAGCAACAAGCGGAGTTTGCAAAACTGGAAGAGCACTGCAAAGAGCTTGAAGGCAGGTTGAAATTAAACAGTCGAAACAGCAGCAAGCCGCCATCTACCGACGGTTACGCCAAACCACCGTCCCCCGGAAGCTCAAACAAGAGCGATGCGGATGCAGCAGCCGATAATAATCCTGATCAAAAAGCGAATGACGACAAACCAAACCCAAAAAGTCTACGGCAGTCGTCAAACCGTAACGTTGGCGGACAACCTGGTCACAAGGGCTGCACACTTAAACAGGTCGCTGCCCCCGACCATACTCACTGTTATCCGATAAAAGATTGTGAAATTTGCCAGCGGTCGCTCCTTTCTGTCGAACCCATTCGATGTGTAGAGCGGCAAGTGTTTGAACCGGGTTGTTTTGATTGTTTCGAAGTGACAGCTCATGTGGCTGAAGTTAAAGAATGCACCTGCGGGCACACAAACCAGGCCCGGTTTCCTGAGGGTGTGAATGCTCATGTGCAGTACGGCCCGAAAACTCAGGCATTTGCAGTCTACCTGTGTCAATTTCAGCTTATTCCTTACAAGCGTGTGTCAGAATTTTTCTGGGATATCTTCGGTCTTGAGGTTAGTCCCGGCTCAATTTGCGCGTTTCAGGACGTTGCGTACACCCAGCTGGCTTCCACAGAACAAGTCATCATTGATGCACTCATCAACGAACCCGTCGCCGGTGCTGATGAGACTGGTATGAGGGTCTGTGGAACACTTTGGTGGATGCACGTCATGCGCACTGATCAATGGACGCTGTATCACCTCGATCCCAGTAAAGGACACTCAGCCATGGAGAAAATGGGTGTTTTGTTGTTGTTCTGCGGAGTTCTGGTACACGACCATTACAAAGCTTATTTTCGTTACGCTGCCGCCCACGCGTTGTGTAATGCTCACCATTTAAGAGAGCTTCAGGGTGTCATAGACAGAGATGGCAATTATCTTGCTGCCCGTCTTCAGCGCTTATTGAGGTTGGCTTGGCATTTAACCAAGGGGTTTCGAAAAGCAGGCATGCAGAGTATGCCGGAAGTTATTTGCAAGCGTATCGAAGCCGTCTTCGAACGGACAGCTAAAAAGGCTAAGGACAAAGAAGCAGAATCTATGGAGCTGAGTCGTGAGAAGCTTGGACTCGACAAAGTAAAAAACACCAAAGCGTTCAACCTCTTCAAACGATTGGTGAATTTTCAGGAGGAAACCTTAAGGTTCATGATTGATTTTGCCGTCCCCTTCGATAATAACGGAAGTGAGCAAGATGTTCGAAACGGCAAGGTGAAGCAAAAAATATCCGGCAGCTTCAGAAGTGAAAAAGGTGCCAAGTGGTACAGTCGGATACGAAGTTATATATCATCGGCGAGAAAGCAGGGTCATCATGTATTTGAGGCTCTGCTTATAGCTCTTAAGAATTACAACAACCATCCTTTGCTGGGTGCTGAATAGTTACAAATAAAGTATCAGTTTAGAACAAAAACAAGAGAGTAGAGGTCAGCCTCACTAAATATTCTGGCTTATGAAACTTCGATGAAGAATTGCTGCAACACTAGAGTTATCTTTGATCTTCAAAAATATATACGACTGTTGATTATTATTTTCTGATAACACAAACAGGAAAGATCAGAAACGGGTTGACTGAAAAAATCATCCGCTATTACCATTACACCAAACCGGAAGAAAAATCACAAAAATCTTTGCTGGAATGAGCAGAGTCAGCAGACTAATATCTGCTCTTAAGGTAGACATTAAGCCTACAACTACTGCCAATATTGGAACCAAAGCTCACCTCAGGCAGCCAAACTTGTTTTGAACAAGCAAGTTATGGTGGCCACCCGAGATGAACTCCTCCCAGATTAGTACCATTGAACGCTCATTGCTGAGTTGCTTTTCTCAGTCTGAGTCGGTGTTTGTCAACAAAGTTGTCGTCTCAACTCATGCTGCTTTCTTTAGCTTTTGGTCAAGCGCCAATCTGTCTGGATTCAACCAGACTTCATTAGCCAAATCCCAGTTTCTTGTCGTACGCCTACCCCAGCGCTCAGGGTGTCGTTGCTTAGCCTCTGCATAGACTCTTCTACGGTTATTCATCAGCTCTTCAGCTTCACCCCGATGCCTTTGCACTGGTGACAGGAATTTCAGCCCACTGTGTTTATGCTCATTGTTATACCATTGGGTAAAACCATGCACCCAGTTGCGTGCTGATTCAAGATCAGAAAACGCACGGCGTGGGTAACCTGGACGGTACTTCAAGGTTCTGAATATTGCCTCAGAGTATGGGTTGTCATCACTGACCCGAGGCCGACTAAACGACGTCACTACACCAAGACGCTGCAGGGTCGATAGCATGGTGCCGCCTTTCATAGGGCTGCCGTTATCGGAATGTAAAACCAGTGGTGCACTTAAGGCGCCGATACCATGCTTTATGCACGCTTTAGTAATCATCTCTGACGCATGCTCAGCCGATTCGGTTTCATGAATTTCCCAAGCTACAATCATACGACTGTAGATGTCTTCGACCAGATACAAATAGAAAAACTGCCCCCGTACTGGAGACTTTAAATAAGTGATGTCCCACGACCACACCTGATTCGGCCCGGTGGCACAGTAAGACGTTGGCTTATGCCTGTTTGGCTTGGCTGCACGCCCGCGATGATGCTGTTGTCCTGCCTCATTTAATACCCGGTAAAATGTTCTTTCCGAACCAATATACTGACCTTCATCTGCCAGTGTTGGCACGATCTGGCTGGGCGGCAGACTCTTGAAACGGGTACTGTTACAAACATCGACAATCGCTTGCCGCTCAGCCTCTGACAGCTTGTTAACTGGCTCTGGTCTGTCGGCATTTTTACGATCATCTGATACCACTTCGTCTCCTCGCATCCAGCGTTGAACGGTTCTTTCTGACAGGCCAAGGGCTTTACAGGCTTTCGACTGTCGAGCCCCGTCCTTGGTCGCCTGTTTAATCAGGCTGATAGCGTTGCGTCGATCTGGAAGAGAGACTAAGCGTCCCCTGGCTCCCCCCAGATCTCGCGGGCTTTTTTTGTGAGTACCAGCAGGGCAGCAGTTTCTGCTAATGCCTTGTCCTTGCGGTTCAGTTCACGTTCCAGTTTCTTGATCTGTTGTTTGTCTCTTTTGTGGTCATCAGACAAGGATTTGCGCGTACTGGCATGGCTCTCAATCAGTGTAGAACGGCTGTTAATAAAGGCGTTTTTCCATTGCTGTATTTGTTCAGCAAACAGACCTTTTTTACGACAGTATTCAGCCAACTCTGTTTCATTGAGTGCAGCCGTTTCGATAATAACGGCCAACTGGCTTTCAGGGTTCCACTGGTCTGGATTCTTGCCATTTCCGGGCACAGGCACTCCTTGGTTTCTGGCTTGTTTGCGCCAAGTGTACAGGGTGGTTTCCGTTATACCAGTATCACGGGCAATCTGGGCAACAGTCATGTTGTTGGGAGGCATCATTTTCTGAATAGCAGACGCCTTCATTTCGGGTGAATATCGAGCCACTGTTTTCTCATCCTGCCGCCCCTAAACATTGAAGTTTTATAAATCAGGAGAGGCGACAACTATGCTGACACAGGGGGGAGTTGACCCTCGAAGCTGAAAAACTCGGCTTTACCCTGCGGCACAGGGACATAGAGTTTCTGCCTTTGATCATTTCCCTCATAACCTGTCTTGGAGGTGATGGCTGTGCCACCACTCTGGCCGACCTTCATCGCAAGTTTAATGAAATGACCGAGCTGGAAACCTCATATCATTCCTGGATGAATCAGGTAAAGAAAACAGCCTTGCCTGAACTGGTGCTCTGGCTCTGGGTTCGCTGTCTGGCATGCCTTTCCCGTAAAGTAATGGCTTTCGACTGTAATAGTCCTTTTGCCGATTTCCAGAATATCTGGATTCATGACGGTTCATCGCAAGCGGTTTACAAGGCTCTAAAAGAAGCTTTTCCGGGCAGATTTAGCAAAGTGAGTCCTGCTGCTGTGGAGTTACATACGACCATGGATCTGCTTGAAGACAGTGTGGTTCGGGTGCAGTTAACTGAAGACACCCGCAGTGAAAGAGCTTGTCTGCCAAGACTGCCAGCATCACTGGCCTACGTGCTAATTCTCATTGATGCCGGTTACTTTGAACTGGCGTCTTTTTGCGCTATCGATGATCGTGAAGGCTGTTTTCTGTGCAAGGCACCTCAAAGCATCAACCCGTTTATTCATAAGGCTATCAGGGAAGATGGCAAGAATCACAATCGCTACCAAGGGCAAAAGCTGAAAGATGTTCTGTCTTCTTTCCCGAAAGATCAGTGCATGGATTTGGACGTTGAATGGCCGTCACAGAAAGGTCGTATTTTCCGGTTGGTGGTTCGTTGGAATGGTGAGAAAGGTAAGTGGGTCTTTATTGTCACCAATCTGGATCGTGCGGAGTTCAATCTGTCAGAGGTTCTTCAGGCCTATCGCCTGAGATGGCAGATTGAACTGCTATTCAAGGAGATTAAATCTTATGGCGGGTGGCATCGCTTTAATACCAAGTCCATGACTCTGGTATTCAGCCTGATTTTGCTGTCATTTGTAGTGGCAACTTTGAAGCGCTATCTGGCACATGCAGCTCAGTCTGATATGGATGTTGAGATATCTACCCATAAAGTGGCCAAAAGTGGCACGCACCTGTTCGGTAATATGATGGCTGCATTGATAAGGCCTTGCCAGAACCTGGGCAATTGTCTGGAGAAACTGACCAGGTTCTGGCAAGGCAACGGCAAACGAGAGCATCCGGTTAGAGACAATGGTTCCGGGCGCTCCCGATTGGGGTTACTGTCATTGGGAGCGGCTTAATGTCCTCCTTAAGAATATCTGCTGACTCACAATATCAACTGCCTGCAAGTTTCATATTTTCAACCAGAATAGAGCCTGTCTGTACATTTCCACGACGGTCTACATCATTCCCTACCGCCACAATATTCTGATAAACATCTTTCAGATTACCTGCGATAGTGACCTCTGAAACCGGGAACTGAATAATTCCATTCTCTACCCAGTAACCACCTGCTCCACGGGAATAGTCACCAGTGACCGTATTGACGCCCTGTCCCATTAATTCGGTCACAAGAAGCCCTGTTCCCATTTGCTTTAACAACTCTTGCTGGTTTCCAGCATTACTCTCAACGAACAGGTTGTTCACACCACCAGCATTACCGGTGCTCGGCATACCCAGCTTTCTACCAGAGTATGTACTGAGCAAATAACTTTGCAGCACACCTTCGGTAATAAGATCTTTAGCCACCGTTGCCAAACCATCATTATCAAAACTGGCAGAGCCTATTCCTTTTTTCAGGTGCGGCTGTTCATGAATTCTCATCCATTCAGGGAATATTTGTTTCCCCAGATGATCAATCAGAAATGAAGCCTGACGATAGAGGCTGCTACCGCTGATAGCTCCCAGAAAATGACTCACCAGTCCAGAAGCTACTTCCGGTGCAAACAGAACCGGTACTTCTCCGGTAGGCACTTTCCGGCCACCCAATCGGGCAATGGTTCTTTCTGCTGCAATTCGCCCAACCAGAGCAGCATCTTCCATATCATCAGCAGAACGAGCCAGGGTATACCAGTAATCTCGTTGCATCTCTTCGCCCTGAACACCGATTAAAACAGCACTCAGGCTATGACGACTCGACACATAACTACCAATAAAGCCATGGCTATTACCATAAACCCGGCAACCTTGATGAGTGTTCACAGAAGCACCATCAGAGTTGGCAATCTTATCGCTGTACTCCCGTCCTGCTGCTTCACAGGTTAACGCCAGTTCAATGGCTTCTTCAGCATTGATATTCCAGGGATGATAAAGATCCAGCTCCGGAAGATCTTTTGCCATTAATTCAGCATCTGCCAAGCCGGCACAAGGATCGTCTGAAGCATAACTGGCAATATCAATCGCCGCTCTTACGGTTTCCTTTATGGCTTCATGGCTAGCATCAGAAGTGCTGGCAGACCCTTTTTTCTTACCAAGTAAGACGGTAATACCAAAACCCTGATCACGGTTAAACTCAACCGTTTCAACATCACCCATTCGCACACTGGTGGATAGCCCTGCATCAAGGCTGACACCCACCTCACAGGCATCAGCCCCCTGACGGGAGGCTTCAGCCAGTATTTCTTCAGTCAACGCTTTCAGGCGTGCTTCTTCACTTCTAGGATCCAGAACGGTATTTGCAGACTCAGCCATGATTCCACCTGAAATTTTCCAAGTATTTATAGGTATTCTGCCGCTCTTCCATAGGAAAAAACAATTCCAAACTGAAAAACAGTTCTGAGCAGTACGAAAAACATCACACAGCCTCTCCAAACTACAGTAAAATTAGCGGCAATTTCACAGATACTTCAGATTATGACTAAGCGCTCTAAAAACGACGATCTTGCCTGGGGCGAGGAAGAACAGGAAGAAATCATCTATGTTAGCCGTGCTGAACTGAAACGCGACATGCAGGAACTCAAGGATATGGGTTCCCGTCTGATGGAGATGAAACCATCCCTGCTGGACAAACTGCCTTTGCAGGACCGCTTACGTGCTGCCATTGATGAAAGCAAACGCATCAAAAGCATGAACGCCCGTAAACGTCATCTGGGGTTTATTGGCAAGCTGTTACAGGATCAGGATCTAGACCCTATCAAGGAACTGCTTTCCCGCCTTGATGCCACCAGTGATGAATACAACCGTCACTTTCACCAACTGGAACGCTGGCGTGATCGCCTGATTGGGGAAGGTCAGCCAGCCATGACTGCTTTCCTGAAGAAATACCCGGAAACTGACCACCAACATCTTCGCCAGCTGGTTCGCAACGCGGCAAAAGAAGCTGAACAGGAAAAACCACCGGTGGCTGCACGAAAACTATTCAAGTACATTCGTGAGCTCGACGAAATGTGAATTCGTCAGATAACAGGCCCAGCGCCTGTTATCTTCCCTTTCTTACAGGTTCTGCGGTTCATCCGAAAACACACCATCCACTCCCCACTGCGTCAACTGCTTTGCATCATCTGAATTATTGACGGTGTAGCAATAGAGTTCATACCCTGCCTTTTTAATGGCTGAGGCTTTCTCCCTGGTAAGCTTTGCTCCATTCACATGAATGCTTCGAGCGTTTACCTGTTTTGCGCGGTGTTGCCAGTTCAATGGCAGTGATCCAAACAGGCAACCTATTGGAGCTTTAGAAAGCGTTCTGAAATACCTCAACGCCTTGTGATTAAAGCTGGATACCACCAATTTGTCGTCTGGGAATTCAACGTGACTCAAATCCTGTGCTGCAATATAAGCCAGATGTCGGGTATTGCAGCGATTTACTTTTAATTCAAGATTCAAACCCAGCCCCAACTCTTTGATCAGCTCAAGGGTCTGTATGAGAGTAGGCACTCTCTCCCCCACAAAATCATTGGAAAACCAACTGCCAGCATCAACATCATTCATCGCCTGCAGACCGAATGATTTGATATGCCCTCGATGATCCGTCGTCCTGTTGAGCTTGCCATCATGAATCATCACCGGCTGATCATCCCCTAGCAGAGTGACATCCAATTCAATCCACTCCAGCCCAATCTCCTTGGCTTTTCGGATACCTGCCAGAGTATTTTCAGGCGCCAGACTGGCGACGCCCCGATGCCCAATCAACTTACTCATCAGCATGAACGGTTCTCCAACCTTGTCCTTATTATGATTCGTCTATGATTATCTGAAAACAATGACTGGGACATTAGCATAATGCCACCTGTATTACTGAGTATTGATGTTGGCACCGCCAGTTTACGATCAGCTCTGGTGACTCCCAACGGAAAAATACTGTGCTCTGATCAGGAGCTCATTCTGAATTGGCGAACACCTATAAAAATGGAACTATCGTCAGATAATATCTGGCAAACACTCTGCCATTCTGTAAACCGTCTACTGCAACAAAATCCAATACACACTGAATCGATTGCCGCTATTGGCATTGATACCACAGCATCCATTGCTTTATTAGATCGTCATCTGGAACCTGTCTCACTGCCAGACAGTCCACATGCCAATGTGATTGGCTGGATGGATCAAAGAGCCATGGAGCAGGCCGACACTTTATCCCGGCAACATCCGAATATTCTAAAAGGTATGGGCTCCCGCCTAATCCCTGAAAACCATACAGCACGGATGTTATGGCTGCAGCAGAATTATCCTGAACTGTGGCAACAAACCGACATCATTCTGGATCTCTTCGACTTTCTTACCATGAAGTGCACTGGCGCTCTTACCCGCACTGATATTTCTTTCAGCACAAGACATTCATCAGAAGAACTGCATCGCTTTGGTATTTCTGTTGCAGACAAACTAAGAGGCGAGGTCATGCCTTTTGGTTCACCAGTGGCTGATGGGCTTTCTAATGAAGCGGCAAAACAGTTAGGTCTTCCTACAGGAACACCCGTGGCGGCAGGCACTATTGATGGATACGGAGGTATGCTGGCCACTATTTTATCTGAAGACAGTACAGAGACTGACAACTCGCTTCCCATAGACACACTCTGCCGACGCATGAGCATGATTGTTGGCACTTCAGCAGTCTACGTGGCAACCAGTCTAACGCCCGCAGACCGCCCCTATTGTTGGGGTCCCTGGCCTTCACCTTTTCATGGGCATTATAAATACGTCATTCGGCAAACAGCCGCCGGGGCATTAATTGATCACATCGTACAATCTCATCCTGCATTCAATGTAGTTCAGGATTTAGCCATCAGTCAGGGATGCAGTATTTACCATTGCCTGAATCAGATGCTGAAATCTATAGCAAATGGCGGCTCAGTATCAGAGCTGACTTATGATCTGCACGTACTACCTTATTTTGCCGGCAATCACTGCCCAAGAATGGATATGAGCCTCAAAGGAATGATGTCAGGTCTGCGGATAGATAAAAGTACAGAGTCGTTAGCTCTGGCCTATCTTGCAGTGATTCAGTCCATTGCTTTGGGAGCAAAACATAATATCGAACACTTAAAAGACAGTGGCCATGAATTCGACCTACTAACAGCCGCCGGAGGACTAAGCAAAAACCCGCTATTCATGCAGGAGCATGTTAATGCTATGAATATTCCTGCCTGCTTACCGGAAGAGGCTGGTGCCATGCTGCTATCTGGTGCACTAACCGCTTCTTTAGCATCAGGCATTCATGATTCTCTGGAATCAGCTATGCGGGCAATGAGTTGGTACAAGGAGATTATCAGGCCAGAAGCCAGCTCACAGGACTATATCAACAGAAAATATCAGGTATTTCTGGAGATGTATGAAGACCAGATGAAGTACAAAAAAATTATGGGAGAAAAATAAAAGAAAGGGGAATTTGGGGTGGGCAAAGGGGCTCGAACCCTCGACCACCGGAATCACAATCCGGGGCTCTACCAACTGAGCTATGCCCACCACAAATTTTGGTTTTCATTCAGATGAATATCTGAACAAAAGATAATGGGGTGGGCGAAGGGGCTCGAACCCTCGACCACCGGAATCACAATCCGGGGCTCTACCAACTGAGCTACGCCCACCATTACCGCCGCAAGAGATGTGTCATCTCCAACAGACGGCGCTGATTATAAGGAAACCAATCAGGCTTGCAAGCTAAAATACTGAGATATCGTATAAGCCGCATAAATTGCTAAAGAATTGTTTCGCTGCGTCTTTAAAACTCAGTATGAGTTTCTTCAACTATCAATGAACTGGTTGCTGTTAACTCTGCCTCCTGCACGACTCCCGTATTCTTTATCTCAAAAAGCAGAACACGACGATCCGCTTCCCTGAAAAATGACAGCACTACTTTATTTAAATCGGGATACTCCATTTCATGTTGGACTTCGGCCACCATGGGCTGAAAATATATAAGCCTGACTTCTTTCAGCATGAATTCGAGTTCAGGATTGCATTATTTTATCCAATTAAGAAGGCTGGCTTTAAAACAGTCGATGGCGATATTATTCCGTTTATTAACGAGGATGAATCAATGCATTTGTCTTTTTCGCATCCAGATTCAAAATGGGTAACATAATTTATTCTGGGGACTTCTGAGCGAGTTGACGTAAATCCATCATATTCCCAAAGTCCTACTGTATGCGAGAAACCTATGTAGGCTTACGGCATAGGCGTAAGTGTTTCTTATGGATGCTTCTCTCTATGGTAACTCGGTGCACCTCTGTACATGATCCTAAATTCATCAGTTGAGCGCCATCGAACCGCGTCAAATTGAGACAGCTTTTACTAAAAATTGTGAACCAAAATATTTTATTAGCTGGTGTTGATTAAGCGAGTTGGGGTGATAACTTGGCCTTTCATTAAAAATTTCGACACCGACCGGGTTAATATACGACACCAGATATCAATAGGAGGCAACTGCGGCGTGATTGCTTTTATTGAATCAAAAAAAGCACACAAATTTGTTTGCATTTCTTGTATTTTTTTCATCAAACTGTGCTGGCTGGTAATGCTTATTTTTTTCTGACGACTACTTTCTGTCATCTTTCCAATAGCGCTCATTAATAGCGGTCGACTCGTGATTGATTCCCTGTGTGAATCTGGATTGCTTAACCTTACGTATAGTGTCCACCAATTGTAAATTAGGGCGACCATTCTTGATATAAAACGACACCTTTTAATGTCTTGCGTGGTATATCCACCCCAGCCCCAATGATTTTTAATCTCATCAAAATTATTTTCGCAATCAGCTCTATCTCTATAATGATCAATGATAGAAACAACATCTTTATCAAGACTGGTTACCAATACCGAGTATTCATAGAGCTTTATGTCTTCTGGTTCATCAATAAAGGCAAGAGCCTTTTGTCTTTTTTTATTCTCTTTTTCCAGTAATAAAATGTATTTTTTTGGAAGCCGTCTTCGAACGATAATAATTCGTCTTGTTGTTGCCCAGCTATCAAGCTTTAATTCAAATTCTTTGCCTTCCCAATGATTGTCGTAGCGAGTCCAGCCTGCGCTGTAGTGCGCGTGATTTATGGTTTCCTTGACGTTTTTGGACTTTTTCATTTTGAATAAATAGCCGCACCCAGCTTGTTCGAGTTCAGTCATTACCCGATTACTGCCCCAATCACAATCACCCCGAACAAATTCAGGCCAGCATTCTTTTGGAAGGCGATTTAATAAGCTCATTAATCCTGGTAATGAATGAGCACTATTTCCTTGGTTACCTGGTTGAACCTCCACTTCAAGAATCAATTTTAAATTAGCCATCATATAAGAATGATAGGTGTGCGAGGGCCTCCCTTGCTTATGAGGATTGTATCCTTTGACGGCTCCTTCCTGATTCCCATATATCGTTTTTATTGTGACATCGACATCCATTATCCACGGGATTCTTAATAGAGGTTCGTAGCATTGTTGTAGATGATTCTGCAACCATTTAACGCCTTCTGTCTCATCCATTCTGGTAAGTGCTCCACGAGCCGAATCATCACTGACCACTTTCGTCATGCCTAGTAATTTAGAATTTACACCCTCTCCTGTTAATGTTGATATATGGGCATACCGCTTGTGACCTGAAAGTATCGATAGAAGAAAAGAACCAAGAACGTTTACTTTTTTAGGTGCGTTATTGCTTGTGTAAACTATCGGACAATCTTCAACCCAAGGTTCAAACCGGCAGCCGGTTTTTAGAAACTGAATAAAAAACGGTAGCTGTCCCATTGGGGTTACTGATGCACCGGGTTCCCACTCAACGTGAACTTTTCCTTCAAAAGTTTCTATTTCAATAGATGCTGGTTTTAGCTGTTTGCTGAGTTCAGCCAGCTCACCCTTTGGGTGAATAGGTTTAGGTGGTAAAACCATCGTGAATCCCTCTGATTACAAGGGGTTACAGTGTAGTCGTAACTTCCTACTAAGGAATTTAGGATGATGACCTACTTTGTTCGGGCTTTCCTGCCCTCACCCCCTTCGGGGGCCAGCCTGAAGGCTGTCCAAAATCGTTCCCGACGATTTTGTCACATGGGCAGCTCTGCTGCGTTTCCATGTTCGAGCTACTAAATCATTATCAATCGCCAAATAAAAAACCCCGGCAGCATAGCTGTCGGGGTTTCGTATTTGGTGCTTGACGATGACCTACTCTCACATGGGGATACCCCACACTACCATCGGCGATGAGTCATTTCACTACTGAGTTCGGGATGGGATCAGGTGGTTCTAACTCTCTATGGTCGTCAAGCGAAACAGTCGAAGTAAAGAAGTTAATCTCTACCTCTAAATCTGGAATCGCGTCATTTAAGCTGTCTTGTTAATTCTTGCTTAACACTCTCATAGCGTATGGCTACAAATCACTTTGGCGTTATATGGTCAAGCCTCTCGAGTCATTAGTATTGGTTAGCTCAATGCCTCACAGCACTTACACACCCAACCTATCAACGTCATAGTCTTTAACGGCTCTTCAGGGGAGTCTAGCTCCCAGGGAAGTCTCATCTTGAAGGGGGCTTCCCGCTTAGATGCTTTCAGCGGTTATCCCTTCCGAACGTAGCTACCGGGCAATGCATCTGGCGATACAACCCGAACACCAGTGGTCCGTCCACTCCGGTCCTCTCGTACTAGGAGCAGCTCTTCTCAAACTTCCAACGTCCACGGCAGATAGGGACCGAACTGTCTCACGACGTTCTAAACCCAGCTCGCGTACCACTTTAAATGGCGAACAGCCATACCCTTGGGACCGGCTTCAGCCCCAGGATGTGATGAGCCGACATCGAGGTGCCAAACACCGCCGTCGATGTGAACTCTTGGGCGGTATCAGCCTGTTATCCCCGGAGTACCTTTTATCCGTTGAGCGATGGCCCTTCCATTCAGAACCACCGGATCACTATGACCTACTTTCGTACCTGCTCGACATGTACGTCTCGCAGTCAAGCTGGCTTGTGCCATTACACTAACCGTACGATGTCCGACCGTACTTAGCCAACCTTCGTGCTCCTCCGTTACTCTTTGGGAGGAGACCGCCCCAGTCAAACTACCCACCACACAATGTCCTCGATCCCGATAAGGGACCAGAGTTAGAACCTCAATATTGCCAGGGTGGTATTTCAAGATTGGCTCCACAATAACTAGCGTTACTGCTTCAAAGCCTCCCACCTATCCTACACAAGCAACATCAAGATCCACTGTGAAGCTGTAGTAAAGGTTCACGGGGTCTTTCCGTCTAGCCGCGGATACACTGCATCTTAACAGCGATTTCAATTTCACTGAGTCTTGGGTGGAGACAGCGTGGCCATCGTTACGCCATTCGTGCAGGTCGGAACTTACCCGACAAGGAATTTCGCTACCTTAGGACCGTTATAGTTACGGCCGCCGTTTACCGGGGCTTCGATCAAGAGCTTCTCCGAAGATAACCCCATCAATTAACCTTCCGGCACCGGGCAGGCGTCACACCGTATACGTCCACTTTCGTGTTTGCACAGTGCTGTGTTTTTAATAAACAGTCGCAGCCACCTGGTATCTTCGACCAGCCTCAGCTTAGGAAGCCATTTGCCCATAAAGAGCAGTTCCATCACCAAGGCCGGCGCACCTTCTCCCGAAGTTACGGTGCCATTTTGCCTAGTTCCTTCACCCAAGTTCTCTCAAGCGCCTTGGTATTCTCTACCTGACCACCTGTGTCGGTTTGGGGTACGGTCCCCCTTGACCTGATGCTTAGAAGTTTTTCCTGGAAGCATGGCATCAATCACTTCTGTTCCTTAGAACATCGTCATCAATTCTCGGCATTCTCCATTAAGAGGGCGTTCCGGATTTACCTGAAACCCCAGCCTACGATCTTAAACGCGGACAACCATCGCCGCGCTGACCTAGCCTTCTCCGTCACTCCATCGCAGTCAAGGGAGGTACAGGAATATTGACCTGTTTCCCATCGATTACGTCTTTCGACCTCACCTTAGGGGCCGACTCACCCTGCGCCGATTAGCGTTGCGCAGGAACCCTTGGTCTTCCGGCGAAGGAGGATCTCACTCCCTTTATCGTTACTCATGTCAGCATTCGCACTTCTGATACGTCCAGCATACCTCCCGGTACACCTTCAACCGCTTACAGAACGCTCCTCTACCGCCTAGAAACTAGTTTCTAGATACAAGTATCAAGTAGTTGTGTATCGTTTAATGATGCCTCTGAGCATTTTTCCAACCTCTTGATAACGGAAGTTGTAATGTTCATATTGCATCTGATTGATGTATCCCAAATCTTTGGAATATTCTAACCAGACTCTGGTTTCATCGCATGATCACATTGCCATTCGAATATAACGTTTCACTTCAGCATAACTTTCCTGTTTACCCATTCCTTCAGCAATGTTTGCTGTAATGGATTTACTGGAACGTCTCATTTGGCTTGCCAGTTCATATTGCTCAATCTTGGGAAAACCAAGACTTAAGCGATGAACATCCAACGCCAACTGATAAGCTTTTTGATAAACACTTAAACTTCGATACGGCATAATCTAACCTTGAAACATGTTTCTAGAAACTAGTCTCTAGACCCGTAGCTTCGGTGAATAGTTTGAGCCCCGTTAAATCTTCCGCGCGAGCCGACTCGACCAGTGAGCTATTACGCTTTCTTTAAAGGGTGGCTGCTTCTAAGCCAACCTCCTGGCTGTCTGGGCCTTCTCACATCGTTTCCCACTTAACTATTACTTTGGGACCTTAGCTGACGGTCTGGGTTGTTTCCCTTTCCACGACGGACGTTAGCACCCGCCGTGTGTCTCCCGTGATTGCACTCATTGGTATTCGGAGTTTGCATGGGGTTGGTAAGTCGGGATGACCCCCTAGCCCAAACAGTGCTCTACCCCCAATGGTGAGACACGAGGCGCTACCTAAATAGCTTTCGAGGAGAACCAGCTATCTCCGGGCTTGATTAGCCTTTCACTCCTATCCACAAGTCATCCGCTGGCTTTTCAACGACAGTCGGTTCGGTCCTCCAATCAGTGTTACCTGATCTTCAACCTGCCCATGGATAGATCGCCCGGTTTCGGGTCTATTCCCAGCGACTCTTTGTCCCGTTAAGGACTTTACGCCCTATTAAGACTCGATTTCTCTACGGCTTCCCTATACGGTTAACCTTGCCACTGAAAATAAGTCGCTGACCCATTATACAAAAGGTACGCAGTCACAGGACGTTCTTTATAAATAAAGAGTGCCTGCTCCCACTGCTTGTACGTACACGGTTTCAGGTTCTATTTCACTCCCCTCAACGGGGTTCTTTTCGCCTTTCCCTCACGGTACTGGTTCACTATCGGTCAGTCAGGAGTATTTAGCCTTGGAGGATGGTCCCCCCTTGTCCGAAGACGGTTCAGTCAGGATTTCTCGTGTCCCGACCTACTCGATTTCACAATAAACGGGTTTTCGTGTACGGGGCTATCACCCACTATGGCGGCACTTTCCAGAGCCTTCCACTAACACCATAAATTGCTTAAGGGCTGCTCCCCGTTCGCTCGCCGCTACTAGGGGAATCTCAATTGATTTCTTTTCCTTCGGGTACTTAGATGTTTCAGTTCCCCGAGTTCGCCTCTAATACCCTATGTATTCAGGTAAAAGATACTCACTTATGTGAGTGGGTTTCCCCATTCGGAAATCGTTGGGTCAAAGCTTGTTTATCAGCTCACCAACGCTTATCGCAGATTACCACGTCCTTCATCGCCTCTGACTGCCAAGGCATCCACCGTGTACGCTTAGTCACTTGACCATATAACCCAAAATGATCTTTTTGGCTGCGTCTTTTTCCTTTGCTCGGCGTTGCAGCCTTCACTCTGTCAGTCATGTACGAAACGTACACTCCTTCCGTCGTTCAGTCTGCGCCTTGATCAAAGAAAAAATACTTTGCCAAAACAGCACATTTAAAGTGTTATATGAAAATAACTACCTTAACGATCTTTATCTGATCCGTTCAATGAACGTTCAGATCGCCATACACTTAGCAATAACAAAACAATGTTTGTTATATACTTGAGAGTGTTCTCAGCAAGAATTTTATTAAACGACTGATTCATTACGATCAAAGATTGTAATAAGTCAGCTGAGTAATTCAATTCAGCTTAAATTTGGATTCCACATTTTTAAAGAGCACATTATCCATTCGGATAACGAAGCAATATGCTTAATGAATAAGTCAGGATAACTGTCTATTGATTATAATGAGAGTAGGAATTGGTGGAGCTATGCGGGATCGAACCGCAGACCTCCTGCGTGCAAAGCAGGCGCTCTCCCAGCTGAGCTATAGCCCCATATACCATTTTCATCAATCAATTTATTGCCATAATTTTGCTCTGATCGAGGCGAAAGAAAGCGAAG
>CBDBOO010000117.1:25000-26121 GCA_965208385.1 Endozoicomonas sp.
ATGTTGATGAGCTTAAGCTTGATGCCTAACAACCCAATATCTTTGCCCAACTGATGCTGAACATTACGAAGCTCTTTACGAATCCTAAGTTTCTCAGCAGTAAAGTTGTCCAGCTCTTTCTGCTGCTCAGAACTCAACACCAGAGTTTCCACACCCTCTTTCTTACTTTGCAGCTCTCGCAGTTTGTCTTCAGTTTCAGATAGCTGTTGTTTTAGCTCTTCTTCTTTCTGATAGAAGCTGGCTTCAGCTGCACGCTCTAGCTCGATGACTTTAGAGAAAGGCCTGCCGAACTGCCCACGACTACGAATACTGATTAGATCCGCATGACCAATAAGGTTATCCACCATATTAGTCATGAGATCACCATTATTAGCAAAGGGCTGGACGATTTGCTGCCCAAAGAAATTGCTTTTCTGAACCCACAATCTATCCGTCAGGATATCGGTATCAGACACAACAATGACATTGATATCGCCTGTCGATTCAGTAATGTGCTCAGCAGTGTGTTTTTTCTCAACAGCCTTTTCTTCTTTTTTGGCTGATGGTGTTTCTTTGTTTTTCTGTTCGCCATCACCCTCTGCTTCTTTTATTTCTTCTTTAGGCTGTCCATCCGGGTAAGCACTTTTTGCCTTACCGGTTATACGAGCAATGATTGCAAACTCTTCATCACTGGCCTTGAAGTCTTTATAAAGGCTTGATGGATCCATCAGAAGTGCAAACTTCTGAGCATCCATCAACATAGACTTGCGACTGGAATGCAGTAAGGTCTCTATCTGTGTAGTTCCCTCTTCCAACTTTTGAACAGCGCCTACAGTCGCCATATTGACGCTTTTTAATCCTGTAGTGACAACATCCTGATTACTAAAGTTGTCGGGACCATAACCAAGGATACCCAGATGGCGAACTGTCCTGCCCGTTTGCGTACCCACGGATAATGCATGTTCGGAGTCTGCCAGAACTTTCTCCACATCCATGCTCACGCCCCAGGTTTTAAATAAAGGCTCAAGAGTGGCTGACTTATTTCCACCCATGCCCATCACCATGCCATTCATTCCACCCATATCGCTGTTATCCGATTCAGCAAGAGGGTCTACAAATACCAGCGCCCTCCCCCCTTTTAA
>CBDBOO010000118.1:0-88192 GCA_965208385.1 Endozoicomonas sp.
TGACAAAACGACCGGGGTGGGTTTTGATCCTCGAATACCTCAAATATCCACTTCATACTGCGCCAAAACGAGCGCCGTACCTTTTATCTGACCTTTGGAATGAATGCCTTGCTCCCGAATGCAACTGACTAACCCTTGACTGTAATGACCGAAGCATCTCGGAGCATTACCTGACAAGTTCGTTATCATTACTGTTGGTTAAAGTGTGTAGTCCCAAGCTTTCTGTATATCATCCAGTTCGATATCCTCTCACCTTCACCTTCACCTTCACCTTCATCTTCATCTTCATCTTCACCGTCACAGGCATAACCCAATCAATACCTCTTACCGGCAAGCTATTTGTTGAGAGAGATTATTATAAATTTCAAAAAGTTAGCCTAATTCGAAACCAGCAACGTGCTTTCTTCCTATACTCAATTTCAGGCAGTCGAATTAAATTTAAAACCTCATTGCTATGGAAAGCACAAGATGACCAGAATATCGCCTCGGACCTTTGTTTCCAAATCAGTATTGAAAAATTTTAGAATTGGCG
Organism: Endozoicomonas sp.; assembly: GCA_965208385.1. Classification (GTDB taxonomy): domain Bacteria; phylum Pseudomonadota; class Gammaproteobacteria; order Pseudomonadales; family Endozoicomonadaceae; genus Endozoicomonas. Next base: position 533 of record CBDBOO010000118.1, read on the forward strand.
ATAGAAAATACCTTGATGGTCAATTTAAAGCCAAAAAAATGAGTGCATTCAGACGATTGTGCTCAAGAATATCCCCCACGCTCTTCTTACCCAGAGCCAGTAAGCTAGCCATCGAAAACTGCTTTAAGACACTTAAAACCAGGAAAGGTATCTCTGGTGCGGCAATGATTCTGGCACGTGCCGGATTAGTCACTGTCTCGGTTAAGCAGGGGAAACTGATGATCAAACCCATTGCAGCCATGGAGCGCGCTCAACTGGATTCTGTCTGCAGTCATTCAGAAAAAGATGACAATCAGTTATTGCAGGAAACAGCGCCGATTCTTTCCAGAACCGTCAAGAAACACCTGACCACCTATAAAAAATCCTATCATCACTCTGCTCCGGGAAAAAATTACCGGAGGTTACTCCGCTCAAGAAAATTAGTACTGCAAACTGACAACTCCGCCCAAAAATCGGGAGCAACCGGGCTACCAGTTCCTAATCAAGTGAATACACATCATGCCCAGAGTACTTCTTCAATAAAAGCTTCACAGTCACAGTCACAGGTACAGGGTGAACTACTGGGCAAAGTCAGCGGTCCTCACTGCCGCAAACCAACAAGAACTGGATTTTTTATACAGTCTCTATATCAACAACCAAAACCAGAAAGACATTTCTGAGTCTGATTTCGTGTCTCTGGTCAATACCGGGGCTTTTGAGGGGCTGGAACCCGACATGGTTTCCAGATGGCAACCCACTGATTATCAACATCTTGAGGATCGGATTAAGGATTTACTTCGCCATCAAAAGCATTCCGGAGCAGCCTCAAACCCATCACCAGCCAAGGGGCCAACTGCACTTCATAAACTGCTAACACCGGTTACTGGTGATGAACATCTGGAAAAAGACAAGCTTTTTCAGCAACTCAAAGGACCGAACTGCCCAACCAGAGACCGGTTTGATTATCTGAACAATGTCTACATATTACTTCAGGATATTGAACCGGGGCTGTCTTTGAATGATTTTTCAATGCTATTGAAGAAAGGGTCATTTAATCAAATCGACTCTGATGCCACTGTATCCTGGGAGGTGTCCGATTATCAGAATCTTGCTGCAGATATGATGCTCTCTCTGAAAAAAGAACCTGGAAATAGCGAATGGTTAAAGAGAAGCAGACAGCCTGAAATTCAGCAGATTCAAGACTCTGCACCGGCATCTAAAACCACAGTATCATTCAAGGACTGGTCTGCCGGCTCAGGCAGTTCTAACCCTCTCGCTTTTGCTCTTGAAAACAGCACTGAACACACTTGTGCAGAGCCAGAATTCATCATCACACAATTACTGCCCTACCTTGCTGAAAAATTACAGCAGGATTATTCCATCCCCCAGAGTGAATTACAGGTTGAAGCGGCACGTATCGTCGACTCTCTCGGGATAGGAATTACCGATGAAGAAAATTTGCATTATGGTCAGCTTATTCAGATTCCGGGGAAATTAAGACAGGTTGGCGAAGCTTACAGAAAAGCACACACAGCACCTGTCACTACTCAACAGCCTCTCCTGTCACCAGCCGTTCTGTCGCTGCCGCTTCAAATTCGACAATCCAGCGAACTAATGAGGGTGTTTACCAACCTGTATAATAAGAAATTAGTCAACGTGAATGATTTTATTACTCTGTATAATCAAACCAGCGAACGGGCATTATGCAACAGCCTGCTCCCCTACCAGCTATCGGCCTTCCAGTGGCTGAAACAGTCTAAAGTCTTCACACCTGGCACACTTTGTCGCAGCCTTGCAGGCCGATACATTGAGCGAGCCAGTTGTTCAACAGTTACTGTCCTTCAAAAAAGCCAGAGTTGACCCTCTGGAATCCGCTCAAAGCCTGTTAGGGATTTATCAGATGCCCGCACCTGATAAGAAATCTACAGAGAATACCCCCCCGGTAGCGCTATCAGAAAACCGGGCCGCGGCTCAAGCAAGTGCTCCCCTCCCTAAAACCGCCCAGACACCAGATACTGCAACGGACCCCTTAAACCTGAAGGTTGCTCATGGCTCTCTGCCTTCACTCGCGCAGTTGAAAAATCGACTGGGCATGTACAACTTCGGTAACACCTGTTTTTTCAACTCCGCCTGTCAATTGCTGTCTTTGGCCATACCGCCTGAGATTCTGGACAATATCCGTTCCAAGCCTGCATTAAATGATGAAGTCAAAAGAGTGCGCAATGCCTTTGTCAATCTGATGCAATTTATGAATACGGACCGCTCTGCTGCCACGAGTCAATCTCAAAGGCAGGGTCTGAAAGTCGAACAGCAGAACTTACAACAGGGCTTGCTTGAAGCCTGTTACGATTATGGCCAAGTTCATCCCTCTAAAATGAGTCAGCTTATGACTTCAAACAGCCCGGCTCACCTCCACCAGGAAGATGCAACAGAGTTCTGTCTGGCCATCGAGGATATATTACAACTGGATGATTATGACCATTGCTGCCTGAGAAGTGCAGATCAGCTGTCACATACAAATAAAGGGCTGGCTTCACGTTTGAAAAAGAAACCCGGAGCAAGAGCGTTCTCTTCTACCGTATATCTCCAGGATGAAGTTGATAAAGGAAAGATGAATTTGCAGGATTGCCTTGAATACAATAGCCGTCCAGAAATGATAAGTCGTAGCTGGAGCGCTGATGAAACAAAAGGATTGAGCCCAAAAAGTACAGTAAAACTTGATGATGGACAGACTCATCCCACTGAACTCCGAACAATTCTTGTTTCCGACGACATCAGCCAGTTAAGGTCTCATACCCTTTCTCTTGCCCTGTTTACCGGTAGCTACGATAAACAGCTGGGTGCTTACGTAGCCAGAAAACAGATTGATAGAGGAAAGAAAGCCTTTAAGGATATTCCCCTTCAACTGGAACGAGATGTTTTTGACGTTAAAACCCAAAAACAAAGCAAAGTCCAAATGGAACTGCAGAGCATAGTGGTTCATGGTGGAACCTCCACAAAGAGTGGCCATTACACAACACTTCTGCGTTCCAAAGAGGGCCAATGGGTTCTCTTTAATGATGAAATTGTCGAGGAGGTTGATATTCAGAAATATTTAAATGACCCCCACAGAACTGCTTACCAGCTTAACTATCGGGTTGCCGCGTAAAACTGAAAGCACTGGCAGTGCAGTCTATGCTAATTAGAGAGAACTCTTGGAGTGATGGACCACTATCATGAATCCAAATATATCGAAAGCGGCTAATTCTGCCGTGCACCTTCACCAGGACCTTGAGGCTGCAAGGCAGAAAAAGCCTCAGGTTCATAATCATTTTCACCGTACTATTAAAAAACTCTTTAAAATAAAAGCAAAGATCGCTTTGTATCTTCGTCAACACAATATATTAAGTTCTAAACCTATGGTCACCCGGCAGATTCAGGCTGCCCGAATACAGAGAAGTCTGCTGGCTTCAGGCGTTTCACTGAACAGTTCTACCGCTCTATCCACAAATCAAGTTGCTTTAGGCAATGCCTTATATGAAAAAAATCCCAATGATTTTGCTCTCTGGTGTATTGAAAACGATCAACCTCTTCCCACCAGTTTTATTGAAGATGAATTAATACCAAGCCAGATGCAGGAGCTCTCAAGCCTGAAAGGCATTAACAGACAACAAGCGGCTGATCTGTCATTCACTATTAATATGCTACTCGGACTTGATGACCAGACAACCAACACGCCCACAGAGCAACAAAGAAATATCTCCAGGGTTAAATCACCTTTAACACGACACGATAAATTATCTATCAGCCGTCGTTTTGTGAAACTTATGCAAACTGATACCAGGGCCAGAAGCCAGGTTGCACTCATTATTCCTGCATTGCAGGCCTATTCTGACTTCCTCGATTCATTCCCGTCATCAGCGGACGGAGCCTCAATCAGCGAACAGGATTATCAATGTTATATGGAGTTTTTTGTCGATTACCTTGTTAATGAGCTACCCAATATGTCCAAACTTGATGCCAAAGGTATTATGGGTAGGTTCATGTTTGAGGTCTCCCCCGCCCTGTTGCCAGGATTCTCCGGAGAATAATCCAATAATTTGAAACTGACCGCCTGAATTACAACCGTTATTTCACGGGTTTCAGTTTGCCTGATTGCATGAGATAAACACGGTCCATCTGTTCAAGCATCACCTTCTTGTGGGTAATCAGAAAAACGGTACTTAACTTAAAAGCATTCAATACTTCGTCCATCAACCTGCGTTCACTGATAACATCAAGCCCCTCACAAGGCTCATCCAGAACCAATACGGGAGAAGGCCTCAGTAAAGCCCGAGCCATAGCCAGTCGACGCTGCTCACCACCCGACAATAAGATCCCTCCCTGACCAATCCATTGATCTAACAATGAAGATTCATCCGCAGCGGCAGCCAATTCAGTTAGTCCGGTTCGTTCTATAACTCTCTGCAATTGTTCATCGTTCGCTTCAGGTTGCGCCAATGTCAGGTTGTCTCTCAGTGTTCCGCTGAAAACATGTGTTTTCTGAGGAACAAAAGTGATGTTAGAGTAGAGCGCCTGTTCAGAAAATGCAGTAATCGACTGTTCATCCAAAGTAATACGGCCGGAAAACGGTTCAATACTTCGACTTAACAATCGCGCCATGGTGGACTTGCCACAGCCTGTTTTTCCTATAACCGCAAAATGAGTTCCAGCTTTCACTGAAAGGGAAAAATCATCTAAAATCGGTTGATCCGTTTGATAACCACATCTGACGTTATCAAAGCGGATATCTCCTGACAGGCGTTCATTCAGTAAACGGGCATCGGCGGAATCATTTCTGGCACTTTCTGTTTCAATATCTGTTTCAATCTTTGTTTCAATCTCTGGTTCACTCCTGGCAACATCTCGCAGCCGAGAGGCAGAATAACGGACGTGGCTGAGATACTGGAAAGCAACGGGCAAAGGCATCAGGACTTCAAATGCAGCCAGTAAAGCAAACACCATCATAACCATCACAGGCGCATGTATAAATTCCCTGATGAAGGCACCACTGGCAAGATAAAGCATCAACAATGTGGCTAATCCTGATCCCGTAACAATCAGTGCCGCCCCAAAACCATCCAGAGCCGACATGATTTTCTGCTGATTTATCAGCTTTTCTTCAGATTTTTTTACTGCGTTCCGACTGTGATGTTCATACCCATAAATCTGGTTTTCTGCCAGCCCCTGTAAGTAATCAAGCGTTTCCTGACGCAGGTCGCCCACCGCTTTGCCAAGCAACGCACCTGTTTTGTTGCCTAATTTATAGAAAATCAATGGCATCAAAAGAATCCAGGTAACCATGACGGCACACACCAGCAATGCCAGTTTTATATTAAAAATCGCAAGGAAAAGGCTTAAAAAAACTGTGATGACTATAGCCGTGACCAGGGGACTCAGTATGCGAAGATACAGTTGATCAAGAGCATCAATGTCTGCCACCAGACGATTGAGTAAATCCCCCTTCCGAAATTTCTCCAGCTCTATGCCCGACATCGGAATCAGCTTGCTGAAGAACCAGCTTCTCAGGCTTGATAATATTCGGAATGTTGCATCATGACTGACCAGTCTTTCTCCATAACGACCCGCCGTTCTGGCTATGGAAAACCCCCGAACACCGGCCCCGGGGGTAAAAAAGTTAAAACTCTGGGCAGTGGTAGTGGACAGACCCGCGATGGCTGTGGCGGTAATGAACCACCCTGATAATGTCAGCAAACTGATACTGGCCGTTAATGTGGCTATGGATAACACGATGCCCAGAAGCAGTAACCCGAGATGTTTCTTGTAGAGAGATAGAAGCGGCCATAAATCAGTCATTATCAAGACTCTCTCTGTGTGCGGCCTGAAACTCTTGATAGCCCGGCGAATCTGCCGCCAGTTGTTCTGGTGAACCATCAGCCACCAGCCGACCATTTTTCAACATCAACACCTGATCCATAAACGACAGCTGATTAAGCCGGTGGGTAATGGTAATCACCGTGCATTCACTTCCTATCACGTTCAGGGCATCCAGCACCAGTGACTCACTGGCCTGGTCCAGACTGGCAGTGGGTTCATCAAGAACCAGTAATTTCACTGGCTCAACAATGGCCCGGGCCAGAGCAATTCGCTGAGCCTGCCCTACAGACAGATTACTGCCCTCTTCTCTGAGAATACTGTGCATACCGTTGGGCAGAGCCTCAAGAATATCTGCCCCCTGGGCTTTCATTAACGCAGTTCGACACTGGGTCTCTGTCAGCTTCCGGCCAAATGCAATATTTTCAAATACTGAACCATAGATAATCAGTGGGTGTTGCCCGAGCCAGGCAATCTGCTTTCTCCAGCTGGCCAGATCAGTGTCGCTCAACGACTGACCGCCCAGAGCGATCAAACCTTCAAATGGAATGAAGCCCATAAGCGTATTGATTAAAGTGGTTTTTCCTGCACCGCTGCTGCCAATGATTGCAACCTTTTGACCGGCTTCAATATTGAAAGAAAGAGAATCAAGCAGAGTAATACCAGTACCCGGAGCCTTGACGCTCATGTCATTCACTTCAAGATTCAGCTCATGATCTGTCGATATTATTCCGGTACCATTGAATGCCTCGGGTTCTTCACGATTGATAACCTCGAGAATACTCTCTGATGCCCCCACGGCTTTTGCTTTTGCATGGTAGTAAGTACCCAATTCTCTCAGAGGTTGATAAAACTCTGGTGCCAGAAGCAAGAGAAACAGCCCTGAATACAGTGAAACACTGGCATCGTAAAATCCGAATTCAATATGGCCGAGCAAGGACATACCCAGATAAACCGCCACCATGGCAATGGAAATGGATGCAAAAAACTCCAGTATTGTGGAAGAAAGGAAAGCCAACCTTAACACCTGCATGGTTTGCAATCTGAAGTCTTCACTGGCTGCCGCCAGTTCCTTTTCAGCCTTCTCTGTAACCGAAAAATATCGAAGGGTTTCCAATCCCTGAAGCCGGTCCAGAAAAAAGCCTCCCAGTCGCGCCAGGGATTGAAAGTTACGGCGGTTCGCCTCTGACGCTTTTTGACCCACAAACATCATGAATACCGGTATCAGGGGAGCGGTGATCAAAAAAATCAATCCTGCGACCCAGCTTTGGGGAAAGACCACCACCAGTATGATCACGGGAATAGCAACAGCAAGTACCATTTGTGGCAGATAACGGGCAATAAACTCCTGAAGTTCTTCCACCTGTTCAACAACAATGGATGACCAGCTTCCGGCTTGCTGTTCACCGACAAACTGAGGCCCCAGCCGTCGTATTTTGTCCAGAAGCACTTGCCGGATCTGCCTGCGCACTTCGGCTCCGGCCAAAAATCCAAAATACTCTCGCCCCCAGGCACAGCCTCCTCTCAGTAGAATCACCAGAAGAGTTAATAAAAACTCTCTCTCCAGTGATACAACCGGTATATTTTCAATAATCACTTTATGGATGATTGAGGCCAAAAAGCTCGCCTGCAGTATCATCAAGACAGCATTTAGCAGCCCTAAAATCAGTGCTGCTATCAGGGAGTTTCGGGCAGAAACAACCTTCCCCAGGAGCCAGCGATAGGCCAGTTTTTCCTTGGTGTTATTCATTTCTATTGATCATTTCTACTGAAGAGTTCAACAAAGTGGACTGCTGCATTATTGTAACCGAGTCACCGACAGGACGACAGGCAGAACAAGAGCCAGAACAAGAGCCCAGGGCCATCTCATTTGGCACTAACCTCCAATAACACCTTGAAGTAACAGTGTTCTGTACTCATCATCTGCCGCTGCCATTATGCGTCGGTTTTTCACTCCAAGTTTCAGAGAAGTTTCCTGCTTTAACAAGTTAAGTGCTATCTGTCTGTAAACGGCCATGTTCTCAGGACCAAAGCCTTTTCTGATACGACATTCATCTTCTCTAAACCCAATATCCAGAACCCAATGTAAGTTGTTTTCAACCGACCAATGAGCCCGAACAGATCTCATGAAATTCTCGGCATCGGTTGTCATGCTTGATATAAAATAACGACGCTCAAGGCTGACCTTTTCACCCTCATGACGCTCACTTTCCACGACTCCGATCATCGTAAGATCTCGCCAGTCATTACGTTGCTCAAGCCAGCTAATATCAGTACTTACCCAACATCGTCGAGCTTCTATGCGACCATGCCCTTTATCAATAGTTTCATGAAATTGGGTGCTTTCAGGGGGTGTGTGGCTTGAATAATGTCAGGCATGCAGGTTGTGAGCCACTGGAAACCCGTAGCGATCCATCTTCGACCAGAAAGCATCCCAATAACCCGTTGACTTCGCCAGAGCTCGTAATGTTAATAGCATTGACGCCCCTTGTTCCTTCCATCGCATGCCTGACTTACACATGCGCTGCTTAACCAGCGTTTTGCAAGCAGCTTCTGTTACACCAGAACCAATTGGTAACTTGTTTTCCAACGCTTCTGGATAAATCATTTGGTGCCAGTGATTTTTGAAATAAGTTCTGGCTTTATCCAGTTTTTCTTTAGAAACAAGACGTTTATTCCCGGGAGCTGCTTTCTTTAATTCCAACCATAAACGTTTTGCCTTACCAGGGGTGTTTTTTAATTCGTGCAGTGTTGATCTTAACCAGGCTTTGCGTTCATTCTGCATTTTTTTACCCGGATATATAGCTTCTGCCGCTTCTGCCACATATTCGCTAACGTGATAAAAATCCAGAATTTGAATCGATGTAACAGGCTCAAGAAACGTCCAATTATCTGGCGCCCCATCAGCAACTCCAACGTAAGTGGCATCAGGAAAACGAGACTTCATTTTCTCAATGTCAGAAGAGAACCGCCTTATAAAAGTTTCTTTTCCGTATTCGGGGGCAGCGGCAGCGTACACCGTGTGCATTCGATTTCCTTCTTCATCATAAAGCGCAATAGTTCCGCACATTGCAATTCTGTAGCCCTCTTTATAAAGCAAGTTTGCACCATCCAGCCCCAAGCTAACTGTGGCTACTGGCTCGGGTAAATCCGGTAATTCATAAGTCCAGGATTCTTCTTTGGCCTGAGCAATACTGGCAACAACTTCTGCCAGGTCTTTAGCGGTTCTTCGATGGATTTTACGTCCGTGGTTTCTTAGAAAATCTTGCTCTACTTCAGTGGAAGGCATGTGGGCAAACTTCCAACTGACCATGCAGGCATGTCGCGGGGTTGAATTAACAACAATTCGTGCAGATTGATCAAGGGGACAATAAATAGCACCGCCTTCACGACTTTGATAGATAAAACGATTGACCCTAACCGCTCCCCATGGAGTTTCATAAACCTTCAATTCTTTTTTACTTTTACTGGTCAACCGAACATTGCCAAGCGTAATGGGAGAACCGTCAGTATCAAGCCACTCAAGTTGCTTTTTTGTTCCCAGTTGTCCCGCTTCATTTAAGGCATCTTGCAAATGATTTTCGAAATCCACCATTGAGCGATTGTGCGGGATTTTGATAACGATTTCTGTGATTTCATCGTTGGATGAAAGGACTGAGCTGTACATATTTCTCAACGCCAAAAAGCCTATACGACCATACTAGTGTAGTCGTTTTTCTTGACATTGTTTAAATCACACACCCCTTTCAGGTAAGATTTTTCTGGTTGCAAGATCATCAAGATAAAGTTTGATATCGTCGTGCAGTGACTTTTGATTTCCTTTAACAGCTAGAAGGTAATCAGCACCTTTTTCTCTGATTTTTTCAGCAATAGCTTTCTGGCAACCCATTGCGTCAGTGCTGATGATACAGCCACTCACTTCCAGCATATCCAGAAGAGCTGGGATGGCTGTAATCTCGTTCGACTTTTCTGATGTTTTTAGTTGTCCGAGTACCATTCCAGTCTGACTGGCCCACGCATTGACCATATGAATAGCGGCCTTATTGCTCCCTTTGTCGTAGGAACGTCTCAGTGTTTTACCATCAATAGCGATGACTTCTCCATGGGTGCGTTGAGCAATCAGGCTTACCCAGGTTATAAAGCATTGACGAAATTCGTCCGGATCAATGCGTTCGAATACTCTGATAAAGGTGTGCTGGGAAGGAATTCCGTGGGGTAAAGGGATATAGAGCTTAAGCCAGGATAACTTTTTCTTGCCAAGATATGAGACCATTTTCCAGTCTTCAGCACCGCAGGTAATCATGCAAACGGCAATGAATACGAGGTGTGAAAGTGGGTAGCGATGATTATCTGCACGAACTTCGGTCAATTCTGAAAAAGTATCCAAGAGAGTCACTTACGGCATCCTTATTATTCAAGCATAGGATGCCAAATTTTCAGAATGTTTTATTGTACATTCTGCCTATTTCAAAGTGTTATTTGATGGTTAGTGCCAAATGAGATGGCCCTGAACAAGAGCCAGGCAAACCTTTCCTTTAGCCTGCGACTGATTATAATAGCCTGCCGGACTCTTTCATTTCGAACGACATGCTCACAAACATTCGCATTATCCTGATTAATACTTTCCATCCCGGTAATATCGGTTCTGCAGCCAGAGCCATCAATACCATGGGATTGACCGATTTATGTCTTGTGGACACCACAGACAGTTTGCTCATGCTCATGCGAATTGCCATGGCTGCTGGCGCTCTGGACCTGATGAAATCGGTCTCGAGGTAGTGGCAACGCCGGAATGAAGCCATTCAAGACAGTTAGACAACTGGTCATTGCGCTCTACGAAGCCCGGGTAAGAAGCTCTGGAGCTTTGACCGGCCATTATGCCCCTGGAACCGGGTTCATCGGCATGCAAACTGACATGCAGAGGCTCGACAATTGCCAGTCGCATTGGCAGACATGGTCAGGAATACCATGGTGTTAACACAATGCCGAGCAAGCCAAGTGTCACTTCCATAAGGTTATCGAAGCACACCCTGATTACCCTGTTAAAACTCAATGTCGCTTCTGGTACGTCCAGATTTTTGCCATGACAATACGCCAAGGCATCACAGAACAGTGCTGACATACCCTGTGGACCTTCCGGAACATCGCCTTACCAGAGCAACTGGAGCTGTTTTATAGCCACCTCGAAGAGACATTGACCGATATAGATTTTATTATCCTTGCAACATCCCGGCCTGGAAATTACAAGACTTCGTCAGATTTGTTTAATCGAGCCAGACCTGAATCAAAAGAACTGAATATGCGTGAGGGCATACTGAATTCAGCACAGAAGAATGCATCCGGTGGATCGCCCTCACCTGAAGTCTTCATCTTCATAATGTTTAAACAATCCGCATAAGGTTCAGTTCCCGCTGGCTGATCGGTTTTACAAAGAAGCCAGCAACCACATGGCTAAGACCCGATCCAATGACAGAGTGTTTGCAGTAAATGACAGGCGCATTGACATTCAATATGTCGGCTTTAAGAGCCAGTGGCATTTCAAATGTCTATCTACTGAGAAGTCTCTGGGTTGACCAGAATTCAAGAGGTGAACCTGGATTAGGCCATCAGCTGATGCTATCGAACAACTGCAGCGTATTGTCACCGACGCCCTGCTGATGCTACCCCTATGATCACCTTGAAGATTTTCTATCGCAAGGCAGGGTTCAGGATTACCAGTTCTTACAAAATACCTGATGCAAATAGCAAAGGCCTGCACTCCTATATGAGGCAGCAGGGACATGGAACTGCTAATGATAACCATCAATGAATAAGGGTAGGTCTATCTTTCAGGATTTTATGAAGCTGCCTCTTTAGAGTCGTTACTTCTGTTTCCGTGCTTGAATCTCATACTGTGATTCGCACTAAATAAATCCTCCCAGAGAAAGATCAACCATCCAACTGATACGCTGCAAGTCACGTCATTCTCTATAGCCTGAAGCCCTGCATTTTCGACGGTTCTGTCGGTTTGATCGCTTCTGGGTAATGAACTTTTTGAAATTCCGGCACCTGGACATCTCCTGTGATTTGATCCAGGCAGAAATGCCAGAAATGTCCAGGTAGGCAAAATTCGTTCGCCAGATGCGTCTTTGCCATGACCGTCAAGTTGTGTGTCCAGATGATAACCGATACTGGTTTTTCAGGGTAGTTAAACGGATGTTGAATCTGCTGGCAGAGCTATCCGCCATTGGTCTGAAGCATCAGGCCACGGGAATCCTTATCCAGCCTGCCAACAGGATAAACTCTCAAGCCGGTGGGCAGGACATGAAGAATACTGTCAGGATCAGTACTGCTGCAAACACAATCTATCCCAACGGGTTTATGGTAGAGCCAGTAGGTTTTCTGCCCTGAAGGCACAATTTTTTTGCCAGAAATTTCAACATGATCGGTTACATCAACCCTATCCCTGTGTCTGGCAGTAACACCATTCACCAAAACGGCATTGGCTTCAATTAAACGAGAGGCCGCTCTTCTTGAGCAATGACCTGAATCAGCAATAAATTTTGCAAGACGTACTTTCAACGGACCCTAGCCTGTTTCAACTGCCTTATGATTTTTTGTCGTAATACCATTACCAGCCACTAAAAAATGATTTAGATCAATAGACCCTTAAAGCACAGTTTTCAACCTATCAGCACTTGTGCAAATATTCACCGCCTAACAATCATACAACATATAAGGATGTCTGCTCATGGGAGCAATAATTGTTCGTGGCCTGTCTTTTATGCCGCTTTTTTTAGCGATTTGTCTGTTATCTCTTCCTGTCCACAGTTTTTTGAATGATGCCGAAGCCATCAATAAATCCGGTCTTCAAAGAATGCTCAGTCAACGAATTGCCAAGGGTTACCTGATGATCGGTCTCGAGGTTAACCCGGAAGAAGCCATCAAACAGTTAGACAACAGTATTGCGCTCTACGAAGCCCAAACTCTGGAGCTGATGGATTATGCCCCTAACCGGGAAATCTCTAAAACACTGCAACTCATTGCCAGCCATTGGCAGACATATCGAATAATGGTGTTAACACAACCCGAGCAAGCCAACGCATTGAAGGCAGGGCGATCTGATTTGGCACTAACATTCTCTGTTTGGCTAATTAATCAGCACACAATAAGTTCTTAAATAAGCCTAATTTCCGAATATCGTCAAGGATTTAGTTAAATTAAAACTAGCTCTCATTTGAGTATGCAGACAGGATTGGTGTTTGTCAAATTTGACGCCCTGGCATTACAAGGTTATCGAAGATTATGGCAACCCGGATTAAAACTCAATGAAAACCCGCTACATCAAATTGAACAATACGCCAACCATAAGGCTGCACATTTAATTAACATCGCCGGGCGGCAAAGAATGTTAAGTCAACGCATTGGTAAGTATTACCTTGCCATGGCCTGGAAATTACCTATTCCAGATTTGGAATCCAGGTTCAATGAAAGCGTAAAAGAATTCGAAGAAGGACTGGATACCTTGAACGCATCTAAATTAAACAATCCGCAAATAACAGCACAATTACAAAAAGCCAGCAACCAATGGCTGTTCTCCAAGACAGGCTTTAAAATGAACCGATTGAATCAATATGTCCCAACAGTCATTTCTGTCACTACTGAATCTCTTTTGAAAAAGATGAACCTGATTACATCGGAGTATGAACAACTGATGCCTGCTCAATAAATTCATACGCCTGATTCAGCCAGAGGGCTTTCTCAGGCTACTTAACCTGCTGCCAGTAGTCTTCCATTTCTTCAAGAGTCAGCTGTTCAAAAACCTGTCCATCCTGCAACGATTGAGTCTCCATTGACTGGAAACGTCGTACAAACTTGTTGGTCGCCTTTCTCAGGGTCATATCACCATCAAGACCCAGATGCCGTGTAAGATTAACAACGGCAAATAGCAGATCACCCACTTCTTCAGCTATGCGTTCAGGTCCTTCGTGCGCCATCGCTTCACGAATCTCCTGAAGTTCTTCTTCTATTTTATCAAAGACAGGTTCAATATCAGGCCAGTCGAAACCAACACGGGCAGCCGCCGCCTGAATTTTCTCTGCCTTTTTCAGACTGGGCAGAGTAGCGGGTAAATCCTCCGGCATGGCTGAAGTTGACTGTCGACCCTGTAATTTTTGAGCCTTTTCATTCTGTTTAATGGTCTGCCAGCGTTGTTGAACGTCCTCCGATGAAAGAGGCAGTGCCCCATTACATTCAGAATATAATTCACCATCCGGAAAGACATGAGGGTGTCGGCGTATCAGTTTGCTCTGTATTTCAGAAACAACATCCTCGAATTCAAACTGACCCGCTTCTTTTGCCATCTGGGCATGGAACACAACCTGAAAAAGCAGATCCCCGAGTTCTTCCTGGAAATTGACCATGTCTCCCGTTTCGATAGCCTGTACAACTTCACACGCTTCTTCCAGGGTATACGGCGCAATACTGGCAAAGTCCTGTTCCAGATCCCAGGGACACCCTGATTCCGGGTCCCTGAGTCTGGCCATCAGATAAAGCAGGTCATTCATTGATTGACTCAAAACTGTTCCTTTCAATGCATTTTATCAATGGATTTTATCAATGGATTTTTCGATGTCTGACGGCTTCAATAATATTCGGAAGCTGATTAATTTTAGCCAGCACCCTTCCCAAACGATGCAAACTGTTTACTTCAACGGTCAGCAGCATATTGGCCAGATTCTCTTCTTTACTGGTACGGGTCTGGAGTGATAATACATTCACCTTGTCGTTAGCCAGTACCACCGTAATATCCCTGATCAATCCGGGTCGGTCATAACCAATAATCAACACTTCAACAGGATAGCCATATTCAGGCTCATCACCCCAGCTCACTTCAATGAGGCGTTCAGGTTCCTTATCATGCAGGTTAAGAGCGGTAGAACAATCCTGCCGGTGAATGGTCACACCGCGACCAATAGTGATATAGCCAATAATCGGATCACCAGGTACCGGCTGACAGCATCCGGCCATCTGGGTCAACAGATTTCCCACACCATCAATGTTAATGGTGCTGTCTGAAATACGTTCCTGCTGGGGTCGTGTACGAATCTCGAAAGATTTTTCTTCTTCCGGCTCAACCTGTTTCTGGGCCAGTCCAACCACGTGGCGCAGCTTTATGTCGCCAGCACCAATACCGGCAAACATATCTTCTGCTGCCTGTACATTCAGAGAAACGGCCAGCTTTTCAAAATTCACACCCATTAAAGCCTGCCGTTTCAGCTCTGCTTCCAGCAGGCTTCGGCCATCGTCAACATTGAATTCACGATCCTGTTTCTTGAACCAGCTGGTAATTTTTGCCCGTGCCCGGGTGGTATTGGCATACCCCAGATCCGGATTCAACCAATCTCTGCTGGGGTGGGCATTGGACGCAGTGAGAATTTCAACCTGATCACCGGTTTTGAGCGAATGATTCAGAGGAACAATTCGACCACCCACTTTGGCTCCACGACACTTACTGCCGACTTCACTATGAATCCGATACGCAAAATCGATGGGGGTTGCACCGACGGACAGATCAACCACATGACCGTCCTTGGTGAACACATAAATCCTGTCGGGCTCAACATCGGCACGCCACTGATCTCCCAGTCCATCAAGATCACCAAGATCTTCATGCCACTCCATGACCTGCCTGAGCCAGGCAATTTTTTCTTCATAACTGTCGTTCTGGCTATTTACATCGGTGCCCTTGTATTTCCAATGGGCACAGACGCCCAGTTCGGCCTCTTCATGCATGGCCCTGGTGCGAATCTGGACTTCCAGTGTTTTACCGTCAGGCCCAAAAACAGCGGTATGCAAAGAGCGATAGCCATTCTCTTTCGGAGTGGCTATATAATCATCAAACTCCTGGGGAATGTGATTCCAGAGTGCATGCACGGCCCCAAGAGCTGCATAACAATCCCGCACTTCGCTGGTCAAAATCCTGACTGCCCGTATATCATAGAGATCCCGGAAATTGAGTTCCTTTCGCTTCATTTTCCTCCAGATACTATAGATATGCTTGGCTCTACCGCTTACCTCAGCCTCGATCCTGTTTTCTGTTAACGAAGATTCCAGGGACGAGACAACATCGGATATATACTGTTGACGATCCATGCGCTTCTCATCAAGCAGCCGGGCAATCTTTTTATAATCCTGAGATTTTAGATATCGAAACGAAAGATCTTCCAGTTCCCATTTGATATAGCCAATCCCCAGCCGATGCGCCAGAGGCGCATAAATTTCAAACACCTCCCTTGCTACCCGCTGACGTTTCTCTTTATCTGCATTTCGAACGGCCCTGATGGCGCAGGTTCGTTCCGCCAGTTTTATCAGAGCGACCCGAACATCATCAATGATGGAGACCAGCATCTTGCGGACTTTTTCCAGCTGATCCTGACGCTGGTCAAGCACTTGCGTCCGTCCGGGCGTGAGAGCTGTACTGATAGCCGCCATTCCCTGAACATCCCGAATCAGGCGAGCCACTACCCTGCCATAACTTTCTTCCACTTTTCTCAGGGTAAGCTTATGCTCTCTAACAGCTCGATAGAGCATTGCAGCGATCAATGAGTCCATATCCAGCTTTAGTTCAGCCAGAATCTCAACCATTTCCAGTCCCGTTCGAAAACAGCCAGGGCCGGTAGGCCAGGCTGTTTCCGATAGATCCTGTCGGGCTTCCATTTCCATCTGACGCACATAGTCACAGGCTTCACGAAGCCTGTCGGACTCACCGACACCAAAAGTGCCCTGCAGGCGCTTTAGCCAGGCGTCCAAATCGATAGTACCGTCATACCGTACTGGTTGGTCTTCTCTTACCTTGACCATTTATCGCTTTCCAACTGAGTCAATCTATTCAGATTTTCTTGATAGTGCTGAAAATCTGGTATGAGTGCATGTCGTTTAATATAGGTGCAATTTTCAAGCACCTGTCTTTACTGTGAAAATACCGCTACCTCGAATGCAGTAGGCATTTTCATAATTCCAGATGGGCAGCATCTTCCGCTCAGGCTGTTTGTTTTAAAGCAATCCCTTTAAGGTCGCACAAACAGTGCCATAGACTCAATATGTGAAGTCTGTGGGAACATATCCATAACACCCAGTTTCTTCAGAATATACCCCTGGTTTGCCAGAAGTCCCGCGTCTCTGGCGAGGGTAGCGGGATTACAGGAGACATACAGTATTCTGGAAGGAAGCTTACCCTCCAGTTGCTTGATAATTTCCTGCGCGCCGGTTCTTGGTGGATCAAGAACCAGGGCATCATATTGTGCGCCTGCCCATGCACTGGAAGCAATATCCCGGGATAAATCGGCTGTATGAAATTCTGCATTGCTGATGCCGTTTCGAAGCGCATTCTCCTTTGCCCTTTCCACCGATGTACAACTTCCTTCAATGCCTGTGACGGCTGCCGCTTTACGAGCAAGTGGCAAAGAAAAATTACCAATACCGCAAAATAAATCAATGACTTTATCCTCACTCTTAAGATCAAGCCAGTTTACCGCCTGAACAATCATTTTCTGATTGATCAACCCGTTGACCTGGGTAAAATCCTGAGGCTGAAACGCCATTTCAATATTAAAATCGGGCAGGGAATATAAAAGCCAGGCGCTATCAGCCGGTGAAAATAAACACTGAACATTATCAGGCCTGTCCTGTAGATAGAGATTCAGATTATTTTTCTCTGCAAAGGTGATCAGCTTTTGATTGTCTTCTTCAGTTAATGGCCTGATATGACGCAATAACAAACCGGAGCCATTGTCAGCAGCCAGAAGCTCGGCATGACTTATGGCTTCACGGGCTTTCAGGGAAGGCAGAAACTCCCGTAACTGGCCCGGCAGGCTTCGTAAACTTTCAACCAACACCAGACATTCATCTATGGAACATATTGATTGACTGCTTTTTTCTCTGAAGCCAAGACTGAGCTGCCCCTTTTTCCATTTCATGGCCAATCGGCATCGATGCCGATACCCGTATGGTTCCGACACCAGCGCAGCCGCCAACTCTTCAGGAACAATCGAAGCAAACCGTTTCAGCTGATCAATGACAATTTCCTGTTTGCCATTTAACTGCCCTTCATGGGACCAGAATTGCAGGCTGCATCCCCCGCAGGTTTTGAAATATCGGCAGGGTGGATCACAGCGTTCCGATGAAGCATCTAACACTTCACTCGTTCGCGCATTAATGAAACGTCGTTTTTGTTCTGTAACGTGAACACGCACCGTCTCGTTTTTCAGGGCTCCATCAACAAACAGCGCTTTCCCCTTATAGCGGGCAAGCCCTCTTCCATCGTGGGACAGACCGGTAATGGTGATTGCATCATCAATACGATCCTGCCTGACGGCATTACGATTTCCACCCATTAAAGAACATCTCTGAAAAATAACAACATAATATTCTACAGAAAAACAGACCTGTAGTTCACCGAAATAACAGTTATACCCGTCGCCTTTGGGTATATGATCCTTCAGTCAAAAACACCTGTCGATAGATATCGATCACCCCGGTCACAAATTATAACGACAATTGTCGCATTTCTCACCTGAGCTGAAATCCTCAAGGCTCCGGCGACAGCTCCACCGGATGAAACCCCGCAAAAGACACCCTCGCTTTTAGCAAGGGATTTCATGGTTTCTTCCGCTTCTTCCTGAGTTATATCCAGTATGGTGTCGACTGCTGATGAATCAAAAATATGCGGTAAATATTCAGGAGACCAGCGTCTGATTCCCGGAATACTGGCATCCTTGGCAGGCTGTAAACCCACGATCTGAACATCACTGTTTTTACTTTTCAGAAATCGCGAATTCCCCATGATAGTACCGGTTGTCCCCATGGAACTGACAAAATGGGTAATGGCACCGCCGGTCTGACGCCATATTTCAGGTCCGGTGGATCCATAATGAGCCAGGGGGTTGTCCTGATTATCAAACTGATTCAACATCTTGCCCAGACCCTGATTCTGCATTTTCAGAGCCAGATCTCTGGCACCCTCCATACCATCTGTCACCAATATAAGTTCTGCACCATAAGCCGCCATGGATGCACGACGCTCACTGCTCATATTATCAGGCATGATTAAAACCATTCGATAACCCCTGATTGCAGCAACCATTGCCAGGGCAATACCGGTATTACCACTGGTGGGTTCAATCAACGTATCACCTGGTGATATATGGCCTCGGGCTTCCGCTTCTGCAATCATTGAAAGCGCAGGTCGGTCTTTGACTGAACCTGCAGGATTCTGACCTTCCAGCTTCAGGAGAATCGTATTCGATGTTTCACCCTGAAGTCGCTGAAGCCTGATCAGGGGAGTATTGCCAATTAAGGCTTCAATTGTTTGGTATTCCATAGACAGGGAAGTTCCGTTAATTTTATTATGCCTTTGGGATTGCATGAAGTGTGCTAATGATAAATTTATCCCAAGAGCCATTCAGAATGGCTGAAATAATACACAAGAAGAAACAAGCTGGGAATCCAGACTACCCATGGAAAATAATATTCAGGCTTTTAGACAGCGTATTCTGCTTATGGCTCTGCTACCCGGCATCATCATAACGCTGCTACTTTCGAGTGTGTATCTTACGGCAAGATTTGCCGAGCTGGAAAGCCAGCTGAGCAACAAGTCGGAGCGAATGTCCTATCGTCAGGCAATGCTGATCAGTGCCTTGCTAAAAAATAACGCAACCTCTGAGATCCAGACATTTGTCGGTATGCTGTTGGAAGACCAGGATATCCGCTCAATTGGCCTGTTCAACCGTTCAGGTAAGGAGTGGTTCCATGTCGGACCGAAACTAAGCCCTATCGATGAGAACATATCACCGGATATCAATCAGACACACATTATTACCAGCGACACATTTATAAGGGTTATTCAGCCATTATCTGTTTTTGGATCTTCGTCATTACAATCCGAAAAAACGTATGGTCGGCTGGAAATCGAATACAGCTATTCGGAGATCCGTCTAAAACAATACCGATCTCTGGTGTTCAGTGCACTACTGGTGGCTGCAGGGCTCATTATTACCCTGCTTATCAGTCTGCAACTTGGGAGAGCTACCACCAGACCCCTGATCTCTATGTCGAAAGCCATCCGGGGAATAAGAGATGGATATTTTGATACCCGATTGCCAACCAGTAAAAAAAGCCTGATGCATGGCATAGAACATGCCATTAATGAAATGCTCGACAGTCTGCAGAAACAACATAAAAAAATGACTCAGAATGTTCAGCAATACAATCATGATCTGCAGGAAACGCTGGAGACCATTGAAATCCAGAATGTTGAACTTGATCTGGCCAGAAAAGAAGCCCTGGAAGCCAGCCGGAGTAAAAGTGAATTCCTTGCTAATATGAGTCATGAAATCCGCACGCCTCTAAATGGCATCATCGGTTTTTCGAATCTGATGCTAAACACCCGATTGAACCCCCAGCAAAATGATTACATGACCACTATCGGGAATTCTTCAGAAGGTCTGTTGACTATGCTGAATGATATTCTGGATTTCTCGAGGCTTGAAGCAGGCAAACTGGAACTCGACCCACAGCCGATGAAACTTCGTCAGCTGGTAGAGGATGTTCTGATCATTATGGCTCCGTCAGCTCATGCTAAATCTCTGGAGCTGGTGAGTTTTATCTATGACGATGTCCCTGATGATATTATTGCGGATAGTCAGAGACTGAAACAGATTTTAACCAACCTGGTTAACAACGCTGTAAAATTCACCAGTTATGGCAGCGTCTCTGTCAGAGCCATGATAAATAGTGAAGAGAATGGACAACTGTTACTGAAAATTTCCGTCACAGACACCGGTATCGGATTAACCGGCGAACAACACAAATCTCTATTTCAGGCATTTGCACAAGTTGACAGCAGCAGGACACGACAGAATGGTGGTACAGGACTTGGACTTGCCATCAGTAAAAGTCTGGTTGAACAGATGAAAGGTGAAATAGGTCTGGAATCCGATCTTGGACAAGGCTCAAAGTTTTGGTTTACATTTAAGAGCAAGCATCCAAAAGCAAGTTTTCGAAATAACACACAAGAGAGTCTGGTACTTTCAGGAAAAAAAGTAGCCCTGATAGAACCGCTCGAATTATCACGGATCTCAATCAGTCACCAACTCAAAAAGTTGGGCGCTGACGTTATCATGCTCCATCGTATTGAACAGCTTAATCCGTTATTGGAAAGCACCTCTATCGGTCTGGCCGTTATCAGCGAAGAAGAAATCAATCATCCCACTCAATCTGAGCTCCTGAAAAACTACACTCAGAAATTCCCCATCGTCATTCTTACTCTGGCTGGCCAGATAGAAGATTCACTGGATTATAATCTGGATAACATCAACACATTGATGAAACCGGTTTGTTCAAACCGGCTGGAAGCTCTGGTCTCATTACAACAGGGCAAACCGGAGCTCTATCAAAGGCAACTGAGTCAATCTCTCAGCATTCTTGCCGTGGATGACAATCCTGTTAACCTGAAATTACTGAACACTATATTGAACCAAATCGGACAGGACGTCATGACGGCACAGGATGGCTATCAGGCCATTGAACATTGTCGTCACCATCAGTTTGATATTATTTTTATGGATGTTCAGATGCCTGGACTGGATGGTATCGAAACCACCCGACATATCCGGCAAATGGATGAATTCTATGTACGCGTGCCTATCATTGCAGTAACCGCTCACGCCCTTCCTGAGGAGAAAAAGGTTTTACTGCAAAACGGGATGGATGATTATCTAAGCAAGCCTGTCAATGAGGCACAACTGATAAACATCATCGGTCAATGGACTGAAACACGACCATCCGTATCTGAACAGAGGAATTATCAACAAACCATCCCCATCAAACAATATCATTCACGAGAAACACATCCAGAGAACCGCTCCCCCGTTGATATACAATTGAGCATCAATCTGGCTGCCGGAAAAAAAGATCTAGCCATGGAAATGCTTGGCATGCTCAGAGATGGTTTGGATGACGATATAAAAACCTTAAAAACCAGTTGGGCAAATAATGATTTCAATTCCATATTGGAAAGAGTTCATCGATTACATGGTACCAGTCGTTATTGTGGTGTTCCGGAACTTCAATCGATCTGCAACAGAATGGAGACCGATCTAAAAACTCACCGGAACATACAGGGCCCTAATATCCAGGAACAGTTTAACGCTCTGATTTCAACCATAGAAAGGCTACAGGCCTGGGAAAACAAGGCTGAACACTGGAAAGAATATGAACCAGTCTGATGCAGCACACACCTTCCCGTTCATGGCCACCTTTTACCAATCTATTTGATGAACCGGTCATGATTTCGTTAAAAAAGACGGAGTACTAGCCACCAATCAACACCGTGGGCCAGCCAGAGACCACTGTGCCACCGTGGGCTGTCATATCACCCATGCGAACTGCCGGTTTGTTATTTATCAGTACGGTAACGCTTCCCAGAATGACACTGTCTGGCGGGCCAACACAAATACAGGGCTGGCCAACCGTTGCGGCTGGAAGATTACCAATCAATACAGTAGAAGGCAGTGGCAGTAAAGGCCCTCCCACATGGGGTATAGGAACAATTGCCGGTGTTTGCATTGGGCATACATGCATATCGGTAGCTCGTGCTGCAGGCAGGGCGATCTCATTTGACAAACACCAATCCTGTTGCATATTCAAAAAGCTAGCTTTAAAAACTGAATTTTTGAGAAGTACAGGAAATTAGGCTTATTTTGGTACTTTTGTGTGCTGAATAATTAGCCAAACAGAGAAAGTTAGTGCCAAATGAGATCGCCCTGGTGCTGCAGGTCCCATTGGCATGATTTAGTGCCTCTCATATTCAAATATCACTGACTTGATCGCCATTGGCAATACCGCCGCCATACAGAGACACCTGCTGGTGGAGGTGATCTTTCAATGCAGAAGATCATTGATCCGTTTGATATTCTTCACGCTTGAATAGAATAACAACAGGACAACGCATATATCCAAAATCATTGGAGATACAGGCAGACGTTAAGGAAGTGTAGTCCCGAGAACTTAATGGGCTAAATAATTGAGGTGAACGAGCGCAGTTAACAACCCTGTATCTTCAAGTATGACGTATATAGTCTCTATTCAATTTCAGCTGCTGCCGAAGCCTTTTGTGCTGACTGGGCTGCATTCTTAACATTTCCAGTGAGATATCGGGATGCGGCATTAGACAAAAGCTATATCTACCGGAATGTCAGCATTTAGCCGCACGGGGTGGATTCCAAAATCACAAACGCAACGGCATAATCCACTTCATCTGAAAGGCTTAAATGGATACTACTGATGCCCATTTTTAACTGTAATTCAGCAGCATAACCCAGTAATTCCAGCTGAGGTGCTCCCAGATGATTATTCGTCACTTCAAGATGTCGAAATGAAACTTTACCAATCCCTGTACCCAGAGCTTTCGACGCGGCTTCTTTAGCCGCAAATCTTTTTGCCAGATATCTGGACGGATTAGCATGGGTTGCAAACAGCTCCATTTCTACCGTGGTCAATATACGTTTCGCAAATCGGTCACCCAACCTTTCGAGGGATGAGTGTATTCTATCAACCTGGACAATATCCGTGCCTATACCGACGATCATTTATTACCCGACGCCTGCAACATCAGTGCTTTCATCTCGGCAACTGCTGATTTCAACCCGGTGAACATAGCCCTGGAAATAATAGAGTGACCGATATTCAATTCTGTGAGACCAGAAATAGCAGCCACCGGCTCAACATTCTGATAATTTAGCCCATGCCCTGCATTAACGATTAAACCTTTACCAAGAGCATATTTCACGGCTTTATTCAGACGATCCAATTCGGCTTTCTGCTCAGAACCTGATGCCTCGGCATAAGCTCCTGTATGCAATTCAATAACAGGTGCACCCGCCTTTGCAGCGACATCGATCTGATCCGGTTCAGGATCAATAAACAGGGAAACCTCAATATTTTCCGCAGCCAATCGACGACAGGCATCAGCAACACCGTCAAAAGAACCAGCTACATCCAAACCACCCTCAGTGGTTAATTCTTCGCGTTTTTCTGGAACAAGACAGACAAACTCAGGACAAACTTTTAATGCAATATTGATCATTTCATCCGTCACGGCCATTTCAAGATTCATACGTGTCTGTAGAACCTGCCTGATCATCATGACATCACGATCCTGAATATGCCGACGATCTTCACGAAGATGAAGCGTTATACCGTCTGCACCAGCTTCTTCCGCAAGCAAAGCCGCTTGCACCGGATCAGGATAACTAATTCCCCGTGCCTGTCTCAGCGTCGCGATATGATCAATATTCACACCCAGCAATATGCGTTGATGCGGAACCATAATTACTCCTTTATGACCGTAGATCGCTTGAACAGCTCACGGCTTTGTAATGGGCGATCACCCAGTAAGGGTTTCAATGCGAGTCGGGTAAAACGTTTAAATCCCGGATAGAATCCGGGATTGCTGAAATCTCTCAGGGATAGCGCTAACAAAAGATCGGCAGTAAAACAGAGTTGCTCCTGGTTTTTCGACAGAGTACCTGCCACAGGAAATAGACCTGTTTCAGGTTGAAACCAGTAACGATCTATTCCGGCTGTAATAGGCGTCCCGCTGGATGCATCAATATCCAATGAAGGGCAATAACCTGAAAGTTCAAGAAGTTCCAACTCAAACAATCTTAACACTGGTTCAATAGCACTACCGGAAGCCAGACTCTCAATAATACTTTGATAAAGATGGAAAACGCCTTCCAGATATTGGCCTTGTAACAAAACACGTAGCAGCAGCTCATTAACATAAAAACCACTGAACAGCGCAGTACCTGTTAGAGCAATTCTGTTTGATGATTCCAGGTGCAACAGCGTTTTTAAGCCACCACGCCCTCTCCAGCTAACCAGTAATCGATTGAACGGCTGTAATGTAGCTGCATGAACTGAACGAGCCTGACGTACGCCCTGTACGACCATAGCAATACGCCCATGGTCTTCAACCAGAAATTCAGCAATAACAGACCTTTCCTTGTAAGGTCTGCGGTGCAAAAGCCAGGCTTGTTTCAGTTCATCCATCAGAATCAGAGATTGTAATCATACCCGAGGCTTTTTAGTGCACGTTCGTCATCAGACCAGCCGGCCTTCACCTTCACCCAGATATTCAACATCACCTTGGAATCGAACAACTTTTCCATATCAAGACGTGCATCCTGACCAATCTTTTTCAATCTGGCTCCCTTATCACCAATCACAATCGCCTTCTGACCATCCCGCTCTACCAGGATAAGCGCACTGATTGTCAATAACGGCCCCTTGGGCCGCATTTCCTGCTTAAACTCTTCTATTTCGACGGTAATTTCATAGGGAATTTCATCACCCAACTGGCGCATAACTTTTTCACGAACCAGCTCGGCAGCAAGAAAGCGCGAACTTCTATCTGTCAGCTGATCTTCAGGGAAATGATGAACACTCTTCGGCATCAAACCATCAATCAGCTCTTCCAGCTCTTCCAGATTATGACCATTCTGGGCCGACATGGGAATAATGGTCTTGAACTCCATTTTTTCCGCAAGGGCTTCCAGATGTGGCATTAACTGACTTTTTTCTTTGATTTTATCAATCTTGTTCACCGCCAGAATAACCGGACAGTTCACATTACTGAGTTTATCAAGCACCATCTGATCTTCGTCTGTCCAGGACAGGCGATCCACAACAAATACGATGCCATCAATACCGGCCAGCGCACTGCTGGCTGCTTTATTCATGTAACGATTGATCGCTTTCTTTTGAATCTTGTGCATACCCGGTGTGTCCACATAGACCACCTGCACATCACCTTCCGTTTTGATTCCCAGAACCTGGTGACGGGTCGTTTGTGGTTTGCGGGAAGTAATAGACAACTTCTGACCGAGAATATGGTTCAACAGGGTTGATTTTCCAACATTCGGTCGGCCGACAATGGCAATATAACCACAACGACTTGTATCAACCATAGAATCCTCATCAGAGGACTGTTCATCACTCTGAAATGGAGGGATTTCATTATTCATTAGCGGATTCCACACCTAATAATTTCAACGCATTGCGCGCAGCCTGCTGTTCGGCACCACGACGACTGGGCCCTTCTCCCTGACTGGGTTGATCAAGGCAGTCCAGCTCACAGGAAATTGTAAACACCTGATCATGAGCTTCACCAGTGATACTGATGACCTGATATTTTGGCAGAGATTGCTGACGTGCCTGCAGATACTCCTGCAGTCGTGTTTTGGGATCTTTGTTTTGCTCATCACTGGCTGAAAGCCCTGCCAGTCGCTCCTGAAACCAGCTACGAATACGCTCATGACAGACATCCATACCAGCATCAAGATAAATGGCACCAATGATGGCTTCTACCGCATCAGCCAGTATGGATTCACGACGATAGCCACCACTTTTTAACTCACCCGAACCCAAACGAAGGAAATCGCCCAGTTGAAACTCTCGCCCTAATTCTGCCAAAGTAACACCACGCACCATTCGGGCTCTCAAACGGCTTAGCTGTCCTTCTCTTGCCTCAGGGAATCGCTCAAACAGCGCTTCAGCTATGACAAAATTAACAATAGAATCGCCAAGAAATTCGAGCCGCTCGTTATTACAGCTGCCACAGCTTCGATGTGTCAGAGCCAGTTCCAGACGGCCCCTATCGGAAAATTCATAGCCCAGCTTGCGTTCAAGCCGGGCAAGTTCAACAGACTTCACTGAGATTTGGTATTCCAATCATGTTTAAACGTTAATACAAGATCAATATTGTAGAGGAATTTCAGCCGTCTTTCGTAGGATATATCCACAAAAACCAGACCGTCATCCCGAGACACTTTGATTTCCTTCTTGTGCAGTTTGACCAGGTTCGTCTGCAGACCTTTGTCTATCCAGACTTTCACCTGATTGACTGACGCCGAATCTACAGCTGGCTTCTCATTTAGAGAAGACAGAACACGGCCAACAGCATAATCATCCAGATAAAAAGGTGTTACTTTTAACAAAAACGTGGATGTCAGTCCGACGACAAATATAAAGAACAACCACCCCAGAGTGGTCATTCCTCTCTGCCTGCCTATCAATACGCGCATGGTATCTCTCCCTGGATAACCTGGCTGTTGATTGCTATCAGCATACTGCAAACTCAATTACACACTTACTTTATACCACCATTGTTCTTGAAACTGGGTATGTCTGTCCAGCTTGGCCAGTGCATCCAGATATAAACGGCCTTTCCAACAATATTCTTTTCCGGAACCAGCCCCCAGTAGCGACTGTCATTACTGCGATCCCGATTGTCTCCCATGACAAAATAAGATCCCTCTGGAATTTCCCACAAGCCTTCTGCTTTCGGGTCACCAACAGACAGTTCTTTCCGGATTTCATGCTGATCACCTTCGGCACCCTCTTTATAGAGACGATATACCGAGCGTTCGTCTCTTAATTGGGCAATAAACTTTTCAGGTACCTGCTGACCATTCACTGTCAGGCGCTGGTTAGAATACCGAACTGTATCGCCTGGTAATGCAATAACACGTTTTATAAAATTGATACTTTCATTTCCCGGCTGCTTAAAGACCATAACATCACCACGTTCAGGATCACTGACGGGTAAAATCTTTGTCCCGATAACCGGCAAACGAAGACCATAATCAAATTTATTCACCAGGATGAAGTCACCAATTTCAAGAGTGGGAATCATCGAACCAGATGGAATCTGGAAGGGTTCAAACAAAAATGAGCGCAAAATCAGCACCAGCAACAGTACTGGAAATATAGATTTTGAGGTTTCGATAATAGCAGGTTCTTTTTCAAGAGCCTCTCGAGCCTTATCATTAACAGCTTTATCGCCGGAGCCATTACTGTTTGCAGTAAAACGAACCACTGCACTCTGTCTTCTTGGCAACAGCACCAGCCTGTCAATCAGGGCAATAATGCCAGTTATAAATACTGCCAGTACCAACAACAGGGGAAAATTTATATCCATGGTTGCTTGTTCTCTGAGCCTTTTGACTGTTGTTCGACTTGATCGATATCCATCGATCATTACTCATACTAATTATTTATCGACCTTTAGCACCGCCAGGAAAGCTTCCTGAGGAATTTCAACACGGCCTACCTGTTTCATTCTCTTTTTACCGGCCTTCTGCTTTTCAAGTAGCTTACGCTTCCGAGAGACATCACCACCATAACACTTGGCAGTAACATTCTTTCTCAGTGCTTTCACGGTGGTTCGGGCAATAATCTGACCACCAATAGCCGCCTGAATAGCCACATCAAACATCTGACGGGGAATGATTTCTTTCATCTTCTCTGTAAGTGAACGTCCACGCTGAATCGAATGTTCCTTGTGAACAATGACGGCAAGAGCATCCACTTTTTCGCCATTGATCATAACATCGACACGAACCATAGAGGCCGTTTCAAATCGATTAAAACTATAATCTAGCGAGGCAAAACCGCGACTCACCGATTTCAGTCGATCAAAGAAGTCCAGCACCACTTCACTCATGGGTATATCATAGGTCAATGATACCTGCCCGCCAGTAAACTGCATGTCCTTCTGAACACCCCGTCGTTCCACGCAGAGCGTAATGACATTACCCAGGTAATCCTGAGGCACCAGAATATTGGCCTGAACAATAGGCTCTCTGATTTCCTCTATGCCAGATGGGTCCGGTAAACGGGACGGGTTATCTACGGATACCACATCGCCATTTTTCATCTCACATTCGTAGATAACCGTTGGCGCAGTGGTAATAAGATCAAGATCATATTCCCTTTCCAGGCGCTCCTGGATAATCTCCATATGGAGCATACCCAGAAATCCACACCTGAAGCCAAAACCAAGGGCATCACTGCTTTCTGGTTCATAAAACAGAGAAGCATCATTGAGACTGAGTTTTTCCAAAGCCTCACGGAAATTCTCAAAATCATCAGAACTCACTGGAAACAGTCCAGCGTAAACCTGGGGTTTCACCTTCATGAAACCCGCCAATGCCTCAACATCGCGGCTTTTGATATGGGTCAGGGTATCACCGACAGGAGCGCCCTGAATATCCTTGATACCCGCTATCACATAACCTACTTCACCGGCCTGCAATATTCCTGTTGATTTTCGTTTGGGTGTAAAAATCCCTAAATCATCCACAATATGGGAAAGCCCTGTGGATTTTACAAAAATCTTTTCGCCTTTCTTCAAGGTGCCATTTTTGACTCTGACCAAAGAGACTATGCCAAGATAATTATCAAACCAGGAATCAATAATAAGCGCTTGCAATACGCCGTCTCTATCACCCTCGGGTGCAGGTATTGTCTCAATAAGACGTTCAAGAACATCTTCTATTCCCAGCCCGCTTTTTGCAGAACACCGCACGGCATCATGAGCATCTATACCAATAATTTCTTCTATTTCCTGAGCAACTCTGTCAGGTTCTGCCTGAGGAAGGTCCATCTTATTAAGAACCGGCATAACCTCCAGATTCTGCTCAATAGCGGTATAGCAGTTAGCAACAGACTGGGCTTCTACTCCCTGGCCGGCATCGACGACCAACAGAGCACCCTCGCATGCTGACAGCGAACGGGAAACTTCATAAGAAAAATCCACATGCCCGGGAGTATCAATGAAATTTAACTGATACACCTCTCCATCCTTGGCTTTATAATCCAGAGTGACACTCTGGGCTTTTATGGTAATTCCCCGCTCACGCTCCAGCTCCATGGAATCAAGCACTTGGGCTTGCATTTCCCTGTTACTGAGACCACCACAGGTCTGGATAAAACGGTCTGCCAGTGTCGACTTGCCATGGTCGATATGGGCAATAATTGAAAAATTCCTGATCTTGCTTAAATCGCTCACAATCGCTTCACTACAAAAAATTTGTCCCCGACTGGCGGGGACAGGTGTTCAGCAAACAGGACATCTCGTCATGGCACATTGTTTTGATGTATATGGAAAATACAATCAAGATCATACCCCACGATAATTTATCGGTGACAAGAGCTGCTGTAAAAAAAATCCCGCAGATTCTAACCCAAGTCTGCGATGTACTCCATTACCATAGCGATTTGAATCCGACAAAGATACTTAATACTGGAGAAAGCACAGTGCTTCTCCAGCTTTACTCAGTAAGTCATTCTGTCAACTTAAAGGTTATATAGGCCGAGCTGCCACCTCGAATAACCCGCATGGATATTGCCCGGTTTTCAGGTAATTCATTCACGATTTCTTTAAACTTCTTCACATCTGACAATAGTCGATTATCAATATGAGTAATCAGATCACCCTGGCGCAGGCCAATGGAGCGTCCGGCACCAGATACCACCTTAACGACAACCATGCCCTTGACATCTTCGTCCAGCCGCATCTTATTCCGATAATCATCATCCAGTTCGGCCACCTGAATGCCTAGACGATTCTTGTCCTTCGAAGTCTGTGATGGCTTTTCAGCAGCACTTCCTTCATCAGCCAGCTCACCCACTTCCACCATCATCGACTTGCGTTTGCCATCACGAACGTATTCAACCCGTGCTTTCTTGCCTGGTTCAACAACACCAACTGCCATAGGTAAAGCGGATGAATCCGTAACAACCCGATCATTAAACTTGATAATAATGTCGCCAGGCTGAAGCTTGGCCAGGTCAGCAGGACCACCAGGCAGAACCTGATTAATCAGAGCGCCCATTGGTCGTTCAAGTCCGAAGGATTCTGCCAGTTCACGATCAACATCCTGAATCCCTACGCCTAACCAGCCACGACTCACATACCCTTTGGTCTTAATCTGCTCCACTGCCCACATAACATGATCAGCTGGAATGGCAAACGAGAGCCCCATAAAACCACCTGAGCGGGTAAAGATCTGAGAATTAATCCCTATTACCTCACCCTCCATATTAAATAAGGGGCCGCCAGAGTTACCGGGATTAATGGGCACATCAGTTTGTATGAACGGGACATAAGCATCGCTTGGTAAACTGCGATTCAGTGCGCTGACAATACCTTTGGTAATAGAATATTCAAAATTAAACGGTGACCCTATAGCGGCAACCCACTGACCAGGCTTAACCGCATTCGACTTTCCTATTTTAACCACTGGTAGTTTACGATCTGCTTCGATTTTCAGCAGTGCCAGATCGGAGCGTTTATCAGCACCAACCAACTTGGCAGTACGCTCACTTCTGTCATTCAACTTAACAATGATCTTATCCGCACCATCAACCACATGGGCGTTCGTCAAAATATAACCATCCGACGAAATTATAAAACCTGACCCAAGGGACATTGGTCGGGGTTTTCCGGATGGCGCTTCATCCTGATAGGGAATACCAAAATAGCGCCGAAATATCTCCGGAATTTCTTCACCCCCAGGACCATAAAACTGCTGTCGTCCTTTTGGTTTTGCCATAGTACTGATATTAACTACAGCCGGAGATGCTTCATCAAACAGCTTGGTAAAATCCGGCAACACTACTGGTGCTGCCACTGTATTCTGGGATAGTAATAAAAACAGACCCAGAACCGAAAAAAACACATTCCTATAGAGAAGGCTAATCTTATTCATAAACCTTACTTCTCCAAAATACTCCACTCAGATTTCAGTTTCAGGCCACAGCGATCCTGTGCATAGAACATTCTCTATACGCTCACACCAGCATGCGTCCCCAAATAGAATCCCAAATATTAATTCTCAGAACTCCGGATTATTATCAAACCCGGACCGAAAGATACATAAAGCTATTGTCATCCATCATCAGAATTTGAATTGAACGCCAACAATGTTTTCAGAGAACAATGTTTTCAGAGAACAATGTTTTCAGAGAACAATGTTTTAAGCAGGACAATGTTTTGAACAGAACAAAATTTCAACGGAACAAGGTAAAACGATTCACCTGATAGCCAGGATATCCGGCTCCTGTTCGTCAACTGAAAGAACCTTGATCACCTTCACACGACACATATCTCCTGTCTGCTGACCCAGTTTCCGAACCGGAAAAAAACCGAGAAGCAAACTTGCAACAGTGATCAACAGCACACCTGGATCCGACAAACCAAGCGTGCTGGCCAGCCACATTCCTGACATCATGGTAAACAATGGCAACATGTAAACCAGCAGAGACGCTTTCATTAAGGCCGTTTCAGGTATACCAATAACCACCTTATCGCCTTCATTCAGAGATAAGGAACAGGCAGCCTTGATGTAGGCGTGACTGTTCTTTGGTTTATATTTTTCCGAAAGATGCTGTCCGCAACCATGACGCGCACTACAGCTTGAACAGGTAGTTTTTCGTTCGGTTTCTACCCATACTGCATCATCATCTATTGTTACGACACTGCCCTGCTCTTCAATCATTTCTGGCCTGCTCAACATGCAACATGTATCAATGAGCTCTACGATTCATACTTCAATCATAATGCCAAACCCATATAGATATTGGCATATTCAATCTAAATCAAAGAAGCTTATGATAAATAATAAAGGATTTTCTCCCGCTCAAGTCCAGAACCCTTACCTTTCATTACAGTAAGAGATCAAATCAGCTGGGTTTTTTAGTATTCTTGACTTTGTTTTTACTGTTTGGACGCACAGAAACGGCAACACGTTCCGCAGTACTCAAGGGTACTTCACCAACCACAGTTACATGATAATATTCATCGTCATCACGGTATATTTTAGATACAGCGGCCAGGGCACCTATATTCTCGGAAGACTGGCTCAGGATGCGCCCCTTGTCAGGTTCGACAAAAACAGAAAAGCTGGCCATTCCGTCAGAAAAAATCAGAGCATCGACTTCATGCTCGCTGACAGGAGAAGGTCGCTTACTGCGATTTTCAAGCTTAAAACCACCTGGAATCCATCCAGCTTCCCACTTCAACAAAACGTCTTTCTGCCCGGAAGGTGAATTCATTGTAATAACACGATCTGCTGGAAGCTCTCTCTTTTCCAGAACAGCCAGTTCTTTCTTATTAAATACTTCTTCACCTACTTCAAGACGAGTAAATTGCAGCTGCTCCATTACTTTGCCATTATCATCAATCATTAATGATTTAAGCAGGAGTCCGGTTGCTCTATCCAGCCACAACTGATAACCATAGCGGAATCTATCTTTGGGTATAATCATCATCAAAATGGCTTCACGACCTGCCACCCGATCAATACCGGTTATATTCAATTTGTAATTTTTTTCGGAAATCTCGCCTGCAAACTTACCAATCATTGGCATCAGAGAACCATGTTCGAAACGAGTCACACCTTGATTATAATTGGCAAAAGTCAGCTGATTTCCTGACCGAATCATTTCCCGTGGTCGGCCGTCCAGAAACAGAATGCGCTCTTTCTCTTTTTTATCTTTAACATGATGCAGAACATTGAGTGTCTCAAGACGACCACCCTGCTGATAGACAAAATCCCCTTTATAAGAGAGGTTACGCTGGGAAGAAACCATTTTCTCCAGCCACTCTTGTGGTTTCGGGAAAATCTCTGCGTTTAGTGCACTGCTGGCAACTACTATTGATACCAACAATCCCCAAAAAAAATATCCATATAATTTCATAAAGTTATTGGTCAAAACTGGTCAATCGTGCAAATGCTAATATACCCTGTCCGGTATTCATAGCTGATAACTCGGCGTGTTGAAGCGCATAAGCCCTGAATCGTTCTTTTGTAGCCCGGTCTGCAACACTTTGAGCATAAGCCAGCTGCTCAGGTGTAATACTGTCATGCTGCTTGGAACCATAACCTGCTCGAATTCCAGAGGCACCAAAAGCATTACCTGTGCCTAACTGTACCGGTTGATTCATGGTTAACGGCTCGTTCACTGCAACGGTTTGAAATTCCTGCGGGGTGTTAAAATTCCGAACACCAAGAACCACAGTAAAAGCGACAGTCGCCGCCACCGCCACCCGTCCTAAAGACGACCATAAGTTATCAATAGCCTGAACTGCAGCACCAAAACCTGTTTTGGCATCAGGCTGACGATTATAAACATGGGCAGATTCCTGCTGACTGGAACTGCTATTTTTTCCTGTTTCTTCCTGCTCAATAGCTGACATTACACCAGCCGTCAGGTCAACACTGGAAAATTCGTTGGCTTCCCCACGTAATACATCACCAATCAACTGGTAACGTCTTGCCGTGGAGCGAAGCTCATCATCATAACCAATACCATCAAGCACCCTGCGCAGCTCCAATTCGCTGGCCTGTCCATCCAGGGTTACAGATAAAGACTCTCTCAGCCTATCCGTGGCATGGTTGTGTGAGCTTTTTTCACTCATAGACCTACCTCTGGCAGTCTTACCGATGTTTCGGTGTTAAATCCAAACATCAGTATAGAATTAATATAATTTTAGTTGCCCTGCCCCAGTAATGGCCTGATCTCTCGATCAATCGCCTCTCTCGCCCGGAATATTCTTGACCGGACAGTACCGACAGGACAATCCATTACATCAGCTATTTCATCGTAGCTGAGTCCATCGAATTCCCGCAACATAACAGCTGTTCGCAACTCATCGGGTAAGCGGCTGATAACATCGTGTATAACCTGCTCTATCTCATCACGGTACAGATTACGCTCGGGGGTATCAACCACCCTCAGAGATGAAGCTGTATCCAGGAAGTCCGCGTCATGAACATCAACATCAGACTCGGGCAACCTTCTCCCCTTGGACACCAGGTGATTCTTGGCGGTATTCACAGCTATTCTATACAGCCAGGTATAAAATGAACTATCGCCACGAAACTTTTCAAGCGCTCGATAGGCCTTAATAAAAGCTTCCTGAGCAACATCCTGAACTTCCTGAAAGTCATTTACATAACCGCCAATCAGCCCCAGAATGCGATGCTGATACTTTATCACCAGCAGATCATACGCCCGCTTATCGCCTTTTTTAACCCGTTCAACAAGCTGTTGATCCGTTTCATGGGCGTTTACCATTCAGGCTTCTCCAACCTGTTCAGGCAAGAAAACCTGCATACATCCAATGCTAAACAACCCATGGCGAAGTATCTCTGCATTTGTATAGACCATAATAGGGTCGAAAAGTTCCCGAGCTTATAAGAAAAAGTGATATTTTTTTCTATATTCGATAAAGAACCGACTTATCTCATCACAGCGTACTATAGTGCCGCCCATAATTTCTATATACTAGGTCCGCCCGATAATACTTTCCTGCTGTGAAAATAGCAGTTTTTACCTGAAATAATTTCCTCAGTGATTGAAATCGGCATCATAAGTTATGGCTTTAACCTGAACCTGCTCTTATCTACAAAAAAAGAAACAGTATAAATCTCCAGCCTGACATTAATTTCGGAAACTTGTTGGATAATGGTTAGTTCATCACATAATTCAACAAATTCCGAGTCTGCAATCATCGATCTCAGTCTATCAATGAAACGATAACTGTGATCAAAGGATTTTATATGCAGCAATCTCTGGATTACGACATTATCATTATCGGCAGCGGTGCAGCTGGACTGTCTCTGGCACTGCACCTGCCCGAAAAAAGCCGCATTGCCATTATAAGTAAAGGATTACTTTCTGCGGGTTCCACATCGGGTGCTCAGGGTGGTATCGCCGCTGTTCTCAACCACAATGGTGACAGCATTGAGCAACACCTTAAGGATACCCTTGCAGCCGGAGCAGGACTTTGCAACGAAAGCGCTGCAAGACACATTATCGAGAATGGCCAGGCCTGTATCGAATGGCTGATAGAGCAAGGCGTTCCTTTTACACAGGATGACAACCTTGATCGGGTTTATGATTTCCACCTGACTCGGGAAGGTGGTCATAGTGCCCGAAGAATAATCCATGCTGCCGATGCCACCGGAAAAGCCATTTCAGAAACCTTGCGTGAACAGGTTGTAAACAGGGAAAACATAGATCTCTTTGAAAATCATCTCGCCATTGATCTTGTAACTCGCCGTAAACTGTCCATGGAGGACAACCGATGCCTTGGTGCCTATTTTCTGGACCTGGATTCCGACACCATTCGATTATTTAAAAGTCGTGTTACGGTTCTTGCCAGTGGCGGAGCCAGCAAATCATATCTCTACACCAGCAATATTGATGGTGCCACAGGTGATGGCAT
Organism: Endozoicomonas sp.; assembly: GCA_965208385.1. GTDB lineage: Bacteria > Pseudomonadota > Gammaproteobacteria > Pseudomonadales > Endozoicomonadaceae > Endozoicomonas. The sequence continues at coordinate 36,483 of CBDBOO010000118.1, forward strand.
TGCCATGGCATGGAGAGCCGGCTGCCGCGTTGCCAACATGGAATTCAATCAGTTCCATCCCACCTGCCTTTACCACCCAGATGCCAAGTCCTTCCTCATATCAGAAGCAGTGCGAGGAGAAGGGGGAAAGTTGTTAAGACCCGATGGCAGTCAATTCATGACAGAGTACGATGAAAGGGCAGAATTGGCGCCCAGAGATATAGTCGCCAGAGCCATTGACTATGAAATGAAAAAACTGGGCGCAGATTGCCTTTATCTCGACATCAGTCATAAACCGTCAGAATTTATCAAGAGTCATTTCCCCACCATATACAAACGCTGCCTGAAGTACGGTATTGATATCACACAGCAACCTATCCCAATAGTTCCCGCAGCCCATTACACCTGTGGTGGTGTCGTTGTCGACAACAATGGACAGACCGACACACCTGGCCTTTATGCTATCGGAGAATGCTCATTCACCGGACTGCATGGTGCAAACCGGTTAGCCAGCAATTCACTACTAGAGTGCTTTGTATCTGCCAGAAGCTGTGCCCGACAGATTACTGACAACATGAATTCCATACACGACCTCATAGTTGATATCCCGGACTGGGATGACAGCCAGGTGACTGATTCAGATGAGAATGTTGTCATCTCCCATAACTGGGACGAACTGAGGCGTTTCATGTGGGATTATGTCGGAATTGTTCGAACCACGAAGCGCTTGCAGAGAGCGGCAAATCGAATCGAGCTACTGCAATCGGAAATTAATGAATTCTATAGTAATTTCAAAATCAGTAACGATCTGATCGAGCTGAGAAATCTTGCCCTTGTTTCTGACTTAATTATTCAATGCGCCATGAATCGCAAAGAATCACGGGGGCTCCACTTTACCCTGAATCATCCCGATTTACTGAGTGAAGCCAAAGATACAATACTGACACCCCATAATTATCAAAAAAATGGGTGAATGGCTTTATCTGTTTTGGTCCGGAGACATGCATCAGCATCAAGAATTAATTTCAAACGAAGCTTGTGTATTTCTTCGCGACCCGCACCATCAGAACAGAGAATCATAGAGACAGGATGCGTTTTATCTTCCACTGTCATTCGAAAACAGATTAACATCGCTGTAACAACCACTTCACCCTTTGGCCAGGCTCTCTGCCAGCCTCTTGACGTTTTCACACGCCATTGATTATTCAGCAATCTCACCGATTGAAGGCTTTCAGAGCTTTTCAGAAATACATACCGACGGGAAACCAACACAAAATGGAGTAACAGAAAAAGGCTGATGAGGATTTTCACACCAAAGGCTATATTCGCCAGAGAAAGCGCCAGCAAACCGGCGCCATGACAAAGTATAAATAAAACCAGCAACTGTCTTGAAAAGTGAAAGTTCACTTCAATCAGATTTAACCTGGTATCGACCTCGTTCAACGACCAAATCCACCATTTTTGCCAAACCGGCATCTTCAGGCCGGCCATCACCCATAAACCAGCTGAACAAGTCCGGATCTTCACACGCCAGTAACCGAACATAGAGTCGTTGATCTTCAGCATTCAAGCCAGGCAATGAATCCCGGGTAAACGGCTCTAAAAGTACATCCAGTTCAAGCATGCCCCGACGACTTCGCCACTGCATTTGTCTAATTTCTTCTGCGCCAAGCATAGTCAGGCAAACTCCCTATTGGTATTACTCGAAGTGATTATACCCCATTGCCGGTTTCTACCTCTATCACCTATCTCTGATTACTGCCTATGAAGCTATTATCACTGCGGTTATTGTTCTTGCGGTTATTGTTCTTGCGGCTATTGTTCTTGCGGCTATTGTTCTTGCGGCTATTGTTCTTGCGGTTATTGTTCTTGCGGCTATTGTTCTTGCGGCTATTGTTCTTACGGCTATTGTTCTTACGGCTATTGTTCTTACGGCTATTGTTCTTACGGCTATATAGTTGTGATGAATATTCCTCTATTATTTATCTCTTTCAAATCAGCATAGATAGACCCTCATCAAAGAGAGTCGGGAAATAAGGTAAGCAAATGAGCATTGACTGGAGAGAGTATTTGAAAACCCAGGGGGCTCAATTTGACAATAATGATTCTGTCGAATTTCCGGTTCCCCCTCAGTCAAGGCACAGCAACATCGTTTCACTGCTTAGCTCACAGAGTTTCATCAGAATAACCGGTCCCGACAGTCAAAAATTTCTGCAGGGGCAAATTTCAGTCGATGTGGATAAATTAACTCCTTCCGGCCACAGCATTGGAGTTGCCTGCACACCTAAGGGTCGCATGTATACAGGGTTCAGAATTCTCAATGAGATGACCGACCATTACCTTTTATCAATGGATAAGGGCTTAACCGAATCAACTCTATCAACTCTCGGTAAATACGCGGTTTTTTTTAAAACCACACTTTGCGAAGACGATGCCATGATTGGTCTTGGACTGGCTGGTCAAGAAATAGACAAAGTTCTTGAGCATTTCAATCTGCCAGTCAATGATTTGAATGAAGCACTTATTGTTGATCAGGGTCACCTGTTAAAAATCCCCGGAAACTGTCCGCGCTATGAGCTTTGGATGAAAAAAGACGCACTCTCATACTGGTGGGAAAATCTCTCTTCCTGTTGCACCCCCGTAGCAGAGGGTCAATGGCGCTTACTGGATATTGAGGCTGTCATTCCACGCGTTCGTCCCGAGTTCTCTGAAAAGTACATCCCGCAACATCTGAATTTACCATCATTAGGTGCTATCAGCTTTCGAAAAGGCTGTTACACCGGCCAGGAAATTGTTACCCGAATGCAAAACCTTGGCCAACAGAAAAGCAGAACCTTTTATTGTCAGATCGAAACCAGAGTCGCACCACAACCTGGCGACAGGGTTTACGACCAGAATGGGAAAGCAGTGGGTGAGGTACTTGAGTCGATAATTGCCCAGGGTTCTGATATCACTGAGCTATTAGCAGTTATTCGAATTGAACAGGCTGAAAACAACACCGTCTTTCTTGATAGTGATCAAAACACGCCCCTCAAGGTTAATCCGATCCCTTACAACATCGATCCAAAGGCTGAACTTCAGCAATAATCAGCTCTCTGATACAAATCTTCATGACCGTATTTTCGGTCACCCTGCAGCATGAAAATAATACTCTGCCACAATGTATCTGATGCAGAGCCTGACAGTGGTCGATGTTTTTGCAGTGGCTTTTAGACCCTGAATACAAATTGACCTGGGCTGGATCGTTCGCACCCTCGCTTATCTCATGGTTCAGAACTGGCACCATCAAGGCTCCATTTCTGGAACATTGAATGCACGGCAAACAGCCCTTTTCTCCAAGTGAGACTATGGCGATCCGATCCAGTCCGTCAGGCTCTGCTGTTCCTCCGTGAACCTTTGGAGCATAGACGATGCAACCCATTGTGAAAAACTGTGCAGGCATTGATGTCCATAAAATGATGGTCATGGTTGCCGTTCGCAAAGAAATGCCAGAAGGCGACATTCAAGTATTAACCGTGAATTTGGCCAACAGAAAAGCAGAACCTTTTATTGTCAGATCGAAGCCCTGGGTGGTGAATGCCCGACACGTCAAGAATGTACCCGGTCGCAAGACCGATACACTGGACAGTCAGTGGCTCGCTCACCTTGCCCATTGTGGTCTGGTTCGTCCGACGGATCAGAGTCGCACCACAACCTGGCGACAGGGTTTACGACCAGAATGGGAAAGCAGTGGGTGAGGTACTTGAGTCGATAATTGCCCAGGGTTCTGATATCACTGAGCTATTAGCAGTTATTCGAATTGAAAGAAGCCTGGCAAATTCTGCAGGCTGAAAACAACACCGTCTTTCTTGATAGTGATCAAAACACGCCCCTCAAGGTTAATCCGATCCCTTACAACATCGATCCAAAGGCTGAACTTCAGCAATAATCAGCTCTCTGATACAAATCTTCTTCTCTGATACAAATCTTCATGACCGTATTTTCGGTCACCCTGCAGCATGAAAATAATACTCTGCCACAATGTATCTGATGCAGAGCCTGACAGTGGTCGATGTTTTTGCAGTGGCTTTTAGACCCTGAATACAAATTGACCTGGGCTGGATCGTTCGCACCCTCGCTTATCTCATGGTTCAGAACTGGCACCATCAAGGCTCCATTTCTGGAACATTGAATGCACGGCAAACAGCCCTTTTCTCCAAGTGAGACTATGGCGATCCGATCCAGTCCGTCAGGCTCTGCTGTTCCTCCGTGAACCTTTGGAGCATAGACGATGCAACCCATTGTGAAAAACTGTGCAGGCATTGATGTCCATAAAATGATGGTCATGGTTGCCGTTCGCAAAGAAATGCCAGAAGGCGACATTCAAGTATTAACCCGTGAATTTGGTACTTTCCGCAAAGATCGGGAATTAATGTGCCAGTTCCTTCAACAGCATCAGATCGATCTGGTCGTAATGGAGAGTACGGGTGTTTACTGGAAAAGTATTTATGCGTCCATCATTGGTCGTGATCTGAAGCCCTGGGTGGTGAATGCCCGACACGTCAAGAATGTACCCGGTCGCAAGACCGATACACTGGACAGTCAGTGGCTCGCTCACCTTGCCCATTGTGGTCTGGTTCGTCCGAGTTTTGTGCCACATCCGGATCAGGAACAGCTGCGTTTGCTGACTCGCCGACGAGATACAATGGTCAAGCAAATAGCCAATGAGAAGAACCGTCTTCATAAAACGCTAGACGACAGCGGTATTCGACTCGGCGGCCTGATCAGTGACATCAACGGCAAGTCAGGTCAGCGCATGGTGAACGCCCTGATTGATGGTGAATCCCTTCAGGATATTATCAAGAAAGCGGATGGCCGTCTGAAGGCAGACAGAAAACAGCTGATGGACAGTATGGACGAGAAGTTATCCCCTTCTCATCTTATTGTGCTGAAAGATATCCGGGATCACATTAATTTCCTGAATGAACAGCAGCAGAAGCTGGAAGTCCAGATTCTGAGTACGGTTCAGTCTTGGAAAGAAGCCTGGCAAATTCTGCAAACTCTCCCCGGAGTCGGTGAGATGAGTGCCGCAGCACTGATCGCAGAAATAGGTGATGATATGAGTCAGTTTGGCGGCATGAAGGAGATTGCTTCCTGGGCCGGACTCTGCCCGGGCAATAATGAAAGCGCAGGCAAGCGTAAAAGTGGTCGAACCCGAAAAGGGAATAAGATGATCAAAACGACACTGTGCGAAGTGGCGAATGCAGCGATCAAGACCAAGAGTCAGTTCAAGGGTAAATATCAGAGTCTGGTGATCCGCAGGGGTCACAAACGAAGTCTGATTGCCATTGCACATAAACTGATTCGTGTGATTTATACCTTACTCAAGAAACGACAGCCTTATATTGATCCTGACACTGATTACGAGGGTTTGATGGTTAGGAAGAATGCACCGCGCTGGTTACGCAGGCTGGACGAGTATGGCTATTTGGATCAGGTTCGATAATTAACCTGATCCACAATTAATACGATAGTTCCTTGTTCTGTGCAGGGCGGCTGCTTGCGTCCTGAATTCGGGGATTTTCACGGCAAACACACCATGGGCTATGTTCCCGTCAATAGTTGGGAGCACTCAAGTCCTATAAAAACTTTATTTTCCTGCTCCACATATGGCTATTCATGAGATAGGAAGGTATCCCAGAACAAATCGCTGTTCTTTGGGCAATAAACAAATGCAATATACAAGATTTAGTCATATCTCTACTTTATAAGGCACGTCTGTAGCCCTGTAAACATAGGGAGTAAGCAATACAACTATTGGCGGGAACATAGCCCACACCATGGGTATACGTTCATCATACAACGCCGGATAAACGCCGGCGCTTTCAATGACTCTCAGTTGACCACTTGTTGCTGAAAGTCTTTCAATTGAATCTCAGCTTGATCAAAATCGAAACTGTTCACAGCTTTCTGGAATTCATTCAGCTGCTTATGTGTAATCTGTTCACTCAAGCCCTGCAACAGTTCTGGCAGAGCATTGACAACATCTGCATCACCATCGCGCAATTGTTGAATCATGGCGGTAATCAAAAAATTCAGTCGTTCAACTTCAACCTGCCCTTCACCAAAATGATCAAGTTCCTGCACATCGTTATCCAACTCTTTAAGTGCATCCATCGCTACAGTAAATGCCTGAGAAAATGCATTCATCAAATCAACATCCGGAAGCGCATTATTTGACCTCAGGGAATGCTCTAACCTGGAAGCAGCAGTATATAATGCTTCAGCACCAAGACTACCGGCTGCCCCTTTGATGCTATGGACCAAAAGCCGTGCCGCCTGCCAGTCATTGCGATCAAGGGAATTCTGCAGATCATTCAAGTCTTCATGCTGCTCAACCCAGAACCCGGACAACAGTTTTTCATAGAGTTCAACATTCCCCATAACCCGAGCCAAACCAGCCTCATAATCAATGCCTGCAATCTCTCTGACCGCAATGGTGGTTGCTACAGCATCGTTATTGGAATTCGACATTTCCTTCACAGACTGATTCTTCAACAACCACTGGGATACGACCCCTTTTAATTCTTCAGGATCCAATGGCTTGGCTATATGATCATTCATACCTGCCTGCAGGCAGCGCTCACGATCGCCTGTCATTGCATGAGCAGTCATCGCTATGATCACCAACTCCTCGGTTGTCCGGGATTCCCTTATGATTCTTGTGGCCTGATATCCGTCCATTTCCGGCATTTGAATATCCATAAACACCAGGTCAAAATTCTGCATTTTTAACAAATCGACAGTTTCCCTCCCATTTGTGACCATCGTGACCGTCAGCCCCATACTCTGAAGAAGCTCTCTCGCAACCTGACGATTTATTTCATTGTCTTCTGCCAGGAGAATATGACCGGAAAGGCCTTCTTCATTCTCGGCTGCATTGGCTGACGCTTTCTCAGTTTTTGCCATCTGCCGGTTGACAGTCCGCAGCATAGTCTCAACCAGCACTGAACTGGTCACCGGTTTAATCAAAAATGCATCAACACGCCCTGACGCTCTGGCCATCACTTCTTCGCGACCATAGGCTGATACCATTATCAGGGCAGGTTGAACTTTCAGATCCAGTTGGCGAATTTGTTCGGCCAATTCAATGCCATCGACGTCTGGCATTCGCCAGTCAAGAAGCGCCAGTGAAATGGCAGTAGCATTATGTCCATTTCTGCCACTGATCAGAGTTAATGCCTGCTCACTATTCTCAGCTTCCAGCGCTTCACAGCCAAAACTTTCCAGATGATTTAACAGTAACATTCGTGCATCTGCATTATCATCAACAACCAGAACAGTTAAACCAGTCAAAGCATGACCGAGTACTGGAAGCTGTTTGGCTATACCCATCTCAACATGAAAACGAAATACACTACCGTGGTCAGGCCTTGACTCAACGGTAATATCCCCGCTCATCAACTGCACCAGACTGCGACAAATGGCAAGACCCAACCCCGTACCACCAAATTTCCGGGTTGTGGAACCATCCACCTGAGAAAAAGATTGAAACAGTTTATTCTGTTGTTCCTGACTGATCCCAATACCCGTATCGGAAACAATAAACTCAAGCCTTGCATTGTTCTTGTTAATGCCCAGCAGATGAACCCGAATACTGACACCACCTTTACTAGTGAACTTCAGGGCATTATGGGTAAGATTAACCAGAATCTGACCAAGACGAAGGGGATCCCCTTTTAAATGACGCGGCACATCAGGTTCAATATCATACGTGAGTGACAATCCTTTCTCTTCGGCCTTGATATTGGTGAGGTTATACATATTGTCAAAAACATCACCCAGATCAAATTCGATGGATTCCATATTAAGCTTGCCAGCTTCAATCCTGGAAAAATCCAGTATATCGTTAATGATACCCAGAAGATCATGGGAAGATGTCTGGATTTTACTGATATAGTCCCGCTGCTTAATATTCAGCTCCGTTTCCTGCACCAGATGACTCAATCCAATAATGGCATTCATTGGGGTTCGTATCTCGTGACTCATATTGGCCAGGAAATTACTTTTTGCCTGATTGGCCTGATCAGCAGCTTCTTTTGCTTTATGCAGTGCCTCTTCAGCCTGTTTACGGTCGGTAATATTTCTTCCCGAAGCAAACAGATACCCTTCTCCTTCATATTCCATGTAGTTGGCGGTAACTTCTACAGGAAAAACAGTACCGTCGGACATTTTACGCAGCGTGTCATAGGTCATACCCTTACGCAGGGTTAACTGTTCCCAGAGTCTCTCCCAGGAGCTCCGGGTCACTGCCGGATTTATATCCAGAATGGATTTGGTCATTAACTCATCCTGACTGAATCCCAGTGCTTTGCAGGCCGACTCATTGACGTATTTATGAAAACCATCCCGGCGGAACCAGTGAATATGATCACCGGCATTATCAAGAGAGAACCGGGACATAGACAGCTCTCGCTCTCGTTCAATTTGCTCAGTGATATCAACCAGCGTACCGACCGCTCGTAAAGGCGTTCCGTCCTTGCCCCGGAAGACAACCTGACCTTTATTTCTAACCGTGCTATAACTGCCATCTTTACGTTTTATTCGATAGACAAAATGGAAGGGGGCATCAGAAAATTCCAGCTGCTGATGATAAAAATCAACCGTCTGCTGCTTATCAGCAGGGTGAATCATGCGACGCCATGCATTCTCTGATGAGCCCAGTTCATCTGGCTGATAACCGAGCATAGTCTGATACTTCGGGCTGAAATAGATGTAGTCATTATCTAAATCCCAGTCCCACAAACCATCGGAAGCCGCATCCATTGCCAGTTGGTAACGTTCTTCACTATGGCGCAGGGCATCCTGAGATTCCTGTCTGGATTTTGCCACAGAAACAAGCTCACCAATTCGCCGGAGCAGATCCATTTCATCAATATAGACCTGATATTCATCCTTTAAATTTATGAGTCCGATACCACCAACTACACGACCAAACAATACCATTGGTGCGTATAAGGCAACCCGAATTCCAAGATCATCCATCAATTTCAGGGCTTTCAAATCACCCTTCTTTTCGATTATTTTCCGATTCAAAAGATAAACCTGATCCTTTCGCGACGAGCCAAATACCTTACTGAAGTCATGTCTTAAAAGTTGCAGATAGTCTTCAGGCTTCAGATGAGGTTTTCGGGACCAGTAATTATCGACAACAGGAAATGGATCCCATGAGACAATGCAAATGGACTCAGCTTCAAGATAACTACCTAACTTATTGAGGAAAAAATCATTGGCTTCATTCAGAGGCTTATCCATAAACTGCCGTGATATATCACTGAGTAAACGGTCCAGTTCTGACCGGGAACGAAGATCAGCCTCCGCTTTTTCACGGTCTGCAATTTCAAGGGTTAAACGGCGATTCCAGTATATAATCAGAATCAATGTCACCAGAACCAGTACCAGACCAATAAACAATTCCTTATTGGGTCGCCAGCTCCCCGGACGAATTGAAAGCCAGTTTCTTTCGATATATTCACGATCCTGTGCAGAAAGGGTATCGACCGCTTTTTCTATAATTGCCGCTAGCTGCGGACGATCATTTCTTGTGGCAATACTGAATTCATAATCAAAACCTGCTTCATTAACCACCTGAAGGTTAGTTATTTTCAACCGTTCAATCTCAAAACTGGCTGAGGACAGGTTGACAATAAAAGCATCAAGATTTCCGCTGGACAGGCGATTCAGGCCATTGGGAATATCCGGAACCCTGACAAAACGAATACCCGGATATTTTTTACGAAAAAACTCATAGGTTGCATAACCCGGAATGTAGCCTACGTTCTTTCCCTCAAGGGAGTTGATTGAACGAATACTGCTATTAGAATTGCTGGCCAGAATCACTGAAGGAACCTTAAGAAGAGGCTTACTGAAATTCAGATAGCGTTCTCTTTCTTCTGTTTTTTGCAACATGGCAACCGCATCCACCTCATGGCGATAGGCAAGACTCAGTCCGTCGATCCATGAATACTGGCTTTCCAGCTGAAAAGTCACGCCCAACCGCTCTTCCAGCAACTTGAGATAATCAACGCTGATACCCTCCAGATTCCCATTTTCATTAACATACGAAAACGGAGGCTTATTTTTATCAAGCATGACCCGTATTAGTGGATTTTCACCCAACCAGCGTCGCTCTTCTTCTGTTAAATCAACCATCGCTCCAGCTTTCTCAAAGTAACGATCACTGGTACTGACAATCCATCGTTCCTCCATTGCACGGAATTCATCTGGAGTGATATCCCTGAAACCATCATTGATCAGAGACAACAATTCAGGCTCACGTTCTGTGAGCATTGCTGCGCCAATAGCTTCATTTAAATTAAAGTGTTTGCTGTAAGCCACTTCCCCAACCAGCCCCAGTCGGTTCAGAGTTGACTGGACAACAACAGGCTCACCAAGAAAGGCATCAACTTCACCTTTAAACAAACTATCAACCAGTTCAGCTACGCTGCTTTTGGGTGAAGCAACAGAATCTTTCAGCCAGCGTCGGACAAACTCTTCCTGACTAGAGTCCGATACAACGCCTAATTCCTTGCCTTTCAGATCAGCCCCGGGATCCTGACTTCTGCTGGATGTACGATAGTAAATTCTGCTATTCAGGCCATAGTACGGATTGGACAAAGACAGCCAGTTATTGCGCGATAGTGAAGGTGACAATCCTGCATGGACATCCGCTTTGCCATTTTTCAGTGCTGCCAGAGATTCATCCATATCACTGATGCGAAAACGAATACTCTTACCGGTTTTTTCAGACCAGAGTTTCCAGATATCAACAAACAAACCTGCTGGTTTACCTAAAGCATTAACAAATGACAATGGCGCAAAAGACGCATCCAGTGCAATAACCAATTTTTCATCGTTCGTTGGATTGAACCCCAGCCATTTTTGCAAAATAGCGTTTTTATTGTCTTCAGGAATAAAACGTATGCCGGACTCAACAATATTTGTCAGGGCCACTTTGTCCCGTGATATGCCTGCTTCCAATTTGATGGGATTCAATTTGGTTTCAATGATCTGGTAATCATTGTTGATTCCACGATTATTGAGAAAATAGCGTATTACGAATGGGCCACCCAACATTCCGTTTATTTCCTGATTAGCCGCAGCATCAATCAGTTCAGAATATGTTGAAAAGGGAATAAGACGCGCATCAGGATACTGTTCCCGTATCTGACTTCGGAAGGTATGTCCCTTTATATAACCAATTTTAAGGGTTCGAATGGCTTTATCATAATCCGTGGTTTCAGCACTTTTTTCGACAAAAAGAAACGGTACTGTCTCATAGATCAACGCCCGGTTCATGGGCAGGTCATCCCTGATATTATCGATATCCAGCATAGCCACGGCATCAATAGTCGATCTTTCCAAACGCCTCAGGGCGTTGTCTCTGGAAACAGGGATGAACATGATGGGTATTCGTGTCTGCGCAGACCATGCACGCCAGAGATCCAGCGCCAGACCATCGGGTTCTCCAACATCATTGGTGTACATCCAGGGTACATCATCCTGGTAGTAGGCAATTTTCAGGGGTTGCTTATAACTTACAGGATCTCCCAGCACTTCCGCGGAAAGCCCTATAGACAGAAGAATGCTGAAAAAGCACCAAATGGAAAAAATAAATCGGGATAAATTGTTTTTCAGCATGTACTGCATGACAACAAACAAACAGCCTTGACGATGGAAGAAGGATAAGCACTGCCATTGTAACCTGAAATGGTCACAACTCCACGCTTGAACCCTTGAATACCTGAATATACCTCTTTCCATTGAAGTTGTGAGCAGGTGGTAAACAATCGAACTCCAGTTGCATCCAGGGATGGCGTGAATTCTGAACAACGCCAGAGACCTTTCAGTAGTAGCCTACACAGTCAGTGATTGTCTAAGCGGGAGCAGGCTATCACCACACATCTTCAAGAGGAATGGGCATACGATTATTGATCAATGCCTTAAACCGATGTACTAAGCTAAACGATATGAACCAATGCGGACTAGCCCATGGAAACTGAAAGAGCCATTATCAAACAGCTGGATGCTAATAAAAAATCCATTCTTGAAGCCCAAAACAGCATGGATAAAATGGCAGCACTGCGAGGCAAACTTCATATCCGTCCCGGGGCCGGACAGCGCTATTTACAGAAATTGAAACCTGATCAGTCCTCGCTCATGCAGGCAGAAAAAGAAATTGTTGCCCAGTACGGTTCAGGCAGCACCGGAACCAAAGCAAAATCTGGTAAAAAGACCAACATACTCAGAAACATAGCGCGTCGGGGAATGGCCTGAGTTATCAACGGAATCTGTTGACAGTCAGCCTCGCAAGAACGAAAGTAGTTTTATCTATCGGCTACTGACAGACGTCTACCTTCCGTGCTCACCATCTACCACTCAAACCGCCTGGATGTACTCAAGGACCTTCTGATCGAATTGATCCGTCGCGATCCCCTTGAAAACCCCCTCAAAGATGAACAGATTCTGGTACAAAGCCCGGGAATGGCACAATGGCTCAGACTCCAGATAGCAGAAGGGATGGGAATAGCAGCGGGAATTGAGTTTCCTCTTCCGGCCAGTTTCCTCTGGGAAATGCACTCCCGCGTGTTACCCGATATCCCCCGCCGTTCTGCTTTCAATAAAGAAGCCATGACCTGGAAAATCATGACACTCCTGCCTGAGATGACATGCCAGGACAGCTTTGAGCCACTGCGACATTATCTATCCAATGACGATGATGGCATTCGCAACTTCCAGCTTTCAGGGAAAATCGCCGACATTTTTGACCAATATCTGGTCTATCGCCCTGACTGGATCAATGACTGGGAGCAGGGGTTGGACAGCGCCAGCATTACTGAGGAACAACCCTGGCAACCTGAACTCTGGAGGGCGTTAGTCAAGAAAACGGCTGAACTTCAACAATCCCACTGGCATCGCGCCAACATGCATCATGGCTTTCTAAAGGAACTGGCTGACACGCCCCATACACAACACCTTCCACAGCGACTTTTTGTTTTTGGCATTTCAGCCTTGCCCCCCCACTTTGTAGAATCCCTGGAAGCTATTGCCAGCCAGATAGAAGTGCATCTAATGATAATGAACCCTTGTCAGCACTACTGGGGGGATGAACGGGATCCAAAATACATTAGAAAGCTCTCAGCAAAACGTTTTGCTGAAAATTTTTCTGGAAATACAGTACTGAAACATACTGATTCACAAAACACTCACGAGCACTGGTTTGATAAAGACGGGCTGACACTGCAAAACCTGGATACTATTGGTAATCCTCTTTTAGGGTCAATGGGCAAACTGGGACGGGATTATCTGCACCAGCTCCATAGCATTGATGCTCTGGATGTTGATGTTTTTGTTGATAACCAGAACACCGGCATTCTGCATTTGATACAACAGGATATTCTGAATCTCGAAGATAGCTCTCAGTCAGATCCCGTTGACACCAACATCAAGGCCGATTCATCCCTGCAAATTCACAGCTGTCATAGTCCATTGAGGGAAGTAGAAGTTCTCCACGATCGGCTATTGGATATGTTCGAGCAAAACCCTGATCTTAAACCCAAAGACATTGTCGTGATGTTACCGGACATCGATAGCTATTGCCCCTGGATTCAATCTGTATTTGGCAACATTAACGACCATCGACGCATTCCATATTCAATTTCAGATCGCAGCGCACAAAGTGAACATCCAACACTTCCCGCCCTGCTCTATTTACTGGAACTGGATAAAAGTCGCTGCACGGCGCCTGAACTTCTTGAACTTCTTGAAGTCACTGCACTTCAGACACGCTTTGGTATCAGTAATGATGATCTTGTAATTCTTCGTCGATGGGTGGATCAATCCGGTATTCGCTGGGGACTGGATGCACAGCATCAAGAGCAGTTTAATCTACCACCACTGCATGGCAATACCTGGTTGTTCGGACTTCAACGAATGCTGATGGGCTATGCAATGCCTGAAGCCCTCGGAGTACAGGAGGGGATCCTACCTTACGAACCCGTACAGGGCATGAATGCAGTTCTGGCTGGTCAGCTGGCCAGTTTTATTGATCAGGCTGAAAGGCTGGCTCAATCTCTGGATAAGGAACGATCAGTGGAAGACTGGACCAGCCTGATCTACACACTGATTGACACTTTTTTCGCTCCGGACGAAGACGATGAATATGCCCTGAAACTTGTCAGGGACGCACTGGAGCATTTGCACGAACAACTGGCAGATGCAGATCATCAACAGCTTCTATCCCGTACGATAGTGGTCAGCTATTTAAATGAGCGGTTGAATAATGAACGCAGCAGTCAAAAGTTTCTCGCTGGCCAGATCAACTTTTGTACTCTGATGCCAATGCGCTCAATTCCTTTCAAGGTGGTTTGCCTGCTGGGAATGAATGATGGAGCCTACCCCAGAAGCATTCCACCCGCTGGATTCGACCTGATAGCAAAGAACAGCCGCCGGGGAGACAGATCCCGCCGTGTGGATGACCGCTATCTGTTTCTTGAAGCCCTGTTATCCGCTCAGCAACAGCTTTATATAAGCTACGTGGGACATCGTATTCAGGACAACAGTGAGCGAATCCCATCGGTTCTCGTAACCGAGCTGCTGGACTATTGCCAACAGGGATTTGGGCTGACACCGGAACAGTTAATTACTGAACATTCTCTTCAGGCATTCAGTCCGGATCAGTTTCTACCAGGGGGCAGGTTGTTCAGCTATGTTCATGAATGGTTACCCGCTGCGGCAAACCAGGGCGACCAGAGCAAACCCTTTTATCAAGGCCAGTTACCCAATCAGGAAGAACAGGCTGAAATCGAACTGTCCGAATTGTTACGCTTTTATATCAATCCCTGTCGTCATTTCTGCAACCGCCGCCTGAAAGTATTTTTTAATGAACAAGATCAGGTCATAGCTGAAACGGAACCCTTTGATCTGGAAGGTATGGACAACTATCTGGTTCAGGACGAATTACTCACCAGTCTTCTCAATAAGGAAACACAGACACAGGTACGAACAAAATTAAAAGCCAGGGGCAGTTTACCTCATGCTTTCTTTGGAGAACTCTGGTTAGAAGAGCAATGGCGGACTCTGGAGCCTATGGCTGAAAAGATCGATCCGCTGATAACTGACAAGCTGGATGATCTTGAGGTGAATCTCAGTATTAATCAGCTGCAAATCACTGGCTGGCTGAAAAATCGTTATAAATCAGGCTCAATTCGTTACCGCCCAGCCAGCATCAAGGGCAAGGATATCATTACCAGCTGGATAGAGCATCTGTGCTCCTGCGCCAGTGGTCAATCTCTGAGTACACACCTGATTGGCTTGAAAGAACATTTCATCATGGCTCCCGTGTCAGAAGAAATAGCCAGAGACGTGCTCGAAAAGCTCCTCTACTATTTTCAAAAAGGTCTGAACACCCCGCTCCCCTGGTTTCCACAGACCGCTTATAGCTGGCTTCAAAAGGGATCCGAAAAAGATCGCGAAAAAGCCAGACTAGCGGCTCACCTCAGCTTCTATGGTGGTTTTCAGAATCGTCCCAGGGCTGAGAAGTCGGATGCCTATATTGCCCGGATCTACCCCGATATTGAACCTGTCATGACAGAATTTGAAACCATCGCTTCAGAACTTCTGGCTCCGGCATTATCCGCTATGGAGAAAGTAAAATAATGAATATAAATACTTGCCATAGTGAAGAACCATCAGAAAAACAGTCGAACCCCATATCTCTCAATGCCATTAATTTTCCGCTGCATGGTAATCGTTTAATTGAGGCCAGTGCCGGAACTGGAAAAACCTATACGATTACCAGTCTCTATTTACGCATTATACTCGGCCATGGTGATGAATCATCCAGCCACGGCCAGCCATTAACAGTGGATCAGATTCTGGTGGTAACCTTCACGGAAGCGGCCACAGGTGAACTCCGGGATAGAGTCAGATCACGAATTCATGAAGCCAGACTTGCCTTTATTGAGGGTCAGTCCAGTGATCCTTTTATTCAGCAATTAATGGATGATCTGGATCAGCACGCACATCGTATTCAACTGTTGCTGGCGGCAGAAAGACAAATGGATGAGGCCGCCATTTTTACCATTCATGGTTTCTGTCAACGCATGTTGAAACAGCACGCGTTTGAGAGTGGCACATTGTTTTCCAGCGAACTGGTTTCTGATATCGAACCTTTGTTGCATACCAGTGTGGCTGATTTCTGGCGCCAGCAACTTTATCCACTGGATAAGCCCATGGCTTCCCTGGTACGCAGTCTCTGGAAAATGCCTGATGATCTATTGCGGGACGTTCGGGGCTGGTTAGGATTACATGGGATAGACATTGAAGATCGTAATCTTCCTGACTCTATTGAGCATTTCCAAACAGCTTTTCTGGCACCCTGGCTGGAATTAAAACAACAATGGCGAGACGATACTGAAATAATCAATGAGCAGTTGAGAAACTGTGGATTGGCGGGAAACCGAAAACCCTTAAAAAAGCTCGGTCAGTTCAATGCGTTTATACACTCTGACCAGCTGATTCCCAATATGGCCGGTGATGGCTGGGAATTATACGGCACTACAATCCTTGAGAAATCTTTAAAAAAGGGTGGCAGTCTACCTGAACACCCAGTGTTCCGACGCATTGATGTTTTGCTCGAAAAAGGTGCGAATTTGAAAGCAGCCCTGAAGGCTATTATTCAAAAAGAAGCACTGTCGAGCATTAAAAACCAGCTGACAACCCTTAAAGCCAGTAAACATCAATTTTCGTTTGATGACCTACTCAGTAATCTGGCAGCTGCTTTGAAAAGTAACTCTCTGAAAGACAACAGCGGCAAACATCTGGCCATGGCAATTCAAAACCAGTTTCGCATTGCCATGATTGATGAGTTCCAGGATACCGATCCTCAGCAGTACGATATTTTCAGTAAAATATATATTAACAACACTGAAAAGGCTGCAGGCCTGTTTATGATTGGAGACCCAAAACAGGCTATCTACGCTTTTCGCGGTGCAGATATTTTCACTTACATGCAGGCTCGCCGTCAGGTTAATTCCCACTACACGCTTGATACTAACTGGCGATCCACAACAGCAATGATCGAAACTGTTAATACAATCTTTCAGAATGCCCTATCGCCTTTTATTTACGACACCGACATTCCTTTTGATCCCGTTAAACCCTCTCCCGGAGCCGGAAATAAACATCTCATGGATCACGGAGACGTATTGCCTGCCATGCAATTCTGGTTGCAGAATGGCGACGGCAGTACAGTGGGATCTACCGCCTACCTAGACACCATGACCCAAGCCACAGCCAATGAAATAAACCGGCTTCTAACCGGCGCAAAAAATAATCAATGTAATATTGAGAAAAACGCCAGCGCCAAACCAGTACAGCCAGGCGACATTGCTGTACTGGTGCGTACCGGTCATCAGGGGCAGATGGTAAAAGAAGCGTTATCCAGGCAGGGCATCCCCAGCATTTATCTCAGTAATTCTGATTCTGTCTTTGCTTCTAAGGAAGCCACAGATGTACGCAGAATACTCAATGCCTGCCTGACACCCACTGATGAGCGCGCCCTCAAAGCCGCTTTGGCCACCGAACTTCTGAATATGGATGCTGCAGGTCTGGATGCCCTGAATCACGATGAGCAAGCCTGGGAATCAGCTGTTGAAGAATTCAGCGATTACCAGCGGATATGGTCTGAACGTGGTGTACTGCCCATGATCAGGACTCTAATGAATCGCAGAGGTATTGCAGAGCAGTTGTTAACCACCGAGTTTGGCGAACGCCGATTGACCGACCTTCTCCACCTGGGAGAACTCCTCTCTTCTGCCAGTCAGGACCTGGAAAGTTTTCATGCTCTGCTGCGCTGGCTGGGAGAGCAGATTGAAAGACCCAATCGCAACGCCGATGAACAGCAACTGCATTTGGAGAGTGAACGCAATCTGGTAAAAATTGTTACCATCCATAAATCCAAAGGCCTTGAGTATAATATTGTTTTCCTGCCGTTTATCTGCAGCAGCCGTCCGGCAGAAAGCCCGCTTTATCACGACGAAAAATCAGGCGGCGCGATTCTGGAACTGACCGCACTCAAAGAAACCATGGAAAAAGCCGACAAAGAACGCCTGGCTGAAGACCTTCGCCTGCTCTACGTTGCGCTTACCCGATCAGTTCATAGTTGTTACCTTGGAATAGTCCCCTTTAAATCAGGTAAATCCGCCAAGAGCAGTAAAACCGACCTCCACTTAACAGCCATTGGTCGTTTATTAAATAATGGGGATGTTATCGAGTGTGACAACCTGACCGAATTACTCGATTCTCTGGCAGCTCGTTCAGAGCATATCTCTATTAACAAGCCTCCTCTGGATCCGCCAGGTTATTATCAACCAACAACAGAACCATCTCCTGAACTGGAAGCCCGTTCGTTCACTACTCAGATTGAAAAAGACTGGTGGGTCACCAGCTATTCAGCCCTTTCCCGTAACAGCCATAATCATCACTTTGTTACTGATCCGGATGCAAGCCTTGAAACACCCGGACATGATATGGAAGTAGCGGCCGAAACCAGTCTGGCGCAGATCGAGGAATACAGCATGTTCCAGTTTCCCAAGGGTGCCAGGCCGGGAACCTTCATGCACAGTCTGTTTGAAGATATGGACATGGCACAGGCAAGAACAGGAGATATAACAGAATTTGTCACTGACAAACTGCTCAGGGAGGGATATGAAGATCACTGGGTACCGGCTATTGAACAGATGCTCTCTCATTGCCTGTGTGCCAGTCTTGATGGTCAGTCGATGCAATTACTGGATCTGCCTGACTCTGCCCGAAAAGTAGAGATGGAATTCTATTTACCCATAGACGAACTTCATGCCAGCCAATTGAATCAGTTGATATCCCGTCATGATGAACTCAGTGCCCGGGCCGGTAAACTGGACTTCTACCAGGTAAAGGGGATGTTGAAAGGCTTTATCGATTTAACCTTCGAATATCAGGGGCGCTGGTATGTCCTCGATTACAAATCCAACTGGCTTGGCAATAGTTTCACCGATTATTCAAGAGAACGAATGGCAGAGGTTATGGTTGATCATCGCTATGATCTTCAATACCAACTTTATTCACTGGCGCTGCATCGATTATTAAAACAAAGGCTGCGGGATTACGATTATGACCAGCATTTTGGTGGAATCATCTACCTGTTTCTCAGAGGAGTTCAGAAAGATGATCCGGATCGTCAAGGAATATACGACCACAAACCTTCCAGGATATTAATCGAACAGCTGGACGATTTATTTGCAGGAAATACCACCCAGAATGCGCCCAAAGAGGTGAGTCAACCGGTACAAGGACCACCAGCATGCTGAATCAACTAGAGACACTGGCTCAACAACAGACAATAAGAGCTCTGGATTACCAGTTTGCCCGGTTTATTTATTCCCTGAATAATCAGCCTTTACTGGCACTGTGCAGTGCATTAGTCAGCTATGAATTGGGGCAGGGTAATGTCTGTCTGTCTTTATCGACCTTTGACCCTCAACAACTATTTGATCTGGATGCTGCCTCTACAGAGAAACTGATTCAATCTGCAGGCGTTGAAACAGAAAACTGGTCAAGCCATCTTGCCTCCATGCCACAAGTCGGCGACGGTTCCAGCCCAACACCACTTGTGCTTGATCAGGGTCGTCTTTATCTTTACCGTTACTGGAATTACGAAAAATCTGTTGCAAACTATCTAAGTCAATGCGCTTCTCTAGCTATGGATTACCAATCCATAGCCTCCATTTTAAATCGTTTATTTCAACGTGATTACGAGTTTATTTTGCGTAATTGCGGAGATTTATCCCAGAGCCATTTGAAGCCTGCACTCATTAAGTGGTTGGATATAGAACAGGATAACCCGATAGACTGGGAGGCCATTGAAGGACTGTTTTCCGCCTCAACATCATCTGATGAGTTGCATGTACTGGATAATCTGATTCCAGAAAAATATTGTCTTAACTGGCAAAAGATTGCAGCAGCCCTAGCCGCTACAAGGCAGTTTTCAGTCATCAGCGGTGGACCCGGAACAGGAAAAACAACCACCGTTACCCGATTACTGGCATTACTCATCGAAGAAGGATCGAATCAGGGCAGACTGCCCAATATAAAACTGGTCGCTCCCACTGGTAAAGCGGCCGCCAGGTTAACTGAATCTATTGGTGGAGCCCTGAAAGCGCTGAACTGTTCAGAAGAAGTCAGAAATCAAATCCCGGCACAGGCTGGCACCATCCACCGTCTATTGGGTGTTATTCCTGACCGTCCTGACTTTAGACATAACAAAGAGAATCCCCTGCATCTGGATATTCTGGTAGTCGATGAAGCCTCTATGGTCGATCTGCCATTAATGTACCGTTTACTGGAGGCATTACCTGATCATGCTCGTCTTATTCTTCTGGGAGACCGCGATCAATTAGCATCGGTTGAAGCTGGCAGTGTACTGGGAGATATCTGTTCAGCTGCAGATTCCGGTTATTCCCTGGATCAAACCAGGAAACTGGAAAAACTGACTGGTTTTCAACTTAATGCCTTTAAGGAGAATCATGAGAAGAATATTGCAGGAGACAACCTTTGCCTGTTAAGAAAGAGTTACCGGTTTGATGCCAATTCAGGTATAGGGAAGCTGGCACAATCAATCAATGCCGGCAATCCACGTCAGGCCATCAGGTCTTTCTCCTCGGGTTTCACCGACATTTCATTATCATCGGCTGAAAACAGTGGTTATGCCAGCCTTATAAAATTATGCGTCGAGGGTTATCAACATTATCTCTCACTGGTCAATGATCAGGCGCCTGACACCGCCATACTGGATTCATTCAATGAATTTCAGCTACTTTGCGCCCTAAGAGAGGGTCCTTATGGCGTTCAGGGGCTCAATGAGGAAATACGGAATGCACTGACACGCTCGGGTCTAATTACCGGAGACAGTGTGTGGTACCAGGGTCGTCCGGTTTTGATCACCCGGAATGATCATGGTCTTGGATTATATAATGGTGATATAGGCATCACTATCAGGGACAGCGATGGGCAGCTGAGAGTCATCTTTGAATTACCGGATAAATCAATTAAACGGCTGAGACCCAGTCGATTGCCAGAGCATGAGACAGTATTTGCCATGACCGTTCATAAAAGCCAGGGGTCCGAGTTTATACATACTGTTTTCGTTCTGCCGGATCAGATAAACCCTGTTATCACCAGAGAACTGACCTATACAGGCGTCACGAGGGCAAAACAGAAACTGAGCCTGTTTGCTTCAGAAAAAACCCTGACTCAGGCAATCAATAACCCAACCATGAGGAAATCAGGTTTGGAAGACCGCCTGAAGAATCTCTGACAATAAAGCCGGATTATTGATGGTTAATCCGGCTTGAACTGGTTATTCTCAATCTGGTAATGATAGTGAATCTGTTTCATCATTCGCTCCATCTGTTTGATTGGCAGATCAAGATCGTCGGATAATTGCACCAACCCACTGCAATTGAGCCTGAGTCGTTCATTCATAATACTGACCAGAATATGCGGCTCCAGTCGTTCAGGATGTATAATCTCCATAACAGTCTCCCTGAAATTAACAGAGAAGAATATAGACTATCATTTCCTACTCAACACTCAGCAAAAAAAGGGAGGCCCGCACCATAATCACCACTTATACTTAAAGCATTGAACACTTGAACACACCCGCCTTTCGATTACACTCATCAATCGAAAGAAGACCCACTACACCACGCAACGCGTTACGTACTCTTACTCATAGATATTTTAAAATACTTTTAACCTACTAATTTAAAAGAATATTTTATTGAATCTGCATTGCATTTTTTTCACCAGAAACGGTAAATTCCAGAACAAAATCTGACATAGATCAAATCATAACCTCTGTGAATATATGAGGATAAGCGACGAAATAACATCATTTAACAAAGCACACGGAGTTCATTAATGGAGCAGAAAATAAAGCTGCCTTCCATGGGTCAGGTTTCCCTGGTTCTCGGAACATTCCTGGTTCTAGCATTTTCATTTACCGCTAAATTGAACTTACCCATCCAGCTTGCTCTCTCCATAGGCTGGTTTCTTGCCATGGGACTGGGTGTAAAACTTGGACATAAGTACAAGGATCTCGAAGGGGCCGCTGCAGAAGGTATTTTCAAAGGTACTGGCGCAATTCTTATTCTTCTGGCAGTTGGTGCGTTAGTAGGGACATGGATTGCCGGCGGTATTGTGCCATCTATCATCTATTACGGCCTGATGACCATTCATCCTTCCGTATTTCTTCTG
Organism: Endozoicomonas sp.; assembly: GCA_965208385.1. Lineage (GTDB taxonomy): Bacteria > Pseudomonadota > Gammaproteobacteria > Pseudomonadales > Endozoicomonadaceae > Endozoicomonas. The sequence goes on from CBDBOO010000118.1 coordinate 58,797, forward strand.
GCAACCATGGTAATCTGCTCCATGACAGCTCTGGCTACAGGTACTTCCTGGGGTGCCGCAGGCACAGCCGGTATTGCCATGATGGGCATTGGTCAGGGCCTTGGTGTTCCCGCTCCGGTTACCGCTGGTGCAATTCTTTCAGGTGTTTACTTTGGCGACAAACTGTCTCCTCTTTCTGACAGTGTTATCCTTGCATCATCTATGTCTGAAGTTGAAATTGTAGATCATATTAAAGGCATGCTGCCTATTAGCCTGACAGCCTATGTCCTCACTGCCATCGCCTTTACAGTGTATGGATTTCAGTACGGTGGCAATGCTGACATGGCACAGGTTCAGGAAGTTATGGCGCTTATGAACGCCAATTTCAGCATTTCTATCATGGCATTTGTACCTGTTATCGCCGTACTCGTTCTGCTGGCCAAGAAGTTTCCTTCTTATCCTGTCATCATGTTCGGTTCTGCCCTGGGTATGATCTGGGCAATCCTGTTCCAGGATCGCACGCCCATTGATGCCATGAGCGCTCTCTGGTCTCCTCTCGCCGTCGATTCCGGTAACGCATTTCTGGATAACATTCTGAACCGTGGCGGCATGTCTAACATGCTGGGCTCTGTTGCTGTCATTATCTTCGGTCTTGGTTTCGGTGGCTTACTGGATAGAGTGGGTATTCTTGAAACCATCGCCCGTCAATTCGAAAACAAAATCACCAATGAAGGCAACCTGACCGTATATACTGTTATCACTGCTTTCCTGGCCAATGTTTTCGGTTCTGCAATGTATGTCTCCCTGATCCTGACGCCTAAAATCATGTCCGGTAATTACGACCGCATGGGTGTCGATCGTCGTATGCTGTCACGCAGTTCCGAATTCGGTGGCACACTGACTTCAGGTATGGTTCCATGGTCTGACAATGGTATTTTCATGGCAAGCCTGCTGGGCGTTTCCACCTTTGCTTATGTGCCTTATATGTGGATGAGCTTCATCAGCATTGGTCTGGTTATAGCTTTTGCATACATGGGCAAGTTCCGCCCTACAGACAACAAATACGTGAAATCCGTTAAGGAAGAACCTGTTCAGGGTGATTTCGCAACGGCCTGATACGCTTTACTATGAAAACGTCGATCCATAAAAGGATCGGCGTTTTTACTTTTCAGAATTGAATTCAGAATTGAAAATACTGTCTTTTGATTTGTTTTTGACAACAGCCTTTCAGCACTGTGATTTGAGTGTTTCGACGGTAAATCAAAAGATAAAGATTGGACGTTATTCAGTCGATCTGGTATTTGTCTCAGCTCTCACAGTTATTTTCGACAAAGAGCCGGACAGTCTGATCGTTACCCACGATCTATCCTCTGGTAGATCAGGATGAAACGGGGAAAATCAATGAGCAAGAAAATTTATGTTGCCTACACTGGCGGCACCATCGGTATGAAACCTACGGATTCAGGCTATGCGCCTGCAGATAATCTGATGGAATTGCTGGAAAAAAAATTGTCTGCAGATGTTTTAGCCAATTTGCCTGAGTTCCATCTCGTCGAGTATGAACAATTAATTGATTCCAGTAATATACGCCCCGATAACTGGTACCAGATTGCTTCCGATATAGCAGCACGTTACAACGAATTTGATGGTTTTGTTGTTCTTCATGGTACCGACACCATGGCATATTCCTGTTCGATGATCTCATTTATGCTTCAGAATCTGAATAAACCGGTTATATTTACCGGCTCCCAGATTCCTCTCTGTGAAGCCCGAACAGATGGTCTGGAAAATTTTGTTGGCGCTCTGACCATGGCCACGGATCATCGTATTAAAGAAGTCTGCCTGTACTTTAATGGCCGTCTATTACGGGGAAATCGGTCACGAAAGTTGAATGCCTACCTGTTTGACGCATTTGACAGCCCGAATTACCCCTGGCTTGGCAGAGCAGATATTCATGTGGAACTCAGCGACCCCCTGCTTTGGAAACCAGAGGCACCTGAAAAATTTCAACTGAAGTGCGATAGTCATTCCCATGTTGGAATTCTGCAGTTATTCCCGGGAATCACCGCAGACTGGATGAGATCTGTCATGAATCAACCCATGGAGGCATTTATCCTGCGCACCTATGGAACCGGCAACGGTCCGGATGGTGACCTTGAACTTCTCAAGGTTTTCAGTGATGCGACCGAACAGGGAAAACTGATTGTAAACCTGACTCAGTGCCATCGAGGCACCGTTCATCAGGACAGTTATGCAGCAGGCTCAGCCCTGGCAAGAGCAGGAATTGTTGGCGGTTTGGATACCACCACTGAAGCTATGTTCTGCAAACTCCATCATCTTTATTCCCAGGGAATGAGCGCAGATCAGGTGCGGAAGATGATTGGAACAAACCTGTCTGGTGAAATCACCGCCCTGAAGGATACTACCTGATCATGCCTATAAAGGTATGAGCAAGAGCAGACAACAACTCTGCATCTTCTAGTACAACCGCTATATCCGGCGCCTTTGACGTTGCTGCTGCTTTGGCGACGCCAGCCTGGTCCGGGAACTTAGTTTGTCTAGGTTTCCGGGGGTTCACTCCCTTGCAGCCTTGAAGCCACTCTAAACCCTTTGGGTATAGTGATTGTTCTGCCGTTATTTTTTTAAGTAATGGAGGAACAAAACCCTCTTATAAACCCTGAAAATATCTCCGATATTCAAACTCACTCACCTGATTATCCTGCCATTGCCTGAAAGCCTGGTATTCATGTTTCCTGCTTAAACAATAATGGTCTTTCAATTCAAATCCGAAGGTTACTGCCGCAAGCCCGGAATGAGTGAATGCCTTAATTGCCCCCGGAATACTGTCAGGCAGAGGAATTAACCCTCTTGTTTTATTTTTTCCCTGCACAGGGAGTGTAGGCTCAAGTTTTTCACTGATACCCTGCAGACCGCTGGCCAGCATCGCGGCTATAGCCAGATGTGGCTGACTATCAGAACCCGGCACCCTGAATTCTATCCTGCTCTGCATGGAAGAACCTCCATGTATCACACTCAGCATAACCAGCTTATCTTCATAACCCCAGTTGATGCCCTTTCTTTTCCAATACCCAGTCTTTTTTAACCGACGTATCCCATTGATTGTCGGGCAATAGACCAGATGCATTTCTCTGGCAAAGTTGAGTAATCCGGCTAGATAATGAAGCCCAGTTCCGGAAATTTTATGTTTTTTATCCGCAAACAGATTTTTCCCGGTATTCAGATCGATCAGGGATTGATGGAAGTGCGCGCCAGCATTATCATTCTGTTTGTCCATACTCATTGTCGGCATGAACGAAGCCATCAAACCTCGCTCCGATGCCAGATCCCTGATAGCTTGCCGTGTCAGCAATATAGAATCACCCGCCAATAATGGGCTCTGCGGTTTCAGGGAAACCTCATAAAGGCCTGAAGCATGTTCGGTATTGGCCGACGTGAGCTCAATCCCCAAAAAACTCAGTCGGGTGCCCAGTTCAGATAGAAATTCACTCCAACCTAACTGAGGACACTCATCCAGAGTCCGACGACTCTGCCCCCATGGTTTGAGCTGCTCAAACTGCCTGTTTTTTATACTCTCAACATCCATTTTAAACAGCCAGAACTCGATTTCAGCAGAGAACAATGCTGACATACCCAGTTTTAACAACTCGTTTTCCAGTTTCCGTAAGGGTTGACGGATATCCAGAGGATAGGTGCCACCAGCCCGGGTAAAGAAATCCAATATTCCCAAAGCAAAGCCCGGTTTCCAGGGCATTACCCTGATACTGTCCGGATCCACCATTACCGGCAGACATTCAAAACCGGTCTCATTACCAACATAGGGGGAAACAAAGCTGGGAATCACTTCCGGTGTTGCAGAAAATACATAGGTACAAAAACGCATGGGGGCAGTGAGATCCACATGACACTCGATTCGAGATTGCATACGACCATGCAGATCAGGTGCAAGCAATTGTAAAAATCGAATCCCTTTTTCCCTGAACTCCCGGGCTATCTCAGAATATTTCTGTTGTCTACTCTGAGATTCGTCCTGATAGTTCATGGTTACCAGCCTGCATGGTAAAAAGTTTAAAATACCGTGCAGACAGAGTAGAACAAAAATTATTAGCGGGCTGCTGGCAACGTCCAGTCAACAGGCTGCAGGCCATGATCACACAGGTAAGTATTGGTCTGGGAATAAGGTTTGCTGCCAAAGAAACCACGATAGGCTGATAGCGGTGATGGATGAACTGATTTCAATATCAGATGTTTTTCTGAATCAATGAACCGCCCTTTTTTCTGGGCATAGCTGCCCCAGAGAATAAACACCAAATGCTCTTTCTTTTCATTGAGTTCAGCAATAATAGAATCGGTAAACAGTTCCCAACCGCGCCCCTGATGAGACCCGGCCTGCTTGTGTTCTACTGTCAGCACGCTGTTTAGCATCAAAACGCCCTGTTTTGCCCAATGCTCAAGAAAACCATGGGAAGCAGGGAGAATACCGAGATCGGATTCCAGCTCCTTATACATGTTCACCAGCGAGGGAGGAATAGTAACGTCAGGCTGAACCGAAAAACACAGGCCATGAGCCTGCCCCGGTCCGTGATAAGGATCCTGACCCAAAATCACTACTTTAACGTCGTCAAATGGTGTCAACTCCATTGCCCGGAAGTATTCAATCCCATTGGGATAGATCTCCTTGCCCTGCTGTTTTTCACTGGCAAGAAAACTACGAAGTACCTGCATGTATTCTTTCGAAAATTCACCCTGAAGCCGGCTTCTCCAGGAAGATTCCAATCGTATCTCTGGCATGTCTGCCTCTCAGTTTGGTTTTCAATAGTATAAAAGCGCGCTTGATAAATAGATATTATTGCAATAAAAGCTTGATCCCTTTGGCCGACAATCAATGAATCATAATAGAAAACGGATCGTCGAGATGACTGTCAGACAGTGTGTCATATTTCTTATAGCGTCATGGTCATCCTTTACTGCCATTGCAGATTCTCTCGAGCGCCGAATGGCCATAGAGATTAGTTCCAGTGCGATAAAATACGCTATAGCAGATGTGAACCGGGAAACAGACATTATTGTAAATTATCAGGATGTGGGCGTATTCGCGGCACCATTACACAGTGATTTGTTGAACAGCCCCGACCGTCAATTCAGTAACGACATTCGGAAGAAAGTCATTAAAATTTTCATGACCATGAAATCAAAATCGGATTATTACCACGTCTCAAAGATCCGCGCTATCGCCACTGAAGTATTTCGAGAATCAAGAAACGCAGGAAATCTCGCCGTAAGTATTCTGGGAAGAACCGGCATCAATATTAAAACGGTTTCACCGCTGGAAGAAGATCGTCTGGATTTTTTCACGGCCATACGTACCTCAGGGCAAATAAATCATCCGGTGGTTTGGGATATTGGCGCTGTCAGCTCACAACTGATCATTGAAGATAATAACCAGGAACCGTTTACCCACAAGAGTGAAACAGGCTCCCTTACCTTTATTCAGTACCTTCTTGAAGTCGTCAAATATAACGACAAGACTCCGTCGAAAGATCTGCACCCTCTATCCTCAGCACAAGCACAATCAGGCATAACCTACGCACGATATCTTGCACGGCAAACTCCGGGCGCCATAAAAGATGCGATCAAGATAAATCAAGGTCATATCAGCACAATAGGGTCATTGTTCAAATACAGTATTTCTGAAGATATAGCTCAGGGTAATAACAGCGTTTCAAAAGAGATTCTTCAGCAGCATATAAACCGATGGATCCGCTCAGAAGAACGAAACCTTCACCAGTCAACCGATGACCCGGCAAAACTGGGGTTCAGTCATGCCAATCTTGCCAACGCCATTCTGGTACTTGGCTTTATGATTGAACTGGGCATTAACACCCTTGATGTTGTTGACAGTTCCACAACAGACAGCATTCTGGAATACACGCCTCTCTGGCAATAATATCAGCAGCGACCGCTCAAGATCTGGTCTTTCAGGCAACTCTGTAGAAAGTCGTTGTCACTGCAGGTAGGCGACAAGGGCATAAAGCCCATTATCATTCAGGGATAACGTATCTGCCAGGAACATTATCTGTAGTAGCCTGGAAAATCCGGTGACTGGATAAGCAAACGCAAAAAAACTAACCCCTGTACCACAAGGTACAAAGGGTATACCGACTTCAGGACAGACGTAACATCAGCTCCAGCTGCCTTTTCAACATTGCCCGAACCGTATCAACAGCTTCGGCAGATGCTCCCTGCACCAATCCTTCGTATTCAGCCTGATAGACCACGGTAGAAAATAGACGCGCATCAATTTTGGGATTAACAGATCCCATTTTTACAAAGAAACCTTCAAGACTGCCGAGGAAAAATTTCTGATGATCAAAAGCAATGGATCGAAGGTTTTCGTTCCTGAGACATTCGACCTGAAAGGCTCGTTCTGCAATCACATAATCGCTGTGTTCTTTCATTTGAAGAAGAACATACTCCAGAGCCAGATCGGCTATCTGTCCGGCAAACTGTCTTTTGCTTTCATCGGAATTCTGTAGAGACGATACAGCCTCTTGCAGCTTACTGTCGGATTCTTCCCAGTAAGCCTTGAACTTCTCAGCTCCCATCTCAACAAACAACGTGAAGGTATCGGTAATCAGGTCAGATATATCTTTGAAATAGTAAGTGGTTGCCGACAGGGGAACGTCCGCTTCTTTCGCAACAGCCCGGTGTCTTACACCCCGAACGCCGTCTCTGACAACAATTCTCAAAGCCGCTTCAAGAATAGTACGACGTCGTTGTTCACTATTCGCCCGACTGGTTTTTCGTCCCTGATACTTTAAACCGTTACCATTGGAATTTGCTGCTGTAGTGTTCTCGACTTCTTCATTGAAATCCTGGAGGGGTGCCATCGTTGAAACCATAATTACTGCCTTACAGTTGCCTGATTCAGTTAAATTACTCTGCCCTGTGAAGGAAAAACTCCACATGGAAAGAGCAATATTGCTAATCTGCGACTGACATAACCTGACAGGTCATCAGCCACCCGGTGCACAGTACGTTTTCAGAGCCTGGGCATTAATACTGTCCATTGCTCAAACGCTGACTATCCATCCGGGAGCCGATGGGCATTAAGTGTTTACTGAGGTCGCATGTGCGGAAACAGCAACACATCCCTGATGGAAGGTGCATCAGTAAAGAGCATTACGAGACGGTCAATACCAATCCCTTCGCCCGCTGTGGGCGGCAAACCATACTCAAGTGCATTAATATAGTCTGCATCATAGTGCATCGCTTCATCATCGCCAGCATCCTTTTCTGCAACCTGCTGTTTGAAGCGTTCAGCCTGGTCTTCAGAATCATTTAACTCTGAAAAGCCATTGGCAATTTCACGTCCACCCACAAAGAATTCAAAACGCTCAGTGACGAACGGGTTCTCATCATTGCGTCGAGACAATGGTGAAACTTCCGTTGGATAGTCCGTAATGAAGGTTGGATCAAGCAGTTTTTGCTCAACCGTTTCTTCAAAGATTTCAATCTGGATTTTGCCAAGCCCCCAGATATCTTTCACTGAAACACCCAACTTTTCCGCCACCCGGGTAGCCGAATCAATATTGTCGATATCGGCTGCATCCAGATCCGGATTGAAATGCAGGATAGAGTCAAATACAGACATCCGTGCAAACGGCTTGCCAAAATTGATCATCTGTCCCTGGTATTCAAATTCCGTTCGGCCCATTACATCTTCAGCCAGTTTCTTCAACATGGCTTCCGTGTGGTTCATCATATCGGTGTAATCAGCATAAGCCTGATAGAACTCGATCATGGTGAATTCAGGGTTATGACGAGTAGACAAGCCTTCGTTACGGAAGTTCCGGTTTATTTCAAATACCCGTTCAAAGCCACCCACAACCACTCGCTTCAGATAGAGTTCCGGCGCAATCCGCAGGTACATATCAATATCCAGAGCATTATGGTGAGTTACGAAAGGCCGGGCCGTTGCGCCACCGGGGATGACCTGCAGCATGGGGGTTTCCACTTCCATATAATCCTGCTGATGGAAGTACTCCCGAATACCCTGAACAATTTTGGAGCGTATCCGAAAGGTGTCGCGGGACTGCTCATTGGTGATCAGATCCACATAGCGCTGACGATAGCGCTGTTCCGTATCGGTTAAGCCTTTATGCTTCTCTGGCAGGGGGCGCAGGGATTTGGTGAGCAGTTGAACCACTTCCATATCCACAAACAAGTCACCTTTGCCCGAACGCTGAACCGTGCCTTCAACACCGATAATGTCACCCAGATCCCAGCTTTTGACTTCAGTGAGAGTCTCTTTGGACAAAGCCTTCCTGTTAACATACAGCTGGATACGACCCGACATATCCTGAAGTTCCATAAAAGCACCGCGATTGAGCATAATGCGCCCCGCCACTTTCACTTTATGGTTCAGTTCAGCCAAGCCGGGTTTATCGGTATCGCGGAATTTCTCCTGTAATTCTTCTGCCAGTGAATCACGGCGAAATTTATTCGGGTAGGCAACACCGTTGGCACGAATGGCGGCCAGTTTTTCCCGGCGCAGGGCTACCAGTCGGTTTTCATCCTGCGCATCGATATTCTGTTCTTCAGACATATCTCATCTTCTGCTGTAAGTCGTGTTATGAAAAAATGATCATTTGGCAGTCAATGACATCTGTTTCGACTGCTGCTGAGCTAATAACTGGCGCTGTTCAGCCGGATCAGATCCAGAGAATAAATCCAGCTTGATTCTGTCGAGTCACAAACCTTTTTTCAGGCTGGCCTCAATAAATTTATCAAGGTCACCATCCAATACGGCCTGGGTATTTCGAGTCTCAACTCCGGTACGCAAATCCTTGATCCGCGAATCATCCAGAACATAGGAACGAATCTGACTGCCCCAGCCTATATCGGACTTGGTTTCTTCCAGCGCCTGGGATTCTGCATTACGCTTTTGCATTTCCAGCTCATACAGCTTTGCTTTCAGCTGCTGCATGGCCTTGTCCTTGTTCTGATGCTGGGAGCGCTGATTCTGACATTGCACAACAATACCACTGGGTTCGTGGGTAATACGAACCGCTGAATCCGTGGTATTTACATGCTGACCACCCGCGCCACTTGAGCGATAAGTATCTATTCTCAAGTCAGATGGATTAATTTCAACTTCAATATTGTCATCTATTTCCGGTGATACAAAAACAGACGCAAATGAAGTGTGACGCCGATTACCGGAATCAAAAGGTGACTTGCGAACGAGCCGGTGAACACCAATTTCGGTTCTCAGCCAGCCAAAGGCATAATTGCCAGAAAACTGAACGGTCGCTGATTTTATTCCCGCCACATCACCGGCTGAAACTTCAATGATCTCCGTTTTGAACCCTCTTGCCTCACCCCAGCGCAGATACATACGCAACATCATATTGGCCCAATCCTGAGCCTCAGTACCACCGGAACCTGCCTGAATATCCAAAAAAGCACTGTTCGGATCCATTTCGCCGGAAAACATACGACGAAACTCTAGAATTTCCAGTTTCTCAGTTAACTCATTCAGTTCATCTACGACACCCTGAACGCCCTCTTCATCCTGTTCTTCAACGGACATATCAAGAAGTTCGCCAGAGTCAGACAAACCTTCAGACATACCATCAATAGTTGAAACGATGATTTCCAGATCGGATCGTTCCTTACCCAGTTTCTGGGCATAATCCGGATTATTCCAGATTGCAGGGTCTCCCAGCTCCCTTTCTACTTCCTGTAACCGCTCACTTTTTTGAGCGTAGTCAAAGATACCCCCTAAGCACGTCAGTACGCGCGGTCAGGTCTTTAATACGTTCCCTGATAGGATTGACTTCTAACATTGTCCTGAATCACTCGACTTGCATGGATAACCGGACTCCCCTGTCCCCCTGAAGTTTCGCAGTGGTCAGAAAGTATCCCGGTGAATTCCTGTTTTTACTTTGAACAACAGCCGGACGACAGAAAAGCGGCTGTTAACGAATAATAGCCAGATGCAATCGTGGTTAACTCAATCGCCCACTCACACCTGCAATTTAACTGGTCGATTCTACATCAAGGAACTTTTTGTTGGAATTACCTAATTCTGTTTTTATGAATTACCGTAAAACACTAAGATAATGATACCCGAATACACCTTTGTTTCTTCGGGCACGACAGAAATAGATATTTTCCGAATATGCTCTAACCTGACTCTACGCTCTCGACAGTTCAGCTCTCTACAATTTCTACAATTAGATACAGCCATGCATTGAACATCCGAATTGAACAAATCAGAGTCTCTCCTGTCCAAACAATACACCCGACTCCAGGGAATCTATTTAACTCGTTGATTTATGAGGTTTTCCATGAAATCTAACTCATTTTCTCTAATGCTTAACCGGCTATCCCTGACCATTGCACTAGCCCTGTTCAGCCTGTATTCCTTTGCAAATGACTCAGATAGAGATACCAGTAAAAATAACAGTTATCTGCAACTGGCGCTGGAAGATGAAACGCTACCAGTGGATGACGCTGATCTGGAAGATGACCAGGAAACAGCCGGGGAAGATGATCAGGAAGAAGACGTTCCTGAAAGAGTCAGTCCATTATCAGCTATCGATGATACGGAAGGAAACGATGATGATGAGTTTGATAAGGATAAAAAACCTGGCGGTAGATCCAGCGGTGGCCAGAGCGGTCAAAAAAATCAGTTGGGTTAATTAAAACAGCAGAATAACGCTTTCTCTATACCTCTATACCTCTATACCTCTATACCTCTATACCTCTCTATACCTCTATACAGCCATGTATAAAGTAATGCCATTTTCGTCACTTGGATGATGAAAATGGCATTATCATGGTTGTATTTTGCATTTAATCTGACTGTAAATCGAATAACCTTTCCAGATCATAAGACGAAACCTCAATCTCGATTCGTTCACACCAGCAATGATTTCAAACACCCGTATGAATATGATAGTCTCATCAACCGTATCAACAGCATTCCATACAATACGTGAATCTATGAAGAAGAAGAATAAAGAGGTTTATTGTGCCTGAAAAAAACTTCAATGCCCTGATGGATCAGGTTTCAAAGAAAGATGATTACTATCAGGGAGAAGTCACATCAAACTGGCTTCAGGGACGGGCATCATTTGGTGGACTGGTGACCAGCCTGGGACTCAGAGCCATGATGAAGGAACTTCAACAACCTGTACCATTGCGCAGCCTGCAGGTATCTTTTGTGGGTCCGGTTCCGGCCAGTGAAGTGTCTATTCATACACGCATTCTCAGGCAGGGTCGCAACGTGACACAGATGCAGGCCGACATCTACCATGATAAACAGGTCGGCTGTACTATTCTGGCCTGTTTTGGAGCCACCAGAGAATCTTCTGTCACACTTCCCGCGGCCACAATACCTGACAATATTCCTGCCCCCTCTGAAAACCTTATGACCATTCCCTATATGAAGGGCTTTACGCCGGAATTTACCCGTCAGTTTGAAATGCGCTGGGCAAAAGGCACGCCGCCCTTTATGGGCAGCACTGAAAACAGTCACGGAATCTGGGTCCGATTCAGAGAAGAAGGTCCGGCTAACATCCTGCATCTCGTTGCCATTGCCGACACACCACCAACACCAGCATTATCAAAAATGAAAAAAATGGCACCAGCCAGTTCACTGACCTGGATGCTGGAAATTATCAATGATGACTTTGTCGCCAATAGTCATGAATGGTGGTATGTAGAAACCACACTGGAGCAGTTTTCCCATGGCTATGGACAACAGCAGTATGGTATCTGGGCTCCTGATGGAACCCCGGTAGCCCTTGGACGTCAGGTTGTGACCGTGTTTGGGTAATATTTTCAGCAGAAACATTCTCTTCTTGATGGCTATGGCAGCAAGAAGAGAATGGCAGTAAGAAGACAATGACAGAAAGAAGAGAATGCCGGTATTTCCAGCAGTTCTTATCTGGAAAATACCTTTGATGCCTGTTCGATTTGACGGGAAAATGGCGGCAGGGAATCCAGGATCAACTGCCCATACCGCGCCGTAACCATCCGTCTATCCAGCAGGGATATTTGCCCGGTGTCTTCTTCCGTCCTCAATAAACGACCGCATGCCTGTACCAGTTTTATGGCTGCATCAGGCACCGTTATTTCCATGAAAGGGTTTCTGCCCTGGGCTTCCAGCCAGTCAGACAATGCCGATTCCACAGGATCATCCGGTACCGAGAATGGAATTTTCGCAATCACTACATGCTCACAATACTCTCCCGGCAAATCGATCCCTTCAGCCAGACTGGCCAGTCCGAACAGAATACTGTCTTTACCATCATCAATGGTCTGGCGATGCTTCTTCAACAGCTCCTGTCTCGAATAATCGTCCTGAAGGAGAATTTTGTTTTTCAGATCTTTGGACAATCCGAAATGCACATCATTCATCTGACGCCTGGAGGAAAACAGCACCAGCGAGCCACGGTTTTTTTCCAGCATATCCGGAAGCAGTTCTATTATCTCATCCGTATGCTCATCACTTTTCCGGGGATCGGATGTCATGGCCGGAATAACCAGTTTCGCAGCCTGCCCATGAAGAAAAGGACTGGGCACCACGACACATCGGGATTCCGCTGGCACACCAGAGCGCATGCGAAAACGGTTGAAATTACCCAGAGCAGCAAGAGTGGCCGAAGTAACAATTGAGGCGTAACCCGGATTCCAAAGAGTCTGCCAGAGTGTTCTGGATGACAGGATGGGACTGCTGAACACTTCCAGCTCTTCGCCGAAAGGACCCTCGCTCCATTTTAGCCATCGAGCATTGGGTGCTTCGCCTTCCGGATCAATAGCGGTATAGGTGAGCCATAGCTGAAACTGGTTATCCAGTCGCATCTGCATGGCGCCGATTTCAGGATAGAGTTGTTCTGCCTGCCAGCGATCAATCCCCGGTACATCACCATCCATTGCTTCATTTAATTCTTTAGCCACTTTTTCGAGTATTGCGCTGCACTTGCTAAATCCTGCCTTGAGAATTTCTGCCTGCTGGCGCAACTCATCAGGAACCACACCTTCGGAAAAGCGATACATGGCCACCTGGGTTTCACCCTGGGGTGAAATATGGGTTTTGGGTTCGAATACAGCGATGCTATGAAGCATCTCTCTGGTATGTCCAAGAGCATTAACCAGGGATGCAAAATCTGGCTGTAGCTTCTCCAGCAACGATCCCAGCTCACCAGGCAAGGCATTCTGAGCCAGCACTTTCTGAAGATGCTTACCTGCTTTTTCCAGCCAGCTGGCGGTGCCTTTCACCCGGGAATGACAAGAAAAATGGTCAATGGCCTTATCTGGCAAATGATGCCCTTCGTCAAAAACATAAACACATTCTTTGGGATCCGGTAATATGGCACCGCCTCCCAGCGCCAGATCTGACAGAACCAGGTCATGATTGGTCACCACTACATCAGCCTGTTCAAGATCACCCCGGGCTTTATAAAATGGACACTGATTGAAATAACCACAGCGTCGACCACTGCACTGTGAGTGATCTGTGGTAATCATTCTCCACTGTTGATCTTCCAAAGCATCAGGCCAGCTATCCCGATCTCCTTCCCATTTTGATGCGGCAAAATCTTCCAGCATTTTTTGATAGAGCGCCATTGAAGATTGATCGTTTTCAAGGGGAAAACCTTCATGGGCGAACATATCCATAAGAGAGGCTGTGGCCTCTTCTTCCTGAAGCAAACGATCCAGCTTACTGACGCAGGCGTACCGCCCCCGGCCTTTCGCCAGTGTGAACGAAAATTTCAAACCGGTTTTCCGGATAATATCCGGAAGATCCTTACTGATAATTTGTTCCTGCAATGTCACCGTTGCGGTTGAAATCACCAATCGTTTTTCTGAAGACTGAGCCATCACTACGGCAGGTAGAACATAGCCGACGGTTTTTCCTGTGCCGGTGCCTGCCTCGATCACCGTCACTGAAGGTTCCGAGACACGGGTTCCTTCGCTGTCCGTTTTAATATCACCCAGAGCCCTGGCAATTTCAGCCACCATCAGCTTCTGGCCCGGACGAGCTTTCAGTTTATTACTCTCAAGGAAAGCACTGTATGCTCCCTGGATAGCCTTTTTCTGCGACTCTTCAAGCACGGTTTGAATCACCCGACAAATTAAAACGCCCTGATTTCATCAATACCATCAAATGAAAACCTCCAAAGATAAAAATCTTCAACTGATCACTGCCCGATAAATCATACCCCATGGCAGCAAGACGTTTCTTGAAAAACATTAACTCGACAGCGTGTATTACACAGATGGCAATAAGCATCCAAAATAGCACTGTTCCCAATGGATCTGAAAACGGGATGATCAGATTAAAAAGTGCTGCCAGCCAGAAAATCACTGTAATTACTTTCCCTATCAGCATTCTTCTATCCACTTATCATAATTGAAACCAGTATTTTACCGGATAAACCTTAAAGAGGGTGATGAAAAAATACCACGACCCGCTTTTCACTGTCAGTATTTCAGATATTGACCAATCATTATTCTGGTCGTATGGTGTCGACACTGAGCACGTCAATACAGAATCATGAAAAAAATGTGCAAGGTCATACTGGCCTGCGTTTTATTGGTGCACGCCAGTGTCATTCTCTCCCTGCCTATACCTAGCGCCTATTATCAAAATTCTGACCTGCAGACGGAGCTCTACTCAGGAGGGCCATTCAGCGAGCTGTCCTGGCAGAGCTGGATCTATACCCTGTATGAATTAATTTCCGATAAAATTGGAAGCAGCATCAATACAGAACTATCCAATTGGCATAGTCATATACTAAGCGCAGGTTTGGTTACTTTTTTGCATAACCTGCAAAACTATATGGTAGCCATTCTCTGGTATAGCAATAATATTCCTTCAGATCATTTTAAGAGAGCATGGGGTTTATACGTTAACATTCAAGTTATCATAACAGCACTCAATATCGTTTCTGTACTCTCTCCATTAATGGAAGAACCCAATGAGTTACCTACCGAACCCGATCGTATAAAATTTGACAGTATTTTATTAAATTCATTGTTTACCTTAAGGAGTGATAATCCTGATTTACGTTTACACATTCAGATTCACCCCTGGATTACCCCACCTGAACTCAACTCACAGGCCAGCATTCTGGCACGACACCTGATTCACTTTCATAATCTCATGTCCAGTCTTCAATTGGATGACTGCCTGCTGACTCGTGAAATTAACGATTATCTAGAACCGATTATACAGTTTCAGTGCCAAGGTCAGGATGTGATTCATTCAGGTCGACTCAGGCTTTTTAGCCACTATGGAAGTTCTTATGAACCGGACAACCACCCTGTTTTTTGCCCTGTGTCCTTCCTTCAGTCAGATATTATCCATTGCCTCGATACAGCTCTGGAATCAATAGATGAAGCAGGACAATCTGGTGAGATCGATATGCCCTGTATCTCAAACAGGCAGTATATTGTTCAGTCAGAAGCACTCCGGCCCGCTCCGCGGTCACACATCTACAAGTAACTCCTTCCCAAAAATTAAATTCATTCTATGATCATATGAGAGCATGTCTGGACCAGAAACCGTTTGCACACTGGTGTTTTTTACCCGATCAGAAGCATGGTTCAGGAGTTGACGACCCCATCACTGATGACGCTTGGCGATCTCGTTTGTAAGACTGTATATCGTCGACAGCCCTATTTCCGGATATGCCTTTGACCGCATTTTGACCGAATTTTGAGGGTATTATGAAAAGTAAGTTAAAAACTGAGACTGCTTCTCCCAAAGCCCAGAAACGAATTGATGGGCATTTAGAAACCATTAACCTGTATGCGGCTGGTATTGATATTGGTTCAGAGACGCACTACGTAGCTATTCCGCAAGAGTTAGATGATCAGCCTGTTCGGTCGTTTCCTTGTTTTACCGCTGACCTTGAAAACATGGCGCAATGGTTAATAAATGCAGGCATCACTACGGTTGCGATGGAATCGACAGGGATTTACTGGATACCCGCTTTTGAAATTCTTGAATCCCATGGTCTCGAAGTTCGTCTTGTGAATGCGCGCTACGTTAAAAACGTCGCTGGACGTAAAACTGACGTTGAGGATTGTCAGTGGATTCAGCAGCTTCACACTTATGGATTGCTCAATACCGCCTTTCGCCCGGATGAGGAGGTTTGCGCATTAAGAGCTTACATGAGGCAACGTGACAATCTCGTAGCAAACCGTGCGTCGCATATACAGCATATGCAAAAAGCTCTAAGACAGATGAACCTGTTGCTGGATAATGTCGTTACCGATATCACGGGAAAAACCGGATTGACGATCATTCGGTGTATTGTTGAAGGGGAGCGAGATCCACTTCAATTGGCGAAACATCGTGATCCGCATTGCAAAAAGACAGAACAGCAAATTGCCAGATCTCTAAAAGGACACTACCGGGCTGAGCATCTGTTTGCCCTACAGCAATCGGTTGAACTTTATGACGTTTATGATGAAAAGATCAGCGCCTGCGACAGGGCTTTAGCGAGCCAGCTGAAACAATTTGATAGCAAGGCTGATGATTCTGACAACATGCCTGATAAACCGGTTAAAAAACGTAAATCGTCCAGTTCTCCTGACTTTGACGTTCGTTCTGAGCTCTATCGGGTAACGGGTGTTGACCTGACAGCTATTGATGGTATTGATGAAAATACGGCTCTGAAAATACTATCGGAAACAGGAACTGATATGAATCGATGGCCCACAGCCAAACATTTTGCTTCGTGGCTTGGTTTGAGTCCTGAAAACAAAATATCCGGTGATAAAATTCTAAGCTGTAAAACCAAACGGATACCCAACCGGGCATCAAAAGCTTTGAGGATGGCAGCATACTCTCTGACGAATTCAAAAAGTGCGCTTGGTGGTTACTATCGAAGAATGCGCAGTCGCTTGGGAGCCCCGAAAGCGATCACCGCAACCGATCACCGCAACCGCACATAAATTAGCCCGATTCATATACAGCATGCTGAAAAACAAGACGGAATATATTGACCTTGGGCAGGATCATTATGAGCAAGAATATAAAGCCAGAGTCTTAACTAATTTGAAAAAAAAGGCGAAAGATATGGGCTACCTCCTGATACCTGAAGAGCAGACCGCGATGGCTTAACCCTGTGCGGACTGGTGAGTTCAGAGGGAGTTACTTGTAACTCGATGCTGCAGTTTTTAGCGTTTGACAGGATATTCTGATGTGAATATCGAAACCAGACTACTGCTGCGCCTCCTGCATCAAGCCCAGCGAGATACGATCAACGACACAACAGCAGGCTGACAGGGTAAGATTGCATTCCCATTTTATAACCGTCAAGTGTCGCTAGTGCTAATTCGTCCTCTTTCTGTTGTTACTGTATTTCTGGATTCTTTGAGCGATTCACTGAAAAGCATTACGCCTTCTGCTCAACTCACAACGATCCAAAAAACAGTCCTGACCGCTCTAATTATGGGGATTGTTGTCACTGAAACACTCAACTGGGCGGCCTTTGAGCGAAGGAGTCTTGGGAAGTTCAAGTCGACCCGGCTATGCTGGATTTTCTATTCAGCAAAGATTGCATGGCATCGTATGCTGCAGGCCAGTGTTCGCAATATTCTGTCTCATTATGGTATTGCTGAAGGGACTCTGACGATTGATGATTCAGCCAAACAACGATCAAAAAGAACGACCCGGATCGAAGGCACTCATAAAATCAGAGATAAACCGACAGGTGGCTATATCAATGGTCAGGAGCTGATCTTTATGGTCTTGGTCTCGGACATTGCCACCTTTCCTGTAGGTTTCCGGTTTTACGTTCCCGATCCACAGCTGTCCGCTTGGCGAAAACACGACAAAGACCTCAAGAAAGAGGGTGTTGCAAAGAAACTGAGACCTAAACGTCCAGAACCCGACCACAACCGCTTTCCAACGCTTCAAGCGCTGGCATTACAGATGATCCGGGAATTCGTTGACCATTTTCCTGAAGTAGTGATTAAAGGTGTTCTGGCTGATGCGCTCTACGGTACAGGAAAATTCATGGATGAAGCGACAGCCGTAACAGGTCAGGCGCAAGTCGTTAGCCAATTGCGCTCCAATCAGAAAGTGGCCAGCAGAAATTCAGAAGCCACCCTCAGGGATTATTTTGCACGACAAAAAGGCGTTGAAACGCAGTTAATTATTCGTGGAGGAAAAGAAAAGCGGGTGACCATGCTCGCAGCTCGCCTCTACATCAAGGCACACAACAAGCGTCGTTTCGTTGTTGCTCTGAAGTATGAAGATGAAGAAGAGTACCGTTATCTGGTCGCTTCTGATATGTCATGGCACCACGCTGATATAGCCAGGCTGTATTCGCTGAGGTGGTTGGTCGAGGTTTTTATTCAGGACTGGAAAGCGTATGGCGGCTGGAACCGACTGAGCAAACAGCAAGGCAAAGAAGGGTCTGAGCGTGGCTTGATCCTGAGCCTGCTGTGCGATCATTTGTTGTTACTGCATCCAGAGCAATCAGCCCGACTCAAAAACAAACAACCCGGGTTGCCCGCAGGTTGCCTGATCGAACGCCTCAAAGCTGAAGCATTGGTTGATACGGTCAAAGAAGTGGTCGCATCAGATGACCCTGAGGCTGCGTTGAAATCCTTAACGAAAGCCTTGGACGATGTGTTGCCAACAAGGGAATCCAGTAAGCATATGGCTGGTCGCGATCTGGGCAAACAGGAACCCACTGCTTCGTTGAAGTATCACGCTCAGAAAGCTGCGTGAGCAGAAGTGTATCAGTCAACAACTAAAAACTGCAGCATCGAGTGTAAGGGGTAATAATACAGAGTTTGAGTGCTGCAGAATCTGAATTACCCATTGATCACCATCAGGATTTTTTGATCCGGATTAATTTAAACGGCATTTCTGAAAATAGCACATCTCAAAACGATATATCTAAAAACGATACTTCTAAAAGCGACATATCTGAACGCATTATTTCAACCGGCCAGTTAACTCAGCTTCGATCTGTTGAAAATATTCTATCCACATATTCTCTCCCTGAAGCCTTATGGCCACACCTGGGAAATCAATGGGAGGACTATGCGAAACCTATCCCGATCATTATTAACCGTTTACTCTGGTTTAGCTTGATTGAATTTATGAGGCTAGCTCACGATAAGGTTTTTCTGAGTATTTTTCATCATCTGATTGTTACAGAAACTGCTCCCACTGAAGTCACACCGTCAGTGGCTATCCTCAGCGAGGACTATGATACTGGGCTCTTCCCTAATTTTAGTGGGTGATTTAATCTATATTGAACACTTCAAGGCAAGGATGCCGACATGCGCGATAAAGAACTCTACTCTAAAATACTTGGCGTTGAAACTCCGTGGCATGTCGCTCACGTGGAACTCTCCATTACTGAAGGAAAAGTCGAAATCTTTCTCGAACATGATGGCAAAAAGCCTTCTAAATGCAGTGTTTGTGATAAACCCTCTCCGGGTTACGATCGACGTCAGAAGAAGTGGCGGCATCTGGATACCTGCCAGTTTCAAACCATCCTTATTGCTGATGTTCCGCGTACACAATGTTCCGATCACGGTGTAAAAACAATACAGGTTCCATGGGCTGAACCGAACTCTGGTTTTACGGCCTTGTTTGAAGCACTTGTTATTGACTGGCTGAAAGAGGCAACAACCAGTGCAGTTGCCCAACAAATGAAGCTTAGCTGGAATGCCATCGACGGTATCCAACAGCGTGCAGTAGCGAGAGGTCTGGCACGCAGAGTACACGACAATCCCAAACGGTTAGCCGTTGACGAAACCTCATTCCAGAAGAGGCGTGAGTACGTCACTGTGGTTACAGATCATGAAAAAGGCATTGTTTTACATTTGGCCGACAACCATAAAGCTGACAGCCTCAATGAGTACTTTGAGACCCTGACGCCAGACCAGAAAGCCGGTATTGAATGCGTTACCATGGATATGTGGAAGCCCTTTATCAAGGCAGTCACATTGCATGTGCCAGAAGCCAGGGAGCGAATAGCATTTGACAAGTTCCATGTTGCCCAGTACTTAGGCAATGCGGTCAATAAAGTTCGCATAGAAGAGCATAAAGCGCTTATGTCTACAGGGTCAGACTTACTCAAAGGTACCCGGTTTGACTGGCTAACAAATCCTGAAAATATGAGCGATGAAAAGTGGGAAGCGTTCGAGCCGTTGCGTGATTCAAAGCTGAAAACAGCACGAGCCTGGGCCATCAAAGAGATGGCGATGACACTGTGGAATTACACATCACGAGCTTGGGCTATCAAGGCATGGAAACGGTGGCTGAGCTGGGCACTGAGGTGTCGGCTTGAACCTGTTCGTAAAGTGGCCAAGATGATCAAAGAACACCTGTGGGGAATTATTAACGCAATAGTTCTGAAAGCCGACAATGGCCGTGCAGAAGGCATGAATGGAAAGATACAGCGACTCAAGGGTCGAGCCTACGGCTACAGAAACAGAGAAAGGTTCAAAACTGCAATTTACTTTCATTGTGGTGGCCTTGATCTTTATCCAAGAGGGGTGAATCGCTGAAATTTACCCACACAATCTGAGGTAGAGCCTGATACTGAAGAACAGACTCAGCAAATTATTACCCGACCGGAATCCAGTGAACTCTCAGTAACGGACCACCGACTTACAGTTCAACCCAGCGAACCCGCTCTTCCTGACACGCCAGAACGTAGTTTGAGTCAGGTAGAACATTCAACAAATATGTTTTTGACACCGCCTTTATTTCTGCAATTCAGTTCTGACTCCCCACCTGAGAGAAGAAGAGCTATGTCGTTCAGAGAATCCGTCACACCACCAGAGCCAGCTCGAAAACATGCGATAATTAAACGTCGGGGCTCACTGCCTTTGACCACTGAATCACGTCTCACTGAAACGCGACGCTCATCCTTGAGGGAGACAGTCTTGTGGATGATTCATAATAAGCTGTCTTCCAGCTCAGGCCAGGTTCTCAGTCGTGCAGAGGATATTTTGTCACACCCTGACCAGGGAATGATTCCAGAACATTTCGAAAATATTCGTCAAGTCAGTCAATTGAGAATGCAGGCCATTTTTGTCAGAAAATCCAACCCCGAAAACCTTGAACTTATTCCCTTAAATTTCCCCAGTAAAAATACTTTTCTGAAACCAAAAACATCCGACTGGAACTTCTCCATAGGTTTCCTGCCTGAAAACCCGGTTTTCAGCAAACTGGTCAGTAATCCGGAGCTTATCGACGACATGCGACAGGTTATTAAAGAACTGTACGACAAACACCCCTTGCAGGTGGTTGGTCAGCAACTCTCTTTAACCGAACCCCGGATAAAACGACTTTTGTATATGGCTGATTCTCATGAGTATTTATCAGAAAATAAAATCATGGCGACATTTCATCAAAATGACGTTCAGGTAACTCAAATCGTCATGAAAGAGACTTCCTCAAGTCAATGGTCATTATACAACGAAGATATGACGCCCTTTAATGTTCTGGCTCACCCAAAATACGGTCCCTATATTGCTGATTATGACTTACTGATGGAAGCATCGCCCTACAGTCACCACCTTACATTATCCAATTCTTATTATGAATATTCAGTCGGAATCACCAAACGTCAGCTATTCCCCATGCTTATACGACATCGGTAACAGCGTATAAGAAGCATCACACGCAGGGCGCAGCTACAGCTGCTTACGTGTTGAGATATGTAATTTTTCCCAAAAACTCGACTATTTATCACGAGCATACAAAATATATACGACTTCGTACGCTAGTGATACCAAGGGGTTTAATGAAACGTGGGGAATTGCTGACCAAACGTTATGCCACAGATAGCGAGGGAACACCTGTGGAATTTCCTGGCAATACGGTTGAGGTGCGCACTCTTAAGGATAAAGAGAAAGATGAATTCATGCCGGGAATAAAAAAGACCACGTTATCAAACGAAGATCAGCTATTCCCCATGCTTATACGACATCGGTAACAGCGTATAAGAAGCATCACACGCAGGGCGCAGCTACAGCTGCTTACGTGTTGAGATATGTAATTTTTCCCAAAAACTCGACTATTTATCACGAGCATACAAAATATATACGACTTCGTACGCTAGTGATACCAAGGGGTTTAATGAAACGTGGGGAATTGCTGGACGAAGATAGTACACCAGTGGACGCTATTGAAGAGAGATACACTCTCCAACCTAAAACTTATTATCAGAACTATCATTTCAAACCGGTTGACCTGGGTGATTATGATCATCTGCCACTACCCATGATCTCCCAAAGAGCCATTCTGGAACGACTCAGCACAGAAATCATCCGATTTACCCGAAGATCATTTGGCCTTCAAAGCAGCCGTATCATTCCTCTACTGGAAGATCTATCAGAGAAAAACCATTACGAACTCTTCTGTATTTTAATCAGAAATCTTCTATCAAAGCACCGGCCTGATCTTGCAAATAGCGAGATAATCCATCATTTGACCCACACAAAACAACTCAATCTTCATCAGGCCTGGATTCAATATTTTATTCAAACCGATGAGGAAAAACTGACATTTAAAAAAGTAATAAATCAGGAAAGAACCGATGTATGCACCGTTCAATCGTTTCTAATGCTACTGGATGATTTAAACCAATACGAAACAGGAATGGACAAGGCTCTGGGCAATCTTACTCCCAGAATGCAACAGATGCTTAAGCAATTGAATAAAGGCATAGACAGAGGAGAAGGGCTTGGTATGTTCCATCACGGTTGCGACTCAGCAAATCCATTCAGCACGGCCAGTGATATGTGCCCTGCAACGGGTGTTTTACCGTTTCCAATAAGCAGTTATGGACAATCCGTCATGGTTATGGTGCCCGAAAAGATGCTACAGATGGTGCGAACACTGAAAGGCTATGGTTTTTATGTACATACAAACCCCCAATGGCAACAGGAACGAGCAATGCGATCACGACGATTCGAATGGGCACTGGAATGTCTGATAGGCGGTGCCAGTGTTGAAGATGATCCACTGCGAGAAGCCCTGGAAATCAATTTATCCGAGATGAACTTTCCACCAGAATTCACTGAAAAAATGACACATTGCCTTCCCCCTTACCTCTACGACTATTTTATCCAGAATTCAGAAGACTATACCAGCAAACGGAACGACCCTGAACCACCCCTTCCGATTGAAGCCGGAAAAATAAAAATTCATGTGAAATACACTGTCAATCCCGCTAATGATATTGCAAACTGATGCATTATCTAGATTCGTATCAGAACTTACCCACCATTTTCAAGATTAGAATCAATGCCACATCCCACCGTTTCAAACTGTCCCTGAGTATTTTCCAATCCTAAAATGAGCCTGAAAGAAGCATAAGCCAGTGCGCTCAGGCCTTTCGTTCAAAAATGGTTTTAAAAAGTGATTCTCGTGCAGACTGAAGCCTTTCTGCTGCTTCATTATCGCTCATAGAATCGGGTGTAATTAAAAGTGTTCCATCTACCCATTATCCTGCTTGCTGCCAGTACTGATCCCAGTCCCCGTTAGAACGCAATGTTCTTAAGCAAAGCATTGCTCCTGCAATGGAAGGCTTCCACCAAGCACCCGGTATTTTTAGTCGCATCTGCACTACTGCACTGTTAGAACTTTCTATTTCGCCAGAGCCAATGGGAAGATTGGCTGCTTCTGCTGCAGCATATTCGAATTGCCCTGGACGGTTTCGGATATATCGGTGACACTCCTCTGGTTTATTGGCTGCTTTGCCTTTCTTTCCGTTTCTATGCGGATCAAGCTCTGCCATGACGGCATTAACATTGCCAGATTTCATGCGTTCCTGCTGGATATGCCGCCACTGTACACGTGTTTCCTTGTTAAACCCGACACACTCTTCTGCTGCATCAGCGAAGTGCTCAGAGAGATGATAATAGTCAACGAGGAAACTTCCTTGCTCTCCAAACACTCTCTTTGTCTGGTTGGCAATCCAGGTGGCTCCATCGCTCACGCAATGGATAGAGGATTGCCGGTTGAGCCCCTGCTCTATTGCACAACTCAACCACTGGTCACCTGCTTCATCCGGCCCTCCCATTGTGGCCTGATGACGTTTATCTGAACTACCCAGCTTATAGACCTGGCAAAGTTTAGCCTCCTGCCATTCAGTTTTACGTGCTTTGCGTTTGTCACCTTCTGCCTCTTCATCAAAGAGGACAACAGGAATCATGCTTCCATCCATTTCTCCTATGAACTGGGCAGCTTCACCGAGGCAGTCCTGACGATTTTGTGATGCACTGATGGAATCATTTTGCATACAGCTTGCGTGCTCAAGAGTTATGGCTCGAATAGAAGACTCAGGCACATCAATACCATAATGTTCATGTATTTTTTTTGCAGCTGCCTGAAAAGAACTATCTGCACCAAAGTCTACAATTTTACGTTGAATTGTGCGGGAGTAGTCGCGACAGTGAATATGAGCGGCATGACTGAAAGGTCTGACCCGATGTTTGTCTACCGTCTGGCAGCGTTCAAGAACTTCTATTTTCCCATAGGTGCTCAGCCAATAAGTGTTTTTTTTTGAGTTTTAGCTCCGGGGTGCTTCAGGCAAGCCTCGCCAAATTTTTGATCTTCCTTGTAGGTACCCCAGCCAGTAAGCAGTTCATTGCCCATTTCACGCAGGTGGACAATGACGGCTTCTTCAGCATCATCAGCACGATCCAGGAGACCTGACTCGGCTTCAACAATATCCAGAAGTGCAGAAACTCTAAGCTCAAGCTCGGGGTGGGCTGCAAGTCTATCAGCAAGAGAAATAGGTGAGGGCATAATACTGACTAGGAGCCTGACCGAGAATTAACCCGCACTGTCAAAGTAAAAAGCTAGAATTCAAAATCGATCAACATTTGATCGATTTTGGAAGAGTTTTAGTCATACTTAACCATTTCAAGCCTTTTCTTACCCTTTATGCTGCATTTCTCAACCTTTTTACATCTTCAAGACGGATTGATCCCGTGGATACCGCTGTCGCACATTTTTTCATATTGTGCGCCGCGCATACCAGTGAGAATTCCGCATCTACTTTCTCTTTACCTCTGAGGCTAAAGCCCCGGAAACCGGAATTCTTAATCTGACCAAACGGTGGCTCTGCAATTACCTTGCGATGGACGTATACCGCCTTCGCTTCTTTTGTCTCCATCTTTTTATTCATGGCCTGTCGCACGACTTCAAATTTGTCTGTACGAATCACCCGGCCAGCTTCTTTCTTTGAGCCGCTGCATCTTGAGCGATAGGGACACTCTGTGCATATATCTTTATCTGCACGATAACCTTTCCTTTTGGCCTTGCTCTGGGGCTTGGTGACGAGCTTTTTTCTGGCGGGACAGATAAATACATCCGCGTCGGCATCGTAAGTAAAATCGGCTTTGACAAACTCCCGGTCAGAATTTTCAAGGCCTGTCCCTGCGGCCTTTTCCTGACGGTCCGTGGCGACATAGGCATCAATACCACTCTCGTCCAGGGTCTGTAGATTTGAGCCCGAATTGTAGCCATTGTCCAAGCTCATCTTATCCACAGTTTCACCCTCGGTGGTCTCGGATAATGCCGCCAGGGCTGGCTCTACTTCCTGTAAATCATTCGCGCTCTGGCTGACGTGTTGGCCAACGATAATTTGGTTATCTTTATCAACGCTGATTTGTGCGTTGTAGCTGTATTCACAGTGTCCTTTTTTGCTCATGATCCGGGCGTCATGATCTGAAAAGCTGATTTGTTTTTTGTCGTCTATCAGTTCGCCCGGATTAAGCGTTTCTTCACGCTCTTCAAGCGCCTTTTTGGCTTTCTTAATTTTCTCGAGACGCTCTTGTTTGAATTGCAAGTCTTCAGGAATACTGTAGCCATTAGCCTCCTGATAAGTGTCGTCTTCTTCCTGATCACACTGGCGGGCTTTATTGATCAGATCATCAATCTCAGCACTCAGCTCTGCTTCTTTAGCCTTAAGTCGACCATAGCTCATGGCTTTGTGCTT
Organism: Endozoicomonas sp.; assembly: GCA_965208385.1. Lineage (GTDB taxonomy): Bacteria > Pseudomonadota > Gammaproteobacteria > Pseudomonadales > Endozoicomonadaceae > Endozoicomonas. The sequence goes on from CBDBOO010000118.1 coordinate 84,806, forward strand.
TGACGTACTGGCTTTGAATTTAGACCCGTCAAGACTGATATGGCCAAGAGAGGCCATTTTAAGCTCCAGAGCGAGTTTGACACTTTGCTTAAAGCAATCATGGAAGAATGTCAGGTGATCTTTACGGAAGTCGCCCAGAACCCTGAAATTAGGGCAGTTCATTTGGGCGATGTACATGAAAGCCAGGTCCTGTCGGCATCGCTTTTCAATTTCACGAGAGCTGAACACACCATGGCTATAGGCGTAGATCAGGATGGAAATGATCAGCTTGGGAGGATAGGCATGTTGGCCGAGATGATGGTACTTGCTCTCAACTTCAGAGGTATCTATGTACTGAAAAATAGTTTCATAGACATAGCAGTCATGCTGCTTGGGAAGTAGATCAAAAATATTGGTCGGAAACAGCAAGTGCTGATTAAATTCAACAGGGCTGTCCTTAAATTTTGGTGGTGGCAACATTTGGCATTATTAGAATCAAGATTTGAGGCCTATCTTAACAGATAAGCCTGTTCTCGGTCAGGCTCCTAGGGTTGAGAAATACTCTTACATTATCGTTCATATTGAGGTCTTGTGGGCAGAAAAACTTCTAATGAACACTTTTAATTACACCCCATAGAATCAGCCTTTGCTTGTAGAGCTTCAAGAGTGATTCCTTTCTTCAAATATTTTGCACTTTTTGGTAATGATTTGAATTTTTCGTACGGTGTCATCATATTTTCATAAAGATACTTTTTTCTCTCCTTACCTTTCTTGTCTACGACAGTTTCAGCAAAGAAACAGGGCCTGTGATAATTCAGGTAGGGGGTGAGATATTTTCGATTGAATTCATTTACTTCTGTCGCATATTTTTGTGGAATATGGGCATAACCAAGTATCTTTCTTATAACTGCACCGTTTTTACATTCTGAAAGCGCATTGTCGTTTGTTTTTCTTGATCTTGATTTCGTGAATTTTATATGAAGATTGTCGAGTAGTTTTGCTACGCTATAATTTATATACTCTGATCCGTTATCCGAGTGAAAACCCTGTAATTTAAAGGGGAAAGCTGCCAGAATCTCTTCAAGCACAGGGATCAGAAAGGCTTCGCTAATTCTCTCCACTGTGCAAACAATCTGGAATTGAGTCATCTCATCAACAGCATTAATGTGATACAAACCTTTCACTTTGTCTTTATCACCCTGATGAACCGTATCGATTCGAATAAAACCTAGTTGTCCTTCAGGAGCTGGACGACGACGTGTGCCAATGGCTCGCTTTACTGGACGTGTGCAGTCCTTGTGGGTTCGGATATTACGATATGTATTTGATTGCCTGAGATTGTAGAGGTGTGAAACCGAGATGCCGGCCAGTCGCTCGTAACGCTCGTCACCCCGTAAAAAAGCCCTTTCACAGAGTTTCTTAATGGCTACCCCATTCAGGTCGTTATGCAATCGATCCGTCTCAGCCAGAAGCCTTGTATCGGCCTTGGTGTATTTGGATTTGAAACCATTGATTGTGCGCTGTTTACGCTTCAGAGTCCCCTTCGACTGACAGGCATGAATAAGGCGGGTAATCTGCGATCTTGAGTAGCCTGTAGCCACTGCGAGATAACGCTTAATGAGCCCCTTGTCGGGCCTGCTGAGCGCTCGATATTTGAAGTACCTTAAAGTCGCCTCAACCCACTGATAACATTCATCTTTTGATTCCCATCCGGGCTCAATATCAGGGGCGTAGTGGAGCAGTTCTTGCACTTGTGACAGTGTCTTTATGAGCCTTGTATTCATGATAACTTTCATCCTGTAATCATGGACGAAAGATCCAATTGCGGCGGGCTCATTTCATATTGGAAATTAGAGCCTCCTTTAGGCTCATTTCATATTGGAAGAGACTCCCTGTGGTTCAGGAATAAACTATTCTCAATGCTGCAGTCTTTATCACCACGGAAAAGCTGCACCATCAGCAGAAAAACTGATGAGATCCAGATTCTGCGCCTACGCTCTGACCAAAACAGATTACCTCATCTCAACGACATGGAAACCTCAACAAGCCGACATACAAATCTTCATGACCGTATTTTCGGTCACCCTGCAGCATGAAAATAATACTCTGCCACAATGTATCTGATGCAGAGCCTGACAGTGGTCGATGTTTTTGCAGTGGCTTTTAGACCCTGAATACAAATTGACCTGGGCTGGATCGTTCGCACCCTCGCTTATCTCATGGTTCAGAACTGGCACCATCAAGGCTCCATTTCTGGAACATTGAATGCACGGCAAACAGCCCTTTTCTCCAAGTGAGACTATGGCGATCCGATCCAGTCCGTCAGGCTCTGCTGTTCCTCCGTGAACCTTTGGAGCATAGACGATGCAACCCATTGTGAAAAACTGTGCAGGCATTGATGTCCATAAAATGATGGTCATGGTTGCCGTTCGCAAAGAAATGCCAGAAGGCGACATTCAAGTATTAACCCGTGAATTTGGTACTTTCCGCAAAGATCGGGAATTAATGTGCCAGTTCCTTCAACAGCATCAGATCGATCTGGTCGTAATGGAGAGTACGGGTGTTTACTGGAAAAGTATTTATGCGTCCATCATTACTCTGTTTAATCGCTTCATAAGCCGTCCGTTTAGCTTCAACCACCTTGTATCTATAAACATCCTCATCCCTTGGAGTGGTCTGAAGTTCATCAAGATTGTTGACACTCTCTATGACGATACGCAGCAGCTCATTAGCCAGCAATGTATCCGGATCAACCACCAGTTGCACCGAGTATCCACTGGCATACTGAAGCAGCTTCAGGTTATCGACCTCAACAGGCGACAATGGGCCAACACTGGGTATCACCAGCTGCCCAGGCACAGTATCACTGAAATCCGCCGGGTTGATCTCGGGTATAACCAACTCGAGTTTGGGGAACTTTATTGACTGATTTTCTGGTGAGGAGAATGGCCTTTTAAAGCCTGATCGAGTGGGTGGGTCATCAGGCTTTTTGCCTTCAGTGTCGTCAGTGTTTTGATTGCCTGGCATGATCGTTTCCGGATGCAGTTCGGGGCTTTTTACAGGGTGGTTTAACCCACTTGTCACGTGGGTGTGCTTTGGATGGCTCATCCATAAAGCTAAAATAAGACCCTCTTATGAGAGGCCCAACAAACAACATGGAGATTGGGACGTCATAAAAAGTATTCCAGCTTCTGTAATGGGCCTCTCTCTCAAAGTCTTCATGGGTAGGGTATTCCTCTTCGGAGTAGGCACTAAAGCCTTCATCCTCAGGGTCTTGGACGTCATCAGTTGGGTGGTGCTGGCTCCAGATATCGGTATATCTTCGTCGTGATTTTAGGACAGGATTAGGGATTTTGCCGTTTTCTTCATCCATCAGAAAGTGGTGTCTACCTTCGTTGATATCATCGA
>CBDBOO010000119.1:0-48779 GCA_965208385.1 Endozoicomonas sp.
AGCTTTGAGCTTGGACAGCTGGCTCTGGTCAGTGTGATCTACATGATGCTGTTGTTCACGTGTGCATGGGCAACGGACCGGGGGCTCATTCCCAAAAAACTGATACACAATCCAGCCACCTATATCCTCTCTCTGGGAGTATATGCCAGTAGCTGGGCCTATTACGGAAGCATTGGAATGGCCTTCGATGATGGCTATGTCTTTCTGGCTTTTTATTTTGGCTTAACCGGCGCTTTTTTGCTGGCCCCTGTCTGGCTAACCCCTATCCTGCGCATTACCTCTGCCTATCAGCTCAGCTCTCTGGCAGATCTGTTTGCCTTCCGGTTTCGCAGCCCGGCGGCTGGTACTTTGAGTACACTGTTGTTGCTCTTCATTGCATTGCCATTACTGGCTCTGCAGATACAGGCTGTCTCAGCCAGTATTTTCCTGATTAGCAAGGACTCATCTCCAGATGAACTGGCCATCGCTTTCTGCGCTCTGGTCAGTTTATTTGCCATCCTCTTTGGCACTCGCCATATTGCCAGTCGTAATCATCACCAGGGGCTGGTGTTTGCCATTGCATTCGAATCCCTGTTGAAGCTCTGCATCATGCTATTCCTGGGAGGTTACGTTCTATTTAATGTATTCGATGGCCCATCCGGTCTGGATCAATGGCTGGAGCAACATTCAGATGTGATTATCGGTATGAATTCACAACTGGACGATGGTCCGTGGCGTACTATGCTGCTGACTTTTTTTTGCTTCTGCCATTGTTATGCCTCATATGTTCCATATGATTTTTGCAGAAAATCGTGATTCAAAATTTCTCCATACAGCCAGCTGGGGATTACCCTTTTTATTATTGATTCTCAGTATTTCCACGCCTTTGATTCTATGGGCCGGGCTAAAACTGGGAACAGATATGCCTCCCGAATACTTCCCTCTGGCCATCGGACAATCACTCAATAAACCCTGGTTGACACTGATTGCCTACACGGGAGGCCTTTCTGCTGCCAGCGGCCTGATTATTGTTACGTCTCTGGCGTTGTCATCCATGCTGATGAATCATGTCATTCTGCCCTGGTACCAGCCCAGAGAACCGGTTCAGGTGCATGTAAATATCTATCGAAGACTTACCTGGCTGAAACGTTTTCTGATTACTGCCCTGATTATGGCTTCCTATGGATTCTATAGTTTGGTTGGTAAGGAAACCGATCTCTATAACCTTGGCATCGTCGCCTATGTTGGTGCATTGCAATTACTTCCCGGCACTCTGGCTACGCTGTATTGGTCTAAGGCCAATCACAAGGGGTTTATTTGTGGTCTTGTGACAGGTGCAACCATCTGGTTTATTGCCTTGATGTTACCTCTCATGACTGATTTTGATGCAGTGCATATTTCCTATTTCGGCGAAATAGCCTCGGATGAATGGTATTTCGCGGCGCTGGGTTCATTGCTGGCAAACGCAGTAGTGTTTTATCTGGTATCCCGACTCACTACCATGGGCGAAGATGAAGTCCGTGCGGCAGAAGCCTGTCTGGTAAGAGATGTCAAACGTTCTCAACACAAGGTTCCCAAAGCTAATTCGGCCTACGAATTTCAGGAAATGTTAAGTGTCCCTCTTGGCAGTCAAGTGGCTCAGGCCGAAGTCAGTAAAGCACTGAGTGATATCAGCATGCGGCCTGATGATAATCGTCCCCATGCATTACGACGGTTAAGGGACAGAATTGAAATTAATCTGTCAGGACTGATGGGGCCCACCATTGCCCATGAAATTGTTGAATCATTCATACCGCTAGACACAGACAAAGAGTATGTATCCCAGGATATCCATTTTATGGAGTCCCGCCTGGAAGCCTATCATTCACGATTAACCGGACTGGCAGGAGAACTGGACAGCCTTCGCCGGTATCATAGAGATACCCTGAACAGTCTGCCACTGGCACTCTGCTCTCTGGACAACAACAACGAGGTGATGATGTGGAATCAGGCCATGGCGGAAATGACTGGTATCACGGCGGAAAACATTATTGGTTCTCCCGTGGACAGCATTGCCGAACCCTGGCAACAGATGCTGGATGAAGTCATACATCATGACCAGAGCCATATTGACAGACACCATCTCGAAATAGAAGACAGCAGCCGCTATTTCAGTGTTCATAAGGCATCCATTCAAGCGCCTGTTTCAGGAACCAGTGGAAACCAGGTGATCCTTATTGAGGACCAGACTGAAACACACATGCTCAATGAGCAGTTGTTCCACAGTGAGCGGCTAGCCTCCATTGGTCAGCTTGCCGCAGGTGTTGCTCATGAAATAGGCAACCCCATTACCGGTATTGACTGTCTTGCCCAGGAACTGAAAGCCATCGCTCCTGACCCCGATGTAAAAGAATCTGCCCTGCATATACTGGAACAAACCAAACGGGTAACGGCTATTGTTCAGATGCTGATGTCGTATGCCCACCACGGAGACAACAACAGTCACGGCAAAGCATTCAATACAGGCCTGGAGCCAGTGAATATTCATGACTGCATAAAGGAAGCTGTCAATCTGTTGCAATTAAGCCAAAAGAACAGCAACATCACCTTCCTGAATCACTGTTCAAGTGAACATATAATCAGTGGTAACAACCAGAAATTGCAGCAGGTATTCATTAACCTGTTGAAGAATGCCGCAGATGCATCAGAAGATGGTGGACTGATAATCATCAATTCATCGGCAACAATGCACACGGTTACTACAGAGGTAGAAGACGAGGGGCATGGTATACCGCGAAAAATTCAGGAAAAGTTATTCGAGCCCTTTTTCACAACAAAAGAAACAGGTGAAGGAACCGGGCTTGGCCTTGCCCTCACCTGGAATATTATTGAAGAACATTTCGGTACAATCAGCGTTGTCAGTCCTGTAGATGAATCTACACAACGTGGCACCCGATTTATTATTTCTCTGCCTCGTTTTGAGTTCGAAGATATAGAATCTCAAAACAGCGTGGAACCTCAGGGGGAAACTGTATGAGTCAAGGGCAGATATTAATCGTCGAAGACGAAGATATTATCAGGGCATCTCTCCGTAGACTTCTGGAAAGGCAGAAATACACAGTCAGTGAAGCCGGTTCGGTTCAGGATGCTGTGCGCGATTATAGTTTGAAAGAGTTTTCATTGGTGATCAGTGATCTGCGCCTGCCAGGCTCGCCGGGGACCGAGATGATCAAACTGGCCGAAGGCGTGCCTGTTCTGATTATGACCAGTTATGCCAGCCTGAACTCTGCGGTATCCACCATGAAGAAGGGCGCCGTTGATTACATTGCCAAACCATTTGATCACGATGAAATGCTGCAAAGAGTCAGGGAAATACTGATTCGCCAACCGGTGGAAAAAGAACAGGAGGAAGAGACCGCTGAATCAGATGGCTACAACGGTATTATTGGTCAGTGTGATTCCATGTGCCTGCTTTTTCGCAGAATAAAAAAAGTGGCCCCTACCGATGCCACTGTTCTGATTCAGGGAGAGTCCGGTACGGGTAAGGAGCTGGTTGCCAAGGCTATTCACGAGAACAGCCGCCGGGCTACAGGCCCTATGATTTCTGTAAACTGTGCGGCTATTCCCGAAAGCCTCATTGAATCAGAACTCTTTGGTCATGAAAAAGGTTCTTTCACCGGAGCCACTGCAGCAAGAACCGGGCTGATTGAAGCCGCCAACGGCGGTACTTTGTTTCTGGATGAAATTGGCGAGCTCCCCCTCGAAGCCCAGGCCAGGCTTTTGAGAGTTCTGCAGGAAGGTGAAATTCGTCGTGTAGGTTCTGTACATTCACAAAACGTAGATGTTCGATTACTCGCTGCAACCCACCGTAATCTTCGCAAGCTTTCTTCTGAAAATGAATTCCGCGAAGATCTGTACTATCGCCTGAAGGTTGTTGAGCTGCGCATTCCTCCACTGCGGGAAAGAGGCAACGATATTCTTAAACTGGCCGAATGGTTACTGGCAAAAATCTGCAAGAAAATGTCCTGTGATCTATTCTCTTTTGCTCCGGAAACCATGGTGGCCATCTCTCAGTATCAGTGGCCGGGAAATGTCCGGGAAATGGAGCATGCTATTGAGCGGGCAGTCATTATGTCTGAGGACAACATCATTACGTCCGAGAATCTTGATATCGAAGTCCGCATCAAACAAACCATTTTCAAGCCTGATCAGGAAGAACTCCAGGATGGTCTGACCCTGGAAGATTATTTCCAGCGTTTCGTTCTGGAACATCAGGATCAGATGACGGAAACCGAGCTGGCCCAGAAGCTTGGCATCAGCAGAAAAACGCTGTGGGAACGCAGGCAGAGGCTTGGAATCCCCCGAAAAAAGTCATCCAGTGCCTGATATTGACTGGTTTAACTTTATCGCATAAATAAGCTGTGGTACAAAGCGGTTACAAAAACAAGAAAAAGAGCCGTAATAATGAACCCGCTTGTCTATGCCATCCCGGTATTTTTCCTGCTGATTTTTTTTGAAGTCGCAGCCACTGTGATTCGCAGGAAAAATTACTACCGCCTGAATGACGCAATCAACAGTTTAAGCTGTGGCATGCTCAGTGTAACTACGGGAGTAGTGATCAAACTGGGCATGTTCACACTGGCCTATAACCACTTTGCACTACTGGAACTGGATGCAGATGCCTGGTGGGTCTGGATTCTTGCCTTCATCCTGAAAGACTTTTTTTATTACTGGCTGCACCGCTATGGTCATGAGGTCAACGTTCTCTGGGCAGCTCATGCGGTACACCATCAGAGTGAAGAATATAATCTGACAACAGCACTGCGGCAAACCAGTACCGGATTTCTATTCTCCTGGATTTTCTATGTGCCTATCGCCGTTCTTGGTATTCCTCCATTCGTATTTGCTGTGGTCAGTCTGATCAACCTGCTGTATCAATACTGGGTACACAGCCGCCATATTCCCAAACTTGGCTGGATAGAATGGATCTTTGTAACACCATCAAACCACAGGGTACATCACGCCAAAAACCGTAAATACCTTGATAAAAACTATGGTGGTGTTTTCATTATCTGGGATCGAATCTTTAATACATTTATTGCCGAAGATGATAACTATGAAGAAATACGCTATGGAACATTAAAGCCATTGAGAAGCTGGAATCCGGTGTGGGCAAACTTCCAGCTTTATGTGGATATGTGGAAAGATGCCATCCAGACAAAAAGCTGGAAAGACAAATTCACGCTCTGGTTCAAGCGCACCGGTTACCGTCCAGCGGATGTTGCCAGCCCTATGAAGATGCCGGATATTCATGGCTATAAAAACTATAACCCACTGGTGAGCCGGGGCTTAAAAACTTATTCATCTATTCAATTTGCCCTGTTGGTCATTGCTACAACGCTATTGGTGGCGGTCAGTCATATTTCAGACTATTGGTTTATAGCACTATGGACCTGTATTCTCGGATATAATCTGGTTGCGGTTGGATGGCTATTAGAAAAAACAGCCAGTCACCGGTTGATTGAACTCAGCCGTTATATAAGTGCACTGTCTGCCGTTTTTTATTCACAATGGCAATGGTCTGCCATGCCGGATTGGACATGGCAGTTTATTTTACTCTGGGGTGGCGTTTCAATGAGCCTGCTGCTGTTGCTGGATACAAACCCTGAACTTGAAAGTGAACAGACTCCGGAAGAAACGGTTCAGCACACTTAACTCGATTTCAGCTTTTTGAACCTACTTTCCAGATTATCGGTTTGAGTGATATCCAACTCGCGAACAGCATGCTTGATCTCACTTTCCTGTCCCTGTAGCGCATGTTCAATAAATGACATATTCATGCTCTCGGCATGTTTTGAATTTTTGGCCATACCGGTTACAGCAGCGGCTAATAGACCTTTAAATCGGGTATTGGCCTGAATGGAAACCCTGGTAGCTTTTCTATCTGCAATCCACTGTTTGACATCCTCTGGCGACTTCATGGCAAAAAGCTGTTTTTCCAGCTGTTCCTGAGTTTTGTTTCTGGCAGGTGATATACCAGAAAGAAATTTCACCATATTGACGGATTCATGCTTTACCGCTCTGCTCTGTTTTGTTCCTGCCCTGGACATCTGCGGTTGAGAAGATCTTCCTGCAGAAGGTTTGGTAACACCGGGTCGTTTTGATGCCAGACGCTTCTCACTTTCCGGAGTTTTACTCTCTGCACGTTCCTGCCTGCGCTGGCGGTTTGCAGACAACCGTTCCTGTTGGCGCCTTACCTCCTGGTTGATTTTTTTGGTCTCCCTCTGCAATTGCCTCTTCAGGGTCTGCAGATCTACCTGATTTTCTTTTTTGGCTTTGCTCGCTGTTTTGCGCGCTGTATCTCTCGCTGTCCGAATTGACTTATTCTCTGTCTGGGCTTTACCCAAGTGCCCTTCTGTCTTGGCTTTCAGCTCGGTTAACTGTTTACTAAATTCCTTAAGCTCAATCCCCGAGTGCGCCTTACTCGCTTTCCCTGCTTTCTTACTTAATTCCACTACCTGTTCTGTTAATTGCTTTGCATCAGACAGTTGATGATTGCTCTTTGCTAATTGTTTTTCCAGCCCCTTTAGGGTATTAGCTTTGGTCGTACGAGCTTGGCTATTTCCCAACGATGAAAGCCGATTTTGAAGTTTTTTCAAATCACCACCCAGCTTCGACTCTGAGCTGAGACGCAAATGTTCTTCTCGTTTCAAACCAGCAGCCTTCAAAGCATCAGTCTGTTTCACCAGTACAGTACCCAGTCGACCTTGAATATTTTCCTTTTCCGCTACGTGTCCTGCTGCAGGTAATTTGCCTGCATCTTTTTGGGCGATAGCGATTTTCTTAAGCTGATTCTGCAGATGCTTAACCTGCTGACGGTGCTGACGAGCCGTTGTTGGTGACTCATGGCGATTTTTTGCCCCTTCAAGCTTACCCAGGGTCTTATGCAGCGTTGCAAATTTACGAGCTACTTTCCGTTCATCTCGTGAAACAGGGCTGTCAGGTTGAGAACGCCCTTCTGAGCGAAGCGCTTCATTACCGGAAGCTGGCTGTTTGGCCGACCTGCCAGGATTGATTCGGGGTCGAACACTGGATGGTTCCAGCGCTTCTATTGAATATTCCTGAAGAGATTTTCGTTCTGCAGAAGCTGAGTCACCGGCCGGAGGGGTGCTGGGCTCAACATTGTTTAATGGAGAAACCGACTGACGATTCAGTCGTTGAGGCTTTGTTGCCAACGTAGAAGTTTTATCTGTTACATGTCCACCTCCATGTGAAGGTAAAGCCCCCGAATTCTGGTTTACACCACCTGCAATTGACATAATTCCCTCAGCCTTATATTTCCTTTAAGAATAAAAAAGCCTTGAATATCAAGACTTTTCATATTTAAAGATAGCTTAGCTAAGGCTGCCCATATCGAGGCATAACGAACTTATTTCTTAATGTCTCATCCAACCATGGAATTTTTCCACCCAGTTCAGGACTCCCTGAGGTGCGTGGGCTTTTTTCCATTCTCCGGCGGCATATTTATTGGCTTCACTCAGCGTGGGATAAATATGGATAGTGCCCAGAATCTTATTCAGACCCAGACCATGCTTCATGGCGCTGATGTATTCTGTAATCAGCTCTCCTGCATGATAACCCACAATAGTGACCCCCAGAATTCGATCCTTACCGGGAACCGTCAGGACTTTCACAAAGCCTCTGGCTTCTTCGTCAGCAATCGCTCGATCCAGGTCATCGATATCATATTTAGTCACTTCATACTCAACACCCTGTTCTTTGGCTTCCAGTTCATTAATACCCACTCTGGCTACTTCCGGGTCAGTGAAGGTACACCAGGGGATCACCGAATAGTCCACTTTGAATTTCTTGAATTTGCCAAACAGGGCATTTACAGCACAAAACCAGGCCTGATGCGCAGCGGTATGAGTAAATTGATAAGGGCCCGCTACATCACCACAGGCATAGATGTTGGGGTATTTGGTTTGCATGAAATCATTGACCTCGATGGTGCCCCGCTCTGTCAGTTCTACCCCCAGATCCTCCAGACCCATATTCGCTGTATTGGCTCTTCGCCCCACAGCAAATAACACCTTATGGAATTCGATGTTAACGGTTTCACCATTGAAACCAGCTTCCAGCCATTGTTTTCCCCCTTCTTTATGGAAGGCTCTGGCTTCATGTTTCAGACGAAGATCAACACCTTCTTTCAAGAAATTCCCCGCCACCAGGGTAGAAACATCTTCATCTTCTCTGTGCAGAAGACGAGGTCCATGATCAATCTGGGTCACCTTTACGCCCAAACGGACAAATGCCTGGGTCAGTTCGCAGCCAATGGGACCTCCACCTATGATTAACAGGCTTTCCGGCTTCTCCCTGATATCCCAAATCGTATCGGATGTGTAGTAGTCAATACTTTCCAGACCTGGCAACTGGGGCACAAAGGGACGACCGCCACTGGCGATCACAATATTTCTGGTGGTAATACGACGGCCATCTACTTCTACTTCCCAGGGGCTCAATACTTTAGCCGTACCCGTAATGCAATCAACGCCGAGCCCGGAATATCGCTCTATGGAATCGTGAGGCTCTACCTTCTGAACCACTGACTGTACTCTGTCCATCACTGCCCGAAAGTTGACTTCGGCGGATACTTTTTCCAACCCGAATTCTTCAGCTCTTTTCATGTAATGCGCTATCTTCGATGAACGAATCAACGCTTTGCTGGGTACACAGCCAGTATTAAGACAATCGCCTCCCATTTTATGCTTTTCAATCAGGGAAACCTTAGCTTTAACTGCAGCCGCTATATAGCTGCTCACCAGACCAGCAGAACCACCACCAATAACGGTCAGATTATTTTCAAAAGATGAGGGCTTCGTATGGCCTTTGTAGACTCTTTGACGACGCAGAAACTCCATACCAGATCTGGCGATCCAGGGAAAAATACCCAACAAAACAAAAGATCCAATAAGAGTCGGAGTTAATATCCCACTGAGAGATAATTCTTCGACCAGTCCTAACTGGACACCGGCGTTAACAAAAACAGCCGTCCCTGCCAGCATACCCAACTGGCTGACCCAATAGAAGGTAATTGCCCGCATGGGTGTCAATCCCATAACCAGGTTGATAACAAAGAACGGAACAGCGGGAATCAGTCTCAAGGTCAGCAGATAAAAAGCACCGTCTTTTTCTACCCCTTTGTTAATGGTATCCAAATAGCCAGAAAATTTTCGTTGTACTGAATCCTTTAAGAGAGTTCTGGAAAACAGAAAAGCCAGGGTTGCGCCAATGCTACTGGCAAAAGAGATCATCAACAGTCCGGGACCAAAACCGAATATGGCACCGCCAATCAGTGTCAGAAGGGCAGCACCAGGTAGAGAAAGACCGGTTACTGCAATGTAAACCACAAAGAAAATAGCCATGGTTACGGTTGGATCATCACGATACAACGACTGAAAGAAGTCCACCGTAAGATATTGCTGCCCATCAAAAACATAGAATGCACTGATAGCAGCCAAAAAGAGTACGAGTAAAAGTAATTTTGATTTATTCATTGCAGGTATCCAGAACTCATAGAGTCTTGCCCGTTTAATCGTATAATGCCACCCACACTTACGAATAGAAATCCGCTGTGGTTTCAAACAACGTCATTTAACTATAAACAAATGGGTATTGGTGATGATACAACGATCTTTCCCTTCTGCTCGACCACGACGAATGCGATTTGATGAATTCTCAAGGCGCATGATGAGAGAAACCCGACTATCCACTGATAACCTGATTTATCCGGTTTTTGTACTTGAGGGTGAAAATCAGCGGGAGACTATTGATTCTATGCCCGGAGTTGAACGCCTGAGTATCGACCAGCTGATTATTGATGCCGCAGAACTGATTGATCTTGGCATTCCCGCCATAGCCATATTCCCGGTAACGCCATTGGAAAAAAAATCGGATAATGCTGAAGAAGCTTATAATCCCGATGGTCTTGCCCAACGTGCAGTCCGTGCGATCAAACAGCACTACCCGGAACTGGGTGTTATTACTGATGTTGCCCTGGATCCATTCACCAGCCATGGTCTGGATGGATTAACCAATGAAGAAGGCTACGTCCTCAATGATGAGACCGTTGATGTTCTGGTGAAACAGGCACTTTCTCATGCTGAGGCTGGTGCCGATGTAGTAGCACCTTCCGACATGATGGACGGCCGCATTGGTGCCATCAGGAAAGAACTGGAAGAGAGAGGCCATATCAACACCCGTATTCTTGCTTATTCTGCCAAGTACGCTTCAAGCTACTACGGGCCATTCAGGGACGCTGTTGGCTCTGCCGGAAATCTGGGTAAATGTAATAAGTTCAGCTTCCAGATGGATTTTGCCAACAGTGATGAAGCCCTGCATGAGGTCGCGGCGGATTTGGCAGAAGGTGCCGATATGATCATGATCAAGCCCGGCATGCCCTATCTGGACATTGTCAGACGGGTGAAAGATGAATTTAAAGCGCCCACTTTTGTTTATCAGGTCAGCGGCGAATACGCCATGCATAAAGCTGCAGCGGCTAACGGCTGGCTGGATGACGAAGCGGTCATGATGGAATCTTTGATGTGCATTCGCCGGGCTGGAGCCGACGCAATACTGACTTATTTTGCCAGAGATGCTGCCAGGCTGCTGAAAGCAAGGTCATAAAGTTCCACTTCCATACTACACTTCAGTAGTAGAAAGAATGCAGGGATGCTAAGGAATGAAACCACTGGAGGCTATAGCCCGATTCGTCGGGCACCCATTTTCATGGCAATCAACTGCTTCGGCCGCTAAAAACTCTGCGACACAAACCCAGCGGAATATTCAGCCCAGTTCCTCCACTATTTCACTGAAACTACGCTCTAATGTCGCTTTCAATGCCAGAATGTCAGACAGCGTCAGACTTTCTGACAGGAAAATAACCCAGGTAACCCGTAATGATCCATTAATTGGTGAAATGTGGCTGGGCTCCGAATTAGCCTCAGCATTCAAACGAGAGGGGCATCAGCCAGCAGCACACAAGGCTGGTGCAGCCCATATAAAAATAACGGACTTACAGTCATCCCGAGGCTTCTTTACCAGCCATTATAAATTCAAAATGGAATATCTGGATGCAGCGGGAAAGACACTTAAAACCCGAGAGGTTGATGAAACCTCCTGGACTTTTCTATCAAAAAAAGCATTGAGTTCTCTGGCAAAGTCATTCTCTGATAGCTGTATTAATTCCGATGCCCCTCATCAATCTCCTCTTGATTCTTTAGCCATTGAGCTGCATTTACCCAATTTTTCAAAGAAAGTAGAAGCCTCACTGTTACCGGAAACAAAACCATCATCTAGCCCCTACTTACTAACACAGGGAGCCAACCCTGTGTCTGGGAATACAAAACATTCTACTTTCACAGTTCAACATGAACATACCAATCACCTGATACCCGTAAATCTTGAATCCAATGGATCTGCCTCACTGAAAACAGGCGACGGTACTGATTTCACCTCAAGGCGTAAAATTTTCTGGGACACTGACCGCACAGCCTATTGTGTACAGCTTTCGGCTGAAGCTTCTGCGAAAGAAATGGCAGAAAAAATCATAAAAGAACGTGAAAATCTCCAGTAGTTTGAGTGACATCTTCGTATTTTAATAATTAGTGACAGGATGTATCAGGATTCAAAGAAATGTAACACCATTATCTGTTAGAATAATACTCTCACACCAGCCAATGCTGGTAATAGTCAGAGTATCCGCAGTAAGAGGCTTTTATGGATAATTCTTCCCTGCAACCGGACGCTCAAAACGCCCAGGTCATCGATCACGAAACCCAGGAACCCGTCGCGAAGCTGCCCAGAATTACTGATTACAGTAATACCGATTACTATATCAATCGTGAACTCAGTCACCTTGCTTTCAACACACGTGTGCTGGAGCAGGCACAAAACGAAGAACATCCGTTGCTGGAACGTTTTCGTTTTCTGTTGATATTCAGTTCAAACATGGATGAATTCTTCGAAATTCGTGTCGCCGGTCTGATGCAGCAAATTGATTTCTCTCGTGAACAAGCGGGTCTGGATGGTATGGGGCCTCAGCAGGTTCTCAAGGAAATCAGCCGGATTACCAAAGAAAAAGTTGAGCTTCAATATCAAATTTTTAATGATTCATTACTACCAGCCTTAAGAAAACAGGGTATCCGGTTCCTCCGCAGGAATGAGTTAACCGAGAAACAGCAAGCCTGGATCAAACGATTTTTTTATCATGAAGTGATGCCTATTATCAGCCCTATCGGGCTTGATCCTGCTCATCCATTTCCTCGCCTGGCTAATAAGCTGCTCTGCTTCATTGTTTCATTGGAAGGAAAGGATGCCTTTGGCCGTGATACAGGAATGGCTATTATTCCAGCGCCTCGTTCACTGCCAAGAATTGTAAAACTCCCTGAAGATGTTTCTGAAGGTGGCGAAAATTACGTATTCCTTTCATCCATCATTCACCGTCATGTTGAAGATCTGTTTCCGGGCATGGATGTGAAAGGCTGTTACCAGTTTCGATTAACCAGAAACAGCGATCTGGATCTGGAAGATGAAGTGGAAGATCTCGCTAAAGCCCTTCAGGGTGAACTTCTGTCGCGTCGTTATGGTAAAGCAGTCCGACTTGAAATTGTCGACAACTGCCCTAAACCCCTGGTGGATTTTCTGGTGCAGGAGTTCGGTTTAAGCATCGATGAACTCTACAAGGCCAACGGACCGGTTAACCTGACTCGTATGATGTCGGTCTGTGATAATCACGACAAACCGGAATTACTCTTTAACCCCTTTACACCAGGATTTCCAAAAGGTCTGCACAGTAAACGTAAACACGGCAACAATGTACTCGATCTGGTGGCCAAACAGGATATTCTTCTCCATCACCCCTTCGAATCATTCACACCCGTGATCGATATGCTGAGACAGGCAGCAAAAGACCCTAATGTTCTGGCTATTCGTCAGACCCTGTATCGCACAGGCGCGCTTTCTGAAATTGTCGATGCACTGGTGGAAGCGGCTCGTCAAGGCAAGGAAGTAACCGTTGTCGTCGAAATTCGGGCCCGTTTTGATGAAGAAGAAAACCTGACCCTTGCCCGTCGTCTTCAGGAAGCAGGGGCCGTTGTGGTATACGGTGTAGTCGGCTACAAAACCCATGCCAAAATGATGCTGATTGTTCGTCGAGAGGGGCGACATATTGAACGCTATGCCCATCTGGGCACGGGCAA
Organism: Endozoicomonas sp.; assembly: GCA_965208385.1. Lineage (GTDB taxonomy): Bacteria > Pseudomonadota > Gammaproteobacteria > Pseudomonadales > Endozoicomonadaceae > Endozoicomonas. Next base: position 13,218 of record CBDBOO010000119.1, read on the forward strand.
CTACCACGCAGCCAATGCTCGTCTGTATACGGATTACAGCTTGCTGACCCGTGATAAAGTGCTCACCAATGATGTTCATAAAATTTTCCAGCAGTTAACCGGTATGGGAAGAGCCGTTCGTGTGCGAAAACTGTTTCATGCGCCCTTTACCTTGAAGAAGAACCTGATTGAACTTATTAATCAGGAAGCAATCAATGCTAAAGAAGGCAAGCCCGCCAGAATTATCATAAAGATAAACTCGTTAACCGAATCCCACATTATCAAGGCGCTCTATAAAGCCTCTCAGGCCGGTGTCACCATAGATATGGTCGTGCGCGGTATCTGTTGCCTGAAACCCGGCATTGAAGGGTTATCAGACAACATAAAAGTGCGATCCATTGTCGGAAGATTTCTCGAACATACCCGGGTGTACTACTTTGAAAATGGTGAGGAAGACTCACTGGTATACTGCTCAAGCGCTGATGCAATGATTCGAAATCTGGATATGCGCGTGGAAACCTGCTTTCCCATCGAAGATCCAAAGCTGGCAATACGAATCAAAAAAGAGCTGGAGTTTTATCTAACCGATAACCTTCGTAGCTGGCAGTTACAGAAAGATGGCACATATATTCAGAACAAACCCACACGTGGGCAGCGTCGGCGTAATGCCCAAAAAAGGTTACTTGATGCACTGGCTGCCGTCAGCAATACACCTTCAAATTAATTTCTTGAATTTATCTAATCACAGTATTAATACAATACCGTGATTAGATTATACCTTCTTACTGTTCAGAATTTCCGGTGTTTCAGACAAGGAATCTGTGATCTGATTTTTTCCACCATAGTCAGATCAAGTTTCGCTGAAACAATAGCCGACTCATCTCCCGCTGAAGCCAATACATCTCCCCAGGGTGAAACAATCATACTGTGCCCCCAGGTTTCACGACCATTAGGGTGTACACCGCACTGATTAGCCGCCAGTACATAGCATTGATTTTCAATGGCCCGGGCTCGTAACAGTAATTCCCAGTGAGCCTTTCCGGTAACATGCGTAAAAGCTGAGGGAACACAGAGAATATTAGCGCCTGCCTCTGTCAGCTGGCGATAGAGCTCTGGAAAACGCAGATCATAACAAATGGAGAGCCCTAGAATTGCCTCATTTATATCGACAGATACCACCTCAGTACCGGCAATAAAATCATCTGATTCCCGGTACCGGCTAGTATTGTCGTCAACATCACAGTCAAACAAATGGATCTTGTTGTATCGGGAAAATTCAAACCCCTGGGGATCATAGACAAAACAGGCCGGGGAAGATCGTCCGTCCACATCATCGGTCACAGGATGGGAACCACCCACCAACCAGACTCTGTGTTTTTTTGACAGTTCGGACAACCAGCATCTTACTTCATCATGCCTTCTGCCCAGTTCCTTTATAGAACCGCCAATACCGGCAAAACATTCCGGAAGCATCAGCAAACCCGTGGCGTCAGGTAACTGATCTTCAAGCAATCGTTCAATGGTGGCAAGGTTCTCCCGAATATCCGGGCCAGAACACATCTGTACCAAAGATACACCAAGCTTACTCATGACCACTGACTCCATTTGCTGTCATCAAGAATATAGATTATCAATTGATGCTGGAATAAAACAGTGCTGCCACGCGGTACTTACACCATTTCCTAATTCTAATTATGCTATTGCGCTGCCTTTTCAGGCTCAAAACGCCTATTAGAAACCGATAATAGTATTACAGCGCAGTGAAGTAAAAATCCGGTACCCGATCTTTTTTCGATCTATAAGTATAGGATCAAGATCTGATAGAATAGCGGGCACGTTTACTCCAATTATATGTATAAAAATGTGTCTGATAGTTTTCTCCTGGCAACCCAAAAGTTTAACACCACTGGTTCTTGTCGCTAATCGTGATGAACTTTATCAAAGAGCTGCACGCACAGTTCATCACTGGGAAGACCATCCCGATCTTCTCGGTGGCCGTGACCTTGAAGCCGGAGGTACCTGGCTGGCAGTCAACACCCAGGGAAAGTTTGCTGCCGTAACAAACTTCAGAGAAATACCGGTTATAAAAGGTAAAAAATCAAGAGGAGCACTTGTCAGTGACTTCCTTACCGGAGATGACAACGCTGAAGACTACCTCAAAAAAACACACCTGCACGCTGATGATTATGCCGGTTTCAATCTGATCATCGCCGATAGAACAGGCCTCTACTATTATTCCAACCGTGCAAAGGAAATTTTAAAACTAAAGCCCGGACTCTATGGTCTGTGTAATCATCTTCTGGAAACACCCTGGCCGAAACTCAATACCGCAAAAAAAGGACTGTCGGATTTACTGATCAATCCTGATGATCCGCTTTGTCATAACCAACTGATCAATATTATGCGTAATGATACCAAAGCCGCTGATGAAGATTTACCAAGTACAGGTGTCCCCAGAGAATGGGAAGCACTGCTTAGTAGCTGCTTCATCGCCAGTGATCAATATGGCACACGCAACACCAGTGTATTGACACTCTCTTCGTCCGGTGAACTTCAGTGGACAGAACAGAACTATCAAGCGGGAGGCATTGCTGGCGAGAAGTTGTTTTTTTCCATTCAGATGCCTGAGAATCTTTTTTCTCCAGAAACTCCTCAGATGTAACAGCCAGGAGCCTGACCGGGAATAGCGTTCGTAGCGAGTATCGTAGAAAATTGGGTTTTGAGAGGCGAATAGCAAGCTATTCAACGAGCAAAAACGAATTTCCAGACCCATTTGTTACGACTACACGACTGCATGGATGCAGGAGCTAGTGCAACGCAGGAGCAGTTGCCGCGTAAGACAGACTGTTTTCGGTCAAACTCCTGGACATTATTTTTCTTCACAGCTTATCAGAGTCTACTTTTAATCTGACTCTGATAATCTTGGGGAGCATCTGGACTTATGAAAACGAACACCGGTTATTGGCTCTTAATCTTCTTTAGCTTCGTTTTTCCTTTAACAGTTCAGGCCGCTGATTCCTGGATTGAAATTGGTAGAGGGAAAGCCCCTGTTGCAGCTAAAAAAACCACTTTTTCTGTTAGTGAACAAAAGAACTATGACCAGATCCGGTTTCAGGTCAACAACGGCAGTATTCAACTTGATAATGCCAAAATCCATATGCACAGCGGTCGAATAATATTACTGAGTATTCAAAAGCGAATACAAAACGGCCTGTTCTCTAAAATATACCCACTCACCAATGTTGAGCAGCGATCAATAAAAAAAATTGAACTCTTTTACAGAAAGGTTGAGAAATTAAATCCTGAAAAAGAAATTTCCATTATTTTACAGGGAATTCAGTCGCCTGACTGAGCAGTTTGACCCAAGCAGTATTCCCGGATCATGTTGCTGATCCGGGAATACTGCCGCTACTATTACTATTACCATTGCCAGACCTGATGATACTGATCAAGGCAACCGGCCAAATCTGAACGTCCCATAATATTAACCCCTTCAATCATGGTGCCTGACTCAATTCCCCGCTCATCGAGATCTTCAGAAATCACAAAAACCTTGCAGCCTTTATCAATCAGATCGTTCAGGCTTTTTACCAGATCTGCAGGCTGAGTCTGCTTGCAGTTACCTATTTTCAAACCGGATACGGTCTGGGAAGCGACAACATAGTTCACTGCATTCCCCTGCAGCAGTACATCAAGATCAGCTCCGGCCCCTTTCAGGGCATGACTGATCCAGACGGTGGTATCATCCTGTTCTTCGATAGTTGCGCGATAGGCTGTTTCAATGATATTTAGAATTTTCATAGACACCTCAGCGAGTCGGAATGATCAGAGTGTTATCAGACTCAGTAGCGAATCGAAGCATATCCGCAGGGCTCCCCCTGTTAACACCATCTATGCATTCATCCATGCCCCGTTCATCTACACAAAGCCCACAGTTCACCCACTCCAGCTTGCCGCCACTGATGGCTGCTGCTTCCTGTAACCCCTGAATCCATTTTCTGGGTAATGGATGATCCTCATCTTCAATATCCCGACCATGCACCGCATTTGCATGAGGCCGTTGTCGTGCAAATGGCAAACCAACAGCGCCTTCATAGGCAAACACTTTCACGTTATATCCCCGTCTGACCGCTATATCGAGTAAACGGAATGCCGTTGCTGTACGGCTATTTTCGAAAGGTGCATCCATTAAGGTAAATGTAAGTGTTTTGGTTTCTGACATCATCAACTCCGAATTTTTACCAGCAAAATATGAAAGGTCTATATAACTCAGTGCCAGAGAACCTTACGCCCCTCAGCCAGCATATCGACGACAACGTCAAGCGATGATTCCTTAACCCCGGTGACCAACGCATTTTTGCTGATTCCCCGTTCTTTCAGGGAAAAATCATCTGCCAGAACTTCAATACCTTTTCCTGATATTTCAGCCAGCTTTTCTGAGTACTTACAGGAGCGGGTAATCAAAACACCATTCTGCACAAGAAACAGGGTAACCCTGTTGCCATTAGCCGCGAGATCACATGCAAGATGCTGGTAGTGATTACAATCACTTTCAAAAGGGTCACGAGATTCAATCAGCAGATAACCAGACATGGAGAACTTCTCATTAGACAAAGGTCAGTGAAGAATAGTTAAGAGAATGAGTGTCTGCTTATATCGATGAAATAATAAATGAAGAGGTGCGGCATACTGATACTGGTGTACTGAAAAAATTAGAATCGCCTGCTTTTTATTCCCAGTACTTTCCCCATGCCTTCCTTGCACAGAGCCAGTTCCAGAGAGCTTCTGATAACCTGCGCGTTATCAAGCTTGACAACATCTTCCAGTATTTTTTTAGCACCATCGAGCGTTATTTTACGTAACACCCATTTTACCTTGAGCAGGTTGGTGGCACTCATTGAGAGCATATCAAAGCCCATAGCCAGAAGCAGTACCGCAGCGGCAGGATCTCCAGCCATTTCGCCACAGATTCCGACGGTTTTCCCTTCCTTATGACCGTCATCAACTACGCGCTGCAGCGCCTGCAAAACAGCCGGATGGAATGAATGATACAGATCCGCTACCCGGGGATTATTACGATCTACCGCCAGTAAATACTGAGTTAAATCATTAGAGCCAATGGAGAGGAAATCCACTCTCTGGGCAATTTCCCGAACCTGATATACTGCAGCGGGGATTTCAATCATGACACCAACAGGCGGCATCACTACCGGTAAACCTTCTGCCAGTACTTCAGCGTGAGCCCGGTGAATCAGGTGTAAAGCCTCCTCCACTTCAAAGATGCTGGAGATCATTGGCAGCATTATTCGCAGATTATCCAGACCAACACTGGCCTTAAGCATTGCCCGAACCTGCACCAGAAAGATTTCCGGATGATCCAGTGTCACACGAATGCCCCGCCAGCCAAGAAAAGGATTATCTTCTTTAATAGGGAAGTAGCTGAGAGATTTATCTCCGCCAATATCAAGGGTTCTCATGGTGACCGTACGGGGAGAAAATGCCTCCATCTGGTGACGGTATATTTTTTCCTGTTCAGATTCACTGGGGAATCGTTCCCTGATCATGAAAGGAACTTCAGTTCTGTATAACCCTACACCTTCAGCACCACGATCCAGCGAGCGTACTGTATCGGTCATCAGACCGGTATTCACCCAGAGTGGTATTCTGTAGCCATCCACTGTGATGCAGGGTAAATCACTGATTGCTTCGAGACCGACAGAAAACTCCCGCTCTTCTTCAACAACCGCTTGATAATGATCCCGAAGCTCCCTGGAAGGATCTGAATACACCAGACCCAGGTTGCCATCTACAATCAGTTTTTTACCCGATAGCTTGTGATAAGGCAGATCCACAACACCCATCACAGTCGGTATACCCAGTGCCCTGGCCAGAATTGCAGCATGAGAGTTACTGGAACCCTGCACCGATACCAATCCTGCCAGGCAACCATGAGGCACCTCACCCAGCATAACGGGTGACAGTTCTTCGCTGATCAGAATCGTATTGGGTGGATATTCAATATCGTCCTGCTCACCCTCCTGAAGATATGACAGCACCCGGCGTCCCAGATCTTTCACATCTGACGATCTTTCACGAAGGTAGGCATCTTCCATAATTTCAAAATTACGGACATGCTCATCAATCACCTGCCTCAAAGCACCCTGAGCCCATTGACCCTGGGAAATGCGGTTACGGATTTCCTGCCCCAGTGCCTGGTCATCCAGCATCCGGAGATAAACATCGAACAGGGCTCTTTCTTCCACAGGCAATCTATCCGCCAGTTTATTAGCCGTATCCTTTAAGTCCTGCTTGACAGATTCAAGCGCTCTATCCAGCAGCGCCAGTTCTTTTTCTATCTTTTTGCATTCTCTATCAGGTACGGCTCCCAGATCGGCAGGAGGTACAATAACCACCGCTTCACCGATGGCAACACCGGTCGCACCGGCTGTACCCTGGAAACGAATAGCTTTTGATTTTTTATGGGTAGTCGAGACATTGAGGGAACCCGTTGCCTCCGCATGTGCAATAACACCTGCCAGTTGAGCTGACATGGTGATCAGAAAGGCCTCTTCATGTTCATCAAAGCGCCTCTGTACAGTCTGCTGCACCACCAATACACCGAGCACTTTCCGGTGGTGAATAATCGGTACACCAAGAAAAGAGTGGTAGCGCTCCTCGCCTGTTTCTTTAACGTAATGGTATTTCGGGTGTGAGGCCGCATCTTCCAGATTGATGGGTTCTTCTCGTGCGCCCACCTGACCGATCAGTCCTTCTGAGTGAGACAGCGTTACCCTGCCAACAGCCGAGGAATTAAGGCCTTCAGTGGCCATCAGTGTGTAGGATGAATTGTCTTCGTCATAAAGATAGACCGAGCAAACTTCCGTTTGCATAGCACCACGAACACGCCGCACAATAATCTGCAGCGCAGACTGCAGATCCGGGGCGGCACTGACTGCCTGAACAATGGTGCGCAGGGTGTTCAACATGGTGTTTTAAAGTCCAATCTGATTTTCAGAGACGTTTGAAATATCAGGCCGGTATTCAGGGTATAAATACTCACGCTTCTCCTTTGAATACCTGGCAGTTCCCTTACAAACTGCCTCTGCGCTCTCCAGCTTTCTGTTTGTCATCAAAATCCCACAAGTTCAGCTTATTCCTGAGTCTGTAGCTTTCCGATCCTTGGTGCCAGTTCCTTTAAAGCCCGTCGATACACATCCCGTTTAAAGGATACGACCTGGCCTAAAGGATACCAGTAACTCACCCAGCGCCAACCATCAAATTCCGGCGAACCGGTCTGATCGACCCTGACGCGATCATCACTGCTGAGCAACTGCAGTAGAAACCATTTCTGTTTCTGTCCGATGCAGAGAGGATGCTGATCTCTGCGAATCAGCCGTCTTGGCAATCGATAACGAAGCCAACCACGGGTACATGCCAGAATTTCTACGTCTTCCGGCCGAAGACCTATTTCCTCATAGAGCTCCCGATACATGGCTTCTTCAGGGGTTTCTCCATCATTGATGCCCCCCTGGGGAAATTGCCATGCATCCTGTCTGATTCGCCGTGCCCACAGTACCTGACCGTGATGATTTGCAAGGATAATGCCCACATTGGGTCTGAATCCATCTAAGTCAATCACGCATACGGCTACCTGAAAATGTTCTTGCCTGTTATTGTTTCACAAACAGGCACAGCACATCAAACGAGATCCGGCTTCTACTCAGGCTATTCATTGGAAAAATCTGCAATTCTGAGACACAATTGATGTCGGTTAAAAAGCAAACCCGAGAAAATAGTTTAGGGCGAGATTCCAGTCTATGCGAACTCCCTTAATTCAGGAGAATCTGTGGCACTCGCAATTTTTGATTTAGACAACACCCTGATCGCCAACGATAGCGATTACCTCTGGGGAGAATTCATGGCCACCAACGGTTTGGTCAACGCTGATGAATTTCGTCAGGGCAATGATTATTTTTTTCAGCAATATCACCAGGGCACTCTGGATATTCATGAGTATCTTGAATTCTGCCTTGCTCCATTGACCCGATTCTCCCGGGCAGAGCTGGATATCTATCATGCCCGGTTCATGACGGATATGATCCGTCCGGTTATGCTGGAAAAAAGTGAAACCTTATTGAACAAACACCGGCATCAGGGTGATTATCTGATGATCATCACAGCCACCAGCAGTTTTGTGACAAAGCCCATTGCCAGGGCTCTGGGTGTGGAAACCATTCTGGCCATTGAACTGGAGATTGAAAATAATCAGTACACAGGGTCAATAAGCGGCATTCCTACATTCAGGGAAGGAAAGGTTCTAAGACTGCAGGAATGGCTGGCAGATAATCCAGAACACTCTCTGGAAGGCAGTTATTTCTATAGCGATTCAAAAAATGATCTGCCCCTGTTGAATGAAGTCACCTATCCGTTTGCGGTGGATCCCGATCCCGAACTAAAAAAAGTAGCCATTGATCGTGACTGGCCAGTCATCAGTCTGCGCTGACCAGTCCTTTCGTTACTGTGGCGTTAGTCGGGCAAAGTACGCCTTGATATACTCTGTTTCAGGTATAGAAGGGTGAATCGGATGATCAGGTCCCTGATGCCCCTGTTCTATGATCTGCATATTACGGTCGATATGCCGACTTGCTCCACGCAGTAGATCAACCATATTCTCTTTCTGTAAATGCATGGAACAGGAACCTGCTACCAGATACCCATCACGCTCCAGCAGACGCATGGCCAGTTCATTAATCCGACGATAAGCCTGTTCTCCCGCCTTAATATCTTTGCGTTTTTTAATGAATGCCGGTGGATCAACAATCACTACATCAAATTTATCTTTCTCATCGCGCAATGCCTTCAGAGCCGCAAAAGCATCACCTTCAATGGTTTCAACCTTATGTTGAACATCATTCAGTTCTGCATTGGCATGAACCTGATCGAGAGCAAAGGCAGAAGCATCCAGGCAAGTGACATGATCGGCACCAAAAGCGGCAGCCTGAATCCCCCAGCCTCCCACATAGCTGAATACATCCAGAACCCGTTTGTTTTTCACATAGTGACGCAGACGTTCACGATTCAGACGATGATCATAGAACCAGCCTGTTTTCTGCCCGTCCTTTACCGGCGCCTGAAAGCTGACGCGATTTTCTTCCAGCTCAACAATCTCCGGAACGACACCAGAAACCACTTCTATATATTCAGGCAAGGCTTCAAGTTTTCTGGAATTACCATTATTTTTGAACAGAATGCCTTTTGGCTTTAGTACCTGATTCAAAGCGTCAACAATATCATCCCTGACACGTTCCATACCCGCTGTAGAGATCTGTACAACGAGATAACCATCAAAACGATCCACCACCAAGCCAGGCAGACTGTCACTATCACCATAAACCAAACGATAGAAAGGTTTGTCAAACAAACGTTCACGCAGGCTCAGAGCAATTTTCAGCCTATGAACCAACAGGGATTTATTCAGAAGAAACTCGGCATCCCTGCTGATAAGACGGGCACAGATAAGGGAATTTGGATTGATATATGCTCCCCCTAAAACCTTTCCTGATGAACTCTCTACAATCACAGATTCACCGACCTCAAATTCCTTCAGAGGCGACGCACTAACATCCACTTCGTTGCTGTATATCCATAAATGACCAGCACGTAGACGACGATCCGCTTTATTTTTCAAACGCAGTGTTTTTAACGACATGAGTGACTTCAGAAATGAATTTTAAGGTGAAGGGTAGTATATACCCAAAGTAATTGGAGATGCAGGTAAACCAGATGACTTGAGTGAACGGCCAACCACCTCATACCTTCAAGGAGAATGAGTGTACATCCCCCAGCAGTCTGCTAACCGCCTTAAGAACTAACGGATATATACTGATACCGGTACATACGTTTCAAATCTACTCTGAATTCAGCCTTATCAAACAACCATGATTAGAAAATGCGTTTATAACAATTTATGAAATAACTGCATTTTTATAACAACTGCACTTTCAGAACAACAGTGGTTGTCATGGCACACAATCTTTTTTGGAGTTGTTGTTATGTCGAATTTTCAGCTGGATTCCCTCAGTCATCTACTACTGGAACTCTCAAACACTTCTGAAGAAAAGCCAATCAAGGAACTGCTTGAATCCGCTCATCAGGGCTTTACCCGGGGAGCCAATGACTTTGTCGAAAGTACAACAAAAAATTTGCAGCCCGCCGATATAAAGGAATATCTGAGACTCTACCCTCTTGCGCAGATATTAATGGGTGTCGTCAGATTCCATGGACTGAATAAAGATACACAAATCATCCGTAATTCCGTTCTATCACTGTTGGATTTTCTGGAAACTGACCGGGAAGAAAACAACATTCACTGATCTATACCCAAAGGCTGCGGGTATATTTGTCCATAGGACGCCTATGACCTCATATCAGGAAGAACTTCAGCAGCGGGGGTACATTGTTATTCCCGAACTCGTGCCACAAAAGTTACTTAATCCTGCCATTGAGGCCATTACCCAATTCCTGGATGTCAATCTCGCCAAACCTGAGACCTGGTATAGAAAACCGCTGGGCACAAATGGCATCGTTCCTCTGCATCACCATCAGGCATTCTGGAATATTCGCCAATATGAACCATTGCATGACTTGTTTGTTGAGCTTCTGGGAAAAGATGACCTGTGGGTCAGGCTGGACAGAGCATCATTCAAGCCACCCTGGCGTTCAGAAAAGCCTGACTTAAAAGACGACAGCGACATACATATTGACAGCTATCCGGAAGATGTATGCCTGCCTCGATTACAGGGAATTCTCTATTTAACCGACACCGCAGAAAATCAGGGGGCTTTCAGCTGTGTTCCCGATCTGTATAAAAATAAAGCGGCGCTGAAAAACAGACATTCTCTCACCTTCAGCAAACCCGAAATGGCAGGAAAAGAACTGATACCTGTTGCGGCTCCCGCCGGGAGTTTTATTCTCTGGGATTCACGCCTTCCTCATTGCAGTACGGTAAACAGAAGTCAGCAACCCAGACTCGCACAATATATTTCTATGTTTCCGGCAAAAACAGAAGATAACCGCGAAGAACGAATTGAACTATGGAAAAGAAAACGAGCCCCTGAACGCTGGCGGGGACAGCCCTATCAACAAGACCCTGAACCCGGAAGACCGGCAGAATTAACCACTCTGGGTAAAAAACTACTCGGACTTTAATTTTGTTTCTTCAATTAATCGAACAGACACTTCCGTTAATGTACTGACAGTTTTCCAGAACGCGCTTTTTTCTGTTCTCTCCCGAGGTTCAAATGCCTTCAATTCCACAAGTGCACCCTGCAGATCTATCGGACACACAGATGAACGATCAGGTTCTGGCTGTTCCGGATAATTTGTCTGAAAAAAGCGGGGCCAGTCAAACTTTATTCCAGGATCAGCTTTGCCACGAAAACCGGCAATCTGTTCATGTCCCAGAACTCTTTTGGCATCCTGTAATGTTGGAAATTCAGCTTTCAACCGGGTCACTATCAGCTCAAGAGCCTGATATTGGGCGTCTGTATAGGTTTGAAGATTGCCATTGTAATTAACCAGCTCGATGCCAATGGAAAAATCATTAAAACCTTCCCAGCCATTCCATCGACTGACCCCGGCATGCCAGGCACGCCAGGCTTTTCCATTCATGCAGTTCACCATTTCGTAAACACAGCCATCCCTGTCAATGACCAGATGTGATGAAACACCCATCACCGGATTATTGAAAATAGCCAGAGTCTCCTGCAGATCAACCGCGGTATAATGCAGAATCAGAAATTCTACAGGAATTTCTCTTTCATCCCGATTCGGGCTTGGTATTTTATCAATTTTTAAATCCATGAATTTAACCGGTTTGCTGTGACTGACTGTAAACCATCATTACCTTAATATTGCTTCCTCGCAAGCCATCTCTTTTTGGTGTAAAACAGCAACCATTATTGTTTCCCGGGAGATAAATCATCATGGCCAAAGGGCTGCTCAAGCATCAGGAACGTCAATCTGCACTCAGTTTACTGGGTAAAGATCTTTCCCGACGGGCACGATCCCGATGTGAACTCTGTGACGCTTCAGGGGTTTCTCTTAAAATTTATGAGGTGGCTCCGGTTCCCGACGAACCGGATTTCGAACACTGCGTTATGACATGCGATACTTGTCGTGAACAACTGGAAAACCCAAAGCGCATGCAACCCGATCACTGGCGTTGCCTGACCAAAGCAATTTGCAGTGAAGTTCCGGCTGTTCAGGTCGAAGCCCTGAGGATTTTAAGGAAACTGTCTGCAGATCATCACTGGGCATCCGATGCTCTGGAATACGCTTATCTTGAACCAGACATTGAGGCATGGGCCGACAAAAATTAATATCAGATCTGTACTATAAATCTGTACTATAAATTGTATTCCCGTTTACTGAGATAAAAATAATAATGAAATCAATGTTCAAACGGCCAGCGCAGGCGGCTGCCCTGGCCCTGAGTACCATCACCCTGACCGCCATCACCCTAACCGCTGTCACCCTAACCGGTTGTATCACCAGCAACCCTCTCAGCACATTATCAGATGAAAGTGCCACAAAATCGGCTCCGGTTACCCGTGAATCCACAGAGTCTCTCAGTGCTGACTATGCTGCCATGCGAAAGCTTCAGGTGAGCAATGTCGCCTATACGCTTTCTTTTGCCTTGAATAATAACGAAGATTCTTTCGATGGCGTTTCAAGCATTGATTTCACTATGGCAAAAAACAATGCTTCGCCACTGACCATTGATTTTGAACTCGGTGATATTTCCCGAATCACAATCAATGGCAAACCATCAACATACCGCTTTGAGAAGTGGTTTATTACCCTTGCACCTGAACTGTTTACGCCCGGGAAAAACACCGTCGTCATAGAATACTCACGTCCTTACTCAACCGATGGTTCAGGATTGCACCGTTTTAAAGATCCTGAAGATGGCGAAGTCTATGTCTATACAGATTTTGAACCTTATGATGCTAACCGGTTGTTTCCTCATTTTGATCAACCCAATTTAAAAGCCCGCTATAAAGTAGATGTTTCTGCTCCGGCTCACTGGCAGGTTGTTTCCACAACCCGGGAAACTACCATCTCGGAACATGGTGGTTTCAAACATTGGGATTTCCCGGTATCCGCCCCTATCTCTTCTTATGTATTTGCACTTCACGCGGGAAACTATGCCGTGTGGGAAGATCGTTTCGAAGATATTCCCCTTCGATTATTTGCCCGTCAGAGTCAGGCAAAATACATCAAAACCGATGAATGGTTTGTGCCAATCAAACAAAGCTTCCAGTTTTTTAATGAGTACTTCGACGTGCGTTACCCCTTTGGTAAATACGACCAGTTACTGGTGCCTGAATTCGGTCCCGGGGCCATGGAAAATGTCGCCGCGGTTACCTTTAACCGTCATTCACCACCTACTTTGATATTTCCCCTACCCCTGCAGCGCAAGGGTTTTGAAATTTGACCACCTTATTGTAAGCATAAACGTACTTCTCCTGATAACGAGTACCCAATCAACCTTTCATGGATATCCATTCATGAAAAACACAAACAAGAAAAAACCTCACCTTCAGCAGCCGGAGATGACAGGGACAAGCCTTCGTGCATTGATCTTGCTGCTCTCACACTCCCTCTTGAGTCAGGAATAAATTGATTGGTACGTTGACCCTAATATAAAGATAATTGTCGCCTGATTCTCCGAGATGCCAATCACGTGCTTCTCCGTTCCGTTGATCGTCTGCACATAAATGCCATCAAAGCAGCAGAAAATCCATCTGCCCGTTGGGTTCTGGGCTGGCTTTTTCTTCATGTCCGGGAACGTTCGGCTCTGCTTCTTCAACTCATAACGGATTCGATGTTGGATAGCAGCATAGACCATCAGGCAAAGTGTCATCACCATTAACAATGCCTCAATGCGTTCCGGTTTCTTCAGATAGAGGGAAGACACCAGAAAGTCCGGACTTTTTAGAAAGCGAAAGCCTCGTTCAACCTGTTGCTGTGATTTGTACGTCCTCAGTAGTTCAGCGCTGTCCAGTCGAGTAGTATTAATGTCGTTGGTAGCCAGCACAAAACAACCCAGTGATGCTTCGGCATCCTGCCGGGTTTGCACAGCGATCGAGCAACAACTTGTTACGTAATATTCCAGGTGGTCGGGTTCCGCTCCATTAACAGGTCGTCCTTTGCTCTTGTAGCAGGGCTTGGCGATAACCTGAGCCTCAGCCTGACAAAGTTCAGACTGCTTCTGCCATTGCCTAAAGGCTTCCATGGCCTCCCCTTCGCACTGGAACGCTTTTTTGCTCAACTTTTCCAGTCTCTCGCACTCTTTCAGAGACTTTTTCTGCATACGCCTTGTCAGCGTCTTCTGTTCGGTTTCCTGGCGTTGCTGGTTGCGAAACAAAACCCAGCGTTGCTCTACGTTCGCATAATTAGACGACACTTCTGTAGCTTCGTAATGGTCAAACCCCTCCACTGCTTTCATGGTTCGTGAAGGCGCACTCCTTACCAGCTCTTTGGCGGCACCAATATTGAGAGGAACTCTGGAAATAAACAGCTGATCCTGCTGGTCAAGTTCCTGGATTGTCCCTGCCACATACAATGCTGCATCGCCAATAAAATAGCGGGCTTCCAGTGCGGCTTTGAAACTCTTCAAGTGCTTGGAAACCACCTGTTTGAAACTGGTCTTATCAGTCACATTGCCACTGGTTGCTTTCATAAACAATGGGATGCCTGCCCGGTTTTCAGTCAACAGAAGCAATATGGCCTGGTTCAAATCCGGGCGGTGATCCCGGCTGTAACCTTTGCAAAGCCTGATGCAGTTGAGGTCTTCATCGCTCAGATCGCTATCGCTATTATAACGACCATCGACGTGGAAGCCGGTGCCATCAAGGTTCAGCGCGTCGCAAGGCAATTTGAGATGAGTTGCAACCTTGATAGCCAGCTCAAAATAGACTTTACTGACATCCAGATCAAAGAGTTCATCCAGTGCTCTTCCCAGAATCTTGTCGTTTAAATGCTCTGGTTTAATCCCTTCCCTGATCAGTTTGTTGAGAGGTTTATTGGCAAAGAACTGGGGGAACATATGGAGAGATTGCCCCGTAAAGCCGAGGCCATTGAGGATCATGCCGACAATGGCTTCACCGTGGGAGACATTCCATTCATCCGCTACCTTGGGTGCACGTCTGTCAATGTGATCGGCTATGCCCAGCTCTTTGCACATACCTGCCACCAGGCCGAGGTGATCCATGTTCTGAATCTGAGTGCGATATTGAATAGGAGGCATAAGGCTGTTTCCTGATATTTGCTTTTTTGATAAATAGTGCCTGTCCGAAAACCCTAAGCCCTTGAAAATCAGGGCTTGAAGCCCAATATAGATACTGAAGTTTTCAACTACCGGCTGTTATTTTCAAAAATTATGCGTAAACCAATTAATCCACAGTTACATTTGGGTGAAGTCGACATCTCTGCCATCCAGTTCGACCCTCGCTCTCGGGACGATATTCCACGTATTTTAAGAGGATTGCAGCACCTTTATATAAATACCGATTTACGACAAGCGGTCTTCCTTGCACTTGAAAAAATGATTCCGGAAGCTGTGGACAAAAAGAATGGTCGTCCAGGGATGGATCTCTGGAGAATACTGGTCTTTGGAACACTTCGGCTGGTGATTAATTGTGATTTTGACCGCCTGCGTGAATTGGCTAACGAGCATGGAAAACTCCGGCAAATATTAGGTCATGGACCTTATGACGAGTACCAATATCGCCTGCAAACCCTACAGGACAATATTTCGCTTTTCACACCGGAAGTTCTTGATGAGATCAGCCAGATTGCTGTCTCTGCCGGGCATGAGCTGGTAAAAAAAAATATGAACGGCTACAGGGCCGTTGCGATTCCTTTGTCGTAAAAACCAATGTGAGATATCCAACGGACATCGGCTTGTTAGAGGAAGCCTGTCGTAAAACGATCGAGACAGCCACGGTTCTGGCAGCAGAGAAGCAGTTAACCGCCTGGAGACAGTCCGCAGAGCTACAGAAACAACATAAAAAACGGTACAACAAACTTCGCAGACTTAAGCACTCGACCTCTTCCAGTAAAGTGCAAAAGCAGGCTTGTCAGGACAAAGTAGATGATGCCTACATTTATTACCTGAATCGCAGTCAGAAAATAGCAAAAAAAGCAGAACTAACATTATCTCTACTGGAGAATAAGGGTGTTGATAAGGATCGACTGATAGCCCTGAAGCGTTGGATCAGCTGCATTCACTATCAGATTGGTCTGACCTGCCGACGTGTTTTTGATGATGAAAAAATACCTCATTCTGAAAAAATATTCTCATTCCATGAGCCTCATACTGAATGGATTAGCAAAGGTAAAGCGGGTGTTCCCGTTGAGCTGGGGCTGCGTGTGTGTGTATTACAGGACCAATTTGGCTTCACTCTGAACCATCAAGTCATGCAAAAAGAAACCGACGACAAAGTAACGGTATCTATGGCAGAGGGAGCCAAAAAACGCTTCCCTGATCTGACTCAGGCCAGTTACGACAAAGGATTCTGGAGTCCGGCAAATTTAGTGGCTTTGGAGGCCTTTTTGGATCTGGCTGTTCTTCCCAAAAAGGGCAAACTGTCGGCTGAAGATAAAAAGCGCGAATATCATCCTGAGTTTGTTCGAGCAAAGCGAAAACATTCGGCTGTAGAGTCAGATATCAATGCATTGGAAGTCCATGGTCTTGATAAATGTCCGGACGAAGGGCTGATCGGCTTTAAACGATATGTAGCTCTTGCTGTTTTGGGGAGCAACTTGCATAGATTGGGCAAGCTCTTGCAAGAGCAAGACCGGAAAAAGTTGCGACTCGCAGGCTGAAATACGGAAGTGAGTTCAATTTTACAAAAATCACGGCAGCGTGAGGATGCCACTTAATCAAAAAAGACAAATTCTAAGGGAATTTCTCTGGATTTGTTGAAAAATTAACCTTCAAAAACGAGCTGGTTGATTTTCAATCAATTACGGCAAGGGTGAAGGTCATCATGCGTTAAGTTTTAAGGGTTTTCGGACAGGCACTAAATAGCAGAAATCAGGAAAATGTCAGGTTAGGTGGTGAATGTCGGCTTTAAGGAAACTTTTATCAGTAGAGGAGAAAAATCAACCAATCAACGCATGGGTCTGGCTAATGTCATCGCCCACGAAATGGCGCACATGTGGTTTGGCGACCTTGTCACCATGGATTGGTGGAATGGACTCTGGTTGAACGAAAGCTTCGCCACTTATATGGCCAATCTGGCCCTTGCAAAGAATTCTGATTTCGACAATGTCTGGGATAAATTTTATTCAGGTACTAAACAGTGGGCTTATTCCACCGACAAATCAGTGAACACCCACGCCATTGAATTACCGGTTCCCACCACAGGCGATGCATTCACCAACTTCGACGGCATTACCTACGGTAAAGGGGCTTCAGTACTCAAACAGATCCCCCAATATCTGGGTGAAGAAAATTTCCGGATTGGCGTCAGTAACTACCTGAAAAAGTACGCTTACCAGAATACAACACTGGATGACTTTATGGGAGAACTGGGAAAAGCGGCCAATAAGGATTTAAGCCAGTGGACAGACAGCTGGTTGTACAAAGCGGGCCTGAATACCATTGATGCCAACTTCAGCTGTGACAATAACAGAATCACCCATTTAACCCTCCGTCAAAGTGCGCCTGAAGAATATCCAACACTCAGAGAGCAAAGAGTTCAGGTCGGTTTATACCGACTTCAGGATTCAACAGTACAGCTGACCGACACTCTGGCCGTCACTTATTCCGGTAAAGAGACTGAAATCCCTGATGCCGTTGGCAAACTCTGCCCTGACCTGGTTTATCCCAATAAAGATGACTGGGGTTATGTGCAGGTTAATCTGGATAATAAGTCACTGGCCACGGCCAGACAGCATATTAACCAGTTCGAAAGTCCAACACTGAGATTAATGTTGTGGCAAAGCCTGTTTGACAGTGTTGAGGATGCCAAATTGCCTGCTCATCAATATGTCGACTTTGCTTTGAACAATATTGCCGGTGAAACCGATTACAATGTATCGAGAAAGGTACTTGCAGGAAGCCACACGTCAGGATAGAAAAGACTTTTCTGCACTCCAGCTAAACGTCGAGAACTTCTTCTATCAACAGCTTTTAAACGCGAAGCCGGGCAGTGATTTCCAAAAACTCTGGTATAGCCGCTTTGTTGGCGAAGTGGAAACCAGTGCAAACCTGGCAGTACTTGAAAGTATTCTGGATGGTCAAAAGAGTTTTGAAGGATTATCCATTGATCAGGATAAGCGATGGACCATTGTTGCCAAGCTGAATCGATACCAGTCAGGCCTTTACAATGAACGGCTGTTGAGTGAAATTCAGCGGGATGGTTCCGATAAAGGTACCAAGCAGGCTATCTATGCCGAGGTAATCCGTCCCAATCCTGAAACCAAAGCCAAATGGTTTGATGTGGCCATCAATAATCCCGGAAATCTTAAATCCCATACCCTTAAATATGTGATGTCAGGACTTTTCCCTTCCGGGCAGGACCACCTGAGACAACCTTACGAGGATAGAATTCTCGCTCAAATACCCATACTGAACGATGGCGGTGACTTGAGCAAACTGGGTGCTTTTACGTACAGAATGCTGCCTTCCAGCTGCACGCCTGAAAGTTATCAACAGCAGGAAAAGTTGTTAGAGGCCTTCAAAAACATGAAAACCCAGGTCACCAAGCGTGTTAAACGAAACTATCAGGAAACAGGCCGCTGCCTGAATATTCTTTCGTTACTCCATTAATATCCAGTTGATGATCATGGGGGCCAGGAGGCACTTCCCTGCTCCCGTGATTGCATTCGGAATAGTTGTCGACGAAAGTTATAAACAGGAAATGTAAATGCCGGACCCCATCGCTAACACACCTGAGCCACCTTATTACGCTGTCATTTTCACCAGCATTCGCAGTGACATCAATGAAGACTATGGCAATGTTGCGAATCAAATGGTTCATCTGGCCAGCGAACAACCCGGTTTTCTGGGCGTTGAGAGTGCCAGAGAAGAGGCTGGAATCACGGTTTCATACTGGCAGAACCTGGAATCGATCAAAGCCTGGAAACACCATTCAGAGCACACCCTGGCAAGAAACAAAGGTCGAAGCCATTGGTATGATTTCTACAAAGTACGTATTTGCAAGGTAGAAAGGGATTATGGATTCGAACGTTAACAACCTCTCTACTGATTTTCTTGTTATCTCAATCAGGGCGTTTTATAGTCAGAGACTATGAAGCGCCTGCATCCCCTATCGATATTATTACTGATGCCCTTTCAGCGGTTGGCAGCAGCAGAGCCAGAGAACATTCCATCATCTGTGAATGACCTGGATGTATTGCAGGTGGTTACGCCGATGATATTGATCGTTGTCCTTATTTTTATACTGGCCTGGCTGGTAAAAAAAATGAACCGTGGTGTCTCGGTAATGGGCAAGGATATAAAAGTTATCGCCACAACACCCCTGACCAGTCAGGCCCGTTTATGTCTGGTACGGGTTGCCGGAAAAGACATGTTAATTGGTGTTACCAATCAACAGATTAGCCATCTTCAGTCATTCGACAAACCAGTTCTTGATGAAACCACTGCTACACAACCAACCGATTTTGCACAGCATTTCAAAAACCTTTTGAATAAAAAGAACACTTCGAATTAGTTGCATTTCAGTAAATGTCAGCCTTAGTCTGATCTATTTATTATCATGCATTTGCTCTGGCCGAGCTGACCACTATTTCATGAGAAATCACGGCTGTGACCCATTACCCAATTCTTTTCTACTGAATATTTCACCAATAACAACGTACGTTTCCATAAAGCCAGATACAGTTAGAATCCTAGTTTGGAATTCGATATCACATCTAAAGATCCGAGGTGTATCAATAGATCAGCCTACAACAATACGTCTGTAGCAGCGTATTAAACATCAGAGTGTATGATTTTGTATTGAATCTATGCCTGCTGAACCTATGCCTGCCGAAGTGAGGTTTGATCTTTTTGATTAAAATAATTCTGAAAAACCATCCGCTAATAATTTAATGCCGGTTACAAGCAGACCTGCGTATAGAAAACGATAAAAAAACACTTCATTAATTTTCTGGACAATTTTCATTCCCAACCACACTCCCAATATACCTACGGGTAGCATGAGTGCAGCCGTGGCCATATAGGTGGCGTCAAATGCACCCAGAACACTGTAAGCAAATACTTTGGTCATATTCAAAGCAGCAAAATAGACGGCCTGGGTACCTGCCATCATTTGTTTTTCCATTTTTTGTGGTAACAGATAAACGCTTATAGGCGGGCCTCCGGCATGAACGCTGAAGCTGGTAAACCCTGCAATAATTGACCATAGCCTGCCGGCCAGTTTTCCAGGTTTGGTGTTGGGTTTCCAGAAACCCGACAAGTAATATAGCAGCGTAAATAAGACGGCTATAAACCCAACTATAATTCTCAGGCTATTGTCTGGCAGAAAACTGATCAACAGGGCTCCGAGAACAATACCCAACAGTCCGGGAGGTAGAATAACCGAGAGACATTGCCTGTTAATGGACTGCCAATACCCCCAGACAGCCACAATATCCATGACCAGAAGCAAAGGTAATAAAATTGCTGCTGCCTGGATGGGATAAATAACCAAAGCCATTAATGGAACCCCGACAACACCTATGGCACTGCCCAGTCCGCCTTTTCCAATACCATTAATCAGTACTGCTGGAATGGCCACGAAATAAAACGCAGGATCTGTAATAAATACCATGGAATTTCACTCACTTGTCGCCTTCCCGCGTCTCCTGTTACTTTAGGTATAAGGCTTGAGTTGTAAGGCTGGAAATTTCCTTGCAGACGTTATAGTGTCTTTGCCGTGAAAATCCCCGAATTCAGGACGCAAGCAGCCGCCCTGCACAGAACAAGGAACTATCGTATTAATTGTGGATCAGGTTAATTATCGAACCTGATCCAAATAGCCATACTCGTCCAGCCTGCGTAACCAGCGCGGTGCATTCTTCCTAACCATCAAACCCTCGTAATCAGTGTCAGGATCAATATAAGGCTGTCGTTTCTTGAGTAAGGTATAAATCACACGAATCAGTTTATGTGCAATGGCAATCAGACTTCGTTTGTGACCCCTGCGGATCACCAGACTCTGATATTTACCCTTGAACTGACTCTTGGTCTTGATCGCTGCATTCGCCACTTCGCACAGTGTCGTTTTGATCATCTTATTCCCTTTTCGGGTTCGACCACTTTTACGCTTGCCTGCGCTTTCATTATTGCCCGGGCAGAGTCCGGCCCAGGAAGCAATCTCCTTCATGCCGCCAAACTGACTCATATCATCACCTATTTCTGCGATCAGTGCTGCGGCACTCATCTCACCGACTCCGGGGAGAGTTTGCAGAATTTGCCAGGCTTCTTTCCAAGACTGAACCGTACTCAGAATCTGGACTTCCAGCTTCTGCTGCTGTTCATTCAGGAAATTAATGTGATCCCGGATATCTTTCAGCACAATAAGATGAGAAGGGGATAACTTCTCGTCCATACTGTCCATCAGCTGTTTTCTGTCTGCCTTCAGACGGCCATCCGCTTTCTTGATAATATCCTGAAGGGATTCACCATCAATCAGGGCGTTCACCATGCGCTGACCTGACTTGCCGTTGATGTCACTGATCAGGCCGCCGAGTCGAATACCGCTGTCGTCTAGCGTTTTATGAAGACGGTTCTTCTCATTGGCTATTTGCTTGACCATTGTATCTCGTCGGCGAGTCAGCAAACGCAGCTGTTCCTGATCCGGATGTGGCACAAAACTCGGACGAACCAGACCACAATGGGCAAGGTGAGCGAGCCACTGACTGTCCAGTGTATCGGTCTTGCGACCGGGTACATTCTTGACGTGTCGGGCATTCACCACCCAGGGCTTCAGATCACGACCAATGATGGACGCATAAATACTTTTCCAGTAAACACCCGTACTCTCCATTACGACCAGATCGATCTGATGCTGTTGAAGGAACTGGCACATTAATTCCCGATCTTTGCGGAAAGTACCAAATTCACGGGTTAATACTTGAATGTCGCCTTCTGGCATTTCTTTGCGAACGGCAACCATGACCATCATTTTATGGACATCAATGCCTGCACAGTTTTTCACAATGGGTTGCATCGTCTATGCTCCAAAGGTTCACGGAGGAACAGCAGAGCCTGACGGACTGGATCGGATCGCCATAGTCTCACTTGGAGAAAAGGGCTGTTTGCCGTGCATTCAATGTTCCAGAAATGGAGCCTTGATGGTGCCAGTTCTGAACCATGAGATAAGCGAGGGTGCGAACGATCCAGCCCAGGTCAATTTGTATTCAGGGTCTAAAAGCCACTGCAAAAACATCGACCACTGTCAGGCTCTGCATCAGATACATTGTGGCAGAGTATTATTTTCATGCTGCAGGGTGACCGAAAATACGGTCATGAAGATTTGTATGCAGTGTTGTATATCCAGGAGCCTGTCGGACAGACTCCCAGGATGATTTTGATGTATAAGAAATAATACTGTTGTATGGTAACTATTCAGCACCCCCTGCAATAATTGAGTAATATGTGGTTTTTGTTATAAGCCTTCTCTTTTCTTGGCTTCAGGACACTCTCATTGTTGTACTGTTATCTAAGATTGGAGCTTTGAGCACCTTGCCAAGGGTCAGATGTCGTTTATTTGCTCTATTTCAACGATAAAAGGCTATTTTCTTGAATCTGCTTTCTGGTCGGATTTTTTTATCCCTTGCGGGACAGGCTCTTCACAAAGTTCACCTTTTTTGTGGGGGTGCTGAATAGTTACGTTGTATGACTGCACCCGTATTCAAATAGCTTTCTTCAAGGAGAGAATATGAGCCGGGAACTTCTGGTAAACCTTACCCGCATTCAAGTCACAGACAACAGCTGGTATCAGGATTATCTTATTCTAACCTCTCAACTGGTTACCTGGCTTTCTCTTTCAGAAACCGATCAACTTGAAGAAAACATCACACAGCAACAACTGCAATTGCCCGCAACCGCAAGTGATATAGAGAATTTTTTGGCTCTTCCCTAATTTTAGTGGGTGATTTAATCTATATTGAACACTTCAAGGCAAGGATGCCGACATGCGCGATAAAGAACTCTACTCTAAAATACTTGGCGTTGAAACTCCGTGGCATGTCGCTCACGTGGAACTCTCCATTACTGAAGGAAAAGTCGAAATCTTTCTCGAACATGATGGCAAAAAGCCTTCTAAATGCAGTGTTTGTGATAAACCCTCTCCGGGTTACGATCGACGTCAGAAGAAGTGGCGGCATCTGGATACCTGCCAGTTTCAAACCATCCTTATTGCTGATGTTCCGCGTACACAATGTTCCGATCACGGTGTAAAAACAATACAGGTTCCATGGGCTGAACCGAACTCTGGTTTTACGGCCTTGTTTGAAGCACTCGTTATTGACTGGCTGAAAGAGGCAACAACCAGTGCAGTTGCCCAACAAATGAAGCTTAGCTGGAATGCCATCGACGGTATCCAACAGCGTGCAGTAGCGAGAGGTCTGGCACGCAGAGTACACGACAATCCCAAACGGTTAGCCGTTGACGAAACCTCATTCCAGAAGAGGCGTGAGTACGTCACTGTGGTTACAGATCATGAAAAAGGCATTGTTTTACATTTGGCCGACAACCATAAAGCTGACAGCCTCAATGAGTACTTTGAGACCCTGACGCCAGACCAGAAAGCCGGTATTGAATGCGTTACCATGGATATGTGGAAGCCCTTTATCAAGGCAGTCACATTGCATGTGCCAGAAGCCAGGGAGCGAATAGCATTTGACAAGTTCCATGTTGCCCAGTACTTAGGCAATGCGGTCAATAAAGTTCGCATAGAAGAGCATAAAGCGCTTATGTCTACAGGGTCAGACTTACTCAAAGGTACCCGGTTTGACTGGCTAACAAATCCTGAAAATATGAGCGATGAAAAGTGGGAAGCGTTCGAGCCGTTGCGTGATTCAAAGCTGAAAACAGCACGAGCCTGGGCCATCAAAGAGATGGCGATGACACTGTGGAATTACACATCACGAGCTTGGGCTATCAAGGCATGGAAACGGTGGCTGAGCTGGGCACTGAGGTGTCGGCTTGAACCTGTTCGTAAAGTGGCCAAGATGATCAAAGAACACCTGTGGGGAATTATTAACGCAATAGTTCTGAAAGCCGACAATGGCCGTGCAGAAGGCATGAATGGAAAGATACAGCGACTCAAGGGTCGAGCCTACGGCTACAGAAACAGAGAAAGGTTCAAAACTGCAATTTACTTTCATTGTGGTGGCCTTGATCTTTATCCAAGAGGGGTGAATCGCCAGGGCGATCTCATTTGACAAACACCAATCCTGTTGCATATTCAAAAAGCTAGCTTTAAAAACTGAATTTTTGAGAAGTACAGGAAATTAGGCTTATTTTGGTACTTTTGTGTGCTGAATAATTAGCCAAACAGAGAAAGTTAGTGCCAAATGAGATCGCCCTGGGTGAATCGCTGAAATTTACCCACACAATCTGAGGTAGAGCCAATTTTTTCAACTTACTGGCGAATCACGGACCAGAACAATATCGCGATCGATTTTACGTCAGACCAGGGCAGTTCCAACCCATTCCCGAAACGACGTTGCAAAAGCTGATCGGGACCCTTTTAATCGCACACCGAAGTGATTTACTGGTTCCTCATGAAGTCGTAGATGCAGTAAATCAACTGCGGTTGATGAATTGATACAAAGCAACTGACCTCGTTAACAAGTTAAACGATATTTATCCACAATACTGCCAGTAGTAAATCCGACAAACCTCTATAACCGATTCCTTTAAAGATGTGAGTATCCAACAACCCCAAACCTTCAAGAGAAATGGGTATTTGCAATTGTATCTTTACCGTTTCATCATCTGATCCAACAGCAATATCATGCGCATTTCTGTAGCGCATATTTTCTGAAGATCATTTTGCGATTCATCACTCAAACAGGCCAGTCTGGCATTTTGTTCATCAGGGGCATGCCATTTCATCCTGATCATGTCATCTTCATAGGTCGATACCAGTTTTTTTTGAAGCCCCTGTTGCTTGCTGATCAGCACTGCCAGCATAGTAATCAGGATTGGAGACACTTCACTGGATAGTGTTTGCCGCATTTGTATATATCGCCAGTAGAGTTTGGCAATACGTTCTGTACTGTCTCTCAGGCACAGCAAACAGAGGTAGCATTCATCCCTGAAGCTCAGCCTCTGATGTACTGCAGCTTTCTGATTTATTCCCTGATTCTTCTTAAACGTGTACTCCATGACAAACCTCCAATCCTTGAGGTGAGAGTTATGTCAGTCACTGCTTACGACTGACATCAGGTATCTTTTTCACGGACTCAGTCCATATCAGTGACGATACTTATTCCAGAGTACTCCAAATCCAATAATTATTTCCACAGATTATCTGATCAACTACTTGAACGAGCTGTGGATAACCCTGTTAAACCCCTAAATCACTGGGCTCGTTGAAACTGTACGTTTTTTAACCAGCATCTATTTTATTCACAACTCCTTCAAAACATTTGAAGGAGACTGCCGTATAACCCGTTGCACACCCAGCCATCCGGACACACCAATAACGAGAGCGCCTGCCACCGGCAGGGATATCCACAACCAGAATGCAGGTTCCCAGCTCAACTCAAAAATCCGGGTATTCAGCCAGTAACTGCACAACTCTGCTCCTGCCGCCGCCAGCAATCCGGACAAGGCGCCAAAGAAAACAAATTCTCCCGCCTGCATAACCATTAACTGCTTCCTTGTTCCTCCCAGTGAGCGTATCAAGGCTCCTTCCTGCAAACGTTCATCAATGCTGGACTCTATCACCGAAGCCAGCACCAATAGCCCAGCCAGCAGCAAGGCAAACAGCATTGCTTCCACCGCAATAGTGGACTGTTCCAACATCTTGCGAACCTGATTTATCATGGCATCCAGATCAAGCAGCGTCATGGTTGGAAACTGTATAATCAGCTGATTCAACTGCAACTTATCCCCAGACTCCAGATAGAAACTGTTAAGCCAGGTGGCTGGCAGCTCTGCCAGTACAGCTTCGGGTAAAATAATGTAGAAGTTAGGTCTGAAAGATTCCCACTGTACTTTTCGAATACTGGTCACGGTTTCCGAAAACTCGGAACCTGACACCAGGAAAGTCAATTTATCCCCAATTTTAATACCCAGATTCTCTGCAATTTCTTCTTCGATGGACAGCCCCTCATCGCCTTCCGGTGACCACCACTCACCTTCAATCAGCGTGTTGTTGTCAGGCAATGCTGCTGACCAGGTCAGATTCAATTCACGATTGATAGAATTGTGTCCACGCTTATCCTTGGATACCGCTTTACGAACATCTCCTCCGTTTATTTTTGTCATGCGCCCACGAACAATGGGGAACAACTGACTGGAGTCAATTTCATTACTTTCAAGAAAACGCTTGTATTCGTCCACTTCCGACGGCTGGATATTGATTGCGAAATAGTTGGGTGTGTCATCCGGTAAATCATCCTGCCAGCGATCCAGTAATCCTGTTCTTAACATCAGAACAATGGCCATGGCCATAAACGTCAACGAGAAAGCCAGCAACTGGGCAGACGTTTTTCCCCGTTCAAGAACAATTCGTTTAATACCCATACGCCAATAAAACGGCAGTGATCTTGAACCACTTTTTTTACCAATCACCAGCAGGGCACCCTGAATACCTGCAGAGATCACCAACAGCACCAGCCCGGAAGCCAGAGCCAGTCCAACTGTCATCAGAAACTCTCCGGTGTGATACCAGAGCAAAGCAATCATTGCGCTCAATGAAAAACTATAAACCAGCCATGAAGAAGCCGGTGCCGGCGACAACTCTCGTCTTAACACCCTTAAAGGCGACACCTGTTGCAGGCGTAACAGGGGTGCCAGGCCAAATCCTGCCAGTGTTATCATTCCGGTTGCGCCGCCCACAAGCATGGGCATGATACCCGGCTCAGGCAGCCAGGCCGGAAGAACACCTTTCAACAAACTGATTGCCCCTGCCTGCAATAACCAACCAATGAAAACACCAGGAATAGCCACCAGCACGGCAATAATAGCCAGTTCGCCCAGCAATAAATTCAACACCTGTTTCCGACTGGCACCCAGGCACCGCATAACGGCACTGGCATCAAAGCGTCGTTCAGTAAAACGTCGACTGGCCATGGCCACCGCCACACCTGCCAGTAAAATTGCAGCCAGACTGGCCAGCCCCAGAAACCGTTTTAAACGAACCACCGAGTTTCGCAGATCACGACGACTATCATCTGCCATGGTCAACCGTTCATTGGGTTCAAGTTTTTCTTCAGTCCAGGATTTGAAATTCACCAGCTGATCATTGTCACCGGTCAACAGTGTTTTCCAGCCGACACGGCTTCCGGGTTGGATAATCCCGGTCTTATCCACATCCTGCATACTGAACATCAGTCTGGGAGATAAACTGTAAAAATCACCGCCACGATCGGTTTCAAGAGTAATGGCCCGGGATACTGTCAGCTCAGTTTCTCCCAGTAAAATTTTGTCGCCTATGCTAACTCCAAGCAAAGGAAAAAGTCTGGGTTCCAGCCAGGCTTCACCGGGTAACGGCGTATCATCTGTCACTGAATCTTCAGCAAATGGCTGTTGGGCCGAGCGGATATGCCCCCGTAACGGATAGTTGTTCTGTACTGCCTTGGCTGCCACCAGCTGCATTTCATCACCGGCAACCACCACAGAAGGAAATTCTAGCACTGTGGATAACTCAAGACTTTCTTCCACAGCCCGCTGTAGCACCTCGTCTTTCAGCGGTCTCGGGCTTCGAATCATCATATCTGCACCCAGAACTTCAGCCACCTGTCGACCCAGGGCTAATTGCAGTCGTTCACTGAACAGTGCAATGGCAGTACTAACGGCAACGGCCATTAGCAAGGAAAGAACCAACAACCAGAGTTCTCCGGAGCGCCAGTCTCTCAAAAGAAAACGCCAGGCAAGACTCCCTCCCCGAACGTTCATACCTCTTCCTCCAATTGACCGCCTTGAAGCTGTAACACCCGGTCACAACGTCTGGCCAGAGACAGATCGTGAGTAACCAGTACCAATGTCGTTTTTTTCTCAAGATTCACCTGAAACAGCAAATCGATAATTTTTTCGCCGGTATTTTCATCGAGATTACCAGTAGGCTCATCCGCGAATAGAATCTCCGGATCACCGGCAAAAGCCCGGGCGATGGCAACCCTCTGTTGCTCACCTCCGGATAGTTGTTTCGGGTAATGACTCATACGATGATCCAACCCCACCCGGGTGAGCAAAACCTCCGCTCTGGCCTCTGGTTTATCCCTACCAGCCAGCTCCAGTGGCAACATGACATTTTCAAGCGCTGTCAGATTTGGCAGTAACTGAAAGGATTGGAAAACAAATCCGGTATTTTCGCCACGAACTTTTGCCCGGGCATCTTCATCCATTGTGTCGATACGATGACCGGCCAATGTGATTTCACCGTCTGTAGGCAAATCCAGTCCGGCTAGAATTCCCAGCAGAGTTGATTTCCCGGAACCCGATGTGCCGACAATGGCAACAGATTCTCCGGACTTGATCTGGAGCTCAAGCCCAGACAAGATAGTGAGAGATCCACTCTGCGCCACGACCGTTTTTTCCAGATGGCTGGCAGCTACTGCTACAGAGGTGGTTGATTCGGTTGTACTGTCGCTCTTCAGAGAATGAGCAGAGGAAGTTATTGTGTCACTATTCATACGTTGTCTCATACGCTGTCGTTTTACATCCCTGATTCTCTTGTCATTATTCGCCCTGAACAGCTGGTCTGCCGAGAGAACCCTGTTGGTTTATGGCGACAGTCTCAGTGCTGCTTATGGCCTTGATATTGATCAGGGCTGGGTTAGCTTGCTGCAATCAAAACTAAAAAAATCTTATCCTGACTGGCAACTGGTCAATGCCAGTGTCAGTGGCGAAACCACTGCCGGTGGTTTGAGTCGCTTTGATAAAACTCTACGTCAGCATAAACCGGATCTGATTCTTCTTGAACTGGGAGCTAATGATGGCCTGCGTGGTACGTCGCTAAAATCGATCAAAAAGAATCTGGATTCCATGCTTTCAATAGCCCGGCAAAGGAAGATCGATATCATTATGTTTGAAATGCAGATTCCACCCAACTACGGACCGGTCTATACCCGACGATTTACACAAACTTTTCATGACCTTGGCAAAGCATACAGTGTTGACGTATTACCCTTTTTTCTGAAAGGCGTTGCAGGAAATGAAGCGTTGAATCAACCCGATGGCATTCATCCGGTGGCAAAAGCCCAACCGACACTACTGGCCAACATCTGGCCTTATCTGGAACCAGAGCTGCGTTAAAATAAACTGCCGGGATAAACCGCGGCATGATTATTTCCAGATAGTATGCCGCTTGCCTTTTGACCGCTGAAAAGCAGATTTAACCGTAAGAAAACCTTCAGAATCTATATCAACATACTCCAGGGGTTCCCGCTCAATATGATCCTGTGATTTGAGCAGGTGCTGCTCACCTTCTTTCAGTTGGAACAATCCCTGACGCTCAGGATCATAATCCCAGAATAGCTCATCGTTTTTGCTTATAGGATGGGAAGCAATAGCAAAAATTCGGTTGTCTGAGGTTATAACCAGCTGAACATTATTCTGGGCACTGTGATTAATTCGCCGGAGTTTGCATTTCGCTTCCTCCGATTCACCAAAGTCTGCATTGACTCCCATCTGAAGTACGCTGCCATCGGATCTTTTCGGTGCTTCAGAATCGTAAATCCAAACCGCATAAGGGTCCTGAAAAATAAATTCAGGCTTTCCATCAATACCCATTTTCCAGACAACATATTTTTTGGTGTGCGGAATAAAAAGCCTGTATATACTTTCGCCTTTATATTCCCCAACAACCGTGCCGGAGGGTATATCACAACCGGCTAAAAGCCCGATCCCTCCACCCACAATAGAACTGACTCCTTCAACGAGCACAGGCCGGTATTTTTTCCAGATCCAGCTTTTGAGCTGTTACGGAGGCGTTCATTGACTTTATCTGTTGTTTTAATTCTCTAATTTCCTGTTCATAAACTCGCAGCTCTGATTCTATTTTACTGACCTGATCTTTCAAAATATCTCTTTGAGCCTTATATTTTTCTGCAGCAGCTGAATGTTGAATAGCCAGTGTTTTATATCGCTTCGCCTCAGATACATCGGGTGCCTGCTTGTGCGACTCCTTCAATGTTTTAAGTTCTTCGGTCAGCCTCCTGACTTCAAGTCTGTATTGTTTATTTTCTGCAGCCACCTGCTTTTTTTCTGCTTCTGACTGGGCTAATAAAATACTCTGATCCCGAATTTTATCCGCCTGCTTCCGGATAACTTCCTTGACCTGAAGCAGTTCACTGTCCACAGAAATTCGTTTTGCCCTGACTCTCCTATCGAGCATTCGGTTTTCTTTTTTCAGCTCGGTAATGTTCTTTTCAAGCCGCGCAATTGTCACATTCATTTCATCAATATCAGGATACAGGCTGGCGGGTAAACGTCCTGCTTTAACAGCTTCCTGCTGAATATTCGTTTGAAGTTTTAATACATCACCGGTTGAATACAATCCCAGATCACTTTCTTTTTTAGAACACGACTGTTTAACCCTTTCCAGTGTTGACAGAGCTTTATCATACATTTCTTCAGACGCCAGAATTTCAGCTTTCCTGATACCGAATATCCCTTTATCGATCACCTTCGACATCAGTTCACTGGCCAACGCACCAGACCCGGTTTTGAAATAACAATCCGCAAGCCGCAGTCTCATTGCACAAAGCTCTGCCGGATAAAGCCTGGTATTTTCCAGATATTTTCGAATATCCATGGAGGCAACATAGCTCAAACCTTGAGCCAGACTGTCGCCAATATCATCTTGAGCACGATCAACTATCGAGCAGTAAGTATTGGCGAACGTTTCCCTGACAGATTTATCCCAGCTATCTTTTTTTGAGCTATCTTTTTTTGAGCTATCTTTTTTTGAGCTATCTTTTTTTGAGCTATGTTTTTTTGCAGTCTTCGAAAGATACGCCAGACTCTCATTGAGAATCACTCTGGCCTTTCCTTCCGGAACATGCCATTTACACAAGGCCATTGCAGAACGTTCAAGATCTCTTGGCTGCAGCTCTCCTGTACCAGAAAACAGCAGTCCGAAATCATTGATCACTCTTAACGATCTGTTGCGAAAGGATTGCTTTATAGCTGAGGGAATCTTCAGCCCCGGATCTTTCAGCCTCTCGTGGATAAAACTAATAACGGATCCTGCTTCTAGAATTGCAAAAGGATGAAAGTCACGATCATAAGCAAAGTCTTTCAAACGGCCTGTTAACCGATCGAATGTTACTTCATCATTTTCGGAGATGGCTTTAAGAAATTCTGACTCATGCTTATCAAGATAATCAATTAACTCTCCAGGCTTAGAGACAGGTTCAGGTAACCAGGCAAGTGCTACCTTATGTTTTGCTTCTGGTCTCTCCCCATATAAATCTATTTTCTCATGGCACTGCAATAAATCAGCCACAGTTTTGAACATTACTGTCCAGTACTCACTCTTTAGTTTTCTCGAGTTCCCGATATTGACCAGTAATTTTAAAATATCATCCAGACTGAATTCACAGTCGGGGGAATAAATACGACCGGCATCCAGTAGAATATGACGGATAAAGTTGACACCATAGAGCGCCTGTTCAGGCCCGGGCTTCCAGTCGGTAAAGTCGTCTCGGTAATCTTCTATATCCAGTATGAATAAACAACCGTTTCGGCAGTGGGTGATTATATGGTAATACTCAGACTTTATGGCGTATTGGTCCATCCAGGCAATAGCCTGCTGACAGCATTGTCGAGCTTCTTCATATTGCCCCTGACTAGCCTTGATTCGAAATATCTGTACTATTTCCTCCAGGTACCGGTCGACTTCCTGCGAATAAAAACGACCCTCTTTTACCGCAGGGGGAGGTTCTGAAGGAGCCGGTCGTTTACCTCTACGTTGATGGGGTTCGTCTGCGGAAGATGCTATCTGACGCTCTGAAATCAAAGATCCCGAATCAGTCTGTTGTTTGGCAGGAATGCTAGTGGTTATGGTGTCTTCTTTATGAGGCGCTGGGGCTGGCTGGCTTTCTGGCTGCAGCCTGGATCCTCCGCCCCCTGAAACTGAATCCATGTTATTTTCCCGAAATATTGTCACTATTTATTCAGAATAGTTAAAAACAGCATTTCAGTTTCTCAATTCACCGATTATTCCCGCAACGAATTACCCTGGATTCAGCGGTTTAACCAGTTTTCGAATATTCCCACTCTCGACAAGCTCCAAAAACGCTTCCCCAAGCTTTGCGCTTTCTGCCACTACGGTTTCCCAGTATTTAACCCGTTCTTCAAATCCCAGCATTTTAAAGTCATTACGATCCGGTATTTTTCCATACGGTAATTTCGAAACGAACTCTGCAGAAGGTGACACCAGAACAAGGTTTTCACAGTTTTTCGCAGAAGGTTGTCGCCATTTGAGTCCTTTATCGAACCAGCCTGGGATCATTCGATCATAAAAATGAGGATACAGAGCCAGTCCATCAGAATGTGTAAACGGCATATCAAAGTGGTAATCGGTAATTCCACCATCCCGGTAAATTCCCCTGGGGGCACCACTGATATTTGCTACCCCTTCCATTACTACCGGAATAGAACCTGAAGCCATTACTGCGTCTTTCAGATTATCTATTGTTAATGGGATTCGCTCAGTGGGAAGATCATCTACATGAAAAAAAGCAGGTTTGATCTGATTCTCATAATCCGGATGGTGAAACAGTGTCCGGGTAAAAAAGGGAGACAGTAGCCTGCGATGAAGCACATTAGACACTGCAGCCAGTCCCATGCCTGTAGCCTGAATCAGAGGATGGGACGATTTTGACAAACCATGACTGCGAACAGCAATCAAATTAAATCGCATGATCGGATTTTCGATAATTTCCTGGGCCGTAGTAGGTGTGATCATATGATTAATCAGAGCCCGTCCCTTTCCGCTGATTTCAGCTGCGTCGGGTTTTTCTGAATAACGGGTATAGAGATAGCCATTTTCAAAGCGTTCATGAGCAGCCAGTGCATCTTTCTGGGCAAAACAACTGAATCGCCAGCTGCCCGCAGAAGTACCCAATAATTCCAATGGTTGTTTACGATCCCGAAAGTATTCTGAAATAAGAACCTTATCGAGACCACTCAAAACGAACCACTTGGGACCACCGGATGCACCGACCAGAACATCAATACTGTTCTGAGGCAAACCTTCGTCACGCACCCTTTCCAGTGCTTTTTTGCCGGCTCTGATATTTAATAGATTATTCATACTGAAGGGTCATATTCAAAAATCATATCAAACCGCCATGAGCGGGAAAGACCGCTCACCCCGTACCATGAACCATGAACTATGAAAAAGACTGCAGAACCCAAAAAAGGACATTTCATAGTGAACGTTATTTCAAAAAGCAGTCAAAGAACATTTTCCAGATGCTCCCTTAACTGCACTCGAACATCATCCGGTATGGGCTTTGATGCCTGCTGCTGGTAGTCAAAATGGATGAGTACCGCATTACCCCGGGCGCAAAGCGTTCCATCCTGAAAAACCTCATGTACCACAGTAAAGGAACTATTTCCTATTTTCCCGACAACGGTAGTGACTTCAATCTCTTTGCCGTAAAAAATCTGAGCCAGGTAGTCCACATCAATACGTGCCAGAATCAGATTCCACTTTTTGGGATTCATATCCGGAGTGAACATTCTGAAAGCAGGTTCCCGGGCTTTTTCGAACCAGATTGGCAATGCTGAATTATTAATATGGCCCAGAGCATCGGTTTCACAAAACCGGGGAGCAATTATTTCCTTAAACATCAGTGCTTTTTTCTTATGTTAATTTAAGCGAAATACATTATCACCATAACCAACAAACACGTCCAGTGTCTAATAACTTCCGGGCCACCAGGCAAATTCTAAAAGCAGCGAATAAACCGACAATAAGGCACGATGGTATCACTTATCTCTAACATAAATAATTCGCTGAATATAACGTCTGAAACTGGCACAGAATAAAATCATGATCTAGCTTTTCTGTTCATAAAGTCAGGGCAGGCATAAAAAGCATGTTGCTAATAACTTCCAGGTTGTCCGCCTACGGATTCTATCTGGTTCTTCTCTTTACTATTTTTTTTGCATCATTTTGTTCAGCAGGCATCGAAACGCTACCGTATGTTTCTGCAGACAGGGATGTACATATACTTCAACCGAAGATGCGTGAAAGTAGATTGCTCTATACAGAAGCGCTCTATCATTCTGATTGCAACGAACAGATAGCTCGTACTTCCTCAAATTCATGGCAGGAACTTCTTGACTGGCTGTCCAGGCAAGCATCAACAGTGTCTGGAAGTGTACTGACTCTGGCTATCTGGATATTGAATGAACAACAAAAAGCCATCGCCCCCATGACAAGCATCTGTGAGCGGGAAATACTGCTCATTCCGAACCAGGACAATAGTCACAGCGACCAAAACAGCTGTATTGTCAGAGTAAAATGGTTCCCTCTACCGGCAAAGAGCGATTTCACTGTCAGGCTTGCCACTCAAAAACAGGATGAACAGAGCGAAAATAACCGAATCAGCCTCCTGATGGAATGGCAGTCTGAGACCGGGAAAGAGTATCTGAGCACTGACTTCCTGGTGTTATGGCTTGATGAATACGGCCATTATCATATTACCTCAGTACCCAGTCTCACGGCTCAGGATTTAATGGCCACACATCATAAAATGCTTGCAGCCAGTGACGATGAGCTTCGTCAGCTTCTGGAAGAACTGGCAGAAAACCATGCCGATGTAGCCTACATAGTTTATATGGATGAGGAAGGTGTATGGCATGTCCATTTTCTTGATCAATGCGAAGATAGCATTTCTGAAACATGCTACACCTTTGAGCTGTCCCATGAATATTCTGATGGACAGCCAAATTCACAGCCTCTAAATTCACAGCCTCTAAATTCACAGTCCGATCATCATTTTGCTCAGGAGGTGGACGAAGAGACAGACCCCTCAAAGAAAGAAGCCAGTGAAAACCACCCCTCGGAAGATGAGGATAACACCAGCACAAGCAGTACCACAAATGACAACTCGGAGACTTTATCCGATTCAGGCTATTACTCCGAAGAATCTCCCATGATTTCGTCACCAAGACCTTTATTGTCGAATCACCCTCTAGCGCTTCCTTTAGCGCTTCCTTTAGCGCTTCCTTTAGCGCTTCCTTTAGCGCTTCCTTTAAAAGAAGCGACTAATCGAAAAAGAAGAAGAGAGTCAGAACCGAGACTGTATACACCAAATGCAAAAAACAGGCGTGTTGCTGATGAGCGTTTCCAGGAAGGCATCCTG
>CBDBOO010000120.1:0-42083 GCA_965208385.1 Endozoicomonas sp.
AATTGCATCTGTCGCTCCAACCGGTTTTCCTGCTGAGCCTTTTTAAGTTGACTCATCAGTTTTTCCAGAGTGAGGAACATGATCCGGTGACCCGCTTCGGCGGCTTTCACTGTTAAGGCAATGGCCAAGTGCGTTTTGCCGACGCCGGGAGGCCCAAGTAGAATCACATTCTCCGCCCGATCAACAAACCCTAAACCCGAGAGCTCTCGCATGACTTTCCGATCTATGCTGGGCTGGAACTCATAATCGAACTGCTCCAGAGTTTTCATCCAGGGCAAGCGAGCTTGTTTTAACCGGCTTTCCAGACCTTTCTGGTGACGACCACCCCATTCGGTTTTGAAGATCTCCACCAGAAATTCGCGATAGCCCAGATCTTTTTTGCTGGCTTGCTCGCAGAGGGTATCGATGCTGTCGCTCAGGTAGTCCAGTTTGAGCTTGCCCAATAAGGTGTTCAGTTCCATTAGGCCATCTCCTCATACTGGCTGAGATCCCTGGTTTCTACATGCACCGCTTGATAAAGCGGTTGATGGTGTTCCCGGTCACAAGACCATTCATTTTTACCATCGCGCAAGAGGTGCGTCGCTATCTGCTCGTCTGCGGTGTTGTAGATTCTGAGCTGTCTATCCAACCCTATGCGAATTCGAACAGTTTTATGAACTTGCTCTGAGGGCACGCTGTAACGGTTGTTGAGAACATCAATATAACAATCAACAGGCACCTTTCGGGTTTCGAAGTAACTGGTGTCGAACCGGTTTCTCGGGAGTGGCTGTAAAGCGAGTTTCTCCCGGCTAAAACGATCGGCCACTTGTTCTTGAACCGTGCCATGGATACGTTGATCAGCGACCTCTCTGAGCCATTGTTCCAACTGCTGGTTTAAGTGCGTAATGCTTTCAAATTGGCGATACCGCTGGAAGAAGTTCTCCTTGGTATAGCGCACCATGCGTTCGGTTTTACCTTTGGTTTGAGGGCGATAAGGTTTGCAGGCTTTAGGGGTGAAATCGTAATGCTCAGCCAGCATCAAAAAGCCATCGTTAAAGACCGGCTTGCCATTGGCCGGATGTGATAGCACTGCTGCTTTCTGATTATCGACCAAAACCTGCTGGGTACTGCCACCAAACCATTCAAAGCTACGTATCAGCGACTCATACGTGTGTTCTGAATCGTTTTTGGAAGCCGCCCAAACAAAAAAACGACGGGAGTAACCCAGAGTATTGACTGAGAAGTAGACCTTCTGAAGTGTTCCCGCGATAGTGATGTTCACTTCGCCCCAGTCGTGCTGTAACTGATCCCCCGGATCAGTTTCGTAACGGGTAGTGGCCAGGGACTTGCGCATGACCCGCTTGGGCTGAATATAATCCCGAAGCAATGTGCGACTGCCGGTGTAACCTTTTTGAATAATTTCAGCGAAGATAACTTCTGCGTTCCAGATATCGTCAGCCAAAAACCGGTCTACCTGAGGTTTAAAGGCATCGAGTTTGCCTTCGCGAACACCGGCTTTCCGTTTAGGTGGTGGGCCTTGACGTTGTAGAGCTCGGCTGACGGTTTTACCTGAACAGTGGAGTTTGTGAGCAATGTCCTTGATATAGCAGCCACGGCTGCGTAAATCCTTTATCATGATCCAGTCCTCTCGGTTGATCATGGCCGCTTCCCTGTTGTTTAGTCGCTACAGGTATCGGCCGGGTGAATCGAGGGGACATCTCAAACTGGTGATTTGAGGACATTAAGGGCTGTTGATGACACCGCTCCGCCACATATTTTAGCAAACTATTATCAGCCCCTTATTAGGGCATTAGTTTGCTTTTGAAAGTACAGAGGTATCTGTTAGTGATATACCCTAAAGCGTTAAATGCAGGTGACAAAATAGGTTTTTTTTCACCTTCGTCCCCTGCAACTGTGTTTGCTCAAAACCGTTTTAATCGAGCAAAAGCATATCTTGAATCTCATGGATTTGAACTGGTGCAGGGTAATCTTACCGGGTGCTCGGACTCATATCGTTCCGGCTCAATTCAAGCAAGAGCTGAAGAACTGAACCAATTAATTCGTGCCCCTGATGTTCGTTGTATTATGTCGACAATTGGTGGCAATAATAGTAATTCACTATTGCCATATATTGATTATGATGCACTAAGAAGTGATCCAAAAATTGTTATCGGCTACTCGGATGTAACGGCTTTGCTTCTTGGGATTTATGCTCAAACGGGATTGATCACATTTTACGGTCCAGCACTGGTGGCTTCTTTTGGTGAGTTCCCGCCACTTGTGGATGAGACCCTTCACTCTTTTCTAGACATCTTGTGTTTAGCATCAGACTCATATCGTTACACTATGCCGCAGGTATGGACGGATATTAAGCACGATTGGGAAACTCAAAACTCAGCTAAACCCGCTTATTCAAACGAATGGCAATATCTTGGTAGCGGTAAAGTCAGTGGGCGAATTATTGGTGGAAATTTAAGTACAATGGCTGGTATCTGGGGTAGTCAATATATGCCACAAATCCAATCAGGCGATATTCTACTTATTGAGGATTCATTAAAAGGAATCGAAACAGTAGAGCGTTCTTTTGCTCATCTAATGGCTTGCGGGGTATTTAATAAAGTTGGGGCAATTGTTCTTTGTAAGCACGAACTATTTGACAATAAAGGGACTGGTCGTACGCCTCTCGATGTTTTACTGGAAGTTTTAAATGGGAAAAACGTTCCAATACTTTATGGTTTCGATAGTTGTCATACTCATCCAATGCTGGTCACACCATTAGGTGTACAAGCCTCAATTGACTTTGACAACCAGGTTATTAGTCTTGAAAGTAAGTGGGTATCAGCAAGCTAATATTCAGCTCTCTTTCTACCACGTGTACGTTCTACTCCCTATGCTCTAAGCTTTTCTATAACAGGCTCAGGGATGAAGCAATGAAAATATCTCCAACAACAGGCTCGGAAACCCCACCTATTGATCAAACTGTTGTGGATAAGCCTGAAAGCTCTCAGGCAACCGCTGTTTCAGCAGACAAGCAAATTCCATCCCACAGCGGTTCCCCTCACACAGGTAAACTGATTCACGCCCGAAGCGTCAGTAAGACTGATCCGTTACCAGAAACGCCTGAGTTAAAAGAACCTCCCATGTTAAAAACAGGCATTAGTGTTACATGGGGAAACTGTGGTCCTGAGTACTCACCAGTAGAACATTATTCTAGGCACTGGCATCAGCCAACACTGCCAATTGGTATCAATAACGGAGCCGAATACGAAGCCTTGATGACTGGAAGTTCCTCTCCATTGCAAAAATCCATGCTGGGACTCGGAGGTAATGGCTATATCCAGAAACTTGACCTGGGTGGTCAAACAGTAGTGATGAAAAGGTCTTTCAGTTATCCAATGGCCAACGACTCCGGTAGCACAACCAACATATTTTTAGCCGGTGATGCTATGGCCAGAGAAGCAGGAATAATTAACTGGTTGCAAGAATGTCCGGATCATCTGAACGGAAAATCACATGTGATTTCTTCTATTGGTTCTGGAGTTTGTAACGGTGAACCATTTCTAATTCTGCCATTCGCTGAACAAGGGGATCTTTCACATTGGATTGGACAAAAGACACATTCAGAAGATGAAACTATCAAGCTGGCTACTGATTTGTTCAAAGGGCTCGCTTTTATGCACAGTCATGATTGCACACATATGGATATAAAGAGTGACAACCTGCTGATAGATGCCCGGGGCCATCTTTTAATTGCAGACCCCAGCGAGGTTACCGGAGAGTCGAGTCTTGCCGCGTACACACTGAATGGAGAGCACTCACCACTTCAGCTGTGCGGAACACCCTCGACCAAACCAGGAGGAAGTTTCCTTTTCGAACCGCCAGGACCTCACACAGACGTCTGGAGTGCAGGGCTTGTGATGCTGGAAATGGTTGCTGGCCGAGAGTTGAAAGATGCCTTTGATACGCAAATATCCAGTATTCCGTCATTCAATAAAGCATTCACCCGTTTGACCGTAGAAGAAAAGCAAACGCTGCAAGAAGAAATCAAAGCAGCACTTGAAAAAGCACTGCGACAAAGCAATATGAATGATACCAGGCCAACGCAGTATCTTATTATTGCCATCAAGCAGTGCTTCGAACTGGATGCAACCACCCGGCCCAGCGCCGAGGATGTACTGGTGTATCTTGAACGTTCAAATGAAGTATAAGGGGATATATGATCCGCCCCACTCTGCAAATCCTGTTAACTACGCCCCTGGCGTTGTAATACCCCACCCACTACTCATAGTATTTGGTTTCATGGCCCTACGCTCACTCTATAAACCGCCCATAAACCTCAAAGATACAGACATCGAGTAAAATTCACATAACCAGCGCATCATATTCGTCGCTTCACTCCTGGGTCGCCTGCGGCGCCCTTAATGCAGACGTTAGATGGTAATACTATCGAGAGGATCGGCAAGCATATGAATGACATAGAAAATCCAAAAAGCGACTTGAGAAAGAGAGCCGACGCGATAAAAGAATATCGTTGTAAGAATCTGGTAGTCGTTATTGAGAACCCAAAAACACTGAAGAATATTGGCTCCGTTGTAAGGAATATCGATGCTCTTGGTGCCGAGAAAGCCTATATTATCGATGAAACAAATTCTTTGCCTGACGATTGGCAAGATATGAGACATTGGAATCCTTTGGTTAAGCCCTCTGCATCCGCAATAAAATGGAGTTTTGTCAGGAAATTTGAAAGCACAAGTGCATGTCTTCAACATTTAGAAAGCAAAGGGTTCATATCAATAGTTACATCACCTCACATTAAGGGTAAAAAGAACGTTGAACTTTCTGAAGGTGAATATACACACAAAAGGCTTGCTGTCTGGTTCGGAAACGAAACTAGAGGCGTAAGTGATTTAGCTATCGAGCGCAGTGAAATGTGCGTGAGTATCCCAATGTACGGAATAATCGAGAGTCTCAATTTAGGAACATCGAGCGGAATTGTGCTTTATGAGATAACGAAACAAAGACGTGCGTTTGTATCGAAAAAATATGGCATCGACCTATCTATGCCACCTAACAAATGACTATGGTGTCAATCACTGATTATCCTGCTATTTTTAGGCTCCAGAAAAACATAGCAAAATGCCAAACGAACACCCACAGATTTATCTTTATTTAAGCACAATAACTACAAATAACAGAAGGCGAACCCTGTAATAAGACAAACTCAGCTGAGAGCATGTTGAATTCCTTACAGAACAAAGAATAAAAATACTCGAAGAAAAAATATATAGCACTCCATAAAAACTGATTCCGTGCAATCAGCTTTTATGTGAAACTGCTTCTTCAAACTTAGCTAACAATAAACTTCAGGAAAATAAACAATGAATGAGAAAAGCATCAATACGTTTATTCGAGCAAAACGTCAGCAGAAGGTCTCGAAAGCAATAACACTAATATCTATTACCATCATTGCAATCTATATTGCCTCATTATTTTTATCGTTGGATATTCCATATATTGAGCATATCGTAATAGGTTTATTTTTTGGATCAATCCTGGTGAACTCAGATATTCCACAATATAGCTTTCAGGTAAATAAAAGCGAGTTACTGGATATAATCGAAGACCAGATAAATAATGATCCAAAAGCCTTAGAGCTTATAGCTAAAAAAAGATAAAAAAACACCAAAATATCTGTTTCTCAATACATTTTTTTGATGCACTATAGAATCCTAAAAACTACTGAAAGATCATGATTAAGAGGTAATAATTATGACAAATTGGGGTAATTGCTTAAAAACTGCTGCAAAGCCCGCATGGTAATTTACGAGACGCTTTTTCTATCAAGTCACCAAGCCTCGGAAATATCCCGATGCCTGTCAGCCTGTCTGTCAGATAGTCCCAGAATGAAAGACCATACAGGCGACACGTTTTCTTCAGGCTGGCAAAAGTGTCGCGACACTGCCGCCCGGCTTCGCTCTTCGTTCCTCCACTGATCTTTCGTCGTTTGACGTATTCCCGTATTTGGCTTTCGCTTAGATTGTTGTGCAAAGGCAATTTTGGGTCGTCCAGTACCAGCAATAGCTCTTTTTCTATAACGCAGAGGCCTGACAATGCAGCTTGCAGACCCTCACAACCGGTTTGTGTCTGGATCAGTGCTTGAAAGCCAAGCCACACTTTAAGAGCCCCTTCTTCAGGAGCCGCTTTGAATGCTTTCAGGTCATCGTAAATAGCCCAAAGCCATGTTCTGCACCAGTACTGAGCCTTTGTCTGCTGCTCATTCACTGGATGAACTTTGGCCAAACCTCTCTCTGCATGTATCCAACACTGAGCATGCTTAAAGACATTAAACTGCTGCGCTCCATCACTAAAGGTAGTCAGATGGCCAGCCCCATGATGAATCAGGCTTGCATAAATCAGCGCTTCACAGGCTTGTCGACAACGCAGCTTTCCCGTTAAATCATGGTCGTTCATACAGGATTCCCACGACTCCCTGTCCAAAAAGGTCACACCGAGATACCGTTTGACGACTTTCAGCCATTTCTGTGGATATTTAAGCGCCTCCAGATAGTCCAGAGCGTTCTCTGTCAGCGTGTAAGTGCGGTAAGGGCGATGCAAAAGACTCAGGAAATTTTTCCGGCTCTTGCTGTTCAGGGTGTAAATAGCCCAAAGGCATGTTCATTGCACCAGTACTGAGCCTTTGTCTGCAAATGACTCATTGCAAATATGGTCGTTCTCCCACGACTCCCTGTCCAAAAAGGTCACACCGAGCGTTTGACGACTGTTCAGCCATTTCTGTGGTAGCCGTTGCTTGCCCTTTGTGCAAATCTTGCACCTGTGTCGTCTGTTTGGATATAGCTGGAACAACGAATACCCGTTGCCAGAATCTCGTCTTTTTCAGCATGAAATGCATTATGGTCTCTGGAGAGAAGGTGACTCAACTCTCCGTTAGATATAGAGATGCCAATATCCCAGAGCGATTCCAGTAACTGAGGTTGAGTGACAGAGCACCCGTAATACTG
This sequence comes from Endozoicomonas sp., assembly GCA_965208385.1. Lineage (GTDB taxonomy): Bacteria > Pseudomonadota > Gammaproteobacteria > Pseudomonadales > Endozoicomonadaceae > Endozoicomonas. Next base: position 6,999 of record CBDBOO010000120.1, read on the forward strand.
GTGAAGGACGTAAGCTTGTAATGTCACCCCATAGTGATGGCCGTGTAAGCTATTCGGAGGCTTGGCTGTTAGTGTTTTGCCATCGGGCGTGATCCATTGTGCCAACAGATAGCTGACACTGGTTGCCTTGATCACCAGATCCTGAATATTGAACGGTGTGTACCCATTCCAGGTGGAGCCAGGCGGAATATCGTCCAACTCAATCGGTATGCTTTCTTCTACGGGTGGTTTGTCTGGTGATTTGCGTGGGTTCCGGGTGCTTTCATTCGGCTTTTTGACCTTGCGTTTCCTGTCGTTACCCTCTGCGCTGTCATCTTTTTGAGAAGTTGTGTCGGAGTCTGAACTACCACTGTCGTCTTCATCAGAAGGTTTGATATTCGGCTTGATGTCTGGTTTGGGAGGCAGTCTTTTCAGTTGGCGTATCTCTGCCTCAAGAGCTTCGATATGTTCTGTCAGAAGAACAATCTTCTCTTGCTGTTGAGTAATCTGCTTTTGCTGTTGAGTAATCTGCTCCTGCTGTTGAGTGATGAACCCAAGAAGCTTTGCGATTTGATCTCTCTGCTGCTCGTCGCGAGTTGAAAAAGCCATGGAACAAGGGTAGTCGCTGAAAGGTGTAATTATTACCTCAATCCAGCACTTTTTTAGGAGTTACGATAACTTTGTATTCTTTTGTTGCAATTTTTCTGGCTTATGGCACTGCCTTATCAGGAGATGAATTAACTTACATATCAGAAATTAATATTGATTATGCGGTAAGCATGGATGCAGTAAATCAATACCTTCAATTTGACACCGAAATTAACAACTCAAAATATAGTTCATCCGAACTGGTTGAATTTATTCCTTCAAGCTCAGATTCAGAAGTACGCTTAATAATCAGGGAACAAATAGATAATAATGCTGCTGCCACCACCTCCATTTGTGACCAATACAGCCATACCTGTAGGCTCTACCTCAGATTGTGTGGGTAAATTTCAGCGATTCACCCCTCTTGGATAAAGATCAAGGCCACCACAATGAAAGTAAATTGCAGTTTTGAACCTTTCTCTGTTTCTGTAGCCGTAGGCTCGACCCTTGAGTCGCTGTATCTTTCCATTCATGCCTTCTGCACGGCCATTGTCGGCTTTCAGAACTATTGCGTTAATAATTCCCCACAGGTGTTCTTTGATCATCTTGGCCACTTTACGAACAGGTTCAAGCCGACACCTCAGTGCCCAGCTCAGCCACCGTTTCCATGCCTTGATAGCCCAAGCTCGTGATGTGTAATTCCACAGTGTCATCGCCATCTCTTTGATGGCCCAGGCTCGTGCTGTTTTCAGCTTTGAATCACGCAACGGCTCGAACGCTTCCCACTTTTCATCGCTCATATTTTCAGGATTTGTTAGCCAGTCAAACCGGGTACCTTTGAGTAAGTCTGACCCTGTAGACATAAGCGCTTTATGCTCTTCTATGCGAACTTTATTGACCGCATTGCCTAAGTACTGGGCAACATGGAACTTGTCAAATGCTATTCGCTCCCTGGCTTCTGGCACATGCAATGTGACTGCCTTGATAAAGGGCTTCCACATATCCATGGTAACGCATTCAATACCGGCTTTCTGGTCTGGCGTCAGGGTCTCAAAGTACTCATTGAGGCTGTCAGCTTTATGGTTGTCGGCCAAATGTAAAACAATGCCTTTTTCATGATCTGTAACCACAGTGACGTACTCACGCCTCTTCTGGAATGAGGTTTCGTCAACGGCTAACCGTTTGGGATTGTCGTGTACTCTGCGTGCCAGACCTCTCGCTACTGCACGCTGTTGGATACCGTCGATGGCATTCCAGCTAAGCTTCATTTGTTGGGCAACTGCACTGGTTGTTGCCTCTTTCAGCCAGTCAATAACAAGTGCTTCAAACAAGGCCGTAAAACCAGAGTTCGGTTCAGCCCATGGAACCTGTATTGTTTTTACACCGTGATCGGAACATTGTGTACGCGGAACATCAGCAATAAGGATGGTTTGAAACTGGCAGGTATCCAGATGCCGCCACTTCTTCTGACGTCGATCGTAACCCGGAGAGGGTTTATCACAAACACTGCATTTAGAAGGCTTTTTGCCATCATGTTCGAGAAAGATTTCGACTTTTCCTTCAGTAATGGAGAGTTCCACGTGAGCGACATGCCACGGAGTTTCAACGCCAAGTATTTTAGAGTAGAGTTCTTTATCGCGCATGTCGGCATCCTTGCCTTGAAGTGTTCAATATAGATTAAATCACCCACTAAAATTAGAGAAGAGCCTACCTGTATAACCTATCAAGCCTTCAGTTACAGTTGGCTCAAACGACAGACAGTTTCCTCTCATGTCCAACGTGATAAGCCAGGCATGTTATTTATACCGCCATTAATGGACAAGCCAGTAAAGATAATATCGGTATCTGGCAATTCCTTTAGGGATCATTCATTAACTGTTTCAAGTTTTACAATATTTGATGCAATTGGAAAAACCACCGTCTTTTTTGATACGTGTTTCCATCAAATCATTGCTATTTCATATAAACGACCTCATGAGGAAACAAAAGTATTGGGCTATGTTCCCGTTAATAGTTGAAAGCACCAATGTTCCACTATTCGGCTGACGAATCGGTCAGTTGTTAACTCGATAGTTCCTGTTAAATCACGCCTCCAAGCTAGGTAATGCGGGAGATAGCGGGTAGCAACTCCATGGAACGCACCTCTAATCCAGCGCTTTAAATGGCTGTGATAGGTGTTAACATGCTGAATATGATAAATACCTTCCAGAACATGTTGACCTGCTGATGTCACCAGTTCTTTGAACTCAAATCCAAGTTTCTCCGCAAGCTTTTCGTGTGCAAGGTGTGCATCTGCACAGACCGTTGCAGAAATCGATATGCGACCGTTCAAATGGCGACACAGTTCATCGGCACTCTCGTTTTTCAAAATGCCATCTACAGTGTGTCGTTTACGGTCACGAGCCACCATTACCGGGACTTTTCGGGCTTTATTCGGATCATTACCACGTTTACGTGAAGGTCTTGGAAGGTCATTTTTTTGTCCTTTGAAGGATTCCCGAAAAAAAGTTTCGTCAAGTTCGACAATTTCGCAAAGCTCTTCTGCCTGATCATTATTTATCACTTCAAGGAAGCGATGCCGCCAGCGGAAGGCTGTTTTCAAATCAATATCATACTCATTGGCTGATGATCGTAAGGTCAGGGAATAAGTCATACCAGTCAAATAGGTATTCCACTTTTCTGGGTGTCTAAGTCTTGCCAGAGGCGTTCCACTGAAGGCATTAAAAGTTATGTTACAAGTCTTGCAGCGATAGCGCTGCCTCCCTCCTTGAGTACCCCAGAGACCGATATTCTGACTTGTGCATTTGGGACACTGTGGACTTTCTGAAAACTGGGTAAGTATGCTCATTTCCAAGTCGGAATCAGGGAGCTTATTTTTCAAACAAGATTCACTGCAATTTAGTGATGAATCAGTTTTTTCTGCTATTTCTCCGCTATCAATCCGGGTACTGAGAAGTGTACTGTTGAGAATATCCCGCTGCTCACTAGTTAATAATGAAATGGAATTAATAAAATTCTGGAAGAGTTCAGATTGCATAACATGCCCCTGAAACATAGAAGACATGGGAAGTTTAGCTTATTCAACTAGTAAGGGGAACATAGCCAAAGTATTGAGTGTATATATGGAGATCTGGACAGATTTTTTCAAACTTTTGTTCATGCCAATATGTTTTACTACGCTTGGTGTTTAAGACCGCCCTACCCTCTATATCAGGTTAGTTGTCGTCTTTCCTATAGAGGTTCAAATAGAGGTTCAAATAGAGGTTCAAATAGAGGTTCAAATAGAGGTTCAAATAGAGGTTCAAAATAGAGGTTCAAATAGAGGTTCATATAGAGTTTCATATAGAGTTTCAAAGATTCCGTTAACCCTATCAGATGGTAAAATCACCACCTTTGAAGAAGTGGTCAGTCAGTCCCTTTATTTATTTACAGTTCAATTTAAACCGGAAGCTCTGAAGAAAGCCCAAGCTGTTCCGTTCTTGAGTCAAGCCCGGCATGCAGTTAATGAAAATGCTCTACATCGGTGAATTAAGCAGCTTAAGCAGGAACAATACTCAGCAATACGACTCTCATTCCTGACAACCTCGTATCCCTGGCCATATCAAATGACGGCAGTGGCTGGATATCGATATCGTTGGAGATTATCGCAATAGCAGCACACCGGTTATTACCAGCAGGCCATATACCAGCTTGCGAAAGCTGGTTTCGTCTACCCGGTTATGGAGCTTTTCGCCAATCAGGACCCCGACCACAAGCAGGGGAATATAAGGAGCACTGGTACCCAGTGATGACAGCAATTCTCCACGAAACAGATACACCAGTGTGAGAGTAGAGTTCAGGGTAAACCAGACTGCAATTAATGTGGCTCGAAATGCTGTTTTATCCAGCTTGGCACCCGTTAAGCCATAGACCAGTAATGGACCGCCTGAGGCAAACAGCCCGTGGGTAAGACCTGCACATATTATGACGACACGACTCAACCAGGGATGGTGTGCTTTCGGAGGTGTTTTTCTATGCATCGACCAAAGCGCGTGCCCGGCAAACCAGATCACCAAAACTCCGAACGCTTCTTTCAGAATCAAACCCGTCAGGTAAGGCTGCAGCCAGATACCGGCGACCATACCCATTACCATCATGGGTAAAATCAGGCGTAGCAGCACCCTGCGATCAATAGACCGGTAATGACGTAGGGTCAGATATCCAGACATTAAAATATTCAGAGGCACCAGAATCAATAGCAGTTCCGGTATTGGCAGCAACAAGGCGCCAAGAGCCAGGGCGATCACAATACTGCCAAAGCCGGTAATAGCTTCAATGGTATAGGCCACCAGAATAAACAGCCCCAGTGTAACTTGAATCATCATACCTCCAGCTCACTGGCGAAACGCTGGGTCATCTGCTTTTGATAAACTCTGGGTAACACTTTGTAGAGCAGACTGGCCGCCCAGGTATAGCGATCCGGGAACAGACGTTCACGGCCTTTCTCCAGGGCAATGATAATCTGTTCGGTAATCGATTCAGCGGATTCCATTTTGCCGATCATGGAACGGCGATGCTTTGCCGGTTTGCCATCAAATCCAAGGGCATTGTGTTCAATAGGAGTATCCACAAAACTGGGATACACCATCAAAATACGGACACCATACTGACGTACTTCACAGCGCAAGGTTTCAAAAAACTGGTTCATGGCACTTTTGGCGGCACAATACCCTGCCCGTCCCAGAACCGGCATCCAACTGGCCATGGAACTGATATTAATGATGGTGCCTTTCTTGTTTTTCAGCAGCGGCAGCAGACCCAGAGTCAGTTCGACCGGCCCACGATAATCAATATCCATCACTTTGCGAAACACACTGGGGCAGGTTTCTTCTGCCAGAGAGCGATGAGTGATGCCGGCATTATTGATCAGGATGTCCAGACCATCCTGTGTATCATTGATCTGACAAATTAATCGTTGAATTTCTGCACTATCGGACAGATCAGCAGTATACGACATCACTTTATTGGAGCCCGACAGAGCTTCCAGCTCCTGCAGTCGTTGATTAAGCAGCTCCTGTTGTATATCAATCAGCAGAAGATGTTCACCGCGTTGATAAAATGCCCGGGCCATAGCCCAGCCAAGACCACTGGCGGCACCGGTTATCAGAACTGTTGCCATTTACTTATTGCCTTTTATTGTTTTTATCAGAACCGAAGCAGAGCATATTCTGCGAAAGCCCGGATTTCAGGTTATTTTTTCTGACTCAGGTAAAACTCAAACACTTCTTTAGAGGTTTTGGCAGGGATATAACCAAACGCCTGTTTCAATGCTGTGTTACTCAGTACCGGGCGATAGCGCAGGAAGTTCACCTGTTCAGGCCCGTAGCGGGTTAGCCCCAGTTTTCTGGCCAGCCACAACAAGCCGGAAACCAGTTTGGCCGGAAGAGTCAGTACCGGTTTTTTCAATAATTCGGCCAGCTGATGTACGTTCAAGGCACCGTCTCCGGCCATGTTGAAAATGCCGGTTTTATCTTCTATCACGCCCTGCTCTATTGCCGCTATGACATCCTGATCCCAGATAAATACAAAGGGAGAGGGAGAGCCTTGAATAGCCAGCAAAAAGCGACCGGTAAACAACCGGGTAATCAAATTGTTGGTGTTGGCTCCGAGAACAGTGCCAGGCCGGAAAATCAGTTGTTTCAACTGAGGCAACTCTGATCGGTATTGGGCGAGTATCTCTTCTACCTGCCGTTTATGATCTGAATAAGAAAATTCCTGATTTCCCCGCAGAGGGTGCTGTTCCAGCAACCACTCCGGGTTGTCGGCGTGGTAACCATAAGCTGCACCACTGCTGGTGACAGTCAGATGCTGCACACCGCTGTCCTGACAGGCTCGCAATACATTTTTTGTGCCGATGACATCAATCTGAAAATCCCGTTCACGGTCTTTGGATGGTTCGACAATACTGGCCAGATGTACCACATGAGTGACTTTATGTTCCCTCATGAAATCAGTCAGACCCGTATCGCAGATATCCATTATCTCAAACAGAAAGCGGGTCTGTTCAGTGTCACGAATATCAATACCAATGACGTTCAGACCATTGTCGTGAAAACGGTGGCCCAGTAACTGGCCGATATATCCGGCTGCACCGGTGATCAGAATGGTTTTATCAGTGCTCATCAGTTAACTCCGGGATGGGGGTGAAGTCTGTTTTATCCTGCGACGACCACCACAGAGCGAGGCCAAGACCGGAAATCAGATGCCAGACACCCCAGAAGGCTGCAACCAGAATCATGGTTCCCTGTTGTGGGAAAAAGGTGAACAGAATAGAAAGAGCCAGACCAGAGTTTTGAATACCTACCTCTAGTGTGACGGCTCGACGGTCCCGGTCTTTCAGGCCGCAGGCACGGGCACTGAGCGAGCCCAGTAACAAGGCCAGCAGGTTATGAGTGATAATCAGAGCCATCAGCATCCCGAGAATATTGGACAGCTGCTCCATATTGCGACTGATGCCAATACCGACAAAAACAAACAAAGCCAGGATCGAAAAATTACGGAAGGGTTTCTCTACCTGTTGAGCCAATGCCGGGAAACGCTGTCCCAGGGTCATGCCCAGCACCAGGGGTACACCAATCACCAGCACAAATAATCCGACAATATTGACCGGATCTATGGAAATATCTTGCAACAATGGTCGGGTATAAGGATTCAGACTGCCATAAAAAGCAAAGTTAAACGGAGTCATGATAATCGCAGCCAGGCTGGATACTGCCGTCATACTGATGGACGTTGCTACATTGCCTCTGGCAATAAAAGTCATTACATTGGAAAAAGTGCCTCCCGGGCAGGCGGCAACCAGCATCATGCCCAACGCCATGGCCGGTTCAACCTGTAACAGCCAGGTCACCAGACAGGTCAGACCCGGTAACAACAGGAATTGAGCGATCAGTCCAGCGACAGGTGCCCTGGGATTGTGAACAACCCGGCTAAAGTCATTGGCTTTCAACGTAAGAGATACCCCGAAAATCATTATCGCCAATATGGCGTTAAGAAGTATCAGGCTTGAAGGGCTGAAATTTATGGCTGTTTCAACTGGCATCAGGCAGCTCCTGCCGTCGTCATTATTTCAGGTTGCCGGTCGAGATCGGCCTGCAGTTTTTTGATATGGTCGTTTACGGCCGAACGATAGGTTTCCTTGTCTACGTAGTAGGCCATTCGATCCAGCGGCAGGTAGTTGAAACCACCATCAGCACGTTGACCGGCTTCCACTTTCTTTTTGGCTTGCAGAGCTTTTGCACTTTTTTTACTGGCAGCCAGCTGGCAAATATACAAGGCGATCATCTCTGCCTGTTCGGCACGCCCTTCCCAGCCAAGACCTGTGGCTTCCACCATGCCCATGACAAAAAGGTTGTCATACTCCGGGTGCATGGCGTTGAGATAGAGTGCCGGGGCCGCGCCTTGCCAATTGAGATATTTCTGATCAATAAACGGAAAGTGCAGTTTGTAACCAGTCGCGGCCAGAATCAGATCAAAGTCCTGCTGTTCGCCATTGTTAAAGGTGATCGTTTTTCCGTTAACCGTTTTAATATCCTGGCGTGGAGTGATATCGCCATGCCCCAGATGATGAAGAATGAGTGAGTTGATCACCGGATGGGATTCATACATGCGGTAATCGGGGTCGGGCAAACCATATTGACTGGGCTTGCCCATAATCATACGAATCAGGAAACCATCCACCATCTGTTTAATACGCCGGGGCAGTTTGATTTTTCCACCGAGGGTGTCTGAGGGTTTACCCATAATGAATTTGGGCAGGAAGTAATAGCCCCGACGTGTACTCAGGTCGACAGAGCGAGCATGGTGCACGGCATCGACAGCAATATCGCAGGCACTGTTACCAGCTCCGACCACCAACACCCGCTTGTCTTTAAACAGTTCAGGGGAGCGGTAATCACAGGCATGGAACAGTTCACCATCAAACTTTCCTGGCAGTTTCAGTCGAGAGGGGTTGTGCAGGGTGCCATTGGCAATCAGTACGCCATCAAAACAACGGGATTGTCGCTGGCCATTTTTTTCCGTAGTAACCCGCCATTGCTCACCTTCAGGTTCCAGCGCAATAACCCGGGTGCTGAATTCATAATGGCGATTCAATTCAAAGTGTTCAGCGTAATCCTGAAAATATTGGCACAGCGCATCGTGGCGAGGATAAACGGCTGTTTCGGCAGGCATGGGGAATTCACTGAATTCAGTCATACCTTTGGAACTGATCAGATGAGCCGTTTCATACATGGTAGAGTGAGGGTTATTAATATCCCAGAGTCCGCCCACGCTGGAATGCAGTTCAAAACCGATATAATCGATATTGTACTTCTGTAGCTTGCGGGCGCAGGCCAAGCCCATGGGGCCAGCCCCGATAATGGCATATTCCATGGAGTACACTCCGAAATCATTGTTATTTTATGGCACAATCTTCCAATGACAGGGCCGTCCATAACTGTCACTATAAATGTGCCGGAAGCGAATGGCACGTTCTACTCGGGACAAAATAACAGTACATTCGGGACACACTTATAAAACCAGATGTCAGTAATTAACCTGCCCACTATCACTCTTCACTTTACCCGCGGTTTGATCTCCGCTCTTGAAACCATGGGTTATAAAGTGCCTGATCCTGCGCGCCAGATTTTGCAGCAGAGAACTGAACGAGTCACTTTAGACAATCAGGATCGCTTCTGGCAGTTAATCAGTGATGTGAGTGATGATCCGCTTTTTGCCCTGAAGCTGGGGCTGCACATTCAGCCCGGTCACCTTGATGTGCTAGGTTATCTGCTGATGAGTAGCGGAACTCTGGGTGATGCGCTGGCGGTGCTGGAGAATTACCACCCTATTGTCGGTGCAGGCAGTGATTTTCAGTTGCATCTCAGTGATGTCAGTTGTCGTCTGGTCTATCTGCCCCGTTATCATCCCTGTCGGGATCTGCGGGTGGCAGCAGTTATGGCCTCATTACTGAATATGGGTCGAATTTTAGCAGGCCCTGCATTCCAGGCCAGCCAGTTAACCTTGCAGCAACAAGGTTCTGAGTTACTGACTTGCGAGGCTGAGACGTTACTCGGGTGCTCAGTGCAGTATACCGCTACAGAGAATGGACTCTGTTTTCCCCGTTGCATGCTGACTTTGCCATTGTCCCAGGCTAATCCTCTGGTGAGTGAGCAGATGCGGGTACTGGCCGATCAGGCTTTACAACAATTAGATCAGAGTGATTTTTCTGCGCAGGTTTATGGGTTAGTCAGCAGACACTTGTCGTGGCATCGTGAACAGGTGGCTGATCATTTAAACATCAGCGTACGCCACTTCAGCCGCAGACTGACGGACGAAGGAACCAGCTTTAAACGTATCCAGGAGCAGGTTCGCAGACAGATAGCAGAAGCCTGGCTGCAGGATGGAAAAATCAGTATTGGTGAAATGGCTGAGCGTTTAGGGTTCAATGATGAAAGTGCTTTTTCCCGGGCTTTCCGGCGCTGGACCGGCCAGTCTCCCCGGGCTTTTCAGCGTAGCATTACTTCTGTTTGATGGTGACTCTGACCAGACACCGTAATAAAGTGGAACGATACTTCATTGCTCTGTGTATACTGACCTTTTCACACTGACAAGAATGAATTTTCCCACAAGGATTTTGAATATCATTGTCAGCGGGTGATGAATCTCCTGGATACGCCGGAAATTAAAACGATAAATAACATGTTCGAATGGATGAACAAATGAATTTTACCAAAAATGAAATAGCCACCATTAATGCTGCGAAAAAAAAGGTAAAGAATGCAACGATTGTCAGAGCAATGATCATTATCATAATGCTTATTGCTCTGGTGGGGATGTTTACAGGGCCGTTCATTGTTGATCATGTTGCATATTTTATGATGGCACTGTTGTGCTTGGTGTTGCACAACCCCAGTTTGGTACTCCACCCAAGTATGAAGATTTAGTGAAATTACTAGAAAAAAAATCAAACACTACAAATACATTCTTGTAAGTGTTTTCGATTCCGGGAAACAACTATTCTGACCCAATAATCTTCAAAAAGCGCTAGATCTTATGATGAATTTCCCCTGGGCATCTCGCGAGTCGCCTGGCGACCTGGGTTTCTGATAGTTATCAGTTTGCCGGTGAAGCGGTGCTGAAAAGGCATTTCGACCTTTGCCTGAGCAACTACAGATTTTCTGTCGGACCAATGCTTGAAAAAGTCAGTCCCGGAAAACTTGATGAAATAGCCTATGTGTCTGGTATGGCGGGTGATAAAGAAATACCTTTAACAGAAATCTGGATGGAGTTCAGTACACCCGAAGTAAAACATGAAATTATGGAACAGCGGAATTTATCAAAACTCGATGAATATTTACAAGACGAAAAAGTCAAACTGACCTGGGTTCATATGGATGAAAGAAATATTGCTCAGGCCATGAGCTATTGTCAGTCATTGTTTGAAAAAATCGTTTCCCATGCTGGCTCGCTCAGCATGTCTGAGGTATCACTGAAAATTTCTGAATTTCACTGGTGGCTTTATCATGTAACACCCCACTATCGTGGTTCTGCAGCGATTACTGAAATGTTAATAAAGACACTTTTCAGACTCTATGGACACAACAGTCCGGGCTGGAAAAAAGATGTAGTGCCATTTGCCCAGGCTATGGTATTACCACTGAGCGAGTTTCAGGAGAACTACAGATTAATGTATGACAGAGACCCATTCGAGTCAGGAACAGCTGGTTAGTTCTGCCAGAAACCGGGCTGAATAGCCCCGATGTGAATAGTCCCGATGTGAATAGTCCCGATGTGAATAGTCCCGATGTGAATAGTCCCGATGTGAATAGTCCCGATGCTAAAAAATCATTCTACTTAAGAAGAGAACCATGTATAAATTTATTACTGCCATCGCTGCAGGATTCTTTCTTTTCATATTGTGGATTATCTATCTGGCCAATACTGGCGGAAGCAATGTGTTTTTTGACATTATTAAACACATTCCCTATGGAGATAAACTGGGACACTTTGTTCTTTTTGGATTCCTTACACTCGTAACCATTGCAGGCTCAAAATTTCGATCATTTTCTTATAGCCGTCATTCACCACCTACTTTGATATTTCCCCTACCCCTGCAGCGCAAGGGTTTTGAAATTTGACCACCTTATTGTAAGCATAAACGTACTTCTCCTGATAACGAGTACCCAATCAACCTTTCATGGATATCCATTCATGAAAAACACAAACAAGAAAAAACCTCACCTTCAGCAGCCGGAGATGACAGGGACAAGCCTCCGTGCATTGATCTTGCTGCTCTCACACTCCCTCTTGAGTCAGGAATAAATTGATTGGTACGTTGACCCTAATATAAAGATAATTGTCGCCTGATTCTCCGAGATGCCAATCACGTGCTTCTCCGTTCCGTTGATCGTCTGCACATAAATGCCATCAAAGCAGCAGAAAATCCATCTGCCCGTTGGGTTCTGGGCTGGCTTTTTCTTCATGCCCGGGAACGTTCGGCTCTGCTTCTTCAACTCATAACGGATTCGATGTTGGATAGCAGCATAGACCATCAGGCAAAGTGTCATCACCATTAACAATGCCTCAATGCGTTCCGGTTTCTTCAGATAGAGGGAAGACACCAGAAAGTCCGGACTTTTTAGAAAGCGAAAGCCTCGTTCAACCTGTTGCTGTGATTTGTACGTCCTCAGTAGTTCAGCGCTGTCCAGTCGAGTAGTATTAATGTCGTTGGTAGCCAGCACAAAACAACCCAGTGATGCTTCGGCATCCTGCCGGGTTTGCACAGCGATCGAGCAACAACTTGTTACGTAATATTCCAGGTGGTCGGGTTCCGCTCCATTAACAGGTCGTCCTTTGCTCTTGTAGCAGGGCTTGGCGATAACCTGAGCCTCAGCCTGACAAAGTTCAGACTGCTTCTGCCATTGCCTAAAGGCTTCCATGGCCTCTCCTTCGCACTGGAACGCTTTTTTGCTCAACTTTTCCAGTCTCTCGCACTCTTTCAGAGACTTTTTCTGCATACGCCTTGTCAGCGTCTTCTGTTCGGTTTCCTGGCGTTGCTGGTTGCGAAACAAAACCCAGCGTTGCTCTACGTTCGCATAATTAGACGACACTTCTGTAGCTTCGTAATGGTCAAACCCCTCCACTGCTTTCATGGTTCGTGAAGGCGCACTCCTTACCAGCTCTTTGGCGGCACCAATATTGAGAGGAACTCTGGAAATAAACAGCTGATCCTGCTGGTCAAGTTCCTGGATTGTCCCTGCCACATACAATGCTGCATCGCCAATAAAATAGCGGGCTTCCAGTGCGGCTTTGAAACTCTTCAAGTGCTTGGAAACCACCTGTTTGAAACTGGTCTTATCAGTCACATTGCCACTGGTTGCTTTCATAAACAACGGGATGCCTGCCCGGTTTTCAGTCAACAGAAGCAATATGGCCTGGTTCAAATCCGGGCGGTGATCCCGGCTGTAACCTTTGCAAAGCCTGATGCAGTTGAGGTCTTCATCGCTCAGATCGCTATCGCTATTATAACGACCATCGACGTGGAAGCCGGTGCCATCAAGGTTCAGCGCGTCGCAAGGCAATTTGAGATGAGTTGCAACCTTGATAGCCAGCTCAAAATAGACTTTACTGACATCCAGATCAAAGAGTTCATCCAGTGCTCTTCCCAGAATCTTGTCGTTTAAATGCTCTGGTTTAATCCCTTCCCTGATCAGTTTGTTGAGAGGTTTATTGGCAAAGAACTGGGGGAACATATGGAGAGATTGCCCCGTAAAGCCGAGGCCATTGAGGATCATGCCGACAATGGCTTCACCGTGGGAGACATTCCATTCATCCGCTACCTTGGGTGCACGTCTGTCAATGTGATCGGCTATGCCCAGCTCTTTGCACATACCTGCCACCAGGCCGAGGTGATCCATGTTCTGAATCTGAGTGCGATATTGAATAGGAGGCATAAGGCTGTTTCCTGATATTTGCTTTTTTGATAAATAGCAGAAATCAGGAAAATGTCAGGTTAGGTGGTGAATGTCGGTTATATCCTTCAGTTGTCGCTGGAGTTCATGTAATCCCACACTCACCCGAACTATAGTTGACCCCATAAACTGGACAGCTCGCTAAGTTAAGTTTTCCGACTGTATGATGTCCTATCAGGGAGGGACAAATGACAGTCAGAAAAAGGAAACGCCATGCGCCTGAGTTTAAGGCTCAAGTGGCATTGGAAGCCTACAGAGGCGATAAAACAATTAATCAGCTCGCTACTGACATGGCATGGCATTGCAGCCGTCCAGATTAGCCAGTGGAAAAGAATTCTACTGAAGCAGGTTTCAGAACTCTTTCCAGATTAGCCAGTGGAAAAGAATTCTACTGAAGCAGGTTTCAGAACTCTTTGGACGAACATCGCCAGATATTGATCCGGATGAGTTAACAGCTCCGCTTTATCAGGAGATCGGTCGGCTCAAAATGGAGCTGGACTGGTTGAAAAAAAAATCTGGCGCTATCCGTTGATCAAAAGCGTGCATGTATCGAGGTTAACCATGCCGTTCTGAGTGTCAGTCGTCAGTGCGAGCTGTTAGGGCTTAATCGATCCAGCTGGTACTACCAGGCTCACCCTGCATAGGAAAGTGCTGAGAACCTGAACATCATGCAGTTGATTGATCAGCAGTATACTCGAACACCTTTTTACCGAAGCCGTAAAATTACGGCATGGCTGGAGACACAAGGCCATGAAGTTAACAGGAAACGTGTACAGCGCCTGATGCGCACAATGGGCATTGTTGGTGTTGCGCCGCAGCCCGGTACAAGCCTGAGAAACAAAAGCCATAAGGTTTATCCTTACCTACTCAGGGGTTTAGCCATCACTAAACCCAATCAGGTATGGAGTACTGACATAACGTATTGCCCGATGCCGCAGGGCTTCATGTATCTTGTGGCCATTATCGATTGGTACAGCCGCTACGTTGTCAGCTGGGAGTTATCCAATACGCTCGACGCTGATTTTTGTATTCAGGCTCTGGAACGTGCGTTGGTGACGACTGAACCAGAAATATTTAATACCGATCAAGGGTGTCAGTTTACCAGCCAGGATTTCCTGAAACCTTTACAGGACAGGGATATCAAGATCAGTATGGATGGCAAAGGGCGAGCACTGGATAATATTTTTATCGAACGGTTCTGGCGCTCTGTGAAATATGAATGGCTTTATATGCACGAGTTCAAAACAGTGCTGGAACTTTATACGGGACTGGAGAAATACTTTCAGTTCTACAATACGGAGCGACTACACCAGTCGTTGAACTACCAGACACCACACGCAATACATTTTTCTTGAGTCTGGAAACCACTGTCGGAACATAACTTAAAAAAGCCGTTTCGTTGTCTAGACAGTGGGGTCCACTTTACATTCCCCACTGAGCCAATGAGTGGCGTTAGCGTGCCTGATACCGTTTAAAAGACCACTAAATCTCCGGTTAACTGGCTCAAGGGGCTGACTTATCCAGCGGAAGGAGTAGATCAACCGATTTATTGGAATGAATCTATGACGGAAGCAAAACCGTTCACAATTTCTAAAGAGCTTGTCTATCAAGCTTGGCGAAGCGTGAAAGCGAACAAAAGTGCTGCCGGTATTGATGGTCAGTCTCTGGCTGACTTTGAAATAAATTTAGGCAAGAACCTGTACAAAATATGGAACAGAATGTCATCGGGCAGTTACTTCCCTCCCCCCGTCATGCGTGTAGCCATCGACAAGAAAGATGGAGGCACGAGGCTGCTGGCGCTCTTGTTGAGAAGACGACGGTAGCCGACCGTATAGCCCAAACTGTGGTAAAGCTGATAGTCGAGCCATTAGTGGAACCTGTATTTCATGAAAACTCCTACGGCTACAGACCTAACCGCTCAGCGCATCAGGCGTTGGCGTTAGCTCGAAAACGCTGCTGGCGACACTCTTGATGATGGAGAAGGGGTCATTGATCTGGATATCAAAGGGTTTTTCGATAATCTGGACCATAAACTCATCATGCGAGCAGTGGAACATCACATCAGGGGTAGTGGGTTAAACCTGTTAAATTGCATGAATATCAATCCCGAATTCCAATTTATTTATCAAAAGACCAATCACGATATCGTGCATTTTCTCTGATTTTGAAAAGCAAATTGTTTTACGAGCTAAACGCTTAATTCTAGTCCTGAAGTTGAGGTTTTTTCTCTCAATTTTCTGTGTATTTGTTTTCCCTACAACATGCTCTGCTGGATTAAGATGCCGATCATATGCACCCCAATTATCAGTATAAAATCTCTTTATATTAAATGGAGCGAGCAGCTCTTTTAGAGTCTTAAATACCTTGTCAGTTCGCTTTCCAAAGGCATAAGCAAGAACCGTATTGGTGGTATGGTCAACTGCGTGCCAAAGCCAGCGCTGGTTAAATTTACTATTAACAAATGACCATTGCTCATCAAGCTCTGCCTCTTCGCAGGCAGGCTCTAGATGTATATTACTCTCATCTCCAAGCTCCATTGTGCGGATATTAGGATTAACTTTGATTAAGCCTTTTTCTTTTTTTTTAAGGTGTTTATGACAGTCGTTTTACTAATACCCAACACCCTCCCTGTAGGCTATGTTCCCGTCAATAGTTGGGAGCACTAAAGTCCTATAAAAACTTTATTTTCCTGCTCCACATATGGCTATTCATGAGATAGGAAGGTATCCCAGAACAAATCGCTGTTCTTTGGGCAATAAACAAATGCAATATACAAGATTTAGTCATATCTCTACTTTATAAGGCACGTCTGTAGCCCTGTAAACATAGGGAGTAAGCAATACAACTATTGGCGGGAACATAGCCCTCCCTGTATCCCTTACGCCACTGCCATTAATTGCCATCTCAACGATTTTTTCCTTAACTCCAGGCTCGTAGGCTTTGTAACGATATTTGAGCATGAACGTTTTAACATGGCAGTCAATATTACAACACAGGTAGCGCGGTACATTATGGGCGCTAACACCGATGTATTTGATGTTTTGGCTGTCACAAGTACTACAGCGTACTATTAAAGAACAAGTCATATTTAACTCGCTAGCAATACGTCTACTGTCGTATCATAGCTGACTTTTCGGAACCTACAGGTTTAACCCACTACCCAGTGTTTCTTAAGGATATGTTTCCAGAAAAACTGAATCCCGTTACGGTCGGTTTTGACGGTGCTCCATGAATGAGATTTCACCAGAGCAGCAAAATAGGTTTTCAGATCATCGGGAGTGAGGGTTTCGGGACAGCGGTTAAAGAAGGTGGCTAGACGCCGCAGTGGTCGGCTATAAAGATCAATAGTGGACTTGCTTTTTCCTTGGAGTACCAAGGCTTGCAGGTGTTTTTGGTACAGTTGTTCAAATCGTTTTTGTTCGGTACTGTTCATTGAATGGACTTCCAGAATAAGCCACAACGGGTTGTTGTGGAATCAGGAAGTATTGGACATTCGCAGCGGTGCTTGTTTTCGTCGCGTAGCGGCTTGGTTCAATCGGGTAGCCAGAGGTCTTTAACCTCCAGCCCCCAGTCGAGTCAACCGGCGGAACCTCCCCGTCAGTTGCTCACAGATCCGGACTTGAACCTCTCGATTCATCCGGCTCTTCTTATCCAACCGCTGACACACAGCCTGCTCGCCAATGTGCCATTAACCAAGGAGCTTTCTGAGCGATGCGCCCCAAACATCGAGCTGCACGCTTCTTTCTGCCCCTCAATTTCTTGTATTTTCCCATAGCCCATCGAACCAGAGTGGCTTCCACATATGACAATACTCTTCTCAACTCTGATGGATAAAATTTTCCAAAGTAGTTGATCCAGCCCTGAACACGTGGATTGATCAGTTTTGCAAGCTCTTCAAGAGAGTACAATGATCGTTTCGTGGGAATTTCTAACTCCCTTATCTTGTCTTTGATACGCTGGGCGGATGCCTTGCTCATCGCTGGCAAGAAGTTGGGAAAGAATTTCCCATACCGGTTTCTGGCTAATCTCGTTCTGAATGTATAACTTAGAAAATCAAAAGATGTGTTTTCATGCGTTTCTGTTCTGTCCTCATCCTTACAGTAAACCAGTTTCGTCTTTTCCGGATGCAATGTAAGACCACAGTCGAGTAAACGACGTCTTACTGCTTCCAGCGTGAACTCTGCTTCTTGTTTACTGTGACAATGAATAACCGCATCATCAGCAAAACGCTCAAACCAGACATTCTGGATATTACATTCCAACCAATGATCAAACGCATAATGCATGAACAGGTTTGCCAACAATGGGCTAATAACTCCCCCTTGTGGCGTTCCTTTTACGCGCGGACACTCCTGACTTTCATTTTCAACCGGAGCCTGAAGCCAACGTTTGATGTACAACAATACCCAAGGTTCCCTGATGTGATGTTCCACTGCTCGCATGATGAGTTTATGATCCAGATTATCGAAAAAACCTTTGATGTCCAGATCAATGACCCAGTCTCGTCGCCAGCAGCGTTTTCGAGCTAACGCCAACGCCTGATGCGCTGAGCGGTTAGGTCTGTAGCCGTAGGAGTTTTCATGAAATACAGGTTCCACTAATGGCTCGACTATCAGCTTTACCACAGTTTGGGCTACACGGTCGGCTACCGTCGGTACTCCCAGCAGCCTCGTGCCTCCATCTTTCTTGTCGATGGCTACACGCATGACGGGGGGAGGAAAGTAACTGCCCGATGACATTCTGTTCCATATTTTGTACAGGTTCTTGCCTAAATGGGTTTCAAAGTCAGCCAGAGACTGACCATCAATACCGGCAGCACCTTTGTTCGCTTTCACGCTTCGCCAGGCTTGATAGATAAGCTCTTTAGAAATTGTGAACGGTTTTGCTTCCGTCATAGATTCATTCCAATAAATCGGTTGATCTACTCCTTCCGCTGGATAAGTCAGCCCCTTTGCTCCACATCCATTACAGATGCTTCAACACTACTACGAGCTGATCCGCCCCTGTGCTCTGTATTGGTACTCTGAGCCTTGCTGTTTGTCAGCTTGGCTGGCTCCCTTAACACCAGAGCGACAGGTTCTCATGTTCCATAAAAGAGCCTGAAATCGGTTCATGCCATCTTTGTGCCGGACACCGCTCAGGCAGTAACTGGATAACCCCTGAACTTATCATAAGGTAGTGGTGCCCCTCATTTTTGATGTCGATATATACGCTTACGACACGTCATCAATGGTTCACTTGCGTTCATCTCCCGAACTCATACCTGACGCAATCTAGTTGCGCCTTTTCTGTGACGCTCACCACCCTGACTCTTAATCAACGCAGCTCACAGTGGTTTGGTGGTCGCTTCCAGAAGCCGCCACCGGAGGGCCCACCTCCATCTCAATTACAGTTACGAACAGACCGACTCTGTTCTCATGACACACCACCACCCGGCAAGCGGCTCCGCACCGGGCGGTTCATCAGGAATGGTGAAGCTTGATCCATCCGTCGCGTAGTGCGTACAACCCCTGCGATTTTAAATAAGCATTCGACAATGCCTGATTAATTCCCGGTGTTTTCGAACTACGCCATGGGCCTTTACTGGTTAAGCCACAAGCAACAGCGGCTTGAACATGAACACCTCGCTTCATCAATTGTCTGACTTTGGTGCGCGGCTTTCGCCACTGTCGCCAATAGGCCATGCGAATCCTGCGTCGTATCCAGTGATCCAGATCGACACACCGCTGGTAACCGTTGGCGATTCCAAAGTAATGAATCCAGCCGCGTAAATACTGGCTGGTTTTGAAGAGCTGGTATTTCATGGAAACACCCCAGTTGCGGTTGGTGAGTTTACGAACTTTCTGCTTGAATCGCTGCAGGGCTTTCGGATGCCATTGAATGTACTTTCCCCGGAAGGTGAATCCCAGAAACTGACTTTCGCTGGTTCTCACAACGTGGCTCTTGGTGGTGTTCACTCTCAGTTTTAAACGCTGTTGCAGATACCGACTGATACTGGGCAGAACACGTTCACCCGCTCGCTGACTTTTCACCAATATCGTGAAGTCGTCGGCATAGCGGGCAAACTTGTGCCCTCGACGCTCCAGTTCTTTGTCCAGTGGATCGAGCATGATGTTCGACAATAGCGGTGACAGTGGGCCACCTTGCGGAACACCTTCCCGGCTTTCCAGAAAACGCTGGTCGTCCATGATACCGGCGCGCAGGTAACAACCAATGAGGTGCATCAGACGTCTGTCTTTTACCTTGCGGCTTAACAGTGTCATCAGTAAATCATGGTTGACCCGGTCAAAGAATTTGGAGAGATCAACATCCACCGCGATGCGATAACCCTTTTGGATTATGCGGTGCACCTGTTTCACGGCTTGCTGCCCATTTCGATGAGGCCGAAACCCAAAACTGTTGTTTGAGAATGCGGGATCGAATATCGGTGTCAGTACCTGGGCGATGGCTTGTTGAATCACGCGATCTCTGACGGTGGGAATACCAAGAAGGCGTTTTCCTCCGTCAGGTTTCTCGATCTCAACACGCCTGACGGGCGCCGGTTGATAGTGACCGTTGCGCAATTGCACAGTGGTTTTCTTCCAGCCGCCACCGCGTACCCAGTTGGGAAATTCGTCGATGCTCATTCCATCAACACCGGCGGCTCCCTTGTTGGCGCGAACGTGTTTCCATGCACTCTGAAGATTCTCAGGATGCAGAGCACGTTCGAATAGAGTGTTGCTAAAGGCTGGCTGCGGGGCAGTACGCTGAGTCACGTCATCACCGGGCGGTGTTCGTGTATTCAAGTCTGACAAGGCTCCTCGGCTTTGGCATCCTGCGTCGCCCTACCTTCTCCATCCATGGAGTCGTCCTTTATTCTGATGTTCAGGCCTTCACCGTGTCCCAGCCATTACGCTGGGCATTTGACTACTATGCCGTCTGCTGACTTCTGCCTAATCACCCGTCAGGGTTACCCCTGCAGGCGCTATCGGTTGTTATCCTGTTTGCTCGAACAGCCGGATAAGTTCTGTTCGCCGAGCCTGTTGAAACCAGTGGCTGAGAACTGGAAAGGAACCGATCGCGTGTTAAGCAGATCTCCCCGCTCTCTATAACGAAAAGAGGAACATGCACTTTCACTGCACTGCTGCATCATTTACGGTGGCCCTGCTCTCCAATAAAAAGCAGCACATGGCTTCGTCGTCTTGTGCCAACTCGCCTCCAGCCTACGCCTCATATGATGTTTTTGTTCATCAGCTCGCAGTTTTGCGTCCGGCTTCCTTCAGACCAGACCTCACGGGCTGGCCTTTGCCATTCGCTAGTAGTTAGCATCTAATCACAACATGGTTTTCGATGGTGACCTTCCTACAGAGGACTTTCACCCCATAAGTTCATGCCCATGCCGGGCGTACCAAGGCAATCAACTTCGCTCCAGCCACTGCGTGGCTTCCGCCGGACAGCTGCCGCTGCGCGTCATCTGCCGGTTATTGCGGGCGTTATGTTCCTTGAATAGTGCAATAACCCATAAAGGCAACTACTGCTCATGGTAAAAAAGAGATATAAGCCAATAATATGTTTGTCTCAGATAATTTAACGGTATTCCGATTAAGGTTTGAATCGAAGTATTTGGCATCTCAGTACTATCGTGTTCATCATTCGGACTAGTTGCTTGTGCTTGTACGACTACATCTTGATCAAAGTTGAGTACTTGTAAATGGTTTTGCCGTGTTACCAGTAAAATAATCTGAGGATTTAAAATTGTAGTTCTGCGTAATTGCAATATCGAACGATGATGAGCAATAGTATTTTTACAAATCGTATTAGCTACCGACGCACCTATAGAACCAACTACTAATGGCCGCTGCAATGAAGAGGGACATAAATTTACAAAAAACATCATGTGAGCAAGAGTCGCAGAACCAGCTCCTTGGAATATTGGACTTAGAGGGCCGCTTATCCCTCTGTATCTGCAATATGCTATCATTCCGGCAAAACAAGCACTAGCAGACAAAATAGTTACTCCGTTTGGATAGCGTACCATCAATCTTCTTATCGCTTGGGGTATCCATTCAGCTGGATAGAGGTTTGCTCCCCAAGTGATGCTGTGAGGGATGAGTACTCCTGCATTTCGCAACTGCTCAAGTTGTTGTGAAAGCAACTGAAGTAGCTCTTCATCTTCAGCCTGCACATAAAATGTTTGCTCCCCAATTTGTACCCAGCGATATGGGTCTCGATCATCACCGCCACTCCCCCCTCCTGATGACATCGTTGGTGGGGACGGAGTCAGACCCGTACCAGCCATGCAGATAGAGCAAACATCAATATATAAAAAAGCTAATGTAAATATTGTTATTCTAAAGCAATGCGTTAGTTTTTTAGATTCATAAAAGAACGACATATAAACACCAATACCCGCACAAAACCCCACTCCAGTCTATACCTGGTCAGCGGAACATAACAAAAATTTTCCATGGGACTGCGCCTGCGGCGCAGCCCCTGAAATTGGCGTGTGTGCCGAGCATGGCACTTAACTAGAGAGGTGAAAGTCCTCTTACCAGGGGGTGTAATTAAAAGTGTTCCATCTACCCATTATCCAGCTTGCTGCCAGTACTGATCCCAGTCCCCGTTAGAACGCAATGTTCTTAAGCAAAGCATTGCTCCTGCGATGGAAGGCTTCCACCAAGCACCCGGTATTTTTAGTCGCATCTGCACTACTGCACTGTTAGAACTTTCTATTTCGCCAGAGCCAATGGGAAGATTGGCTGCTTCTGCTGCAGCATATTCGAATTGCCCTGGACGGTTTCGGATATATCGGTGACACTCCTCTGGTTTATTGGCTGCTTTGCCTTTCTTTCCGTTTCTATGCGGATCAAGCTCTGCCATGACGGCATTAACATTGCCAGATTTCATGCGTTCCTGCTGGATATGCCGCCACTGTACACGTGTTTCCTTGTTAAACCCGACACACTCTTCTGCTGCATCAGCGAAGTGCTCAGAGAGATGATAATAGTCAACGAGGAAACTTCCTTGCTCTCCAAACACTCTCTTTGTCTGGTTGGCAATCCAGGTGGCTCCATCGCTCACGCAATGGATAGAGGATTGCCGGTTGAGCCCCTGCTCTATTGCACAACTCAACCACTGGTCACCTGCTTCATCCGGCCCTCCCATTGTGGCCTGATGACGTTTATCTGAACTACCCAG
This sequence comes from Endozoicomonas sp., assembly GCA_965208385.1. GTDB lineage: Bacteria > Pseudomonadota > Gammaproteobacteria > Pseudomonadales > Endozoicomonadaceae > Endozoicomonas. The sequence goes on from CBDBOO010000120.1 coordinate 29,735, forward strand.
CTTATAGACCTGGCAAAGTTTAGCCTCCTGCCATTCAGTTTTACGTGCTTTGCGTTTGTCACCTTCTGCCTCTTCATCAATGAGGACAACAGGAATCATGCTTCCATCCATTTCTCCTATGAACTGGGCAGCTTCACCGAGGCAGTCCTGACGATTTTGTGATGCACTGATGGAATCATTTTGCATACAGCTTGCGTGCTCAAGAGTTATGGCTCGAATAGAAGACTCAGGCACATCAATACCATAATGTTCATGTATTTTTTTTGCAGCTGCCTGAAAAGAACTATCTGCACCAAAGTCTACAATTTTACGTTGAATTGTGCGGGAGTAGTCGCGACAGTGAATATGAGCGGCATGACTGAAAGGTCTGACCCGATGTTTGTCTACCGTCTGGCAGCGTTCAAGAACTTCTATTTTCCCATAGGTGCTCAGCCAATAAGTGTTTTTTTTTGAGTTTTAGCTCCGGGGTGCTTCAGGCAAGCCTCGCCAAATTTTTGATCTTCCTTGTAGGTACCCCAGCCAGTAAGCAGTTCATTGCCCATTTCACGCAGGTGGGCAATGACGGCTTCTTCAGCATCATCAGCACGATCCAGGAGACCTGACTCGGCTTCAACAATATCCAGAAGTGCAGAAACTCTAAGCTCAAGCTCGGGGTGGGCTGCAAGTCTATCAGCAAGAGAAATAGGTGAGGGCATAATACTGACTAGGGTTGAGAAATACTCTTACATTATCGTTCATATTGAGGTCTTGTGGGCAGAAAAACTTCTAATGAACACTTTTAATTACACCCCTTACCAGGTATTCGCAGAGCCGAAGGTTAGCGAAAGGGCAAGGGCGTTGTCGCGAGAGAACTAAGGGACGAGAGAACTAAGGAGAGAACTAAGGGACAGCCAATGATTTGACCTCAACAAAATCTGATCTATCTTTCTTCTGCCATTGATTGTTCATACGCAGGAGAAGCCATGACCCGTGCACGCAGAAACCTGATTGACCGTTCCAGTACACCCTACTACCACTGCATGGCTCGCTGCGTTCGTCGTGCTTTTCTCTGTGGCAAGGATTCGTTCTCCGGTCAGGATTATGAGCATCGTCGGCAGTGGGTAGTAGATCGTCTGGATGCGCTGGTTTCAGTTTTTGCCATAGAAGTCTGCGCCTATGCGGTGATGTCGAACCATTATCATGTGGTGTTACATATCAATACGGCTGCTGCAGAGAGCTGGAACCGTGATGATATCTTTGCCCGATGGACACAATTATTCACCGGGCCTGTTCTTGTGCAGCGTTATCTGGCTGGAATAAAGCTTGATCAAGGCGAACTCTTGCGGGTAGATGAATATGCTGAAGAATACCGCAGTCGTTTGATGGATATCAGCTGGTTCATGAGGTGTTTGAATGAGCATCTGGCCAGGGAAGCAAACAAAGAAGATCGGTGTAAAGATCGTTTCTGGGAAGGACGATTTAAAAGTCAGGCGTTGTTGGATGAGGCCGCATTGCTGACCTGCATGGCTTATGTGGATCTGAATCCGATTAGAGCAAAGCTGGCCAAAACACCTGAATCATCGGACTTTACTTCTATACGGTGTCGTATAGAGAGTCGCATAGAGTGTCGTATCAAACAGTACACGGCTACCACGGGCAATAAACAGAGTGCCCAGTTAAAGCCTCTTCGGGCCCAGGGACAAAATCCGGATATTGCGATTCCTTTTACTTTGGTTAATTACCTGGAACTGGTTGACTGGGCTGGAAGAGAAATCCGGCCGGATAAGCGTGGGCATATAAGGCATGATGCGCCTCCTATTCTGGAACGGCTGGGCATTGATTCTGATGAATGGTTGAAGACCATAGGTTGGAACAATCAATTCCGTCGAGCGGTGGGTCGGTTAGCATCAATGCGGGCATACGCAGAACAAGTAGGACAACAATGGATGCAAGGACTAACGGCATGCTGTCGAGTATTTTCAGGGTGAGCATATATTAGTCAAACTTCAAAACTTCATTTGAAACAACCTGCTTCAATATCCTCGTAATATTGAAACTACAGTATTTCTGCCTTCGTTCAGTTTTTTTAATACATCAGTTTGAAATCTAAGTCGATTCTTTATCAACATATCTAGTGCCTGTCCGAAAACCCTAAGCCCTTGAAAATCAGGGCTTGAAGCCCAATATAGATACTGAAGTTTTCAACTACCGGCTGTTATTTTCAAAAATTATGCGTAAACCAATTAATCCACAGTTACATTTGGGTGAAGTCGACATCTCTGCCATCCAGTTCGACCCTCGCTCTCGGGACGATATTCCACGTATTTTAAGAGGATTGCAGCACCTTTATATAAATACCGATTTACGACAAGCGGTCTTCCTTGCACTTGAAAAAATGATTCCGGAAGCTGTGGACAAAAAGAATGGTCGTCCAGGGATGGATCTCTGGAGAATACTGGTCTTTGGAACACTTCGGCTGGTGATTAATTGTGATTTTGACCGCCTGCGTGAATTGGCTAACGAGCATGGAAAACTCCGGCAAATATTAGGTCATGGACCTTATGACGAGTACCAATATCGCCTGCAAACCCTACAGGACAATATTTCGCTTTTCACACCGGAAGTTCTTGATGAGATCAGCCAGATTGCTGTCTCTGCCGGGCATGAGCTGGTAAAAAAAAATATGAACGGCTACAGGGCCGTTGCGATTCCTTTGTCGTAAAAACCAATGTGAGATATCCAACGGACATCGGCTTGTTAGAGGAAGCCTGTCGTAAAACGATCGAGACAGCCACGGTTCTGGCAGCAGAGAAGCAGTTAACCGCCTGGAGACAGTCCGCAGAGCTACAGAAACAACATAAAAAACGGTACAACAAACTTCGCAGACTTAAGCACTCGACCTCTTCCAGTAAAGTGCAAAAGCAGGCTTGTCAGGACAAAGTAGATGATGCCTACATTTATTACCTGAATCGCAGTCAGAAAATAGCAAAAAAAGCAGAACTAACATTATCTCTACTGGAGAATAAGGGTGTTGATAAGGATCGACTGATAGCCCTGAAGCGTTGGATCAGCTGCATTCACTATCAGGTTGGTCTGACCTGCCGACGTGTTTTTGATGATGAAAAAATACCTCATTCTGAAAAAATATTCTCATTCCATGAGCCTCATACTGAATGGATTAGCAAAGGTAAAGCGGGTGTTCCCGTTGAGCTGGGGCTGCGTGTGTGTGTATTACAGGACCAGGGCGATCTCATTTGGCACTAACTTTCTCTGTTTGGCTAATTATTCAGCACACAAATCTTCATGACCGTATTTTCGGTCTCCCTGCAGCATGAAAAAAATACTCTGCCACAATGTATCTGATGCAGAGCCTGACAGTGGTCGATGTTTTTGCAGTGGCTTTTAGACCCTGAATACAAATTGACCTGGGCTGGATCGTTCGCACCCTCGCTTATCTCATGGTTCAGAACTGGCACCATCAAGGCTCCATTTCTGGAACATTGAATGCACGGCAAACAGCCCTTTTCTCCAAGTGAGACTATGGCGGTCCGATCCAGTCCGTCAGGCTCTGCTGTTCCTCCGTGAACCTTTGGAGCATAGACGATGCAACCCATTGTGAAAAACTGTGCAGGCATTGATGTCCATAAAATGATGGTCATGGTTGCCGTTCGCAAAGAAATGCCAGAAGGCGACATTCAAGTATTAACCCGTGAATTTGGTACTTTCCGCAAAGATCGGGAATTAATGTGCCAGTTCCTTCAACAGCATCAGATCGATCTGGTCGTAATGGAGAGTACGGGTGTTTACTGGAAAAGTATTTATGCGTCCATCATTGGTCGTGATCTGAAGCCCTGGGTGGTGAATGCCCGACACGTCAAGAATGTACCCGGTCGCAAGACCGATACACTGGACAGTCAGTGGCTCGCTCACCTTGCCCATTGTGGTCTGGTTCGTCCGAGTTTTGTGCCACATCCGGATCAGGAACAGCTGCGTTTGCTGACTCGCCGACGAGATACAATGGTCAAGCAAATAGCCAATGAGAAGAACCGTCTTCATAAAACGCTAGACGACAGCGGTATTCGACTCGGCGGCCTGATCAGTGACATCAACGGCAAGTCAGGTCAGCGCATGGTGAACGCCCTGATTGATGGTGAATCCCTTCAGGATATTATCAAGAAAGCGGATGGCCGTCTGAAGGCAGACAGAAAACAGCTGATGGACAGTATGGACGAGAAGTTATCCCCTTCTCATCTTATTGTGCTGAAAGATATCCGGGATCACATTAATTTCCTGAATGAACAGCAGCAGAAGCTGGAAGTCCAGATTCTGAGTACGGTTCAGTCTTGGAAAGAAGCCTGGCAAATTCTGCAAACTCTCCCCGGAGTCGGTGAGATGAGTGCCGCAGCACTGATCGCAGAAATAGGTGATGATATGAGTCAGTTTGGCGGCATGAAGGAGATTGCTTCCTGGGCCGGACTCTGCCCGGGCAATAATGAAAGCGCAGGCAAGCGTAAAAGTGGTCGAACCCGAAAAGGGAATAAGATGATCAAAACGACACTGTGCGAAGTGGCGAATGCAGCGATCAAGACCAAGAGTCAGTTCAAGGGTAAATATCAGAGTCTGGTGATCCGCAGGGGTCACAAACGAAGTCTGATTGCCATTGCACATAAACTGATTCGTGTGATTTATACCTTACTCAAGAAACGACAGCCTTATATTGATCCTGACACTGATTACGAGGGTTTGATGGTTAGGAAGAATGCACCGCGCTGGTTACGCAGGCTGGACGAGTATGGCTATTTGGATCAGGTTCGATAATTAACCTGATCCACAATTAATACGATAGTTCCTTGTTCTGTGCAGGGCGGCTGCTTGCGTCCTGAATTCGGGGATTTTCACGGCAAAAGTACCAAAATAAGCCTAATTTCCTGTACTTCTCAAAAATTCAGTTTTTAAAGCTAGCTTTTTGAATATGCAACAGGATTGGTGTTTGTCAAATGAGATCGCCCTGCAGGACCAATTTGGCTTCACTCTGAACCATCAAGTCATGCAAAAAGAAACCGACGACAAAGTAACGGTATCTATGGCAGAGGGAGCCAAAAAACGCTTCCCTGATCTGACTCAGGCCAGTTACGACAAAGGATTCTGGAGTCCGGCAAATTTAGTGGCTTTGGAGGCCTTTTTGGATCTGGCTGTTCTTCCCAAAAAGGGCAAACTGTCGGCTGAAGATAAAAAGCGCGAATATCATCCTGAGTTTGTTCGAGCAAAGCGAAAACATTCGGCTGTAGAGTCAGATATCAATGCATTGGAAGTCCATGGTCTTGATAAATGTCCGGACGAAGGGCTGATCGGCTTTAAACGATATGTAGCTCTTGCTGTTTTGGGGAGCAACTTGCATAGATTGGGCAAGCTCTTGCAAGAGCAAGACCGGAAAAAGTTGCGACTCGCAGGCTGAAATACGGAAGTGAGTTCAATTTTACAAAAATCACGGCAGCGTGAGGATGCCACTTAATCAAAAAAGACAAATTCTAAGGGAATTTCTCTGGATTTGTTGAAAAATTAACCTTCAAAAACGAGCTGGTTGATTTTCAATCAATTACGGCAAGGGTGAAGGTCATCATGCGTTAAGTTTTAAGGGTTTTCGGACAGGCACTATCTATAAAAACACTTTTTCTTGTTGCTGTCTGCGTGAGTTACCAGAGAAGAATTATTTAATGTTGTAAATATATGGCTGTCCTCAATTATTCCATTTATCAACATATCTATAAAAACACTTTTTCTTATTGCTGTCTGCGTGAGTTACCAGAGAAGAATTATTTAATGTTGTAAATATATGGCTGTCCTCAATTATTATCAATTATTCCATGGGTAGAGTGGAGGTAGAGGTTAAGCTTCTTAACAACTCATCCTCTTCTTCAGTAATCGTCGTCAGCATCACTCTTTGTTGTGTTGGCGTCGGCTCAATAATAGGCGACAGTGATTCATCAGAATCCATAGCCTGCCTTAAATGACTGACACTCGATTCTGCAGTTTTTCATGCTTGACAATCAGGCCGCATCCAGCAGTTCAAATTTTCTGGCATGAGCCTTGAGTGATTCCGTAGGTTCTTGTTTGCCAAGGTCTCGTCCCGCCATGTGCCTGCTGGAGTCTCGTACGGGCAGAACGCCCTTCAAGGCTTGGACCAGGGCCTCCAAAGCGCTTTCCGGGTCTTCTGAGGTCACCACTTCTTTGACGGTATCCACCAGGGCTTCAGCTTTGAGGTGTTCGATCAGACAGCCTGCGGGCAACCCGGGCTGCTTGTTCTTAAGCCGGACGGATTGCTCAGGATGCAGCAACAGTAAATGTTCGCACAGGAGGCTCAGGATCAGGCCACGCCTGGAACCCTCTACACCTCGCTGTTTGCTCAGTCTGTTCCAGCCTCCATGGGCTTTCCAATCCTGGATAAAAACCTCGACCAACCACCTCAGCGTATAAAGCCGGGCTATATCGGCGTGGTGCCATGACATGTCAGAGGCAACAAGATAACGGTACTCTTCTTCATCTTCATACTTGAGAGCCACCACAAAACGACGTTTGCCATGTGCCTTGACGTACAGTCGAGCAGCCCGCATCGTTACTCTCTTGGGTTTGCCTCCCCGGATGATTAACTGGGTTTCTACGCCTTTCTGTCGGGCAAAATACTCTTTGACCGTAGCCTCAGAATTTCTGCTGGCAACTTTCTGGTTGGAGCGTAACTGGCTGACTACCTGCGCCTTGCCTGTGATAGCAGAAGCTTTCTCCATAAATTCGCCCGTGCCATAGAGAGCATCAGCCAGAACGCCCTTGATCTTTACGTCAGGAAAAGCGTTAACAAATTCCTGAGCCATCTCTAATGCTAGTGCCTGCATAGTTGGATAGCGCTGATGATCAGGCTTTGGCCGCTTGGGACGTTGCTTTTTTAACAACCCCCTGCTGCTTAAGCTGTTTGTCCTGTTTTCTCCAGGCGGACAGCGCAGGGTCTGGCACGAAAAAACGGAACCCTACAGGAACCGTGATGGTATCGGTGACCAGAACCATAAAGACCAACTCCTGGCCATTGAAGTAACCACCAGTGGCTTTATCTTTGATCTTGTGAGTGCCTGCAATCCGGGTCGTTCTTTTCGATCTTTTCTTGCCTGTATCGTCAAAATCAAGGGCACCACCGTTGATATCGTAGTGGCTCAGGATGTTGCGAATACTGGCCTCCAACAAGAGGTTCCATGCAATTTTTGCGGAATAAAATATCCAGCACAGCCGAGTGGACTTGAACTTGCCGAGGCTCCTGCGTTCAAACGCAGCCCAGTTGAGGGTTTCCGCAATGATGACACCTACAATCATCACCCCTAACATGGTCTTCTGTATTGTGGTGAGTCGAGCTGCAGGCTTGACGGATGTTAATGAATCGCTCAAAGCATCGAGAAATTCGGTGACAACAGAAAGTGAACGGATCAACACAGGCGACACAGTATTATCCAATCCTAAAATGAGCCTGAAAGAAGCATAAGCCAGTGCGCTCAGGCCTTTCGTTCAAAAATGGTTTTAAAAAGTGATTCTCGTGCAGACTGAAGCCTTTCTGCTGCTTCATTATCGCTCATAGAATCAGCCTTTGCTTGTAGAGCTTCAAGAGTGATTCCTTTCTTCAAATATTTTGCACTTTTTGGTAATGATTTGAATTTTTCGTACGGTGTCATCATATTTTCATAAAGATACTTTTTTCTCTCCTTACCTTTCTTGTCTACGACAGTTTCAGCAAAGAAACAGGGCCTGTGATAATTCAGGTAGGGGGTGAGATATTTTCGATTGAATTCATTTACTTCTGTCGCATATTTTTGTGGAATATGGGCATAACCAAGTATCTTTCTTATAACTGCACCGTTTTTACATTCTGAAAGCGCATTGTCGTTTGTTTTTCTTGATCTTGATTTCGTGAATTTTATATGAAGATTGTCGAGTAGTTTTGCTACGCTATAATTTATATACTCTGATCCGTTATCCGAGTGAAAACCCTGTAATTTAAAGGGGAAAGCTGCCAGAATCTCTTCAAGCACAGGGATCAGAAAGGCTTCGCTAATTCTCTCCACTGTGCAAACAATCTGGAATTGAGTCATCTCATCAACAGCATTAATGTGATACAAACCTTTCACTTTGTCTTTATCACCCTGATGAACCGTATCGATTCGAATAAAACCTGGTTGTCCTTCAGGAGCTGGACGACGACGTGTGCCAATGGCTCGCCTTACTGGACGTGTGCAGTCCTTGTGGGTTCGGATATTACGATATGTATTTGATTGCCTGAGATTGTAGAGGTGTGAAACCGAGATGCCGGCCAGTCGCTCGTAACGCTCGTCACCCCGTAAAAAAGCCCTTTCACAGAGTTTCTTAATGGCTACCCCATTCAGGTCGTTATGCAATCGATCCGTCTCAGCCAGAAGCCTTGTATCGGCCTTGGTGTATTTGGATTTGAAACCATTGATTGTGCGCTGTTTACGCTTCAGAGTCCCCTTCGACTGACAGGCATGAATAAGGCGGGTAATCTGCGATCTTGAGTAGCCTGTAGCCACTGCGAGATAACGCTTAATGAGCCCCTTGTCGGGCCTGCTGAGCGCTCGATATTTGAAGTACCTTAAGGTCGCCTCAACCCACTGATAACATTCATCTTTTGATTCCCATCCGGGCTCAATATCAGGGCGTAATGAAGCAGTTCTTGCACTTGTGACAGTGTCTTTATGAGCCTTGTATTCATGATAACTTTCATCCTGTAATCATGGACGAAAGATCCAATTGCGGCGGGCTCATTTCATATTGGAAATTAGAGCCTCCTTTAGGCTCATTTCATATTGGAAGAGACTGACACTTGACGATGATGTATTCAAGGGCCATCTTACATTGCCAGCCTGCTGCTGTGATGTTGATTGTGCCTCGCTAGGCTTGGTACAGAAGTCACAGTAGTAGACTGGTTCAATCGTTCACAAGAATCATTCTTCGTCAAACTTTAAAAACTGCAGAATCGAGTGACAGTGATAACTGTTTCCGCCAGCCACGTCATCACCGGACTACTGACCAGCAATATGCCCGGTGTTTTATCAACCACTTCATTGCCGGTATGTAATGTTGCTGTTGGTTGAGGAAACTCTAGCGGAATATGGGTGGGCGTTGGTTTTATTGTCGGCATGATCCTCAATGGCCTCGGCTTTACGGGGCAATCTCTCCATATGTTCCCCCAGTTCTTTGCCAATAAACCTCTCAATAAACTGATCAGGGAAGGGATTAAACCAGAGCATTTAAACGACAAGATTCTGGGAAGAGCACTGGATGAACTCTTTGATCTGGATGTCAGTAAAGTCTATTTTGAGCTGGCTATCAAGGTTGCAACTCATCTCAAATTGCCTTGCGACGCGCTGAACCTTGATGGCACCGGCTTCCACGTCGATGGTCGTTATAATAGCGATAGCGATCTGAGCGATGAAGACCTCAACTGCATCAGGCTTTGCAAAGGTTACAGCCGGGATCACCGCCCGGATTTGAACCAGGCCATATTGCTTCTGTTGACTGAAAACCGGGCAGGCATCCCGTTGTTTATGAAAGCAACCAGTGGCAATGTGACTGATAAGACCAGTTTCAAACAGGTGGTTTCCAAGCACTTGAAGAGTTTCAAAGCCGCACTGGAAGCCCGCTATTTTATTGGCGATGCAGCATTGTATGTGGCAGGGACAATCCAGGAACTTGACCAGCAGGATCAGCTGTTTATTTCCAGAGTTCCTCTCAATATTGGTGCCGCCAAAGAGCTGGTAAGGAGTGCGCCTTCACGAACCATGAAAGCAGTGGAGGGGTTTGACCATTACGAAGCTACAGAAGTGTCGTCTAATTATGCGAACGTAGAGCAACGCTGGGTTTTGTTTCGCAACCAGCAACGCCAGGAAACCGAACAGAAGACGCTGACAAGGCGTATGCAGAAAAAGTCTCTGAAAGAGTGCGAGAGACTGGAAAAGTTGAGCAAAAAAGCGTTCCAGTGCGAAGGGGAGGCCATGGAAGCCTTTAGGCAATGGCAGAAGCAGTCTGAACTTTGTCAGGCTGAGGCTCAGGTTATCGCCAAGCCCTGCTACAAGAGCAAAGGACGACCTGTTAATGGAGCGGAACCCGACCACCTGGAATATTACGTAACAAGTTGTTGCTCGATCGCTGTGCAAACCCGGCAGGATGCCGAAGCATCACTGGGTTGTTTTGTGCTGGCTACCAACGACATTAATACTACTCGACTGGACAGCGCTGAACTACTGAGGACGTACAAATCACAGCAACAGGTTGAACGAGGCTTTCGCTTTCTAAAAAGTCCGGACTTTCTGGTGTCTTCCCTCTATCTGAAGAAACCGGAACGCATTGAGGCATTGTTAATGGTGATGACACTTTGCCTGATGGTCTATGCTGCTATCCAACATCGAATCCGTTATGAGTTGAAGAAGGGGTGTGTGGCTTGAATAATGTCAGGCATGCAGGTTGTGAGCCACTGGAAACCCGTAGCGATCCATCTTCGACCAGAAAGCATCCCAATAACCCGTTGACTTCGCCAGAGCTCGTAATGTTAATAGCATTGACGCCCCTTGTTCCTTCCATCGCATGCCTGACTTACACATGCGCTGCTTAACCAGCGTTTTGCAAGCAGCTTCTGTTACACCAGAACCAATTGGTAACTTGTTTTCCAACGCTTCTGGATAAATCATTTGGTGCCAGTGATTTTTGAAATAAGTTCTGGCTTTATCCAGTTTTTCTTTAGAAACAAGACGTTTATTCCCGGGAGCTGCTTTCTTTAATTCCAACCATAAACGTTTTGCCTTACCAGGGGTGTTTTTTAATTCGTGCAGTGTTGATCTTAACCAGGCTTTGCGTTCATGCTGCATTTTTTTACCCGGATATATAGCTTCTGCCGCTTCTGCCACATATTCGCTAACGTGATAAAAATCCAGAATTTGAATCGATGTAACAGGCTCAAGAAACGTCCAATTATCTGGCGCCCCATCAGCAACTCCAACGTAAGTGGCATCAGGAAAACGAGACTTCATTTTCTCAATGTCAGAAGAGAACCGCCTTATAAAAGTTTCTTTTCCGTATTCGGGGGCAGCGGCAGCGTACACCGTGTGCATTCGATTTCCTTCTTCATCATAAAGCGCAATAGTTCCGCACATTGCAATTCTGTAGCCCTCTTTATAAAGCAAGTTTGCACCATCCAGCCCCAAGCTAACTGTGGCTACTGGCTCGGGTAAATCCGGTAATTCATAAGTCCAGGATTTTTCTTTGGCCTGAGCAATACTGGCAACAACTTCTGCCAGGTCTTTAGCGGTTCTTCGATGGATTTTACGTCCGTGGTTTCTTAGAAAATCTTGCTCTACTTCAGTGGAAGGCATGTGGGCAAACTTCCAACTGACCATGCAGGCATGTCGCGGGGTTGAATTAACAACAATTCGTGCAGATTGATCAAGGGGACAATAAATAGCACCGCCTTCACGACTTTGATAGATAAAACGATTGACCCTAACCGCTCCCCATGGAGTTTCATAAACCTTCAATTCTTTTTTACTTTTACTGGTCAACCGAACATTGCCAAGCGTAATGGGAGAACCGTCAGTATCAAGCCACTCAAGTTGCTTTTTTGTTCCCAGTTGTCCCGCTTCATTTAAGGCATCTTGCAAATGATTTTCGAAATCCACCATTGAGCGATTGTGCGGGATTTTGATAACGATTTCTGTGATTTCATCGTTGGATGAAAGGACTGAGCTGTACATATTTCTCAACGCCAAAAAGCCTATACGACCATACTAGTGTAGTCGTTTTTCTTGACATTGTTTAAATCACACACCCTGAAGAAGCAGAGCCGAACGTTCCCGGACATGAAGAAAAAGCCAGCCCAGAACCCAACGGGCAGATGGATTTTCTGCTGCTTTGATGGCATTTATGTGCAGACGATCAACGGAACGGAGAAGCACGTGATTGGCATCTCGGAGAATCAGGCGACAATTATCTTTATATTAGGGTCAACGTACCAATCAATTTATTCCTGACTCAAGAGGGAGTGTGAGAGCAGCAAGATCAATGCACGGAGGCTTGTCCCTGTCATCTCCGGCTGCTGAAGGTGAGGTTTTTTCTTGTTTGTGTTTTTCATGAATGGATATCCATGAAAGGTTGATTGGGTACTCGTTATCAGGAGAAGTACGTTTATGCTTACAATAAGGTGGTCAAATTTCAAAAACCTTGCGCTGCAGGGGTAGGGGAAATATCAAAGTAGGTGGTGAATGACGGATAAAACGTTCATGCTCAAATATCGTTACAAAGCCTACGAGCCTGGAGTTAAGGAAAAAAT
>CBDBOO010000121.1:0-22532 GCA_965208385.1 Endozoicomonas sp.
TTGTTTTAATAATTGAATGCCTACGCTAATGAGTGAAAACGCCACTGTCAACGTAATTAATCACTGTAAGAACCAGACTCTCTTTCAGCAATATTTCTATTCTTAAAACAATCTATAGCTAAAGAGCCTGATGATTCCGTATTCATCTAAAATCTGTTAAATAAGTGATCTGTCGTTTTGGATATTCTGATGGGAGGGGTTATTCATTCTTCAATAACCATAAGCGTAGTGTCACAACATCGGAAGAATAACAAGTGACACAGCCATAGTTGTAATTAAGTAAGCATTGAAAATGCTTACTCAAAAATATATCGAAGCAATAGCTCACCTTCTTATGCCTGCAAATAAAATTGAGGCTGATCGTTATGAAAGCATGCAGATATAAATGGTTCATATTATTCATTTGTTCCGTAATATTGAATCCAGCAGCCTATGCCACAAACACGGGCAGTGTTGTGTTATTAACCGAAGAGCAGGCAAGCCAATACCCCCAGTGCCAGCCGGAATACTACAATCACTGGTTTAGAGTGGCGGCAGGGGCCGATCTCTATGAAGCGTTTTCGACAATCAGCACCCTTATAGTGCTACCAACGTCATCACAGCCACCTGTAATAAGACCTACATCATCAGTTCTCTCTACAGCGCCATCATCCAGCACTCTGATAAACCCAACGCCAATTCCAGAGAGTACAGAGAGTACAGAGAGTACAGAGAGTACAGAGAGTACCTCTACTGAAAACCTTCAAAAGAGGCAGGCAGAAAACATAATCGAGCCGCCTCGAATTACCTACCTGAAACAGCATGCTAAATGGCCAACAAAATCCGGTACACCGGGTCGCAAAAAGCGCTCTACTTCTGTCACAGTACCTGATCAAAGAATATTGATTCTGCTGGAAGGCGCTGCAGATACATATTCTATTAGTAATAATGTGGCGCTGAGTAACATCGCTGTAGGTCTGTGTACTCAACCGCCCGAATCAGTATCCGGTACTATCACCAGAGACAAACGAGCTACGGTCAGAATATCAGACAGTACTTTTAGTAGCTGTTATCACCCAGCCATCAGTGTGAGTAATGGTTCAGTCTTAAAGATTGAAGGTATACACATTGATGCCCATGACTGGGGCAGCAACTTTCCGGTCATACTACTGTATGAACACACAGCAGCCGAAGTTCGAAACAGTGAGTTTGTCCGGTTACGAGATGATGGCGAAAATCAGATCTGCGGAAGAGGATGGGCTTGGGGATCGCACGACTTACGCGCTATTATTCTTATTGATTGGTGGAATTCCCACTTCCCATCTCTGGTAACCGATAATGTGCGTTTTTATCAGGGAATGAGATACGGAACAAGTATTTACGCTTGTAGCGGTGGTAATATTCGCCTGCTGAACACTGAACAGATTATTGCAAATAGCGGCGTTTCCATGCACTGGTCTTGGGTTGACGCTGAGGTTATTGGAGGTTCTGTTGCTGGTTGTAATAGACCCATCAGTGTTGCCGACTATGCCAACCTTCCTGACAGTTTTCCCGCAGGAAAAGATGACTTCTGCTATGATCTTGCTGAGCCATCAGATAGCTACGCTTATTATAGCTTTGAAAACAGAATTAACTTCCAGAACCTTTCAGTTGAAAACAGCTGGGAAACAGCTCTCCTCTTTTGCTCTGACACATTGAAAACCGGTTTCCTGCAGAACACAGGGAATACCATAGTCAATCTTCAGGGGAACCTTTGTTATGGTTATCTGGCAGATGATTCCCAGGGCGCAGTTGGTTTTGGTGACCAGCACTCTTCATGCCCAACCGGACATCAGTTGGCAATAAGCCAGATTAGTGAAAGTTATAGCCAGGAAGCCAGACTTGAAGCGACGGATGCGACGGATGCGACGGATGCAACTGAACAAGCTCAAACTACTGAGCCTGTCCTGACAACAGAGCAGGAAGAACAAACCGTTTCTGCAAACGCAGCTCCGTTGGGTGCAGCACAATCCTCTGAATCTGGCCGGGAAGGCTCTGAAAATCGAGCAAGTGGAGCTTCCTTAGTGAATACAAGCAACCTGGTTCTATTATCAGCAATGGCTGTTGCAGTACTCTTGAGCGGCCACTGAGCTAAAACTATGCTTCAGCAAGCAGTCCAGAAGACATCAGCAATACAGGTGCCATTTCTATTCTTCCAGTAAAGTTCAATTGAGCTTTCTTTTTCTGAGCTTATTGGCGAATTGATAATATCGAATACCATTCTGAATATATTGCGGATGTCTGTGGTTGGCAGGGTTTTCATATAGAGCTTTTTGAATATGTCCCAGAGTTGAGTACAGGCTTCCCAGTTGCCACCTCCAGGATGGGTCAACAGCTTCCAGCTTCTCACCAAGATGCATGACTTTGTTCATATCATCAAACAGCCAGCTCCTGTCTTCCGTTACTGACGCAACAGGGCTGGCCGTTGATTGCTCAGCGGGAATAACCTTGATAATTTCTCTGATCAGTTTTTTGATGTTTTTCTCTGCTTCACATAAATACGTCAGACCTTGCCTGCCTGCCTCAGGAGCCTTTCCCGTGATACGAGCCTGAGAATACAGATAGTCATAGTTAGTGGCTTTTTCGAACTTTATCCAACAGTTTAATTGCCTTTTGCGAAACCAGTTATACGACAGTATCTCGGGATTTATTAATTCCAGATCCTGTTCTGCACCATCAAAGTCAGCTTGTAAGGTGATTTTCTCTCTTACCTGAATAATGACCCTGTCCGGATTTAATCCAGATTTTCCGACGGTTCTTTCTCTGCGTTTTCGTTCTGTGGCTTTAGATTCATGCTTTGATTTAACGCTTGTTGTTACTGCGGGCACTGAATAACTGCCTGTGTCCGGTTCCTCAGATCTAATGACAGCTGGCACTTGTAATTCATCGTCTGTACTGCGGCCGGACGCGGTTGTTTTTTCATCTGAAGACTCTGTTTCAGGTTCTGAGCCGGTAGTCGTCGAACGTGAATGACTGATTATTGCCGCTAAACGGGCTCTTTCTTCATCCAGTATACCTTTAAGAAGCTCATATTTAATCTGGAAGTGTCTAAGATAATGATGTGCTGCATCCAGCTCCTGTAACTGCAGGTCCATTGCAGATGATTCAAGAAATGCCTGATCTTTCTTTATCTTCTGACCAGAAGCTTTCAATTTCTCAGACTGCTCTCCCAGTTTCATTCCAAAAAATTGATCTTCCCCGGCAAGGTAACGGGAAACATGCTCCATGGCTTTCTTATAGGTTTCACAGGCATCACTGAATTTGTTATGAGCCATGTAGTACTCCCCAAGATGCTCATAACCAACAAGAATTCCAAAGGAAGCTTTATATAAACGAATACACTCGGAATTGATGCCTGCTTTTTCCAGCTCCAGATGCTTTGCTGCGAAAAACCGGCAAAGCGGATTATCTTTGGTCGATAATTGCTTAAACATTTCTTGGCGCAGTTCATCTGCAGCAGACGTTCTCAAGTACGAATAATAAAGAATGTTCAACATTGCATCCCTGCCTCCATGCAATTTCATTTCAGACAATAAATCCTTTATTTCCGTTGTTTTGGCCAAACGCTGATCTCCCTGAACAGCATGAAATTCACAAAGCAATCGGGTAAAGTCCATCATGGGATCATTGGATACGTCACTCAATGATCCATCCTGGGTTGCCAGCCGGATTACACTGGCAAATCGCTCGATGCTGTCCTCCGGCAAATGAGCAAGGCGAACATCTTCTTCCACCAGACGAGATATCCGGGCAGAGAGCCGCACATGCATACGCTCTGCACACTGCACATAGAGAGTTGGGTTAAACCATTTGACTACACTCATTCCTGTAAACTGCCCGGTGAGTGACTCCATATAGTATCTGTCAGCTGCAGCGAAGCCCAACTGATACGATGTATGAAACAACTGGATTATTCGTTCACTGTACACCCCGCGTTTACCAAGCAGAATTTTTCCCAACCAGAAACAGGCCTCTCCATGTTGCGGATGATCTTCCGGAGCCTGCTCAAGATATTGTTCTGCCAGGGGAAGGGCATCATCATAACGTTGCAAACCACACAAACAGGCTGTTTTAGCGTAAAGCAGTTCTATCCGGTCCCCATGAACTTCTGCCATTGATTCCGCAGTGGACAGAAACTTTAAATATACACCTTCAGCCTCAGCGCCTGTAACAACAGGTGCTTTATCAACGTACTCCATGGTTTTCAACTGCTGGACTCTTTTACTGCCCGCTTTTCCTGATGCTACCGGCACAGAAATCATAACCCTGACCTGCCTGGGTGTAGCCTGACTGTGACTCTCGGATGTCGACGTTCCAGTTGCAGTCTGGGGCTTCAAGGCTTCGTTTCGCTTCTTTCGTCTCTTTTTCCCAGAAGCTCGGGAGCCAGAACCATTTACTGGTCTGGGGCCATCGGAAGGCGGTAGACTCATTGGATTCATCCTCTCATGTCTTTCATCGACTAAAGACTTTCAGGCATGAGGTGATAGAGGGACTGATAACCAGTCACTAAAATTACGGAGGAATACGATCTTCCAGTTAGCTCATAATTCACATCCACAGGCAGGGATATATGGAGATATTGCTGGTTACTGATATTTTTGGTCGAAGCGGCTACACAGACTATCTGTCTGAAGCCTTTACAATGAATGGCTTCAGATCAAAGGTAATTGATCCTTTTTCTGCCCAAATCCGGAATTTCACCGATGAGGATGAGGTCTATCAAGTATTTATGGAATCCTGTGGCCATAGCCAATATACCCATCTTGTGAAAAGCGCACTGTCCAGTATAACGAGTGACATTATCATCATCGGTTTCAGCGCTGGAGCCTCAGCCACATGGAAAGCCGTTTCAGAACTCAATGATCGCAGGATTCAGCACTTCCTTGGGTTTTACCCTAGTCAGATAAGAAATCATCAAGATCTTGACCCATCCTGTCCGACTACATTGTTATTTCCGGAACAGGAAAGTCACTTTTGTGTCGATAACCTTATCCAGAAACTGTCAGAAAAGAGGTCTGTGGTATGTTTCAAGACACCCTGGCAACACGGCTTCATGAATCCGTTATCCCGTCATTACTCACAGACAGCCTGTACTGCAATTACTGAAATACTGCTTAATCAGAACAGCCTGAGTCACAGAGGAAAGTTGCAGATATCCCTGCATAAATTGATCAAGTTAAGCCATTCAAACCACTGTATACCCTCAACCTCTAAGGAAGCGTTAACGTGAACCAGCACGAAAAAATAAACTACCTCGAACTTCCAGCAACATCCATTGAAAAAACCAAAACTTTTTTTACAGAAGTCTTTAACTGGCAGTTTATTGATTATGGACCTGACTACACCGCTTTTTCCAACGCTGGTATTAATGGTGGTTTCTTCCAGTCTGACAGGTGCGCCAGCGCCATAAACGGCAGTGCTCTGGTGGTTTTCTACAGTAATGACCTTGAACAAACTCAGATAAAAATTGAGACGTCCGGAGGGACCATTATCAAGCCAGTATTTTCATTTCCAGGCGGACAGCGTTTTCATTTTTCTGATCCCAGTGGTAATGAGTTTGCTGTCTGGTCAGATAAGGGATTGTGATAATAAACAAGACCCAATAGTTCCTTTACCAAACCTTCTTTATAGTGACTTCTTTATAGTGACTTCTTTATAGTGACTTCTTTATAGGACTTACATCATGAAGGTAACCGTACGACAGGCATGTGAATCTGACCTTGAAGTTGTCAGTAATCTGTTTCAATACTACGTATATGATATGTCTGAATATATGGGATGGAATCCTGCTCCTAACGGAAAATTTGCAGTCAATTCATTGCTGATCAGTGAATACTGGACCAGAGATGAACATTACCCACTGCTAATTTTTGCCGACGATGAACTGGCCGGATTTTCCCTGTTAAGACGTTATCCGGATGATTCAATAATTTATGATATTGGACAGTTCTTTATTTTAAGAAAATTTAAAGGACAGGGGATAGGCCGGGAAGCCTTTCGTTTATCCGTTACCCATTTTCCGGGACAATGGCTGACACGAGTGCTCATAGGAAATGATGCTGCACTAAAATTCTGGACTGCGGTTATAGGTGAGATAACCAATGGGGAGTATCGTGTAACCCAGGAACAGGACTTTGATTTGACCATGCATTTCATTCGCTATGAAATCTGAAATTTTTGGGCATAAACAATTTACCCACTGATATTGACATTATTGAAAAAGATGTTTTCAGGATCATATTGCCTTTTCACCTTCTGCAATCGGGAATAATTTACCGTGTAGATATCTTGAATATGTTGAGACGATGTCAGTCCGTCGTTGGCATATATCCCTGTAATACAGGGTGCTATTCGAGCGGCAATATCATCAATAGTCTTTTTGAAGACTTCATATTCCTGCGAATTATCCATAATAGCCATCGCAATAATATTGCACAGTGCTTTTCGGTGCGGAAATGCCGTATCTTCAACCTGTACCCTTCGGATGGCACCACCGGCCTGTTGGAAGGAAATAAAAAACTCACTGCCCGGTCTGGGCACAGGGGATTGATTCACAGCGTCGATTAACAGTCTGATTAAATCATCACCTAACTCTTCTATGAAACCACTTCGATAATAATATCGTCGTCCAAAAGGTGTGTGATCACTGTACTGTATATCCTGATATGTTTTGAACTCGACACGGTTCTGTTCGGGAAAGCCAAGAGAAGATAACGGTTCAAGCACTGACTGTCTGGTACTGTTTGCACCACTATGGCAGACGGTAAAACCGAGTTCTTTCTTCCCTGAACTATCAAGTAGTATTGCTGCATCAAGTCCCAACTCATCAGGTCCAGACAGAAGAAGCCTTCTATATAGTTGAAGACCTGGAGCTATTTGAGCTTCGTTGTAGATGAGTTTGCCTGAAAGCAGCTTTGGGGGAATAGGGTGCAGCCGCAATGTCATTTCAATGACAATCCCGAAATCACCTCCACGTCCCCAGATGGCTCAGAATAATTCTGAATGGCTTTCCTCTGATACAGTAATAATTTCGCCACTGCCAGTCACCAGTCGTACCTTTATCAGGCTGTCACAGGTTAAACCATATCGGCGAGACAGCCGCCCCATTCCTCCTCTCAGAGTCAGACCTGTTACACCGGTTGTTGGTGCAACGCCCAATGGGACAGCAAGATTATGATCTGATGCTTGCGTGTCCACATCTTTGAGCAGGGCACCACCCTGTACAACCACAAGCCGCTTTACAGGATCGACGTTACACCATTCATGGCACTGAGATTAATCGACAGCCCCTTTTCCATGAGTCCAAATCTGTACAGGCTGTGCCCTCCCCCACGAACAGACATTGCAATCAAATGTTCATTGGCAAACCGAACACTCGTAACAACATCCTTTTCATCCCGGCATCTGACAATAATGGAAGGTGAGTGTACAACCTGAGCATTCCAGACAGCCCGAATAGTCTCATAGTCATTATCCTGAGGTGTATAGATCGAACCCGCTATTTCAGACCGAAACAACTCGAGCAATGGAATCGGTAAACAGATCATTTTCCCCGATCTACTCATTACTCTGACAGGAATTGACATAAAGACTGGCCACCAATACATAACCGGAATCAGTGTAGACAATAATCTCAGGTATTGACCTCAGTAGATTTCTGCAGGACTCTTTGATCTATTACTGTTTTTCAGAGAAAACCTGCATGTCGCTCATCTATATTGCCGCCATTGTTATTACTGCTCTGGTTTCATTTGCAATTGCCTGGCTATTGTCCCGCCAATCCGGGCTGACCCTTGTCTCAAAACTAGAGGTCTCAAAACTAGAGGTCTCAAAGCTCGAGGCGCAGGTTACCCAGTCAAATAATGAACAGCGTCAGCTGATGGAACAACTGAACGACCAGAAGCTCAAAGCCGGGCGACTGGAAGCCATGCTGATGGCTGAACGAACCCGATTCAGTGAGAAAGAGCAGGCGTTACTAAAGAAGAATCAGGACATTGAATCAGAACGTCATCAGCGAACTGAAGCTGAAATACAGGTCAGAGAACTGGAAACTCGCCTGGAAGAACAGCAGAAACAGAATCAACAGATCATAAAACAGATGACAGAGAACAAAGTAACGCTGAAACAGGAATTCAGTCATCTTGCCAACGACATATTTGAAGCCAGGGGGAAAGCGTTTTCTGAGCAGAGCAAAGAACGCCTGGAAGCATTACTACTCCCGTTTAAAGAACAGCTCGGAGATTTTAGAACCAGAGTCGACACGGCTCATAAGGAAGATATTGCCGGACGTGCCGCCCTGAAACAGCAGCTGGAAAACCTGCATCAACTGAACCAGAAAATTACCGACGAAGCGGGCAACCTTGCCAAAGCTCTGAAGGGAGATAAAAAGCTTCAGGGTAACTGGGGAGAGCTACAGGTCGAGAAAATTCTTGAAAGCAGCGGTTTGGTAAAAGGTCAGGAATATCAGCGAGAAGCTAACTTTAAAGATGAAGAAGGACAAAACAAACGTCCGGATTTTGTTGTCTATCTTCCGGAAGGCAAACATCTGATTATTGACTCGAAGGTGTCTCTGGTGGACTACATGGCCCATGTAAATGCTGACACCGATAGTGAGCGGGAAGCTTCTCTGAACCGACACATTCAGAGTATTCGAAATCATATCAAGAGTTTGAATGAAAAAGACTACCCAAGTCTGCCAGAAATGAAAGCACCGGACTTTGTCTTTATGTTTATGCCTATAGAACCTGCATTTATTACTGCATTTCAACATGATCAGCAATTATTCAATGAAGCCTTTGAAAAACGCATTGTTGTAGTAACACCCACTACTTTACTGGCCACACTCAGAACGGTGGCCAATCTCTGGACTATTGAACGTCAGAATGCCAACGCCCGTAAGCTGGCAGATCGCGCCCGTCAGGTATATGACAAGTTGAGAATATTTGCAGAGAAAATGGAAAAGCTGGACACCCAGCTGGTGAATGCCAGATCCACCTATGACGAAGCCATGGGTACCCTGAAACATGGCAGAGGAAACCTCATCTCTCAGGCGGATCAGTTCTTGAATCTGGGTGTGAGGGTTAAAAAAGAAATACCACGACATACTCTGGAAACCGCAGATCTGACTAAGGAACACCTGCCTGAGTTGCCTGAAAAAGATAAGAAAGAATAATTACCGCAGAGCAGGAGTATTTGCCCATACCGGCAAATACTCTTTAAAACAGATCAGAAGTGGAAATTAACACCAAAACTCAAATAGCTCACATCTGACTCAATAATCACATATTCTGCTTCCAAACTGAAATAATCAAACCGGTAACCAATTCCCAAA
Source organism: Endozoicomonas sp. (assembly GCA_965208385.1). GTDB lineage: Bacteria > Pseudomonadota > Gammaproteobacteria > Pseudomonadales > Endozoicomonadaceae > Endozoicomonas. The sequence goes on from CBDBOO010000121.1 coordinate 9,350, forward strand.
CCACCAGAAAATCCGGTGTCGTCAAAAGTTCCAGAGTTTGAGTCAGCGGATACCTTGACTTCTTCCTTAAGAGCTCCGGCCTTTAACTTGCCATAAAAGCTGTCACCATAGCGATAAACACCATACAAAGCCATGGTCGTAAAGTCGACTTTGTCATCACCAAAGGATTCTATCTCTGATTTATTGTATTCGCCTTCTACAGCAAAGCCATTACCAAAATCATAACCAGCCTGAAAGCCAATGGGCATTTTCAGCTCTTCATTTTCAATATCCAGGCTCATTCTGCCTGTTTTCAGCCCCAGATAAACCCCTTCAGAAGCAATGGCAGTCATACTTCCTGCTGATATAGCCAGAGCTGTGACAAGGGAAAGTAACTTTTTCATTCGAAATCATATTTCTTAATATTAATATGGTCGAACATAATAGGCAGATTTCACATAGAAAAACCGCACCATTGTATACAATATACATCAATATCTGATTATAAAAAAATTGTTCAGAAGAAATTGTGACGGAGATCTTACAAAGAAAAAGAAAAAGAAAAAGAAAAAGAAAAAGCTGATTTAAGTTAGCTGACAGCTTAACAGCTAACCCGGTAAGAACTGATTAAAAGTGGAAATTCACACCGATACTGAAGAAATCAACATCTTGTTCAATAAGCGTGTATTCCGCTTCAATACTGAAGTTTTCATAACGATATCCCGCTCCAATACCACCTGAAAATCCGGAATCAGTGCTATCTACAGAACCGAATGAATTTTTAAATGAAAAATCTTCACTCAGAAAACCTGCCTTGAATTTTCCGTAAAACTCATCACCCAGACGATACACACCATAGAGAGCGGCTATGTTCCCGCCAATAGTTGTATTGCTTACTCCCTATGTTTACAGGGCTACAGACGTGCCTTATAAAGTAGAGATATGACTAAATCTTGTATATTGCATTTGTTTATTGCCCAAAGAACAGCGATTTGTTCTGGGATACCTTCCTATCTCATGAATAGCCATATGTGGAGCAGGAAAATAAAGTTTTTATAGGACTTTAGTGCTCCCAACTATTGACGGGAACATAGCCATAGAGAGCCATATTGGTCAATTCACCATCTATACCAGCAACATCCAGATCGGCAGTGTTGTACTCACCTTCAATGCCAAAACCGTTACCAAAATCATAGCCGGCTTGAAAGCCAAGAGGCATTGTGAAATCCAGACCATCTACATCAGTGGAGAAACTTCCGGTTTTAACACCAACATAAGCACCTTCACTGGCACTGGCACTGGCTGTCATAAATCCAGTAGTCAGCGCAGCAGCCGCAATAAGAGAAAAAATCTTGTTCATTGTGAAATCCTATTTCATATCCAGTTAAAATTACTGGTTGAACGAGTATTATTCACTGTGATTAATGATTCAATATATTGTAAATGTGTCGTCTAGAAAAAGATCAAAACTGTGAACTGTGTCAGATTTATGACAGGTATTTCCGATTTGACTGAATACAAACCGGGGAGTCATTAATTGTGAAAGAATTAATTGTGAAAGAATTAAACGGTCACCTCAGTATAGGCATCCTTGATTTCAATAATATGACGATGCAGTACGCTGGCAGCCAAATCTATATCTCCCTTCTCCAGCTGTTCAATAATGGCATTATGATCGTTAAGAATTGATTCAGACATGGATTCGTTACAAGCCAGATGGCTTCTTAAAGCACCTATGTTGGCACTGACCATATGGTAACTTTTCTGGATAAAACGGTTATTGCAGTGATCAACAAAAGCCGCATGAAATTCACCGTCCAGCATCAGATATTGTTTAAAATCCCCCGCTTTTAACCGCCGGGTCATTTTCACCATGCAGATATCCAGACTTTCAAGCAACGCATCCGGATTATGATTCATGGCCTCCCGCATAGCCTGGGGTTCAAGGTAAGCGCGATAATCACAGAGTTCGTGAACGGTGGCTGCATCAGGTTTGAAAACAAAGCTGCCTTTTTGCGGTTTAATTTCTATAAGGCCTTCCTGCTTAAGAAAAAACAAAGCTTCCCGAACAGGGGTTTTACTCACACCAAAGGATTCTGCCAGCGATGCTTCCGACAAAGCCTGTCCCAATGCCAGTTCTCCACTGATTATGGAAAATCTAAGCTGTTCTGTAACAGATTGGGTCAGACTTTTGGGGCGGGCAATTTCTTTAATGCGTTTCATTAATTTTCGCTGAGCCTCTAAGGCACAATCATGTGGAATGGAAAGAAACGAGATACTGATTTTGAAGAGTTTGTCCAATGTCAGCAGATAAATTCGATGGCTATACTACCCGTCAATAGACGGGCAGTACAGTAGCACATTCAGGAAGCAGCGCTGGCCGCCTTGATCCAGTTGTCGTAAATTTCTGCACCAATTTTTTCACGATACTTGGTACGAACTGATTCGGTTTTTTCCCTGAACTCGATCATATTTTCAGGTGTCGGAGTATTGATTTTCAAACCCGCTTTTTTCATGGCTTCAATTTGTGCACCTTCTTCCCCGGCAATTAAATCCTGCTGATAGGCGAGTGCATCGGCAATGGCTGTTTTGAACATAGCCTGATCTTCCGCAGACAGACCCATCCAGTATTCCATGTTGAATACTGGCAGATAGAAAGTGACGACGTGATTCGTCATGCTCATGTATTTCTGCACTTCATAAAACCGCTGTGAGCTGATGATAGCCAGAGGATTTTCCTGACCGTCGATAACTCCCTGCTGTAATGCAGAATACACTTCACCAAAATTCATCGGTGTTGCAGAAGCACCCAATGCATTGAAAGTATCCATATGAGAAGGCACTTTCATGGTACGCAGCTTGATACCTTTCAGATCTTCAACTGTATTGATCGGACGGGTGCTATTGGTGATATTACGAACACCACTTTCCATAAAACCCAGACCAACAAGATTCAGGTTCTGCAGACGCTTCAGAAGATTTTGTCCTGCGGGACCCTGAACTACTTTAAAGGCTGTTTCTTTATTCGGATAGATAAACGGCAATTCAATGACGTCGAAAGATTGATCCCAGTTTGCCAGAATAGAAGAAGGCGGAACGGCCATTTGCAACATGCCGGACTGTGTTGCTTCAATCATTTCACGGTCTGGCCCCATCTGGGACTGCGGAAATATTTTTATTTCGTAACGACCATCGGATCGTTCTTCAATAAGGCGTTTGAACTCTACCAGTGAGCGATGCAGATGAAAGCTCTCGCTTGTTCCGTGGCCAATACGAACAACCTGAGCGGCCGTGGCAAGAGTTGAAGAAGCCAGGATGGCTGCTCCCAAAGTAGCTGTAGCCAGAGTTTTCCAAATCTTCAAAACGTACTCCAATGCTCTTACGACATATGCGCTTTATTAATATGGGCTTTGACAGCCTTTATGTGGTATTGCTTATTCTGAAAGTTTTGCCTGTTTCGCCAGATATATCACACCAGCGGCAGACAGGTATTTCAGTTTTTCATCTCTACAGGCAATGATTTTCACTTCAGGCATGCGGTGTTTCAGCAGAATTTGAGTGGCTTCGCAGAGAATGCCCTCCCCTCCCACATAGACAGGCATACCTGGTCGATAATTCAGACTGGTTGATCCGGTCATGGCCTGAATATCGCTTTCAATCAAAATTCCCACCAGAAAACTGGCCAGTTCATGATGCTGCCAGCGACCAAACTGTTCTCTTACCCTGATAGAAAAAAGTGCCTGTCCCATACCATTTGCTCTAGCAGTATCGGCACCACTGATAAGAGATTTTTGATCCAGTTGATCGGTGAACTTATTTTGCAGGGAATTGGTCAGAATGGTGTTATGGGTGATGATGCTATTCAGCTCGCCTGTCAGTGTTGTGCAGCACCCCAGAATGCTACGTTCCTTATCCATAGCCACAAATTTACTGTGAGAACCTGGTAAAGCAATGAGAGCATCTTCATCAAGGTTATAAAAATCGGCTATGGCTATGGCTTCGACTTCTTCCCCCCGCATGATATCCATCTGACCCAACTGATCCTGAGTTGGTTGGTCAAGGTTCTTTACGCCGGGAATAAAATAAATCGGGTTATTGCTGATGTCTGAAATAGTATGACTGACTATACCCTTTACAAACATGTCAACGCTGACAGGAGCGGTGAGATGAGGAACTTCGTACAGGCCAAGATTGGAAGTGACCATGCCTGAAGCAAGAATTAAATCAATATCACTGTCGGACAACTTATTGTCGTTCAACAAATCTTGCTTACACTGGCTGACAGCGTTGATCAGTGCCTGATTATTGCCATCAATACTGGTGTTTCTAACCCCAACAGAACTACTGCTTTTACCGGACAATTCGCCATTTTGCCATAGCAGCAATCGACTATTGGTGGTTCCGGTATCAATGGTGATGATATTCATTATATTTTATCTTTTGGGCAGCTTGTCATTCCCATGTCTGGCGAGGGAACGTTTAATCTAATCCGGCGCTCTCACGCAGAGGCGTGAGAGCGCGTGCAGTATCGCTACTGATTAGATGCGACCGAATTTAGCCAGCAGCTCTTCAACAGTGGCACCCGCCAGAATTTCCTTACGGGTAGCTTCTTCTTTCTCAGCCTGATCTTTGGCAATTGGATAGACTTCAGCCAGAATGTCGTAAGGCACTACGGTAACACCCAGCTCATCAGCCACCACCAGGTCACCCGGGTGTACAATCTGACCGCCGCAAACAACAGGCACGTTGATTTCGATAGGTGCAGTACGACCTGTATAAGCAGAGTGAGCTGCACGTGGGGAAACAAAGCGCGAAGCAACCGGGAAGTCCAGAACTTCGGATTCGTCAGTATCACGAACGGAACCGTCAACAACAGCACCTGCAACACCAGCAGCACGAGCCAGACCAGACATCAGGCCACCCCATACAGACGTATTTGGCGTGCCGTTTGCATCGATGACAACAACATCACCAGGCTTGGCAATATCAAAGATACCCAGGCAGTCTACGATGTCACTCGGCTTCAGTTTTACAGTCAGAGCCGTTCCGATGAAAGGCTTGTTTACGGAGCGAAACTTGATCTCATGATCCATGACGCCTTCACGATTTTGCGCGTCACTGAATACGGCAGTGATACTCAGGGTATCTTTCATTTCAACACAGTCAGCAATCAGCTTAGCGTCTACTTCACGGCCTTCATTGATAATCTTCTTTTCGTATTCCATTTCATTACACTCCGAGGGAATTACATACATCAACAAAACCTTTTGCGGTTTTGTATAGCTGGTCAAATTGGTTGTTAATAATCATGTTGTTGTTAACGAGACTGGAACCAATGCCAAAACCAACGGCGCCAGCCTTATAAAAGGCCTGCATGTTGTGTTCGTTAACACCACCAACAACCAGTAAATTCAAATCTGACAATGGCGCAGCCACTGCCTTGACATAATCCGGGCCAAAGATGCCACCCGGAAAGAGTTTGACAAAATCAGCCCCCGCTCTATCTGCTTCCAGACATTCAGTAGGGGATAGTGCAGCCGGAATGGATACCATTCCTGCAGCGCGGGTTGCTTTAATTACATCTGTATTACAATCTGGCGAAACAATAAACTGACATCCAGCTTTTGCTGCCATTGCCACATCTTCTTCACTGGTGACGGTGCCAGCACCGAAGATCAGGCGGTCAGCAAACTGTTCCCGTAACACTTTAAGAGCCGCCAGTGTATTGTCAGGCCCATTTTTACGATCAAAAGTAACTTCAACCAGACGAACACCTGCTTCGTACAGGGTTTCCATGGTCTCAGCTATGCATTCAGCAGGAACACCACGGACAATGCCGAACAGTTTGTACCTGTGAATATCTGTCAGTATTTGCTCGCGATTAATCATGGTCGTACTTCCCTGGCTGAGCGGTTTCAGCTGGATTCATTAAACTGAGTTCTTCTAGCTAGACAGTGGTGTACTGATCGGCTTAACCGGATTCAGCGGCTCATGACCCAGAAGAACCTCACGGGCATTTTCAGCGGCAATACGACGACATTCTTTGAAAGCAGCGTCCGACACATAAGCAACATGTGGTGTGATAATGCAGTTACTCAGGCCAAATAACGGATTATTTTCCGGAGACCAGTTTTCAATTTTTGCGGGCTCTTCTTCCGGATCATCCAGACCTGCTGCAGCAATCCAACCTTCAGTCAGTGCAACATAAAGCGCCTTGTTATCGATTACCTTGCCACGAGCACCATTGACGATGATGGCATTGGGTTTCATCTGACGAAGACGTTCTTCATTTATCAGGCGATCGGTTTCTGGTGTATGCGGGCACATCACGTTAACAATATCGGACGTGGTCACCAGCTCATCCAGGGAAACCTTTTTTACATCCATAGTGGACATAAAGGATTCAGACACATAAGGATCGTACGCTACTACTTCAAAACCAAAGGCCTGCAACTTGCGGGCAATGTTCTGGGCAATACGACCAAATCCAATCAATCCCCAGCGGCTTTCACGAGAGCGCTTTGGCACACGTCCGTCAATGTCCCAGTGCCAGTTACCTTCGCGGGTAAATTGTGCATAGTCAGTTAGACGACGCAGTAAAGACAGACCCAGAGAAACTGAGTAGTCGGCCACTTCATCAATGCAGTAGTCTGGTACATTGGAAACCTTGATGCCATGGTCATAGCAGGCATTCACATCCAGAATGTCGACACCAATACCATAGCGACAGATAATCTTGCAGTTATCCAGCTGTTCAATGGTCGAACGGGGGATTTTGGCGTATTGCTGCAAAATAGCATCAGCATCAGCCGCCTGTTCAGCCAGACCTTCACCGGTTTTACATTTCAGCCCAATGACCTCTGCGCCGATTGGCTCCAGAACACTTCGTTCTATATCCAGATTCGGGTAGTCATAGTCAGAAACATAGACTTTGAATTTTGATTCGGTATCCACAGTCGTCACTTCTCCGAAATAGACATCTGGCATCTAAGATATCAGTTGTTTATTTTGTGAAAAAGAGTGATTTTCTGAAATGTTGACCAATGTCAAAATCCGTGATGATTCTTCTAACTATGTGACAGTATTTGTTTAATTTTGGGGTTTTTTATGCTGTTTTATAAATAATATATGTTAGATGCCAGTTAATTTGAGATGGAAAATATGAGAGACAGTATAAGCTGGCTCAACCGTCATCTTGAATCCGCTTTAGGTTCAATCTTACTTGCGGCAATTGTCGTATTTATATCACTGCAGGTCATCATGCGTTACGTCGTAGGCAGCGCACTGTCCTGGTCTGAGGAACTAACCCTGTGGACCTTTATCTGGTTTATATGGATTGGCATTTCCTATGCCTTTAAGGAACGACGTCATGTTAAGGTCAGTTTCTTTCTGGACTTTTTGCCGACTGCCCTGAAACTGTGGGTGGAGCACCTGCTCGATGCCGTGATTATTTTATTCCTTCTGTCGCTGGCATATCAGTCGTATAAACTGATGACGCTTCCTTATGTGGCATCCCAGACATCGGTTGTTCTTGGTTTACCCATTCCCTGGCTGTACGCTTCTGCCCCGATAGGTTCGCTGCTCTCTGTGTTTCGCCTGAGCCAGAATCTGATTCAAAGCTTCAGACAGGATAATTCAAATCTGGAGGTAAGTGCCTGATGACTGCTGCCGTATTATTTGGACTCCTCTTTGTCCTGTTGATTGCCGGTATGCCCATTGCCATGAGTCTGGGCATCAGTTCATTTGTTGTAATGGCTTTTCTGGATGGATCACCTCCGGTCAGCCTGATGGCCCGTTCTGTTGTAACCGGTGCCGATTCATTCCCCCTTATTGCCGTGCCGCTTTTCATTCTGGCGGGTGATCTGATGCAACAGGGAGGCCTGTCCAAGCGCATTATTGGCTTTGCCTCATCTCTGGTTGGACACATACGAGCATCACTGTGTTATGTGAATGTCATCGCGTCCATGTTCTTTGCCGCCATTTCCGGTTCCGCTCCAGCTACCGTGGCAGCTATTGGCTCCAACGTCATCCCGTCTATGAGCCAGCAGGGCTATAAAAAGGATTTCAGTGCCGCATTGACCGCCTCTGCCGGCATGCTGGGTGTCATGATTCCACCCAGTATCCGGTTTATTATTTACGGTGTTACCGCTGAAGTCTCCATCGGCAAACTGTTCATTGCCGGTATTGTGCCCGGCATCCTCTTCGGTGCGGCATTCATGGCCATGAGCCGATTTCTTGTTCGCAAACAACCGGTGATGGATACAGAACTGACACCCTTTTCCGTTAAAGGAGTCTGCGTATCCTTTAAAGAATCTATCTGGGCGTTGATCGTTCCCGGTATCATTCTTGGCGGGATTTATGGCGGTGTGTTCACACCGACAGAAGCGGGTGCTGTTGCGGTTGTATATGCCTTGTTCTGCGGACTGTTTATATACAAGGACATGACGTTCAAAGATTTGCCTGCGATTTTTGCCAAGTCCACTCTGACATCCGCTACCGTATTGGTACTGGTTGTATTTGCTGCAGCCTTTGGTCGCTTGATTACCTTTGAACAAATACCGGTTCAGGTGGCTAGTGCACTGGTCGCCCTGTCGGATAATCCGATTATCATTCTGCTGTTAATCAACCTCATGCTCCTGATTATCGGCATGTTTATGGAGACTATTTCAGCCATCATTATTCTTACACCGATTCTCCTGCCGGTGATGAAGCAGATTGGTGTTGATCCAATAGTGTTCGGTGTCATACTGACCGTTAACCTGGCCATTCAGGGCGATCTCATTTGACAAACACCAATCCTGTTGCATATTCAAAAAGCTAGCTTTAAAAACTGAATTTTTGAGAAGTACAGGAAATTAGGCTTATTTTGGTACTTTTGTGTGCTGAATAATTAGCCAAACAGAGAAAGTTAGTGCCAAATGAGATCGCCCTGCCTGGCCATTGGCTTTTGTACACCGCCTCTGGGTGTCAATATCTTTGTATCCAGTCAGGTTTCCAACGTCTCCATTGAGAAAATATCCAAAGCTTTACTGCCCTTTTTAGCTGTAATGCTCTGTCTGCTCATGCTGATTTCATTTGTTCCCAGCATATCATACCATTTCCGTTTTCTAACTACGATAATACAGCCCATTCACGGGAGCATAGGCTGGTTACCCGACCAGCCTCAGAAACAAGCTTGTTCCAACCACAACAACATGCATTTACAATGTCATCATAATTTTTAAAAGATCGGTTGGATAAATCATGCTCCCGAAGCCACTCCCAAATTTCTTCTGCACTATTTAGCATTCCGGTGCATAAGGCGGTAAAGGAATCAATGTCAGGTTATCAAAAGTAGGCAAGTCTTTAGAATGATGATATCCCGCATTATCAATTATTACGGCAGCATGCCGTCCTTTATTGGTTAGCTTTGAGATTTCAGACAAATGTAGCGTCATCATTTCTGTATTGATCGTTGATCGTTGGGAGCACTAAAGCAGTTCCAATATCCCTTTCGGGGCAGACAGCAGCAAATACATAAGCATATGTAAATTGTCTCTGCCGAATTATTCCGGGTCTGCTTCCTTTAATAGCCCAAATCCTACTGACCGTGTTTTGTTGACCAAAACGACCTTCATCTTGAAACCAAACGTCAACATCTTTTAGGTTTACTTTATCTGGAAGCCTTTGCTGCACCTCTGTTTTGAAGTTTTTTTAAATGCTTCTTGCACTTCTAAATCCTGCTTTGGGTGGTGTGTGCGACCAGATATCCACGAAAGACCGACTTTATGGAGTAACTTGTAAACAGTAGAATTAACGCACTCAGTTCCGAAATCTTTTTTTAATACGTCTTTAACATCGCGACCAACGATTCTTCCACCTTCACGTTTCTCTTGAAGATCAAGAACTGTATTTTTAAAATCCTTTTCCTGTTCATTATTGAGTGTATTTTTTCTACCTCGTCCACCTTGATCTTTGAGGGCTTCAGCACCTCCTTGTTTATAGCGCTGCAACCAATCAAACACAGATCGAGGGCTATGTTCCCCTTACTAGTTGAATAAGCTAAACTTCCCATGTCTTCTATGTTTCAGGGGCATGTTATGCAATCTGAACTCTTCCAGAATTTTATTAATTCCATTTCATTATTAACTAGTGAGCAGCGGGATATTCTCAACAGTACACTTCTCAGTACCCGGATTGATAGCGGAGAAATAGCAGAAAAAACTGATTCATCACTAAATTGCAGTGAATCTTGTTTGAAAAATAAGCTCCCTGATTCCGACTTGGAAATGAGCATACTTACCCAGTTTTCAGAAAGTCCACAGTGTCCCAAATGCACAAGTCAGAATATCGGTCTCTGGGGTACTCAAGGAGGGAGGCAGCGCTATCGCTGAAAGACTTGTAACATAACTTTTAATGCCTTCAGTGGAACGCCTCTGGCAAGACTTAGACACCCAGAAAAGTGGAATACCTATTTGACTGGTATGACTTATTCCCTGACCTTACGATCATCAGCCAATGAGTATGATATTGATTTGAAAACAGCCTTCCGCTGGCGGCATCGCTTCCTTGAAGTGATAAATAATGATCAGGCAGAAGAGCTTTGCGAAATTGTCGAACTTGACGAAACTTTTTTTCGGGAATCCTTCAAAGGACAAAAAAATGACCTTCCAAGACCTTCACGTAAACGTGGTAATGATCCGAATAAAGCCCGAAAAGTCCCGGTAATGGTGGCTCGTGACCGTAAACGACACACTGTAGATGGCATTTTGAAAAACGAGAGTGCCGATGAACTGTGTCGCCATTTGAACGGTCGCATATCGATTTCTGCAACGGTCTGTGCAGATGCACACCTTGCACACGAAAAGCTTGCGGAGAAACTTGGATTTGAGTTCAAAGAACTGGTGACATCAGCAGGTCAACATGTTCTGGAAGGTATTTATCATATTCAGCATGTTAACACCTATCACAGCCATTTAAAGCGCTGGATTAGAGGTGCGTTCCATGGAGTTGCTACCCGCTATCTCCCGCATTACCTAGCTGGGAGGCGTGATTTAACAGGAACTATCGAGTTAACAACTGACCGATTCGTCAGCCGAATAGTGGAACATTGGTGCTTTCAACTATTAACGGGAACATAGCCCAGATCGAGGGTTAACCTTTAAAAGGTTTGCCACCTCTTTTTCTGATAAACCTTTTTGAATGAATGCCAGACCAAGCAATCTAATGCATTCTTTGTTATCTGATGCATGACGAGCTTTATCTTGAAAATCTTCGTCATGAAAGCCATTTGGAAGTTCAGGAGTACGAGACATTTGGTAAAAACACACAAGAAAACCTACTTACAGGATAGTTCTGGACAGGCTGATTGTGTGTGTTTTTTTTCCGTATTTAAAAAATGAAATTGGTATCACTCTGGCTCACAAACCTATTGGGATAGCCATCTGTTGAACCTGATACGGCATTCTATGACTCATCAGAATGCCGTGTCAGATAATCGCTACATTGTCTCTAAAACAGTATTTCATCAGGTAACTGTATCTTGCGGGCAGTGGCTGGTGTCGCTTATGCACAAGATAGATTATCTCTGAAACTGCTTCAGGCAATTCATTATCTGTATACCTTTCTGGTCAGGAAATGCTTCCACCACTGAAACAGGTAAAACGGTTACTCCCAGTCCTGCCATCACCGGAATAAGAATCAGGTTAATCTGATTCACATACCCTCTTACAGGCACATCCGACATATGATTGAACTGATCCGGAAAATTCTCCTGTAACAATATGGATGCGTGATGGCCGGCATCCGGGTGATTAATTAATCCGGCCTTTTTTATATCCGTCATTCACCACCTACTTTGATATTTCCCCTACCCTGCAGCGCAAGGGTTTTGAAATTTGACCACCTTATTGTAAGCATAAACGTACTTCTCCTGATAACGAGTACCCAATCAACCTTTCATGGATATCCATTCATGAAAAACACAAACAAGAAAAAACCTCACCTTCAGCAGCCGGAGATGACAGGGACAAGCCTCCGTGCATTGATCTTGCTGCTCTCACACTCCCTCTTGAGTCAGGAATAAATTGATTGGTACGTTGACCCTAATATAAAGATAATTGTCGCCTGATTCTCCGAGATGCCAATCACGTGCTTCTCCGTTCCGTTGATCGTCTGCACATAAATGCCATCAAAGCAGCAGAAAATCCATCTGCCCGTTGGGTTCTGGGCTGGCTTTTTCTTCATGTCCGGGAACGTTCGGCTCTGCTTCTTCAACTCATAACGGATTCGATGTTGGATAGCAGCATAGACCATCAGGCAAAGTGTCATCACCATTAACAATGCCTCAATGCGTTCCGGTTTCTTCAGATAGAGGGAAGACACCAGAAAGTCCGGACTTTTTAGAAAGCGAAAGCCTCGTTCAACCTGTTGCTGTGATTTGTACGTCCTCAGTAGTTCAGCGCTGTCCAGTCGAGTAGTATTAATGTCGTTGGTAGCCAGCACAAAACAACCCAGTGATGCTTCGGCATCCTGCCGGGTTTGCACAGCGATCGAGCAACAACTTGTTACGTAATATTCCAGGTGGTCGGGTTCCGCTCCATTAACAGGTCGTCCTTTGCTCTTGTAGCAGGGCTTGGCGATAACCTGAGCCTCAGCCTGACAAAGTTCAGACTGCTTCTGCCATTGCCTAAAGGCTTCCATGGCCTCCCCTTCGCACTGGAACGCTTTTTTGCTCAACTTTTCCAGTCTCTCGCACTCTTTCAGAGACTTTTTCTGCATACGCCTTGTCAGCGTCTTCTGTTCGGTTTCCTGGCGTTGCTGGTTGCGAAACAAAACCCAGCGTTGCTCTACGTTCGCATAATTAGACGACACTTCTGTAGCTTCGTAATGGTCAAACCCCTCCACTGCTTTCATGGTTCGTGAAGGCGCACTCCTTACCAGCTCTTTGGCGGCACCAATATTGAGAGGAACTCTGGAAATAAACAGCTGATCCTGCTGGTCAAGTTCCTGGATTGTCCCTGCCACATACAATGCTGCATCGCCAATAAAATAGCGGGCTTCCAGTGCGGCTTTGAAACTCTTCAAGTGCTTGGAAACCACCTGTTTGAAACTGGTCTTATCAGTTACATTGCCACTGGTTGCTTTCATAAACAACGGGATGCCTGCCCGGTTTTCAGTCAACAGAAGCAATATGGCCTGGTTCAAATCCGGGCGGTGATCCCGG
>CBDBOO010000122.1:0-97683 GCA_965208385.1 Endozoicomonas sp.
ATTTTTTCCTTAACTCCAGGCTCGTAGGCTTTGTAACGATATTTGAGCATGAACGTTTTAACATGGCAGTCAATATTACAACACAGGTAGCGCGGTACATTATGGGCGCTAACACCGATGTATTTGATGTTTTGGCTGTCACAAGTACTACAGCGTACTATTGAAGAACAAGTCATATTTAACTCGCTAGCAATACGCCTACTGTCGTATTATAGCTGACTTTTCGGAACCTACAGGTTTAACCCACTACCGATAATAGTAACTATTCAGCCCCCTAAAAATAAACTGGCATTTTTAAGAATTTGTACCAAATTAGTAGAGGTAAGTTTTTTTTCCTGCGCTGCCATGAACCAATCTGCTCCAGATTTTCAAACCATCGCGATGCTGCTTGCCATTATTGCCAAGCAACAAGCGGAGTTTGCAAAACTTGAAGAGCACTGCAAAGAGCTTGAAGGCAGGTTGAAATTAAGCAGTCGAAACAGCAGCAAGCCGCCATCTACCGACGGTTACGCCAAACCACCGTCCCCCGGAAGCTCAAACAAGAGCGATGCGGATGCAGCAGCCGATAATAATCCTGATCAAAAAGCAAATGACGACAAACCAAACCCAAAAAGTCTACGGCAGTCGTCAAACCGTAACGTTGGCGGACAACCTGGGCACAAGGGCTGCACACTTAAACAGGTCGCTGCCCCCGACCATACTCACTGTTATCCGATAAAAGATTGTGAAATTTGCCAGCGGTCGCTCCTTTCTGTCGAACCCATTCGATGTGTAGAGCGGCAAGTGTTTGAACCGGGTTGTTTTGATTGTTTCGAAGTGACAGCTCATGTGGCTGAAGTTAAAGAATGCACCTGCGGGCACACAAACCAGGCCCGGTTTCCTGAGGGTGTGAATGCTCATGTGCAGTACGGCCCGAAAACTCAGGCATTTGCAGTCTACCTGTGTCAATTTCAGCTTATTCCTTACAAGCGTGTGTCAGAATTTTTCTGGGATATCTTCGGTCTTGAGGTTAGTCCCGGCTCAATTTGCGCGTTTCAGGACGTTGCGTACACCCAGCTGGCTTCCACAGAACAAGTCATCATTGATGCACTCATCAACGAACCCGTCGCCGGTGCTGATGAGACTGGTATGAGGGTCTGTGGAACACTTTGGTGGATGCACGTCATGCGCACTGATCAATGGACGCTGTATCACCTCGATCCCAGTAAAGGACACTCAGCCATGGAGAAAATGGGTGTTTTGTTGTAACTATTCAGCACCCCCACAAAAAAGGTGAACTTTGTGAAGAGCTTGTCCCGCAAGGGATAAAAAAATCCGACCAAAAAAGCAGATTCAAGAAAATAGCCTTTTATCGTTGAAATAGAGCAAATAAACGACATCTGACCCTTGGCAAGGTGCTCAAAGCTCCAATCTTAGATAACAGTACAACAATGAGAGTGTCCTGAAGCCAAGAAAAGAGAAGGCTTATAACTAAAACCACATATTACTCAATTATTGCAGGGGGTGCTGAATAGTTACGTTTTGTTGTTGTTCTGCGGAGTTCTGGTACACGACCATTACAAAGCTTATTTTCGTTACGCTGCCGCCCACGCGTTGTGTAATGCTCACCATTTAAGAGAGCTTCAGGGTGTCATAGACAGAGATGGCAATTATCTTGCTGCCCGTCTTCAGCGCTTATTGAGGTTGGCTTGGCATTTAACCAAGGGGTTTCGAAAAGCAGGCATGCAGAGTATGCCGGAAGTTATTTACAAGCGTATCGAAGCCGTCTTCGAACGGACAGCTAAAAAGGCTAAGGACAAAGAAGCAGAATCTATGGAGCTGAGTCGTGAGAAGCTTGGACTCGACAAAGTAAAAAACACCAAAGCGTTCAACCTCTTCAAACGATTGGTGAATTTTCAGGAGGAAACCTTAAGGTTCATGATTGATTTTGCCGTCCCCTTCGATAATAACGGAAGTGAGCAAGATGTTCGAAACGGCAAGGTGAAGCAAAAAATATCCGGCAGCTTCAGAAGTGAAAAAGGTGCCAAGTGGTACAGTCGGATACGAAGTTATATATCATCGGCGAGAAAGCAGGGTCATCATGTATTTGAGGCTCTGCTTATAGCTCTTAAGAATTACAACAACCATCCTTTGCTGGGTGCTGAATAGTTACTGATAATAAAAATGTCACCACTCATGCCCTGTGGGCGCGGTATTAACAGGTAAATGAAAGGCCAGGGAGGGACAAAGGGTTGAAACCATTGCTTAGTCTGTTGCAGCGTTCTCTGTCGTTTATTGTATGGAGTCTTCTACTGTCGTCTTTGGTGTGCCCCCTTCATGCGGGTACGATCAGCGCCATAAACTTTAATCTTCAGGGTGCCCCCTCAGCCGCGCGCTCTTCAATTGTTACTGCTGAAGGGTGGGGCATTAAGCTGACGGCTTACAGAAAGCAGAACCCTGTTTCACCGCTTCAGATCTACCTCCAAAGCCAGCTACCACAGGCTGGTGCGATATTGCCACCGCCCGTTGCCAAAACGTCAATTGGCATGATGAGTCACCATGATCGCAATGAAGAAAGCTCCGAAGCAATATCCATGGTCGGACTGGCCTTTGTGCAGAAAGCCTACCAATCCCTGCAGGCTTTATTTGACTGGCCACCCACTACACTTGTCATGTTGGCCGCAGGTCTGGGTACTGCAGGTGGCGGTGATGATGATGACGGTGACGATCATTCACACACTGACAAATTTGAACGGGAGCCGCAGGCAGAGTTTTTTACCTGGGCTCCTGATGCTTTCACTCAGTGCTGCCTGAAACAAAAAAAGCGGCTATTGACGATTCTGCGTAAGAAAATGCAGTGGGCACAGGCCTGTGGCAACAGGGATCTTGGCCTCATATTGCGCGATAGAATCATGCTCATCGAAATTGACAGGGACCTCCTCCAGCAACAAACATCGCATTTAACCTCGTCATGTCCGTCACTGGTGTATGAATGGCTGTTAAGGGACAGTCTGGAAATACGGTACTACGATCAGGCCGTCAACGGCAGAGACTGCAAAATACCCGGTGACTTTTTTTGGGCCAGAAGGGGGCGTCAGGCGGGCACTGGTGAAGCCGCTTCGGGTTCAGGCGCAGCGTCAAAAGGTCAAGCCGGAAGCAGTGCACAGCCAGATGGCGAAACGTTTCATCACCTGCCTCCTGCCGTTTCGAGTGACAATGGAGACGAAAGAGAAGAAGGAGACGGTACTCCCCCGCCAGCAAAAAAGGCCCGGATGGAGCCAGCCGCCTCTGTAACCTGTAGCCTGTGTCAAAAAACACTTAATGAACAAGAGGTGGCACGAGTCCTTCAAAGCACGGCAGAGCCTGTTGTCTGTGATGCCTGTTTGCTCTCCCTTCCACAGGGAACCTCCGGCAAGAGGAAGGCCGCAAGAAAGAGAGCCCAATCTGACCTGGCAGCCCCTGAATCCAAACGGAGCAAAAGTCAGACTGAAAAAAGGAAACAGAGCAGCAGCCGTCAACGCAAGCCAGCGGCGAGAAGAGTCAGGTTGGAAAATCCGGAGGTGGAGGCGCAATCCACCCCAGACACCGTCGAGGAGCTGGAAGCGTTACGAGTACAGCTTACCTTCGAGATGAATGAACAGGAAAGTGAGGCGGCAAAACAGTTTTTCGAGCATTTTAAAAGAAGAAAAATCAGGATAAAAACGTCATTGTATAAGCTACTGACCAAGGTGAATCGAGACGATTTTCCCACACTCTGTACCAAGGCCTCTGTATTCTTTGGTTCCCTTACTGCCTCCATACAGGATACCGGTTGCCTGACCAGTATGCTCCAAACTAAAACACATATCCGGGATTTTGCAGGGAGAGAGAGTTCGGAGCTTGAGTACCTTGCAGGCCTAGATACACTCCGCGCCTTTTCGTCCATGAATAATGGCAAAGGCTTGCCCAAACAGGATGAGGTGAAAAAGGTGCTGGGCTGGCTGGAATGGAAAGACGAGGATGGCCAGTTCAGTATGGAGCGGTTCCGCGCCTTTTCGTCCATGAATAATGGCAAAGGCTTGCCCAAACAGGATGAGGTGAAAAAGGTGCTGGGCTGGCCGGAATGGAAAGACGAGGATGGCCAGTTCAGTATGGAGCGGTTCCGCGCCTTTTCGTCCATGAACAGCTCAAGGGGCTTGCCCAAACAGGATGAGGTGAAAAAGGTGCTGGGCTGGCCGGAATGGAAAGACGAGGATGGCCAGTTCAGTATGGAGCGGTTCCGCGCCTTTTCGTCCATGAATCATGGCAAAGGCTTGCCCAAACAGGATGAGGTGAAAAAGGTGCTGGGCTGGCCGGAATGGAAAGACGAGGATGGCCAGTTCAGTATGGAGCGGTTCCGCGCCTTTTCGTCCATGAATAATGGCAAAGGCTTGCCCAAACAGGATGAGGTGAAAAAGGTGCTGGGCTGGCCGGAATGGAAAGACGAGGATGGCCAGTTCAGTATGAAGCGGTTCCGCGCCTTTTCGTCCATGAACAGCTCAAGGGGCTTGCCCAAACAGGATGAGGTGAAAAAGGTGCTGGGCTGGCCGGAATGGAAAGACGAGGATGGCCAGTTCAGTATGGAGCGGTTCCGCGCCTTTTCGTCCATGAATCATGGCAAAGGCTTGCCCAAACAGGATGAGGTGAAAAAGGTGCTGGGCTGGCCGGAATGGAAAGACGAGGATGGCCAGTTCAGTATGGAGCGGTTCCGCGCCTTTTCGTCCATGAACAGCTCAAGGGGCTTGCCCAAACAGGATGAGGTGAAAAAGGTGCTGGGCTGGCCGGAATGGAAAGACGAGGATGGCCAGTTCAGTATGGAGCGGTTCCGCGCCTTTTCGTCCATGAATAATGGCAAAGGCTTGCCCAAACAGGATGAGGTGAAAAAGGTGCTGGGCTGGCCGGAATGGAAAGACGAGGATGGCCAGTTCAGTATGGAGCGGTTCCGCGCCTTTTCGTCCATGAACAGCTCAAGGGGCTTGCCCAAACAGGATGAGGTGAAAAAGGTGCTGGGCTGGCCGGAATGGAAAGACGAGGATGGCCAGTTCAGTATGGAGCGGTTCCGCGCCTTTTCGTCCATGAATAATGGCAAAGGCTTGCCCAAACAGGATGAGGTGAAAAAGGTGCTGGGCTGGCCGGAATGGAAAGACGAGGATGGCCAGTTCAGTATGGAGCGGTTCCGCGCCTTTTCGTCCATGAATAATGGCAAAGGCTTGCCCAAACAGGATGAGGTGAAAAAGGTGCTGGGCTGGCCGGAATGGAAAGACGAGGATGGCCAGTTCAGTATGGAGCGGTTCCGCGCCTTTTCGTCCATGAATAATGGCAAAGGCTTGCCCAAACAGGATGAGGTGAAAAAGGTGCTGGGCTGGCCGGAATGGAAAGACGAGGATGGCCAGTTCAGTATGGAGCGGTTCCGCGCCTTTTCGTCCATGAACAGCTCAAGGGGCTTGCCCAAACAGGATGAGGTGAAAAAGGTGCTGGGCTGGCCGGAATGGAAAGACGAGGATGGCCAGTTCAGTATGGAGCGGTTCCGCGCCTTTTCGTCCATGAACAGCTCAAGGGGCTTGCCCAAACAGGATGAGGTGAAAAAGGTGCTGGGCTGGCCGGAATGGAAAGACGAGGATGGCCAGTTCAGTATGGAGCGGTTCCGCGCCTTTTCGTCCATGAATAATGGCAAAGGCTTGCCCAAACAGGATGAGGTGAAAAAGGTGCTGGGCTGGTTAAGATGTGAGGAGACACAAAGTGGTTCACACTTTCAGCTTATGATCCGACTTCATGCATCAAAAGGCATGCCTGATATCAAACAGCTGATACATTATGAGCAGAAGCTGACTTTATTGTTTGCCAATACGGTTACCGATCTGGACAGCGATGATGAAGACGAACAGTCCTGCTTGATTAAACAGACAGCCCTCTTTTTGTCCTCCAGAATGCCCCAGTATGTTGTGAACTTCGAGAATGTGTGGTGCTTTCATCAACAGGAGGAGGCCGGTGATGCGGGTCGTAAGCTGGAAAAATTATTAAAACTATTAATATCCTATGGAGGAAGGGGTGTCACCCGCTACCTATCACTGAACGCTAGCGATAGAAAGGCTTTACTAAGCACCAGCACATCACATATACCCTTGCCGCTGGCGATAAAAGCGATCAATGATTTTTCACCACAGGAGAGAAAGCAGTATCTCTTTTTCAACAGAAACTTGAAAGCCCCCCCAAGCAAGGATCAATGGAACGGCATCAGTCTACAACTGGACAGGCTGGCGAGCGTGCTGAAAACCCCACATGCACAAAGACTCTATCTGGAGGTGGTCTGGAGTCTCGCGCCATCTGACCGGGCTTTTTTTCTGGATGAAACCAGTGCAGCCTCTGTCACAAAGATATTTCCCTCCCTGAATGCCCTGAAAAAGCTGGCAAACAGACATTCGCGGCAATGGCTGAAAGAGCTACTTGAAGCCTGCCTCCAGCACGGGCAGGGAACGCCTTCAAGAGAGAACATTAAACAGCTTTTTACTGCACTGTTTGAGACGCAACACCCCCTGTTCGATCACGGCGACATACCTGACTATTTTTTGTCTGGATACATGGCGCTTGGAGATTCCGCTATCCTTATCCCGGTCTCCCCCCCGGTCCAGACAACGGAGGCACTTGCGCTGCATTTCGTTGCCGCAGTCATGGGAGTGCTCAGTGACATGTTTTATCATTATGGAGCGAACAGGCTGAAGATTGAGCAATACGGAGGAGAGACGTACCCCTTCCCGATACCCGAACTGGAAATACGCGATGACGGCATTGAAATCAGTAACTGGTCAGATAAAGTGTTCAAGGATTTTTTAGACGTGACGGAGTTTTCCGGAGCACTATTATTTGTCGGAAGACGCCTGGCAGCAGCACTGCAGCTCTGAGGTACCCAGCTATTTCCAGCGCAGGATGGCAGCTTGCCATCAAAGGCAAAGAACAGCGCCTGAAACCATTGCTTTCCAGCCGATTTCAATACCAGCGCTGATGGGATTGTTAAAACACAATATTCCCATCAAACCCACTGTATGGAAATCATTTGATCACCACAAAGACAGGTTGCCCAGGGCGGCTTATAGCCGGCTACTGAATGAAATTGAAAAATCGACACATGAAAACATCCCGGTATCGTTAAAAGACTATCTTGAGGCCAGAAGGCTGCCAGAAGAAACATTGCCACAAAATGAAATGGAAGCACCGACGAGCACACCACCTTTTATGGTTGGGGAAACACTGAGCGAGGAAGAACAATTTCAGAGGCTGTGGAAAGACCTGTCGCACAAAGAACTGTTAGTGGTTGCGGACTTGGAGTTACTGGCAGATTATAAGGAACATATGACTATGGAGCAGATCGTTAGTATTCTCGAGAGAGCTGATATTGGTATGGAAACCGACAGTCTCGATAAGTTGAGGCTGTTTTCTGGGTGAGAAAAGAGATGGGTATTTGAAACGAGACCCGCTCCTTCTCGGCCTGCCTGATGAGGTTGTGAGATATTTGATAGAAGCTGACATTTAATCGTTCACATCCAGCACTTTTTGAGAACATACGATTATTCGTAAGACCTCAAAAACCCCTACATTGACCACAAGGCAGCCAGCATGAAACGTATTCAATGACATCCGCCAGTCTCGGAAACGAACCGGTGCCGTTTATCCTGTCTGTCAGATAGTCCCAAAATGAAAGACCATGCTGGCGACACGTTTTCTTCAGGCTGGCAAAGGTGTCGCGACATTGCCGTCCTGCTTCGCTGCGCGTCCCGCCACTGATCTTGCGCCGTTTAACATGCTCTCTGATCTGGCTCTCGCTGAGGTTATTGTGCAATGGCAATGTCGGGTCATCCAATACCCGCAGTAATTCTTCCTTGACGACTTCGAGGCCTCCCAGGGCCGCCTGCAGCTCTGAACAATTCGTTTGCGTATGCACCAGACTGTCGAAACCCTGTCGTATCTTGTTGGCCATTTCCTCTGAGGGAGCCACCTTGAAAGCCTTCAAGTCACGGTAGATATCCCAGAACCAGTTCAGGCACCAGTATTGGGCATCGGCCTGATGTTCATTCACCGGAATGACTTTATCCAGTGGTCTCTCCGCGTGAAGCCAGCATTGAGCATGGTCAAACACGTCAAACTGCCTGGCACCATCACTGAAGGTAACCATATGACGGTCAAACCCATGATGTACCAGGCTGCTGTATAGCATCGCTGCGCTGATTGTCTGCCGAAGCTTGGGATGTTCTTCAAGACCAATGTCGTCCATAAAGTCTTCCCACGCCTTTCGGTTTGGGAAGTGAGTTTCGGGGTAGCTTTCAAGGACTCGCTGCCACTTCTTGGTAAAGTCTTGCCTCTGAAGGTAATCCAGCGCATGACTGTTAAGAATGTAGGTGTGCCAGGGACGGTGCAGTAATGTCAGGAAGTTTTCCCGGCTCTTGCTGCCTGTGGTACCAAACCAGGTAAACAGGTCATTAACGATCACTGTGCAATAGCCATTCTGTCCCTGATGCCGGGCTCCTGTATCATCGGTTCTGGAGATAATGTGAACAGCGTATGCCCGTTGCCAGTAACTCATCTTTCTCTGCATGGAACCCATCATGCCCCTTGGTAAGCAGATTGCTGAGTTGCCCAGATGAAATTGAGATACCCGCATCCCAAAGCAGCTCCAGTAACTGAGGCTGGGTGACAGCGCAGCCGTAATGCTGGAGTAAAGCAAAAGCCTGTAGCTGAGGACCAAAGTGGTGTCCGTTCAGATTATCCGGCGGTCGGCCACTGATGGTTTTACCTTCAGGCGTCAACCATTGCTCAAGCCAGTAACGGACAGTCTTGGCTTTAACCTCCAGTTCCTGGACAGTGAACGACTCCCGACCATGGCGAACCGAGCCTTCCGGAATCGCCTCAGGTGTAATACTGTGCTCTTCAGAGACGGGTGGGTCGGGAGGTTTTGATCGTTGACGGCGAGTAGTCTCATCAGGCTTTTCCACCTCTGATTTGCGACTGAGGGAATCGCCATCTTCAGAAGCTTCCGGTTTGCCGTTATGGTCGGAATCAGGTGGCAATCTGCCTGGATCATCGTCATCGGGAGGCTTGGTGTTGGGTTTGATATTGGGTTTTGGGTTGAGCTTTTTCAGTCGAGTGATCTCGGCTTCCAACGCCTCAATCCGAATCTGTTGCTGAACCTCCCGCTCCTGAAGCTGAACAATCTGCTCCTGTTGCTGGGCAATCTGCTCCTGTTGCTGGGCAATCTGCTCCTGTTGCTGGGCAATCTGCTCCTGTTGCTGGGCAATCTGCTCCTGTTGCTGGGCAATCTGCTCCTGTTGCTGGGCAATCTGCTCCTGTTGCTGGGCAATCTGCTCCTGCTGTCGGGCGATCAGTTCCTGTTGTTGAGTAATGAACTCAAGCAGGCTTGGTGACAGGTCGTTGGCAGGAAGGGTGATCATGACATTGAAGGTTAGACGACAATCTGAGTTTTTTCCTTATGTACCGGTTTTTGAGTACATACCATTATTGAGTGTATTTTTTCTACCTCGTCCACCTTGATCTTTGAGGGCTTCAGCACCTCCTTGTTTATAGCGCTGCAACCAATCAAACACAGATCGAGGGGGGTGTAATTAAAAGTGTTCATTAGAAGTTTTTCTGCCCACAAAACCTCAATATGAACGATAATGTAAGAGTATTTCTCAACCCTAGTTAGTATTATGCCCTCACCTATTTCTCTTGCTGATAGACTTGCAGCCCACCCCGAGCTTGAGCTTAGAGTTTCTGCACTTCTGGATATTGTTGAAGCCGAGTCAGGTCTCCTGGATCGTGCTGATGATGCTGAAGAAGCCGTCATTGCCCACCTGCGTGAAATGGGCAATGAACTGCTTACTGGCTGGGGTACCTACAAGGAAGATCAAAAATTTGGCGAGGCTTGCCTGAAGCACCCCGGAGCTAAAACTCAAAAAAAAACACTTATTGGCTGAGCACCTATGGGAAAATAGAAGTTCTTGAACGCTGCCAGACGGTAGACAAGCATCGGGTCAGACCTTTCAGTCATGCCGCTCATATTCACTGTCGCGACTACTCCCGCACAATTCAACGTAAAATTGTAGACTTTGGTGCAGATAGTTCTTTTCAGGCAGCTGCAAAAAAAATACATGAACATTATGGTATTGATGTGCCTGAGTCTTCTATTCGAGCCATAACTCTTGAGCACGCAAGCTGTATGCAAAATGATTCCATCAGTGCATCACAAAATCGTCAGGACTGCCTCGGTGAAGCTGCCCAGTTCATAGGAGAAATGGATGGAAGCATGATTCCTGTTGTCCTCATTGATGAAGAGGCAGAAGGTGACAAACGCAAAGCACGTAAAACTGAATGGCAGGAGGCTAAACTTTGCCAGGTCTATAAGCTGGGTAGTTCAGATAAACGTCATCAGGCCACAATGGGAGGGCCGGATGAAGCAGGTGACCAGTGGTTGAGTTGTGCAATAGAGCAGGGGCTCAACCGGCAATCCTCTATCCATTGCGTGAGCGATGGAGCCACCTGGATTGCCAACCAGACAAAGAGAGTGTTTGGAGAGCAAGGAAGTTTCCTCGTTGACTATTATCATCTCTCTGAGCACTTCGCTGATGCAGCAGAAGAGTGTGTCGGGTTTAATAAGGAAACACGTGTACAGTGGCGGCATATCCAGCAGGAACGCATGAAATCTGGCAATGTTAATGCCGTCATGGCAGAGCTTGATCCGCATAGAAACGGAAAGAAAGGCAAAGCAGCCAATAAACCAGAGGAGTGTCACCGATATATCCGAAACCGTCCAGGGCAATTCGAATATGCTGCAGCAGAAGCAGCCAATCTTCCCATTGGCTCTGGCGAAATAGAAAGTTCTAACAGTGCAGTAGTGCAGATGCGACTAAAAATACCGGGTGCTTGGTGGAAGCCTTCCATCGCAGGAGCAATGCTTTGCTTAAGAACATTGCGTTCTAACGGGGACTGGGATCAGTACTGGCAGCAAGCTGGATAATGGGTAGATGGAACACTTTTAATTACACCCGATCGAGGGTTAACCTTTAAAAGGTTTGCCACCTCTTTTTCTGATAAACCTTTTTGAATGAATGCCAGACCAAGCAATCTAATGCATTCTTTGTTATCTGATGCATGACGAGCTTTATCTTGAAAATCTTCGTCATGAAAGCCATTTGGAAGTTCAGGAGTACGAGACATTTGGTAAAAACACACAAGAAAACCTACTTACAGGATAGTTCTGGACAGGCTGATTGTGTGTGTTTTTTTTCCGTATTTAAAAAATGAAATTGGTATCACCCATGACCGGATGAAGAGTTACAGCTTTAAGAAGATCTCGATAATTGCCGAAGGCGTGGTTGGCCAGAGTGTCATGATAATCACTTATTCCCCGTACAGAGCGACTCAGTCTTGATTCCTGATCCGATACAACCATTATCTGACTCAGTGCGTTTGCAACTCGCTGGCGTAATTGGTCGGGAGCAGTGATGGTGAGATCCCATCAGGAGTCCACACGGGTTGCGCGTAATACACCCGTAGTGGTATCTGGATCGAGAATCCCTATTCCCCTTTGTTCCATAAAATCTTCGAGTTTTGCCCGTAATGAAGTGCCCGGTAGAGCAGGGCGATCTCATTTGACAAACACCAATCCTGTTGCATATTCAAAAAGCTAGCTTTAAAAACTGAATTTTTGAGAAGTACAGGAAATTAGGCTTATTTTGGTACTTTTGTGTGCTGAATAATTAGCCAAACAGAGAAAGTTAGTGCCAAATGAGATCGCCCTGCCCGGTAGAGACATTTGTTCATCAAGCCAGTTTTCGTAACCAAGTTCGATCAGTTCTGCCACTGCTTCATCGCTTGAGCCAAAGGTGGCACGATTAAGAAAAAGTACGGCTGTATTTTCATCGGGTGCTGACGGAGACTGATCTGTTGGGGGTGGGGGAGGAGCCTGGCTGTCATCAGAACTGCTACTCCCCCCATCGCCTCCGCAGGCAGTAAGAAAAACAAAGAAAACAGCAATCAATGGATATTTCATTATTTCCCCCTGATAAATCTCTGCACATTAGTTGTATGCCAGACACCGTGATTGTACTTTTGCACGATGCACTGGTTTGTAATGTGTAGAGGATCACACATAAAAATGTGATCTTATAATTATTGGTATTTATTGGTTTTACTGCTGCTAGAGAAAGCAAATTCTTTCGGCCGCATGGTAAAGGTCGATTGAAAAATAATGCTCTCTTCGCCCCGAGAGAAGCACTGTGCCTGCAGGTTCATAAATGGCAGTTAAGGCATGCGGATTATACAACAAACATGACTAATTATTCATATTTGTTTCTGTGGAATAGCATGTCCGAAGAGTTGTTTTACCTGTAAGCGACGTGATTGAGCGTTCGGATTGATCAATTACTGTATAAGCAGGTGATCAATTGCTTGCGCATATTTTAACGGTGCCTTTTTCTACCTTTACTTCGTCACAACTCTGGTTGCATAGCTGGCTATGCGCCCGATGTTGTGACTTTATGCCCTGTGGGTATTTATGCGCTGTAGGGTATCGAAAGATGAAAAAATACTCTCGCCAAAATATAGCATAACACCCGTCCACCTACTTATAATGCTCCCAACATAAATGATTGCTCATACGAGATTAATATTAAGCATTGAAAGTATGGTTGTTGCTGTTCCGTTATAGACCATTCTGATATTTGTGAGGCCGGGTCAGGAACTGCAGAGAAGGAATTGTATGTTGTTTTTCCGAAAAGTTGTTGTTGATGTTTTTCAGACCGTGATATCGCCCGTCCAGATTACATTGGTAACGGCAGATCACTCTGTGGTTAAGGGGGAATCAGGCACGATTTGATGTTTTCATCAGAGCTTATAGAGATTCAGATCAAAATACTGACACCGGTAAAACCATCGTTTACAATGCGGCCAGACTCCGACTATGGATAGTTGCAAGAGTTGTAAATTGCAATAAGTAATAATAATCCCGGAAGGGTATAAAACAGACAATCTGGAGATTGTAATGGCGGTTGAACGCACTTTATCAATAATAAAACCTGATGCAGTAGCCAAAAACGTGATCGGCCAAATTCTGGGCCGGTTCGAAAAGGCTGGCTTGAATGTTGTGGCTACCAAAATGGTTCATCTGTCTGAAGATAAGGCGGGTGGATTTTACGCTGAGCATAGAGAACGTCCTTTCTTTAAGGATCTGGTTTCTTTTATGACATCCGGACCAGTAGTTGTGTCTGTTCTGGAAGGTGACAATGCGGTAATTGCTCATCGTGATTTGATGGGAGCAACTAACCCTAAAGAAGCTGCTGATGGTACAATCCGTGCTGATTTTGCAGAGACCATTGATGAGAACGCTGTTCATGGTTCTGATTCTGTAGCATCTGCTGAGCGTGAAGTGGCTTATTTCTTTGAAACATCAGAAGTTTGCCCCAGAACGCGTTAATATGCGTAGTAAGTGAATGAACGTTCAGGCACCTTGCTTATGGCATGTGTGCCTGATTGTTTTGAGGTAGTGTAATGTCTTTAGCGATCGATATATCCTCCGATCAGAACAAGGTAAATCTGTTAGGGCTCACCCGAAAGAAGATGGAGGCGTTTTTCCTCAGCATCGGCGAGAAAAAATTTCGGGCTGAACAGGTGCTCAAGTGGATTCACCACTATCGAGTGGATAACTTCGATGAAATGACCAATGTCAGTAAAGCGCTTCGGGAGAAACTGAAGACGATTGCTGTAATTCGGGGCCCGGAAGTTGTCAGTAGTCTTTTTTCCGAGGACGGAACCTGCAAATGGGTAGTGCGGGTGACCAGTGGAAGCTGTGTCGAGACGGTCTACATTCCGGATGATGGTCGCGGTACGCTCTGCGTTTCTTCTCAGGCAGGCTGCTCACTGGATTGCAGTTTTTGTTCAACGGGAAAGCAGGGATTTAACTCGGATTTAACGGTGGCGGAAATTATCGGCCAGGTCTGGGTGGCGGCCCGTCATTTTAATAATGTTCCGGCAAAAATAGATCGAGCTATAACCAATGTTGTCATGATGGGTATGGGCGAGCCGTTAATGAATTTTGATAATGTCGTCGATTCCATGGAATTGATGATGGATGATCTGGGTTATGGCCTGTCCAAGCGCCGTGTCACCCTGAGTACATCCGGAGTGGTGCCGGCTTTGAGAAAGCTGGGTGACGTCACTAATGTGTCTCTGGCCGTGTCCCTTCATGCATCGAATAATGAATTGAGAAATCAACTGGTTCCCATTAATCGCAAGTACCCTCTTGAAGATCTGTTGTCAGCTATTGATCACTATATGAGTGGGTTGACTGATAATCGTCGAGTGGTGACCTTTGAATACACGTTGATGGCAGGCATTAATGATCAGCCGGAACATGCCGCTGAATTATGTGAGCTGCTGAAAACGGTGCCCTGCAAAATTAACCTGATACCGTTTAATCCATTCCCGCATTCCGGGTATGAGCGTCCAAGTAATAACGCAATCAGACGGTTTCAGGAACACTTGCAGAAAGCTGGGTTTAATGCCACCGTGAGAAGGACCCGTGGGGATGATATCGATGCGGCCTGTGGTCAGTTGGTGGGTAATGTTCATGATAAAACCCGTCGAAGTGAACGATATATTGCAGCTCGAGATGCCGGAACAGTGGCGGTTTAATATTAAATTTTGAAATGGAGAGCTGCATGAGTCTGAAGATAAAAGCGATGGTTTTGTTGTTAGCCGTTGTTCTGGCTGGATGTGTTACCAGCGGGAATACAGAAAAAACGGTCAATACTTCACAGGCTGTTGCTAATTATTTGAATCTGGCTAAAGGCTATCTCCAGCAAGGATACACAGAAAAAGCTATCCGTCCTCTCAATAGAGCCCTTGAGCTTGAACCCCGGTCAGCGAATGTTCATGGCATGCTTGGCATGGCCTATCAGATGCAGGGCGAAACCGGTCTGGCTGAAGGTTTCTTTAAAAAAGCACTGTATTACGAACCGTCAGCATCCGACGTGCATAATAATTATGGTGCTTTTCTGTTTAGTGAGAATCGGTTGTCAGAAGCCATGAGACAGTTTTCGCTGGCGGCAGATGATGTGGCTTATGGCAAAAGAAGTCGGGCCTTTGAGAATATGGGGGTTGTTGCACTTGCGCAGAGTAATAAGCGACTGGCTGTGCAGCACTTTGAAAGAGCGTTGAGGTTAAATGGCAGTTTACCGAGAGCGCGCTTCGAGTTGGCATCCATGATGTATGAACAGGGCGACAATCGTAGAGCCTGGGATTATTATCAGGCTTTTACTGCGATATCACGGCAGAGTGCCAAAAGCCTTATGCTGGGTATAAATCTGGCCGAGGCTAATGGTGAAAAAGGCAAGGCGGCCAATTATGTACTGCAGCTGGAGCGACTATATCCTGGATCTCCTGAGCTTAAAGAGTACCGTCGCCAAACCGGTTTTTGAGGGCTGACGGCTCGGAATAGTGTTTGAAGGCAGTGTTCATGTTGTTGTGAAATGTTGCCTGATTCTCTATAACTCGATGCTGCAGTTTTTAGCGTTTGACAGGATATTCTGATGTGAATATCGAAACCAGACTACTGCTGCGCCTCCTGCATCAAGCCCAGCGAGATACGATCAACGACACAACAGCAGGCTGACAGGGTAAGATTGCATTCCCATTTTATAACCGTCAAGTGTCGTTAGTGCTAATTCGTCCTCTTTCTGTTGTTACTGTATTTCTGGATTCTTTGAGCGATTCACTGAAAAGCATTACGCCTTCTGCTCAACTCACAACGATCCAAAAAACAGTCCTGACCGGGTGTAATTAAAAGTGTTCCATCTACCCATTATCCAGCTTGCTGCCAGTACTGATCCCAGTCCCCGTTAGAACGCAATGTTCTTAAGCAAAGCATTGCTCCTGCGATGGAAGGCTTCCACCAAGCACCCGGTATTTTTAGTCGCATCTGCACTACTGCACTGTTAGAACTTTCTATTTCGCCAGAGCCAATGGGAAGATTGGCTGCTTCTGCTGCAGCATATTCGAATTGCCCTGGACGGTTTCGGATATATCGGTGACACTCCTCTGGTTTATTGGCTGCTTTGCCTTTCTTTCCGTTTCTATGCGGATCAAGCTCTGCCATGACGGCATTAACATTGCCAGATTTCATGCGTTCCTGCTGGATATGCCGCCACTGTACACGTGTTTCCTTGTTAAACCCGACACACTCTTCTGCTGCATCAGCGAAGTGCTCAGAGAGATGATAATAGTCAACGAGGAAACTTCCTTGCTCTCCAAACACTCTCTTTGTCTGGTTGGCAATCCAGGTGGCTCCATCGCTCACGCAATGGATAGAGGATTGCCGGTTGAGCCCCTGCTCTATTGCACAACTCAACCACTGGTCACCTGCTTCATCCGGCCCTCCCATTGTGGCCTGATGACGTTTATCTGAACTACCCAGCTTATAGACCTGGCAAAGTTTAGCCTCCTGCCATTCAGTTTTACGTGCTTTGCGTTTGTCACCTTCTGCCTCTTCATCAATGAGGACAACAGGAATCATGCTTCCATCCATTTCTCCTATGAACTGGGCAGCTTCACCGAGGCAGTCCTGACGATTTTGTGATGCACTGATGGAATCATTTTGCATACAGCTTGCGTGCTCAAGAGTTATGGCTCGAATAGAAGACTCAGGCACATCAATACCATAATGTTCATGTATTTTTTTTGCAGCTGCCTGAAAAGAACTATCTGCACCAAAGTCTACAATTTTACGTTGAATTGTGCGGGAGTAGTCGCGACAGTGAATATGAGCGGCATGACTGAAAGGTCTGACCCGATGTTTGTCTACCGTCTGGCAGCGTTCAAGAACTTCTATTTTCCCATAGGTGCTCAGCCAATAAGTGTTTTTTTTTGAGTTTTAGCTCCGGGGTGCTTCAGGCAAGCCTCGCCAAATTTTTGATCTTCCTTGTAGGTACCCCAGCCAGTAAGCAGTTCATTGCCCATTTCACGCAGGTGGGCAATGACGGCTTCTTCAGCATCATCAGCACGATCCAGGAGACCTGACTCGGCTTCAACAATATCCAGAAGTGCAGAAACTCTAAGCTCAAGCTCGGGGTGGGCTGCAAGTCTATCAGCAAGAGAAATAGGTGAGGGCATAATACTGACTAGGGTTGAGAAATACTCTTACATTATCGTTCATATTGAGGTCTTGTGGGCAGAAAAACTTCTAATGAACACTTTTAATTACACCCGTCCTGACCGCTCTAATTATGGGGATTGTTGTCACTGAAACACTCAACTGGGCGGCCTTTGAGCGAAGGAGTCTTGGGAAGTTCAAGTCGACCCGGCTATGCTGGATTTTCTATTCAGCAAAGATTGCATGGCATCGTATGCTGCAGGCCAGTGTTCGCAATATTCTGTCTCATTATGGTATTGCTGAAGGGACTCTGACGATTGATGATTCAGCCAAACAACGATCAAAAAGAACGACCCGGATCGAAGGCACTCATAAAACCAGAGATAAACCGACAGGTGGCTATATCAATGGTCAGGAGCTGATCTTTATGGTCTTGGTCTCGGACATTGCCACCTTTCCTGTAGGTTTCCGGTTTTACGTTCCCGATCCACAGCTGTCCGCTTGGCGAAAACACGACAAAGACCTCAAGAAAGAGGGTGTTGCAAAGAAACTGAGACCTAAACGTCCAGAACCCGACCACAACCGCTTTCCAACGCTTCAAGCGCTGGCATTACAGATGATCCGGGAATTCGTTGACCATTTTCCTGAAGTAGTGATTAAAGGTGTTCTGGCTGATGCGCTCTACGGTACAGGAAAATTCATGGATGAAGCGACAGCCGTAACAGGTCAGGCGCAAGTCGTTAGCCAATTGCGCTCCAATCAGAAAGTGGCCAGCAGAAATTCAGAAGCCACCCTCAGGGATTATTTTGCACGACAAAAAGGCGTTGAAACGCAGTTAATTATTCGTGGAGGAAAAGAAAAGCGGGTGACCATGCTCGCAGCTCGCCTCTACATCAAGGCACACAACAAGCGTCGTTTCGTTGTTGCTCTGAAGTATGAAGATGAAGAAGAGTACCGTTATCTGGTCGCTTCTGATATGTCATGGCACCACGCTGATATAGCCAGGCTGTATTCGCTGAGGTGGTTGGTCGAGGTTTTTATTCAGGACTGGAAAGCGTATGGCGGCTGGAACCGACTGAGCAAACAGCAAGGCAAAGAAGGGTCTGAGCGTGGCTTGATCCCAGGGCGATCTCATTTGGCACTAACTTTCTCTGTTTGGCTAATTATTCAGCACACAAAAGTACCAAAATAAGCCTAATTTCCTGTACTTCTCAAAAATTCAGTTTTTAAAGCTAGCTTTTTGAATATGCAACAGGATTGGTGTTTGTCAAATGAGATCGCCCTGGGCTTGATCCTGAGCCTGCTGTGCGATCATTTGTTGTTACTGCATCCAGAGCAATCAGCCCGACTCAAAAACAAACAACCCGGGTTGCCCGCAGGTTGCCTGATCGAACGCCTCAAAGCTGAAGCATTGGTTGATACGGTCAAAGAAGTGGTCGCATCAGATGACCCTGAGGCTGCGTTGAAATCCTTAACGAAAGCCTTGGACGATGTGTTGCCAACAAGGGAATCCAGTAAGCATATGGCTGGTCGCGATCTGGGCAAACAGGAACCCACTGCTTCGTTGAAGTATCACGCTCAGAAAGCTGCGTGAGCAGAAGTGTATCAGTCAACAACTAAAAACTGCAGCATCGAGTATAAGGTTTATCTACCCGTGTCCCTTCCCACAATGTGTTTGTAGAGAATGCTTGAATTCCTCTGACAGTTGTTGATCATACTCTATGCTTTTTGCAGTCCTGATTGTCAGGGTTGATTTATTCTTGGCCCATATCAATGCTTACACGACGAGCTGATGATAAAGCTGCTTAATATGTTATCCTGTTCCGATGTTTTTTCGACACCTATGATATTTTAATAGTTAGAAAAACAAAAAAGATATAAATCAATAGGTTGCAATGCTGCAGGTTAGACGATTATGAGTACAGATGATTCCCTGAAGGATGTGAGTTCCGAAGAGTTTTCTCCGGGCGAAAGCCTTAGAAAAGCGCGGGAGCAGCAGGGGGTGGCCATTTCGGAAGTGGCAGAAACTCTTAAGATTACAGAAACCTATGTCCGTGCGCTTGAAAGTAATGATTTTGACGAATTACCTCAGTCTGCATTCGTGCGTGGCTATATCAGAAACTATGCCCGCCTGTTGAATCTGGATTGTGAAGCCCATGTTCTTGGCTATGACAGGTTCACGGGTAATAAAGGTGCGGAAGCTACTCAACTGAAGAATGGGCAGCAAGACCAGGTGAAGCTGGGCGCTCATGCTCCACCCCATAAAGGGTTGATAGGCGCTCTTCTTGCTGTGATTGTTGTGGGTGGATTGACCTATTATGGCTGGAATACTTATCAGGCGACCAACCCGGAAGGTTCTTTGGCACTGTTGGGTGAAAGGATCGACGCCAGCGTTTCACCAGGCGTAGAAGAGCCCGGCGTTGTAACAGAGAATTCAGTACCAACAGAATATTTAATGCAGCCTGACGAGGAAGAAGATACCAGTCGTCCGGTTGTGGATGGCGCTGAGGACATCGACGCAGCATCTATTGAAGAGCCAGTGATAGAGCCCGATGTATCAGGGGAACCTGTGATTTCTGGCGTTACCCCGGAAGATCAGGATCAGGCCGCTCTGGATATCGATATAACATCTTCAGTACCGATTCTTTCCAATGCAGAACCGTCCGAAGTACAAAAATTACCTGGACAGGTAAGCCTGTCAGTAGCGTTCAGCGCTGATTGCTGGATCGAAATAAAGGATGCCAATGGCGTTACTGTGTTGTCAGATTTGAGGCGGGCTGGATCGTCGTTGGAACTTAATGTTACGGCTCCTGTCAGAGTGCGTCTGGGTAATGCTCCCGGTGTTTCAAATATGACCTTTGATGGTATTCCTGTGGTCGTTTTGCCTCCTGGGTCAACCAAGCGGGTAGCGAGTCTTGTGCTTGAAGTGGCTGAGCAGGGTTGATTGCCGGAAGCACTTTGTATTCTGCATAACTTTAACCATGAGTCCGTGTAACAGGATGAAATTGCCTGTCAGATGAATTTTTGATGATAAAAACGCTGGAAACCAGCCTGGCAACATTGTCATAAAAAGGCAGGAGCAGTTATAGTTGCTGACTTTACCGTGACAGATCTGTTCATAGTGCACTTTTGTGTGACTATTTGATTCTGAATACTGGTTTTCTGTCCGGTTTTAGAATCAAAAAATTGATGAAGCGGTCATATGGCAATGCTGTCTGAACGGTTTTCTGACAGCTGCTGGGTATTGAGAGGATGTCAGAACTTGGCTAAGCAGCTAAAAGCCCTACGTGGAATGAATGACCTACTGCCAGAGCAGAGCCCTGCATGGCAGTATCTGGAAGAGCAGGTGCGTGTGCTCCTCTCGACTTATGGCTATCAGGAAATCCGAACGCCTCTGGTTGAAAATGCCGCACTGTTCAGTCGTGGTATTGGTGCTGGCACAGACATTGTGGAGAAGGAAATGTATTCCTTTGATGATCGCAATGGTGAGCGAATTTCGTTGAGACCTGAAGCCACGGCCGGTGTTGTTCGCGCAGGTATTGAACGAGGTCTGCTGTTTAATCAGGTGCAACGACTCTGGACTGCCGGTCCTATGTTCCGATATGAGCGGCCCCAGAAAGGGCGTTATCGTCAATTTCAGCAATTGAGTGTCGAAGCCTTTGGCATAAGTGATCCCGGGATTGATGCCGAACTGATTCTGATGAGTGCAAGGCTCTGGAAACAGCTGGGATTAACAGAGCATGTCAAGCTAGAACTGAATACTCTCGGCACATTGGAAGCCAGAAAGGTTTATCGTGAGGCGTTGACTGCATACCTGAAACAATATGAACAGGATCTTGACGAAGACAGTCAGCGGCGTTTGAGTATTAACCCTCTGCGTATTCTGGACAGTAAAGATCCGGGAACTCAAAAAATAGTTGCCAGTGCGCCTGTACTTCAGGATTATCTTGACGAAGAATCAGTCATTCATTTTGAAAAGCTGAAACGAATTCTTGATCAAACGGGTATTACCTATACCATCAACCCCAGACTGGTCAGAGGTCTGGATTACTACAGTCAAACCGTGTTTGAATGGGTGACTGAAAGTCTGGGTGCTCAGGGTGCAGTCTGTGGTGGTGGCCGCTATGATGCTCTGGTGGAATTGTTAGGTGGTAAACCGACTCCGGCCATTGGTTTTGGCATGGGGATGGAACGACTTGTATTATTGCTCCAGACATTGGAACTGGTGCCTGACCATGTTTCTAAAAATATTGATCTTGCATTGGTGGCTGTGGGTGAAGACACTCTTCAGAGTCTTTTACCCATTATTGAACGCCTACGGGACGAGATACCTTCGTTGAAAGTACTTGGTTGTACTGGTGGCGGCATGAAGGGGCAGATTAAACGAGCGTTTCAGAGTGGGGCTGCTTATACCCTGATTGCCGATGCAGACTCTATGGCTACAGGTTCTTCAGGTATAGTGTCGTTGAAATCCAATAACAGCGATGCCCCCCAGCAAAAAATTGAGTTATCTGCACTGGCAGATTATTTACGAGACAGGATTCAGGAGTAAAGGGTGAGTCACCAAACTGATGAAGAGCAGATTGAACTGCTTAAACGAATGTGGAAAGACTACGGGCAACCAATACTGGTGGCTGTAGCGATAACTCTCGTGGGCGTATCCGGTTATAAATACTGGCAGAAAACCCAGTATGAAACAGCTGCTGCTGCCTCTGTTTTGTATCAGAATCTTTTGGATACTGTCTCTACCAGTCAGGGACAATCTCTGACCGATGAGCAAAAAGCCACAGTTAATCATGTGGTTGATTCTTTACAGACAGATTATGAAAGTAGCCGCTATGCTGCTTTCGCTACTTTGTATAAAACTCAGATACTGGTTCAGGACAATAAGCTTGAAGAGGCTCGTCAGTCACTTGAGTGGGTTTTAGAGCAGGACTCTGGTGTTGAGGTAATGAACCTTTCACGAGTGCGTCTTGCCCGAGTTCTTTTGAGCGAGTCCGGTGACAATGGTCAGAAAGCTCTGGATCTGCTCATGCAGGTAAAGCCTGATCAGTCTTACCAGACGTCGGCAGAATCTGTTAAAGGTGACGCCTATATGGCACTGGGTCAAGTTGAAAAGGCCCGGGAATCTTATCAAAAAGCGTTGGATGCAGCACAAAGTAACCAGGAGACACGTCCTGTACTTCAGCTGAAACTGGATGATCTGGCAGCAATGGCACCAATAGAAGGATAATAGTATGGAGCGGTTTTATAGGGGATCGTTGGTTCTGCTGCTTGCGACAACATTGTCGGCCTGTAGTATTTTTTCATCGGATGAAGAGGAAGTTCGGACTCCGAAACCACTCCAGACTTTTGACGAAAAAATTGAACTCCGGCAGATCTGGTCTGCCAGTATTGGCAGCGGAGTAGGGGATCGTTTTGAAACTCTGCGTCCTGCTGTTTCCGGCGACAAACTGTTTGTTGCGGGCGCTAACGGAAACGTAAAAGCACTGAATCGTGATTCAGGAAAACAGTTATGGCAGATCCAACTGGATAATACCCGTGTTGGTGCTGGCGTCAGTGTCGGCGATGGACTGGTGTTACTGGGTACGCTGGATGGCGAAGTTGTTGCCCTGAGTCAGGATGATGGGGAGGTGCTGTGGAAAGCTCGTGTCAGCAGTGAAGTGCTGAGTACCCCGGTAACGGATGGTCAGTATGTTGCGGTTCAGAGTATTGATGACAGTTTGACAGTGTTGAATGCTGTCACTGGTAAACTGCTCTGGAGTCAGGAGTCACTTCAGCCTGCTTTGACCCTGCGTGGATCAGCTCAGCCTGTTCTCTTGAAGGATGTTGTCATTACCGGTTTTGCCAGTGGTGAGGCTAAAGCTTTCAGACTGGAAAATGGTGCTCAAGTCTGGGGTAGCCGTATTGCGGCACCTGAAGGAAGTACAGAGCTGGAGCGGATGGTTGATATTAACGGAGCCCCGCTTATTGTCGGTGATGCGCTTTATCTGGCCAGTTTTCAGGGTAATGTAGCTGCTCTTGATTTATACAGTGGGCGGATTCGCTGGTCTAAGGAAATTTCAAGTTATAAATCGATGACTGAAGGTTTTGGCTCTCTCTATCTGACCGACGAAAACAGTTATATCAGTGCTGTTGATCAGAAGTCCGGAGCATCCAGCTGGCGTCAGGATAAGCTTGAGTATCGCTGGGTTACTGCGCCTGCAGCATTCAGCAGTTACGTGGCTGTAGGTGATATGGATGGCTATATTCACTTGTTGTCGCAGGTGGATGGTAGTGTCGCCGGCAGAATCAAAGCCGATTCTTCCGCTATTAAGGTGCAGCCGGTAGTTGATGGCGATCTTATGTTTGTTCTGAGCTCCGGCGGTAAGCTGGTTGCCCTGAGACAAAAATAAGCTCCATCAGAATAGAAAAACATGTCCGGGCTGAACCTGTCATAAGGTTCAGCCCGTTTTCGATTGTAGATATAGTCCGAATTCTTTGTTGTTCAGCCCTGCTGGCTGATAAGTATCCGGTTTTTTTTGTGGTATAGAATATGGTTCCTGTAATCGCCCTGGTGGGTCGGCCCAATGTTGGCAAGTCCACCCTGTTTAATCGTTTGACCCGTTCCAGGGATGCGCTGGTTGCCAATGTTGCCGGATTGACCAGGGATCGTAAATATGGTGAAGGAAAAGTAGGCGGTGCGCCTTATATCGTTGTGGATACCGGTGGTATTTCCGGCGATGAAGAAGGTATTGACTATGCTATGGCTGAGCAGTCACTGGCGGCTATTGATGAAGCGGATGTTGTTTTGTTTCTGGTAGATGCCAGGGCCGGCCTTACTGCTGCAGATGAAATGATTGCCATGCATCTTCGTAAACAGGGCAAGCAATATCATCTGGTCTTGAACAAAGTGGATACGGTTGATGCGGATCAGGCGGAAGCTGATTTTGCGGTACTGGGAGCAGGCCTTGCTTATCATATAGCGGCTGCCCATGGTCGAGGTGTCAGCAACATGATCAATGATGTGCTGGGAGAGCATATCGAAGAAGGTGATGGGGACGATGAAAATAACCCTGAAACCAAAGCAAAGGGGATAAAAATCGGCATTGTGGGGAGACCAAACGTTGGTAAATCTACGTTGGTAAACCGAATGCTGGGTGAAGATCGGGTGGTGGTTTTTGATCAGGCAGGAACAACCCGTGACAGTGTTTACATTCCATTCGAACGATTTGAGAAGCAATACACGCTTATTGATACGGCCGGTGTTCGTCGTCGTGGTAAGGTGTCAGAGGCCATAGAAAAGTTCTCCATTATTAAAACCCTGCAAGCCATTGAAGATGCTCATGTTGTAGTGTTGGTTCTGGACGCCAGAGAGGGTATTGTCGAACAGGATCTGCATCTTCTGGGCTTCGTGCTTGATGCCGGCCGGGCGGTGGTTCTGGCTGTGAATAAATGGGATGGCATGACGTCAGAACAGCGGGCTGATGTAAAGAAAGAGCTGGAACGGAGGCTTGGCTTTATTAATTACGCTCGCCTGCACATGATTTCAGCCAAGCATGGAACCGGTGTCGGCAATCTTTATGATTCCATTGAAGAGGCTTATGAGTCTGCAACCAATAAGCTGTCTACCAATCGCCTGACCCGAATTCTGGAAGATGCCATAAGTGACCATCAACCTCCCATGGTCAATAATCGACGAATCAAGTTGCGTTACTGTCATCCGGGAGCCATGAACCCACCCACGATTATTATTCATGGTAATCAGACTGACCGTGTGCCAGCTTCTTATAAGCGTTATCTGGAAAATACTTTCCGTAAGGCGTTGAAAATCATGGGAACGCCAATACGAATTGAGTTCCGTTCAACGGATAATCCGTATAAAGATAAAGACAAAGGGCAGAATACAGAGCGACAGCAGCAGAGAAAGCGTCGTGTGGATAATTCTGCCAAAATAGAGAAGTCAAAGCGTAAGCGCAAGTAATAACAGGTCGTTTAATGAAGGGTCATCTGTTTCAGGATATCCCTGAATCGCTACCGGAAGAGCTGTTTCAGACTCTGATTCATACTGGCTCAGTGAAAGTAGAGCGTATTCTTTCCCGTGGTCATTGTTCAGGCGATGATGAATGGTATGACCAGTCCTGGAACGAATGGGTCGTGCTGTTGAGTGGCGCAGCCCGGCTTGTTATCGATGGACAGAGTGCACCAGTGGAGATGCTGCCGGGAGATTATCTGCAGTTACCGGCAGGGACGAGACATCGTGTTGATTGGACTGCCCCTGATGTTAGTTCAGTGTGGTTGGCTGTGCATTACACAAGCTGAGCGCTTTTTACCTCGCAGATGACGCTTCCTTCACCCAGCCTTGCAGTCACTCTATCCCCTGATTGCAGTTGGCTGGCGCTCTGTATCACCTGATTCTCTTTCTGAATGATGGCATAACCTCTGGACAGGGTCGCCAGAGGGCTAACTGTGTTCAACTGACTTGAGAGGTTTTGTAGCTTAAGTTGTTCTTTTTCCAGAAAGTTACCCATCAATTGGTTCAGTCGGTCTGACAAATGGGCGGACCTGATATTATTTTCGGCTATTTTTCGTTCAGGTGAGCGTTGAAATAGAGCGTTTTTAAAACTGTTCAGTGTTGATCTGCTTTGTGCCATTGATAAGGACATAGCCTGATTCAACCGTATATCGAGATCATCAAGGCGCTGGCTGTTCTCCCGCAAGCGGTCTCCAGGGTGTCTCAACTGTTTGCCAAGACCGGAAAGTTGATATCTTGCCAGCTCTAGCCGATGTTGAGTCAGAGTTGATATTTTCCTATACAGTAGCTGAACCTGTTCTGATAGCTCCTGTCGGTTCGGGCTCAATACTTCTGCTGCTGCCGACGGGGTTGGAGCCCGGTAATCAGCCACGAAGTCGGCAATGGTGAAATCAACTTCATGACCCACAGCGCTGACAACAGGGATGGGGCATTCTGAGATAGCGCGAGCAACACTTTCTTCATTAAATGACCACAAATCTTCCATTGATCCACCGCCTCGACCAACAATCAATACATCAAAATCTGGTGATTTTCCTGCTAGTTGAATAGCGGAAGTTAATTGCTCTTTAGCATCGTTTCCCTGCACTGCAGCGGGTATCACGGTAATCGGTATGCCAGGATGGCGGCGTTTCAGTACAGCAATAATATCGCGGACAGCGGCTCCGGTGGGTGAGGTGACAACAGCAATATGCTTTGGGTGTTTAGGTAGTGCTTTCTTTCTCTGGGTATCGAACAGACCTTCATCAGCCAGTTTTTTCTTTAGTGATTCAAAGGCTTTCTGAAGTGCGCCGGAGCCTGCATGATCCATATGCTCCACAATCATTTGATAATCCCCCCGGCCTTCATAGAGGCTGACTCTGCCACGGATTAACAGTTGCATTCCTTCGGAGGGGAGAAACTTAAGTGCCTGATTTTTATGACGGAACATGGCGCAGCGAATCTGGGAGCTGGCATCCTTCAGGGTGAAATACCAGTGCCCTGAACTTGGTCGTGCAAGACCGGATAATTCACCTTCCACCCGGACATTGTTGAAGCTCATTTCCAGAAGGCGGCGGGCTTTGCCATTGAGTTCCGACACCGATAATGGTTGTAGATCGCTGTTGCCGGATTGAGGGCTAAACCCTGATCCTCGAATGTGATTTTCGTGCATGAAGCAGCCTGGGCTTTAGTGAATAAAATGAAAAAAAATACAATCTGACACTATATTCTGCCTGAATTGTTTAAAAAGTCCCCCTTTAATCACTAAAGAACCTACAGTCTACAAAGATGAATTTCTAACGCTATA
Organism: Endozoicomonas sp.; assembly: GCA_965208385.1. Classification (GTDB taxonomy): domain Bacteria; phylum Pseudomonadota; class Gammaproteobacteria; order Pseudomonadales; family Endozoicomonadaceae; genus Endozoicomonas. Next base: position 26,932 of record CBDBOO010000122.1, read on the forward strand.
GTCTTTTCACTGCTTCAGATAAGAATTGATATGTTATTGCTTCAGACCGTTGTAGTTCTACTCTGTATTTTAATTGGTGCCCGGATTGGAGGCATTGGCTTGGGTCTGATGGGCGGAGTAGGCCTGGCCGTTTTGAGCTTTGGTTTTGGTTTACAACCCACGCATCCTCCTATTGATGTCATGTTGATGATTATTGCTGTAGTTACTGCGGCAGCCTGCATGCAGGCGGCCGGAGGGTTGGATTACCTGGTCAGGGTTGCAGAAAGGATTCTTCGAAGAAGCCCTAGGAAAATTACATTTATAGCCCCGATAGTGACTTATTTTTTTACCATGTTTGCCGGTACAGGCCATGTAGCTTATTCGGTTTTACCCGTGATTGCAGAGGTGGCAAGACGTACTGGCGTAAGGCCGGAGCGACCTCTTTCTATCGCAGTGATTGCTTCTCAGGTGGCTATTACGGCAAGCCCTATATCTGCTGCAACCGTCGCTCTTCTGGGATTTCTATCACCGCTGGGCATTCTGATGACAGATATTCTTTTGATTACCGTTCCTTCTACAATGTTTGGAATAATGCTGTCTGCCATTGTTACCAATAAATTGGGCAAGGAATTATCTGATGATGAAGTTTATCAGCAGCGTCTTCAGGATCCTGAATACCGGACTTTGATTGAATCGGGAAAAACAAAAGTACAGAGTACTGAATTGCCTCAAGGCGCGGGTTTATCTGTATTGCTGTTTTTACTGGGCGCAGTTTTTGTTGTGATTTTTGGGGCTCTGCCTGAACTCCGTCCTTCTTTCTGGCATGGTGACTCATTTGTGCCAATGAGTATGGCGCATACTATTGAAATTATCATGCTCACCGCAGGAGCCATGATTCTCTGGCTTTGCAGGGTGAAGTCTTCTGTAGTGGCTCATAGCGATGTTTTCATTGCCGGTGCCCGGGCTGTCATTGCCATATTCGGCATTGCCTGGTTAGGTGACACCTTTTTTGGAGCTCATGAAGAATTCCTGAAAGGGAATATTGAAAATATGGTGCAACTGGCACCCTGGACGTTTGCTCTAGCGTTGTTTGTGCTTTCAATACTGGTAAACAGTCAGGGGGCTACCACTGTGACCCTGATTCCACTGGGTATTTTGCTGGGTATTCCGGAATGGTCATTAATTGCCATGTTTCCGGCGGTTAATGGCTATTTTTTCGTTCCTAACTATGGCCCCATAATTGCCTGTATCGATTTCGATACTACGGGCACAACCCGAATCGGGCGGTATATTTTTAATCACAGTTTTATGATTCCTGGATTGTTGTCGATTTTTTTCTCTGTAGTTACCGGTTTTGCACTTTCCGCACTGATTTTTTGAAACTGTAAGCGTTTTAAATCGAGTATGAATATGAGTTTTTCTGAATCAGCATTTAAAATGATTGAATGTGCGATTAATGGTTTAGTTCCTTATTCTTTCTGGGGTATAATGCCGCGAATTTTTTAAATTCATCCCTCTCCTGGTAATATGCAATGCTGAGAATTGCACAAGACGCTCTCACCTTCGACGACGTACTCCTCCTGCCTGGCTACTCTGAAGTTCTCCCCAAAGATGTCTCGCTTAAAACAAAGCTGACCCGGAAGATAGAACTGAATATTCCGTTAATTTCGTCTGCCATGGATACGGTGACGGAAGCCCGACTTGCCATCGCTATGGCTCAGGAAGGCGGAATAGGCATTATCCATAAAAATATGACTGTTGAGCAGCAAGCTGCTGAAGTCCGTAAAGTGAAAAAATATGAAAGTGGCGTTGTTAAAGATCCCATTACTATTGATGCAGATGCTTCCGTTCGGGATCTCCTGGAACTGACCTCATTTCACAATATCTCAGGTGTGCCGGTTTTGTCTGGTTCTGATCTGGTGGGTATTGTAACCAGTCGTGATGTTCGATTTGTAACAAAGCTTGAAAAGAAAGTGTCGGAAATCATGACCACGAAAGATGGTCTGGTTACCGTTCCTGAAGGCACAGATCAGGAAAAGGTTCGCAAATTACTGCACAAGCATCGCATTGAAAAAGTGCTGGTGGTTGATAAGAGTTTTAACCTGGTTGGCATGATGACCGTTAAGGACATCAAAAAAGCACAGGAATACCCTGATGCATCAAAAGACAGTCACGGGCAGCTTCGTGTCGGAGCTGCCGTTGGCACCGGTCCGGAAACGCCAGAAAGAGTGGCTGCACTGGTCGAATCCGGTGTTGATGTCATTATCGTAGACACGGCGCATGGACATTCCAGAGGTGTTCTTGATCGGGTTAAGTGGGTGAAGGATACCTACCCTGATGTTCAGGTAATTGGTGGTAATATCGCTACTGCTGCTGCAGGTAAGGCGCTGGTAGAAGCTGGAGCTGACGCCGTAAAGGTAGGTATTGGCCCAGGATCCATCTGCACGACCCGCATTGTCACTGGCATCGGTGTGCCACAGATCAGTGCTGTCGCTAATGTGGCTGAAGCTTTGAAAAATACTGGTGTACCGGTTATTGCTGACGGTGGTATACGGTTCTCGGGAGATCTGGCAAAAGCTATCGTTGCCGGTGCAAGCACCGTAATGCTGGGCAGTATGCTGGCAGGGACTGAAGAAGCGCCTGGTGAAGTGGAGTTGTATCAGGGTCGAAGCTACAAGGCTTATCGCGGGATGGGCTCTCTGGGTGCAATGGCTCAGGCCTCGGGTTCAAGTGACCGCTACTTCCAGACGGCTGATGAAGGCGCTGAGAAACTGGTACCAGAAGGAATTGAAGGAAGGGTGCCATACAAAGGTCCGTTGCACGCCATCATTCACCAGATGGTGGGCGGTTTACGAGCAGCAATGGGATATACCGGTTCCGGTAATATGGATACCATGCGGATAACACCTCAATTCGTAAAAGTCAGTAATGCCGGGATGGCTGAATCTCATGTTCATGACGTGACGATCACTAAGGAAGCGCCAAACTACCGGGTTGGCTGATTCTGTTAGAAACAGGGCAAACAATGAACAGCCGGGCAGAATTTTCTGACCCGGCTGTTGTTTATTTATCGCACATTACAACGCACAGTCAGAGAAAAAACATGTCACAGGATATCCATGCCGAGCGCATTCTGATTCTAGATTTTGGTTCCCAGTACACTCAATTAATTGCACGGCGGGTTCGGGAGATAGGGGTTTACTGTGAGTTACATCCCTACGATATGGATGAGCAGGCCATCAAGGCGTTTGCCCCCAGAGCAGTAATTCTTTCAGGTGGACCTGAGTCTGTCACCGGCGGTGATAGCCCCAGGGCACCCAATCTGGTATTTGAGCTGGGTGTTCCGGTGTTGGGTATCTGTTATGGCATGCAGACCATGTCAGAACAAATGGGAGGGAAAGTCAGCACTTCCAGCTTAAGAGAGTTTGGCTATGCGAATGTTGAGCTGGAAGAGACAGTCCAGTTGTTTGCTGGCATAGAAGATCATGTAGGAGAACATGGCCGTTTGAGCCTCGATGTGTGGATGAGCCATGGCGACAAGGTGTCTGAAGTACCGGAAGGCTTTGTTGTCTCTGCCTCTACGGATTCATGTCCTATTGCAGCCATGGCCTGTGAAGAGAAGCGGTTCTACGGTGTTCAATTCCACCCTGAAGTCACTCATACCAAACAGGGACACCGGATTCTTGAACGCTTTATCATTGATATTGCAGGTTGCCAGAAACTCTGGACCTCCGGCCAGATTATTGATGATGCGATTAGTCGTGTCCGAGAGCAGGTAGGAGATCGGCAGGTGCTTCTGGGACTTTCCGGGGGTGTCGATTCCAGTGTAGTGGCCGCTCTTCTCCATAAGGCCATAGGGGATCAACTGGTCTGTGTGTTTGTAGATAATGGTTTGTTGAGGCTCAATGAAGGCGATCAGGTAATGTCCATGTTCGCTGAGAATATGGGCGTCAGGGTCATTCGTGCCGATGCTCAGGATCAATTTCTGAATAAATTGAAAGGTATTCAGGATCCGGAAGAAAAGCGCAAAATCATAGGCAATACCTTTATTGAAATATTTGATGCACAGTCCAGTGCTCTCAATAATATTGAGTTCCTGGCTCAGGGAACGATTTATCCTGATGTTATCGAATCAGCCGGTGCAGCTTCCGGAAAGGCTCATGTGATCAAATCCCACCACAATGTGGGTGGACTTCCGGAAGATATGAAAATGTCTCTTGTGGAACCTTTAAGAGAGCTTTTCAAGGATGAGGTTCGTAAAATTGGGCTGGAGCTGGGGCTGCCTTACGATATGGTCTATCGTCATCCTTTCCCGGGTCCGGGTCTGGGCGTAAGAATTCTGGGAGAAGTAAAGAAGTCTTATGCTGATATTCTTCGACAGGCAGATGCCATCTTTATCGAAGAGTTGCACAATGCGGACTGGTATCATAAAACCAGTCAGGCCTTTGCAGTCTTCTTACCGGTCAAGTCGGTCGGTGTGGTAGGGGATGGTCGTCGCTATGAATATGTTATTGCTCTGCGGGCGGTGGAGACTATTGACTTTATGACCGCTCGCTGGGCACATCTACCTTACGAACTGCTTGAAAAAGTGTCTAATCGTATCATCAACGAAATTGAGAAGGTTTCCAGGGTAACCTATGACGTTTCCAGCAAGCCGCCTGCCACTATTGAGTGGGAATGATTTTAGTGGGAATGATTTTTTTGGAATTTACGGTTTAATCATTGAATAACTCTGATTATTGAGTTTGTTTGGTTGATTAGAGTAATTTTTGAAAGAGATTTCAGGCAGTGCGTATTCAATAAATTCGAATGGTTATTCGAAAAAGTGATACGTGTCAGCTGTTTGTAAGATCACTTCCATAAGGCATAATGACGATATTCAGGGGTGACGTGGCAGGATGCCGTCGCTACGTCCCTGCCTGTGATCCTCTTTTCCGAGTTAGAGGCGCACCATTCATCAGTAAATCAGTTCAGGGTGACTCCGTATGCTGATGTAAAGGGAATGGTGCCGAAGTGAGCCAGATTGTCAATCTGTCTTACTGGTGATGCATCGAACAGGTGTATTACTGTCACGGTTTTTACTGTGGAGAGCTAACGGGTTTCAGACGTCGCGCAATTTCGTGCGATGCCTGCATGTCCATCTGCCTCCTGATCCGATTCCGCCAGTCTAAGCTGATACGCTAAACAGGATGTTTTTCATCATCAGAGTAGCCTGCTCAAACGAGATCAGTTCTATGGAATTATCAAGTTTCAGTGATTCATATTTATCGTTGGTTGCACCTGCTGTAGCCATTGTTCTAGCCATAATGACCCGCAGGGTTATGTGGTCACTAGGGGCCGGGATTTTAGCGGGTAGCCTTCTACTCACCGGATTTAATCCAGTTAGAACGTTTGAATATATTATTCAGGGCTTTATCGGGGTTTTCTGGGAAGGCGGGTTAAGTCTGGGCAGTATTTATATTCTGCTTTTTTTAGTGGTTCTGGGCATACTTACCAGTCTTATCAGTCTTTCAGGTGGTGCCAGAGCTTTTGGTGAATGGGCTCGAGAACGCATCCAAACCCGCCAGGGTTCCCAGCTTATGACCGTCTTTCTGGGTGTATTGATTTTTATTGATGACTATTTCAATAGTCTCGCTGTGGGTAATATCAGTCGTCCGTTGACCGATAGACATCAGGTTTCCCGCGCCAAACTGGCCTACCTTATTGATTCAACCGCGGCGCCTATCTGCGTGATTACTCCAATCTCCAGTTGGGGAGCCTATATTATTGCTTTGGTGGGATCCATCATGGTGGCTCATGGTGTTACTGATATCAGCCCTGTTGCTGCTTTTCTCAGTATGGTACCGATGAACCTCTATGCTATCTTCGCCCTGGCGTTAGTGATCTGTACCGCATGGATGGATCTTAATGTTGGTCCGATGCGGATACATGAAAACAGAGCGATGAACGGTCAACTGTTCGACAGCAACAAGGGGACTCCTCCCGGAGCCCCCAAGCTGGGTGAAGTTGAGGGTGGCAGTGTCATCGATCTGGTTGCTCCTATCGTCGTACTGGTTCTGTCGGTGGTGGCTGCCATGATGTGGACAGGGTATTCAGCACTGGCTGCGAACGATCAACTATTCTCTCTGCTCGGAGCTTTCGAAAATACCGATGTTAATACATCCCTGATCACAGGTGGTTTGATTGGCCTGGTATTCACCGTTGGCCGTCTGTTTGGTAGAAATTTTGGCGCAGGCTTATGGCGTAAAGCGGTGGTTGAGGGAACTCGTTCCATGTTACCCGCCATTTATATACTGATCTTTGCCTGGGTATTGACTGGAATTATAGGCAATCTGGAAACCGGTAAATATCTTGCCAGTCTTGTGAGCGGCACTATAGCTCCCAGCTATTTGCCTCTGATTTTGTTTGTGGTGTCAGGTGCTATGGCATTTGCCACAGGAACCAGTTGGGGAACTTTTGGCATCATGCTGCCAATCGCCGGTGATATGGCTGCCGCCGCTGAAATTACCATGTTATTACCGATGCTGTCTGCGGTTCTGGCCGGCGCTGTTTTTGGGGATCATTGTTCGCCGATATCGGATACCACCATTTTGTCTTCCACTGGTGCTTCCTGTCATCATATTGATCACGTAACGACTCAGTTGCCTTATGCACTGGTTGTTGCTTTGGTTTCTGTGATTGGTTATCTGGTGATGGGCATGTCAGAGTCCATATTAGCGGGCTTCAGTGCTGCTACTCTTACATTTATTTTTGTTGTGCTGATTTTTCGCAGGATCTCTTCTGAAAACAGTTCAATGGATTTATCTGAATCCCGGATAATTGAAAAATAAGGCTAAACTGTTAAAGAGTGAGATGTGAGCAGGGATGCTTGATCTTGCTTGTCGAACAGGCTGTCTGTCCTGTGTTCGATTATTACTCTTCTATGGATAGCGCTGGAGCAGGGAAGCCATGAGTTTTGACCATTTGATGCAATCATTTGCGAATCAGCAGCAACTGGGCGATCTTGAATTACGCGATCATCATTACTATCTCACCATTGATACTCAAATGGAGTTGTCCTGCTTTCAGGCTAACGGCAAATTTTATGTGTATGGTGTGATTTCCATGCTGCCTGGTGACTCTGTGCAAAGAGAAGAATTTCTTGAAAAGATTCTTCAGAAGAACCTTGTCCTGATGCAGACAGAGAGAATATCGCTTTGTATTGAACCCGATAAAGACGTACTGGGAATCTATTTTACCCGCCCCTTGCAGGGGTTAACCGAGCAGGGAGTTGAAGCGGCGATAGCTGTTTTCACTAACAACTTTGAATTTTTCCTGAGACAGCTTGGATTAGATAATGTGCCTGTGTCAGGTTCGCCTATGATGTTTTTACCCTAACAGAACTCAATTTTGGTTCGATATAAGTGGGTATGACTCTACGGAATAAAAAAACTCCTGGTACTTCTGGTGACGTTAAATCATCCTTGAAAGGGGTGTTTGGCTGTCTACTCACTGATTCATCCACTGCATCGTATAATGGATTGCGTCGTGCGAATGATGAGTTTCTGAAAGCGATAGTCCGGCATAGTCTATTCCGGGAAATACATTTTTTTTCTGAAATGAGTGCTTTGCCAGCAATAAAGTCTCTGTGGTCTGAGTTTCTACAGCGATATGGCAGTGACAAAATCATCCGTTTCCTGCCTGTTCAGTCTTTAACCCACTTTTTTAAAACCACACGATATGAAGTTTTCCATCAGGGTGATCCTTATATTGGGCGTATTTGTGGTCTCAGAGATAGTCACGGAAAAGATCATTTCCCCATCACCGGCCGCGCCCATACTCTGAGTACGGATACCCATTTGACTCGTACCCGTGAGTTGCTTTTATCACCGCTCAAAAATTGCGATGCAATTATATGCAGCAGTCATGCTCAGCAACGGGTTATGAAAAGGATGCTGGCTGCCGCAAGTTCGAGTATCTCGGATCAAATTGGTGTAGCCATTCCTTACAAAGGTGAGTTGGGATTAATTCCTCTGGGCATAGAGCCAGATGATGTGTCAGATGTTGGCAGGTTGGAAGCAAGGCAGCAATTGGGTTATGACCCTGACAGGAAAATTATTTTATGTCTTGGAAGGGTATCACCCGCAGATAAAATGGATCTTCAGCCTTTGCTTTTGTCGGTCAATGATCTGGTGGAGGAACGTCATTTTCGTGATATTCAGCTGGTTATTGCCGGTGAAGGTGATGCGGGAGGAGAATTTGTACAGTCATTGTTAAAACAGGCCTATGAGCTAAACCTTGAAGGCTGTATACGTTTTGAGTTATCCATCGAGGATTCCCGAAAGCAGCTCCTGCTGGCGGCATCGGATGTTTTTGTTTCGATCTCGGATAATATACAGGAAAGCTTTGGATTGGCTCCTCTGGAAGCAATGAATCATGGTTTGCCAGTGGTTTTATCCGACTGGAATGGGTACAGAGAGTTAGTGGAGGATGGTGACAGCGGTTTTCTGGTAGATACTCTTACATCGAATCATGATGAACTTTGTCAGTCAGCCGGAGTGCTGCTGGATCATCACGCGCATTTCCTTCAGGCTCAGGGTACGGCCGTCAATATTAACCGGTTGACGAATGTGCTCGATCGTTTACTGGAAGATGAAGGATTACGGAACCGTATCGGGATGAAAGGGAAAGAGACGGTAATTGAACGATATCGCTGGGAAAAAGTGGTGGTTGATTACCAGCAGTTTTGCCAGCAATTGAATAGTGAGGCGGCCCGGTTAACCCGACCAGCCAATCGTTCTATCGGTTTACCTTTTAATAAAGTGTTTGGGCATTATGCCAGCGAAGTGGTTGATGAAGAACAGTATTTCAAAACGACTGATCGGGGTGTCAGGGTTCTGCTGGGTTCCGAGCGCAGCACCGGTTATCGTGAACTCGCCTATTTACTGGATGCAAATGATATTAAAACAATTACCCATGCCTGTTTGTCTGGTGATTGTCAGCAACACCTGAAAACGCTTTTCCCTGATTCAGGATTTTTGGGTTTTGCTTTGATGTGGATGTGTAAATATCAGCTGATAGAGGCAGTAACTGACGACTATGTTTCGTCTGATGCCCGGTTTAATAGCTGGGTGCCAGAAACCGGTGAGGTGCTGGACAAGGAATTGAAGCAGAAAATCGGTCAGGCAGAACCTCATCGATACGTCCTGATTGAACCGATTCTGGTCTGGTTTTCAGATTATCTGTCCAGAGACACGGGACAGGATAAAAATTCAGATTTTTCTGTGGCTTTAACTCACCATGTTGCAGATTATCTGGATACTCAATTATTGCAGGCAATTACCTGGGTCGGCGAGTCTCTGGACAATAATAATTATGCCGAGATTCTGGATACCATCAAGCAACGGGGAGGTCTGCTCTATCTATCTACGAGCTTTCCTCACTGGTATCGATTACATCGTCGATGGATATTGATATTTCTAGGAGCTTCCCGACAACTCATTCGTCGTTTCAATAATGATCTCGGGGATGTTAATCAATGCTTCTCTGATATCTGGAACGATGAGGCGACGTGCATTAAAGGCATCCAGTGGCCTCAGAGGAAATCAGCGCTGTCTGTTGTGATATTGACCCTGGATAATGAAGAAGAGCTGATTTATAAAAATAGAGATCTTCGTCTGGATCACTGGATTACCGGATATGATGAAAAAGCTGAGAATATAGCATCGAGACTGAATGACTGGCTGGGTGAGTTTTCTGGCCTGACCACCTATCGCATTTTGCCTCGAGAAGAATCCGGACAATATTACGGTTATGCAGAATACCTACCTTTCAAAGAATCAGGTGTTGAGCTGAATGAATCGCAGATGGGCGATTATTATCAACGTCTGGGTGTTATTTCCGGACTCGCCCTGATGCTCGGGCTGGGTGATCTCCATCATCTTAATCTTGTCACAAGAAACGGTTTGCCTTGCCTTGTGGATGTGCAGACGGCATTTCATAGTGGTGTATTCAGGGCATTGGAACGTGAGCTTCAGGATCCGGCTGTGGCCTTCATTCGGGGGCTGGATGAGAGCAGTTTTGAAAAGACATCATTGCCTCATGTATGGCAGTCATTCCATACTCAAATTGGCAATAAAACATCCAGTCTTCTGACCAATGGTGAGTTGCTGGAAGCTGATCCCTATCAATATATCCCGGTTTTTGAAAACCTGCTTAAATCGGGCGGCAGGCATAGTGTTGATGGGATCCAGCCTTCTCTGGCCAGTATTTATGGTGAGCAGGTCAATATTGGGTTTTCCGCATTTTTCGCAGCTATTTGCCATCATCGAGAAGAATGGCTTGATCTCTTGAATCACTGTTCTGGTTTTCAGGTTCGCTATCAACCGATCGTCAGCGGTCAGAGTATGGGGCAGCAATTAAGCGATATTTATCAGTTCAGGGGATTTCAAAATTTCTCCAAAAATCGTGTAAAGCAGTATTTTTCTCGGATGGGTGTACGAATTACCCTTGCAGGGGAAGAGGTGCAACGTTGGCTTGAGTCTTCATGGAAAGAGCCTGTTTCCCTGCTGGATGAGAGCCTTTCCAGGTCCTGGATGCTGGGCCTGAAACCGGATTTTATCCGTCAATTGGGTGATGTAAGTGTGTACTCCAGAGAATCCGGGCTTTCTGCTGTCAAATTAGTCGCCGGGGATTTCTTTCGCAGAGATAGTCTCGAATTGTCGATAGAGTTGTTCAGAATGCTTGCTGATGACGAGTTGAAAAGAACTCAGTTCGTTGATGGTATGAATGCAGTCATTCTTCGATGGATTGAGGAACAGTTAATTCCCGGAAAAAATACGCCTGACAGTATCAGGCAGTATTTAACAGAAAAATAAACCGGAAGTTACTGACCGTGGATATTGCTGAGTAGCTCTTTGGCCATTACTGCAGCTTCGCTATTCTCGGAATTAAGTAGAGGCGTCAGATAGCCTTCGCTCTCTTTGTTTCTCCCTGCCAGCATTAACCCCATGCCAATAAAGGCTTTCAGGCTTTCGTTTTCAGGATGCTTTGCCAGTCCATCCTTATGGAGGATATCCAGGGCTTCCTGGTATCGCTTTCTGTTCATGAATTCCATGGCAAAACCAATACTGGGCAATTCTGAATCCGGACGGGCAGATTCCAGGCCGTTAAAAATAGCAAATGCATGCTTTGGCAGACCAGTACCACTGGCCATGAAACCAATGTCTGCAAGAGTTTTCAGGAGTTTGTCATCAATCATTGCCCACTCTCTCCGTCCTTGGAATTAAGGCTTTCTATAGTTTTTGAATAATACTTTGAATAGTATCTTTGATGGACTTGATTATGCTGGAGCGAAGTCCTTCAACAATCATGTATTTGTTAAATTCAACCTGAAACTCGACCATATCCTTGGTGTTGTTAGGATCCATGGTCGTGATACGGTTTTTGAGAGCTGCATCCATAGACTCAGCCTGAGCGCCGAATGTATCCTGAATCCGGTCGAAATTAAAATTACCGCTATCAGATTGTCCTGTAGCGGCGCTGGATGTTGGCTCAGCCATGAGTGCTTCTCCCTAGCGCTTTTTTTTATGATGCTTTTGCCAGCTCTTCTCAACAACTTCAGCGGCAGCAACAACGGATGTCAGTATGTTTTCAATTTTCGTGAATTCTTCAGGTGAGGCCCCCTTATCCCTTTTTGACCGGAGTCTCATGGCCTCGTCATAGAGCTGTTGAAGCAATTCTTGACGATAAGTACCACTCTTATCCTGAATCAAGCGCTCTTCTGTGCTGGAAAGATGAATTTTTTCATCGCTTTTCTGTGTGTCCGTCACGGTTCCCTCCAAGACGGTATTTGATACGTTCAGTTCCGTTACTTAATAAAAGATACTCAAGGTTAATATCTTCAATTATATACCCGTTGGCAAGTTTTGCGCCGATCAGATACTTGGAACCATCTTCCATGGTGATATAAGGAACCCGTCCCATACTGATTCCCCGTATATTCAATGAGGGAGATGATGACTGGTTCAATTGTGTGGATTGGTTGGAACCTGCTGATTTTGTTGCAATTATCACAGCAGGAATTTTTCCAAAGCGTCGCCGGAACTGCGTCACGACCTCTTGAAGATTGTATACCTGACCGTCATCCAGTAAATGGCCTTCGAGTTTGATCTTGCCTGGTCTGATGATCAGATTTATCCGGGTTGAGAGTCCTTTATCCCTGAGCATGGATTTCAGGGTGTTCACTCTGCCGGCCTGATTTTCAACCTGATCCACTACTGAGATCAATCCATGCATTTCCTGTTTCAGGGTTGTCACTATCTGTTCCAGTTGTTCACTGGTGGCAACATAGCCGGTTAAAACCAGCGAACCCGGAGTAGTATCCAGTTCAAGAATAAGATTTTTGTAACCACGACTCTTGAGGATTGCATCTGCGTTAGCCCTGAGTTCATTCATGCTGACAATCTGAGAATTAAATGGAATGCCTCTTTCCCTTAACTGTTTCTGGAGTTCCCGTTTTTTCTTGCTGGTCAGCGTATACCCTGTCAATAAAATGGCTTTATCAGGAAGTTCCTTCAGGCGCACATCGTTGAGCTTAAGATTTTGTCTGATGTGCCTGACCTGTTCCAGGGAGCTGAGTTTTTGCTCAATATCTTCACTGGGGCCTGAGAGCATCACCATCATCAAGATCAGGAAAACGATGCCTATAGTCGCCGGGATAGCGATCAACCACTTTCTGTCTATATTGGCAAAAAGGCTTTCTGAATCGTCCTCATACTCATAATCATCATCATCCAATTCTTCGGCTGGCGTTTCATTGGCATCCTCAGTTGGAAGGATGTCTGTGTTATCTTCGTCGGTATCAGGAAAGTCACTTTCGCTGTTTTCTGCATCACCGGGTTCGGCTTCTTCAGGATCTTCTTGCTCTATTCTCTGTATTTGGGGCAGATGCAGATCTGGCCAGTTTTCATCAGAAGGCCCAAGGGCGAAGAATAATCCGCTGGAGGTAAGAATATCAAAGGCGTTACATTGAGTGGCTGACCCAACAGGTTGACCATTTAAATAAATTTGTTCTTCTGCTGTGCTGGTCTGGACTTTCAGCTGACCTGATTCTGATATTTCAACAATCAGTTCTATTTCATTTAAGGTTGCATCAGTGAGAACGAGATCGCAGTTCTCATCCTTGCCAAGGGAGTATCGCCCCGGTTCAAGAGGGATTTCGGCACCAATATGATTTCCAGAGAGAATTTTAAGATAAAACTCAATCATGACACCTCTCCAGAGTCATGAAGGTGTTAGATTTACTGCTATAGAATTTAGAAAAAGCGTACAAAGCCAACATCCTGTTGTTGTGTTGTCATTAACTTCCTTTGACAAAATGCTTCGTCAACTCCCGAAACACGGGGATAGCCAGAGCGAGGCAGGCATGCTGATAACAGCATTTATGATTCTAGGAGCCTGACCGGGAATAGCGTCCGTAGCGAGGATCGTAGAAAATTGAGGATGAAAATTTGGTTTTGAGAGGCGAATAGCGAGCTATTCAACGAACAAAAGCGAATTTTCAGACCAATTTGCTACGACCGCAGTAGGACAGTCTGTTCTCGGTCAGGTTCCTAGATTAAGTCAATCAATCTTCCATTGCTATGAAAGATAATAATTCTATCGGCAGATCAAGGGGATAATGATGTGTATTCAGAAGGATTAGTCGGTACAATTTTCCCGAACAGAAGAGAAAATAAACCATAATAATCATAATAGAGAAACTCTGACCATGGATACATCATTCTGGAACGATAAACGCCCGCCGGGTGTTGCCAGTGCTGTTAAGCCAGAAGAACATAATAATTTACTGTCCGTCATCAATCGTTCTTTGAAAGAAAATGCATCTCGACAGGCATTTACCGGAATTGGTCATACTTTGACTTTTGCTGAAATTGATAGGCTCAGCGAACAGTTTGCTTCTTATCTTCAGCATTACACAGACCTCCAGCCTGGTGATCGCATTGCTATACAAATGCCTAATCTTCTGCAATATCCTGTTGCTGCCTATGGGGCTATTCGGGCCGGTTTGGTTATTGTAAATACGAATCCACTGTATACAGCACGGGAAATGGTGCATCAGTTCAAAGATTCTGGTGCCCGTGCGCTGGTTTTTCTGGATACATTCGGGCACCTGGTGGAGGAGGTAGTCGATCAAACTGATATTGACTATCTGATCATGACCCGTGTCGCTGATGCTTTGCCTTCTCCAAAAAGGCAGGTTATCAATTTTTTGGCAAAACATGTCAAAAAAATGGTACAGCCTTTTTCTTTACCTGATGCAGTACCATTTACCACGGCATTGAAAAAAGGAGGAAGCAAGTCTTACTTACAGCCCGCTGCCTGTTCGCAATCAGATCCAGCTGTTTTGCAATATACCGGTGGAACAACCGGCGTAGCGAAAGGGGCGGTACTTACCCAGGGTAACCTTATTGCTAACATGCTTCAGGCAAAAGAAATGCTGAGCCAGGAAGAAAATGGCCAGAAGATTATGAAATTTGGAGAGGAAGTTCTGGTTGCCCCGCTGCCTCTTTATCATATTTATGCGTTTACAGTACATCTTCTTTGTATGCCTTTTATGGGGAATCACAGTGTTCTCATTGCCAACCCAAGGGATACCGATACTTTCATCAAATTTATAAAACCATGGCGTTTTACGGCGATGGTTGGATTAAATACCCTGTTTGTCAGCTTAATGAATCACCCTGAATTTAAACGTTGTGATTTTTCCGGACTTAAACTGACGTTATCCGGAGGGACTGCTTTGCAGGAGTACACTGGTCATCGATGGCATGAGATTACGGGAAGTCGGGTTTCTGAAGCTTATGGATTAACAGAATGTTCTCCTGCGGTGTGTATGAATCCTGCGGGTGAATTGTCTCAGCTGGGAACGGCTGGATTGCCGGTGCCTTCCACAGAACTGAAAACCATAGATGATGATGGTAATGAAACTGATTTAGGGCAGCCAGGAGAGCTTTGCGTCAGAGGTCCTCAGGTTATGCAGGGCTATTGGCAACGGCAAGAAGCTACAACCGAGGTGTTGAGTGAAGACGGTTGGTTGAAAACAGGCGATGTAGCGGTCATTCAGGACGATGGGTTCGTAAAAATAGTCGATCGAATCAAGGATATGATTCTGGTATCCGGTTTTAATGTCTATCCAAATGAAATTGAGGATGTGGTGGCCACGCATCCCGGTGTTGAACATTGCGCTGCCATAGGGGTACCTGATGAGAAAACCGGTGAAAAGGTAAAGTTGTTTGTAGTG
The DNA here is from genome assembly GCA_965208385.1 of Endozoicomonas sp. Lineage (GTDB taxonomy): Bacteria > Pseudomonadota > Gammaproteobacteria > Pseudomonadales > Endozoicomonadaceae > Endozoicomonas. The sequence continues at coordinate 42,194 of CBDBOO010000122.1, forward strand.
AAGTCGGATGAAAATTTGTCGGCTGAAGCGTTAACTGAGTATTGTCGTCAGCATCTGACGGCTTACAAAATACCGAAAATCGTTGTCTTTCGTAAGGAACTACCCATGTCGCCAGTGGGGAAAATTCTCAGAAAAGATCTCAGAGCTGTGTAGATTGTTTGTTTAAACCTAGGAAGGCCACTGATAATCAGTGGCTTTTAATATTTCAGATGTTCACGCGGATTGATGGTTGCTGTTGGGAAAATAACGCTGCAGTATTTCAGGATCATCTTTCAGGGCATTCAACGCTTCTTCATCGGTTGTTGGTGTGATGCTACTGCGATGAATTTTCATATAGCGGATACCTGCATCAAACCAGAACCAGTGACCATCGGCCGTCAGGCAGAGTGCTTTTGCCGAATAGCTGAGCGAAGGTATGACAGGAACAGGTATTGCACTGGTCATCTGCTTTCGAACAACCGTTGATTCATAGCAAGAATAACTGACGTGATCATAAATTCGTTCAAAACGACCATATTCTTCGCCGAACATGGAGCTGGCCATCTGATCCTGTTTTTTGCTCAGATAATAGAGAGCTAAAGAACAGACAAGCATCAGAACAAAACTTTCCATTTTATAGATACCTCGCAGGTATATTTATCAAAGCTTCCATGCTGGTTGCAGCAAACCCTTACATTCAGTGTATACGCTGTTTTTAAGTTGAGTTCGGGCAAATTAACCGGGAAACCGGAAGAGTGTGGGTTATCAGAGTGCCCAGTCGGCAATCATCTGTTTTGCTATCGGCCGAAATGCCTCATTTCCATAGAGTGCATTGACCAATTTGAAGGAAAACTGCATAGCAGAACCAGGCCCCTGAGCCGTAATAACACGTTTCTTGGCATCGACCACGACTGAAGCAATGGGTTGTGCCAGTGCACCTTCCAGTTCGGGTAAATAGCTGGGGTAGCAGGTGGCGGAAACATTGTCGAGCAAGCCATGGTGGGATAAAACAACGGCTGGGGCTGCGCATATTGCAGCGTACCAGCGATGTTTCGCTTTCTGATTTTGAAGCATCTTGATAAGAAGTGGGCAATCACGAAGGTTGGCCGAGCCAGGCATTCCTCCAGGTAAGGCAATAAGATGAAATGACTGGGAGGTGCAGGATTCAATGTGGCAATCTGCAGTGATTTTTACATCCTGCGAAGCAGAAATAGTCAAATGACCATTAGGCTGACAGCTGGCAACAGTAACACTGGCACCCGCTCTTCGAAGCGTATCGATAATGGTAACGGCTTCAATTTCTTCACAGCCGTCCGCTACAGGAACCAGAACCTGCCTGGGCATGATGAACTCTCACAAATCTGTTCGATGACATTATGTCAGTCTCAAAGAAAAGGCTGACCGGAGATCTATAATCTAGCAGATGGTTTGGAATCCGGTGAGGTAATTGCTGTTACAGGTGGCTGGGGATTAACTGGTTTTTGCTCAGGTTTTGAGTTTTTCTGCAAGCATATAACCCTGTTTGTAGCCGAGATGGTAATCAGCAACGAGTCGACTTCTGTTACGGGTACTTCGTGTGCAATCTAAAGGTTTGTCCGGAGCAACTTGAATCAGCTCGATTGAACGATTCTCCAGATGGGTAAAATTATCAATACTATCGTTATAGACGGTATATTGTTGGCGAATTAACTTTGCGATAGCAGGTTGGCGTCGCTGTTGCCAGGCATACATACGACTGGAAGTTGAAGCTTTTTTTCGCTCGTCACGGGGTCTTGTCCGAACCAGAATTATTTTATCAAAGCCATCTATGATCGCTCTATTGACCGGGATGGGGTCCGATAAGCTGCCATCCATCATGGGTTGATCTCCAATAAGTATTGGCGTTCTGTATATCATAGGCAGGGCGCTGGTGGCTTTCAGCAAATTGGTGATGTCTTCAGGCAAAGAATCTGGACGGATATTTTGATAGTCGGGCTCGCCTGTTATGCCATTGGTCGTGACAACAGTAAAGGTGCGTTGGGTGAGATGTTCATTAAAACGTCGACGGTCTAATGAATGTTGAAGGTTTATCTTATTGAAAAACCAATCCAGATCAAACAGGTTTCCCCCTTTCAGATGACGGGACATGCTGATGAATTTTGGAGAAAGGCAGAGGTTGGTGTAGAGCTCTAAATTGCGTCCCCGTTGACCTGCAATGAAAGAGCTTAGATTCAAAGCACCTGCAGAAACACCGTAATATCCGTCGAAATTACGTATGCGCTTGTCCAGAAATGCATCCAGGACACCGGCTGTGAAAACGCCACGCATGCCGCCGCCTTCAACTATAAGTGCTGTTTTTGGGGTATTGATAATATCAGATGATTGCATGTTACAAGGCAGACAAAAAAACCGGTGCATGCACCGGTTGATATTTATTGGTAGCGGGGGCCGGATTCGAACCGACGGCCTTCGGGTTATGAGCCCGACGAGCTACCAGACTGCTCCACCCCGCATCAAAATGTTTTTGATATTATTAGGAAAGTGATTTGAATTACTTTCACGATATATAAACTGGTTGCGGGAGCCGGATTCGAACCAACGACCTTCGGGTTATGAGCCCGACGAGCTACCAGACTGCTCCATCCCGCGACTAAAACACACACACGTCAAATGAAATCGTTCATTTGAAATTGGTAGCGGGGACCGGATTCGAACCGATGACCTTCGGGTTATGAGCCCGACGAGCTACCAGACTGCTCCACCCCGCATCAAAAACTTCACACAAGGGAAATACTGTATTATTTCCCGCTCTGAAAAACAGAGTCTTGAATAACTGGTTGCGGGAGCCGGATTCGAACCAACGACCTTCGGGTTATGAGCCCGACGAGCTACCAGACTGCTCCATCCCGCGACTAAAACACTCACACATCAAATGAAAACGTTCATTTGAAATTGGTAGCGGGGACCGGATTCGAACCGATGACCTTCGGGTTATGAGCCCGACGAGCTACCAGACTGCTCCACCCCGCATCAAAAACTTCACACAAGGGAAATACTGGATTATTTCCCGCTCTGAAAAACAGAGTCTTGAATAACTGGTTGCGGGAGCCGGATTCGAACCAACGACCTTCGGGTTATGAGCCCGACGAGCTACCAGACTGCTCCATCCCGCGACTGATCTGTTAATAAATCGCAATGATTTAAAACACTTTTCTGAAATTGGTAGCGGGGGCCGGATTCGAACCGACGGCCTTCGGGTTATGAGCCCGACGAGCTACCAGACTGCTCCACCCCGCATCAGAAGAGGAGCCGAATTATAAGGACGCTGGTTGTAATGTCAATAGAAGGACTTCATTGAATATCGGAAGCGATTTTAAAATGAAATTCCGCTGCACCGGATAAAGAATGTTGGGGCAGCGGATATTCGATTAAAAATAGGTTGTCGTATATATCCGTTTCCATTGAAAAAGTGAGTAGACGTGACAGCCAACAACCTCACTTCTTCAAGGGGAATGGGTAAAAAGGATCAGCTGGCCACGGCCCTGTTGGCAATCAACTGGTGTACAACTTCCGGGTCAGCCAGTGTTGAGGTGTCGCCCAGGCTGTCATGCTCGCCAGCGGCAATCTTTCTGAGAATGCGTCGCATGATTTTTCCGGAGCGGGTTTTTGGCAGGCCGGGAGCCCATTGAATAACATCGGGTGTGGCAATGGGGCCAATCTCTTTTCTTACCCACTTTTTCAGAGATGTCTTGAGTTCTTCAGAATAGTCCGCCCCTGTATTCAGCGTAACGTAGACGTAAATTCCCTGTCCTTTCAGGTCATGGGGGAAACCAACCACTGCGGCTTCTGCCACGTTGCTGTGTGCTACCATGGCGGATTCAATTTCGGCTGTCCCCATGCGATGCCCGGAGACATTGATCACATCATCAACCCGGCCGGTAATCCAGTAATAACCATCTTCATCTCTCCGGGCGCCATCGCCGGTGGTGTACATACCTTTGAAGTTTGAGAAATAGGTCTGAATAAACCGGTCATGATCTCCATAGACTGTTCTTGCCTGACCTGGCCAGCTATCGAGTATGACCAGGTTGCCCTCACCTGCACCATGAATAATACGTCCCATGTTGTCCACTAAGGCTGGCTGAACACCAAAGAAAGGTCGTGTTGCAGAGCCGGGCTTAAGATCTGTTGCTCCTGGTAGTGGGGTCAGCATGGCTGCACCGGTCTCTGTTTGCCACCAGGTATCAACAATAGGGCAGTTCTCATTGCCGATGGTTTTGTAATACCAGGACCAGGCTTCCGGGTTTATGGGTTCTCCAACCGTGCCGAGCAGTCTCAAGCTGTTTCGGTGAGTATCACGGATTGCTTCCTTTCCATGGGCCATTAATGCTCGTATGGCCGTAGGTGCAATATAGAGAATATTGACGTTGTGCTTATCAATAATCTTGCTGATGCGGTTGGTTTCAGGATAATTTGGCAGACCTTCATGCATGACAACGGTGGCACCATTAAGCAAGGGACCATATGTGACGTACGAGTGGCCTGTAATCCATCCTATATCAGCATTACACCAGTAAACATCACCCGGTTTGTAATCAAATACATACTCATGGGTCATGGAAGCGTAAACCAGATAACCTCCGGTAGTATGCAGAACCCCTTTGGGTTTCCCTGTTGAACCGGAAGTATAAAGAATGAACAGAGGGTCTTCGGCACCCATTTCACGGGCTTCACAATGTGGCGACGAAAGGGAGGCAAGCTCTTGCCACCAGACATCCCTGTGATGATGCCAGGCTATATCCGTACCGGTATGCTTATAAACTATTACCTTTTCAATGGAGCGAATATCCGGGTGGGTCAGTGCTTCATCAACATTGGCTTTCAAGGGAACTTTTTTTCCACCCCTGACACCTTCATCCGCCGTCACCACTATTTTGGCATTGGAATCAATGATCCGGCCCGCCAGAGCTTCAGGGGAAAAACCGCCGAAAACAACAGAATGAATGGCTCCGATTCGACTGCAGGCCAACATGGCTACAGTGGCTTCTACGACCATTGGCATGTAAATAGCCACAACATCACCCTTGCGTACGCCCTGACTCTTCAGCGCATTGGCAAAGCGACAAACCTGCTCATGAAGTTCTGCGTAGGTGACCTTTCGGGCCTCTCCTTCATCATCCGGTTCCCAGATGATAGCTAACTGATCACCCCGGGCTTCAAGGTGGCGGTCCAGACAGTTATAGGATGCGTTGGTGGTGCCATCGTAGAACCAGTTAACATCGACAAAGTGTTCATCGAAAGAGACTTTACGAATTTTATTATACGGTTTGAACCAGTCGATGCGCTGGCCATGTTCACGCCAGAAACCTTCTGGATTGATTACGGACTGCTGATACATTTCCAGATATTGATCATTATTTACCAGTGTATTGGCTCTGGCTTCAGGCTTGACGGGATAGATGGCAACTTCAGTCATAATGGAGCCCTGTTATTTTATTGTTATAAGTGCGGTTTTCATAATTTTTATTGGCAGTCAGAAGGCGTTAAACGGCTATGATCTGATTGACCTTCATCATACGACTATGATTTTCCGGAAATATTAGACCTTCGTATTAATATCAACTGAATCTGATATTTAACCAGCCTGAATGAACAATTCATAGCTTAAAAATGGGTGGTTTTTCGTTTCCGGGATGGTCTTGGCACCGGTCCCTTCATCAGTCGTATATACATCAGGGCAGTGGTTAGTGCATCACCGATGGCGGTATGGCGGCCCATGGGATCAATATTCAGTGTTGCGGCCATGGAGTCAAAGCGCAAGTCATGGAGACCCTGAGGGTGCAGGCGATTTATTTTACGATAATAAATATCGGAGAGTTCAATTGTTCGATTGGGTAATTTAATGCTGTATTGCTGCATTAGCAGCCTGTTAAGGAGTGCCAGGTCAAAACGGATGTGGTATCCGAGAATCGGACGACTGCCAACAAAAGCCAGCCATTGCTCCAGTGCAGATGTTAGAGAATGCGCGTCCGTCAGATCCTGATTTCTGAGTCGATGAATTTTGATTGATTCATCGTTCAAGGTTTTGTCCGGACGAATATGCAGGTTAATACGTTCCCTGTTGATGATTCTGTTGTTTCTAATCATGACGGCACCGATGGATATAATGCTGGCAGAACCGGGGTCAAGACTGGATGTTTCCGTATCCAGGCAGATAATTTCGTTGTCAGGTTCACGTTCGGCCAGAAAGCGGAAAGCTGGTTTTTTCTTTAACAGTCTGCGCTGATAGGCTGCACGGAATAAGCGACTGAATAACATTTAAAATCGCTCCAGACGAAAATGGTGACAGATTTTCTGTTTGAATTTTTTAACGATATGAAGACTGTGTCGTAGTAAATCCCGGTCGGTGTGTGTCAGTTCATGAATATCGATTAAATTATCATAACTTACATTTTTTACATCTGCATTCTCATCATTTTGGATGAGCAATCTGTCCAGTTTTAATCGCTGGAAAAGACAAAATGCCTCTTTCAGGTTTTGCTGTAGCTTGGTATCAATGATTTTCTGTTGCTCTAACCAGTCAAGTCTTTCAAGAGTTCCAGTGAACTGAACTCCCTTTTCAAGGGCCAGTGATCGAACCCCGTGTACAATAGGAAATATCCCGCTTTTTTTAATATCAATCTGATGACTGTCAGTTTTGATATCACCCAGCAAGGTCAGGGAGGATCCGAATTGCATGGCTACCCTTGCGAATCTGGCCGCCATCAGTGAGCTGGCATCCTCCGGTTGATGTATGTGTTCTTCAATGTCAGAAAAAAGTGCGTAGTCTCCGCTGATGGGGCGGGCATCCAGAATAATCGCCAATTTCATTAAATTATCCGGAGTCGTGGAAATATTCCGCCAGTTTTGTATTGTTTCAATCCACTGTGCCTGATTAGCCACCCAGTGTGGATTATTAACCATAATGTGACCGGGGCAGGGCGGGTAGCCCAATGCCTGAAGCCGGATTGAAAAACCATCCAGCTGTTCCTGAAAATTATCGGGTGTCTTCCAGCTTTGTCGAATGATCAGCGCATTATCCTGATCGGTCTTTATGATTTGTTCACCTCGTCCTTCACTGCCCAGAACCATAAAGCAGATATTGCTCTGAACTTCTGTTGGAAAATGCAGTCTGAATAGTCGATCAATGACTTGTTCGTTAAGTGTATTTATCAGCTTCATCAAAAAAGGAATCCGGACACCGTTATTATGAAGGTTCCGTATTAACCCACTGATGTTCTCTGCACAGAGTTTCAATGATTCGAAGCTGTCAGCACGCTGAATGCTTAAGGCCAGTACATGGGAATGGGTTGAAAAAAGGCTGAGTACCTGGGGTAAGGGAAGTATGCCTATTACTGTACTATCGTCCATAACCACCACTCGTTCAATGTGGTGTCGGGTCATCAAAATCATGGCATCGAACAGGAAATCGTCAAGGTTGACAGTAACAAGAGGGTTCGACGCCAGCGGGTAGACCGGATCTTCAGTGGTGTAACCAGCCAATGTCAATCCTTCCAGTAAATCAGTCCGGGTCACTATACCCAGACCATTTTTATTGGTATTCAACAGTAAAGAGTCACAGTTGTGCTCTTTCATGGTGACAACAGTCTGAAGAATAGACGTGTCTGGTTTAATAATTTGCGGCTGCTCACAATGAGCTGCTGATATGCGGGTAAGAATAAACTCTGACAGGTTTTTACCCTGTCTTCGCTGATGTTGTCGTTCGTGCTTATCAGTCAGGCTGGCCTGAAAATAATTCATGAACCCGGGAATGGTTGCTCCCAGATCCTTGATCAGACTAATTGGGATCTCATAGGTGATTGTTTCTTCCCGACTGATGTAGTCGTGTTTACTCAGGCCGCTGAAGAGGCTTCTGGCATCAAAGAAATCATCGGTATTATAAGTAGTGAAGAGTTCATCATCCTTTCGTTCTTCAACAAGGCCTTTATGAATAACGATCAAAAATCGTGTCTTGGAATCAGCCTTGAGTATATATTCATTGGTCGTGTAATAACCGATTTCCAGCTCACTCTGAATCAGCATTTTCTGATTGTCGTTAAGCAGGTCAAAAGGTGGCGTTTCAAAATTGAAATGATCTGGCATGCAAGCTTCCTCCCTGCCATTGCCTATGATTATTCTTCGGAAAAAACTACCAGAGACTGGATGAATGAGAATAAGACATTGGTCTTAGCGATGTGTATGCTGATGTCAGAATCGATGAGAAAAATAATATTATGAATGGCTGGTTACTGGCACTGATAGCCTTGATATATATCGGAATTCTCTTTTCTGTGGCCTGGTATGGTGACCATCAGGGTGAGAGTCTCCGGAAACGATGGCGCCCTTTAATTTACAGTTTAAGTCTCACCGTTTATTGCACTTCATGGACCTTCTTCGGCGCTGTGGGGCAGGCACATAGCAATCTCTGGTCTTTTATTCCCATTTACCTCGGTCCGATTCTGGTTTTTGTTGTCTTCTGGAAGTTGATGGTGAAGATGATCCTGGTGAGTAAACAGGAGAATATCACTTCTATAGCTGATTTTATCGCATCGCGTCATGGACGATCCAGAATGCTGGCGATACTGGTGACATTGATACTGGTGGCTGGAATTTTGCCTTATATTGCCCTTCAGCTGAAAGCGATTGTCATGGGGTTTGATCATCTTGCGGACACAGGCTGGGGTGAAGAACGCTGGTCCCGTCAGGATCTGGCGTTGGTCACCACCATCATGCTGGCTGTATTTGTTATTATTTTTGGTACGCGCAGGCTGGATACCACTGAGCATCAACATGGCGTGATGACGGCCATCGCTTTTGAATCTCTGATCAAACTGGGACTTTTTTTGGCGGTAGGCGGGTGGGTGACCTGGAAAGTATTTGATCAGGGTTTGCTTGACTTTAGTTCGGTTGATTTTTCTCAACACCCAACCGATGACTGGCTTAATCTTCTGGTAATGCCAACGATTATGGCGATGACGGCCATTCTATGTCTGCCCAGACAGTTCCATGTCATTGTGGTTGAAAACGCCAGTATCAGTGATTTTCACAGGGCTCGATGGCTGTTTCCTGCTTACCTGTTATTAGCGGCTCTGTTTGTGATGCCCCTTGCTCTGGCGGGGCAGGCGATTCTTGGAAATGAGGTGTCTTCCGATGCTTATGTTATTGCCCTGCCAAAAGCTCTGGGTAGTAATACAATGGCCGTACTGGCATATCTTGGGGGCGTCTCGGCAGCCATCAGCATGGTGATTGTGGCAACCATTGCCTTATCGACCATGATTTCCAACGAAATATTGATGCCCCTTATTCTCAGTAGAACCCAGAGGGAAGGACAATACTTTCACCGGTTCAGCGGATTACTGCTCAATGTCAGAAGAACCACTATTCTATGCCTTTTATTGATGGCTTATTTCGTTTACAGAGTAATAGACCAAGCTGGTACTCTGGCAGGTATTGGTCAGATGTCGTTTTCGGCGGTTTCCCAGCTGGCGCCAGCACTGATCGGTGGACTTTATTTTACGGAAAGCAACAAAAAAGCAGCCATAGCAGGCATTCTGGTAGGTATTGTTTTATGGTTTCATTCTCTGGTTATTCCAACTCTGGTGAATGCCTACTGGATGGATTCAGCCGTGATGACCCAGGGGCCTTTTGGTATTGAATGGCTAAAACCGGATAACCTTTTTGGATTGGGTATCACCCATACCATTTCAGGAGCCAGCTTACTGGCACTGGCCCTGAATGTTATTTGTTATCTAATGGGATGTCTCTATTTCAGGCCTGACTTCGAGGAAAAACGACAGGCCCGGAAGTTTGTTCAGGCTAGCATCGAAGATGATGACGATTATAAAAATATAAACGTTTCTATTGGTGAGCTGGAGCAAATGGCCAGACAGTTTGTTGGTGAGAAACGTGTTCTTGCCATGATGTCTCATTTTCGTACAGATAGTCGTACTCATCTCTCCTCCGCTGCAGTGACAACCGTCACGAAAGATGCCTTTTTTCGCTATAAAAAAGCCAGTAATGAAATGGTGATTGCAACAGAACGAATGCTGGCTGGCACCATGGGTGCTTCATCTGCACGCATCGTTATGAAGTCATTGCTGGCAGGAGCCAGTGTCAATTTCGACGATGTTCAGGCAATGGTAACAGAGGCTTCAGAGGCTTTTCATTTCAACCGGGAAATGCTCCAGGGTTCCATTGAACATATCAGTCTGGGGATCAGTGTTGTGGATCGTGATCTTCGATTGGTGGCCTGGAACAGGCGTTATCTGGAGCTGTTTAATTACCCGGATGGTTTGATCGTAGTTGGCCGCTCAATTGCCGATATCATCCGCCATAATGCCCGACAGGGGTTGTGTGGTGCAGGCACTGTTGATGAACATATCCGCAAGAGGATGTCGTATATGCAGCAGGGAACAGCCCATAAGTCTGAACGAATACGGCCCGATGGTCAGGTTATTCTGATGCAGGGAAACCCCATGCCCGGCGGTGGCTTTGTCATGAGCTTCACCGACATTACAGAGTTTCGTCAGGTGGAGCAGAAACTCACTGAAGTAAATGAGAGTCTGGAATTACGAGTACAGGAAAGAACCAAAGAACTGTCCGTATTAAATTTACAACTGCTCAGGGCTAAATCCCAGGCAGAGCGGGCTAACAAGTTACGCTCCCGATTTTTTGCCGCCGTTAGTCATGATCTTATGCAGCCGATGAATGCTGCCCGTCTCTTCGCTTCTTCTTTGGAGCTGGCTGCTTTTGAGCAAAGAAATGAAAGTCAGGATGAATCTGAAAGTGATATTGAGGTGTTGGTCAGAAGTGTCAGCAGTTCGTTGAAATCGGCTGAAGAATTATTGACAGATCTGCTGGATATGTCTCGATTGGAAGCCGGTAAGTTACAGTCATCTGTTCGTGATTTTCCTCTGGCTGAGATCTTTGCGCCATTGAAGGTTGAGTTCAGTCTGCTGGCCAGTGAACAGGGTATTGAGTTTCGTTTGCCTGATCACCCGGGCTGGGTGACGAGTGATCCTGTATTACTGAGAAGAATATTGCAGAATTTTTTAACCAATGCTTATCGATACGGCAGAAACATTGAGCAACAAAACAGGGTGTTGCTTGCTGTTCGCAGATCAGCCAAAGGACTGAGAATTGAAGTCCGGGATAATGGTCCAGGTATTCCAGCAGAAAAGCAGGAGTTGATTTTTGCAGAGTTTCAACGACTGGAACAGGATAGTAAAGGGCTTGGACTTGGACTGGCGATTGCCAAAGGTATTGCCAGTATGCTGGGGCATAAGATATTACTGTCGTCTGATATCGGTAAGGGAACGGTATTTTCTGTGACTGTGCCCATGGCTGAGCGGCGTGTTGTCAACCGCCAGCCTTCGTTAATTCAAGCGGGGCAGTCGATGAAAGGTGTCAGGGTGCTGTGTGTTGATAATGAACCGGACATTCTCAATGGCATGGAGCACCTTCTTCGTCGCTGGGATTGTGAGGTTCATTGCGCCAGAAGCAGTCAACAGACTTTTGCTGTTCTGGAGCAGATTGCGGTTCCGAATATATTGCTGATTGATTACAGACTTGAAGAAGCCATCAATGGAATTGAGCTGATTGGCGAGATCAGGAAAAAGTTTGGTAACGAGATTGCAGCCATTTTAATTACTGCGGATAAACATGACGAATTGAGAATGCAGTGCCGTGAGCTGAATGTGGGCTTTCTCGGTAAGCCGTTAAAGCCTGCAGGGTTAAGAGCCCTTATGAACCATTTGTCTGTTGGCAGGGCGGCTGGGAAAAAGTAGAAACGAAAAAGCAGAAAGGAAAAAGTAGAAAGGTTCTCTTCCTGACAGACTCATCAGGATTCTGCTGGTGGCGGATCAATATCCAGTTCCTGTAAAGCGATAACGGCCTGGGTTCTGCTACGAACTCCGAGTTTTTTGAAGATTGCCGTGACATGGGCCTTGACGGTTGCTTCAGAAACTTCGAGATCATAGGCGATTTGCTTGTTTAATAATCCTTCGCTGATCATCCCTAATACGCGAAACTGCTGTGGGGTTAATGAGGCCAGTTTTTCTTCAATATCAAGAACTATCCGGTTGGCGGGTAAACCGGCGATGGATGCTGGAAGCCAGGTTTCACCTTCAAGCACTTTAACAACGGCTTCTTTCAGAATGTTCAGTGGTGATGATTTGGGAATAAAGCCGTTAGCGCCATGCTGAAGAGTGCGCTGGATGATCTGCAGTTCCTCGGAAGCAGAAATAACAACCACAGGGACTTCAGGATACTGCCCACGCAGGAATATAAGACCAGACAAGCCCTGTGCGCCCGGCATATGCAAGTCGAGCAGAATAAGATCCGGGGAGGGGATCTGTTCAAGAATATTCTGCAGGGCTGATATCGACCCTGCTTCGTGTATTTCCGGATCATCTAGCGCCTGTTTTAGTGCTGCCTGCAGGGCAGCCCGGAAGAGAGGATGGTCGTCAGCGATGATGATATTATATTTCATACCGAAAGATTGCCATTATCCTCTCATGGGGTCAATGGATCAGGCGTGTTCCGGACACACGGGACTGAAACATTCAGGGTGGCGTCCATAAACACGGGTATAAAATGCCTGGATTTCATGCAGGTCTTTGTGGATATTACTGGATGGCTTGATGATGGGACCAAAACCTCCGGTTTTGTTCTTGAAGTCGAGAAATGCCAGAACAATGGGCACATCGGCATTCTGGGCAATATGATAGAAGCCTGTGTGCCAGCGTTCGCCTTTGGAGCGGGTTCCTTCAGGGCAGATTACGATACCCAGTTGGTGATGTTGTTTGAATGTACAGACTGTCTGATCCACCAGACTGCCCCGGCTGCAACGACCTTGACGATCCAGGGGAATACCACCCATCCAGCGCATAACGGGATTGAAAGGCCCCCTGAAAAGCGTGTGCTTGCCAATCCAGTAGCAGTTTACTCCGGTAGCCAGTGCGATGGCCATTCCATAGAAAAAATCCCAATTGCTGGTGTGAGGCGCTCCTACCATTATGTATCGTGGCACTCTGGGTGCCTGACCTGTGATTGTCCATCCCGATAATTTAAGAAAAGTTCTTGCCAGCAGAGTCAGAGCATGGCTGACTACTGGTGTATTGAAGATGTTTACTCGCATGAACTAATGCCTTATTTCTTCAAATTCGTCAACGGTTATGAAAGCAACCATTTTCTCAGTATTGATTGCTTTCAAGACAGTGTCCGGTTTAACAGGTTTGATTAAATAGCCAGATGCAGTATCTATTACTGTTTTGTCAGTAGCAGATGCTTCTGATTTTCTGAAATGCAACGAACCGCCCGATTCAGGCATGGAAATGGTAGATACCGACGTCAGACTTCAGCGAAAAATCATACATGTAGATTTTGACGCCTTTTTTGCAAGTATTGAAATACGTGATAATCCGAAGTTATCTGGAAGGCCAATTGCTGTAGGAGGGGCTTCTGACAGAAGAGGTGTCATTGCTACCTGTAGTTATGAAGCTCGCCGGTTTGGTGTTCATTCAGCCATGGCTTCATCTCATGCCCTGAGACTCTGCCCCGATTTGAAAATTATTCCTCCGCGGTTTCACATGTACAGGGAAGCTTCATCTGAGGCTCTGGCTATATTCAGTCAATACACTGATTTGATTGAGCCTTTATCATTGGACGAAGCTTATCTTGATGTGTCTGAAGCCACTCATTGTAAGGGCAGTGCTACATTGATGGCTCAGGAAATACGTCAGAAAATCAAGGATAAGATCCGGGTAACAATCTCTGCCGGTGTCGCGCCAAACAAGTTTCTGGCAAAGATCGCATCGGACTGGAACAAACCTGACGGTTTGTTCGTAGTTACACCAGATAAAGTTGAAGATTTTATTTTTGATCTGCCAGTGAAAAAAATTCATGGTGTTGGAAAAGTAACGGCAGCCAAACTGAAAAGAAAGGGAATTAATACCTGTGGGCAGCTCAGGCAATACGCCCGTTTGGAGTTGAGTCGTCACTTTGGCAGTTTTGGAGATCGTCTCTGGGAGCTTTCGCGAGGCATTGATGATCGTCCCGTGGAATCCGGACGTCGTCGTAAATCGCTATCTGTTGAACACACCTATGATCAGGATCTTCCAGATATTGAAACTCTGAAATCAAAAGTCCCGGAGTTGCTGGAAGATCTTGAACAGCGATTTAAAAAAATTGATACCGAATACAGTATCAGCAAACGATTTGTAAAAGTGAAGTTTGCAGATTTCACCCAAACGACATTGGAAGAGCCTCTGGACGAATTTCTGAAAAACTACGATGTGACACCGGCGCAGCATTTTACTGAAATGGTTTTTCGAGCGTGGGAAAGGGGTAAACGGCCCGTAAGATTACTGGGGCTGGGTGTCAGGCTCAATGACTTGCGACAGAAGGAAGAGCTGAAACAACTGGAATTGTTTCAGCTTACGGGTCGGACAAGTCGCAAAAAATAATATCGAATTTAATTCCAGTCGCCACTTCGAGTGCCTATGGAATTGATTACCAGATCACCATCCCCTGTCTGAGCTCCCCTGGGGGCGGCAGTGAGCACATAACCGGCAACGCAGCCTCCGTTGGCATCGGTATAGCAGGCTGCGGTGACTGAATAAAAACCCTGTTCAGTAATAAAGGGTGATGCATTCAATCCGAGATTAAGTAGATTGGTTGTATAGCTTTTATTATCCAGAAAAAACTGTTCCTGTCGTGCTGAAATATCCAGCAAGGCAGTCTGGCCTTCCGAACGCCGTCCATCCATCATGAAACCCTGGTAACCGGGAATAGCAATAGACATCAAAATGCCAATGATGACGATAACAATCATCAGTTCGACCAGGGTAAAGCCTGTTTCGGTTTTCATATAACTTCCTTAATCTTTACTGCCCTGGATGACTATTTTTCCTGCATCCAGCCATAGGTATGCATACCCAGGTTGGAACTCAGTTCTGCACATTTTTCCGGTGTATAAACACATCTTTGAACAGCGTCCAGATCTGTGGCATTTTGAGGTGTATGAATAAAGGTTTCTTCTCCGGACACTCCGCTGAAGGCTCCGAATATGCGATCGGCTAAGTCATCTCCGGTCACCGCTGAAGCATCCTGCATGTTAACGCCATAAAAACGACTGGTACCCGCTCCCGGAGTGCAGCTCAGGTCACTGATTAAACCGGCAGGAGAAAATGTGGTGAAGAACAGGGTGCCATTAAGGATCTGTCCCTTGGTCATGCTGAGTTCGCTACGAGCATTGTCTCCTGACGCAAATCCTAAATTCATATACCAGCCTTTAAGGCTGAAAATTTCACTGTTTGCGGCTTGCTTTTCATCTGTATTTCCCTGCTGAACCAGATTGTCGGAGGCATTGTGTAACTGGGTATGTTTTATGACCTGAGGAGCTGTCACACAATCATCACAATCACCAAATCGTGTGTATCGGGTGAATAAATCCCGGATCATATAAAAACGGTCAGCAACAGTCGTCTCGGATGGGTTTGCTCGATCACCACTGCCCAATGAAACTGCATCAAACGGCGTACCTTTGTAAATAGTTCGAGCGATGACAGGCTGGTAGAAAAAACGGCGGTCATGGGTATTGCCAGGGGGAAAACGACCAGCGTGTTCATTGATACCTAGTTTTGCCAGTGTTATCAGGGACCAGATGGCAATTTCGTTACTGTTATCATCTTCTCCCTGACCAATGTCAATTCTAAAAATATTACCGCCGGTGTCTGCGGCGTAAATGCGGTCATGCAAGCCATCACCGTTGCTGTCCAGTACGGCTGGCGGTGCCGGAATGCTCCATTTGAATCGACTGTCTTCAAATCGATTACCGCTATCATTGGAATCGTTGTTGTCGCTCTTTACAAAGGACTGGATCAGGCTGCCCGTACCCGCATCAACAATATAAAGACCCCGTCCTCTTCTGGAAGCGTGTCTGACATTGTTACCGTCTTCATCAACAGCAAGTCCGATGCTGTTAAGGCGAAGATCATCTTTACCCTTATTTGGACCGGCGCCTTCTACACCGTCATAGCCTGCTCCGAAAACAAGAGCGATTTTGCGTTGAAAGCGGGTAGATTCACCATCTGGTAGTATATCCCCATGGCCGGGAATAACTAAGGGTACAGGTCTTGACCAGCTTTGCCCCAGTTCAGAGAATCCAGGGGTTGAACTGTCAATTCGCCAGAGCAGTTTAGGTACACTGTCAGGGTTTGTGACATCCAGTGCGTAATAGCTGTCGCCTCCCCGGCGCATTCCGAAGACCAATACCATGCGATCGGAGCTGCTATTGATATTGCCATCGCCTTCGGCATCAAAACGGATAACTGTGATTTCTCCGTCCAGACCATATTTATGTGAAATGTTATTCTGATTTTCCATCAGGGCGGGAATAATTCCCGCTGTTTCTTTTGCAAAGAAACTCCAGTTTTCAACGACGGTGTTACCCTGATCCTCAATAAAATGAAGTATTCCATGGTTGGTACCAAAGGCCAGCCGGATATCAGGGTTTTCCTGAGAGTAGGAGGAAGTTCGTGCGCCATAATTCAGAGTCACTGGCTTCGAATGCTGAATATCACCCAACACCCATTCACGGGTGTTCCCGTCATTGTCCAGTCCTTTAATCCAATTCAGGCGGTTGGTTTTCTTTGAACCCCTGTTTGATTCAGATGCTTCGATTCCAAGGTCCGAATGGGTCAACTGGTTTAAACCAACCATGGCTTCGGGAGTATCACCAATCACCTTGTTGGTGTAAAAGGTACGACTGGTGTTACTGTTTTTCAGAACGGTTCCTAAGCCACCTTCGTTAACCGTATTGCCGTCGCTGATAGTGTTCCAGAAAGTGGATATGCCGGAGTCCAGCTTTGTTGTTCCCGAGGCAATGGCTTTGTTACAACTGCGATCAACCACGCTACCAACAGAAATATTGGTTCTTTCGTAGCAGGTGCCAGATGTCTCCTGTCCCGTATATATTTTCAGTTTTTTCAGGTTTCCATTCCAGCGGGCTGAACTGTCAGGCTCAAACATGGCAAAGTAGGCACGATCAAGAGTTTCAGTACGGTTAAAACTGTTAACCGCTACAGCCGGTGAAACAAAGGAGTTACTGCCTTTTAAAATTTCCTGAAGCGCAACGTCAAAGGCGTCATTGATATTGTCAACAGAAATACACCCTGCTGCAGGGTCGGTGTTGTTACCAACGGTGGTATAGCATTTCCCCTTTCCTCGATTTGCTGTATCAAATAGTAACCTCTGATCAGTTTCATAGCCGATGGTATAGGTATAGGCTTTTTGAGTGCCCGTTGCCGGATCATTATCCAGACCACCGGTCCCGGGGTTTGCGAGATATTCAGCCAGCCGAGGCATACAGATTTCTTCTGAATCGTATCGGCCACAAGTGGATTGATTGCTGGTCAGGTTTTTAATGTAGTCATTGGACGCGGTAGGCTCTCCAGACTGTGCGCCATCAGTCATTACAATGACATAGAGGTTCTGACAAGTGCCTACGGGGCTGTTGTATTTGTTATTTGGTGCCTTTGCTTCTGGATCTGCATTTGCCGTTCTGCCGGCACCGGCAAAGTATTTGTAAACTTCCTGATAGGTCTGGCACAGAGGGGTATTTGCAGCTTGATCGGTAGTCAGAATTGTATTCACTAAATCACTGCGTTCAGTGGCAGTTCTCTGTTTTAAATGTTTGTGAATAATTTTTCCGCTGGTGGGAAATTCGGCCAGACCAAAATCTACATTGGGGTTATCCTGGATGATTTTTTCCAGGGTCGCCTTTGCGATATCCAGTCTTGATGCATACTGCCAGTTTATATAGTTGCCCTTACATTGTTTTTGATGACCGCTCAGTCGGCAATCATCCGGAAGATCGGATGCATCAACGATGTCTGAATACCTTTCTGGTGGATAATCATAGAAAGTATTGTCTTCAAAAAAGTTGGAGCCATGCGAGCTTCCACTAGTGTTATAATGATCTCCGGTATACGAAAATTCTGGATCATAGGGTGGTGGTATTGCACCACTTGCAGGAAATGACATGCTGTCCGAAGTATCCAGAAGAATCATCACCTGGGTTCGACCCGAATTTGAAACATTACCGGTCACAAATATATCGCTGTCATCTGCTTTGCCCGTGTTTGAGAACAATACAAACAGAATCAAAAAAGGCACAGATAATCGAACAGTGACTGAAGAGTATTTTTTATTTGTTTTCATAATCCGATTCTCTAGTTTGCACTGCCGCCCAGTGTGCTGCCGGAGTTGCTGAAGTCCCCCAGCATCATTTTATATTGATCCTGAATGAGTACAGATGAAATGGAAGCCATAGTCTTAACCGAACGGGTTTGGTAGTAATCGTAAATAAAGCTACCGGCGTCGCTGGCATTCTCTATTCTTGGCCCAGGCTTATCCTGTGCCACAAGACTGACTGTTGCAGTATCCGCATCAGGTTCGCATTTATGAGCGGTTGCATCCGCATCTGAATATTCATCAGCATCTTCTGAGATTGGATAAGGAACAGGATTGTAGGCTGAGTTTTTTGTGATGTTGTTCCCGGTGCAGTTGTTATCGGTAAACTGGCGATCACCAAGGGCTGAAACTTGTCCCAGCCCACCCTGTGCTTCATTAAAAGTCATCATTTTCAGCTCGGCGTTAGCCAGCATTCTGGGTGACAGAGTCATTTTATTGGTACCAACGATTGCAACACTGGTAAGGAGTAGTAAAAATAACAAAGACGCCAGCAGCACTATCCCCTGTTG
Source organism: Endozoicomonas sp. (assembly GCA_965208385.1). GTDB lineage: Bacteria > Pseudomonadota > Gammaproteobacteria > Pseudomonadales > Endozoicomonadaceae > Endozoicomonas. The sequence continues at coordinate 60,955 of CBDBOO010000122.1, forward strand.
ACGGTACCCAGGTTGAATTTCCGTATTCAGTGTATTCAGTGTATTCATTGTGTCTGCCTGAACGATTGGTTGTAGAGAAAGACTGAATGACTGGCCAGACTTAAATGCTGGTTGATGCCATCCCCTTTCACGGTGATATCTCCCATGGTATAGCTGTTGTTATTGGTGTAACCGGTGTTTGCTTCATTGCTTAACAGCAAATTCAATTCAACACTTCGTATATTCTGCCACTGCCCTACAGTCCAGTTATTGGCATTCACTGGTACTTCCACAAAATTGGCTACATTCCCATCGTGACTGTCCGACATACCCAGACGAACCCGGAAATTCAGGATGTTATTGGCAAGAATGATTCTGGTCAGGGAGTTGTTGACCAGCTGTAATAAAGCCAGCTCATTGTTTTCGGTCAGATAAAACAGACTGAAACGATATTCACGAATAGATGCGTTTTGATAACCACCGGGGGCGGATGTGCTACGAAACAGCTTTCCATCCACCACATCAGCAATTATATAATTGGTATCTGCCTGTAAATTGGCCGGCTCTATGATTGATCCAACGGCACCTTTTAGCAGAATCCAGTCTGAAGGTGAGCCATCATCCGCAGTGTAATCTCCAATTTTTGCATCAGAAACACAACCAAAAATATTTGCGGTGGCACGCCCGGCTAAGAGGGATACCTTGAGGTTTTTGGCTGAAGCGAGATTATTACAGTCACTGCCAACGGTGTAGTTTTCAGTGGAAATATCAAAAATAGGCGCTCCGTTGGCATAGCCTGCGGATGCAATGTCTTTCGATATCAGTGTTAAAGCAGTACGGGCATTATTATTCAGATCCACAATCCGGTTACTGTTCTGTTGTATGCCCAATGTATTGATATACAGAGTGGCGACACCGGTCAGTAAAATCAGTGACAGAGTCATGGATACCATCAGTTCAATCATGGATAGCCCATGTTGGCAGGATGCACCCATTGAACTGAAAGAATAATTTGTTTGTGGGAATTTCCTTTCCATGGTTTTCCTTAACTGTTAATGGTGGTTGATACCGTTAACATACGGCGCAGATCATTTTTTGTAGCATCTGATTTAAAACGGGCATTGTCATCACCACAGGTCTTATCTGCATGGCTATCAGGTCGGGTGAATTTTCCTCGCCAGGCAATGGAAAGACTGACATTGTTGCTGTCTATTTCAATGCAGGCGACAGGGTTTACCAAGCCGCCCGCATTGGTATCGGAAGCAGTCTGGATAACGCTACCGTGCAAATTGTTGCTCCATTGCCATAAATCCCAGGCGGCCAATTGGTCCGGTGTGCAGTTGGCATTGCTTGAGTCGCATAGAGTGCCCGGTTCAGCAATAGCACTATTAACGGTACCGTCGTAGGTTGAGAGCGCATCGCCGTTTGTTGTCATTCTGGCAATAATGTCATTAGCCAGACGTAGTGCTATTTCCCGTTGCTGTACTTCAAGAACACTTTTCTGGGATTCTGCTATCAAACCGGCAACACCCAGTAAGCCAATGGAAATAATCAGCAGGGCGACAAGAACTTCTATTATTGTGAAGCCACTTTTTTTTGTCATTCGATTACGCCTCTTCCGGTGTGGCGGGTTCTTGCGGTGTTTCAGTATCAGGCTCAGAATCGGAATCAGGGGCTGTGTGTTCAGATGCTGAATAAACGGCAGTGGCTACACTAGTGGCACCGCCAGAGCCTATGGTTATAGTTGATGAATTGCTGGCATTTTCATGAGTGATTGTTATTGCTCCGCCGTTATAGAGCCCGCGAGCTGTGAAACTGAGACTACCAGCAGATGCAATCATTGAATTACCGGATAGGGGTGGTAGCCTTTTGATTTCAACACCGTCGATAGTGAGACTGGCACCATTTTGCCAGTTTGAAGCAGGTGTTATGGTGACTGTTTCTCCCCGGCTGATGGCTTCGGAGCGGGCAAATTGAAGAATGCCCTGAATATCCTGGCTGTGGCTTCTCACTCGGTTATTGGCAATGGAGGTTGTCATTGATGGATAGGTAATGGCTGCAAGAATGCCAGCTATTGCCAATACGATCATTAACTCTATAAGAGTAAAACCTGTAAGAGTAAAACCTGTATTTTTTCTTATTTTCATAGTACCCGTCCTGGCTCGTTTTTAATCCAGAATCCCTGAATAAAAAATCATTGAGTATCAACAGGCTTACGTAACCTCGTTGAGCAACAGGACAGAAAATAATAATAAAAAACGGCTCGTATCTTGAACTCGTATCTTGAAATTGATGAGTTTGAACCGATATATTTAGTAAGATGGTTTTCTGTCCATGAAAACGATTCTTTAGTGTAATAATTCGTAACCAGTGTAATCGTACAGTTTATATTGCATGTTAATAGGATTCATAGATTGTCGGTATTTTAGCGCCGATGAATGGTATTGTGTTTTCGAAAGTTATGATCCAGTTCACAAAATTAAAATGCAATTGTCACTTATTGATAAACCAGATTGGATGTTATCTGTAGCGTTTAGTGTATTTGTCACAGTACGATTGATATCCAGGTTGTGATAAGTATTTATGAGACTTTACTACTGCTGAGAATAGATACTTATGGATTTAACTCTGACGACACCCGCATTGTTGTTTCCTGCAATTTCCTTATTGTTTCTTTCTTATACCAATAAGTTTCTGGCCCTGGCATCGTTGATTCGTACATTGCACAGTCAATACATGCATGATTCGGACAACCATATAATCCGTGGACAGCTCAATAATCTTCGTCGGCGCATGAAATTGATCAAACATATGCAGGGGGCAGGGGTGATGAGTTTTATATTCTGCGTTGTAGATATGGTTTTATTGCACTTTCACTTAATGAATAGTGCTTATGTTGTTTTTGGTTTCTCTCTGCTGTTATTGTTGATATCACTGTTGATCTGTCTCTGGGAAATTAAAATATCCGTAGACGCTTTGGAGATGCAGGTTGAGGAAATGCAACAGTAACTACGTACAGAGAATGAGCGGATAGCTCATTCTCTATTTTTAAATTGACTCGTCAGCCATTGTCCCATGACTCCCGAGAGCAGGCAGTAGGCAACAAACCAGTAGAATCCCTGATGCAGCTCTGCCTGAAAATTTACAATGGCGCTTTCTGACGATGAGGCGTTCGCTGAAAGACAGGCAATGAGAACACCAATGGCAAAAACGTCGGCCATGGACCATTTACTGAACGCGGCACTTAAGCGTAATAATCGTAGATTCTGAGTCTTGATGGAAGCAGAAAGAAGAAGCAGTGTTTTCAGCGCAGGAATCACAACGCTGAATGTGATAATAAGAACTGCCACTAATTTATAACCAAAATTCCATAGATCTTCTGCAGTTCCCAGGATAGAACGTTTTTTTTCATAAATCCGGCTATGACCATCAACTTTCAGGCTTCCCAAAAATTGATTGGCCATAGATGCCATTGCTGGATGAAGGTTTTGCTCGGTAATGATTTTCTGACCTTCAGACACCAGCGATTGTCGGTTCAGATCGGCCTTTAATGTCATCATGGGCAGTATCAAACCAGGTACCAGAAATGAGAGTGAAATAACCGACACCAGAATGATTGATAGTCTTTGTTTTAGCATTATTACGTCCTTTATTAATCCGAATTACTTATTCTGGTCTATTTCAACAACGGTGCTGATTTTTTTTCAAAAAAAAGGCTTCTATCTCTGCTCTTTGTCTGACTCAAGATAACGTATTGCTATATCCGGGTAATCGGTGAAGACCTCATCAACACCCACCTTGTTGTAGATAATATCCAGTAAATCGTAAAGTCTCTGGCGTAGGGAGAAATTTATCCCTTGTCACGGCGAAAGGTAAAATGAATGAACTTTCAGGCCTGACAATTGGGCTTCGCGATGTACTTCTCAGCATGGAAACTGTCCCTGTTTCAAACGTCTGTTCTCTATTTTTAATCAACGGGTCTGAAATAGTCCACCAGCATCTGAAGATTCTGTTGCCCCCTGAATTCATTAATATCCAGTTTGTATACGGTTTCCAGCCGCTTTACCCTGGGGTCTGGCCAGAGCCCGGGATCAATATTAAAGGCAATGGCGTCCATCCGGAAATCAGATCCCGGTACTTTTAACACCATTTTCAGGTGTTTTTGCCCCACCAGTTTTTGCTGTATCACCTGAAATTGACCATCAAACACCGGTTCCGGAAAGCTTTGTCCCCAGGGACCGCCTTCACGTAATTTTTGTGCGGTATGAAGCGTCATATCAGCAGGGCTCAGTTCACCATCGGTATGAATTTCGGCTTCCAGATCCTGTGGGCTCAGTTGTTTTCTGACTTCTTTATCAAAGGCGTTTTTGAAACAGTCAAAGTCGACCGATTTAATAGACAGTCCCGCAGCCATGGCATGCCCGCCGAATTTGAGAATCAGTCCGGGATTATCTCTGGCTACACTGTCCAGGGCATCACGCATATGCAGCCCTTGAATGGATCGGGCCGAACCTTTGATTTCTCCATGATCAGCATTGGCAAAGGCAATAACCGGACGATGCAATCGATCTTTTACCCGTGACGCCAGAATTCCAATAACACCCTGATGCCAGTTTTCCTGAAACAGGCTGACTCCCCAGGGGAGTTCCTGATGTGTATCCAGTTGGAGACGATCCAGCTCAGCTATTGCTTCTTCCTGCATTCCAGTCTCAATAATCTTTCGATCACGATTTAAGGCATCCAGTTCGCTGGCCATCTCACGGGCAGTGTTCAGGTCGGTGCAGAGCAATAGTTCTATACCTTCCGACATATCATTGAGTCGTCCGGCAGCATTGAGCCGGGGTCCCAGGGCAAAGCCCAGATCGGTCGCCACCAGCCGTTTCTGATCACGGCCTGATACTTCGATCAGAGCCTGAATCCCGGGACGGCAACGACCTGCCCTGATTCTGGCTAATCCCTGATAGACAAAAATCCTGTTATTGGCATCCAGGCTGACCACGTCGGCTACAGTTCCCAGCGCCACCAGATCCAGCAATTCTGCCAGATTGGGCTCAGGAGATTTATTGAAATAGCCGCGATCTCTGAGGGTCGTTCTCAAGGCGCACATAACATAAAAAATGATACCGACTCCGGCCGTATTTTTGCTGGTAAACGAGCATCCAGGCTGGTTTGGATTAACGATGGCATCGGCATCAGGAAGGTCGCGGCCTGCCAGATGGTGATCGGTTACTACGACTTTCAGTCCTTTTTCTTTGGCTGCCTTTACTCCGGAAATGCTGGAGATGCCGTTATCTACAGTGACCAGAATATCCGGGTTATATTCCATGGCGACTTCAACAATTTCCGGGGTAAGCCCGTAACCGTATTCGAAGCGATTCGGTACCAGATAATCGGCGGTTGCTCCCATTTGTCTCAGCGCCAGTACCCCCAGAGCACTGCTGGTAGCCCCGTCGCAGTCGAAGTCGCCGACAATAAGAATTCGCTGTTGGGTAAGAATACCTTCGGCGAGTATTTCAGCAGCAGAATCAATGTCTTTTAGTTGGCGATAGTCGTCTAGCTGCCTGAGTTGCCGCGGCAGGTTGTCTTCAGAATGAATGCCCCGGGCGGAGTAAACTCTGGCCAACAGAGGATCAAGGTCATCAGTGAAGTGGCAGAGGTCAATGTTATAGGGGCGACGAACAATCTTCGTGGACATATAAGAATTCAAATGATGTTAAAATAAGAGATTATCATACAATACTTCGGACACTTTTAGGCAGCGATAGCCCCATACCCACTGAGCTGCTCGTAGGTGTCCATGACTTTATCGCTACTCAGGGATAACCCTAAGTAGTCAAAAACTCTGCACATCAAGTGCTGGTTGAACTTCAGCCTTTTCCAACTGGCAATCGAGATGACGCTCTGGCCTTGGGTATTTTTCTCTCTTAAGTCCTCCAGTTTTAACAGATTAAGAGCTGAAAAAGAGGCACTTATCTGAGTGTGTATTGATTCTTTTCGGCAAGACTGACAGTCCAGCAGACCTGTATATTGCTTGGCATCACGGAATGCGAATTCAATCTGAAATCTGGCCTTGTAATACTTGATAAGTATCATGGCTTCCAGCTTTGCATCGGTTGAATACAGCAACGCAAAACCTGTTTTCTTTTTTCTCTGCACCCGCAGCATGACAACTCGTATCCAGCATTTCAGACACTTGGAGTACACTCTGGCAGTGTATACCTCTTCACCTGTCTCTAGCTTCCCTGCATGTTCAAATCGCATCAGATCCCTTTCGGGATTCACCTTGCCTCCGTACACCTTGGGACGGCCGCAACCAGAATAGGGACCATCGTAAGGCCACAGGAGATCAGCATCACTTCTTAACTTGCCAACATTAACTTGCCAACATGTGCAGACCCGCTCCGACCACAGGAGAAACGAATTTCTGTTTGAAATAGTAAGCGTCAACAGCCAGATATTTAATCCCCAGTCCGATGAGTTTTTCAATCAGCCCCATCACGTGCCCTGCATAGAGATCAACGCGGGTTTTCTTTTTCTGATCCAGTGTTTGTTGGGCATCAAGCGGGTAAGCCGTATTGGATTGAAGATCAACCACACTGAGCAATGAGAGCTCCAGCCCACGCTCAGCTTTACCAGTACAGCCACGCCAAAACATGCCAAGCCCGTCTGTATTTTTGCCGCTTTTGGTCATAAAGCTGGCATCAAGGGCAGCAATCAGCTCGCTTGTCGTTGAAAATACTTCAGATAGCATCAGGCAATTGAAATGGAAAAAGTCGAAAGACCTCCTGTACCAGCGACTGATCCGTTTCTCGCTCATTGAAGAGTAGCGGCTCAAGTTACGGAAATTGGCTTTCCCCTGAAATACGACAAGGGCAGAGAAAAGTAATACGATGAAGGTCTTCTGAGTTTTTTTAACAGTGGACATAGCGTCCAGCGCGGTCTTTACTATGGATTCCATGAGGAAAATTATCAGCATGTAGAGGTTTTAGATTCCACTATTATCGCTGTTTTTCCTCATGGCATACCTTTTTATAAAAAGTGTCCGAAGTATTGATCATAAAGATAAATGTAATTAGAAAATCTGTCAGTTATTGTTTTTATGCCAGTATCGTTCAGCCCAGTTTTTCCTTTCGCTGGCAGTGAAAAAACTCCAGGCGATGAACCGGCTTGTTTTTTGCCCCTGGGACATTGTGACAACTTCAACCTGCATGACCTTTTCCTGCTGAAGCAGCTTTCTCAATGGACGAATATTATCGCCTTTTGAAACGAGGCTGGTGAACCAGCACACTTGCTCCGAATATTCCCTGCTTTCAATAATCATTCGCTTCAGAAAGGTTATTTCGCCACCTTCACACCAGAGTTCTGCATTCTGCCCACCAAAATTACGCTGGGAATTCTGGGAATTCTGTGGATTTTGTTTTTGAGTGTTATTGATGTTCCTCCATTTCCTACGACTACCAGACTGTGCTTCAGCCATGGAAGCATGAAAAGGGGGGTTACACAGGGTTAAATCGAATCGATCCCGGGAGTTGATAATACCTTTAAAGATATTGTGTTCATGGTGTTGCTGTATGAGCTTGATTTTGTTTTTCAGGCAGGCATTACTTTCAACAATCAATCGGGCTGAACTCACTGAAACGGGATCAACATCCGAGGCTGTAAACCGCCAACCATAGCTCTGACTGCCAATGATAGGGTAAATACAGTTGGCCCCGGTACCAATATCGAGAACGTTTATCTGTCGGCCGGTAGGGATAGGGGTATTCTGATCAGTTTGTTCTTGTGAACTACCGGCCAGAAGGTCTGCCAGAAAGTGAATGTAGTCTGCCCTTCCCGGAATAGGTGGGCAGAGATACCCTTCAGGAATCTGCCAGTGCTGGATATTGTAATAATGTGATAACAGCGCCTTATTTAGCCTGAGTACCGCTTGGCTATCGCTGAAATCGATGGTTTTGTCTCCATGGGGATTGTTCTTCAGAAAGGGTTTCAGTTCAGGACTTTTTTCGCATAAGGCAGTGAAATCATACCGTCCCCGGTGTGCGTTTCTGGGGTGAAGGGGGGAGTCTGAGAGTTTCGGATTATCTGTTTTTTTGCCTGGATGATTTCCTTGAGACGAAAGGGATGATTGAGGCTTTCTGGTGTTTTTCAAAATAGGAACTGCTTTGTTCAATGAATCAATCATTCTAACTTGAATCAGAGGGAGAGCTCTATACCGATTCCCCTTTAAGATTCTGGCAACCAACTATTTTAAGGTTTAGCCGCCAACTATCTCTCATCTCAAAGGAGGATGGTGTACAAGTCATTTTGGTGTCGGGTCAATAGGCTGTTGTGTCTTCAGTGTATTCGTTTTTTTGGTTTTGGTTTTGCGGTGGGCAAGGTCTTTTACTCTGCGCTGGAAGTGTGTAATTCGTCCAGGAAATTCAAGGATAAACTTTGAGCTTCGTAGCGTGGAGATATATCGTATTGACGCAGTTCCAGATAGAGCTTTGCAGCATGCACGGTTGCATTCAGCAACGATTTTTTCTCTGCTAAAGCGACAGTCTCGTGTTTTTTAATTTAACGGAAAAATCAGGCAGCAACTGTTCAATTTTACGAACACCTCTGGCGTCGAAACCCACCTGTTGTAATGCTAAAGGTCCCAGCACCTGGTTTCGCAAAAAGCTTAATAATTCCAGCGCTTCAAAATACTCTCCTCGACCAATTTTTGTGCCTGCATAATGCGTCCAGACCAAAATCTATCCACTGGGCACGTGCTTTGGGGTAGGCTCCTTCATCCTGATTTAATGCAGTTTCGAGCCTTGAGTCTCTTGCCCATAAAATGACCGGCTCATCAACTAGAGTGCTGGCGTCTTCTACTTTAACAAACTTAAAATCTACATGGAGTGCTTCTGGGCCGCAGAGTGTAATTAAAACCCTTGGCTCGCCCACATGTTCACCGGTAAATCCTGCCACCATGTTGCCCAGTCCGTCGGCAATAGCGATTCTGTCATTCATTATTGAATCGAATTCATTGGGCTCAACGGCAATAACCAGGTCTAAATCGCTGAAAATATCGAGTGAGTTATCTGCATACGAGCCCGATACGGCAATACCGACAATTCTTGAGTCTTCAGTCAGTTTTGGAAGCGCTTGCTCAATAAACTGTTTGTGGCGTGTGGGAAGTGAACTTGGAAATGGCATGTTTAATCATTTAATTCTTACAGTTTATATTCACCATTTGAGGATGATGTCTGCAAGAATTTCAAACAGCAATATAAGGTAACCTCTAATTTATAATTATGAGTATTCGTATCAATCCCTATGTACGATTTGCATTACTTTCATTCTTCCGTATTACGCGTTCAGGTGGCAGACCTGAAGCTGTGGCGAGGCGGGTTGATTGACTCTGGTTTCCGAGAACACGCTACAGGGCAGTAAATATCTGGATGTAATATTGCATTGCATTGTACTGAATTGACCTGACAGACAGCTTCCTGAAAATGGACTGCTGTCAGATCCGTTCTGAATGCAAATAAATATACTATTTCTCGGCTTCAGAGGGGGTTGGTGTTTTTATTAAAAAATGCCAGTTTTTTCTGGTAGAGTTCCAGTCTGTTTTCATACTTGTAAAAGCCGTGGCCTTCACCGTCTTTAACCAGCCACTGATAACTCTTTCCTATTTTATCCAGTTCTTTCTTCAGTTTTTCAGCTTGTTCAATGGGAACTCGCTCATCATCCTCGCCATGCACAATGAAAAGTTCAGCCTTGATTTTATTCACATGAGTGACCGGTGAGAATTCCTTTAACCGGGCCCTGTCCTCACCAATTACTTTTGACAGATAATTAATGCCAGTGCGTCTCTCGGGTATATCCCCTTCTTCATACATCATCTCAAGATCATAAACGCCCACATAACCCACGGCGCACTGATATAAATTCTGTGCTCTGATTACGCTCATGAGTGTCGCATAGCCACCGTAAGAAGCACCGCTAATACAAATTCTATTCTCATCAGCTATCCCTTCCTTGATGGCCCATCGGGTAGCGGACGTTATATCATCAATCATCTTGCCTCCCCACTCTCGATATCCTTTTTTCATAAAATCAACACCATAGCCGCCACTGCCACGGAAATTCACTTTTAAAACAGCGTACCCCTGACTGGCCAGAAACTGTGTTTCAGGATCATAGAGCCAGCTATCCCTGGGGCCGTGTGGGCCACCATGGGGGATAACAATCATTGGCAGGTTTTTGGAAGCACCATTTGGCAGGGTAATATAGCCATACAAATCCAGGCCATCATCAGCTTTAACACTGAATGCCTCAGTGGTAGCAAGTTCTTTACCTTTCAACCAGGGCGCAGAAGAAAAAAGCTCCTTAAGTTTCGAAGTTTTGGTGTTGAACAGATAGAAGGTGTAAGGGTCTTTTTCCGAGGATACCCGAAGAATTACTTCCTCCATATCGGTTGTTCTGCTGGTAATATAGATATCCGAGTATTTAAAGCTTTTCTGAAGAGAAGGATACCAGCGTCCCACCGGATGCTGCTGATCCAGGGTGATCACCTGACTGTAATCAGGTTCTACATGCACCGCATAAATATTTCCGCGACTTGCGTTAAAGCCATTAATGTCAACTCTCGGGTGACGGTAAACCTGAATCATTTCTTTCGATTTCAGATCGAAAAGAAACAAGCCCCGGGTATCTAATCCATTCTCCGATAGGCTGGAATAGACATAAACCTGACTGTTATCCTTAGTGAACATCAGTGGTTCCATGCCTTCACCGTTGTCCGGAAATTTGTTCAGCATCTGCCAGTCAGATTTGGTGTTTTTCCGATAATAAATAACAGTGTAGTTTTTACCGCCTTCTGCTACTTCAGCTGTAGCAAAACGAACCACAGCATTATTGTCTGCTAGAAGACGGCTGTTGATTACCGGGGAACTGCTTATTTTCCGTTTTTTACCGGTGTAAACATTTAACTTGTAAGCCTTGGTTCTATTGGATGAGTCTTTGTTGGCTGGCCAGGCAGAAATCAGAATATGTGCTGGATCATCTCTCATATAATCCAGTACATTCATAAACTCAACCAATGGGTTTATTTTTAACCCTCCCTTGGAGTCGTAGCCAAATATCAGTTTTCTTTTGGAGCCATCAATATTCATGGCAAAGAAGTTGCCGGTATTGAATGGCTTCTCAAGAGCGCCAGATTTGTAATAAACGGTTGCGCCAATGCGTTCATTATTTAACCATTTTACGCTGCCGGGTTGCCTCTTACTCTTGAAGCCCATCACGCTGAGAATTTCCAGATCTTTTCGGCGAATGACAGCAATAACCTGTTTATTATTTCTAATTATCGCAGCAGCAAAATGCTTGCCATCCGGAGATATTTTGATATTTCTGTATTTTGGTGGTTCGACAAAATCTTTTACAGTCGGTTTTTCTCCGGCCGTCAAAGTTCCCGAAAAAGTAAAAACCAGTATTAACAACAAGCACTTCTTTAACATCCTGCTTTCCTTTAAGTCTTAATTCCTTTTGTATACTTACGCTATCAGGGTTTTTAGTTTTCCCCCATCTCAATACATAACAATGAGACTTTCCTCACAGTTTCGAGTCGATATCACTTTTTTTTGAGCTGGAAGCCTGAACAGGGAATACAATATCGCGTATTCTCATAGGATACTGGCCAGTCTTCCGGTCGGAAAAATAATATTTCAGCGTTTTGTGAATTGTGTTGAAGGCAAGGTTTTCCCAGGGGATTTCCTCTTCTGAGAACAAGCGTACTTCCTCGCTCTCAATACCGGCTTCAAATGCCTGACTGTGCATTGTTGCCAGAAAAAAAACCGATATCTGCCCAACATGAATGACATTGAAAAAGGTGTAGAGAGATTCTATGGCGACCGTGGCTCCTGCTTCTTCCATGGTTTCCCTGGCAGCGCCTTCTTCGATGGATTCACCCAGTTCCATAAAACCGCCGGGTAGGGTCCAATATCCCTTTCGTGGCTCAATGGCACGTTTGCATAACAATACCTTGTCTTCAAATACAGGTAAGCAACCGGTTACTATCCTTGGATTTTGATAGTGAACCATTGGGCATTCAGTGCAAACATCCCTGAGCCGGTTATCACCATCCGGGATTGCCTTCTTTAGCGAGGCACCACATTGACTGCAATAGCGCATGGAATTTCTGAACATCAAACAGCTCCTTTTCTCATTGTTTTTCTGGCTGAAAGCCACCACAGATTATCAAAGCCCGGATCGAATATGAAACGACAAATGTCGTTATGAAGAAATTGATGCTGGATAATTTCATCGAGTCTACATATGATATTTTATACAATTCATGAACAGACGGATGTCAGTGTAGTTATGTTAAGACAGGTTGCAGACAGGCTGAAGAGACATCAGCCAAGAATAATTAATGCGCCTATACCAAAAGCAGCTGTACTGATACCTGTTACAGATCAGGAATATCCTGAAATTATTTTTACCCGTCGCTCATCTCATATGACGACGCACAGTGGTGAAGTTGCCTTTCCCGGTGGTAAGCAGGATGAATCGGACGATAGTCTGCAAAGTACAGCGCTGAGAGAATCCTTCGAAGAAATCGGCTTGCCATCGGATAAAGTTCAAATCATTGGTCAATGTGGCGCGGTTATTTCCCGGTTCGGTATTGAGGTTACTCCTTTTGTGGGAATCTTGCCTTTTGACACCCCGCTGAAAGCCAATGTGGCAGAGTTGGACCGCATATTCCGGGTTCCTGTCCACCTTTTTCTGGATAAGAAGCAGTGGCGTTTTGATACCTGGCACTTTAACAACAGGGACTATCAGATGCCTGCCTTTCAGTATGGTGAGTATCTCATCTGGGGTCTTACCGCCATCATGCTGGTTGAATTTTTGAATACAACCTGCGATGCAGGCATTCCCCTGGAAGCGCCTCAGTTTACCGATCATTACTTGAAGCAATACTCGTAGGAAAGTAGTTCTTTTTTTACCCTCAACTATCGTTATCAGGGCAATAGTTTCAGGAGCACGATAGTTTAGAATTTTTCTAATATTAGCTCTGTTCGATAATTATCATCCATTCCTGCCAGCTTTAACCGTCGAGCCATGCTTTTTGTCTCATAGCGACAACTGAGTTTGTGTACATTGAAACAACACCTCCTAATGGTTGCCACATTCTTTGTTGCTGTACGTTCATGAATTTTACTGGCGTCTTCGCCGAAGCTGACATCTAAAGTACGATGCTGGCCATTCTCAATGCTCCAGTGGTGCCTCACCGATGACAGCATGCTTTGAGCTGACAGCACTCTGTTGCTTATATAAAAGTGGATCTCTGTCGTTTGCTTGGTGCCTATTAGTCTATCCCTCTGGATCGCGGCACACTGTTTCAGCCCTGACCACAAATCTTCAGGATCAATTCTGTGATAAATATCGTTGAATACCCAGCAACGCCTATGCTCATAGCGACCCCTGTTTTTTTTCCATGGTTTCTGCAAAACATAAACTCTTATCGGAGTCCACAGGCGTATTTTCGATGTGCTCAGTAAATACTGACTCTATATTGGCGTGCAACGAAGGCTGATTATTTTTAACGCACAACAAATAGTCAGCTTTTTTATCAATGATCTTCTGGCAAATGTCTCGCTGGCACCCCATAGCATCACTGGTAATCAAAGCACCTTCGAGTGGGTGTAATTAAAAGTGTTCCATCTACCCATTATCCAGCTTGCTGCCAGTACTGATCCCAGTCCCCGTTAGAACGCAATGTTCTTAAGCAAAGCATTGCTCCTGCGATGGAAGGCTTCCACCAAGCACCCGGTATTTTTAGTCGCATCTGCACTACTGCACTGTTAGAACTTTCTATTTCGCCAGAGCCAATGGGAAGATTGGCTGCTTCTGCTGCAGCATATTCGAATTGCCCTGGACGGTTTCGGATATATCGGTGACACTCCTCTGGTTTATTGGCTGCTTTGCCTTTCTTTCCGTTTCTATGCGGATCAAGCTCTGCCATGACGGCATTAACATTGCCAGATTTCATGCGTTCCTGCTGGATATGCCGCCACTGTACACGTGTTTCCTTGTTAAACCCGACACACTCTTCTGCTGCATCAGCGAAGTGCTCAGAGAGATGATAATAGTCAACGAGGAAACTTCCTTGCTCTCCAAACACTCTCTTTGTCTGGTTGGCAATCCAGGTGGCTCCATCGCTCACGCAATGGATAGAGGATTGCCGGTTGAGCCCCTGCTCTATTGCACAACTCAACCACTGGTCACCTGCTTCATCCGGCCCTCCCATTGTGGCCTGATGACGTTTATCTGAACTACCCAGCTTATAGACCTGGCAAAGTTTAGCCTCCTGCCATTCAGTTTTACGTGCTTTGCGTTTGTCACCTTCTGCCTCTTCATCAATGAGGACAACAGGAATCATGCTTCCATCCATTTCTCCTATGAACTGGGCAGCTTCACCGAGGCAGTCCTGACGATTTTGTGATGCACTGATGGAATCATTTTGCATACACTCGATGCTGCAGTTTTTAGTTGTTGACTGATACACTTCTGCTCACGCAGCTTTCTGAGCGTGATACTTCAACGAAGCAGTGGGTTCCTGTTTGCCCAGATCGCGACCAGCCATATGCTTACTGGATTCCCTTGTTGGCAACACATCGTCCAAGGCTTTCGTTAAGGATTTCAACGCAGCCTCAGGGTCATCTGATGCGACCACTTCTTTGACCGTATCAACCAATGCTTCAGCTTTGAGGCGTTCGATCAGGCAACCTGCGGGCAACCCGGGTTGTTTGTTTTTGAGTCGGGCTGATTGCTCTGGATGCAGTAACAACAAATGATCGCACAGCAGGCTCAGGATCAAGCCACGCTCAGACCCTTCTTTGCCTTGCTGTTTGCTCAGTCGGTTCCAGCCGCCATACGCTTTCCAGTCCTGAATAAAAACCTCGACCAACCACCTCAGCGAATACAGCCTGGCTATATCAGCGTGGTGCCATGACATATCAGAAGCGGCCAGATAACGGTACTCTTCTTCATCTTCATACTTCAGAGCAACAACGAAACGACGCTTGTTGTGTGCCTTGATGTAGAGGCGAGCTGCGAGCATGGTCACCCGCTTTTCTTTTCCTCCACGAATAATTAACTGCGTTTCAACGCCTTTTTGTCGTGCAAAATAATCCCTGAGGGTGGCTTCTGAATTTCTGCTGGCCACTTTCTGATTGGAGCGCAATTGGCTAACGACTTGCGCCTGACCTGTTACGGCTGTCGCTTCATCCATGAATTTTCCTGTACCGTAGAGCGCATCAGCCAGAACACCTTTAATCACTACTTCAGGAAAATGGTCAACGAATTCCCGGATCATCTGTAATGCCAGCGCTTGAAGCGTTGGAAAGCGGTTGTGGTCGGGTTCTGGACGTTTAGGTCTCAGTTTCTTTGCAACACCCTCTTTCTTGAGGTCTTTGTCGTGTTTTCGCCAAGCGGACAGCTGTGGATCGGGAACGTAAAACCGGAAACCTACAGGAAAGGTGGCAATGTCCGAGACCAAGACCATAAAGATCAGCTCCTGACCATTGATATAGCCACCTGTCGGTTTATCTCTGATTTTATGAGTGCCTTCGATCCGGGTCGTTCTTTTTGATCGTTGTTTGGCTGAATCATCAATCGTCAGAGTCCCTTCAGCAATACCATAATGAGACAGAATATTGCGAACACTGGCCTGCAGCATACGATGCCATGCAATCTTTGCTGAATAGAAAATCCAGCATAGCCGGGTCGACTTGAACTTCCCAAGACTCCTTCGCTCAAAGGCCGCCCAGTTGAGTGTTTCAGTGACAACAATCCCCATAATTAGAGCGGTCAGGACTGTTTTTTGGATCGTTGTGAGTTGAGCAGAAGGCGTAATGCTTTTCAGTGAATCGCTCAAAGAATCCAGAAATACAGTAACAACAGAAAGAGGACGAATTAGCACTAACGACACTTGACGGTTATAAAATGGGAATGCAATCTTACCCTGTCAGCCTGCTGTTGTGTCGTTGATCGTATCTCGCTGGGCTTGATGCAGGAGGCGCAGCAGTAGTCTGGTTTCGATATTCACATCAGAATATCCTGTCAAACGCTAAAAACTGCAGCATCGAGATACAGCTTGCGTGCTCAAGAGTTATGGCTCGAATAGAAGACTCAGGCACATCAATACCATAATGTTCATGTATTTTTTTGCAGCTGCCTGAAAAGAACTATCTGCACCAAAGTCTACAATTTTACGTTGAATTGTGCGGGAGTAGTCGCGACAGTGAATATGAGCGGCATGACTGAAAGGTCTGACCCGATGCTTGTCTACCGTCTGGCAGCGTTCAAGAACTTCTATTTTCCCATAGGTGCTCAGCCAATAAGTGTTTTTTTTTGAGTTTTAGCTCCGGGGTGCTTCAGGCAAGCCTCGCCAAATTTTAGATCTTCCTTGTAGGTACCCCAGCCAGTAAGCAGTTCATTGCCCATTTCACGCAGGTGGGCAATGACGGCTTCTTCAGCATCATCAGCACGATCCAGGAGACCTGACTCGGCTTCAACAATATCCAGAAGTGCAGAAACTCTAAGCTCAAGCTCGGGGTGGGCTGCAAGTCTATCAGCAAGAGAAATAGGTGAGGGCATAATACTAACTAGGGTTGAGAAATACTCTTACATTATCGTTCATATTGAGGTTTTGTGGGCAGAAAAACTTCTAATGAACACTTTTAATTACACCCCCTTCGAGTACAAGCATATCCAGTACTTTAGGAATGGCTTTAATTTCATTGGATTTTTTATCAATAGGAGTAAAACCCAATATCAGCTTCTGCTCGGAACTGTAAGCACTGACGATTTGGATCATTTTTTTTCCCTTTGCAGGACGTGAACCACGAAGCGCTTTACCATCAATAGCGATGACATTATCGTTTTTTTCGGGAAAAGGCCCCATTCGACGGGTATTAATATCTGAGATCAGGTCGCTCATCCAATCAACGAATAGCTGCATGAAAGCTTTTGAGTCAATGAGTGAGCAGACTTTTTGTAAGGTGTAATGTGTAGGGAACCCAAATCTATAAGGGAAATAGCGTCGAAACCAGTCAGCGTTATGCTTCGCGAATACTTCCATGTCTTCCCATTCCGAGTAATCACTTAGAACGCTTACATAGACAATAAATAGAACTTCAGGAAGTGTATAAACCACATGATCTTTATCACGAGGATCTATCAGCGTGTGTAACCTGTCGAATAGAGTGATGTATTCAGCCATGATAATATTACCTCTGCAATGCAAAGGTATGGCACAAAAATACTGATACGTCAGTCTATTTGAAGCTTACGCCCTGCTATCGTTATAATCCCCTCTCTTTAATATGCCTCCAGCCCTAAGAGTTCAATAGTTTCGTATGAGTGGATCAGACAGTACAGCCGGTAACATTGTTTCTATTAAGGAATCACTGACTACAAATCTGAAAGAATTGTATGCATTATCTTTACGGGCTGACGAACAGCTTGAACAATTTCAGGAAAAAGAGAAGGGGCAGCATTCAGCTGTTTTTCAAAAAGATACCGGGTTCAGAGCTGAGAGTAATCGATTTCTTCCTTATCTGATTGAGCTTTCAGAAGATGTCCAGAACCTGCCGGATCGGCAGTCAGACCTGGATAAAAAGGCGTTACGAAGACTTTTAACCAAAATACAGAAAATGCATCTGGTATTGAACCGCTTCCACAAAATTACAGCCTCATAATGACAGACTCAATTTCGCTATATACCCAAAGGCGACGGGTATAGTTGGAAAGCAGTGCCGGGGAATTCCCCGGCCTGATTTAAAAGGCAGTGAACATCTTCACGCTTTTAATACGATTATCCTTAACCTGAAGAATTTCAAACCGGTAATTACCCACCATCCAGCAGACGCTGGCTTCAGGAATGGCTTCCATGGCTTCTGTAATAAGTCCGTTGATGGTTCGGGCTTCTTCGGTGGGTAAATGCCAGTCAAGGGCACGATTAATATCGCGTATGGATGCAGCTCCATCAATAATAAAGCTGCCATCATCCTGAGGCGTTATATCCTGGCTGCTATCGGAAACATCCGTAGTGAAGTCGCCAACAATTTCCTCCAGTATATCTTCGAGAGTGACCAGCCCCATAATGTCGCCATACTCATCGACTACCAGGGCAGAGCGTTCTTTCTTTTTCTGGAAATTAAAGAGTTGAGTATGCAGAGGCGTTGTTTCAGGAACATAGTAGGGCTCAATAGTTTCCTGCAGTAATACGGCTTTGTTGATTTCATCGAGGGTCAGCAAGCGGGCAATTCGACGCATATGCAACATGCCCACCATGTTGTTGATATCTCCCCGATAAACAGGCATACGGGTGTGCTGACAATCTCTGAGCTGATCAATGATGTCTTTGATATCATCTTCAATATCTATACCGGAGACTTCATTTCTGGGAATTATGATGTCATCAACACGTACTTTCTCCAGATCGAGAATCCCCAGTAACATTCCCTTCCTTTTCGTTTGCAGACGCAAACCTGATTCATTAACCAGCGTTCGCAGTTCTTCAGTGCTCAGATGATCTTCACCTTCCTGCCCTGGCTTGATACCAAGGGGGAGCATTAACAGGGAGCAAATCCAGTTCACCGCCACTACAACGGGATAGAGTAATTTCAGTAACGGGGTCAGTATCACCGAGGCTGGAAAGGCAATCCTTTCAGGGAACATAGCGGCAATGGTTTTGGGCGTGACTTCACCAAAAATCAGAACAACGACTGTCAAGCCCAGAGTAGCTATAGCAATACCACTATCACCATAGAGCCGAACGGCAATGACGGTTGCCAGTGCAGAAGCAAGAATGTTGACAAAATTATTGCCGATAAGAATAACGCCAATCAATCGGTCGGGTCTTTCAAGCAACGCAATAGTACGCCTGGCGGCTTTATTGCCTTTTCTGGCAAGGTGCCGGAGTCGATACCGGTTGATTGCCATCATTCCTGTTTCAGAACTGGAAAAAAATGCTGAAAGCATCAGTAAAAAAACCAAAGCGCCAACTAAAACGCCGAGAGGTGCTTCGCTCAAGATTGTGTTCGCCTGTAAGTGTCCATAATAGAGAAACTATTGTACCTTCTCTGATCCATATCGCCCATATCAGCTTCGGGAAAGATCGGGAGATTTTTGAATGGATCCGATAGTCTGTCAATCACCGTTAATGATTGACCAGAAATTGTAATGCCATCCGCCAGCCGTAGTAGGCAAAAGCAAGTAGTACAAAGCCCGCCATGGTCCATCGCATTGCTGTCTGGCCACGCCAGCCGTAACGCCATCGACCTATTAACAGCACGGTAAAGAGACACCAGGCAACAATTGACAGCATGGTTTTCTCAAACAGGCCATTGGCAAACATGTCATCAAAAAACATAAAGCCGGTGGCCAGAGAGAATGTCAGAAGAACAACCCCTAACAATAAAAACTCAAACAGCAGTTTTTCCATGGTCTGTAGTGGCGGCAGAGTTTTGATTATTCGCTTGTGATGTCTTAGCTGGTATTCCTGAAATGACAGCAGGGTTGACTGAAATGCAGCCACCATGAGCATTCCATAGGCAAGAACGGAGACCAGAACATGGGTGACCATTGAAGAAGGCAGATGCCAGACAATGTGCTCAATGGGTGTCAGCCAGGCAGTCAGTATTGAGAGCATTGAGACCGGCAGTATCATTATGAACAGACTTTCGGACGGTTTTTTCAAACTACTGATAAGAACAACCAGAGTCACCATCAACATGGTCAGTGATCCGATTGTAAAGACGCCCAGATTGACACCATTGGCAGTATGGATGCTGAAGTAAAGCGCGATTGTCTGAAAAACAGCCCCAATAGCTGTGGTCAGTAAAACCAGATTTCGTGGAGTATTTCGGCCATAATTCCTGGCGCTTTGCCCGAGCGCCCCCAAAAAATAAAAGCCCAGCGCCCCAACACTGGCAAGCATTACATTCATCGATTCCGCCATTTGCACTGAATAATAATCTTCCGTAAATGATTCTCAACAACCTGTTGCAGCAGCAGTGTGTCACAACCAGGTTTCAGACTCAAAAACTACTTTTCAGATATGTCCTGTGAGATTGTTTTTCACCGTTTTGATTTAAACGGATGCAGCCGACAGCCTGAATCCTATATAATACCAGTAATTAAAGCTAAAACACCTTTCAGCAAGGTTATTCCCAGGATGTTCGAAAATTTAACCGAACGCCTGTCGCACACGCTTCGAAGCGTGACCGGCAAGGCAAAACTGACCGAAGACAATATCAAGGATACCCTGCGCGAAGTGCGCATGGCCCTTTTGGAAGCCGATGTTGCTTTGCCCGTTGTCCGCCAATTCATTGAACGTATCAAGGAACAGGCGGTTGGCCGGGAGGTTCAGGCAAGCCTGAGCCCGGGTCAGGCATTTGTAAAAATCGTTCAGAATGAACTGATTGAGATCATGGGTGCTGCCAATGATGAACTGAATCTGGCGACACAGCCACCCGCGGTCATACTTATGGCCGGTTTGCAGGGTGCGGGTAAAACCACTTCGGTGGCAAAACTGGGTAAGTGGCTTACTGAACGCCACAAAAAATCCGTTATGGTTACCAGTGTCGATGTCTATCGCCCTGCAGCCATAAAACAGCTGGAAACACTCTCTCAAGAGGTCGGAGTTGATTTCTTTCCGTCCAGCAGTGACCAGAAACCGGTCGATATTGCCACCAGGGCAATCAGTGAAGCCAAAATCAGGCATTCAGATGTTCTGATTATTGATACCGCTGGTCGTCTGCATATTGATGACGCCATGATGGGCGAAATCAAAGAGCTTCATGGTGCTATAAACCCCATAGAAACGCTCTTTGTTGTTGATGCCATGACAGGTCAGGATGCAGCCAATACAGCGAAAGCTTTTGGCGACGCCCTGCCTTTAACCGGTGTTATTCTGACCAAGGCCGATGGTGATGCCCGTGGTGGTGCAGCTCTGTCCGTTCGCCATATCACCGGAAAGCCCATTAAGTTTATGGGTGTTGGCGAAAAAACCGATGCACTTGAGCCTTTCCATCCCGATCGAATTGCTTCCCGAATTCTCGGGATGGGTGATGTTCTCTCCCTTATAGAGGAAGCAGAGCAAAAACTCGATAAGAGCAAAGCGGATAAGCTGGCCAAGAAACTCCAAAAAGGTAAAGGATTTGACCTTGAGGATTTTCGTGATCAGCTTCAGCAGATGAAAAAAATGGGTGGACTCAGCGGCGTCATGGATAAACTGCCCGGAATGGGTGGTATGAGCCAGCAGGTCCAGGGCCAGATGGATAACAAAGTGTTTGTCCAGATGGAAGCCATTATTAATTCAATGACACCCGGTGAACGCGCTAATCCGGATGTTATGAACGGTTCCCGGAAAAAACGTATAGCAGCCGGTTCGGGTACTCAGATTCAGGATATCAATCGTCTCATCAAACAGCACAAACAGATGAGTAAGATGATGAAGAAAGTCGGCAAAAAAGGCGGCATGAACAAGCTGATGCGCGGTATGAGTGCCATGAAAGGTCAGATGCCAGGTATGGGTGGGATGATGCCACCGGGGGGTGGGAAGAAATTCCCGTTCTGACCCCGATTGTTATGAACAGGGCTCTTTGTCGGTTCATCAAAATAGGATGAACCGACAAAAACCTCAGTCAGCACCCTGTTATATTATCGTATAACGGTCCGTATTATCCGTCATTCACCACCTACTTTGATATTTCCCCTACCCCTGCAGCGCAAGGATTTTGAAATTTGACCACCTTATTGTAAGCATAAACGTACTTCTCCTGATAACGAGTACCCAATCAACCTTTCATGGATATCCATTCATGAAAAACACAAACAAGAAAAAACCTCACCTTCAGCAGCCGGAGATGACAGGGACAAGCCTCCGTGCATTGATCTTGCTGCTCTCACACTCCCTCTTGAGTCAGGAATAAATTGATTGGTACGTTGACCCTAATATAAAGATAATTGTCGCCTGATTCTCCGAGATGCCAATCACGTGCTTCTCCGTTCCGTTGATCGTCTGCACATAAATGCCATCAAAGCAGCAGAAAATCCATCTGCCCGTTGGGTTCTGGGCTGGCTTTTTCTTCATTTCCGGGAACGTTCGGCTCTGCTTCTTCAACTCATAACGGATTCGATGTTGGATAGCAGCATAGACCATCAGGCAAAGTGTCATCACCATTAACAATGCCTCAATGCGTTCCGGTTTCTTCAGATAGAGGGAAGACACCAGAAAGTCCGGACTTTTTAGAAAGCGAAAGCCTCGTTCAACCTGTTGCTGTGATTTGTACGTCCTCAGTAGTTCAGCGCTGTCCAGTCGAGTAGTATTAATGTCGTTGGTAGCCAGCACAAAACAACCCAGTGATGCTTCGGCATCCTGCCGGGTTTGCACAGCGATCGAGCAACAACTTGTTACGTAATATTCCAGGTGGTCGGGTTCCGCTCCATTAACAGGTCGTCCTTTGCTCTTGTAGCAGGGCTTGGCGATAACCTGAGCCTCAGCCTGACAAAGTTCAGACTGCTTCTGCCATTGCCTAAAGGCTTCCATGGCCTCCCCTTCGCACTGGAACGCTTTTTTGCTCAACTTTTCCAGTCTCTCGCACTCTTTCAGAGACTTTTTCTGCATACGCCTTGTCAGCGTCTTCTGTTCGGTTTCCTGGCGTTGCTGGTTGCGAAACAAAACCCAGCGTTGCTCTACGTTCGCATAATTAGACGACACTTCTGTAGCTTCGTAATGGTCAAACCCCTCCACTGCTTTCATGGTTCGTGAAGGCGCACTCCTTACCAGCTCTTTGGCGGCACCAATATTGAGAGGAACTCTGGAAATAAACAGCTGATCCTGCTGGTCAAGTTCCTGGATTGTCCCTGCCACATACAATGCTGCATCGCCAATAAAATAGCGGGCTTCCAGTGCGGCTTTGAAACTCTTCAAGTGCTTGGAAACCACCTGTTTGAAACTGGTCTTATCAGTCACATTGCCACTGGTTGCTTTCATAAACAACGGGATGCCTGCCCGGTTTTCAGTCAACAGAAGCAATATGGCCTGGTTCAAATCCGGGCGGTGATCCCGGCTGTAACCTTTGCAAAGCCTGATGCAGTTGAGGTCTTCATCGCTCAGATCGCTATCGCTATTATAACGACCATCGACGTGGAAGCCGGTGCCATCAAGGTTCAGCGCGTCGCAAGGCAATTTGAGATGAGTTGCAACCTTGATAGCCAGCTCAAAATAGACTTTACTGACATCCAGATCAAAGAGTTCATCCAGTGCTCTTCCCAGAATCTTGTCGTTTAAATGCTCTGGTTTAATCCCTTCCCTGATCAGTTTGTTGAGAGGTTTATTGGCAAAGAACTGGGGGAACATATGGAGAGATTGCCCCGTAAAGCCGAGGCCATTGAGGATCATGCCGACAATGGCTTCACCGTGGGAGACATTCCATTCATCCGCTACCTTGGGTGCACGTCTGTCAATGTGATCGGCTATGCCCAGCTCTTTGCACATACCTGCCACCAGGCCGAGGTGATCCATGTTCTGAATCTGAGTGCGATATTGAATAGGAGGCATAAGGCTGTTTCCTGATATTTGCTTTTTTGATAAATAGCAGAAATCAGGAAAATGTCAGGTTAGGTGGTGAATGTCGGGTATTATATTCCTGCAGATTTTTATTCTCCTCCTTCTATACCCAAAGGCGACGGGTACAGATAGTTAGGAACTCTTAGAGTTCTGTCATCCCATTGCTTTAATTTCTCTGGCTTAATCTGGTTAGTTTCAGTGGATGGGGGATTCTAAAAATGTTTCAGCAAACACCAATATCGTCGCTGCCTAATCAATAGGCTTATCAGAATTCAGGAGGGCAGTCGGTGGAGATAAACCTGATACTGTCCTTTGCCTTGAAGGTACTGAGAACTACCTGTCTACCCAGGGTTCCAGTCATGATGGAAATAATCCTGTTTCCATTTTAAAGCGGAATGCAAAGCGACTGTTTAATTGGCTGGGGCATCAGTTCCAAAACTTAAAAACTCTGGCCAGCAGAGTTACCCGGAAAGCGTCTTGCACTGCACAAATATCAAAGGCTCCGGTTTCAAACCGGTATGAAACCACTGTATCACCCTCATACGTTTCGAAATGGCGTCGAAATCTGCCAAGTCAGAAGAACAAACTGATTGAGGCTGCTATTGAAGCCTGGTCTAACCCTGTGCCAACGCAGCCTTCAGAAACAAACCTGGTGGATTTGTCGGTCCCTTTTGATGCCGGGTTATTAGCGTCTGATTCAGGTGGCAATAGCGACTGGCAGGGTATTGAGTATGAGCGCAGATGAAGGAGCAAAAACAAGAAAGCCTGTGGGAGAGTAATGAGTGGTCGCAGGATTTTAAAGAACTCGATCTAACCAATAATCTTATCCCTGATACCTTGATGTGGGGGAGGTCAGGCAGTGAACAGGCACCTTCTGAAAGTGCGGTACAGCTGGGTGAGTCTATTTTTGAGGAAATCGTTGGCAAAGAAAATTCTCAATAATCAGGAGTTTGTCGCTTATACCACTGCTTATTAGTTGCGTTTGCGCCTGTATAGCTCTGATTCCTGTGATCGTGGGGCAATCGGATTTAATCGTTCTCATGCTTCTTTTCTGTTCGATGGTTCGCTCTTCACCGCAAATAATCATGAATATTGCCTTGGATTGGATTGGATTGTATTGTATTTTTTCTCGCTATGATTTGCCTGATCCGGCAGGCTTCTACCTTGAGTAACGTCTCGTTTTTCATGAGCTGTCTACGCTCGTTTTTTGTGGTCTGTCTATAGTTGTTCGCCGTTGACCCTTCTCTTGCAGGAGTGGGTTGGTACATTTGTCTTATATTTCTATTCGCTTTTACAGTGGATAACCACAAAGACAGTCAAACGCTGTTGTCAGCGGCCGGATAATTCCATACAATGTGCGCCCTTTATGATTGGCATTAATCCGGTCATAAGATTTTATGGTTATCTGGTAGCAGTATCAGTCATCCGTAGAACACCAATATCTTAATAATCACCTGAATTGTGATTTTGATCTCAATGAAGGGTGGCTATCGGATAAAAGTTGCCGGAAACAACTTATAGGAAAACCAATTTCATGGTAACCATTCGTCTTGCTCGTGGCGGTTCCAAGAAGCGTCCGTTTTACCACCTGACAGTTGCTGACAGCCGTAAGGCTAACGGTGGCAAGTTCATCGAGCGTGTAGGTTTCTTCAATCCTACTGCCCGTGGTCAGGAAGAGCGCCTGCGTGTTGACAACGATCGTGTAGAATTCTGGCTTGGCCAGGGCGCTGCAGCTTCCGATCGTGTTGCTCAGCTTCTGAAAGAAGCCAAGGCTTGAGGTTTTTGATTCAGTGACAACAGAAGAGGGCGTTGAAAAGCGCATAACGTTGGGCCATATCGCTTCTGTTTACGGAGTGAAAGGCTGGTTGAAGATTCATTCCAACACCAGTCCGATGGAAAACATCCTCGACTATCCGCGCTGGACTCTTGACCGTGACGGTCGCATCGAAACCGTCGAAATAGATCAGTCCCGACGCCATGGCAAAGGTCTGGTCGCACACATCGTTGGCTGCGATGACCGGGAGTTGGCCCGCAATTACTGCGGAAGCCGAATCACGATAAAAGCCAGCGAACTGCCTGACCCGGATGATGATGAAGTTTATTGGCATCAACTGGAAAACCTGGATGTTTTCTCACGCAATAGCGCTGGTGACAACATTCTGCTGGGCAAAGTCAGCCACCTGATGGAAACCGGTGCCAATGATGTTCTGGTTATTAGCCCTTCAAAAGGCAGTATTGACCGACAGGAACGTCTGGTTCCCTGGCTGATCGATCAGGTTGTGCTGGAAGTGAATCCTGATAAAGGATTCATCCGGGTCGACTGGGATCCGGAGTTTTAATGTGACCATGGAATCTCTTTCATCTTTGAGCGATCAAGGGCTGAGTGCACAAGAGCCTGCTATGGACACACAGATGTGGTTTGGTGTGGTAAGCCTTTTTCCGGACATGTTCCGGGCCATTACTGAGCACGGTATTACTGGCCGTGCAGTAAAGGAAGGCATAATTGAAGTGAACACCTGGAATCCCAGGGAGTTCACTCATGACCGGCATCGAACTGTGGATGACCGACCTTATGGCGGTGGTCCCGGCATGTTGATGAAAATTCAACCTCTGCGTGACGCCATTCATGCAGCAAGAGAAGCTGCAGGAACCGAGGCCCGAGTGATTTATCTTTCTCCTCAAGGTCGAATGCTCGACCAGCAGGGAGTTAAAGAACTTGCTTCTTGCAAGAAACTGATCTTGGTCGCGGGGCGGTATGAAGGTATTGATGAGCGCGTAGTCAGAGCCGAGATCGACGAAGAGTGGTCTGTTGGTGACTATGTATTAAGTGGTGGCGAATTAGCTGCCATGACTCTGATTGATGCAGTTTCACGCTTTGTACCGGGCACCCTGGGTCATAAGGATTCCGCTCTGGAAGACTCATTCGCTGATGGTCTCCTGGACTGCCCACACTACACCCGTCCGGAAATATTTGAAGGACAGGAAGTGCCAGACGTTTTGTTATCAGGCAATCATGCTCGAATCAAGAGCTGGCGGCTGAAGCAATCTCTGGGCAGAACATGGCTGAGACGGCCTGATTTGTTGAAAAACAGATCGTTGTCCAGCACAGAGGAAAAGCTATTGTCGGAGTTTATTGCTGAGTATCACGATGCAGACAACGACAACAGTATCGGCTGAATTGAGCGGAAATACTTGACTAACTGGGAGCATTTTAATGAGTAAAAACAGAATTATCCAGGCGCTCGAATCTGAGCAGATGGAAAAAGAAATCCCTACTTTTGCCCAGGGCGATACTGTTATCGTTCAGGTAAAGGTAAAAGAAGGTAACCGTGAGCGTCTTCAGGCATTCGAAGGCGTTGTCATCGGCAAGCGTAACCGTGGTCTGAACTCTGCTTTCACCGTACGTAAAATCTCCAGCGGTGTTGGCGTTGAGCGTACATTCCAGACTTACTCTCCAATGATTGCTTCCATCACTGTGAAGCGTCGTGGTGACGTTCGTCAGGCTAAATTGTACTACCTCCGTGAGCTGAGCGGTAAAGCTGCTCGCATCAAGGAAAAGCTCAGCTAAGCCCATTACCGGGTCCAGGATTCAGTTTCAATTTTTCCGGCAACTGATCTTGAAAAATGAATCGATCATTGATCGATTCGACAAAAAAACGGCCCTGGCCGTTTTTTTTGTGCCTGAATATTTTTCCCGTACGGAAAATATATAAACAGAACCCGGTTTTTTGCATTTACATACCCGGTTTCCTGCGTGGTATGTGATAATAAATTCTCAGCAGCTCACCTCTAATCCTTGGGAATCAACTGTTAACCACTGATGCCAATCACATCGAATTCACTCATATCAGATTTCTTACAACATCTCTGGCTGGAAAAAGGCCTGAGTGATAACACGCGTGAATCCTATCAGCGGGATCTGAAACTCTTTGATCAGTGGTTGAATCGAGATAAAGGTCAATCTCTTATCCAGGCAACCACAGATGATCTGCAGGGTTTTCTGGCATGGCGTGTTGAAAAGGGTTACCACTCCCGCTCTACGGCGCGGCAAATATCCTGTTTGCGGGGTTTTTATCGTTTTCTGTTGAAAGAAGAGCGTATTGATAGCGATATAACAGCTCTGATCGACATGCCCCGCCAGGGCAGAGCATTGCCAAAAACAATGACAGAAACGGATGTTGAGTCATTACTGGATGCGCCCGATACACGAAGTCCACTGGGTCTTCGAGATCGGTGCATGCTTGAAATACTCTATGCCTGTGGGCTCCGGGTCACCGAGTTGGTTAACCTGACCGTCGATAGCATTAATGCCCGTCAGGGTGTGATACGCGTAATAGGTAAGGGTAATAAGGAAAGACTGGTTCCAATGGGGCTGGAAGCACTTGAATGGCTGCAAAGATATCTGACCCATGCGCGCGCAATCCTGCTGAATGGCGCAGAAAGCTCGGCCCTTTTTCCGGGCAGGCAAGGGGCGTTCATGACTCGCCAGACATTCTGGCACAGGGTTAAGTACCATAGTGCAGTGGCATGCCTCAGCTGCAAGGTGTCTCCCCATGTACTTCGACACGCTTTTGCCACTCACCTTTTGAATAATGGAGCAGATTTAAGAGTGGTCCAGCTTCTTCTGGGGCACAGTGATCTCTCTACTACTCAAATTTATACCCATATTGCCCGGCACCGATTAACCGAGCTGCATAGCCAGCATCATCCAAGAGGATAATAATACCATTTCCGAATTTTAACTATGCTATTACGCTGCCTTTCAGGCTCAGATCCTGCGTTGAAATTCCTCGTCATAGCATCACTCTGACTCGTTACTCCGCCTTGTCTCTGATCCTGAAAAGCCATGCACATAACGTATATTAGAGAGCTGTAATGATTTAATTCCTATACTGACTCGCAGGGCGGATAATTCGAACTACACTTCGGTGCTTTATGCTGTTCATATCATTAGCCGTAATGGGGTTTCGACGTTTTATTTATTATTTTTGGGAAAATACTGATTGGCGTAGAAAATAACGTTACTAATATAGGCTGTCATGACGAAACTAATGTTCTGTTATGGTGTCTTAAAGATGGTATAGCAACCCGAACATAATCTGACTGAGATTACAGACCTGATGGATTTCGCCGACTATTCATTTTAAGTTGGACTCTGTCAGGTTCGAATATACACAGGGTAATTGGAGGTGTTGGCTGGTGGCAAGGTAGTGCAGGAAACAGCCTGATATCTGCAAGTACAAAGGGTATAGAACGTAAAGCCGGCCTTCGATGTTAATAAGGCAAAGGGTCCGGATAAAATATCATTGAGGGCAAAACATGCGACAAATCGCAACACTTATCCTGACCATGCTAATGACTGTTCAAATAGCAGTGGCAGCGCCTGTAGCTACGGCGTTTGAAAATATTAAAAAAGCCATAGAAACCGAGCTGAAAACGCTTGATGCCAACATTCCTATAGAGAATATTGAAATAACCCCTATGAAAGAGGTCTATATGGTCACTTTGAAAGGTGGTCAAACTCTCTATACCAGTGCAGATGGCAAGCATATTATACGGGGTGATATGCTTGAACTTGATAATGGTAAAGTCACCAATCTCACCGAATCCATTCGCAGTAAACAGGCTGCTGATGTGTTAAGTAAGCTTGATCCCAAAAATATGATCGTTTTTTCTCCCAAAGAGAAAGTCAAGGGAGTAGTTTATGCCTTCACTGACGTTGATTGCGGCTATTGTCGAAAGCTTCATCAGGAGGTTTCTGAGCTGAATCAGCTTGGAATAGAACTCAGGTATCTGGCTTTTCCGAGAGGCGGTCAGCAGTCACCTGTATTTGATAAAATGGTCAATGCCTGGTGTTCAACTGATCGCAAGCAGGCACTGACCGACCTGAAAAATGGAAAACAAGTTACAGACAGCAAGGACGCTGACAAGGCTGCCTGCGTTGCGCTTATTGAAGAGCAATATCAAGTGGGTATTAAATTGGGCGTGAATGGTACGCCTGCCTTATTCCTTGAGAATGGTCAGTCGATCCCAGGCTATCGCTCTGCCAGTGATATTGGAGCTATTTTGGGAATCGGTAAGAAGCCTGTCGGTCATCCGTAATTCCCGGTTGATAACCAGAAGTGAGGGTCGTCTCTCATTTCTGGTTACAAGTCTTGATGCTCTGGTCCCCTCGCCAACTGTGCCGCTCATCTAATGTGCTGATCAAAGTTATTCCTTTTGTCATATTTCTTATAACCAAAACAGCACCAATGGCGCGTACCTTCTGTCGCACTTCCACTGAAATT
The DNA here is from genome assembly GCA_965208385.1 of Endozoicomonas sp. Classification (GTDB taxonomy): domain Bacteria; phylum Pseudomonadota; class Gammaproteobacteria; order Pseudomonadales; family Endozoicomonadaceae; genus Endozoicomonas. Next base: position 90,829 of record CBDBOO010000122.1, read on the forward strand.
AAAGCTATAATCCCACACCATTACCATCAACGTTGATGAAAGCAGAAAAATACGAAAGCATTGAATTATGTGAGTGGGGTAATAGTTTGAAACCGGTCAAAATAGGTATATGTGGACTGGGAACTGTTGGAGGAGGCACCTTTAACGTGCTTCAACGCAATTCCGACAGTATTTCTGCCCGTGCTGGACGTGAAATAGTTATACAGCAAGTAGGAGCTCGCAGAAAAAACCCGGACTGTGATACCGGTGATGTATCTGTAACATCCGATGTTTTTGAAGTCGCTCGCAACCCTGAAATTGACATTCTTGTTGAAACTATCGGGGGGTACGAAACAGCAAAGAAGTTGATTCTCACCGCCATCGAACATGGCAAGCATGTGGTCACAGCAAACAAAGCCCTGATTGCCGAGCATGGTAATGAAATTTTTCTGGCTGCCCGAAAAAACAATGTCACTGTTGCCTATGAAGCCGCCATTGCCGGTGGTATCCCTATCATTAAATGCCTTCGTGAAGGTCTTGCTGGTAATCAGATTCACTGGCTGGCAGGTATTATCAATGGCACGGGTAACTACATTCTCACCGAGATGGGAGATCATGGTCGCTCATTCGATGATGTTCTTAAGGAGGCGCAAAATCTGGGCTATGCAGAATCAGACCCGACTTTTGACGTTGAAGGAATAGATGCCTGTCACAAGCTGACTATCATGGCCTCGATAGCCTTTGGTATTCCCCTGCAATTCAACAAAGCGTATACCGAAGGCATCAGTAAGGTAACCCCCATTGATATAGACTATGCCGCGTCTATGGGATTCAGAATCAAGCATCTTGGCATTGCCAAGCGGACCGAAAAAGGGGTTGAGCTTCGCGTTCATCCAACATTAATACCATCCCGAAACCCTCTGGCAAATATCGATGGAGTACTTAACTCTATTGTTGTGCATGGCGATGCTGTGGGTCAGACAATGCACAGTGGTCCCGGCGCAGGTGCTGAGCCCACTGCCTCCTCCGTTATAGCCGACATTGTTGATATCACCCGGGCAATAAACGCTCCCGATGTCGCTGTCAACTCACTGGGGTTCGGTCTGGAGCATTTGAGTAAGTCACTGTCTGTCTTACCTGTCGAAGACACTGTCTGCAGTTATTACCTGCGAATTCATGCAGAGAACCATCCGGGTGTTATGAATGCCGTTACCAGTATTCTCAGTGAGCGCGGTATTAATATTGACGCGATTACCCAGAAAGCTGTCAGGGAAAACAATACCTATGCTGATATTGTGATACTTACCCACGATATCAAAGAAGCCGTCATGAACGAAGCAATTCAACAGATTGCTGAATTGCCTGATATTGAATCGCCGATTATCCGCATCCGCGTTGAAACCATGTACTAGGAGCCTGAGTTGGTTCCCGGGATCTCTGACGAGAATATCTGACAATATGACGGATCAACCTGTTGTAACGATTGGCAATTTTCAGACCAATGTTTCAGGTTAATCATACAATCCGGACGGAGTTTACAGTGAAATACATCAGTACCCGCGGGCAGGGAAAATCAAAAGACTTTCAGGAGGCTCTTCTTGCTGGTCTCGCTGACGATGGGGGGCTTTATGTGCCGGAGAGCTTGCCGCAATTCAGCCCTGATAAGATTCGTTCTCTAAGAGGGCTGCCTTATAATGAGCTGGCCTTTGAAATTATCAAGCCGTTTGTTGGCGGTACGATTGATGACAAAATACTCAGACAGTTAATTAATGACAGCTATGATACTTTTGATCATGCCGCCGTCGCACCAATGCAACAGCTTGATCACAATCAGTGGGTTATGGAGCTATTTCATGGCCCGACACTGGCTTTCAAAGATTTTGCCCTGCAACTTTTGGGGCGCCTTCTGAACCATGTTCTGACTGAAAGAAATGAGCGTGCGGTTGTTCTTGGTGCAACCTCCGGTGACACGGGGTCGGCGGCTATTGAAGGGTGTCGTCACAGCGATCATCTGGAAATATTTATTTTACATCCTTATCAGCGCGTTTCTGAAGTACAGCGCCGACAGATGACCAGTATTCTTGACAATAATGTTCACAATATAGCTATTCAAGGCAACTTTGATGATTGTCAGGATATGGTGAAACAGTGCTTTTCTGATCAATCCTTTCTGCCTGAAAACACACGGCTGGTCGCTGTAAACTCCATTAACTGGGCCCGGATAATGGCTCAGGTTGTTTATTATTTTTATGCAGGATTATCGCTGGGCTCCCCGGACAGAGAAATATCATTTTCTGTACCTACAGGTAACTTTGGCGATATTTTTGCAGGCTACATCGCGAAAGGCATGGGATTACCCGTGCACAAGCTGATTGTTGCCACAAACAAGAATGATATTCTGCACCGTTTTTTCCAGAATAATGATTATAGTCGGGACACTCTGCACCACACGCTGTCTCCCAGTATGGATATTATGGTTTCCAGTAATTTTGAACGATTACTTTTCGATTTATGTGAAAGAGACAGCGACGCCATCAATGAACTCATGAGCCAGTTCAATGAACAGCACCGTATAAAACTCAATGACAAGCAATGGAGCAGGGTCGGGAAATTATTTGATAGTTATCGCTCCGATGATGAGCAAACTCTGGCCACCATAAAGACACTCCATGCTGCAACGGATTATCTGGCTGATCCACATACGGCTTCAGCTATAGCTGCGACCCACAGGCTTCAACATCCAGCGGATATTCCTGTTGTTATTCTGGCAACGGCTCACCCTGTTAAATTTCCAGAAGCAATAACAAAGTCAGGTCTGGATGCGCCGAAACTGCCCCATCATATGTGTGATCTACTGGAGCGAGAAGAAAAGTATGATATTTTGCCAAATGAGATCGAAGCATTAAAACGCTATGTTCTTGAGAATTAGCTGAGGGTGCAGGTGATCGTAAAACCTCAAGAATCTGGCAGCGCGATAGCATAATTAGAATTCGGTAATGGTGTAAGGAGATGGATGGTTGCTTTACGATGTTTTGGCGAGAGAGTTTTTTATCTTTTAATACCCTGAAAATGTAAAGTCACGACTCTGGTTGCACAGCGGCAGTAGAATCAGAGTCGTGATGATGGGCTGGGCGAACCAGACCAGACTTTCAGATATTTCAGTTCATTCCCTGATACTGATTGATGACCGGATTAGCGTACATTCTCAGAAACCAGTGTCGATGTTCCGGTTTACATTGTTCCAGGTGTCGAGTGAATTCCTGTCGTTTGTGTTCCAGGTCAGAATTTGGAAAGAGTGTTTTTAATGGGGGTACTTTAAGCCCTGGAAATTCTTGCAAAAGCTCACTGCTTATAGCTTCCCAGGCAAACAGGTTGGCGGGTTGCAATCTGTAATATGCGTGTATCTGACGATCAACTTCAGTGGTCACATCCAGTGCGGTGTTAAAGTCACCATTCAGGGGTTTGCCGAAGGCTATATGGACATGACCTTTATAGCCTTCAATGCCTTTAACAATACTCTGCATGTCTTCGTCTTCATCCTTGATGTATTCACCGTGATTTTCACGAAGCTGGAGTTCCTGCGCCTTGAGGCGATCACAGGGATCAAATTCATAGGAGATGGACACAGGTACGATATTGAGTGATTTAATATCATCCGAGAAGCTTATATCTTTACCTTTTCGCCCCATGTGAATCATCTTGATAATAGCCGTATCGGTCATGTCGTTTCCATCTTTCGCGCGCCCTTCGCTCTGGGCTATCCATACGGAATGTCCAGTGTGAATACTATGATGAATATAGGCGGAGAGGGCCTTGAATGACTCCAGTTTTTCCCGTCGTCCGGTGACAGAACGTTTTACCAGAAAGCTTTTGTTAAGCCTCATCAGATCGTTTACAAAGGGTCGTTTAATCAGGTTATCCCCGATGGCAATCCGGGCCGTTTCCATTTTTTGATGATGCAAGGCATAGTTGACTAGGGCGGGATCGAGAACAATATCCCTGTGATTGGAGAGAAACAGGTAAGGTGAATTTTCCTCAAGGTTCTCGATGCCTGAATAGGTCACTTTTGATGTGGTTGTCCTGATGGTTCTGGTTATCAGGGGTTCGATAACTTCCTGCAGGCTCCTGATGTCATTTATTGATTTAAGTTGTTTCCTTAAAACAAATGAAGTCAGCCAGTTCATAATGGCAGGAAAGGACTTTGCCAGGCGTGGGTATTGATATCTGGCCACTACGTGCAGCAGATTCCTGTCTTTCAGAATTCGATCCAGTGTCGGACGCACTTCATGATCATGGTAGGGTCTAATATCTTCGAATTGTTCCATCAGTGCCAGTCATTCTGTATCGAGCAAACCGCAGTATTATAACCAGCGATTGAGTTTGGGTCTGTATCTACACTGTCGCACATTGTAACTGAAATAAAGGGTATAATGGCTGAAAGTTTACTCAGATGCCTGATGCATAGAATGAAGCAATTGATAATTGCCGAGGATTAAGATGTTAAACACTATGACAAGCCAAATAAAAGTAGTCTTTTTTCTGTTACTGCTACCCACCCTGTCAACGGCTGATACCATCGAACAACTGACCGCTCGTGCCAAAAACGGCGATCAGCAGGCACAGCTGGAATTGGGTGTTACATTACTGCAAGAAAAACAGTTGCAAGAAAAACAGTTGCAAGAAACAAACGGCAAAACATCATCAGCCACTGCTCTGTCTTATCTCGAACCTCTGGCGATGAAAGGTAATCAGGAAGCGCAGATCTGGTTAGGGCGTGCTTATCGCGATGCTCTGGCGGGTGTCAATAAAGACAGCAAGCTGGCTTTTACCTATTTTGAAAAGGCAGCAGGAAGTGATGGTAAAAATCCGGAAGCCCAATATGAGCTGGCAACTGCCTATTACGCTGGGGATGGTACGGATCGTAATTTGATTGCTGCCTATATGTGGGTATCATTAAGCCTTGGCAAAGGTTCAGTGAAAGACAATGAAGCAAGACAGCTGCAGGAAATATTGACGGAAAACCTGAATGCAGAGCAATTGGATAAAGCTAAATTACTGGTTAAACAACTCGAAACGCTGTACATCAAATCATGATTAAAGTTTACAGTCCAGAGCATTTGATTGAAGCTCAGTGTCTTAAGGATATGCTGGAGACTCGACGAATTTACTGCCATATCGCAGGTGCAGCTCTGGCGGGTGCTATTGGCGAATTGCCAGCCATTGGGTTGCTGGGGCTGTATGTTAATGACGACGATGCAGGACTGGCAAAAGAGTTGATTGACGAATATCTACAGGCAGATCCGGTTCTTGAGCTGGATGTACCGCTTTAATCAGATGTACTGTTATAACCGGATGCACTGTTTTTAGAGCCCACTTTGGCTGTTGATCAAAAATTCCTGCAAAAATTGAACCTTGTTTAATTACTGAGGGTTCAATTCCCGGAGCCCTGCTTCGGGGCGTTCATTACTCAAAGTAAATTATTTTCCTTGAAATAGCGTTTGGCACCTTCATGTAATGGAATGTTCAAGTTATCGGCGATCATTTCAGATGGCTGCAGCTTTTTCAGAGCGCGATGCATTTTTTTAAGTTTAGGAAGGTTCTCAAAAATAGTTCTGGTTATATGGTATATCACATCATCATCAACATTAGCCGATGTTACCAGTGAGGCTGTCACGCCAAAGCTGTTGATATCCTTCGGGTTACCTCTATACATACCACCCGGTATAGAGATGAGCCGATAATAAAAATTGTTTTTGATCATTTGCGCTATTTTGTCACCGGATATAGTGACCAGAGTTGTCTCACAAGAAGTAGTGGCATGTTTGAAAGCGCCTGAAGGATGCCCAACAATATACACGAAAGCATCAATTTTGTTATCACACAGGGCTCGGGCTTGTTCGGCGGATTTTAATTCGGTGGTTTGGGAGAAATTATCTTTAGTCCAGCCATATTCACTCATGAGCTGTTCCATGGTACTACGCTGACCAGAACCGGGATTGCCTATATTGACTCTTTTTCCTTCGAGTTGCTGAAAGTTTTCTATCTTGGCATCTTTCCTTGCGAGTACGGTAAAAGCTTCAGGGTAGAGAGACAATATTGACCGAAGCTGTTTGTCTGGTCCCTGCTGTTTGAAGGAGCTTGTTCCATTGTAGGCATGCACCTGCCAGTCTGACTGGACAATTCCCAAAGGTAATGTTCCCGAGCGAATGTTGTTTAGGTTGTAGACTGATCCCTGGGTGCTTTCGGCATAACATCGGATGCCATGCAGAGCGGTTTCCTTATTTAACAGCTTGCAAATGGCTGCCCCCGTTGGATAGTAAACTCCGGTCATACCACCGGTTCCAATAGTAATAAATTGGTTCTTTGGGGGGGGAGTGGAACCATAAGCGGCATTAAGTGAGCAAAAAAACAGGAACAGAATTGAATTTAACTTCCAGAATGTTGTCATAGTGAATTTCCGTTATTAGATAAAAACTGCTCTTACTTTATGAAAACTAACAATATTAAATTATTGCCTCAAAAAGTTTTACAGAGTGATTTTTAGTATCCATACCGAAAGATCACAAACTGAATATATATTAACAGTCTGTCAGTCTGGTTGTCTTACTTTGATTTCAGTATTGCTAATAATTTTTATGAGCTAAGTAGTGGAGCGGTTGTTTTACGCTATTTTAGCGTGAGTCAATTTTCATTCTTCAATGCCTTTAGGCACAAAGTCATAACAGTTGGTTCATAGCAAACTATGTAACCAGAGTTATGACGAAGCAAAGATGGAAAATTCACGGACAAAAATAAGTGAAAGTCATTGTTCGCCTACATACCAATACTTCGGACACTTTTTATAAAAAGGTATGCCATGAGGAAAAACAGCGATAA
>CBDBOO010000123.1:0-122776 GCA_965208385.1 Endozoicomonas sp.
TAGCCGACAGAATCGATCAGCGCTTTGATGAATTTGTCGCTGCTGAAATTGCAGACACCGGCAAACCCTACTCTCAGGCCAGTACCCTTGATGTGCCCAGGGCCGGTGCCAATTTCCGGAATTTTGCCCGACTGGCCGAATCCCTGCCCAACGAAAGTTATATTACACCCACACCGGATGGTCAGGATTGCGCTTAATTACAGTTTGCGAAAACCTTTGGGCGTGGTTGCAGTCATTTCCCCCTGGAACCTGCCACTGCTACTGATGAGTTGGAAACTGGCTCCGGCGCTGGTGTGCGGCAACACCATTGTTGCCAAACCCTCAGAGGTTACACCGAATACCGCCACGCTCCTTGCCCAGGTATTCCATGAAACAGGCTTCCCTCCGGAGTATTCAACCTTATTCACGGGTTTGGAGAAAATTCCGCCGGTGAATATTTATGCGCTCACCCTGAGGTCGATGCCATTACTTTCACCGGCGAATCCAGAACCGGCAGCCATATTATGAAAGCCGCCTCAGAAGGCTTACGTGATATTTCCTTTGAGCTGGGTGGCAAAAATGCGGCCCTGGTTTTTGATGATGTGGATCTGGAAAAAGCCATGGACGGTGTTGCCCCGTTCAACCTTCACCAATTGTGGTCAAGTCTGTCTCTGCACCGAACGTGTGTACGTTCATGAATCCGTATTTACCCCCTTTGTAGAAGGAATGAAACAACGGGCAGAAGCCTTGATTCTGGGCGACCCCTACGCAGAAGACACCACAACCGGTCCCCTTATTTCCCATGAGCACCGGGAAAAAGTCATGCACCATTATCGGCTGGCTCTTCAGGAAGGAGCAGAACTGGTGACAGGCGGCAATATTCCAGATTTCACCACTGACGAACGCTTGAATCAGGGCGCATGGATTTCACCGACTATCTTTACCGGACTGGATGACAGCAGTGCCACCCAGCAACAGGAAATTTTTGGTCCGGTTTGTCACATCACGCCTTTCAGCGATGAAGATGAAGCCATCGCCATGGCCAATAACACCGACTATGGACTGGCAGCAGCGGTCTGGACAGATAACCTTTCCAGAGGCCACCGGGTCGCAGCACAAATGGATGTGGGTATCAGCTGGGTCAACACCTGGTTTCTGCGTGACCTGCGTACACCTTTTGGTGGTGGAAAAATGTCTGGAATTGGTCGGGAAGGAGGTGTCCATTCACTGGATTCTACTCTCATATCAGCAACCTGTGTATCAAATTGTAGAGGAATAAGAATGTCAGGACTGAATAAAGGTATCGCCCTCAAATTGCGCGAAGCCTACAAACAGGGTCAGGTTCCTCCCATTCGCAATCATCTTCTGGAAAATAGTGGCGATGTGAATACCGCCTACGATATTCAGGACATTAATACCAGTTTCTGGCTGGCTGAGGGACGACGGATCGTTGGTCGAAAAATTGGTTTGACCTCCAGAGCAGTTCAACAGCAACTGGACGTCGATTCACCGGACATGGGAGTACTGTTCGCTGATATGGCCGTTCCGTCCGGAAACACGGTTAACCTGTCGTCCATGCTGCAGCCAAAAATAGAAGCCGAAGTGGCCCTGATTCTAGGTGCTGACCTGGATTATCCAGCATGCACTACAGCCGATATTATATCCGCTATTGATTACCTCTTACCCGCCATTGAAATTGTTGATAGCAGGGTGAAAAACTGGGGTATCAAAATCTGGGATACCGTGGCCGACAATGCCTCTTCTGCTGGATTCGTGCTGGGCAACCGTCCGGTCAAGCTGGGCACTCTGACCTGGCCCTCTGCGGCATGAGTATCAAATGTGATGGCGAGCTGGTGTCCAGTGGTGCCGGAGCTGCCTGCATGGGCCACCCTCTTAATGCTGCCCTTTGGCTGGCCAATCACATGAGCGCAAGGGGAACCCCTCTTAGAAAAGGCGACATTATTCTTACCGGCGCCCTGGGGCCCATGGTCAGCGCTGAAGCCGGGAAACGATATCAAGCCCGAATTCAAGGCCTGGGTGACGTCAGTATTGGTTTTAGCGGAGAAGGGCATGAGTAAAACAAAGGTAGCCATCATTGGTTCCGGCAATATCGCCTCGGACCTGATGATCAAGATTGTACAGCACTCCGATGTTCTGGAGCTCACCGCCATGGCCGGTATTGACCCCGCATCGGATGGTCTGGCCCGCGCAGAAAAACTGGGCATAGCCACAACCCACAAAGGCCTTCCCGGCCTGCTGGAGCTGGATGCATTTCAGGGCACAAAACTGGTATTTGATGCCACTTCAGCTGCAGCACATATTCAACATAATAAAATTCTGTCGGCCAATGGCATTAAAGCCATTGATCTGACACCCGCAGCCGTTGGCCCTTTTGTCGTGCCCACGGTAAATCTTCAGGAACTGGCTGACCAGCAGAATCTGAATATGGTGACCTGCGGTGGTCAGGCCACCATTCCCGTCATCCATGCCATTAATACGGTGAGCGATGTCATTTATGCCGAAATCGTTGCATCGATCTCTTCCCGGTCTGCAGGTCCCGGCACCCGGGCTAATATCGATGAATTTACCAAGACAACGTCCAGAGCCATTGAAGTGGTTGGTGGCGCCAGAAAAGGCAAAGCCATTATCGTCCTGAACCCTGCTGAACCACCCCTTGTAATGAGAGATACCGTATTTTGTCTCGTGAAAGACAGTCACCGGGAAGCCATCTGTCAGGCTGTGGAAACGATGGTGACCAGAGTGCAGCGCTTCGTTCCCGGCTTCCGGTTAAAACAGCAGGTACAGTTTGACCCTCTCACCTCAACCTGTCATTTACCCGAAATCGAGATTCCTGATCCGGATTCAAGCGATGCATCCTATATGAAAGTCAGCGTGTTTCTGGAAGTGGAAGGGGCTGCTCACTATTTACCTGCTTATGCAGGAAATCTCGACATCATGACCTCCGCAGCCCTGCATACGGCAGAATCCCTTGTCAGGCAACATTGGGGACAGGAGCAATCAGTATGAGCCAGAAACTTTATATCAGTGATGTCACTCTCCGGGATGGCATGCACGCCATTGGCCATCAATACACTGTAGATCAAGTGCAGAAGATCGCAGGAGCCCTTGATAAAGCCGGTGTTTCATCCATTGAAATAACTCACGGTGATGGCCTTTCAGGTTCCAGCTTCAATTACGGATTTGGCGCATGCACCGATTGGGAATGGATCAGCGCTGCTGCCGATGCAGTGGACAATGCTCGCTTAACCGTACTGCTGTTGCCCGGTATCGGCACCCGGGCAGACTTGAAACAGGCTTACGATCTCGGTGCACGATCCCGTTCGGGTTGCCACCCATTGCACTGAAGCGGATGTTTCCCGTCAGCATATTGAATACGCCCGGGAACTGGGTATGGACACAGTGGGATTTCTGATGATGTCTCATATGAATGAACCTGAAAAACTGGCAGAACAGGCCGCTTTAATGGAAGGTTATGGAGCCCAATGCGTCTATGTAACCGACAGCGGTGGTGCAATGAACATGGATGACATCAGTGCCAGGCTTAAGGCCTTTGATCAACGCCTTAAGCCTGAAACCGAACGGGGTATTCACGCTCACCACAACCTGGGATTGGGTGTTGCCAACGCCATTGTTGCCGTTGCAGAACGGTGCAATACGTGTAGATGCATCATTGGCCGGTATGGGGGCGGGAGCGGGTAATACGCCGCTGGAAGTATTTATTGCAGCCGCGGATCGCATGGGCTGGAATCATGGGTGCGATTTATATGCTTTGATGGACGCGGCGGATGATCTGGTTCGCCCCCTGCAGAGTCGCCCGGTCAGGGTAGACAGAGAAACCCTGTCGCTGGGTTATGCCGGAGTGTATTCAAGCTTTCTTTTACACGCTGAACGGGCTGCAGAAAAGTACCAGCTGGAAACCCGGGACATTCTTGTTGAAGTCGGTCGTCGTAAACTGGTGGGCGGGCAGGAAGACATGATTGTTGATGTTGCCCTGGACCTGATTCTTCTTAACAACAGGAACAGCGACAGCGAACGCTGAGAGAATAATATGACAAATCAACTTACTGCCCATGCCATAACATTGGATCAGGCCGCCAGCAACGCAAAATCGGTGGTTCAAATCAGCGAGTCAACTGACCTTTCCCTGACTGATGCTTATGCTATTCAACAACAACTGGTACAACAGCGTTATTAATCGCGGCTCGCCTCTAAACCGGCATTAAACTGGGATTCACCAGCAAGGCCAAACGGGAACAGATGGGCGTGGAAGACCTGATCTGGGGGCGATTGACTGCGGATATGGAAATCACTGCTGGTGGTAGCATCGATCTCGGTCAATATGTTCATCCCCGTGCCGAACCGGAGATCGCTTTCAAGCTGGCGAGAGAAAATCACCGGTCCACTGTCTATGGCAGAAGCCTGGGAAGCCATTGATGCCGTGGCCCCTGCCATAGAGATTATTGATTCCCGTTATAAAAACTTTCGTTTTTCCCTGGCCGATGTAGTTGCTGATAACGCATCGTCATCGGGTTATGTATTGGGTCGCTGGCAATCCATCCCGGAGTCACTGGATAATCTGGGTATGGTGTTATACGTCAACGGAGAGCCCGTGGAAGTGGCTGTTCAGCGGCCATTATGGGTGATCCACTGTTATCACTGGTTGCCGCAGCCAGGCTCGCATCAGAAGCCGGTTTAAATTTGCCTGCCGGAAGTATCGTACTCGCCGGAGCGGCCACAGCAGCCATTGCCCTGACAAAACACTCATTTATAGAAGCCAGGGTTCAGGGCATGGAATCCGTGAGCTTTAAGGTGGAAGGTCAGAATTAATGAAGCAGAGTGAAGTTATTTCCGGCAAAGCCAAACCCAGAGGGCGCTTTCCCCATTTATCGTCGGGCAGGAGATTTCATATTTGTCTCCGGAACCAGTTCACGGCTGCCGGATAATACATTTGCCGGCGTCAGTGTTGATGCCATGGGCACCACAGACCTGTGTATTGAAACCCAGACCCGGGCTGTGATCGAAAACATTGGCAGCATCCTGAATTCTGCAGGAGCCCGTCTTGATGATGTTGTGGAGATCAGTACCTTTCTGGTCAATATGAATGACTTCAAAGGATACAATCGGGTTTACAGCGAATTTTTTTCAGAAAACGGACCTGCAAGAACCACCGTCGCTGTGCATCAATTACCACATCCGCACTTGCTTATAGAAATAAAAGCCGTCGCTTATAAACCGCTCTCTGTTGAAGAGTCAAAACAACAAGCCGGGCAGACTGGGGAATCCTGATATGCCATCAAAATATTCTTTGAAAGCCTTTAATTTCAAACAGTGGATTGAAGATCATCGTGATCTGCTTAAGCCGCCAGTAGGTAATGCCCAAATCTGGGAAGATGGCGAGTTGATGGTGACCGTTGTGGGAGGGCCAAACCAACGTACGGATTTCCATGATGATCCAGTAGAAGAGTTCTTCTATCAAATCGAGGGTAATATGATCCTCAGGATAATGGACGAAGAAGGAAAGCCTCCACGGGATATTCCCATTAACGAAGGTGAGATATTCTTTCTTCCGGCGCATGTACGACACTCGCCCCAACGGCCGGAAGCAGGCAGTGTCGGGCTGGTTATTGAGCCAAAACGTCAGACCGGTGAGCTGGATGCTTTTGAATGGTACTGCCCCTCCTGTCATCACCTCGTTCACCGGTTTGAAGTGCAGCTGGAGAGTATTGTCAAAGACCTCCCACCATTATTCAAACAATTCTACGACAGTGAATCACATCGTGAATGTCCACGGTGTCACCAGATTCATCCTGGGAAAATAAGCAGTTCGAAGGTTATGCTTCAAGAGGATGTGAATAATCCAGGGAGTGGCGAATGAATAGCATCGATATACACTCGCACTTTTTCCCGATGATATCCCGGTCCCAGGCTCTAGGCACAGGAACACAGGATGCGCCATGGCTGAGACAGGACTCGGATGACCGGGGCATGATGATGCGGGGAGATCAGGAATTCAGGACCCGTTTACAGCGCATTATGGGATTCTGCCCGCAGACTGGAAGAAATGGACAAAGCCGGTATTCAGGTGCAGCTGGTATCGGCAACGCCTCTGTTATTTGCCTATGACTGGGAAATCGATAAAGCGAAAGACTGGGCCCAAATGATCAACGATATGGCTCTTGATCTTTGTGCCTCGAACCCGGCCCGCCTGAAAGCCCTGGGTCAGGTACCTCTGCAGGATCTGACCAGTGCCTGCGATGAAGCCAAACGGTGCATGAATCATGGCCACGTTGGTGTTCAGATAGGCAACCATCTGGGAAACAGAAATCTGAACGACAATGAACTGGTAGAATTTCTGATTTTCTGCGCCAACAACACTATTCCGGTACTGGTTCACCCCTGGGACATGATGGCAGCAGAGCGTATGCCAGATTATATGCTGCAATGGCTGGTGGGCATGCCTGCAGAAACCCACCTTGGTATTATGTCACTGATTCTCTCAGGCTCATTCGAGCGGATTCCGAAAACCCTGAAAATATGCTTCGCTCATGGCGGCGGCAACTTTGCACTGCAACTGGGGCGCGTAGACAATGCCTGGCATCAACGGGATATTGTGCGAAAGGACTGCCCTAACCCACCGTCTCATTATGTCGATCGATTCTCGGTGGATTCTGCCATTTTCAGCGAAGCCTCCTTACGGTTTCTTATTGATATAATGGGGAAAGAGCGGGTCATGATGGGGTCTGATTACCCCTTCCCACTGGGTGAAGTGCATCCGGGAAAAATGATAAAAGAAGCGGCTACTCTATCTGATAACGAAAAAAACAGGTTGCTGAACACCAACGCAAACCATTTTTTTAATCTTGCTGCGAACACAACACCCTCTTCAACCAGTCCATCGACTGTGTGAAGGAAGGGTTTGCTGATCGAGGGAGTAGCTTAGCAGCCCTCTTAGATCTATATAAGCCGATCCATATAAACAGATTCCAATAAAGAGCAACCTCGATGAATTCACAAGAACAAGACGCCATCGGGAACTTCAACACTGAACTGTCTCTGGCTAAGAAACTGGATGCTCAGGACAATCTGGCGAAGTTCAGAAAAGAGTTTCATTTCCCTGTAACAAAAGCGGGTGAGCAGGAACTCTATCTGGTGGGAAACTCCCTTGGATTACAACCAGGCAGTACACGGGAATTTGATCAATTCCGAATTGGACAAATGGTCTGAAAAAGGAGTACGTGGTCATTTTGAGTCTGAATTCCCCTGGGCGCCCTATCATGAGTTCCTGTCAGAATCCATGGCTCGTATAGTGGGTGCCAGCGCAGAAGAAGTCGTCGTTATGAACTCCCTTTCAGTTAATCTACACCTGATGATGGTGAGTTTTTACCGACCCACAAAAAACCGATACAAAATACTGATAGAAGACCATGCCTTTCCATCAGATCACTACGCAGTGGAGTCTCAGATAAAACATCATGGTCGTGATGTAGATGATGCGCTATTAATCATCAAACCCAGGGAAGGTGAAGATCTGCTCAGGGAAGAAGATATAGCCCAAATGATTGAACAGAACGGCGACCAGATAGCACTGATTCTCCTTCCTGGCGTTCAGTATTACACCGGTCAGGTACTGGATATGAAGGCCATAACCAAACTGGGGCGCAGTAAAGGCTGCAGAGTCGGTTTTGATCTGGCCCATGCCGTGGGCAATATAGAACTGGCTGTTCATGACTGGGGAATGGATTTTGCCTGCTGGTGTACATACAAGTATTTGAATTCGGGCCCAGGTGCCACAGGCGGTTGCTTTGTCCACAGTCGTCATATTGCCAATAAATCACTGAATCGTTTTTCAGGATGGTGGGGGCATAACAAGGAGACACGTTTTGAAATGGGTACTGAATTTGACCCAATCCCCACGGCTGAAAGCTGGCAGATCAGTAATGCACCTGTTTTTTCCATGGCGGCTGTTCGAGCGTCGCTGGATGTGTTTGATCGTGCCGGGGGCATGAAAGTCCTGAGACTGAAAAGCGAATTGATGACAAGGTATCTGGATTTTCTTCTGGAGACTCTCGTTGCTGAAGATGTGGAAAATATCACACCCAAAGAACTGACGGCACGGGGCTCCCAGTTCTCCCTGAGAATTAAAAATGCAGATGGCAAAACCATTTTTGAACAGCTCGAGAAGGCGGGTGTCGCCTGTGACTGGCGTTACCCTGATGTTATCCGAATCGCTCCGGTACCCTTATACTGCTCATTCACTGACATCCATCGCTTTGCTCATTTATTAACAGACTTACTGAACACTGAACAGGCACTGAACAGACAGAAAGGACAACCATCATGAGTCAGTCTATTTGTCTGATTGGCGCGGGGCTAGCCGGGTCATTACTCGCCATATATCTGGCACGTCAGGGGTTCAATGTCACCGTCTTCGAACGCCGTTCCGATCTTCGTAAAGTTGATATTTCAGCAGGAAGGTCCATTAACCTGGCCCTTGCCAATCGAGGTCTGGCTGCCCTGAAAGAGGTGGGACTTGAGGAAAAAATAAAGCCCCTGCTGATCCCCATGAAAGGTCGCATGCTTCACGACCTGACCGGTGAACTCTCCTTTCAGGCTTATGGAAGCCAAGCCCACGAAGTCATTTATTCCGTTTCCCGGGGCGATCTCAACAGCCTGCTGCTCGACGAAGCAGAAGCCACTGGCAAGGTGGACATTCATTTTAACCATGCCTGCCTCGATGTGGATTATGAATCCATGCAGCTTACGCTGAAAAATTATAACTCCGGCAATGAACACCAACACCCTTTCGACACGGCTTTCGGCACGGATGGCAGTGCTTCGGTATTGCGTGAACAGACGATTCAAGCCAGTCATGGCGAGCTCAACCAGTCACCACTGGATCACAGCTACAAAGAACTGACGCTTCCGGCAGGTACTCATGGTGCTTTCCAGATTGACAAAAATAGCTTGCATATCTGGCCCAGGGGAGAGTTTATGCTCATCGCCCTGCCCAACCTTGACGGTAGTTTTACCATTACTCTTTTTATGCCGACTAACGGAAAAGAACTGAGTTTTGAAGCAATCCGGAACAACGCACAACTCATGGCATTCTTTAATAGCTATTTTCCCGACTTTGTACCCTTTGTTCCTGATCTGGCCGAACAGTTCTTCCAGAACCCCGTGGGTTATCTCGCTACAATTAAATGTAAGGGCTGGTCTCATCTGAACAAGGGAGTCATTCTCGGTGATGCAGCCCATGCCATAGTGCCCTTTCATGGTCAGGGTATGAATGCTGCATTTGAGTCCTGTCAGGAACTGAATCGTCAGATTACCGCTTACCCTGATGACTGGCAGAGAGCCTTTACCGGATTTGAACGACTAAGGGCTCCTAATACCAATGCCATCGCCGACATGGCCCTGGAAAATTATATCGAGATGCGCAGTGGCGTGACTGATCCCCGGTATATATTAAAAAAGGCCATCGCCTTTGAACTGGAACAACGCTATCCCACACAGTTTATCCCCGTTATTCCATGGTGATGTTTCATACATTACCCTATGGCGATGCCATGGCAAGAGGCCGTGCGCAGAATGAAATACTGGAACAATTGACTGAAACAGCCACAAACCTGGACCAGGTGGATTTTGAAGAAGCGGATCGTCTTATTCTGGCATCTGAACAATTAAAGTATCCGGTAAGAGAGCAATAACATGGCAATGAGTTACACCGAGTATCTGAAAATTGAAGAACTGACACAACTGTCAGCACTGCTTGTCAGATGGCCCTGAACACGATGAAATGCTGTTTATTGTCATTCATCAAAACTATGAACTCTGGTTTATTGCAGGTGCTCCATGAAACCGACCCATCTCAAGCATTTAATAGAACAGGGTGAACTGGCACGAGGAGGCCATACTCTTAAACGGATTCTTAAAATTTTTAAAACGCTGGTGTCTCAGCTCGATATTCTGGAAACCATGACACCACTGGAATTTCTTTCGTTCCGTAATTTTCTGGATAACTCCAGCGGTTTTCAATCTTACCAGTTCCGAGAGCTGGAATTTGTACTTGGCATGAAATCAGAGAAGACCCTGAATCGCTGGGAGCCTGGAACCGTTATTCGCGATCGATTACAGAAGCGCTATGACGCACCCTTCATTGTGGCATGTATTTGTTTCCCACCTGAATACTATCGGGTACAAAATTCCGGAAGACTTTTTAAATAAAGAGATGTCCCTGCCTACCGAAGCTCATACCGGATTACAGGACATTCTTATTGATATTTATCGCTACAGACCTGAAATCGCCGAATTCTGTGAATCCCTTACTGACTTTGACGAAGGCCTTCAGGAATGGCGCTATCGCCATGTAAAAATGGTACAAAGAACGATCGGAGCCAAAATGGGTTCAGGCGGTTCGGCAGGCGCTGCCTATTTGTTGAAGACCTTGTTAACACCGGTCTTTCCTGATCTCTGGGAAATCCGGACATCGTTTTAAACAGTGAATTAGCCAAAGTAATTTGAGCTGCAGGCAGACCACAACCTCCAAACCGAGTACTTCCGGATGAAAATGACCATAACCCTGGCAGGTCAAAGCTATCAGGTTGATCTTGCCAACCCCCTATCCCTGGCCATCGCGCTGGATTTCAATGGCCCGCAGCCCAATCATTTTGGCTCACCGGATGCCAGTATGAGAACACTGCAATCTGGCAGTTTCATCGGAGATACTCAACGAGGGGGCAGCTGCAACGTCAGTGAACTGACATTGGTTCCCCACTGTAATGGAACCCATACCGAAACGGTGCATCATGTCTGCAACCAGCCTGTTTATATCAGTGATGTTCTGAAACAGGGTTTGTTTGCTGCAACCCTGTTAACGGTCAGTCCTATTGACGCCAATAAAACCAATGAAGATTATTGTCCGGTACTTGCCCCCAATGATCAGGTGATTACCCGGACAATGCTACAGGCCAGGATTAGAGGATCTTACCAATGATTTTCTGCAGGCTTTGATTATCAGAACGCTTCCTAATGGCCACTGGAAAAAGCACTGCTCGTACGGTGACCATCATTCACCGCCTTTTTTCACACTGGATGCAGTACATTATCTGGTCGAGCGCAAGGTACAGCATTTACTGGTTGATCTGCCTTCTGTTGACCGCATGCACGATGATGGTCGGCTCAGTATTCATCGAGTGTTCTGGAATTTACCGGAAACAGGGCATGACACAACACCGCAAACCCGCAGCCGGAAAACTATTACGGAAATGATCTATGTGCCTGATCATGTTATCGATGGGCACTATTTATTAAATCTTCAGACTCCGGCATTCAACCATGATGCGGCCCCCTGCCGGCCATTGATTTACCCTCTGATAACTAAAGCAACCGCCGGATGACTGAAGCAACCGCCAGATGACTGGGTTATGATCGGAGCATCTTTATTCAATGATCAATACCAACACAATGCCAGACAGACTTGACTTCCATTTTTTGCAGCGTCGATTAAAAATCCGGCAACTGGTTTTTTTTGAAGCCGTTTGCGATGCAGGTTCCATGTTAAAAGCAGGTGAGTTCCTGAACATTACCCAGCCAACGCTCAGTAAAACCATCAAAGAGCTGGAAGCTATGTTTGGAACAACCCTTTTTGAGCGAACCAATCGTGGCATTGAACTGACCATTTACGGAAGCTGTCTCAGAAAACACAGTAAACGACTATTGTCTCATCTGCGTTTTATGAGTGATGACCTGAATGCCTTGAAACAAGCCGATAGTGGCCATGTGGTGATTGGAACATTAATTTCCGCATCAGCAAAACTGCTGCCAAAAGCCGTTGCATTACTGAAACAGGAATCACCCGGAATACTGATTACCATAAAAGAAGGAACCAATGAGGTTTTGATGCCCGCTCTGGCCAATGGCGAACTGGATATAGTCCTTGGTCGCATACCTTCCCCGCAGAATTACCAAGGCATCAATCACGTCGTGCTGTATAACGAATCCATCAGTGCGGTAGTGGGCATACAACATCCTCTGGCAGAAGCAAGCCAGCTTCAATTGAAGGATCTGATCGATTACCCCTGGATATTACCTGTTCTGGAATCACCGGTACGCTCTACTGTAGAACAACTATTCCGAACCAGCGGACTGGCTACTCCCGACAATATCGTGGAATCGCTGTCTATTCTCAGTAATATATCCATGCTTATGGGAACGCAGATGATTGCCATGATGCCAAAAGCGGCGGCCAGTCATTACGAACAGGCCGGGTTGTTAAAAACATTATCTCTGAATGAGGTTATCGAATTTGGCGATGTAGGTTACAGCCTTTCAGAAGCATTTGAGTTAACACCCGCTGCCATTAAATTCAAAAATTGCCTGTCCCGGATTGCCGGTAAGCTGGATGGATCTCATGAATGAGCCCCCTCACTCCATCCGGCAGGAGGGGGATACTCAACCTGGTTCTCAAATATCCTGATGCGGGCCAAAAACTTCAAAATGAATGCTGGCGGCGGGTACTCCCCAACTTTTCAATGTTTTGTTAACCATACTCATAAACCCAAGAGGTCCACAGAAATAATAATCTGCACCGGGTATTTCAATTTGATCCCGAATGACATTTAAATCCATAAACCCTGAAAAGTCATGTTCACTGTCCTGATCCTCAGGATGATCGTAAAACAGAAAATGCTCAAGGTTGTTATTGTTTTCAGACAAGGATTTCACATGTTCACCAAAAGCATGCACTTGCCCATTGGTTGCGCCATGCACATAGCGAATTTCACGCTGACTGTTTAATCCAGTCAAACTATTCAACATACTCAATACGGGTGTCTGGCCCACGCCACCACTTAACAAAACAACCGGAGATTCCGAACTCTGATCCAGATAAAAGTCACCTGACGGAGGACTCAGCTGCACGGTATCACCGACATTAACCGAGTCATGAAGAAAGTTGGATATAACACCTTGAGTATCCCCTTTCCCTTCTTTTTTTACTGAGATTCTGTACCCGGTTCCATTGGGAGCATCTGAAAGACTGTACTGACGAATACAACGATTTCCCCCCTCAACCGGCTGCAAATAAATTCCTATATATTGGCCGGGAATGAACGGAGCAACCGATAGGCCATCAACAGGCTCAAAATAAAAAGAAGTAATCAGAGCACTCTCTTCCACCTTGGCAGTGACAATAAAGTCTCTGGTTCCCCGCCAGCCACCTTTCTGCTGTTCGGTAACTTTATATATACCTTCTTCAGCCTCGATAAAAACATTAGCAAGAAACTCATAGGCTTCACCCCAGGCTTCCAGTACATCATCCGTTGCCGCATCGCCCAATACAGCGGCAACAGCATTAAGCAGGTGCTTACCAACTATTGGATAATGTCCAGGTAATATATTGAAGCTGGCATGCTTGTGAGCAATTCGTTGCACCACCTCAGTAAGAGCATCAAGATTATCGATATTGGCAGCGTACCCATATACGGCTGCAGCCAATGCAGCTTGTTGACGTCCAGTTTTCTGATTTGTGGCGTTGAATATATTCAGCAGCTCCGGATTCAGAGTAAACATCTGCTGATAAAAATATCCGGTAATTGCTTCGCCATGTTCTGCCAAAACAGGTGCTGTAGATTTAACCGTGGATATTGTTTTTTTACTGAGTGACATTTTCTACTCCATTACATCATACAAGCGCGGCTCTTTACGCACCTAATAAGATGCATCCTACATACCTCTTTAAAAAGAGTCCAATAAAAAGAGCCCAACAAGAAGAGCCCAACAAAAAGATCATTGACGGCAAACTGAATGTGCAGAATAAGATAGGACTCTATTTCTCGACAAATGACTTCTCTATCACATAATCAGCCACATCCCCGGTATGGGCTGATGCTACAAATCCAAGCTGATTTAATAAAAGACAAATGTCATTTATCATTGACTGACTGCCACAAATCATTACTTTATCTGTCTTGGGATTCAACGGAGGCAAGGTCAAATCCCTGCACAGTTGACCACTCTCAATCAGGCTGGTAATCCTGCCGGTATTTCGAAAGGACTCCCTGGTAACCGTTGGGTAATAGAAGAGCTGTTCCCGAATTTGATGTCCAAGATATTCATGCTCCTGAAATTCCTGCTGCAGAAAATCATGGTATGCCAGCTCACTGGTATAACGGACACAATGGACAAGAATCACCTTATCGAATCGTTCATAGGTTTCAGGATCCTTAATGACGCTGAGAAAAGGCGCCAGCCCTGTACCAGTGGCTAACAGAAACAAATTTTCAGCGGGTTTCAGATCACTCACCAATAATGTACCCACAGGCTTGCGACTCATGATTACTTTATCACCAGTCTTTAGGTGCTGAAGCCTGGACGTCAGCGGCCCATCACTGACTTTAATACTAAGAAATTCAAGCTCATCTTCATAGTTGGCACTGGCAATACTGTACGCCCTCATGAGAGGCTTTCCATCCACCATCAAACCCAACATAACAAAATGCCCATTATGGAAGCGTAATGACGGATCCCGGGTTGTTTTGAAACTGAAGAGTGATTCATTCCAGTGCTGTATTGAAAGCACGGTTTCTTCGTTGAATGCAGACATATCTTTATTTTTTTAATCCATAACAATAAGGCTATCCTGCTAACTTTAGCAGGGTTACATTTTATAGTGGGCTCAGTCAGGATTTATGTCGAACAAAGAGCTAACAATTTGATATCCCCGATTATCAGCACATCCACGATCAAGGACAATCACGACCCATATGCAGGATCTCGAAAAAAACAGCAACTCTTATAAGTACTGCAACAAAATAAACGACACTTACTCACACCCTTACTGTAACAAGCACTTACCAACAGAATACCCGATACGCATAAAATCTAAAAAATCAGAGTAAATGTATACAAACACTTTGAGATAATATTGGACAATAATGGATTTTTCAGATTAAAGAGAACGTTCTCTCTATCAACTGGGGCAATGAATATAATACTTCCGTTCCAATTATGACGAACAACCTCTGGACTAATGTTAGCCATCGACTCCCTTTATTTATTTGTTTATTTCTTTATTAATAATAATAAAAATAATTTACTGCCATTCCTCCTCTTTCGCTCATCTCACAATTTATATGTTCACACCGTATCAGATTGCAAAATCACTCTTACGCCAGCAGGTCACCCTGATTTCTAAAAATGTACTGAGCTTCATCATCAACGGCGAATCAGCAATTCCCCACGTTTCATTAAACCCCTTGGTATCACTAGCGTACGAAGTCGTATATATTTTGTATGCTCGTGATAAATAGTCGAGTTTTTGGGAAAAATTACATATCTCAACACGTAAGCAGCTGTAGCTGCGCCCTGCGTGTGATGCTTCTTATACGCTGTTACCGATGTCGTATAAGCATGGGGAATAGCTGACGGCGAATAAGCACCCGATGTTATGCTGCAGTTCTAAAAAAAGGGTAGACCGAACATTCCAAAGAAGCTGACCAGGCTTGCATCAGGTTATTACAAAACCATTTCTGTATTCATTCACTGACATAAAATTACATTTTCTTTTTTTTAGGTGATAAAAAAAATATTTGTTCTTATACGACATTTTGGTATTTTTTTTAAATTAAATCTCTTAGAATTCAAAAAGATATCGAAATTTGAGACCGATTTCACATACAATAGATATTTACACCTAGCAGTAATATCTCGGGTAAAATTGGCACCCCAACAGCACAATAACTATAGAAGCATGTCGTCCAGGAGGGCAACTGAGATGCATGAAGATTGTCTCTATATAGTTTGGAATGAAGAAAACAATATCGGCATTCCAATATTAGATGAACAGCATCGTGGCCTGGTAGCCGCGATCAACTCCCTCTATTATTTCATCAGTAATAATGTTGGAGAGCTTGCCTTAGAGCCGGCTGTCAGTTACCTGCAGCATTATATGTCTATTCATTTTCAAACAGAGGAAGCCTTAATGTTTGAAGCTGGATATCCGGGTCTTAAGGAGCACGCAGAAACGCACAAAATGCTGCTTGAAAACGCAGGAATGGTGACAAGAAGAGCAAAGGAAGAAAAGAAACCTGAATTAATATTACAATTTCTAAAAAACTGGTGGATTCGTCACACCCGTGAAAGTGACTCTGGTTACACTCAACATCTGCGGCAGTATTTCCGAATTAATAGTTGAACACTCACATCGGGAGCAGAGCGTTCAGCCCATCCTGTTCCTGATGAAATTTTCTGACTTAATCATCCAATCTGGATATTCTTCGGTCAGAAAACTCTTTCGCACCTTCCGGCAACATTCTAACCGTCATTTTCGGTTTTGTTTTGATCACTTTTTTCACTGATTTAGCGGGTACGAAGCAATACGCACCACCCGCATGATGATTTAACACAACCTTTGAAGTGGCTGGAACATGCCAGTATAAAAACTTCTTTCTTACCATATACACTTTGCCAACTTCCTCGATTCAGCAAACAGGACGGCTACTTAGGCAATCAACAGGTTAACAAGTTCCTTAATATCAGGATTTTTTACGGGACTCCCGTACACGATCATAAGCGCCCTGAATTTCCTGAGTTTTTTGCTTGGCCACTTCCATCATCTCTTCCGGTAAACCTTTGGCCACCAGCTTGTCCGGATGGTGCTCACTCATCAGTTTGCGATAAGCTCTTTTAACATCACTGTCACCCGCCGAAGAATTCACGCCAAGCACCTGATAAGCCTGAGCCAGTTCTTCCCGGGCATCCGGGACAAAACCTTGCCCCTGATAGCGACGACCACCTTGCTGGTAGTAACTCCTCTGGGCCTGAAACCGCCGGTGTAACTGCTCGAAAGCAAATTTATTAACCCCCAGGCTACTACAGATTTGAGCAAAAACAGCCTGTTCAGCCTGACTTAATCCCCCATCGGCGTAAGCCGCCTGAAGCTGGATTTCAAGAAACATCGGAATTAACGTAGTGGAGCCGGCTACCTGCCTGAACTCACGTAGAACCTGATCGATATCGAAAACAGCCGCCTTGCCTTCGTTAAACAGATCGATCGCCGCTTTTCTCTGTTCCTCCGACAGGCGCATTTCACGCATGATGGCATTAGCCATTTCTATTTCATGTTCACTGACTCTGCCATCCGCTTTGGCCAGCTTGCCCATCACCAGAAAGGTTGCCTTGAAAAAAACAGACTGAGCCCTTTGTCGCTGTTGTTGATTGCCGCCAGAAAACCCGGAAGCCAGGCCTGGGCCAAAAACACGGTTATTAACCCAGGCTCCTAGAAATGCTCCGAAAATGGCTCCCAATGGCCCACCAAACGTTAACCCCAGAAACAAACCTATTACTATAGCGGTCATGAATCCCTGCTCTCATGCACAAGATAATGTTCTAACGACTGCAACCGCTCAAGGGTCCCCACATCAGTCCAGTGCCCGGTGTAATGCTCTCCGGTCACCAACCCCTGGCTCATTGCATCTCTTAATAACGGAGCCAACTTGAACGCTCCGGGTTTACATTGTTTGAATAATTTCGGTGATAATAAACTGATACCACTGAATGTTAACAAGTTTTCCGACTCAACCTCTACCCGGGCTCCTCTCAGGCCAAAGTCCCCAGCTGTATTGAAATCAGGATTATTCACCAGCACCAGGTGAGCCAGCTGCTGTTTTTCCATCATTAACTGTTTTAGCGATACAATATTTTCGTAAGAATAGTCCGTAAACACATCACCATTAACCACCAGAAAAGGCTGCCCTGATTCAGCTTCGGTCAACATAGATAAAGCCTTGAAAATCCCTCCTCCGGTTTCCAGAGGCTGCTCTTCTGCGGAGTAACGAATACTCACCCCCCAGTCATCACCTTTACCCAGCGCCGCCTCTATCTGCTCACCCAGCCAACTGTGATTGATAATAATTTCTGTGATTCCAGCAGCAACCAGACGCTCAATCTGATAAACAATTAAAGACTTACCGGCAACGGTCACCAGGGGTTTTGGCATATCCAGCGTTAATGGCCTGAGCCTCTTGCCATAGCCTGCCGCCAGTATCATTGCTTTCACAATCCAGCCTCCCTGGAAGCTTCTGCGATTCTTTGTTCCAGAATAGGCTTCACACAGGTTGTTAACCAACGCCCATGAGCTTCTAATTGGGGGTATTCTGCACAAATCCAAAGCACATAATTAAAGGTTCGGGGAATATCGGGAAGATATCCCGGTTTATTATCCCTGAGCCATAGTCGTGCAAAAATACCCAGGCATTTCAAATGACGCTGTAAACCCGTCAGATCAAACCAGACTTTTAATTTTTCTGCACTGTATTCTGACAAGACGGGATGCCGGGCTGCATATTGTTTAAACCAGTGTTCCACTTTTTCTGCCGGCCAATCCTGATAACAGTCTCTTAACAGCGAAACCGGATCATAAAGCAGAGATCCTTTAAGTGCGCCCTGAAAATCAATCACCCCAAGATCTCCATCAGCACACAGCATCAGATTGCGGGAATGATAATCCCGATGTACCGTACCAACAGGCTGTTCGAGAATGGACTGAACCAGACATTCAAACATCGAGTCCAGCTGAGCTGCATCACTCTTATTCAGACCCAGAAAACGGGTAATAAACCACTCAGGGTAAAGCGACAACTCAAATTCAAGTAATGTTTTACTGTATTCGGGAAGGCCGTCTGCCGATTGAAGCTGAATATTGTTTAACGTCAATAACGCTTTCGAATACAACCGTTCAGCTGACTGAGGAGTCAGTTTGTCCCGCAGTTGCACATCACCAAAATCTTCCACCAGCATAAATCCGTTTTCGAAATCAAAGGCAAATATTTCCGGCACTCTCACCTTACCTTTTCGCCAGTGTCGGGCAATGGCCACAAAGCTTTCTGAATCTTCAGTGCTCGGTGGTGCATCCACAGCCAGCATAGTTCCACGAGATGTCTTGATTCGAAAATATTGCCTGAACCCTGCATCACCACTCACCGGTTCCCGAGTCACCGGTTCACTGGCGACAATGCCGCTTTCTGCTAAAACTGAGCGCACCCATATTGCCAGATTTACAAGCCGGTTTTTTTCCTGGGGTAATGTCATCAATTATCTTTTCTTTACTGTGGTTGGTTGGCTGATTAATTGAGTTGAACCTGGGTTTTCACCCGTATTTATCCAAGTCACATAGACTAACGAGGTTCTTGATTTTCTGTAATTTGGTAAACAACATCATCTTTCAAAGGACATCAGACTCCCCTTACCATGAAATCAATGTTAACTTATTACCCTATTATGCAGATTACCACAGACCGACACGTCTATTCATCGTGAATGACACCAGTGTATTCGGGTCATATTGAAACACCCACTGGCCAGGGGACAAGATCATGACATTCAGACTCCGCAGACATTCTGCCGGCAATAGCGGCCATGCGTTTCTGACATTCCATTATTTATCTGCAATAAGCAATCCGCTGCCTTTTGCGGCGCTTTCAGCACGACCAGAACCGATGCCAGGGATAATTTTGTTTTCTGCAATACTGTCAGTACTTTCCCCGCTGTCCGCCCTTAGAGGCTGTCGCAAAAGAGTTGCGCTCGCTCCCTTTTGCCACAGCTTACTTACAGGCAACATCAGTGCAATAAAAAATCTGCCCCAGGACTGCTGAACTCATGGAGATGCACAACTTACCCTTTAAACCCAGGACCCTGACGCTGGCCATTGCCGCCAGCCTTTTGGCCAGCCAGCCGGTGTCCAAAGTAAATGCAGAAGATCGTGTTCAGCCAGACAATGAATGGAACTGCAGCAGCGACGCCAATGGTCAGTGGGACTGTAATGCCATACCCAGGCAATATACCCCTGTTAAACGTGCGTCCCTGCCCAGGGCTGCGTCTGGTGCAGCGGTTACCACAGCAACACCGGGCACAGGAATCAATCTGAAAAGCACCCTTGACTGGCAACCTCTGGCGCAACTGACTCCATCGAAAAGAGCACAGCAACCTTACTACAGCTGTGGTGCTTACATAGAACCCGCCAGACCCGGGATTGATTTTAAAGGTGACGCCAATTCTGCGCCCATTGTGGCCGAGGCGAATGATTCTGAATATAGCGAGTCCGACATAGCCACCCTGACTGGTGATGTGAGAATCAGGCAGGGCAATCGTCAGCTGGAAAGTGATCTGGCCTCTTTGGATCGTCAGAAAAACTACGCCGAATTTCAGGGTAATGTTCGCTTCCGGGAGCCTGGTGTATTACTGGTGGGTGAACGGGGCGACCTGCAAATGGACAGCGGTCGAGCCACTCTTGAAGACACTGTCTATGTTATGCATGAAGGCAAGGTGCGTGGCAGTGCCAGCAAAATAGTCCGTAATGAAGATGCAACCCTGAATCTGTCTGATGCCACGTACACTACCTGCCCTCCAGGAGATAAGGGCTGGTTGCTGTCCGGAGAAAACGTCAGCATCGATCAGGCTACGGGCGAAGGGGTTGCCAGGAATGCCGTGGTTCGAATTCAGGGCTTACCGGTCTTTTATACACCCTATCTTTCATTTCCTCTGGATGATCGAAGGAAATCCGGCTTTCTCTATCCGACAATCGGTCAGGACAGTGACAACGGTTTTGACACATCCATCCCCTATTACTGGAATATTGCACCAGACTACGATGCTACCTTTACTCCCCGATACATGAGTAATCGCGGAGTACTCCTAGAAAATGAATTCCGCTACCTGGCAGGAAATCATACCGGTGAAGTCGGTGTATCCGGATTACTGAATAAAGATAAACTGGAAGAAGAAAATCCCTACTACGATCAGGAACGGTGGTTAGTAAATCTACGGCATTTTGCCCAGCTCACCGGACGCTGGAAGGCTCAAATTGATTATGCTGACGCCAGTGACAAAAATTACCTGAAGGATTTTGGCACCAGCCTTAACCTCAGCGGCAAATCACCATTGGATCAAAAGCTCAGCACACAGTATCTGGGTGGCAATATTGATCATAGCTGGCAGGTGAAACTGAATGCTCATAAATACAAAAACATGAGCCTGACAACAAATGATCCGTACAATAAGCTGCCCCAGCTGGAACTCACCGGTAACTGGCATGGCAGTGACCGCTTGAATATTAACTACATTGCAGATTACACCAAGTTTTCACGGGACGATGACTGGAACTTTATCCGGGAAAAATACAATTCCGAACTGAAAATCAAGCAGAGTATTTATGAGGAAGGCTATGGCATCAACGAAGCCAACGGTGACCGAATTTATCTGGAGTCCGGAGCCAACTACCCCATGGAATGGACTTATGCCTTCCTGAAGCCGGCCGTGAAGGTCCAGCACGTTCAGTACAATCTGACCAATTTGAACAAGGATGAAGTGATCAATGATTTCTCCAGTTCCTATGGCGATAGTTTTAACTCTGAAGACTATACCGAAACCCCCAAAACCACAGTACCGGTTGTGAGCATTGATGGCGGAATGTATTTCGACCGGTCATCTAAATTTGGCAACACACTGTTTACTCATACACTGGAACCCCGTTTGAAATATCTCTACTCCCCTTATGTTGAAGGGCAGGAGATGAATCCGGTTTTTGACAGTTCACAGCTGGCATTTAATTATAATTCCCTCTGGCGGGACAGCCGGTTCTCGGGCTACGACCGTCTGGGAGATGCCAACCAGCTTTCCATAGGCCTTACCAGTCGTTTAATTGAGAACGACGGTTATGAACGAGCCCGGTTCGGTATCGGCCAAATCGTTTATTTCAGGGACAGGAAACTCTGGATCAGCCCCACCGCCGGAAGTAAATCCGATGACAATCCCGAGGCCGACTGGGAAAATAACCTCACGGATGAAGAAAACCGCCTCAGAAATGAAATGCAGGATTCCACATCCCCTATTGCCACGGAAATGGTCTATAACTTCACCCGTACAATGAGTGTTCGTCAGGATCTGATGTGGGATGCACGGGAAAATCAGCTGGATAACTACGGCATTTACTATGCCTGGAGACCTGATGCCAGGAAGGTGTTCAATATTGGCTATCGCTATCGTGAGCAGGCCACCCGGTTTGTTAAAGACAGTAATAACAACAATATTATCGACCTGACAGATCCTACCGGCTACAAAACAGCAGATAACAATCTGAGTGAAGCCGATGTATCTTTTGCATGGCCTCTGGTTGACCAGTTTTCAGCCCTGGGTCGAATGCAATATGATCTGACTAATAACAGGAACCTTGAAAGACTGCTTGGAGTCGAATATAACAGCTGCTGTTATCAGGTTCGACTGGTCTGGCGCTCATGGGTTAAAGAAGACAGTACCAATATCGATTATCCGGAACAAAAAAGTGGTATATTCCTGCAGTTCGTTCTTAGAGGCTTGGGCGGATTGAGCAGTGGCTCATTTAAAGACTCTCTCAATGGAATCAAAGGTTACACGGTGGACGAGAAGTAATGATGAAGGGATTAAAACAAAACGCACTGAAAGCCCTGTGTTTATTAACACTGGCCAGTGGCATGGCAAATGCCAAAGTTCAGCAACTGGATCGCATAGTGGCTGTTATCGATAAAGACGTAGTAATGGAAAGCCAGCTTGATTCCAGAGTTCAGGCCGTACATCGTCAAATGGCCGACAGAAATGTCTCTCTGCCTCCCGATAGCATTCTTGAAAAACAGGTTCTGGATCAGTTGATTCTGGAAAACATCCAACTGCAGATGGGCTCTCGTGGCGGCATACGTATTGATGACTGGGCATTGAACGATGCCATCAGCCAGATTGCCCAGCGTAACGGACTTTCTGTGGAAGCCTTTAAAAAGAATCTGGAAAGTGACGGCCTGTCTTTTGCCCAGGCCAGGGAAGAAATTCGTCGTGAAATGATCATTAACCGGGTTCGTCAACGTCAGGTAGGACAGCGAATTCAGGTCAGTGAACAGGAAATTGATAATTTCATCAACTCACCCGAAGGTCAGTCTCAGCTTCAGGCAGAATATCGTCTTGGGCACATTCTGATTGCAACTCCGGATAACGCCACGCCTGAACAGATTAAAACAGCCCAGACTCAGGCTACAACAATCTACGGCGATCTTGAAAAAGGCAGCAATTTCCAGGAACTGGCCATTACCTTCTCCAAGGGACAAAATGCCCTGAATGGTGGTGATCTGGGCTGGCGAAAAGCCGACCAGCTGCCCAGTCTCTTTGCGGAACAGGCCATCAAAATGACCAAAGGTCAGGTTTCCACGCCCATCAGAAGCCCCGGCGGGTTTCATATTTTCAAACTGATCGACATTCGCGGTGACAACAAAGTAGTTCAGGATCAGATTAATGTGCGTCACATTCTGATCAAACCCAATGAAATCAGAAGCGACCTTGAATCACAGATGCTGGCCAAGGATCTCTATGACCGAGTTGAGTCCGGTGAAGATTTCAGCGAACTGGCCAAAGCTCATTCAGACGATACGGCATCGGCACTGAATGGTGGCGACCTTGACTGGGTTTCACCACGAACACTGGTTAAAGAATTCCAGGTTGCCATGAAAGTCACACCCATGAATACACTCAGTGAGCCTTTCCGTACTTCTTACGGCTGGCATATTCTTGAAGTGCTGGGTAAACGACAGTCTGACATCAGTAATAAAGTACGTAGAAGTCGTGTCCGGGAACTCTTGTCCAATCGCAAGTTCGAAGAAGAACTTCAGGTATGGCTACGGGAAATTCGTGACCAGGCCTATATTGAGATCAAACTCTGATGTTTGAAAAACCCGCTATTCCCCGGCTTGCTGTAACCGCCGGGGAGCCAGCTGGCATAGGTCCGGAATTGTGCCTGATGCTTGCTCATCAGACACTTCCTGCCCAGGTTATTGTTATTGCTGATCCGGAGTTACTGGCTCAGCGGGCCGCACTGCTTAACCTGGATATCACTATCATTCTTTACGATCCTGCCGACAGACTGCCAGCACCGAAAGGTTCATTACTGGTAGCCCCTGTTTTCATGGCCAGGTCATCCACTCCCGGCAGGGTCGATACAGAAAATAGTCGTTATGTATTAGACACTCTGAAGAGAGCGGCCACTGGCTGTCAGCAGAATGAGTTTGACGCCATGATTACCGCCCCTGTGCACAAAGAGGTGATCAATAATGCCGGCATTGCCTTTAGTGGCCATACAGAATTTCTTGCCGAGCTGACTGACACCCCTGAAGTCGTTATGATGCTGGCCACTGAAGGCCTGCGAGTGGCTCTGGCCACCACTCACCTGCCGTTGTCGGAAGTCCCCGCAGCTATCACGTCAGGCTCTCTGGAAGCGGTCATCAGGATTCTGCATCATGACCTGAAGCATAAGTTTTCCATTGAACAACCACACATTTTTGTCTGCGGTTTAAACCCCCATGCAGGTGAAGGTGGGCATCTTGGCATGGAAGAAATAGAAACGATCATCCCTGTCCTGAAAAAATGTCAGGCCGATGGCATGAAACTAACAGGCCCACTCGCGGCCGACACCCTGTTTAATACAGCCAATCTGGAAAAGGCCGATGCCGTTCTGGCCATGTATCATGATCAGGGGCTGCCCGTATTAAAGTTCAAGGGCTTTGGCAAGGCCGTAAATGTAACACTAGGATTGCCCATTATCAGAACTTCAGTGGATCATGGCACGGCTCTCGATCTGGCCGGTACCGGAAAAGCAAACCCGAACAGCCTTTTCACGGCTATAGAATATGCCCTGAATATGATCTGATTCTGTGCACTTTCCCGCAAATGAGCCATTCAGTAAAAAACAAAAACAAGATCGATAGCAAAGTTGTATGAGCGCAGCTATTATGGCTGCCCATTTTTGAGCATTAGATGCCCATGTCTCAGACACCCGTTCCTTATCACAAAGCCAGAAAACGTTTTGGCCAGAATTTTCTACATGATCATGGAGTGATCGATAAAATCATCCGCTCCATTGCCCCGCGAACAGGCCAGCACCTTGTGGAGATTGGCCCCGGACAGGGTGCACTCACTGCCGACCTGCTGGAAGGAGCCGGTGAACTGGATGTGGTTGAGCTGGATAGAGATCTGATTCCCACTCTCAATTTACGATTTGGACTGAACAAAAACTTCAGAGTCAATGAAGCAGACGCTCTCAAGTTCAACTTTGCTTCATTAAAGACTGATGAACGTCAGCTCAGAGTGGTGGGCAACCTTCCCTATAACATTTCCACTCCGCTAATTTTTCATCTGCTCGAATTCCAGGGCATTATCAAAGATATGCACTTCATGCTGCAGAAGGAAGTGGTCTTGCGCCTTGCAGCAGGAGCCGGGGAAAAACTTTATGGTCGGCTGGGCATTATGACCCAGTACTATTGCAAGGTTGATTACCTGTTCACAGTGGGACCAGGCGCCTTTAAACCGGCACCAAAGGTAGATTCAGCCATTGTCCGACTGACGCCTTATGAAACCCTGCCTCATCCCTGTCAGGATGTGAGAAAACTGGAAATCGTTGTAAAAGATGCTTTCAGTCAGCGCCGTAAAACAGTTCGAAATACCTTGAAAAAGCATCTCAGTTCCGATGAAATTGAAGCACTGGGTATTGATTCTTCTGCTCGTCCGGAAGTTCTTCATCTTGCTGATTTTGTCAAAATAGCCGATTATTTAATAAGCCGCCAGCCGCAGGGAGGCAGCAGGTAATGGCAGTCTATGCCATCGGTGATATACAAGGCTGTTATGATCCACTTCGTCGCTTGCTGGACAAACTGAAGTTTGATCCGGACAGCGACAAGCTGTGGATTGCCGGAGACATGGTCAATCGAGGCCCCAAGTCTCTGGCCACGCTTCGGTTTCTGAAAAGTCTCGATCGAAGCTGCATCGCAATACTGGGCAACCATGATATTCACTTACTGGCCGTCGCCTCAGGTATCCGTAAGTTAAAGAAAAAAGACACGCTAAGCAAAATCCTGAAAGCGCCCGACAGTGATGAATTAATACACTGGCTGCGCCATCGCCCCATACTCCATCACGACAGCAAGAAAAAAATCACCATGGTTCATGCCGGCATACCACCAATATGGACCATAAAACAGGCCGTCATTCACGCCAGAAAGCTGGAAGAGGCTCTGCAGGCTGATGATTATGTGGACTTTCTGCAATACCTGTTCAGCTCTGACAAACCCTTATCCTGGGAAACGGCACTGGGTAGAAAAAGGAAGCTCAGACTATCAGCCGCCTATTTCACTCGTATGCGATTCTGTGACGACGAAGGCAGGCTGGATCTTGATAATAAAACATCCCGGGCCATGAAAGGTTTCGCCCCCTGGTTTTCATTTCCTGACAGCCCTATCCACAAAGAAAGAATTCTCTTTGGTCACTGGGCAGCCCTGGAAGGCGAAACCGGACTACAGCATATTCAGGCTCTGGATACCGGATGTGTCTGGGGCAACCGTCTGACAGCCCTGAATCTGAAGAACTTTAAACGCATCAGCGTCAAAAACTGAGTGCTACCTTGTCATTATAATGGCTTATTTTTGCCGATGAATAAGTCAGGTCTTTGTAGATAGACCCGATAAAAACAGAGTAATTTTAACAAGTTATCTGATTTTAGCGACGTCATGATATAAACTGAGATAAGTGTACTAATAATCTCACAATATAAACGGTACGGATCTCGCAGCCTATGGCCCGTAAACCAGCTAGAACCGCAAAAGCCTCTACTTTTGTCTGGGAAGGTAAAGACAAGGCAGGACGTAAGACCAAAGGGGAAATGCAGGGCTCCAGTATCGCACTGGTAAAAGCCGAGCTGAGAAAGCAAGGCATTCTCTCTGCCAAAGTCAAAAAGAAAGGCATGTCTCTAGGTACCAAGGGCGGAAAAATAAAGCCCATGGATATTGCCTTATTTACTCGTCAGCTTGCTACCATGATGAAAGCAGGAGTTCCGTTATTACAGGCTTTTGATATTACCTCTGAGGGTATTGATAAACCTGCCTTGAAAGAGTTGATTGGCAAAATCAAGAACGATGTTGCCGGTGGTACTACTCTGGCAGATGCTCTCAGGGCTCACCCTCTCCAGTTTGACGACCTCTATTGCAACCTTGTTGCCTCCGGTGAACAATCGGGTTCGCTGGAATCACTTCTGGATCGGATAGCCACCTATAAAGAGAAAACTGAAGCGCTTAAATCTAAAATCAAAAAAGCCATGAACTACCCCATTGCCGTAGTATGTGTGGCTTTTATCGTAACGGGCATACTCCTGATTAAAGTGGTTCCACAGTTTGAGGAGGTATTCCAGGGGTTCGGTGCTGAACTGCCAGCTTTCACCCAAATGGTCATAGGCCTTTCTGAATTTGTTCAGGAATATTGGTTGCTTGGTATTGCCGGCCTGATTGCCTTTATCTTTGCCATGAAAAAAGTGATTCGGTCATCACCTGCTGCCCGGGAAAGAATGGATCGAATTCTCCTCAAGCTGCCTGTTGTGGGCGGTATATTGGATAAATCGGCCATTGCCCGATTTGCCCGAACGCTTTCAACCACTTTCGCCGCAGGTGTTCCCCTGGTGGATGCACTGGATTCTGTATCCGGTGCTGCAGGTAATGTGGTTTATTCCGATGCCACCAAGCGTATCAAGGAAGATGTCTCCACCGGTCAGCAGCTTCAGTTTTCCATGAGAAACACCGGCGTTTTTCCATCCATGGCCATTCAGATGGTTGCCATTGGTGAAGAATCGGGTGCTCTGGATGAAATGCTGGATAAAGTAGCCACCTTCTATGAAGACGAAGTGGACAATATGGTTGATGGCCTCACCAGTCTGATGGAACCCATAATCATGTCGGTACTTGGCGTACTGGTCGGAGGACTGATCATCGCGATGTATCTGCCCATATTCCAGTTGGGTGCAGTGGTGTGAGAAAACTAAGGTTAAAAAACTAAGGAGAGACTGTAGATTTAACTGTGTCTCTGTCTCAGTTAAATCTACAGTCTCTTTTGATCTGGAACACGTTCTCATAAAATTTCAAAACATCTCAGCATATGAAACCGAATATTATGGCGGATGTTTCAGATCACTCAGCAAAATACAGCTCCGGCAACATAGCCTATATTACCGGAGCAATAAAACAGTGAAGCGACCTGTGCACTGAGTCAAAACCTCTGATTTTCATGTCGCGTGATGTCTGTATTGACGTATCATCCAGAATACTCTGCTTCAGTCATCCTTTTACATTGACTACCTGCTTCAGGGTATGAACTACCTCTATCAAGTCACTTTGCATAGCCATCACCTTATCGATATTTTTGTAGGCTCCCGGAATTTCATCCAACACACCCTTATCTTTACGACACTCCACGCCAGAGGTTTGTTCTTCCAGATCTTTTACGGTAAAGGCTTTCTTTGCAGCTCCTCTTGACATGCTTCTGCCAGCCCCATGCGCACAGCTGCAAAAAGATTCATGATTACCTTTGCCTCTGATGATGTAAGACTTCGCCCCCATAGAGCCGGGAATAATACCCAGTTCACCCTTACGAGCCCGGATAGCCCCTTTTCTTGTCACCCACACCTGGTTCCCATCATGTATCTCCTGCTCAACAAAGTTGTGGTGACAGTTAATAGCTTCTTCGGTAATTTGAAATGGTTTAACGTTCTGCCGCAGAGATAAAAGCACTGCCTTCATCATATGTTCCCGGTTATGCAGAGCATAATCCTGAGCCCAAATCACCGCCTGAACATAATCATCAAAATATTGTGACCCTTCTTTCAGATAACCCAAATCCTTATCAGGCAGATGAATTTGATGCCGTTCCATTTCCTTACGAGCCAGATTGATAAAGTATTGTCCTATCTGGTTACCAATCCCCCTGCTACCGGAGTGAAGCATCACCCAGACATTCTGATTTTCATCAAGACAGACCTCGATGAAATGATTGCCGCCACCTAAAGTACCCAACTGAACAGCAAATTTCCCCGGTTTGCTCTTACGGGTTACATCAGGGTGTTTGGAAATAATTCGATCCAAGCCTTTTGCCAGTGTGGACTCCCCGTGAATACGAGCCTCCTGATGAGAGCCGCCGGGTCCAACCGGCACATGCCTTTCTATTTCATTTCGAATTTGATAGAGATTATCTGGGAGATCACTGGCTTTAAGTGACAACCTGACCGCATTCATTCCACAGCCAATATCAACACCAACGGCTGCAGGGATAATAGCATCGGTGGTTGCAATCACAGAACCGATAGTGGCGCCTTTGCCAAAATGAATATCCGGCATGCCTGCCACATGCTTATAGATAAATGGCAGGCTGGCTACTCGGCGCATTTGTTCCAGTGCTTGCGGTTCAATTTCATCTGTCCATATCTTTACGGGCTTCTGCTGATTTCTGGCATAAAGCTGAGTGACAACTGGCATATCCTGTTCCTTTATTCTCACATATCTAAACCCGTCGCCTTTGAAGTTGCTACTGCGTTGCGGCACTCGTTCACTGGTACGCCAGCCCGGTGGTACGCCAGCCCGGTGGTACGCCAGCCCGATCCGGTCACTTAGTTTGTCTAAGCTCCCGGGGCTTCACTCCCTTGCTGCCTTGTAGCAACTCCAAATCCTTTGGGTATATATATTCAACAATCAAGTACCGTGCCAATAATCAGTAAAGCGCCCCAGATCGGCCCAATAGATTACCTTTAAAGGATTTTGATGAATTAAAGCAATAAAATCAGGTCTTATATTTTCAATAAAAATATATCAAAATAGGTATTTAATTATTTATTTTGATAATCAAGGAGAAAACATGATTAGCAAAAAGAAAAACGTAGTCATCAGTCTTCTTGGTCTTTCAAAAGACGCCAAAGGCCGGGGCAAGGCAGATAAAAGGTGGTCTAAATGGCGTCCTAATGTCAGCCTTGTTATGCAAAAAGACTTTCATGTTGATCGACTTGAACTTCTCTACCACCCTGAACACCTGACTCTGGCTCATTCAATCAGGGACGATATCAGGGAAATTTCCCCCAGAACAGAAGTTGCTCTAGTCGAAGCCCACTGGCAAAACCCCTGGGATTTTGCCGAAGTATACGGCTGGTTTTATGACTTTTCCCGCAACTATCCGTTAGATATGGAAAATGAGTCCTATTACTTCAACATAACCACAGGCACGCATGTTCATCAGATTTGCATGTTTCTGATCAGTGAAGCACACCTCCTACCCGCCAAAATACTTCAGGTGTCGCCGGATTCTACCGGACAGAACCGAGCCAAAGGCGGACTGAGAACCATAGATCTTGATCTGGCTAAATATGATATTCTCGCTAAACGTTTTTTTGAAGAAGCTGTTTCCGGTCAGGAATATCTCAAAGCGGGTATCCAAACCCAAAATAAAGCATTTAATGCATTGATCGAAGAAATTGAACTGGTAGCACTACGCTCCTACGACCCAGTATTGCTTGAAGGACCAACGGGAGCCGGTAAAAGTCAATTAGCACGTCGTATTCACGAATTAAAAGCCCATCGTGGAAAGGTCACTGGTAACTTTGTTCCGGTCAATTGCGCCACCTTGAAATGCGATGGAGCTATGTCCGCCTTATTTGGTCATATCCGGGGGGCATATACCGGGGCACAAAATCATCGTGATGGATATCTGCGACAGGCGAATAAGGGCATATTGTTTCTGGATGAAATCGGTGAGTTAGGGCTCGATGAACAGGCCATGCTATTATATGCTCTGGAAGAAAAACGCTTCTACCCTCTGGGCAGCGACAACACTATTACCAGTGATTTCCAGCTGCTGGCAGGCACCAATAAAAATTTGCGTCAACAGGTACAGGAAGGCCTGTTTCGGAAAGACCTTCTGGCCCGTATCGACACCTGGTGCTGGCAACTCCCCGCACTTCGCGACCGATTGGAAGATTTAGAAGCTAATATTGATTTTGAGCTAAAAGAACATACCAGACACCATAACAAACAAGTACGCTTCAATCAGGTCGCCCGACAGCAATATATGAAATTCGCAATCGGCCCTGATGCGTTATGGTCGTCTAACTTCCGAGATTTGAACGCCAGCATTAACCGCATGGTTACCCTCAGCGAATCAGGTCGCATTGACGAACAGAATGTTCAAGCTGAAACCCGTCGTTTATCCTCCCGCTGGCAACATAGGCAGCATCATGGTGAAGTGGATTTAACCGAGTATCTGAATGATGCCTTATTAGATACCATCGACCACTTTGACAAACTGCAACTTGTCAGCGTTATAAAAGTCTGTAAAAAAAGTCGTTCTCTGGCAGAGGCTGGCAGAACGCTATTTGATGCCAGCCGTCAACAGAAGGTTAGCGTCAATGACTCTCACAGGCTCAGAATTTATTTAAAGAAATTTGATCTGGATTTTAAAACCCTGAATGAGTACTGAACCTATTCCTGAGAATCATTAACCCATAGTCGTTAAACCCTGATTTTTCTCTCCAAAAAGCAAACCTATAACTACGCACTCAAATGGAATAAATGCGCACTATATCTTTGATACATTTTTTCGCTATTCTGGCTACCCAAAGACATATCAGAAGAAACCAGAGACCTGTCGTGAACTGGACTCTGATCTGATTGAAAGATGATTAGGGTATGGAGTGCTCTAAGTATTATCTCGCTTGCGACGATAGTGGCTCTGCACTAACTGCTTGATGTGGACTGTGGTTTCTACATGTTCAAACCACTGAGGTTGAGTCAGTTCTCCAAACAGCGGTACACCACCACCCAGAACGACTGGAATGCGGGTAAGAATCAGCTCATCAATCAGGTCTTTCTCCATCAGGCTTTGAATAGTGCGACCACCATCGATATAGAGTTTTTTAAAGCCTTTGCTGTGGATAAACGCCAGCACGTCTTCAACAGGACCATTTACAATCTCTACTCTGCCCTTCAGTTCTTCAGGGACTTCCTTGAGCGTGGCGCTAAGAACAAACACCGGTTTTTCATAAGGCCACGGAATATCAAAACCCAGAACCATTTCATAGGTGGTGCGCCCCATGAGTAACGCATCAATCCCGGCTGTGAAACTGGCATAACCAAAATCACTGCCTTCGGGGTTTGGCAGAGCTTGCAGCCAGTCCAGACCATCATTGGTGTCGGCAATGTAGCCATCAAGACTGGTGGCTATGTAGACAATATTGCTCATTGAAACTCTTACTTCATAAATGGATATCGATGAACGTCTAATCTCTTGATCTCTTGATCGATAGAGGAATTCAGAGTTAAACTTTATTTCTACAATGTAGAATATCTGTATAGATTAGCGAGAATATTGAATGAGTGTCAAGGTGAAAAAACGAGGTCGACCGTCAGGTAAAGTTACTCAGTTAACGGCACATAGAATTGTACTTACAGCAAAAGAGCTGCTTGAGAATGATGGCAAAGTGCCCAGTATTCGTAAGCTGGCTAGCAGGCTTGAAGTCGATCCTATGGCGATCTATCACTACTTTATCAACAAGGCGGCATTGTTAGAGGCGATAACGGCCTCATTGATGGAAGAGATTGTTTTTCCCCATGGTGAAGAAGAGTGGACAGTAGAAGTGAAGGCACTATGCCGTAGCTATCTTAATCTTCTGGCGAGGCATCCGGGTTTGCTGGAAACCATGCTATCAATGCCCTGTGGTGGGCCGGCAAAATTATTCAGTGAGCGCCTGGGTGCGGCTTTAGTTCCATTGAAGCTCAATGAGGAAGCATTCATACAAATTCTGGATTTACTGGCAGATTATTTGCACGGTGTCGCTTTAGCGATGCAATGTAATCCGGGGGCATCCCTTGTAGAACGAATAGATGGGCCTATTGAACTTATTTTTGCAGGCTTAAGACATCAACACTGCGTCTGATAGTTCTTATCAGTAGTCCGTGAAGTATTTCTTTTATCGGCTTTGAAAAAATGACGTTTCATAGCTTGACCTGAACTTAGCTTGAGGTTTTACACTAACAATGACGTACAGATAAAGCCGGACTGGTGATAAAGGTAATACGGTTTACAACTATGAATATCGATAAATTTTTTCGCCGCATTGGCTACCAGGGAAGAACAGAGATAAGCCTGCCTGCTCTGGGGGCTATGCAGAACGATTATCTGTTGAGTGTGCCATTTGAGAATCTGAACATTCATCAGGGGATCAGACTCAATACTGATGAGAATGCATTGTTCAACAAAATTGTTATGCAGAACCGTGGTGGGGTTTGTTATGAAAGCAATGCTCTCTTCCATGATGCACTGGTCAACATCGGCTTCGATGTATACCCGTCGCCTTTGAAGTTGCTACTGCGTTGCGGCGCTCGTTCACCCCGGTCACTTAGTTTGTCTAAGCTCCCGGGGCTTCACTCCCTTGCTGCCTTGTAGCAACTCCAAATCCTTTGGGTATAGATATTATTGCTGCCGAGATGTTCCCGGGAGAACAGGCCAGTGGGCGCTATGACCATATGGCACTATTGGTTCATCTACATGGTAAGCGTTATCTGGTGGATGTTGGCAATGGTAGAGCCTTTGGCCAGCCGATCTCTATCTCTGATACTGAGGTGTCTGAAAGCGAAGGTAACCGCTATAAAATCATGGCTTTTGACGCCGATCATCTGGGGCTGTTTTGTCTTGATCAGGCTGAGTCTGAGTCTGATGCTCAGTGGCAATGCCGCTACGCCTTTAAATCAAAGGCCAGAACACGGGCATATTTTAAAGACGCCTGTCATTACACAGAGACTTCTCCGGATTCGCACTTCACTCAGTCAAAAATCGTTTCCATGTTAACTCCGGAAGGACGTATTACTTTATCTGAACGTTTGGTAGCCCAAGATAAAACAAGGGAGATTTTCTGGAATGATGCGGCATCAGAAAAGCAGAAAATCACACCAGAACAGTATCAGCAATTATTAATCAGTCGTTTTGGCCTTCATATCGCTGTCTGAGTTTTCTTACAGACAAAAATATTCTCCATATCAGTTAATGAAACAACAATATGACATTACTAATTTTAAATTCCAGTATTCTTGGCGGGCACAGCTCATCTTCCAAACTGACTGCGTATTTTGCCGAAGTCTGGAAAAAACAAAACCCTCAGGGGAAAGTCACTGTCCGGGATCTGGCTAACGAGCCTGTGCCACCATTAAAAGCTGAATCTATGACTGCATGGTCAACACCGTTTGATCAGCAAACAGAAGAACAGCAGTACCTGACGAATATGTCTGACGCCCTGATTGAGCAGGTGAAAGCCCATGATGTTCTGATCATTGCTGCACCACTGTATAACCTGAGCATTCCTGTGGAACTAAAGAATGCACAGGACAATCTTGCTCGTAGCGGTGTGACTTTCCGCTATACAGAAAATGGACCAGAAGGGCTGCTGGGTGGGGGAAAAAACTCATCATTGCCCACACTTGCGGCGGCATCTATAAAGACTCTAAAGCGGATAGTGTGACACCACTGATGGATCACTATTTCCAACTTCTTGGCTTTGACGATATTCACCATGTTTGGGCAGAAGGGTTGTCGATCACAGAAGAGACAGCCCTGCAGGCAATGACATCGGCCAAAACAGAGTTGGAAAAATTAGCCGCCTGAGAATCAGAATAGCCTGTCAGGGCACCAGGGTTATGTACCCTGCAGAGGCTATAAACTAGTCACCGTGGTCATCCAAATTGCACGGAACAACCCTGTTTCACAGGCCTGCGATAAATCACTGATTAATCAGCAGGAGGAATCGTTGTATTACACCTTTGATTAAAAAGGTGTGGCATCACATTGCTTAAAATCCGGTTAAACCGTTTACTGTCTTGATCGCTGGTAAAGTGTACTCACCACCCTGGAATTCCAGCTTCAGCAGGTATGTAGCAATATTATCAATAGTTAATGAAATGAATATCTGAAACACAAAAACAAGTTGTTCATTAAAGGAAGGGAGGACATTCCCACGAAAACGCGGGAATGTCCGATAATATATCAGGATTGAGTACTACGAAGCTTGTCATCAAAGTCAGATGAATCATGCCGTTCGGGCAGTTTTTCGTGATCCTCGCCCCAGGTTTTATTAACCATAACGCCCCGAATCACGGCATCGCGTTTACCCACTTCCTCGGCCCAACGTAATACATGAGTGTATTCATGAGTACTGAGAAACTCTGCCGCGTTATACACTTTGTTGGTCACCAAAGCGCCGTACCATGGCCAGATAGCCATATCTGCAATGGTGTATTCCTCACCACTGATGTATTGGTTATTGGCCAATTGCTTATCGAGTACATCCAGCTGACGTTTCACTTCCATGGCATAACGATCAATTGGATACTCATACTTTTCTGGCGCATAGGCGTAGAAATGACCAAAGCCACCACCCAGAAATGGCGCGCTGCCCATTTGCCAAAATAACCAGGACAGGCATTCTGCCCGTTCAGCACCGCCTTCAGGAAGAAATACAGAAAACTTTTCAGCGAGATACATCAGTATCGCACCGCTTTCAAACACAGAGGTTGGTTCAGATGTGCTGTTATCCACCAGTGCAGGGATTTTAGAATTGGGATTAATTTCGACAAAACCGGAACTAAACTGGTCACCCTCCCCTATGTTAATGACATACGCATCGTACTCGGCTTCACTGACCCCTAGAGCCAGTAACTCTTCAAGCATGATGGTGACTTTAACACCGTTAGGAGTCGCCAGGGAGTATAGCTGAAATGGATGTTTTCCTACCGGCAGTGCTTTCTCGTGAGTAGCTCCGGATACCGGGCGATTAATACTGGCAAATGCGCCACCATTGGCAGATTCCCATTGCCAAACCTTGGGTGGGGTATAGGTTGGGTCAGACATATATAACTCCTTCCGGTAATTTTGGAAAAGACAAATAGATCGATTAGCGGGTAAGTATATGAAGATTAATAGTGTTCTTTTGGGTATTGAACTTCACTGATTGTCCATCTCATTCTGGAAAGTCTTATTACTCATGGTTTCCTATATGAGCGTTTTCTACACGACCATAGCCTTTCTTTTTCTAGCTCGATATTAGCATATCCAAATCTATGATATCTCTACTGAATGTCAGGAAAGTCGAGATGATTTTATTTTGACTTATTTATAAGCAAGCCATTCAGTTGGAATTTAATGTCATCTAAACAGACGATATACATACTTTCGAAATAGATTTTCCTATTGTAATCTCTGCAGCACATTTCAAACAAGGAGATTGTATTGCTTAAAAAAGGCTGACATGTTACACCAGCCTCAATTTTCACATATTAGCTACGGTAAACTTACCCCTAATGTGAAAAAACTTCCTGACAAAAAAATTCATACAACGGACACTTTTTATATTGGTCAGACAACGCTTAAAGTTCTGTGCAAGAAGAATAACCACCACATTTTTTGACCCTTAAATCTGGTTTTGTAGCAGGCTATACGATGTTATGCACAATAGGGTGTCGAAGAGAATATCGAAAAAGGAACACATTATCTCACCAAAACATCACAACATAACCGTTTCCAACTTATCTCATTTCATAATTTTACTTTTTTGAAACCAGTTTATTGCAAAATATAAGATGCTACCAACAAGAGCACTATACAAACAGATTGTATGTAATATAGGAATGCTGATCATCCCAAGGAAAGTATTATTCGTTGACAATGGGAAAAATGGTTCAATATCAGTGTGCATAATACTGTCAAGAAACACATGACTGAATGTTCCAATAAACGCTGACAGGAAAGCAGGGCTTACGCACCAGTGGATAATATGAACGAAGCCAGTAATTTAGCCAGATATGAATTACTCCAGCCCGCTCTTTTGCGCTTACCTTTAATGCTGCGTTTGTTACTGGTATCTAACTTCAGAATATTCAGTGCAATGCGCCGTAAAGTGGACAAATTTTCTGATGCATTATCATCTTTTGTCTGACAAGCATCTTCGTTAAAAGCAAGTTGAGTAGACCGGCGGAACTTCCCCGCCAGCCCCTCCTAGAACGGAACGTGAGCCTCTCGACTCATTCCGCTCCCATTAAACCATCGATCCTCTCATTCCTGCTCGCCAATGAGCAAACAGGTAACGATGAGTTTCAGCAACCTTCTCCATAAACTTGCCTGCCCTCGTTTTCCGCCGTTGAAGCTTCTTGTATTTATGTCTCGCCCACCAGATCAACGCTTTGTTGACCTCGCGGAAGACCCTATACAACTCTGAACGATAGAAGCAACCGTAGTAGTTTATCCAACCATTGATGATCGGATTGATCCACTTGGCTATTTCAACAAGACTTAAATCTGTCCGTTTTCGGATACCCAGCATCCTGATTTTCTTTATCATGCCCTTCTGCGCACTTCTGCTGGCAGCGGGGGAAAAACTGACAAAGACACTCTGCCTTTTTCTGTTCCGGCAGAGACGAGGTATGAAGGTGTACCCCAGAAAGTCGAAACTTATGTGCTCATGCTGACCTTTTCGAGAACCATCTTTGCAATACACAATTTTGGTTTTCGTTGGATGCAGTTCAAGCCCACACGCTTCAAATCTTTCCCTGAGCACAGCTAGCATCTGCTGAGCCTGCTGTTCACTATTACAGTGCACAAGCCCGTCATCTGCATACCTGCACCATTTCACATTTTGATGGTATTTCTCCATCCATTTGTCAAAAACATAATGTAGAAACAGATTCGCTAACACCGGACTGATAACACCTCCTTGCGGAGTGCCTTGTGTTCGCTCTACCTGCTCCCCATTTTCCATGACCATGGGTGCTTTTAACCATCGCTCTATGTACAGCAGCAGCCACTTACAATCTGTATGCTTGCGTACTGCTTTCATCAGCAGTTCATGTGAAATGTTATCGAACAGCCCTTTTATATCAAATTCCAGAACCCAGTCCTGATACCAGCACCGTTTTCGAGTCACCCGAACAGCATCAATCGCTGACTTGTTCGGCCTGTAGCCATAGGAATCACTGAGAAATGTGGGTTCCACCAGGGGCTCGAATGTGAGTTTGGCGACCATTTGGGCGATACGATCCTGTATCGTAGGGATACCAAGAATCCTTTCTCCACCCGATTTCTTAGGTATGGCGACGGCTTTCACA
Organism: Endozoicomonas sp.; assembly: GCA_965208385.1. Taxonomy (GTDB): domain Bacteria; phylum Pseudomonadota; class Gammaproteobacteria; order Pseudomonadales; family Endozoicomonadaceae; genus Endozoicomonas. The sequence goes on from CBDBOO010000123.1 coordinate 38,010, forward strand.
GCTGGCGGAAAGTAGCTGCCAGACGACACCGGTCCGGTTCCATATTTTGTATAAATTGTTCTTTAAGTCTTTCTCAAAGTCAGATATTGACTGGTTATCAATACCTGCGGCTCCTTTATTGGCTTTCACCAGTTGGTAGGCCTTAACGACCTGCCACCTATCAATGATGAATCGATGTGTATCTGTCACGATACCTCCTCCTGCTTAAACCACAGTTGGATACCGGAAAAATACTGTTTAACACTGCCCCTTCGCTCCACACTCATTACAAATGCTTCTCCACTACTACGAGCAGTTCCGTCCCAGTGCCAGACATTGGTACTCTCATACTTATCATTTTAATGATTTGTATTTCTCCCTTGGCATTCTGACGACTGGTTCCCACAGTTCCTGAAAAGAGCCTGAAAATGAGATCACGCCCACTTTACACCGGACACCACTTACACAGCCTTCGGAGCAACTTGTAAATTGATCACCAGCCTTAGACGCTGCTGGCTTTTGATGTCGAGTCTTTGGTTTACGATGCGTCATCTGATGGGTTCGATAACTCGTCTTCTCATTTCATACCTGTACATTTTATGATGCACGTTTCTTCAACGCTCACTACGAACACTCTTAATATCCGCAGCTTGAAGCGGTTTGAAGCCAGCCTCCGACGGCAGACTCCGGTGGGCCATACCACCATCTCTTTCCAAGCTTATCCATAAGACTTGCGCACTTCCTTATGCTGCAATCCTATGTGACTGTGGCACACCATCCAACATCCAGTGCAAATTATTCTCTACCTCCCAGTGCGTACGGGTTGCAGCGAGCATTTGTTCAGCTGTCATCTCTTTACTGGTTATATAAAAACGTAATGCCGTAGTAGCTATGCCGTTAATAGTTCTGTCGGCCTGAACAACACCAAACTGCTTCAATCCGGCCCATTCTTCATGGCCAGTGAGTACTTCTATATCATTGAAAGTCCAGCAGCAACGATATTCCTTGCGACCATGTCCTTTATTCTCTGTTTCAAAAAAAATCTTTGAAACAGTCTCTGAAGAAGACTCCTGCCAATGTTTATCAATGTGTGACTGTATGTCTTTTTCAAGGTTTTTCTGGTTGCCTTTTACAGCCAATAAGTAGTCTGCCTCTTGGGTAATACACGTTTCAGCAATTGTTTTTTGACAGCTCATTGCATCTGCTGTAATCATGCATCCTTTGAGATCAATAGCTTCAAGCAGCTCTGGTACAGCGGTAATTTCGTTGCTTTTTTTATCTACTTTTTTCTGGCCAAGTACAAGGCTAAGTCGCGAGCTCCACGCGCTGACAAGATGTACTGCTCGTTTCCCCTTACCCTTGCCACGAGAGCCTTTGAGCACTTTACCATCAATAGGAATGATGTGTGTTTCGCCATTATCATCTTCCAGTGAGTCTGGAAAAGCCGATTTAATCCATCGTGTAAAACACGCTTGAAAACAATCAGGATCTAAGGAACAGAAGGTTCTGTAAAAAGTGTCGTGTGAAGGTATTCCGGAGGGTAGCTCAAGAAATTGTCTGAACCATTCTTCTTTATCTTCGCCAAACGCCTGCATATCCTCCCAAGTATCCGCATCACAAATGATGGCGCATACTGCAATGACAAGAATATCAATAAACTTATGATCGCAGGAGGCCGCGCGACGTGCATCTTCAAGGGTTTCGAGAAATGTAATAAGTGGTTCTGGCTTTAGCATCGGATATCTGCGTAAATTGCAGAGATTTTACACATATTGGACGACGATGTATTTTTTATTGAGAATCATTCAGCTCGTGCGTAAGCCCTGGACAGGAAAGAGACCCACCACGCAATTTTTATTTGCCATTTTTTATTCAGCCCAATGATGAACAACCCCAACTCGGATAAATACTTACCGGATAATGCAGAAAATACTGCCAGTAGCAGCGCACCAATATAGCTATGGGAAAAGCCATGGAGATGACCATCACCAGTAATCATTACTATTAACGGCTGTATATCCATAACAATTTGAGCCCAACCAAAAACCATCAAACTAAAACTACTTTGTAAAAGTGCTTTAACAATAATTCCCGGACCCATATGAAATGGTGTGAATGGCATATAACCTCCATTTTCACATGATAAATCTAAGCAGGGGAGATGATGATATTATCATGAGAGAATTTTTTCATTCTTAAAACACTACAGAATAATGAATTACAACGTCGGGCGCATAGCAGGCTATGCAACCTGAGCTGTAATGGCATGAGTACCGAAAAAAGCATCACCTGAAAATGGGTGAAAGCAATTATTCGGTTACTTATACACTCTCTTTCTCTGTAGATTGCTCTACAGTTCTTTCACCGATCAAATTAAGAAACTTTTTATGTGTTTCACTTCGATCCCCACCAGTAGTACTGGCAATAATGAGACTTGGCAAGAACATAGAATAGGCCTTAACAAAGCGCCCGTATGTCTTCGCTCCATCTACGACAGCATTTCCAATATTTTTTGATCCCGTTGCTACACTTGAAGCACAGGATGATAAAAAGCTTAAAGCACTATCAAAGTTAGCATTCATAACGAAACTCCTTTTTCAATATATGAATATAGAGTATTCAGTGTAAAGCCAAATTCCCGATTTATTTATAACGATTGCGTAAGCTGCACTGACTAATTTTGTTTTGGATACGTACTAATGAAAAGAAATCCCCGCAACCCTGACAATTCGTGCCATTAGGCTGCCTGACAAGGTATCCGGTTGATAATATAGTTGCCAGATTCAGCCCCATAAAGTACACCCTGTAAAGCTTTAAGTAATCCACCTGAAAACCTACCACTCAATCTGTATTTTTGTACCAACCTTAACCAGATCCATAAATTCATCCATTTCCGGGTTAGTCAGTGCAACACAACCATTAGTCCAATTAAATTTCTGGGTTATCGGCGCCAGCCAGCCCAGCCAGTTTCTCTGCCCATGCACCATGATAAAACCACCTGGAGAAACTCCCAGCTCGATTGCACGTTGCCTGTCTTGCTCATTGGGGTAACTGACGTGCATTGATCGATAAAATGATGAATTTTCATTCTTGTAATCAAGGGTATACAAACCTTCAGGTGTCCGTTCATCACCCTCTTGCTGCTTATGCCCTTTCGGGCTTTCCCCAAATGCCACATCATACTGCCTTACGATGTTTCCTTTATCGAGCAGGTACATTGTCCTCTTTGATTTATCGATTTTCACAAGATCAACATCACCGAAACAATGACCTGATATCAAAAATAATAGGAGAATTTTAATTTTCATCAGCATGTAATGCCTTGACGCTCTGTAAGGTGTGTAATAGCCTACAACGCTGGATGAATCGCAGATCGAACTTAACACACTTATTCATGACAAATTACTATAATGAAAAACAATCTATTCTGAAACATGCCTATTCTGAAACATGCCAGCCATTGTCTGACATTATCTTTTCTCCAACAGGAGAATCAACACTCACAAATTCCATTTTTTTGCAGCTGACACATCTGGCTTTCAAGTAGCTTCGTAAAATAAAATAGCAGGAAAAAACTAAAACACCAACAAGACCAAACTGCAATGAAACAAACAAAACCGGGAGAAAAACGGAGAGCAATAGTATAAAACGCCTAAATACATAATATAAATACCCCTTGAATGACAAGTGATCATATTTGTTTTTTGGCAATCCACACTTAGCACATACATGACTGAACATTTCTATATCATCCATAATTAACGATCCTGTATACTAAAAACCGAACAAAAATAATTCAAATATCATTTAACTTAAATATTCACATAAACCCTTACAAATCATCCACTTCAAAATAACACACAGTCAAGGGTCCAATTGATCAAATATATTTTGACCTTCCCTCATGTTAAAGGCTTATTGAAATCAATTTTACAGCGATCAATATTCTCATGTTTAGTAAAACCGATAATACTATACCCATTGGAGATAAGCAGTTTAAGCATGCCTGAAAATTTATTATAGGAAGATACTGAGATTTCCCGGTATCCATGATCTTTCGCCCAGGATTCTTGAATACTCAGCAATTTATTGGCAACCCCCTTACCTCTCCAAACGGGTAAAACGCCCCCCAACCAACTATACAAAATACCTGGTGATAGTTCATACGCAACTTTGTAGCCAACCGCTTCATTATCAGGGCTTACGCACGAGCTGAATGATTCTCAATAAAAAATACATCGTCGTCCAATATGTGTAAAATCTCTGCAATTTACGCAGATATCCGATGCTAAAGCCAGAACCACTTATTACATTTCTCGAAACCCTTGAAGATGCACGTCGCGCGGCCTCCTGCGATCATAAGTTTATTGATATTCTTGTCATTGCAGTATGCGCCATCATTTGTGATGCGGATACTTGGGAGGATATGCAGGCGTTTGGCGAAGATAAAGAAGAATGGTTCAGACAATTTCTTGAGCTACCCTCCGGAATACCTTCACACGACACTTTTTACAGAACCTTCTGTTCCTTAGATCCTGATTGTTTTCAAGCGTGTTTTACACGATGGATTAAATCGGCTTTTCCAGACTCACTGGAAGATGATAATGGCGAAACACACATCATTCCTATTGATGGTAAAGTGCTCAAAGGCTCTCGTGGCAAGGGTAAGGGGAAACGAGCAGTACATCTTGTCAGCGCGTGGAGCTCGCGACTTAGCCTTGTACTTGGCCAGAAAAAAGTAGATAAAAAAAGCAACGAAATTACCGCTGTACCAGAGCTGCTTGAAGCTATTGATCTCAAAGGATGCATGATTACAGCAGATGCAATGAGCTGTCAAAAAACAATTGCTGAAACGTGTATTACCCAAGAGGCAGACTACTTATTGGCTGTAAAAGGCAACCAGAAAAACCTTGAAAAAGACATACAGTCACACATTGATAAACATTGGCAGGAGTCTTCTTCAGAGACTGTTTCAAAGATTTTTTTTGAAACAGAGAATAAAGGACATGGTCGCAAGGAATATCGTTGCTGCTGGACTTTCAATGATATAGAAGTACTCACTGGCCATGAAGAATGGGCCGGATTGAAGCAGTTTGGTGTTGTTCAGGCCGACAGAACTATTAACGGCATAGCTACTACGGCATTACGTTTTTATATAACCAGTAAAGAGATGACAGCTGAACAAATGCTCGCTGCAACCCGTACGCACTGGGAGGTAGAGAATAATTTGCACTGGATGTTGGATGTTGCTTTTAACGAAGATGCTTGTCAGACAAAAGATGATAATGCATCAGAAAATTTGTCCACTTTACGGCGCATTGCACTGAATATTCTGAAGTTAGATACCAGTAACAAACGCAGCATTAAAGGTAAGCGCAAAAGAGCGGGCTGGAGTAATTCATATCTGGCTAAATTACTGGCTTCGTTCATATTATCCACTGGTGCGTAAGCCCTGGCTTCATTATTGACAAGAGCAACCAGAATCAAATGCTGTTTTTTGTTCAACTTCTCATCATAATCTTCCAAGCGTCTTTTGGTAACAAATTCAGGTATTTGGTTCTCAACATTAATCGCTTGCTGCGAACTTCCAGTTCTCAACATTAATCGCTTGCTGCGAACTTCCAGTTACAATTTTAATTTCCATTATTTTGTGTCCATCTAAAAGCATAAAACCTGTTTGCCCAGTAGCCAAAAAATTACGTTTCAAACGTTTTTGTAAAAAAGTTCTTGTGAAAAGTTCTTGTGAAAAGTTCTTTTCATCTTTCAACACCCTACGAGTATTAAGTCACGACACGGGCGCATAACAAAATATTAGCCAGAGTTGTGAGGAAGTAAGACTGAAAAAACTTATCACAATATTTTCATAAGAAATTATTCAGTTACCCGCAAATGAGCTCAGTGGAGGAATGTAGTATCGATACACAAATGAAGTATTCTTTATGTGCACATCAATATTGTTATATATTTTTCGTCAATTGTTGAGACGACGATAAATACCCTAATTTAGAGTACAAACTCATGGCCCTATCATTAAATGATGCAACGATGAGCCCAAACTCTTCAGCATGGCTATGTTCCCGTCAATAGTTGGGAGCACTAAAGTCCTATAAAAACTTTATTTTCCTGCTCCACATATGGCTATTCATGAGATAGGAAGGTATCCCAGAACAAATCGCTGTTCTTTGGGCAATAAACAAATGCAATATACAAGATTTAGTCATATCTCTACTTTATAAGGCACGTCTGTAGCCCTGTAAACATAGGGAGTAAGCAATACAACTATTGGCGGGAACATAGCCCTTCAGCATCATTTTCCATAAAATAGTCTTCAATTTTTTTCATTAGCCTAGTTGCCAGATTACTCCTCCGATACTCTGTTAGAACAACTAGCTCATTAATAAATCCTACCGTTTTTGGTTTCAAAATTATAGATTCTTGTTTTTTAATAAACCCTGATACCATACCAACTAACTTACCTTCATTTAGGGCTATAAAGGTTGTAAATTTACCAGATGAATACAACTTATATATATATCCTTTTTAATTCTCATTTCATTAATTTCTTCAGGGGTACGATAAACCTCTTTATTCTGAAGGTAATGAAAACTGTCAAGTTCATAAAACAATGGAATTAAGTCCTCTAGATCAGAGGCTGCTGCTTTACGTATCTCCATAAACACCTTTTGTTTATTGGCCATAAAAAACTGCTCATATAATATACCCACCCCATCATTACCCATCATCTTTAAAATCTTGAGTTTAAAATAATGATGGAAATTATAAACTTAACACATTCATATAACTTGTAATGAAACGCAGTAACATCTATTCACTTCGTTCAATTTCTATAGGGGCACGATCAAATAAAGTAATGTAACCATCGTCCTCATCTAGTTTAATAAATATTGATAATGTTACTTTCGAAAGTTTCTCTGAAAAATCATCAAATCCCGTACCAACAGAAAAATTTAACTTTTTAGGATAATCCGTTCTCAACTCACTCTGAAGAGTATGGAAGTTGTTTATAGCTTCTTTTGAAAGCAAAAAATCGTACTCGGTTCTCCCTGGTAGTGGTGTAAACAGTTTTTTCCTTGGTGGGAAATCTTTAATTGATAGAACTTTTAAAGGATAATCAAGAATAGTTTTACCCTTTGATGTTTCTAAAACCATAGTCAAATCAGTTTGATCCACTTTTATTTTAACTGGCTTGTCTATTTGTATTTTTATCTTTAGCTCTTCAGGGTTTAATTCCAAAAAACTCTTTTCATCAAAAGAACTAAGTTGCAACATTGTACCCAACGGTATGCTGGAACAACCAGATATAATCAAGCTAAACATTATGACAAAAATCCGTTTCATAAAAGCTCCATATAATGCCTACCTAATAGTGTCGACTACAGCTTCGACACTAGCTGCTTTATTCAGCAGCGTTACAGTGCTTCAGAACCCGTAACCTGCTTTTGTTTACTGTTAATGAGATACTACGCCCTAACTTAACCTGTTGGCTAGTTTCTTTCTTTGAGTACAGCCAGTTCTCTTATAAAAGTAAATGATCCGTATACGGTCAGATAAAAACACACCGTTGAGCATATTATTTATATAATCATCAGGTTATCCTCTCTTCTAGCCACCCCGATAAAATCAAACAATTATTAGAATAGATAAATGAAGCAGTAATTTGAGAAAAACTTCTTCTTTCTATCCCCACAAGAATAAAACCACCATAACCGATACAAAATAAATATTGCAACCAGGTGCCGTGAAGTAAAAGCGAGGCAAACATCACTCTGAAATTGGCGACAGACGAAAGACAGATCAGATGTAATTCAGATCAAATATTTAACTGATTTAATACTTTCCTTTGTGTATTAACCAAAGTCTGCCTGATGAATCCTGACCTTAGATTGAGATCCAAACTGCCCGTTCATACTACAACGAGGATTCAAAAGACTGATAATTTTTGATGTACACCAATCTAGAACCCTCTTCGTCTACTGAACATTTCCTTCTATAACTGCATATATCATAGTTTCCAGCCAGACACCCTTTAACTCTATTAAATACTTCCGGACAGTAAAATCAAAGCCACCCACACATCCATATGGCTGTAACTCATGGCAAGGATTGGAAACAAATTCATATCTCACCAAATCAGCAGGTTTTATATACAAACCACGTTGAATCTTGATCAAAACTTCAGTCACTTTATTCAATACTTCCTGGTTCAAAATTGAACCTACCCGGGAGCCCATAATGGTATATCTCCTATCAACCGATTTTCCGAAAGAGTCAATTATTGGAGTTTGCATCTGTAAGTTTATTGGTGAAATTAGTTTTATTTTCCGACGATTAGTATGTTCCTCTACAGAACATTCAACAACAAGGTAAAACTCACTGATTTCAAGCCAGGTAAAATGTCCGTCACACCCCTTCAGTGCGGAATCTAAAGGACTTGCACCACCATTCGATCGTAGTAAAACATTAAAATTTTTATACTGTCTTTCTAAATCAGGTCCACCAAACAGGACTGATATCCCTCTCGTCCTTCCAGCAGTCGAAGGAAAGGGCAAATCACTAAGATATCGAACACCAGTAGCCTCTTGATATAAAAGGAAAATATCCTCATTCGATAATGCCAATACATTAAGAGTCAGAACAAAGTAAAAACACCCGAAACAAGATGGCACTATGCGCTTTTTCACTAAACAACCCTACATTCAGAATATACTTGAATGTAGTATTGAATGAATAGTGAAAATCGCCAGAATTAATGCCTCCCAATATGAAATAAATCTGAACAGTGACGTAATTTCAAATATAACATGAGCCAGCGGAGCTAACTCAGGCAGCTGCTTCAAGACCACCAACATCTTAAATTTTCTTTCTTCATCCACACAGTAAAAAAATAAGTATAATTTTCAAACACTTATAAGATTTACCAATATCACAACAATTTCAACTCTAAATGACTATCTCCATCATCAAGAATCCCTATATTCTTAAAACCAATTTTTTTATAAGCAGAGGCAGCATTTTTATTAGTTGGTTTATGCATGGTTTGCAATCGTTTTCCACCTAGTACTTTAACTTCTTCCACCAAAATAGTTAATGCTTCGAATGAAAAGCCTTTCCCCTGATGTTCTTTATCAATCATAAAACGGAATAGGGCTATGTTCCCGCCAATAGTTGTATTGCTTACTCCCTATGTTTACAGGGCTACAGACGTGCCTTATAAAGTAGAGATATGACTAAATCTTGTATATTGCATTTGTTTATTGCCCAAAGAACAGCGATTTGTTCTGGGATACCTTCCTATCTCATGAATAGCCATATGTGGAGCAGGAAAATAAAGTTTTTATAGGACTTTAGTGCTCCCAACTATTGACGGGAACATAGCCACGGAATAGCAAGTATATGCCAGTCTCACCAGGCGTATTTTTATGGCAATAGGTTAGAAAGCCGACAACTTTTTCATCGTTGTAAATTGCTCTGGTCTGATAACGTTTTTCATACTTTGATTGCGCTATCGAAATCGCATTAGACGCTAAATTATTCTCTTGATCAGGTTTCAGTTGAAGATGTATACAATCCAGATAATTTTCTTTTGTAACTTCTCTTAATGTTATCATTTACTTCTCATTTTTATTATTAATGCGTAACAGATACTTATAAATACTCATTTCGCATAAGTTACCGTACATATAAATTATTATAACAGGATAGATTGCCACTTCGCGCAATCTATCCTGTTTCGTTATGTGCCGCTTTTATTCATGATATTTTTGAGTCGTTACCAGCTAACTTGAAATGACTCAATATCATGATAATCGATAATTTTTTTGCTTCCTCATGCGGCCATATCAGCCGTGGTGCTCACCATTACACATTATCAATAATCAGTAAAAATCAGGATGGTAGGCGACCTCACCCACGGGTATTTTTTTCTGTAGAGGCAGTACCATGAAGTACTGAGCAGGTACGCCAGGTAAGATCAATTCGGGTATATTCCTGAAACCAAAACGGCCGTAGTATTCAGGATCACCCAGCAGTACGATACCTTCCGCTCCAGATTCATTCATTAATTCAATTCCCTTTCGGATCAGAGCGGAACCAATACCCCCTCCCTGCTTTTCGGGTTGTGTTGCAACAGGTCCGAGTCCATACCATTGACCTGTTTCACCACTGATACTGACCGGTGAAAAGGCGATATGACCTACAATGGTATTTTCAATTTCAGCCACCAGAGAGAGTGTTAGAGCATCCGCCTTACGGAGTCTGTCAACAATCAAATGTTCTGTAGGTTCTGCTCCAGGCTCGTGGTGTGGATGATCCTTGAAAGCAGCATAATTGAGTGTTCGAATGGCGTTTATATCTGCACTGGTTTCCAGGCGAATGTTCATGATTTTCCAGTAGCTCTATATCGACTGATCCGATTTAGAGGGTTCCTGCGGGCATGAGTAAAAACAGGGCAGGTTACTACGCCGCCCTGTTCCGATGAAAACATTTCAACGTTTTGACACACTAGATAGAAATTATAGTTATTTCAAACCAAAGCACCGCATGATAAAGGCATAATCAAACGCCACTTCCTCGATCCACTCATAACGTTTGCTGGCACCAGCATGTCCGGCATGCATATTCATATTAAGCAGAATCGGATTGTCATCGGTTTTCAGCTCACGCAGTTTGGCCACCATCTTGGTGGGCTCCCAGTAAGTCACCTGCTCATCAGAGATACCAGAGTTAAACAACATGGGTGGATAATCCATTGATTTAACATTGTCGTAAGGTGAGTAACCCATGATGTAATTAAAATCTTCCTTGCTGTGGATTGGATTACCCCATTCTTCCCACTCCGGAGGTGTCAGCGGCAGACTGTCATCACTAATAGTGCTAATTACATCAACAAAAGCAACATCCGCAATCACACAACCAAACAGATCTGGACGCATGTTGGTGACAGCACCCATCAACAAACCGCCTGCACTGCCGCCATTAATCGCTATCTGCTTGTTCGTCGTATAGTTCTGATCAATCAGGTAGTCGCAGGCATCAATAAAGTCATGAAAGGTGTTCATCTTGCGATGCATCTTGCCATCCAGATACCAGGAGTACCCTTTTTCATCTCCACCACGAATATGTGCGATAACATAAATAAAGCCACGATCGATCAAACTGAAGAGTTTTGAAGAAAACCATGCAGGAATGCCATACCCATACGAGCCATAACCGTAAACCAGAGCCTTATTACTGCCATCCTGTTTCAGATCTTTCTTGTGGATAATAGTTAATGGTATTTTTTCACCATCTCGAGCCGTAGCAAACTGTCTACTCAAGGTATAGCGGGAAGCATCAAAGTTAGGGATTATTTTAGTATGTCGCTCTGTGACAGACATATTAACCAGATCCAGCTCCAGAACTTTTTTCGGGCTAACAGGGGATTCATAATTCAGCAGCACCTGGGTGGACTGATGATCCCAGGCACCCGTAAAATCGAGTTTGTAAGCGTCATCCGGCATACGAATTGTATCCAATGACTTTGATGACATATTCATCACCGACACTTCATCCAACGCATTCTGATTATTTCGTCTTTCCAAGACCATATACTGGTTGTAAAAATGAATATCATTCAAGCATAGGTCTGCATTTTCAGCGATAAATTCCTGCCAATGAACCTGAGCCCATTTTCCCTTCTCAGCAGGGCACTTCATCACCTTGAAATTATTTACCCCATCAAGATTAGTGAGAATGTAGAACTCGCCTTGATAATGATCCAGAGTAAACGACACATCGTCATCACCTCTGGCAAACGCCTGAAATTGATCTGTACCCTTTTCTGCTACAAATACAACATGGGTTGAGCCACTGTCGAGATGCAGTAGATAGTATTTTCTGTCACTGGTTTTCGACAGCCACATATACATACTGTCATATTCTTTCGGCTTGGAAAAAATCAGTTCACGTTCGCCATACCCTTTATGGATATTGACTTTAAATATATCTCGTCCACGGGAATGTTCATCCCGCTCAACAATATATAGATGCTCATCGCCATCCCAGATATAAGATCCTGTAGAGTTAGGAAACTCCCAGTCAAGATCTTTACCTGTTGTCAGATCACGAACTTTGATGGTTTGCTCAAGAGAGCCCGTCAGATTAAAGCTGTAAACAAAATGGGTTTGAGCCCTGTTGGTCGAAGAAGAACCGAACATATACAGCTCTTCGCCTTCGGCCTCTTTGTTGATATCGAAGTAAATCTCTTCTTCAGCATCGAGATTTAGATGTTTACGACAGAGAATCCGATAGTTCTTACCTTTTTCTTCCCGGCTGTAATAAAAGAAATCACCCTTTTGAACAGGGAAAGACTGATCATCTTCTTTTATACGAGACAGCACTTCATCATAAAGAGTTTTCTCAATCTCTTTATAATCAGCCATAACGAAGTCTTTATACGAATTCTCTGCTTCGATATGCTGACGGATTTCCGGACTTTCAAATTCAAGATCACCCTGGATAAACTGTTGCCAGTTGCTATCGCGTAACCAATGATAGTCATCTGTGCGCTTATTATCGTGTTGTTCAATCTCAAAGGAAATCTTTTTGGCAATGGGTGCTTTCATATTATTTATCCTTTACAGCAGGCCAGCTATTATATGCTCAGCCAGATTTTTTGCCTCTTCAGTAAAATCTGTGGGTCATTTCTGGTTCAGGAAGCTTTCCAAGTGCGTGATATAAAGCGATTTCCGTGCATTTGTAGGTTCTGAATCCGTATGATTTTCTCGTAGTGAGTTTTATTTTAGTATTCAGACCCTCAACAATACCGCTGGAATATTCCTTTTTTGCCCTAAACCAATTCAGTATGAGCGGCCTGTGTCGTCGAATCGTCTTGGCTACTTTTTTCATCGGTTCCAGCTTTGACCGCATGACTCGTGTACACCAACGATCAAGGTATATTCCAGCCCAGTGTGGAGATATGTAATCCCAAAATGCTTGGAACTCTTCTTTCAGCAGATAGGCCCTGATACTTTTCAAATTGTACTGGAGCACAGTATTTAACTTGATCTCTTCTTTCTCTGTCAGGTTCTCCTGACGTTTCAGAAGACACCAGCGTGTTTTCTTCAAAACAGGTTCGTAGCCATCCGCTTGCAGTTGCTTATGCTCGGAAGCCCTGATTTCATCGATGCCTTTATTCAGCATGGCAACAATGTGGAACCGATCCAGTATGTGTAACGCTTGGCCTGCTAACTCAGCGATCACTTTTACGTAGGGCTTCCACATGTCAGAACAGACAAACTCTAGTTGCTGAGATCGATTAGGTCCGAGAAAGGCGAAGAACTTACGAAGAGTCGCTTCTGTGCGATCCTGACCAATCCAGAGTAGTCGCGTGTTACCACGGTCTATCTGGTAGGCCACGGTTAGATATTTATGGCCTTTCTGACAGGCGACTTCATCAACACCAATGGCTTTTATATTATCCAAAGATCGATGTTTCAGCCCCCAATTCACAATGTATTCAACGGAATAAAATACCTTTTCCCATGAGGTATGAAAAACACTGGCGATCTCAGCCCATGACAGTTTTTTTGCCCAGAAGGCTAGATACTGCATATAGACTTTGGTGAGTTCTCGCTTTCCGTCTGCCCATGGCACTTCTTCCACTTTGATTCCGCAAGTGGAACACTGCACCCGACGCATAGAGTAAAGCAGAAAAACCGGATAACCCCAGAGAGGGATAAACTCGAATCGACGCTCATTGAGCGTGTCATAACCTGGCGCTGGTTTATGGCAGCAGGAGCACAGTGCGTGGCTGTTCTTTCTGGGAACAACGGTTACATTGAAAACTTCAGTGCCTCTGTAGTGAGCAGATTCAACCTGTTGATAAACAAAGGACTTGAGTTTATGGCATTTGTTTAGGATAGTTTTTAATAGCATCGGCAGTGGCTTTTGTTGTTATTTTGTTCGCAACTTAAAAACTATCAAAACTCATCTGCCGATGCTTCTATTTCTCCACTTTATTGTTTTTTTACCCACAGATATCCCTGAAGAGCCGATTTTTTATGTAATTATTATTACGGTCGCTGATTTCAATGATTCCAGTTCACTCTGTGCCTTTTGTGGAGGGAATCCACATAACTTTTCCAGATTAAAATATATGAAAGGAGAATGTATTGGCACTATGTACGAATTACCACTGTACCAGCTATGAAGTCATGAATCGCACGATTCTTTTCATTAAACAACATTGTAATAATTTCAAGTAAATGCCACAAAAAGTATGCAAAACCAAAAATCATCATTGAATAAATCAACCATTCAGGTGCTTCACCAGCTTCTTCTATAGGGACGAACAATGATGCGATTAATAGCAAAATTAACATAATTACCGGCACACAATCCCGTAACAGCGCTTGTTTAAAAGTAATTTCATTTTCTGTTTTATAATTCACTACCTTCACACCCAATGCCATTTTTCCAATAGTTTGACCATAAAGTGCATGAAGAGCAATTGAATATACAGCGAATTGAACAACATCAACATAACCTAAAATAGTTTGAAACCCGCCGCCAGCTTTAGTTCCTAAAAATGAAATGAACATTGAAAAAACTACAATAACAACACCATCTACAATTGAAGCCCAAAACCTAGGAGCGAACGTAGAGTATTTAAATCCTTCTTGTTGTTTTTCAAAATCAACTTTTACTTTCTGATCGTCTACTTTCTGACCTATTTCTTTCTGACCATATACTTTCGAACCAGTCATTATGTTTGAAATGGCCAGTTCTACTTCCTTCGACCTTTCTGAATATCGTTCTTTATCAATATTATTTTGAACATCTAATAATTCTTCCAGTGTGTAGCTATTATAGTCAGGTTTTGAATTCATTTTTATAGTTTTCCCAGAGTAAATAGCGCTTCAAAATTATGCGCATATTAGTGTTATTTTCAACAAACCGAAAAGTCAGTTTATTCGTTAAATTTGACCACTCAATTAATGACATACAGGCCAGAACGCAACAAATATGACAGGCGATTTAATAATTAAAATACATTTTAAAGTGCAATTTCAAACGTCGGACATAGCCCATGAAAACAATAATAGATTTACAAAAAAAACAAATGATTATTGAATTCATCAAACTATACACTGAACAGCGCTCTTGTTATGCGCTTTAGTCTTCATAAAAGTCATCAAAGCCATGTCCATAGTGACTGACCAAATACCATTTTCCATTTATTTCTCTGAATATATGACTGTAAGTACCTTTTTGGTCGTTTGTATATGTTTCGGACACAAGCTCTACATTGCCTTTCTGTGCCCAAAGAGGAATATCAGTATCACCACCTTCGAACGTTAAGTTCTCTTCATATATCTTCTTTTCAATGATCTCATAGGGCGACTCTTTATAAACGAGATCAGAGAAATGAAAACTATCTAATTTCCAGTAAATACGCCTCATACCGTCGACATTTTTCTCTTGGAGATACCTCGAATAACACTTCAAAGTAGCTTCCGGGCTCGACATAGCACACTCAGCAAGAGAACTTACTGGAATTAATAAGCACGTTATCGATAGTGTTGTTCGAAACATAATTTCCCTGGCGATTAACAGAATTTACCGGACACAATATATCTTCTCTGAACTACTATCATCCTGAATGTTAAGCGTTCCTCCCCTCTCCGTCACTAGCCGTTAGAAAGCAAAATCCAGCTGACTCTCTTCGACAAAAACAAACCTGGGGTTCTGCAACAACAAGGAAAGATGACATCTGGGCGTAATCTAATTATTTTCCGTTATTCGCTGTCTTATTGAATTGTCTTTCGCATCCAATGGCTTATTTTTTTATAATCAGTCTTGTCATATAAAGTTTTAGCTGCATCATTGGCAAATCAGGTGACACACACGCCGTCATTCCGGGCTTGATCCGGAATCTATCTTCCAGTTTTGAGTGATGTCTTGATTCACTTCCCTGTGTTATGGATTCCGAAGACCTAAGGAATAAGTTCCACACGGAATGAAGTGTCGGAGTGGTAAACCAGGTGGCACACACGCCGTCATTCCGGGCTCGATCCGGAATCTATCTTCCAGTTTTGAGTGATGTCTTGATTCACTTCCTTGTGTTATGGATTCCGAAGACCTAAGGAATAAGTTCCAAACTGAATGACGTGGCGGAGTGGTAAATCAGGTGCCACACACGCCGTCATTCCGGGCTCGATCCGGAATCCATCTTCCAGTCTTTAGTGATGTTTTGATTTACTCCCTGTTATGGATTCCATGTATCTGAGCTAAAAGTGCACAATGTCACGGAGATGAGACAGATAACGATTATTGATCTGGAGGTCAGTAAAATTCAGACACGCTACCGCTCCGGGATTTGATGGACTGGTACAGTCGATGAGCTAATTCCCTTAGGCTCGACATTCATTATTAAAATAATACTGCCTTTTATTGAAAATATTTTGAAGGGATAGAATCCAATTCCGGAAGAAAGATATCTGTTATGTGACATCAATCACATTTCATCCATCCAAGCTGTTATTTGTTACGTATGAGGACGGTTTTTTTCGGTATTTTGGCGAGAAGATTTTCATATCCTACAGGACATACATACCCTACAGTGCATAAAAAAGAACGTTTAACGCATAACAAACAATGTAACCGGAGTTGTATGAAGAAAGGGTAAATAAAGCACCGTTAACCGTTCACCGTTCACCGTTCACAACAGGTGCTTTGATTTTCGTTCAGCCTAATGCAATCAATTCATGCCTGAAAACACTACCAGCAGCAATTCCCGATGAATTCTGAGCCCCTTCTGCTGCAAGGCACACAGGCAGGTTGTAAAAAAAGCCCTCGCACAATTTTAATCAACTAAAATAGATACTTACTACATTACTGTCGTTTACCTGATTATGGCTACCGCTATTAAGAAGTACAGCAAGCACTTTAATGCCACAAATCTTATCAACAAGGTATTCGAGTGCTTTGGCAGAATTAAGGATCACCGATCTAGAAGTTGTCCTATTCCTTTTGAAAACTTCCTAATGTCTGCCTTTGCTATGATGCATCAAAAGTACGATTCTCTGTTAGGATTTGATGATGAGCGGGTAGATAAAATCCGTTGCCATAATCTTGAAAAGTTGTATCACGTCAAAGATGGAAAAGTTCCGTCTGACACTCAAATGAGAGCAGTTGTTGATTTAATAAATCCTGACGATATTCGAAAACCATTTAAGAAGTTATTTTCTATTATTCAACGAAATGGTGCCCTCAACGGATTCAAATTCAATTGTGATAAATTGAAAGACCATTATCTGCTGCCCATCGATGGCACCGGACTTTTTTATTCTGGGAAATGTGGCTGTAAAGACTGCTGCATTAAAAACGAAGGAAAGAAAAATGAAGCCTTCTACCATAATATGATGGGAGGCTGCATTGCTCACCCTGATCAGAAAACAGTTATACCTCTTGAACCAGAAGCTATTATTCGTCAGGATGGGTGCACCAAAAATGACTGCGAAAAAAATGCAATAAAACGTTTTTTTGCGCACGTAAAACGAGTACATCCTCTGCTGAAACTGATCATCCTTCTGGATGGTCTATACGCTGACAACCCTACTATCGCGCTGATTAAGAAGTATGGCTGGCACTATATCATTGTGGCTAAGGATGGTAATCATGTATCGCTTATTGAGGCGATGAATGCACTATATGATGAGGGAGAAGTCCATCACCATAAAATCAATGATAAAAAAAATGGAGTAAAGCACAACTTTCGATTCGCTAATAACGTCTCACTGAATTTGCAAGATCAGGTTGAGAAAGTCAATGTTCTTGATTACATTGAAATCGACAAGAAAGGTCACCAACATAATTGGTGCTGGGTAACAGATATTGAATTAAATGAAGAGACAGTACACAGTGTCATGAGAGGAGGACGATGCAGATGGCATATTGAAAATCAAACGTTTAACACCCTGAAAAACCAAGGTTATCATCTGGAACACAATTACGGTCATGGCAAAGAGCATCTGGCGACGAATTTTGCCTACCTTACATTTCTGGCATTTCTGGTGGATCAAATCCAGGAGATGTCCAGCCCGGAATTTCAAAAAGCATTAAAGAAGCGATCAAGAGGAACACGAAAATATCTTTGGAAGAGAATGACGTGTTTATTTATCAGTTGGATGGTTGATAGCTGGGAGGATTTATTTAGTGCAATCACAAATGGATTCAAGCCGGAAAAAATAAAACTAGACACTTCATAAAATCGAAAGATAGCCAGGTTTTCAGGGTTATATTAAATTCCATTCTGCTGCCTCAATAGGAGTGCAGGCCTTTCTTTTGCTCTTATTTTTAAGTCTGTATTAAGTTGTCTCTAAGGTATCGGAATCAATTCGTCGGGAATAGCTGCACTACCAGAGTTGTTTATAAATTTTTACCATATCACTGACATCCGGAATTTTCGGGTTGTTTCCAGGAGAACCTGACGCCAGAGCCTGTTGTGCCATCAATTCCAGTAAATCGAAAAACTGCGATTTATCAACACCAAATGCTCTGAGAGTGGGCACCTGAAGCTCTGTGTTAATAGCCCTCAGTTCGGTCAACAGCTTTTGATTGGCTTCTGTGTCGGTGTCGGATATCGACGCCACCCCCATGGTTCTTGCGCAAGTGGCGTATCGATCACTGGCAGCCTCAATAGAGTATGCCGTTACATCTGGCAGGAGCATGGCATTACTGAGTCCGTGAGGTACATGAAAATGCGCACCAATTGGACGACTCATGCCGTGTACAAGAGCCACGGACGCATTGGAAAATGCGACACCGGCCAGAGTTGCTCCCAGCATCATCTGCTCTCTGGCCTCTCTGTTACCAGGTTCCTGATATACCTTTCTGAGATTGGGAGCAATCAGAGCCATGGACTGAAGTGCCTGAGAGTCACTGTACAAATTGGCTTTACGACTGACATAGGCTTCCATGGCGTGGGTCAGTGCATCAATACCCGTATCGGCGGTTACCCTGGCGGGTAATGACAGTGTTAATTCAAAATCAATAAGCGCGGCCACCGGCATAAAACCCAAACCAACACAGAGCATTTTTTCGTCGCTGGCCGCATCAGTGATAATGGTAAAACGAGTAGCCTCCGAGCCAGTACCAGCGGTGGTGGGTATGGCGATGACCGGCAACCCTGATTCACAGACATCTCTGGGGAATCGGTAATCTTTCATCTCTCCACCGAACCTGCCCAGTATCGAGATGGCTTTGGCGCTGTCAATGGGACTGCCACCACCCAGTGCAATAATGGCGTCAAAATCGCTGGCCTGCACCATGGCAACGCCTGCCAGAATAGAATCATCGGTGGGTTCCGGAAGACAATCCGCAAAGAGTCCACTGGGAATATCCTGCTGGTTTAAGCGGCTCTGAATTTTTTCAACATAACCCAGTTGCACCATCATCTGGTCCGTAACAATCAATGGTCTGCTACAACCCAGCTGACCAAGAACCTCAGCAATTTTCTGGCTGGCACCGGCACCAATCTGCATGGTTCTCGGTAGCACTATGGAAGAAGGCATTTTATTAACTCCATGGTCATTTATTCTGCCAGAACGCATCTCTGGCGATCCTGTCGTTGTCAGATATTGTCGGATGCATTCATGCCAGCAATCCGGTTGCTGTAATCAGTCATGGCATCATTTAATAACTGATATCGCAAGAACCGCTGCTGATATTTCCGGTTTATTTATTACTAACAATAAGTCGTCGCTTAAGTTATTTAAAGGTGACTGTTGCTCGTGTATTGCTAAAAAACCCTTCGCCAACAACCATCTGCATAGCCACGCAGACATATACATCCTTCAGTAAATGGCTGCGAGAATAATGACGGCCAGCCAGTCAATCCGGCTCTCGAACAGAGGTTGTATAGGAACTAAAAAGAAATCAATCAGCTGCCTTACTGGATTGCCAACTCGTCTGATTATAAAAAATGACTTCCCCTTTCCTGAGTAGAATGAACAAGCGAGTATTGATATTTTTCATACCCGCTTGGTTCTTTTCCAGAATTGGAGCTGAATCCAGATGAACAAAATCATTGAAACCAGCCATAATACTGGCATTATTGCCTTAGATTCCCTATAAAAACCAGAGCTGGGAAACCCGTTCTTCACATCGGGGATGATAATTTAAAGCACAGGCTCTGCATCAATAATTTAACTCACGGAAGAACATTGCAATGCAATTTCTTGACCTTCTGCAAAGTTCCACAGCGTCTCTGCTGACAGTACTGGCTCTGTTTGGCCTTATCATTGGCAGCTTTCTCAATGTGGTTATTCATCGACTACCCATAATGATGAACAATCAATGGCGTCAGGAGAGTACAGCTTTTCTTAATCCGGATGGAGAGCCTGAGCCGGTTGATACATTCAACCTCATGACGCCTGCTTCTACCTGCCCTTCCTGCGGTCACAAAATACGCTCCTGGGAAAATATCCCGGTATTAAGTTATCTGTTTCTGAAAGGTCGTTGCTCGTCCTGCAATACCGGTATTTCGATTCGCTACCCAACCATTGAAATCATCAGTGCGGCCCTCGCTGTACTCATAGGTCTGAGCTTTGGCGCCACTCTTCAGACCGTTGTACTCTGTTTGTTTGCCTGGAGTCTGCTGACTCTCACCATGATTGATCTGGACACCCAGTTACTGCCCGATTCCATTACCCTGCCCCTTTTATGGGCCGGATTAATTGCCAGTAATTTTGGCTTAACGGTTTCACTGGAGGATGCTCTCTGGGGCGCTGTTGCAGGATATCTTGCACTCTGGTCTGTGTACTGGCTATTTAAGCTCATCACCGGCAAAGAAGGCATGGGCTATGGTGACTTTAAACTTCTGGCTGCTCTGGGTGTCTGGCTGGGCTGGGCGAAGCTCCCTCTGGTGATTCTGCTTTCTTCACTGGTGGGTACCCTGGTGGCCATTCTGCTTATTGTTCTTAAACGTCAGGATCGCTCCAACCCTATCCCCTTTGGTCCCTATCTGGCTGCTGCAGGCTTGATAGCCCTGATTTGGGGTGACACTATAATTCAGTCGTATCTGCAGTTTTCCGGAATCGCAAACTGATGAAAAACAAACCGTTTGTTGTAGGCGTCACCGGTGGCATAGGCAGTGGTAAAACGGCTGTTACGGATTTTTTTGCCAGAAAAGGTATTGAAATTGTTGATGCGGATCTGGCTGCCCGTGTTGTGGTCGAACCCGGTAAACCCGCTCTGACAGATATTTTAGTTCGATACACGAAGGACATACTGTTAACAGACGGTTCCCTTGATCGTCGCAGGTTGAGGGATATTATTTTTAAAGACGACGCTGAAAGAGCCTGGCTTGAACAATTGCTTCATCCGCTGATTCGGGAAGAGATTATCCGGGCAATCGAGAATGCATCGTCACAGTATGTGATTCTGGTTTCCCCTCTGATGATCGAAACAAATCAGCAGGCACTCACCCACCGGTTACTGGTGGTTGATCTGCCTCTGGATCTTCAGATCGAACGCACCATGCAACGTGATGATATGACCAGAGAGCAGACTCTGGCCATTATCAGCAAACAGTCATCCAGAGAAGATAAGCTGAGCAAAGCCGATGATGTGGTAGACAACAGTCGCTCAATCGAACAACTGCATAAACAACTGGAAGCTTTGCACTCAGGTTATTTAATCACTGCAGGTCGATAAATTATTACTCTCAAGCGTAAATCAATTTATCGCCCGATTTTTATCACACACCCGGACGCCAGCCACTGGTAATGGGGTAACGGCGGTCGCGCCCAAAGCCTCTGGGTGTGATACGAACACCTACCACCGCCTGGCGACGTTTGAATTCATTCACATCGATCAGGCGCAGTACCCGCATTACCTCATCCCTGTTATAGCCATGATTTATGATGGCTTCAGCGCTCTGATCCTTTTCCACATACAGCTCAATAATGTGATCCAGCACTTCATAAGGAGGCAGGCTGTCTTCATCTTTCTGATCCGGAGCCAGTTCAGCAGACGGTGGTCTGTCAATCACCCGCTGGGGAATCACATAACCCAGAGTATTGCGATATTCCGACAGTTTAAATACCAGCGTTTTGGGCACGTCTTTCAAAGCATTATAACCACCGGCCATATCACCGTAGAGCGTGGCATAGCCCACCGCCATTTCACTTTTGTTACCCGTGGTCAGAACCATGTAACCTTTTTTGTTGGAAATAGCCATCAGCATCACACCTCGGCACCGTGACTGAAGGTTTTCTTCTGTGGTGTCACGTCCCTGATGTTCAAACTCCGAACTCAGTGTATCCATAAAGGCATCAAACATGGGTTCAATGGGCAGTACTTTATATTCGACGCCCAGGGCTTCAGCTTCTTCTTCAGCGTCTTCCAGACTCATGTCCGAGGTATAGCGATAAGGCATCATGACAGCTTCAACCCGGTCTTTACCCAGGGCATCCGTTGCTATGGCCAGTGTCAATCCGGAATCAATTCCTCCCGAAAGCCCCAGCACAACACCCTTAAAGCCATTTTTATTAACATAGTCCCTGACGCCCATAACCAGCGCACTATAAACACGGGCACAGAGATCCGGAATTTCAGCCCGATCCCCTTCATTGAACGCTTTCAGATCTTTATCAAACTGCACGGGGTAAAGGTCGTCGGTAAAATAATCTGCGCCTGCTGCAATGTCCCCGTTCCCGTTCATGGCAAAGGAACCACCGTCAAACACCAGTTCATCCTGACCACCGGAAAGGTTGACATAAACAACCGGCAGGCCGGTTTCCTGACAACGCTGCGCCACAATATCATGCCGTTGAGATTGTTTATCTTTATGGAAAGGCGAGGCATTGAGGCTGATGATCAGATCGGCTCCCGCTTCTTTTACTCTCATGGCAGGGCCTTCATACCAGAGGTCTTCACAAATCAGCAGGGCAACCTGTACGCCCTTACATTCATAAATACAGGTTTCCCGACCTTTAACAAAATAGCGCTTCTCATCAAACACCTGGTAATTGGGAAGGTGTTGCTTGGCATAGCGGGTGAGAATCTGTCCATCGCGCATGACCAGTGCCTGATTTTCCAGGCCGTGCGCTCCCATGGCTGCAGCACCAATAACAAGGTCTATGCCCTTCACCACCTGTAAACGATGCAGGGCCTGCTCTGTCCTCAGTACCAGACTGGGCCGTAGTAATAAATCTTCTGGCGGGTAGCCGCATAAGCTTAATTCAGGAAAAACCACTATATCTGCATTGAGCTGATCACGGGCCTGTTCAGCAGCCTCTATCATCCTGGTGGTATTTCCATCAATGTCACCCACCACCAGGTTCAGCTGGGCCATGACAATATTGAGCGTTGCGGACATCGAAATACCTGATACCTTTCTATTTGATCTGTGTTTGAGGCCGCTATTGTCTGCCAACTTGAGGTGCCTGTAAATTCACAACGGCATTTTATACACATTCCCTTTAAGATATGAGGTGCTGGCTGCTTTGCTCCCTCCAATTACTGACTACGTGAAAGCTCATGGGAATTCGCTTGTTTGCCACCTGCCTGCATCTTCAGATGCTTTGTGTAGAGGAGAGTTTTTTTAACAGAAATACGTGCGATTAAAATTCACTGCCAAAATCGAAGGTCATGGTTTCAGTAGGTTCCTGCAAAAACTGCCCTTGAATAAAATCGACACCACTGTGCCAGAGAGGGGCCATTTCAGCTGAATTTTCAACCTGAGGAACAATCACTTTACGGCCATTTTCCGCCAGGGTTTTAATCATTTCCTGAAGCTCATCTCCTTTATTATCACTGGTAATGTCTTTGGTAAAGGAAGGGTCAACTTTAATAAAGTCTACCGGCAGAGGCTCAATGGTTGCCATGGGGTTCAGGCTGCAGCCAAATTCACTGATGGCAATGCGGCACCCCATCTCTTTCAGCGCGTTGAAAAACACCGGTATTTCCTGACGGTATCTCACCAGATTAGGTTCACTCAGTTCGATGGTAACAGCTTCCGATGGAATACCAGCTGCTTTGAGGGCAACCCCCATCCAGGGAAGAAATGAACTGTCTGAAATCGAACTTCCACCAAGATGCAACAACAAACGGGTATCATGGCCATCCTTACGTTTGGCCATCAAATCCTTGCTCGCCTGGATAACCTGCCAGCGATCAATTTTTCCCCAAAGGCTGTTTTTATCCAGTTTGGAACGGAAATTATCAGCATCATGTTCACGACCACGAACATCGGTCATTCTAAGGAAAACTTCATAATATTCCTCTTTAGAACCTTTCAGACTGATCACAGGTTGATAGAACAGTTTGATCTGATCATGTTTCATAGCCTGACTGACCATGCCAGCCATATGCTTTTCCACCGAGCTCACTACATTGATTTTACGTTTCTGGTAGAAGCTTAACTTACCGCCACCCTGTTTCTGGGACTGGGAACAGGCATGACGGGCACGAACCAATAATGTTTTAGGATCATTATTGGTATCACTGAGCATAATAGCCCCAAAACTCAGCCGAACCGGCAATTGGTGGCTATCAACAGAAACCATATCTTTTGTAACATTCTCAGTCAGTTCATCAATCAGTTCATCAATCAAAGTCTTGACTGGCTTCTCACCATCCACATTCAGCAGAGACATAAAGTAGCCGCCTCCCCAACTCGCGGCCGGATGCTCAGTACCCAGTGTACTACCCAGTCGTTTAGCCACCGATGCCAGCATAGGCTGGCTCATTTTTCGACCGCCTTTTTCATGAACCGGTTTCAGGGTATCAAGACTGATACACAACAGGGTCATTTTGCCTTTCCCGGTAACTACCCTCTGAATTGCAACATCCAGCTGTTCACCAAACTGCTTTTTGTCAAACATTCCCGTGGTGCTGTCAGCGGCTGCTTCCTGCAGTACTTCCTGTTCAACGTCTTCAACACTTTGATTTTGATGCTCCGCTCTAACCAACAGGCTGAGGGTATACTCTCCCTGAAAAGAGGTAGGAGTAACCACCGCCCTGATAGGCTGCTCTGTCTTGCCATTCAGTAGTAAAGGACACTGGATGGCCGCTACACCCTGACCACTGTCTTCAATACTGGTTAAGAAATCATCCACTTCCTGACGATCATTACTGGCCACCAGCTCCTTGAAGTGTTTTCCGACAATGGCATCCGAACCCTGCAATTCCAACAGTTCAAGAAATGCCGGATTCGCGTATCGAACAATCCCTTCCCCTACATAAACGATGGCATCAATCTGATCGTCCAGTAACATTCGCCGCTGTTTTTCAGATTCATTCAGGGCAACGCTCATACGTCGATAATGGCGACGTATTTTCAGATCTTCCACTTCTTTTCCGGCACAAATCAATAAATGTTCATCGCTGTTTCGGGCAACAACAGCCCGTACTCCCAACTTTATATATTCAAGAGTTTCTGAAACATCAGCATAATCGGTCAGCATAATTGCGGGAATATCCCGCCCCTGCTGGGCTATATAATCCTGGATACCGGTGAGGGTAAGATCTTCCGTGAGCTCTGATATCAGCAGTAGATCCCACTTCTGCCGGTTTGACATTACCTGCTCAAGAGATTCATGAGACGTGATATGTCCTCCACGAGTAGCATGGCCTGCATCGCGAAACACATTCAACAGGGCTTCGGCCTCCTCATTGGAAGGGTCCACTATCAACAACCTGATGGTATCTCTGGTGTCCTGCTCCATGACCTGCATTTTTCCTAAGCCATTTTTCTTAAGTCATTGATCCAACTCTATTGATATATCGTCCCGATCTGTTTTTACTCGAATGCCGGTTACGGTGTTATTGCTACTGCCAGTGACTGGCGGGTGCTCTTATGCCCCGACTATCCAATGAAATGTTACCGTCACCGGACTGAACACCTTGGGGTTCTGCGGTCATCAGCACGCATCGACTGATCGTCAGACTTGTACATAATCCAGCTGAAATCAGGTAATGGCCGCCCTCTGTTGTAACTTTACCGTTGGCATCCACGGTGAATCCCAACAAGGTAAGATCAGAGGCATAGGTAAGCTGTTCTGTGAAATAACGTTCCTGCTGTTGCTGTATCTGAAGCAACATTGAAATGCCTTCACTTCGACGGGACTGGATTACCCAGGCGGTGTAGTTAGGATAAGCGATTGCGCCAAGAATACCGATAATGGCAATAACAATCATAATTTCAATCAGACTGAATCCTTTCATATTTTTCAAAGAACACTCTCCGGATGGAATCCTTTTGTTATTTCAGCAACCGATATCTCTTTCGGGTTATCGCCAGAACTCAGTAGACTTGTAATGCCTATTCCAGGATGTTTAACGATTTTCTTTCCAGAAATTCCGATTGACCGGTACAGAGCCCAGACTCTGTAAAGTATCCTGAAAACATTCTGTACCGACACAGATTTCCGCGCCTCCGGAACCCCGGGTCAAGATAGACGGTTCAGGGGCCAGCGAGCTATGCTGAAGCAGCTTTTTTCGATCGGTTTTATTCAATGAAGCTGTTGTTCCTGCACCATCGAGATTAAACACCGAACTGGCATCTTCAACACTCACTGCATAAAAAAAATTTTCACCGGACTGGGGACCACAGATAACGGCCGTTGAACTTCTTGGGGCAAAGGTATTGAACAGAAGAATACCTTTGAAGACTTTCAGTCTGCCCAACACTTTTTCACCGGATGTTTCCAGTCGCATCATCCAGCCATGAGCACTGGCTAAATTTGCAAGCGCTGTGCCCTGCTGACCGGAGTTTCCCTGCTGTATCAGATTAGCCGTAGCATCATAAAGGGACGATTCAGTAATCACCGATCCTGAATCATATCCATAACTGCTTGGGCTATTAAAAACATTTGGATCCCTAATCACGTAAACCCGGTCACTGACTTCTGTCCCCAGAGGCTCTGCTCTGAAGCCACTGCCAATGGTAATATTCAAATACTGGCTGTCTTTACCTATAACAACATCCGGTGCTTCAAAAAAGCGACGCGCACTGGACTCGCTGGTGCCTGACAGATTGGCAATCACCCCGCCCGTAGCAAAATCAGCAGCTCCGGTATTGGTCTGATTAATATCAAGACGGAGAATCTGCCCACCAACATCCGCGGCAAAAATGTAATCAACATAGCCATTCTGATCAATATCGACAGTAGTCACATCAGCAGGAATACTATAGTTCATATCCGTGATGGTCAGGTCTCCCCCACTGCGCTCACCAGACCAGAGTTTGGCTCCAGTCAAAGCATCAACTATATAAATTGCCCTGCCCACATTGTTGTATTCAATGGTTGAATCGTCATCCGTATCCAGATCATAGCCGCCACCAAAAATCAAAACCTGTTTGCTGCTACCGTTCCAGAGTATTTTTTCAACGTTGGCTGCAGACCATGTCTGCCCAAGTTCACCAAATGATGGGTTTGTTGCCGGGGAATCAAACTCATGGTCATTATCCAGATCCCCTTTAATTACCCACTTCAACTCAGGTGAACTTCTATGAGTTACATCAAGAGCATAAATATTATTACCTCCACGACGCATGGTCAGATATAAAATAGTATGCTCTCCGGTATCCGCTGCAGGGCCGTTATTTGCCTGCAACACATCACCATCACCATTGATATCATTGACCCAGGCCGTCATGGGGCCATCGAGTCCGTATACCTTGATATCATCACCCTCGACATAACCATCCCGGTAAATTTTAAGATTTTTCAGTAACTCCTTGGGAATAAAATTAAAATGCGTATTGCCGGTGTTAGCATTGACTGCTCGAAGAAAACCATCATTCGTTGTGAAAAATATACTTTTATCATCAATGCCGCCCACTCCTGCAAGAGGACCGGTACTCTTATAGAATCGCAATATCAGAGGTTTGGTATGCAGTGGATCGCCCATACTGGTTCTATTGTCAGTGGTACTTCCATCGCTGTCTTCATCATCGACATCAATTCCTCGTCCCCACTGAACGATTTCATTCTTTTCATCCGTAATGGCCTGCGTAACACCACCGCTGACATCTATTCCGAGTAACTGAGGAGTGACAGAACCATAGGTCTCATGCAGTAAGTTTGTAAAATCCAATAGGTCTACATCGGTTTCACCGGATATATTGGTATAACTCACTAAGTTGTTGCCTGAAATTTTCTCTGCCGCCCCACCATCTTCAACAACTTTTCCGTCCGCCGATGAGCTCCAGAAACTCTGAGCTGTTTCGGCAAAGAAACCCGTGCTGGAATCTATGGCCAATACATCATTCACGTCGTATAGCTGATTATCAGAACCAAGCCGGTAACGTTTAAGATTTCCCGTCCACCCCGGTCCGACATTGGGTCTGAACACCGTGTAGAACACTTCTTCCGCTGTTTCCAGAGAATTAAAAAGATTAGTTGTGGTCACAGGCGTAGAAAACGTTGATTCTTCTGAATTGACCCTTAGCAGTATGGCATTTAATGCATCATTCAGTTCGCTGGCATTACTGGCTGAAAAATACTCCCCGCCACCGTGATTTGCAGTACTGGTCAAGAGCGCTGGAGGCGCACTGCCAAAACCGGCAATGGTGTAGGTGTCAACAAGCTGGTCACTCGCCATGGAGGGCAGAATATCCTGATTATGCATATACCAGGCGAGTTCATCCAGGCATCCGCCATGTCCACTGCAACTAGCACTCAGCCCCTGGGGAAGGGTAAGTCCGCTAAGCAGGCTGTGAATATCCGCATTGGCACCTTCATCTTTTGAAGGATCACCATCAGTGAAAAGCACTATGTAATTTTTCTGGCAGGAATTGGTAATAGGTGAGAGATAACTACCACCACTCATTGCATCAGAATCACCTCTGACAGCAAATTTCCGAGCCTGTCCCGTTAAATACCGATACCCTTCATAGAGTGTCTCACTCAAAGGCGTACCGCCACTGGCTATATAACCGTTAACAACATTGATGGCACTTTGCCGCCCGGTATCAACCGTCTCCACAGCCTTATCAACGGTGCCCCCTGAATTACCCTGAAAGCTCATCAGCCCTATATTAATGTTCCGGGCATTTTCTATAAAACTTCGCGCTGCCGATTTTGCCACTGCAATTCGGGTGCTGTTACCAACACTTGCTCCCATACTGCCTGATGTATCCATTACAAAGATAACATTGGACTGGGCATCACTTGGTAACTCGGCTACAAACAAGTCAGTATCATCAGCGTTGATCGTTATTGGCATAGAAAACAATAACAACATCGCAGCAGCAAACCGGTTTTTCACATGCTCATCCCTGTAAATATTATCTTCTTTACTGATCGGCAAAAAATACCGGAAATTAACCTCCAGAGAGTAATACCATTTCTGTTTTCTAACCTGCGTTATGAGCATGTCATTTCAGAATCTGCACTTAAAAAGACAGCACAGTAGCAGTGCTAAAGGATAGAAATGGTATGAATTCCGGGGATCAGACTGTTTCTGTGCGCACTAAGGCGCGACCTGATTTATATTACGATTAGTTTTTTTGCCAGTTTCAGTCATTGCCTATGAGCGAGGCGAAGGCAAATTGCTAAATGACAGGAACACGGCAGTTTCTCAGATACTGCAAACGGCGGGGATTGAATCTTCAGAGATTAAAATAAGACCCTGTAAAAAACACAGAGTCTTAAGCCTGAAACAACGTCTTAATCCAGGTTTGATACAGAAATAATGGCCTGAGCCAGTTCTGCCGATTTCGATTCTTCGACAAAGTGTGTCGTGTTTTCAAATAACTCAATATTGCCATTTAACTGGGGAAGTGCATTTGTCCATTGATCGAGAACACTTTGCTTTGCCAGCACATCCCATTCACCGAAAAGCCCACGCGCAGGAATGTTCTGTCCGTCTGGTCCCCAAACACGGGTAATATTATCCTGCATATACTGATAATAGGCTCGATTGTCCTGAGTACCCATCGTGGGGTCTTCATAAACCCATCCATAACCCCAGTCTGAAGTCTGACGTACCATTCGCTGTGAACTTCTGGCGTTGATAGTCGACGAATCAAACTGACCTGCGTATATCTGCTGGTAAACTTCCTCTTGCTCATTAAGCAAGCCAAACATAACTTTAAATTGATACCCCAACCAACTCATTACGAATTTTGTAGACGTTGTTGGCTTCAGTGGCTGGAGACCATATACAAATGCAGCCGTATTTCCCCAGAGAAAGTCAGGAACAAAGTTGGGTGTTTTAGTCCAGGAAAGAGCTTCACCAGGGAAGTTACCGTAGTATTTGCCTTCTTTCGAGATCGGAAATACAGTGGTGTTCAATATAACCAGAGACGTCACCCGTTCTGGTTGCTGAATGAGAGCGCCAATACCAATTGCCCCGCCCCAGTCGTGTACCACCAGAGTGACATTCTGCAGATCCAGATACTCTACCAGCTGCAAAAGATTATTCGAATGGTGCATATCCACCATTTCAAAGCTGGCCTGATCAGAAAGACCAAAACCTATATGGTCCATTGCAATGACTCGACTGGATTTAGTCTGCAGCTTAACCAGCTCCTTAATGCCTTTACTATAGGTATAAGATGTTTCAGGGTTTCCATGGACAAACAGTATTGTCGATTCAGGCTCACCTTCACCAAATACTCTGTCATAGAAAAACAGTTTTTTACCCTTATCTACACCTTCGGGAATAACGAACCATCCTTCTGAGCCTGCGGGAAAATAGTCTTCCGGATACTCTTTAAGTACAGTACTACCCGGTGAGCTGGCGACTATAACGGTGTCATTTGATACAACCTCGCTGTTCACACTGGCCCAGCCTGAAACCACTGTCATTGTTAATACTATTGCACAGATTTTTCTAAGCATCATGAATCCGCCTGTTATTCTCTTATCCAAACATCATTATCCATACATTGGCGTCTGTTCTTAGGCTTAAGTCGGCAATATAATTGATAATTCCGGACACAGATAACAGTATGGAATTGGCCTGAATGATCATCAATCCGCCCCAGCATAGAGATGAATCACTGAAACGACCTATCGCCTGCATATTTCCATTATTAAAATTCGCAACAGAAAGAAAACTCCCCATACAACGTTTGCTTGATGGCAGCGGACTGAAAATAATGGATTTTCTCGATGATCGCTCAATGTTGGAATGGTCTCAGGAAAAACGACTTACCCAAAACCTGATAAATCTCTGTCCGGAACCAGAACTGGCATTGAAGCTGGGACGTTTCTACGAAACACGCTCTCAGGGTATTACTGGTCAGCTGTTGTTAAGTGCCAAAGATTTAAGAGAAGCAATTAATATACTGGTCCGATTTTCTACTTTGTCTCATGTTTTGTTCAAATTGACTTTTGAGCACCGGATAGATGTTTGTCGCGTTCACCTGAGAAGCAGAATACCCCTCGCCGAGCTCCGGGGGTTCATGATGGAACGAGATCTCAGTGCAGCCGTTACAGTTATTGAAGATCTTTTTGGGCTCCATCAAAGTGAGCTGGTCTCCCGCGTATGCCTTTCACACAGTCCTCTGGCAGAAAAAGAACAATACGACCGGTTTCTTATCAATAACGTTCAATTCAACCAACCGGCAAATTATGTCGATCTATACCCCCAACAATTGACGCTACCATCCAGACAACCCATAAAAACCGCTAAGCAGCTACTGTATCAACAATGTCAGACTGAAATGCTGTTACGTGGAGAAATGGCTGATTCGATAGCAGACAAAGTGCAGTGGTATCTAGAGTCTCAAAATCGTTTTCCCGCAATGCCAGAGATGGCCAATTATCTTCATATGACTGAGCGAACCTTGAGGCGCAAGCTGGCTGATGAAGGCCATAAGTACAGGAGTATTGTGGATGATGTTCGTCAAATTCGATCAATAGAGCTGCTCAATCAAAAGGAGCTATCCATTGAATCCATTGCCGAAGAACTGGATTACAGCGAAGCCAGTGCGTTTATTAATGCATTCAGGAGGTGGCACAGGAAAACACCCAGCCAGTATCGGAAAGAGCAATGTTAATCATTGATATCACTCCATCTGATTATTACCTGACTAAATTTTCAGCATTAAAAACTTGAGGGAGATGTGAAAAAATCATTCAACCTGAACTTGTTTCTTCCAGTTTGGCTGCCAGCTTGATTGATATTCTGCTCTCATGCCGATCAACTTCAGTTTTATAGGCTCTCTATAATAACTTTTGATGCACAGACAGGCATATTTTGGGGCTGGCAGGTAAGTACATCTTATCTCTTTAATACCTTATCAGTGCCATGAAAAGAGCCGCAGGAAGAAAAGGGAAAATATACACTGGACTCAGTGTGGTACCTGCGCTTGTTTCGCTCTCCTCCTCTATATCCACAGCCACATTTTCTTCATTGCCAGCAACGGTATTTTCACAGGAAAAAATCGCTGCATTTTTCTTTTCTCCTTCCAGATCCACCTCACCTGAGCCCGCCATGACAGGTGTTGAATAATTCAGCACACCTCTTTCGGGACAACCGTAGGACACTGTTTCTGCACTGATCAGGTTGTTGTCTGACTGTTTGATTTCAATGCTGTTCCCATCGTTAAAAATCAATGCTGTCTGCAGATTGACCAGGGTGTTGTTTTGGAAGAAAAGATCCATCGAACCATCTAAAACGATACCCGTGCCCAGTCTCGCACTGTCCAGATAGCTAGACTGAATGGATACCGGTACTCGAAAACTATGCTCTGCACGGGTTGGAATAATACTGACAGACTGCGGGAATCGAGTATAACGGGAGTGCTCAAGTGTTATCGGCTGACAATCTGGCGTATAGGGGTGGAAATCAACGGCCAGGGAACAACTGCCGGTGCAATCGAAATGGCTGCCACAGATTCGAACTTTACGATCAGAAGAAATCGCTGGTGCAGCGCCATTGATCAGAAATTCAGAATCGATTATTTCAAGCATTCCACCCTGCTGTCGAATAACATCCGTGCCTGAAGAGAAGGAACTATTAGTCACCTGTAGTATGCCTGCAGCCTGATTGATCAATTGCGAACCGGGATGATGATGTTCAGCTGCCACAAAATTTAGATTTTCCAGATAGCAATCACTGTTCCTACAGTCTATTCCAACATTCCCTTCTGACAGGCTATATGAAATGATTGCTCTATGACTCACGCCAGTACTGTATCCTGCTCTCCATGTTTCCGGTGTAGTAGAACGTCTTTGCTGTCCACTGCCAGAACTTCCAGTGACACTGACGGGAAGACCTACCATCGTCAGCTTCCACCCGGCATCAACTGTTAGAGTCTGATCTGTAGAAAGTATCAACTCACCCTTGCGTGGATCAATCAGTGCCAGAACACTGCCGCTGGTGATCGATGTTAAGGGCAAAAATCCCTGATCAGCATCCAGCATAACGGCTTTATCGAAATGACGGCATCCCGCTTGAACATTAATATCCTGAACCAGCCCTACATTATCTGACAACTCACTGATCAACTGATCACTGATGATAAAACTGTCCAGTTCTGTATCGATGAGACAGGATGAATCTGCCTGAGACGTACCAAAGTCAAGGGATGCAGAAAATAATCGGGCTGAATCACTACTCAGGCGATGAAAAGCACCTGAGTCATAGAGTACAAACAGACATGTTACGGTCATCTCATGGTCACTGGAATGAACAGGCTCTAATACCAGCCCCTCGGTGCTGTAGTGAAATCGTGACGGAAGGTTAGTCGCAGAATAAGCTACACCATTTATTTCCCAGTAAGGGAGATAATTAGTCCCTGTATATTCGCATTGAAATAACGCTCGTCCTCCCGGACAGACATGCTGGTCCTGCGGACCTTCGATTATTTCAATAGGGGGCTGTGACTGTCTGGGATAGCGATGATTGTCTGTGGACTTCTGGTCAGCGGGCAGGAAATATTTTGTAGCGGTTCCGCTGTTGCGTTCAGCATGAAGTGAAGACGACAGGACAATAATAAACAAGACTAATGTCTTATTAATACAGGACAAAACAGTGGCCATTAATCCAGCCCTCAGGGGTGGTTTAAGTGCTAGAACCCAAGTTTACCGTAAATATAAACTCTCTTTCGGTGGAAGGATATTATAGCAGCACGCTGAATAGCTCGAGGCACTCAAGCAACAATATATGTACGCAGTTCTTTACATAAATAAATTGCTTTTCAATCCGCTGGTATCCCTGAAAGAATGAACTTCCCGCTCTCTATCCTGTCCTATTAAATGAACCAGGGAGACTATTTTCATGAAAAGGCAATTAGTAGTAAGTCTTAGATCTCTGCTCTGCCTATCCGTGTTGTTGAACCAAGCCGCTACGCGACGAAAACAAGCACCGCTGCGAATGTCCAATACTTCCTGATTCCACAACAACCCGTTGTGGCTTATTCCGGAAGTCCATTCAATGAACAGTACCGAACAAAAACGATTTGAACAACTGTACCAAAAACACCTGCAAGCCTTGGTACTCCAAGGAAAGAGCAAGT
Source organism: Endozoicomonas sp. (assembly GCA_965208385.1). Lineage (GTDB taxonomy): Bacteria > Pseudomonadota > Gammaproteobacteria > Pseudomonadales > Endozoicomonadaceae > Endozoicomonas. The sequence continues at coordinate 72,472 of CBDBOO010000123.1, forward strand.
CCACTATTGATCTTTATAGCCGACCACTGCGGCGTCTAGCCACCTTCTTTGACCGCTGCCCCGACACACTCACTCCTGATGATCTTAAAACCTATTTTGCTGCTCTGGTGCAATCTCATTCATGGAGCACCGTCAAAACCGACCGTAACGGGATTCAGTTTTTCTGGAAACATATCCTTAAGAAACACTGGAACTTTGTAGAAATCATCAAGCCCCCCACCGTCAAACGGCTTCCCGTTATTCTCACCGCATCAGAAATAGAACGCCTGCTCAATAAAGCCAGAAAGCTACGGTATTACACCATTCTGCTCACGCTTTACAGTATGGGGTTGAGGTTGAGTGAAGGCCTTAACCTGACCACAGCTGACATCGATTCCGAACAAATGAGGGTTCATTTACGAGGTTGTAAAGGCGGTAAAGATCGCTATGTCAACCTTCCCCTTCGTACGCTCAAAGCCCTGCGACGGTATTGGGCTACTCATCAGAACTCACGATTTCTGTTTCCTGAAGGACAAACCGCCACACAACGACATAATGCCACTCAATCCATGAGTTTGTCCTGTACCCAGAAAGCCATGAAGCAACTGGTCGAAGACGCCAGAATCAATAAAAAAGTCAGTCCTCACAACTTACGGCACAGTTTTGCTACCCACTTACTGGAGCAAGGTCTGAGCCTTAGAGCTATTCAGACGTTGCTCGGACACATGTGCCCTAAAACAACGGCTGTCTATACCCAGCTCACTGAAATTAGGGAAGAGCCAAACAGTTCAACTGAATACCCAAAAAACCATGAATCATATGATCGACTCTCTCAACCTAAAAGGAGACGATCAATGAATCTCGCTGACATTGCTGATCAGTACAGTGATCGTTTTCTGAAAAAATACGAACATCGTTTATTACCGGGTCATCGAAAAGCACTTAAAGCCATCCAACTCTGTCGAACTCCAGGTTCAGGCATGACATTACTGGAATGCAATGGCTGTGGCAGTCGGGATCAAAAGCCCATGTCTTGCGGACACCGTCACTGCAATCGTTGCCAGAACACCGACACCAGCCAGTGGCTGGCACGGCAAAGTCAAAAGTTGCTGCCAGTGGAATACTTTATGGTGACTTTTACCTTACCCGCTCAACTTCGAACACTGGCATGGCAGCACCAGCGAACGGTTTATGACCTCTTATTCAGAATCGCTTCAGACACCCTGAAAGAGTTTGGCGCGAATCCTAAAAACATGGACGCAGATCTGGGCATGACCGGTGTATTGCATACCCACAGTCGTCGGTTGGATTACCATCCCCATGTACACTTTGTCGTAGCCGGCGGAGGCATCAACACTCGAAGAAATGAGTGGCGAAAACTCAAGGGCAAATATCTGTTCAATGGTAAGAATCTGGCCAAAGTGTTTCGAGCCAAACTCCTGAAAGCACTGGATGAACACAAACTTTTATCACCAAAGCTAAAGGTCACAGTCCCGAAAGAATGGGTCGTTAACTGCAAACACGTCGGTAAAGGATTGACTGCCCTAAAGTATCTTTCTCGCTACCTTTATAGAGGCGTGATCAGCGATAAAAACATTCTGTCCAGTCGACAAGGACAAGTCACCTTTGCCTACATCAACAGCGAAACCGGCAAAACAGACACCCGAACTCTGTCTGGTGAAGATTTTTTGTGGTTGGTATTAAAACACGTCCTTCCCAAACGCTTCCGACGATCTCGGGATTACGGATTTCTACACAGCAATGCAAAGAAGCGACTGTTTTTGGTGCAGCTACTTCTGAACGTCATTATCAGCCCAATAAAAGCCATTATTCGACCGGTATTCAAATGCAGAAAGTGTGGCGAATCCATGAAGCACATTGCATTCCGTTTTATGAAACCGACCTGAGTTAATAGAAAGAAATCTTCACCGCCATTCACAAGAACGGAGGGAATAATAAACCGTCTTACAGAATAATAAAGCGTCAGACTACTATAATGCAGTGGTCGGACGGCTTACATCTTGAATAAAGAGCGTTCCGTAAAAACGCTCTGATTCAATATCTCCCAAAGAAGTAAACTTCAATAGACTACCCTCACCAGAAATCAACCCGGGCTTGTGCAACAACCGGATAAGATTGCGGCTGGGCGCAATCTATCCTTATTCGTTATTCACTCTTCCTTCGGCGAGTGCCGATGAACCGGTATTGCCATATTCAGAACAGAGCAGTCAAACCTGCAGTCAACTGGCTCTGATACTGAGTGTTCTGCAGGACAATACAGACAGGGTGAGTGAACTGTTTGAAAAAGGCCTGGATCCTGACCAGCCTTTCAATCAGGCAATGCTTGATCTTTACGATGACAATGCAGGGCAGTTTAAGTGGGATTTATGTGAAGAAGTTTTTGACCAGAGTCATGCTCTGTTTCTGGAAAGCGCACACTCGGACCGTTATCCGGGAATACTCGCCAGCTTCCTGAGGGATGAATCCCGCCCCTTATGGCTGGCAATTCAGACAAACAACCCAGATATGATGAGAACGCTGCTGCAATCAGGTGCCGATCACAGCATCCGATATCCAGAGAATCTGACTGCTCTCTGTTATGCTGTCACTGTCGGAAGAGCCTCTATTGTTAATACCCTGCTTGAGTTTAATGCTGATCCAAACCTCACCTGCATGGATCTTTCTCCCCTGATGATTGCAGTACTCCATCAACATGAGGAACTGATCATCAGCCTGATCAATCACGGTGCTGACCAGTACTGGCAAAATTCACGAGGTATTTCAGCCAGCACAATGGCTATCAAGCAAGCTTATGCTCCCCTGTTGAAGCTATTAGGGCCTGACACCTTTGGATCAGAAAACCAGACAATTTCCAGTCAATCACCGTTTCAGTATTAGAATATTCATGGTTATTAGACGCACAGGAACAAAGAAAAACAAACAGTTTCCTGACCGGTAGATTTACCCCTCATACACAGTAAATACATCACCTATACTCATCCCTGTTCAAGGCAAAGTTTCCAGATCGTTCACGCTATAACTGACTCACCGGAGCTGACCTCATGCGTATCATCACTCCGCACAGAATTTTGATTCTCTTAATTCTTAGTGCAATTCTTTCTGGCTGCGCCAAAGATGGCAGCCTCTCCCGATGGGGTGAATGTGCCCTTATTGGTGGAGGCACTGGCGGGCTTCTGGGCGCTGTTGACAGCACGGAAGCAGCAGGCTGGGGCGCACTGGGAGGAGCGATTCTTGGTGGAACACTCTGCGCCCTCCGTGGAGATGACACCGATAAGGACGGTATCTACAACAAAAAAGATGAATGCCCAGGCACCCCTCCCGGGGTGAAAGTCGATTCACGTGGTTGCCCCATTGACTCTGATGGTGATGGAGTACCTGACTATCTTGATCTCTGCCCCAACACTCCCGTTGGGCTGGTTGTAAATGAAGATGGTTGTCCTGATTCCGACAATGACGGAGTTGCCGATAATATTGATCAATGCCCTGACACCCCCACCGGAGCTATTGTTGACGCACGAGGCTGCCCAACAGACAGTGACAATGATGGAATTTATGATGGCATCGACCAATGTCTCAACACACCCTCAGGAACACCGGTAGATAATCGAGGTTGCCCCATCAATAATGATCTCGGCGACATAACCTTCGATTTTGATAAAATAGATCTCAAGGGGGAGGCCATCACTACCCTGCACGCAACTGCGGCCGCACTGAAAAGAGAGCCTCACACCAAGCTTTGCATTACGGGCTATACCGACAACAGAGGTGTAGAAAGTTACAACAATACTCTGGCACTGAAACGGGCTGAATCCGCCAAAAAATATCTTGTAAGTCAAGGCGTTGACGCTCAAAGAATTGTCACGGAAACCGGCGGAGTTATTAATAGAGGGAATGAAACAAAAGCAGGACGTCGTCATAACCGGAAAGCTAATTTAATGGCCGTCAGATAACACTGCTTCACCCATCGACTGACAGGTCTGTTACAAGTCTATCAGACCTGTCCTTCGTAGCTCTATTGCTACTATAAGATAAAGGAATCCATTCAGCAGGAAAATCTAATGCAGGGACTGGCAGCAATCTGGTCAGCAGGCGCTACAGTGGCTAAGCGTTTAAGCAGTGCCGTTGTGGGATTAATGTCAAACAGATCCGTCAGGCCAATGGAAGTGAAAAAAAAGGTTCGTAAATTACAGCGGCATAAATCATTTTCTGAATCTATTTCAAAGTCCATTCATCAAAGAAAATCAACTAGAACCAAGAAAAAATCTTTTCCTGTGAAGAACACAGGTGAGAGAATGGCTCGAGACTTATTAAAACTCCAGGTGCCTGCGCATCAGATGACCCAGGCTCGACTGATCAGAAATCAGACTTATTCTGAGTTTTTCACCGATAACATGCCTGACCTGAATCCAACCCAAACTGCACCCAGGGACTCCCAGCTCTATCATGCATTGAGAGAACACGGAAGCGAAAATGAGCGACATTTCAGGGAAGGATGGACGTCTTTACTCGGGGACAGAGCGGAACAAGCTATTACTTCTTTTGATAGAGTTGCCAACAGATTACTGCTCTTTCTTGATGACAGGCAATCTGTCAATTCGTTAGACATTATTACAAAATCTGAACGTGTTCTCATTCAATACAAACAATCTGCTGAAGGCTTACCAGACCCCCAAAAAACAGCCGTTAATCAATACCTCGATTTTCTCAGTAACATTTGCGCATCCTCAAGAGCAAAAGTTATTACGTCCAGAAAAGAAATTTTAAACGAATACTCCTGGCATGGAACGCAGTTCGCAATAGCCTGTTTTGAAAAGGGATTGAATCCACTTCATGATTTTTCATTGGATAGTCAGATGCTATTGAAAACCAAGCTGGATACTATTGAAAATGATCTGACTATTCCTGAGAGTGATCTAAAAGTCCATTGCCGTAAGGCTAACGAAGAGTTTTTATCACAGGCTCATCTGTACGAACCGAAAACGGCGAGAAATGCTATCAAGCCTTCGTCCCTGACACCATACCCAATTGATACAGGTTCAGAGGACACAACCTATCATTTTGAATTTAGCGGAGATTACATGGATGGACATTCCACATCCAGTGACAGTGCCGGTTTTCATAGAGCAGTGATTGAACATATGACCACTGCCCTCAGTGGAGAAGTTCCCCCAATGCCTGGAATTGCTGTTCAGATGATTAAACCGAACGACTCTCTCTATAATGAACTGAACCGAGATCCACTCACTCATCCAACATTCGTCATTAAAATTGAAGACCTGAATGCGACCAGTAACCAGGCTATCTCATCGGCATTACTTGAAACTGCAATAGCTTCTGATCAGGCCGATCCGAAACTTGATCCCTCTCCTGAAAAACTTGTGGATTATCAGAATAAAATACATCGGCTATGGCAGGCTGTTTTTAAAACACATAGTGAATCACTCCATAAAAAACGATTGTCTGGTGGAAAAAATGAATTCAACCGCCACGAACTTGAATTAATGATAAACACAATAGATCATTCACTTGAACAATTAAGCAGGCAGCGTGGAACAAAAAACCATCAAGCTATCCAACAACTTTATTTCCACAAAGCCTTAATTGATCACTATCTGGACAGCACGCCAATGCCTGTGGATTTAAATAAAGCTACCGTTAATGATTTAATCCAGGCATTAAGACATATTAGCAGCTCCAAAGGATAATCATTTTATAGTTCAAATAGAACCCGAACGCTGATCATGATATAAGATACGCCTTCAGATTCCTCATTAGCTGTATTCAATGACATCTCAAAACAAAGCCTGCTTATATGCCCTGGCTACGGCTCTCTTATGGTCCACAATAGCAACAGCCTTTAAAATAGCCCTGGTACATCTTGACCCCTGGCAACTGGTATTCTGGTCTGTATCGACCTCAACCATCTTGCTGGGTACCCTTGTTGTTCTACAAGGTAAAATTCCGCTGGTCATAAAACAGATAAAACAGTCATTCTGGCTTTTTGTTTTCCTTGGATTCCTTAATCCGTTTCTTTATCACCTGGCTCTCTTCGGTGCATACGATTTGCTGCCCGCACAGCAGGCGCAAGCGCTTAACTACAGCTGGCCAATGGCTTTAACTCTGCTTGCAGTCCCTCTGTTGGGAAGTAAATTGACTCTGAAAGATCTGTTTTGCTGCCTTCTTGCTTATCTCGGGGTAGTCATTATCAGCACTCAGGGAGAACTACAAAACTTCAGTTTCAATAGCCCTGCCGGTGTAACGCTGGCTCTGATCAGTACCCTTATCTGGGCTCTTTACTGGATATTAAATGCCCGTAGGGAAGGCGACTCTGTTGCAGGATTATTCACCTGCTTCCTGTTTGGTCTACCATGGATTATTATTGCGGTTTTTCTTTTCTCTGATTTCTGGCCAATTCCCAATACTGGCCTGATTTCTGCGATTTATATCGGTATTGTTGAGATGGGAGTCGCCTATATTCTCTGGCTGAAGGCATTGAAGCATGCTGACAACACGGCTGTTATCAGCAACATCAGTTATCTGAGCCCTTTTCTTTCCCTGATTTTTATTGCCAATATACTGGGAGAAGATATTTATCCATCAACCTATGCAGGACTGCTGATGATCATTTTTGCAGTTATCATTCAACAAAAACGCAAGGCCTGAAAATTTAACCTTATGGCACGTAATAGCTACTTTGATTTCAAACAGTTCCGGATAGAACAAGGCCAGTGCGGCATGAAGGTGACCACTGACGCATGTATTTTCGGAGCAATGATTGATCTTTCAGGAGCAGAAAGCATCCTGGATATAGGTGCAGGTACAGGCCTGCTCAGTCTTATGGCAGCCCAGAGAACAGATGCGAAAATCACCTCGATAGAATTAGATAGAGTCGCTGTAGAACAGGCAGAAGTTAATATCAATAACAGTCCGTGGTCTGATCAGATCAATCTGATCCATGATTCTATTCAGAATTATTCCCGCTCCAGCCAAACCAGATTTGATTGTATTTTTAGCAACCCGCCATTTTTTCATAATTCCATGAAGGCTCCAGAATCAAAACGGAATATGGCGCGCCATACAGATAACCTCAGTTTTGACGAGCTGGCCAAAGCCATTAACAGTCTGATGAGCGACAACGGACAAGCCTGGATTATTCTGCCAATAGATTCAAGCAAGCAGTTTATTCATTCAGCAAGTCGGATGGACTTGAAACTAAACATGATGACGGCAATTCGCTCTTCCAATGAGCATCCCCCTCACAGGCATGTCATGGTAATTTCCAGAAAGAGTCAGATTGAAAAAGAAAAGGTGCTGACGATATACCATCAACACCCTGAATATACACCTGAGGTTAGGAGCCTCATGAAACCTTATTATCTCTATCTTTAGAGATGTTATCAGGTCTGAGAGTCAGATTTGTTCGCCGGCTCGCTCATTTGTATAGGACCAAACGGATCATTCGCATTCGATGTTCCCTCTGCAGGGACAGAAGGAGGTTCCTTACCCAATGCAGATATAGGATCAGAACCTCTATCTTCAAGATCAAGTAGAAGATCAGAGGGCGATCCTGAACTGGCTGCCCCTTTACTCATAGATGGCCGACTTGAATTTTCGGGGTCAACTAATAAATTTTCCTGAGGCTGCACAGGTCTTTGAACTCCAGGCTTTCGGTCAGACAGGGAATCACTGAGGGGTTTAAATTCACTGACCCCATATTTTTCTTTTACCGCTGCGGTATGCTTTTCACTGTCTGCGTCGATATCCAGCCCCAGCTCTTCACCATAGGTCGCCACCATTAACTGCGGCGTGGCCAGTTTGCCATTTATCCTGATACCACTTTTTTCATCTGGTTTGGAGTTAGCCAGTTGTTCAAGTAGTTTGATCGTTTGATTGAAACTATCAAGATGGTGATAATCCCACATTCTATTTGTGTCGAACTTGCCAGGGGTATCGGAGGTTTTATCTGTCCTGATGTCCCTCATCTGATCCCGCATATCCTGAGATAACTCCGTCCAGTCAAATAACATCATAGAGCTGGCTTCTCGCAAATAATCGGCATCTTCGGCATGCTGCCCTTTCAGAAGCTCTTTTGCCCGACAGACATAATAGTCCAGTCCAGGTAGACGCCCCTCAAACCCTCGTTCTTTTGTGGCAAACTTCAGTTTTTCTGTACCCAGGGTTAACTGCCTCAACTTTTGATCATTGACCAGTTTTTGATGATCTCCATCGGGCTCATCAATAAATGGAGCAACCTTTTCATAGACTTCGCCCTGATATTTGAGAGCAATTTCCATAACTTTAGCGTCAATACTGTGCAACTTAACCCTTGATGATATCATGGTATTTAAAACACCATCTTCCGCTAAACTGAAGGAGTCATCATCTGCAGCGGTTAATTTGGATTTAAGATCTTCCATTACTTCCAATGCATGGGCAGTGCCATACTTTCTACCAATATTATTAAATTCAATTTTGACAGCATAAGACCTTAACTTACGGTATTTTGCTTCTGCATCCACCTTTTTTTCTTGCATTTTATGCAATTCACTAAGCGGAATATCTTTATCTTTAATTGTTTTCATGTTCTGCAGTGCTTTTCTTGCTTCAACTGCATCAGCGTGTCTTTCAGCCAAAGCTCTCTTACCTATCCTCTTTAATTTCATTTGAGGATTAGCATCAAGGTCACCGGGTCTTTCTGGAGTGGATTCAATTTCTACTTCCTCCCCAAGTGTCTTCAATTCCTCGGCTTCTTCCTTCGAAATAGCAATACCGTCTTTACTTCGTGCCTCAAAGTCATCACGAATAAGTGCATTGGTCATTTTTTTCGCAACGACACTTCGAGTACTTATGGATACCCTGGGAAGGCGTTCAGTGACATGGCGTTTTAAAATACCTATATTTACTGCTACTCGTTTAGCAGTCTGAACCAGTCTCTGGATGCCATTTCTGAACCCAATTCGGATGTGAAATGATTTAGCATGCTGTTTAGCTTCACTTTTCAAATTCATGATCTTTGGACCACGAGTATGAAGCTGTCTTCTTATCCTCATTCTGATCTCTCCGTGATCAAAGGCTTGCAGTTAGCATTGAGTATAGGAAATAAAAGAAATTAAAAAGGAGAGAAAATTAAAAAATATTATTTGGCAGATAAATTAAAGCTGGTATAAAAAACATGAACCGCCATTATAATGACAGTTCATTTAAATAATCTCATCTAAAACAGGCTCAGTTATAAACAAGTTCAGCTATAAACAAGTTCAACTATAAACAAGTTCAACTATAAACAAGTTCAGCTATAAACAAGTTCAGCTATAAATAGGCTCGATTTAATCTAAGCTCCATTTTCTTCTGAAGCCAGGTAAAGAATACTACCACCACCCAATAAATTAACGCCACCGCCAGATAGCTCTCAAAAAAATGAAAACTGCTGGCAGCTTCCATCTGGGCACGGGCCATAATTTCCACCACTCCCAGAGTGAAAGCCAGGGAAGTGCTTTTCAGCAAATCTATCCCATTATTCATTAATCCGGGGAATGCAACCCTGGCCGCCTGAGGCAGAATAATACGTGTCATTCCCTGGGAACGAGTCATTCCCACACTCATGGCTGCTTCCATCTGACCTGGCCCAATACTACTGATGGCAGCACGCATAATTTCCGCCATATAAGCCGCAAAATGCATACCCAGTCCTAACATAACTGCAGCGATAGCTGGCAGACTGGTGAGCGATGGAAACAACTGGGGAAGGCCGTAATAGAACAAAAACAGCTGAACTAAAAGAGGTGTACCACGGAAGAATGAAATATACACATCAGCAAGCTTATTCAATCCGAAGGGACGAACAACCTTTAACAGTGCCAATAGCAGACCTAAGCCAAGAGCAATGATAAGACCCACCAGCGTCATCCAGAGGGTTGTACTTAATTTAGAAGCCACCATTGGCACAAGGCCAATGGTGTACTCAATATCAATGGCTGCCACCCAACTCAGCTCCCGCTGGGTTTAGCAGTGATATCGCCGCCAAACCATTGATTTGATATTTCTTTCAGAGAGCCATCTGCCCGCATGGATTCCAGAGCTTTATTGACTCTATCGCGCAGTACTTCACCCTGCTTATTTTTCAAAAATGGCATGGCATTTCTCAGGGTTTCGAAGGGCTCACCGGCAGGTTTAAGATCCAGCCCTGATTTTTTGATCAATGACAGTGCAGAAATTCTATCCATAATGAACGCATCTGAACGTCCCAGAATTACGTCCTGCTCGATACCTGTGTCATAGGTAACTATATTAATCTGGTGTCCATACTCACTGTTACGAAGTATCTGTTCAAAATTAGAACCCAGGTTTACTGCAACACGTTTACCCACCAGATCAGCGAGACCTTTAATATCCTTATTGCTTTTCTGAACCGTTATCTGGGCTCCGTCATAAACATAAGGCTCGGCAAAAGCATAACGCTCTGATCGCTCTGGAGTTAAAGTAATCTGATTGGATATGGTGTCAATTCGACCAGCTTCCAGCATACCAAACAGGCCGGAGAAAGGCGCGGTCACAAATTCAACACGAGCATTCAGTCGTTCACTGAGTTCATTCCAGAGATCCACTTCAAACCCTTTCAGATCACCATTTTCAGTGAAGCCGAATGGATAATACGTGCCGGACATCCCAACTTTAATGACTTCTTCAGCCGGCTGTTTATCCGCCGCTGAGGTATCTTCCGTCTCATTACTGCAGCCAGCTATTAACAGTGAAGTGACCATAGCCACTGAAAACAATATTGTTTTAGTAGCCGAATTAACAGATTTCTTGAACACGCTCAAATTCTCCTCTTCTTTCTCAAGAAGTACATCCAATGGGAATGAGTTGAAGTGTTCCAAACCTTACCTACCACTCCCGGTTTTGGCGATATCCTATCAGCTCATTACATATAACCAAAATAACAAAAAAATAACTTTTTATTCCAAAAAAATATACTTAGTTTTTATAAGCCCTGTGAACAGTGAATCCATCATCAACAATCATGGTTTCACAGTGACCAAAACTCTTTTCAATAATGGGTTGATACCTGAGAAAACTATTAGCCACGATTCTCAGCTCCCCACCTTTGTTCAGATGCTGACAAGCTTGCGTCAGAAATTGCTCTGTAACTTCATAATGGGTTTTCACCCCCTGATGGAAGGGCGGGTTTGATAAAATCAGATCAAATTGCCCCGTTACATCAGACAATCCATCACTGGCCTGAATATCAAAGTGCTCTAGATGGCTCTCCAATAGCGTTTTACGACTACTAGCCAAAGCTAATGCGTCGCTGTCCACCAGGGTAAAATGACTCTCTGCAGAGAGTCGACCGGCGAAGGCAGAAATGGTGCCTGCACCACATCCAAAATCAAGTATACGTCCCTTGGGTACTGAACCGAGTGTTTCAAGCAGTACACGAGTCCCTCTATCCAAACGACCATGACTGAACACGCCAGGTAGAGAACTGACCTTCACACTTTGACCATTAATGTTAAAATCAAATCGTTGAAATCGGTCATCCAGTGAAAAAACGTCTTTGGATTTCACAGGCTCCGAGCCTTCCAACAGCACACAGTGCCGAGCATTGTCGACGATTTTCACTTCTGAAAAGTGATTTTTCAGCCTTTTTTTCCAGGACTTTATTCCCTCTTTGTTTTCACCTACCAGCCAGAGGCGACCACCAGCCGTTAATCGTGGCAAAGCCATATCAAGCCAGAAGTCCATCAGAGCTTTGCTCTTTTGCAAAAAAATCAGAATACCATCAAATGTACCGTTATTTTCCGGTGATAAAGAAGGCGCAAACTCCAGATGCAATTCCTGCGATTTCTGATCCCACCCGCCTTTCAATCGACGATAAGTGGCATAATCCCTTGATAGCCCGTAAACCTTTCCGACGATTTTATCCGTGACCAGGTGACGACCCAGATCATCAGCTGGCATACCTGCCATTAGAAGGTGTTCACACTCGAACCATTCTTTATTGCGACATATAAGTTGACTGGGGTTTGACAATGAATCCGGCGTCATGAAATCTCGAAGGTAGTAACTGGTCAATGGGGTTGTCCTTATACCGCAAACGGATGCCTATTAAAAGCAGGCTAAATCAATTGTTAGCTGACTATCGCTGTTAATACCGATTTACAACCATGCCATAGCCTTTTAGGATTGCGCGCCTGAATTAGTATGGAGCTTTCTCCCATGGTTGAGCCATCCGGTGATATGGTTTTACGCACTCTGGCGATGCCTGCAGACACCAACCCCAATGGTGATATATTTGGCGGCTGGATCATGTCCCAGATGGACATTGCTGGCGGCCTGGCAGGTAAAGATGTCAGTCATAGCCGAGTCTCTACTGTGGCAGTGGAGTCCATGACATTCCACAATCCCGTCAAAGTCGGTGATGTGGTGTGTTGTTATGCGGAAATTCTGCGAATCGGTAATACTTCCATGCGCATTAAACTGGAAGTCTGGGTAATGACCCACCCTTACCAGAAACAAACTCGGAAGAAAGTCACCGAAGGTGTATTCACCTACGTGGCCATTAATGAAAATGGTCGACCTATTCCAGTAAATCGCTAATAAAAAAATACGCTGTAAGCGATATTGACTCTAAAAAGTCAATATCTGCCGCTCCCCTATTAATGATACGATTAAAAAGCAAAAGAAATACCAGGGTTAATACATGAAAAAGAAAACCATTCTTGTGGGTATCGCCGGGGCATCAGCCTCTGGAAAAAGTCTTCTGGCTGAAACCCTGGTGGAAGAGCTCCAGTCGGAACATCTCTGCGTTATTTCAGAAGATTCATATTATAACGATCAGACCCATCTCAGTATGGATGAGCGCCTGCGAGCGAACTACGACCATCCTGAATCCATGGATCATAGTCTGATGCTGGAACATATGCGCATGCTGAAATCCGGTCAGAGTGTAGAAGTCCCCTTATACGATTACTCCGAGCATAACCGGAAATCAGAAACACGACACATTGAGCCTGCTAAGGTGATTATTATCGAAGGGATTTTGCTGTTCACCTCCCCTGAACTGAGAGAAGAATTCGATCTACGCTTTTTTATGGATACCCCTTTGGATATTTGCCTGATTCGCAGAATGAAGCGGGATATAATCAGCCGCGGACGTGATGTGGATTCGGTAATCAAGCAGTACCTGGAAACCGTACGCCCCATGTACATGCAGTTTATTGAGCCCTCCCGTCAGCACGCTGATTTGATCATCCCCCATGGTGGCAAAAACCGGATTGCTATCGATCTCATTAAAACAAAAATACTCGATTTGATTGATTAACTGTCTTTGCGATACAGCAATGATTATGTATACTCAGCCGGTATAAGCGTCAGCTGTATTAAAGAGAATGCATCCTCTTTAGCCAATACACAGTCCGACGCTTTCCGGGTAACGCCCGGAATCCATCAGGCTTTCTGCCGCTTGTACATCACCCTTGTTATAAACCTGTAGTAGACACCAGTCACACGGGAAGACTATGCGCGTTGAAGCCGATATTAAGCTGGGTTTTAAGGATGTTCTGTTCCGCCCCAAGCGTTCTACCCTGAAGAGTCGCTCCCAGGTTTCCCTGGAACGTACCTTCCGTTTTGTTCATACCAACAGGGAATGGACAGGCGTACCGGTCATAGCAGCCAACATGGATACCGTTGGCACTTTTTCCATGGCCCTTGCCCTGGCAGAGCATAAAATGCTGACCGCTGTACACAAACACTACACCATTGAAGAATGGCAGGCATTTCTGGCCAACGCCCCGGACGGCATTGAAGAACACATCATGGTCAGCAGTGGCACCTCCGATCAGGATTTCGCCAAACTGTCAGATATCATGTCACTGAACGACAAATTGCGTTTTATCTGCATTGATGTCGCCAATGGCTACTCTGAACATTTCGTCGGATTTGTCGCTAAAACACGTAAGCAACATCCGGACAAAGTTATTGTTGCCGGTAACGTGGTCACCGGAGAGATGGTTGAAGAACTCATTCTTAAAGGTGCTGACATCGTGAAGGTGGGCATAGGTCCGGGCTCAGTTTGCACCACACGGGTGAAAACAGGTGTCGGCTATCCCCAGCTGTCCGCTGTCGTTGAATCAGCGGACGCCGCTCACGGTGTGGGTGGGCAGATTGTTTCTGATGGCGGCTGCACCTGTGCCGGTGATGTCTCAAAAGCCTTTGGTGGCGGAGCAGATTTTGTCATGATTGGTGGCATGTTTGCCGGTCATGATGAGTCCGGAGGTCAGCTGGTTGAAGAAGACGGCAAGCAGTTCAAACTCTTTTACGGTATGAGCTCCGAAACCGCCATGGACAAACATTCAGGTGGCGTAGCCAATTACAGGGCCTCTGAAGGTAAAACCGTTAAGGTCTCTTATCGTGGCCCCGTCGTTGAAACCGTCCAGGATATTCTTGGCGGGGTTCGCTCAACCTGCACTTATGTCGGTGCAGCCCAGTTAAAAGAACTGACCAAAAGAACCACTTTCATTCGGGTACAGGAGCAGGAGAACCGGTTTTTCAATCCGTAACTTCAGAGTCTTACAAACAATTATTTTCTAAACTTCAGGTTTAAAAAAGTAGTCTAGAATCAGGGCTCCCCTTGCAGGACGGGCTCTGATTTATGTTAGCTCTCATCAATTTGAACACCTCCTACCCCAGTGTTCTTTTTTCCTGCTTTTTCGCTATCCCTCTATTCCTAATACTGAGCCATGCCACATTGACCTGTGCCAGTGACACTGTATGGACAACAGAATGTCAGCTGGTTGATGAAAGAGAAACTGATGGTAGCCTGAAACCCACCAGCCAATATAAGACTTTTATCTGTATTATTTCCAACACTCAAAATCACCAAAGCCAAGCAACCGCCTTGATGGTAACGCTGAAAATCAACCGAATTTACATCACATCCAGCCAACCCAATGCAAATATGCAGATCATCGCCCTGGCAAATCCTGGGACGATGCACTTTGCTGTAATTGACGAGGCTCTGGTTAGCCATGTTTCCCATGAAGAAATTGAATTTGCAGCCCAGGCGTTTCTTGATGGTCAACCCTCACAATTGGCACCTTCTGCTGCCGCAGCAGCATTGACAACAGCTACGGCTACAGCCATCCCCCTTGCTCCGATTGTCCAGGCAGCCTGTGGCGATTTCCCTATTAAAACCATGATCTATAGTTTTAAATCGCCAGAAAAAGAACTTGTCGAAGATTTGAAGAAAGGTACAGAAGATCTTGCAAAACGCTTGATACCCTCGCATCTCAACCCTTATCTGGCTGAAAAAATGCCATTACTGGAGAGTATCACTAATCAATTTCCCGCACTGAACCGGTGGTGGGACATCTTTCGTAATTATCTTCTTGGTGCTGCTGGCATTGTCAACTGGCTCGACATTGCCTACGAAGACGCACTGCGAAACTCAGTTTCCAGCTTTCAAAGCCAACCGAATTATGACTTCACGGATTGCCTGGTGATGGTCAATATTGAACTCAATGAGCTACTGAAAGACATGCAACGTCAGGGGATTCTAACAAGACGAGTGACCAGCCTTAACACCATTTCAGAAATCAGCAGTGCCTTCAACGTATCTGATGGCGAAGTAAAAAGCTTTCAGACAACAGCAAGGCTGGCTGGATTTGCTGATAACTCAGCAGGCTGCCAGTGTCCTGTTTGCCCTGGCACAGACTTTCGAGCAGCCAGAGGGTTTGATAACTGTGACGCCGATGTTCAAATGCAAACAGATCTGATTGAACTGGATTGGCTAAGGCTCGTCAACAGTAACTACGAGGCCAATATGATGACACCAGGCAATGCAACCAATCCTGACGGCACTTTAACAACCTTTATACTGATGAGGGCAAATCTTATCGGTTTTGATTCTCCACTCAATGCGGCAGAAAACAGTGATAACGAACAGGCATCAACCACCGCCGCTCAGGAAAACTGCCGCTGCCAGTCATGTCCCCCCCTTCAGACAGAGGCGTCAAAAAAAAGCGGAGGCGCTCTTCTCTCTTTTACCAACCTCTGCACAACCTTTGTTATTGCTTCAGCAGGATATGCCCTTATACATGGCGTTCCGGTCATATTTAAGAAGCTATATCACTAATAGCTGGAGCAAGACCATAGGTTTCATTGAATGATAACCTAATAGGCAGCCGCTATTCCCCGCTCTGTAAACTCCTGACGTATAGCCTTCAACTGGTCATCATCAGGAGGAACAACCGTCTCCAACTCATAGGTGTCATTCAGCAAATCCCACTTATGCACCCCTAAACTGTGATAGGGCAATATCTCAACCTTTTCAATATTCTTCATGGGAGCCAGAAACTCGGCCAGACGTGCTGCATACTGTGGATCAATGGTATAGCCTTCCACCACCACATAACGAACCCATACCGGCTTGTTTATTTCCTGAAGGTAACGTGCAAAATTCAGTGTATGAGTATTGGTCACATACGTCAGTTTCTGATGCATGAGTTCATCTATCTGCTTAATATCAAGCAGAACCAGATCCGTATGATTCAACAGCCGTTTCACTTCAGGCGTCAGTGTTTTGGTAAAGCCGTTAGAGTCCAGGCAGGTATGAACCCCCTCATTCTGGCAGGCAGCAAACAAGTCGGCCACAAATTCTGCCTGCAATAATGGCTCCCCTCCAGTGACAGTAATGCCACCACTTAAAAAATTTCTCACCTTGAGAATCTTATCAAGCACAGCTTCATGACTCATCAATTCGCCCCCGTCACGCAGATCCCAGGTATCACGATTATGACAATACCGGCAGCGCATCAGGCAACCCTGCATGAAAACCACATAGCGAATACCCGGCCCATCCACCGTTCCAAAAGAATCCATTGAATGTACACGCCCAATGGTCATCATTAACTCCTGCTCTACCAAACCGTTTGAATATAGATGCTGCAAAAATTGAAATAAAAAAGGCCAGCAGAGCTGGCCTTTCGTTAACCGATGAAGACTTTACAGTGCAGATGTAAAGGTACGGGTAATAACATCACGCTGCTGCTCAGTGGTCAGAGAATTAAAACGCACGGCATAACCTGATACACGAATGGTCAATGAAGGATACTTATCGGGATTCTCTACAGCATCTTCCAGCATTTCACGATTCAGTACGTTCACATTCAGATGCTGACCGCCTTCCTGATGATCCTCATGATGGAAATAACCATCCATCAGACCCACCAGATTTTTCCGACGCCCTACTTCATCCTTACCCAAAGCTTTGGGAACAATAGAGAAAGTATAGGAGATACCATCTTTTGCAAAAGCAAATGGCAGTTTGGCAACCGAGCTTAATGAAGCAACTGCACCACTGGTATCGCGACCATGCATTGGATTGGCGCCGGGTCCAAATGGCTGACCTGCACGACGACCGTCCGGTGTATTGCCTGTTTTCTTGCCGTAAACAACGTTAGAAGTAATAGTCAGAATGGACTGGGTTGGAATGGCATTACGATAGGTCTTGTGAGAAGACACCATTTTCATGAACGATTCAACAAGCTCACAGGCAATTTCATCTACTCGTTCATCATTGTTGCCAAACTTCGGATAATCGCCTTCAATATCGAAATCTACGGCAATACCATCTTCATCACGAACCGGTTTAACCTTTGCGTACTTTATCGCTGCCAGAGAATCAGCAGCCACTGACAGACCCGCAATACCACACGCCATGGTACGTACTACATCACGATCATGAAGTGCCATCTGAGCTGCTTCATAGGAATACTTGTCGTGCATAAAATGAATACTGTTCAGAGCCGCTACGTATTGAGTGGCCAACCACTCCATCATACTTTCGAGGCGCTGACGTACTTCGCCATATTCCAGGTATTCAGAGGTGATAGCCTGCTCTTTCGGACCAATCTGTATTTTCAGTTTTTCATCAACACCACCATTAATGGCGTATAGCATAGTTTTAGCAAGGTTCGCACGCGCGCCAAAAAACTGCATCTGCTTACCAACGATCATCGGAGATACGCAGCAGGCAATGGCGTAATCATCGCTGTCCATATCCGGACGCATAAGATCATCATTTTCATACTGGATAGAGCTGGTATCAATAGATACCTTGGCACAGAATTCTTTAAAGCCTGTTGGTAACTGCTCTGACCAGAGTACAGTAATATTAGGTTCCGGTGACGGCCCCATGGTGTACATGGTGTTCAGAAAACGGAAGCTGTTGCGGGTAACCAGTGTACGACCATCAAGACCCATTCCACCGATGGATTCTGTAGCCCAGATTGGATCGCCTGAGAATAAATCGTCGTATTCAGGAGTACGCAGGAAACGGACCATGCGTAGCTTCATGACGAAATGATCAATTATCTCCTGGGCATCTGTTTCAGTAATGGTTCCGTCTTCAATATCACGCTGAATGTAGATGTCCAGGAAGGTTGCAGTACGTCCCAGAGACATGGCTGCACCATTCTGGGATTTCACCGCGGCCAGATAACCGAAGTAAGTCCATTGAACTGCTTCTCTGGCACTGCCGGCGGGAACACTGATATCACAGCCGTATCTGGCTGCCATAGCCTTCATCTGCATCAGAGCTCGAATCTGCTCCATCAGCTCTTCACGCAGACGGATAGTTGCTTCCAGATCTTCGCCATTTTCCAGCATAATATCAGTGCTGGCATGCTGCTGCTTTTTATCCTTGATCAGAAAGTCCACACCATAAAGAGCAATTCGGCGATAATCACCAATAATACGTCCACGGCCGTATGCATCAGGCAGACCTGTTATCACTCCGGATTTACGGCAGTTTCTGATCGCAGGTGTGTAAACATCAAAAACACCGGCATTATGAGTTTTTCTATAGTCAGTAAAAATCTTTTTAATATTATCATCGAGTTTTTTACCGTAGACATCACATGAAGTCTCCACCATACGAATTCCTCCATTAGGAATTATGGCTCGCTTCAGTGGTTTTTCAGTCTGTAAACCCACAATGGTTTCAAGATTTTCATCGATATATCCAGCTTCATGTGAATTTATACTGGAAGGAAGATCTGTATCAAAGTCCACAGGTGCATGCGTTCGGTTTTCTTCCTTGATACCCTCCATAACATCAGCCCAGAGCTTGTCTGTAGCTTCTGTTGCGTCAGCAAGAAAATCATCGCCGCCCTCGTAAGGGGTATAGTTTTTCTGGACAAAGTCACGAATATTAACGCTTTCTACCCAGTTACCGGGTACAAACCCTTTCCAATTACCAGATAGATCAGTAGCACGTGCAGTCATATGACAAGCTCCTCGATTTGGAGAAAATCCTGGAAAAGCTGAAGTATGGTCTCTTTGCAGTAGCCGGTAGCTTATCACCAGTTTGATATGAATCAATATTGGCAAATCGTTCTTGATGTATCATCAATTACATGCAAGAAACGTTTTTTCTTCAAGACTGCGTTATCTTCCGGACTACGATACGTTCGACCAACAGTAAGAAATTAACCCGAAAAATATCGCATACAAGTCATATCCACTATTAGTGCTAATACCTAATGCACTCTTTTAGCCCATATGCCGCTTCAAAATCTATTCATTTGCATATAAATCAAAAAACAGAACAGACTGTTCAAAATAACCATTATGTTTATAAAAATTTGTTTTAAGCTTATTTACTCACACCTAATAAAATTGGCTCTTCAGGGATATCTGTGGGTAAAAAAACAATAAAGTGGAGAAATAGAAGCATCTGCAGATGAGTTTTGATAGTTTTTAAGTTGCGAACAAAATAACAACAAAAGCCACTGCCGATGCTACTAAAAACTATCCTAAACAAATGCCATAAACTCAAGTCTTTTGTTTATCAACAGGTTGAATCTGCTCACTACAGAGGCACTGAAGTTTTCAATGTAACCGTTGTTCCCAGAAAGAACAGCCACGCACTGTGCTCCTGCTGCCATAAACCAGCGCCAGGTTATGACACGCTCAATGAGCGTCGATTCGAGCTTATCCCTCTCTGGGGTTATCCGGTTTTTCTGCTTTACTCTATGCGTCGGGTGCAGTGTTCCACTTGCGGAGTCAAAGTGGAAGAAGTGCCATGGGCAGACGGAAAGCGAGAACTCACCAAAGTCTATATGCAGTATCTAGCCTTCTGGGCAAAAAAACTGTCATGGGCTGAGATCGCCAGTGTTTTTCATACCTCATGGGAAAAGGTATTTTATTCCGTTGAATACATTGTGAATTGGGGGCTGAAACATCGATCTTTGGATAATATAAAAGCCATTGGTGTTGATGAAGTCGCCTGTCAGAAAGGCCATAAATATCTAACCGTGGCCTACCAGATAGACCGTGGTAACACGCGACTACTCTGGATTGGTCAGGATCGCACAGAAGCGACTATTCGTAAGTTCTTCGCCTTTCTCGGACCTAATCGATCTCAGCAACTAGAGTTTGTCTGTTCTGACATGTGGAAGCCCTACGTAAAAGTGATCGCTGAGTTAGCAGGCCAAGCGTTACACATACTGGATCGGCTATGTTCCCGTTAATAATTGAAAGCACCAATGTTCCACTATTCGGCTGACGAATCGGTCAGTTGTTAACTCGATAGTTCCTGTTAAATCACGCCTCCAAGCTAGGTAATGCGGGAGATAGCGGGTAGCAACTCCATGGAACGCACCTCTAATCCAGCGCTTTAAAAGGCTCTGATAGGTGTTAACATGCTGAATATGATGGCTCTTCCCTAATTTTAGTGGGTGATTTAATTTATATTGAACACTTCAAGGCAAGGATGCCGACATGCGCGATAAAGAACTCTACTCTAAAATACTTGGCGTTGAAACTCCGTGGCATGTCGCTCACGTGGAACTCTCCATTACTGAAGGAAAAGTCGAAATCTTTCTCGAACATGATGGCAAAAAGCCTTCTAAATGCAGTGTTTGTGATAAACCCTCTCCGGGTTACGATCGACGTCAGAAGAAGTGGCGGCATCTGGATACCTGCCAGTTTCAAACCATCCTTATTGCTGATGTTCCGCGTACACAATGTTCCGATCACGGTGTAAAAACAATACAGGTTCCATGGGCTGAACCGAACTCTGGTTTTACGGCCTTGTTTGAAGCACTTGTTATTGACTGGCTGAAAGAGGCAACAACCAGTGCAGTTGCCCAACAAATGAAGCTTAGCTGGAATGCCATCGACGGTATCCAACAGCGTGCAGTAGCGAGAGGTCTGGCACGCAGAGTACACGACAATCCCAAACGGTTAGCCGTTGACGAAACCTCATTCCAGAAGAGGCGTGAGTACGTCACTGTGGTTACAGATCATGAAAAAGGCATTGTTTTACATTTGGCCGACAACCATAAAGCTGACAGCCTCAATGAGTACTTTGAGACCCTGACGCCAGACCAGAAAGCCGGTATTGAATGCGTTACCATGGATATGTGGAAGCCCTTTATCAAGGCAGTCACATTGCATGTGCCAGAAGCCAGGGAGCGAATAGCATTTGACAAGTTCCATGTTGCCCAGTACTTAGGCAATGCGGTCAATAAAGTTCGCATAGAAGAGCATAAAGCGCTTATGTCTACAGGGTCAGACTTACTCAAAGGTACCCGGTTTGACTGGCTAACAAATCCTGAAAATATGAGCGATGAAAAGTGGGAAGCGTTCGAGCCGTTGCGTGATTCAAAGCTGAAAACAGCACGAGCCTGGGCCATCAAAGAGATGGCGATGACACTGTGGAATTACACATCACGAGCTTGGGCTATCAAGGCATGGAAACGGTGGCTGAGCTGGGCACTGAGGTGTCGGCTTGAACCTGTTCGTAAAGTGGCCAAGATGATCAAAGAACACCTGTGGGGAATTATTAACGCAATAGTTCTGAAAGCCGACAATGGCCGTGCAGAAGGCATGAATGGAAAGATACAGCGACTCAAGGGTCGAGCCTACGGCTACAGAAACAGAGAAAGGTTCAAAACTGCAATTTACTTTCATTGTGGTGGCCTTGATCTTTATCCAAGAGGGGTGAATCGCTGAAATTTACCCACACAATCTGAGGTAGAGCCAATAAAGGCATCGATGAAATCAGGGCTTCCGAGCATAAGCAACTGCAAGCGGATGGCTACGAACCTGTTTTGAAGAAAACACGCTGGTGTCTTCTGAAACGTCAGGAGAACCTGATAGAGAAAGAAGAGATCAAGTTAAATACTGTGCTCCAGTACAATTTGAAAAGTATCAGGGCCTATCTGCTGAAAGAAGAGTTCCAAGCATTTTGGGATTACATATCTCCACACTGGGCTGGAATATACCTTGATCGTTGGTGTACACGAGTCATGCGGTCAAAGCTGGAACCGATGAAAAAAGTAGCCAAGACGATTCGACGACACAGGCCGCTCATACTGAATTGGTTTAGGCCAAAAAAGGAATATTCCAGCGGTATTGTTGAGGGTCTGAATACAAAAATAAAACTCACTACGAGAAAATCATACGGATTCAGAACCTACAAATGCACGGAAATCGCTTTATATCACGCACTTGGAAAGCTTCCTGAACCAGAAATGACCCACAGATTTTACTGAAGAGGCATAAAATTAAATAGTTATTAAGAAACCTCTTACATTCAAAAAGATTATGAAACAATTACTCTGGATTTTTTTCATGACTGCTATGCTAATCCCACGCTAATTTGCGCCTTATTTTACTTTGTCATGTAACATCAGATTTATTTAGGTACTGATACCTATTCATACACCAAATAGGTTTGTCTAACATCACGAATTTAATTAGACATAACTTCTACTCTGGGAAGGATATAGTCTGGAGACAGTAATGAGTAAATACATATACACCACAATTTACGAGCAATTTACAGGACTAAAGCCACCTGAACCTAAAAGCAGCAAGCCAAGACGCAGACGCGGATTCGGCCATCCATATCGTATGCGGTTAAATATGCATGAGGATGGCGTGGAAACTGTTGATAATGAAGACGACCATTGTCACGAACAGAATGAAATGGATTACTCTGATCGCCAGCCTAATTCAGTCTTTCAGTCTGCTGAAATAAAACCCCAGCCAACTATATTTGAAGATATTCATCCTCACACATCTCCTAAAGTGACCTATAAAAAGCGTCGACAATACAGCCAGCCTTTGAATGGCTCTTCAATAGTGAATGACAGTTTTGAAATACCTGATTACTAATTTAATTCCAACATGATGCACCTTTTTAATTAGCAGCAACCGGTAGTTACCAAAACGTAATTATCAGATGTTATGCCTGATTAAATACCCTGAGAAAAGTCTCAGAAACACTACTACAGTACACCTTCATGATTAACCTGAGAATAAAACCGTCATTTTGGGACAATTTGAATTTAATGGTTAACAGTTCAGTAAAAATGCAACAAACGCAACATAGCGTGCTATGCTGTCTCTGAATTAATAACCAGAGACGTTTATTTTGTGGGTATCCACAACCAAACTTGCCAAGATTGAGGGCGTAACCTCCCAGACAATAAGGCGAAAGATCGAAAGCGGTCATTACGAGAAAATAATGCAAACGAGCGGTGGTCACTACCGCATATTCATCAACCAGCAGAGAAAGATATGCTATGCAAGGGTTAGCTCAGGGAAGCAAAAAACCAGCATCAATACGCAAAAGCGTATCTTGCTCGAAAGGCATCCTGACGCAGAATTTATCAGTGACATTGCCAGTGCTTTCAACTTTAAACGAAAAGGGCTGCAAACCATTCTGGAATCAGCAATGTGCGGAAATCCAACCCACATTGTGGTTGCCACAAAAGACCGACTTGCACGATCAGGATTCGAGCTTATCAAATGGCTCGTTGAATTATCGGGAGGACAAATCGAAGTTCTGGATGACTCGAATGGTTCCTGTGAAGCCTTTGATACCTCAGAGCTTATCGGTTTCATTACCTCATTCTGCAATAGCCACTACGGAAAGCGTTCCGCTGAAAGGCGTAAAAATAGTAGCATCAAAAAAGATAAGGTTTTATCCGGAAAATGAGTCGGCATACAGGGACGCACTTGCATTATATAGACGTTCATACAATCTAGCTGTAAACCGCTTCCGTAACGACAAATACAAGGATGAAAGCGGCAAGTTCATCAACATGCGCCCTTCCATAAAGGTACAGGTAGAGCAAGAACAGAAAGACAATGGTCGTGCTTATAATTCATTAATTTCTGACAATGGAACACTTGCAGCGGCAACCACCTTTAAAGCGGTTTGCAGCAAGAATAAAAAACTGAAAGGAGCCAAAGGAGGTTTTGCAGAGGTCGGATTTAAAAGCCGCAAAGGGAGCAAGCATTCTTTCTCAATTGACCGGCTACCAAAGGGGCTAAACCCCTGCGTCAATGCGCTGGGTAAAATTCATCTGACTGAAAATGTACCAGACGAAGCCATTGGGTGTAAGTCTCATATTGACCGTCATTGCAGGGCATGGGCTCCAGTATAAACGACACGACATCGACTTTTCTCAGACAAAGGAGGGTAACGACCAAACGCAGGTATGATGCTAACTGGAAACCAACATCTTTCAGTGAGAGGCCGCCCCGATGGAATTATGTCAGCAACTGACTCGGTGTTTGTCAACATAGTTGTCGCCTCAACTCAAGCGACTTCGCTTAGCTGTTCATCAGCAAGCTTGTCTGGATTCAGCCAGACCTCATCTGGCAGATCCCAGTTCCTTGTCGGCCTTTTTCCCCAGCGTTCCGGGTGACGCTGTTTAGCCTGTTCATAAACCTTTCTACGGTTATCCATGAACATTTCGGTTTCACCCCGGTGTCTTTGACCGGGTGTCAGAAATTTCAGCCCACTGTGCTTGTGTTCTTCGTTGTACCATTGGGCAAAACCATGCACCCAGCCACGTGCTGCTTCAATATCAGCAAAGGGTTTGCGTGGATACCCTGGACGGTACTTCAGGGTTCTGAAGATGGCCTCGGAATAGGGGTTATCATACTGACCCGTGGACGGCTGAATGAACTCACAACACCAAGGCTCTGCAGAGTTGACAGCATCGTGCCGCCTTTCATGGCGCTACCGTTGTCTGAATGCAACACCAATGGTTTCTCCATGGCTGCAATTCCATGTTTTATACAGGCCTTAGTGATCATTTCCGAAGCATGCTCTGCCGATTCATTTTCGTGAATTTCCCATGTAACAACCATACGGCTATAGATGTCTATTACCAGATACAGGTAATAAAACTGGCCTCGCACTGGAGAGCGTAAAAACGTGATATCCCAAGACCACACCTGGTTAGGCCCGGTAGCGCGATATGACGTCGGCTTGTGCCGCTTTGCTTTAGCCGCACGACCACGATGGTGCTGTTGATCTGTTTCATGAAGTACCCGGTAAAATGTCCTCTCGGAACCCATATATACGCCCTCATCCACTAATGTAGGCACAATCTGGCTCGGTGGAAGGCTTTTAAAACGGTCGCTGTTACAGACGTCAACAATCGCCTGTCGTTCTGCTTCAGATAGTTTGTTAACAGGCTCAGGCCTGTCAGCATTTTTACGATTGTCGGGCGCCACGTCATCACTTTTTATCCAACGTTGAAGGGTTCTTTCTGACAGATCAAGAGTCTCGCAGGCTTTTGACTGGCGAGCTCCGTCTTTAGTGGCCTGTTTAATCAGGCTGACAGCGTTTTGTCGATCCGGGAGAGAGACTAATCGTCCTCTGGCGCCCCCCAGATCTCTCGGGCCTTTTTTGCGAGTACCAGCAAGGCGGCAGTTTCTGCTAACGCTTTGTCCTTGCGATTCAGTTCACGCTCTAATTTTTTGATAATTTGCTTGTCTTTTTTCTGCTCGTTAGACAATGTTTTGCGCTGCTTTAGCTGGCTGTCAGGCTGGGAAGAAGCACTGTTAATAAAGGCGCCTTTCCATTGCTGGATTTGTTCAGAAAACAAGCCTTTCTTACGACAATATTCAGCTATTTCCGCTTTATTCAACCCCGCCGTTTGAATGATCACGGCAAATTTGTTTTCAGGTGTCCACTGATCTGGATTCTTTCCGTCGCCTGGCACAGGCACTCCTTTAGAAACTGCTTTCTTTCGCCAAGTGTACAGAGTCACATCCGAGATACAGATACCAGTATCACGTACCAATTGAGAAACCGGCACGTTATTGGGTGGCATCATCTTCTGAATGATGGACTCTTTGAACTCTTCTGAATAGCGGGACATTGATTACTCACTGACCGCCCCCTGTTTAAGTTTGAAAATTCAGAAGAGGCGACAACTATGCTGACACAGGGGGGACTGAAGCCGCCAATCATCCCTGCCGTATTATCCAGCAGCTTGAGCACAAACTGGCCTCCCTTCGCAAGCACCATGACCCGATTAAACACTTTGAAGATTATGAAAACGAGCTTCACGCTCTCTTTGTTCAAGCAGAGCGGGAGACCCTGGCAGAAGACTTGTCCGGCCTCGATATAGATATTCCTGCTATTGAGGTGAACGGCACCTGCTATCATCGTGCATTGCGTTGCTCCCAAACTTACCAGTCAGCTGCTGGTCCCATCCGAGTTGCCCGCACGCTATACCGCAGCGGCAAGGATGACTGCATTGTCCCCCTGGAACTCAGGGCAGGCATCGTTGAGGGTTACTGGACGCCAAGGGCCGCAAAGCAAGCGGTCTGGGTTGTGGCTCAGCTCTCTCCGGGGATCGCCAAAACTCTGCTCGATTTGATGGGTAATATGTCACCGTCGGAAAGCTCGTTAACCCGACTTCCAAAAAAGTTCAATGAACAATGGGAACAGTACCGTGAGCCTTTTGAGTGCATCCTCAAAGATAGCCTCAAGGTTCCCGAAGAAGCGGTAACTGTAGCGGCCTCTTTGGACGGTGTCATGCTGCCTATGAAAGACGGGAAACGTCAGGAAAAACGTGAACAAAGTACAGCTGAAGGCAAGCGTACTCGTGGCCCGGCAGGTTGCCAGGAAGCCAGTTGTGGAACTCTGTCGTTTTACGATGTTGAAGGTGAACGCCTGTCGACCATCAGGATTGGCCGAATGCCAGAGAGCAAGAAAGTAACTCTAAAGCAGTCGCTCTCCCGTTTCCTGAACGAAGCACTCAGGCAGAAGCCTCAACTGTCATTGGTCAAGGTGGCTGATGGCGCTAAAGACAACTGGACTTATCTTGCCAAGGAGCTTCCTCAAGGGCATGAAATCGTGGATTTTTATCATGCAGCAGAACATCTGAAGAAGGCGTTTGACCTGTCCTACGGTGAAAACAGTTCAAAACCCAAAGAGAAGTTCATCACCTACCGTCATATTTTGAAGGAAGAATCTGATGGGGTTGAGAAAGTCATCAAGGCTTTGGCCTATCAACACAGCCGACATCCTCGGCGATCGAAGTTAAAGACAGAGTTGGAATACTTCAGGAATAATCGTGACCGCATGAAGTATGCAGAACACCTGTCGTGCAACCTGCCTATAGGATCTGGCGTTATTGAGGCGACCTGTAAAACGTTAGTGACACAGCGGATGAAGTGTTCAGGTATGCGCTGGCGACACCCCGGAGGTCAAGGCATTCTGACTCTCAGGTCATTAATACAGAGTGGCTGGTTTGATAATGGCTGGAAGCTTTTGTCAGTAACTTACTGTGCCAAGGTCACAGAGGTAACCACGAGCAATGTGGTTCCATTCCCTGTTCAGTCTAACAATATGGAATGAGAGTTCCGGTCAATATGAGACTTTCACCCAAGCCATTGGCAAATCATGCGTTATCACCTGTGACAAGGGTCGTTGGTTTATTCAGGTGCAACAACACATCGAACTCAATACCGAAATCCAAGGTGGAGTAAATTGTGTTGGTATTGATCCCGGAGTGAGAACCTTCGCCACCTGTTTTAGCGATAAGGATGCTTTAATTGCTGGCGATAACCTTGCCAAAGAAAAGCTGTTCCCATTAATGAAGAAAGTGGACAAGCTGATTGGTCAAAAACAAAAAGTTCTCAATGTGCAAAAGGGCGTGAAGTTCGTTGATATGCCTCAGTGGGCGCGAGATTGCATTGTTCACTTTGACCGTAAAATCAATCGCCTGAAGTGTAAGAAGGATGACATCATTCTGGACTTGCATAACCGCTTGGCGTTCGAGCTTGTGTCTAGCTATGACGTGATCTTTTTACCCACCTTTGAAACCAGAGGGATGGTCACACGGAAAGACAAAAAGGTTCGTATTATTCGCCGAAACACTTGTCGCCAGATGCTAGACCTTAACCACTACGGGTTTAAGATGCGTCTTAAGTGGTATGCCAAAAAGTACGGTAAACACGTTGTCGATTGCAATGAGGCATACACCTCAAAAACCCGTACGTGGGATGGCACCATTAACGACCGGCTTGGCTCGTCAAAGGTTATAAAGGGTGATGGATTCACCGTTGATCGTGATATTAATGGCTCCCGTAACGTATTTATTAAAAGTTTAACAAGGCAGCTTGAGCCTTAATCATAACAACGAATGTTGCGTTCGTTGCGGTTTTAATCAAGAGTGCTCGGTTTAATAGACAGACGAACCATGCCGGAACAGAAAACAATCACTGATTCCGGCAATTGCCCCAAGCTTCCCCATCAAATAACCAACATCGAGAAGCACAATCGATTTCATACCAGAATGTGAAAATCAGTGAGTATAAAAACATAGACGTCACTGTTATATCCTAGAGCATTTATACATTATGGTGTATCAGCAAACCACAACAGGGCTTCGATATGATATCGAATCATGAAACAGCTAAAGCTTTATTAAGCAGGTAAATAATGGCTTTTGCCTGTTTTTAACTGCCCCCTTTCCTCTTGTTACATCGTTACATTGTTACATTGTTTGTCATGCACCCATATTGTATGTTTTATACCCTATGAATATTTATACCCCTAGATATCGAAGGAAAAAGAATTATCTTGTCAGACTATCACAGAACAATCCTCTACCTGCTTATCGATTACACCTTTCTATCTTTCAAATAGCCATCATAATCCGGGATCTGTCTACCGTGCTCTTCTCCGAGGAGTTTTGATGAGAAAATGTAATCTGCTGAGCTTCGATTGCATGCAACGGGGATATTCCAAACAGCCGCAATTCTCAGAAGTGCTTTCACGTCAGGATCATGTGGCATGGGCTCGAAGGGATCCCAGAAAAAAACCAAAACATCCAGCTTACACTCAGAAATCAGTGCACCTATCTGTTGATCGCCCCCTAAAGGCCCACTGATAAGTTTACTAACCTGGAAACCCAGCTCTCTCTCTATCAATGTTCCAGTGGTTCCGGTGGCAAACAGTTCATGTCCGCTCAATTGCTGCTGATGGCAGTGCGCCCATCGAACCAGTTCAGGTTTCTTATTATCATGGGCAACCAGTGCTATTCGTTTTCTACCTGCCACTGTATGGGCTTTATACAACATATTTTTTCCTGTTCACTATTATCAGATCTTCCAATCCCCCTGTATCAGGGAGGTATGCAATCGCAACGTCTACTGAAGTTTATACTTTCATCCTCAAAGTATAAAAAAAACGCCACAAGATAGTGACGTTTTTTTTATATAATTGTCGTGAGTCAAATCAAGATAAGTATTTTATCATCACACCTGCAGCAACTGCAGAACCAATAACACCGGCAACGTTCGGCCCCATGGCATGCATCAGCAGGAAATTCTGTGGATTTGATTCAAGACCCAGTTTATTGGAAACCCTGGCTGCCATAGGTACTGCAGAAACACCAGCAGAGCCTATTAATGGATTCACTTTAGTCTTACTAAAGATGTTCATGACTTTTGCCATCAGAATACCTGATGCAGTACCAATACAAAACGCCGTCACACCCAGCGCTAAAATACCCAGCGTTTCTGCTGCCAGAAATTTATCTGCAACCAGTTTGGAACCCACAGATAAGCCAAGAAAAATAGTTGTGATATTGATCAGGGCATTCTGGGCAGTATCAGACAGTCGCCCTACAACACCGCACTCTCTCATCAGATTACCAAAACAGAACATCCCCAGTAATGGCGTAGCATCCGGAAGCAGTAAAGCCACCAGTATCAACAACATTATCGGGAAAACTATTTTTTCGGTACGACTGACGGAACGAAGCTGAGTCATCACAATTTTCCGCTCATCTTCAGAGGTCAAAGCTCTCATAATAGGCGGCTGAATAAGAGGAACCAAAGCCATGTATGAATACGCTGCAACCGCTATAGCACCCAGAAGATGAGGCGCAAGAACGCTGGATACATAGATCGCTGTAGGCCCATCAGCACCACCAATAATCCCTATAGCAGCAGCATCAGCAAGACTAAAAGCCATTAAGCCGGACTGATTTAACAGCAAGGCTCCAAAGACCGTGACAAAGATGCCGAATTGAGCTGCAGCTCCCAGAAACAGGGTTTTAGGATTCGCCAGTAATGGTCCAAAATCCGTCATGGCTCCAACCCCCATGAAAATTATCAGAGGCGCAGCTCCACTGCCAATGGCAACACTGTAAAATTGATAAAGCACACCATTGTTGTATCCAAAATCAGAGGCAATTCCCTCCACCGTCCGCTGTATTGCAGCGCCTGCCTGAGAATACAGACTATAGAGTTGATCAGCATCAGCGCCGGAACTACCAAGGGCATTGCCAATAGCCTGGATAGCATCCGGGCTGGCAATATGCAGAGCTTGCTCTACAGCTGAGTAAGCAAGACCGGCTTCCGGAATATTCGCGAGAATACCGCCAAAACCAATAGGAACCAGCAACAATGGTTCAAACTCTTTCCTGATTGCCAGATACAGCAGCAGGAAACCCACCAGCATCATGACCAGTTGGCCTGATGTCATATTGTAAAGCCCTGAACCATGCCAGAGAGTTAACACCTTCTCCATGAAACCTCCTTCAGGCCAGAACCAGGAGAGTATCGCCAACAGCTACACTATCCCCTTCTCGTACATTAACAGAAGCTATCGTTCCCGATTTTGGTGCCCGTATTTCTGTCTCCATTTTCATTGCTTCCAGAATCAGTAACACATCGCCTTCCTGAACCTGTTGACCGACAGCGACGCTAACTTTCCAGATATTTCCCGCCAGCGGTGCGGGAAAAGCTTCACCACTTCTGCTCTGATTAACCACCGGTACATCAGGTGAGGAATTCACATGAGTCACCTCACCGCCTTCACTCACTTCCACGGTATATTGGTTGCCATTCACTTTCACGGTGTAGACAGCATTATCCGATGCGGATGCAGACGACGCTACCGGCTTACTTTCGACAGTAGCAGGTTCCGTTCCCGGCGCTGCCTCAAAAGCATCAGGGTTGTTTCGGTTTTCAAGAAACTTCAACCCAATCTGGGGAAACAATGCATAGGTCAATACATCATCAACAGACTGCTCAGCCAGTGATATGCCCTTTTCGGCAGCCAGCGTTTCCAGTTCAGCGGTTAATTTGTCAAACTCGGATTCCAACAGATCTGCCGGGCGACAGGTTATTGCTTCTGCTCCATTCAGTACCTTCTCCTGGAGTTCTTTATTGAAGGGGGCGGGTGCCGAGCCATATTCGCCCTTCAAAATACCCTGAGTTTCTTTTGAGATGGTTTTGTATCGCTCCCCCGTCAGAATATTCAACACGGCCTGGGTTCCAACGATCTGGGAGGTCGGCGTCACTAATGGTATATAGCCAAGATCCTCACGAATTCTTGGAATCTCTTTCAGTACTTCATCAAACTTGTCACTGGCACCCTGCTCTTTCAGTTGGCTTTCCATATTGGTCAGCATTCCACCGGGCACCTGGGCAATCAGAATCCGGGAATCAACCCCTCTTAGCTTGCCCTCAAACTTTGCGTATTTTTTCCTGACGTCCCGGAAATAAGCCGCGATTTCTTCCAGTTTGTTCAGATCCAGCCCTGTATCACGCCCGGTTCCCTGTAAAGCGGCAACCAGTGCTTCTGTAGGTGAATGACCATAGGTCATGGACATGGATGAAATGGCGGTATCCACCCGATCAATGCCAGCCTCAACCGCCTTCAGCAGAGACATGGAGGAAAGACCTGAAGTTGCATGACAGTGCAGTTGTATTTCAAGATCGGTTTCTTTTTTCAAACGAGAAACCAGCTCATATACTTCATAGGGTGAAATGATACCCGACATATCCTTGATACATAGAGAATCCGCTTCCAGATCTTCAATCTGCTTTGCCAGATCAATCCAGTTATCCATGCTATGAACAGGACTGGTCGTATATGAGAGCGTTCCCTGGGCATGCGCCCCTTGCTTCTTAACCGCTCTCATGGCCTGAATCAAATTTCTTGGATCATTCATGGCATCAAAAACACGGAAGACATCCATGCCATTGGCCACTGCACGTTCTACAAACTTATCCACCACATCATCTGCATAGTGGCGATAGCCCAACAGATTCTGACCTCTCAATAGCATTTGCTGGCGGGTTGCAGGCATAGCCTTTTTTAATTCCCGCAGTCTTTCCCATGGGTCTTCACCCAAGAACCGGATGCAGGCATCAAAGGTCGCGCCTCCCCAGCTCTCCAGTGACCAGTACCCAATCTGATCCAGTTTCTCAGCAATGGGTAACATATCGTCTATGCGCATTCGTGTGGCAAATAAGGATTGGTGGGCATCCCTAAGTACGACGTCCGTTATCCCCAGAGGTGTATTATTCTCAGACATAAGCGATATTCCCCCACAATGGCTACTTCTTGTCACCAGACTACCGTCGTCCAATTGAATGATTGAAACAGACGATCCGGCATAATTTATGACGTTTTTTTATTGCCCGAATTATTTTTGGTTCGATGCATTCTGATGGCAGCCCCGATTACGGCAACCAGTTCGCTGTTTTTAAAGGCAGCATCTGTCCCGGATTCACTCTTGTGAGTTGAAGAGGGTTCCGATACCGGAACAGAATCAGGAAAAAAGCGAAGGATGAATCTTGACATGGTACTTGTCATCAGTACCAGCAGGGACAAGAACAGACAGACAAAGCCCATTCCAAACAACATCAGATTGAAACCTTCTGATATAAGTGCTGATGAGGTCATCAAGTAAGTCCTTTCTATTGGGATACTTGAACGTCCGGTTTTCTCTTGCTCAGTTAAAACTCTGCCCGACCGGATTCATTCTTGATTATTATTGCTTGCGGCCTTCAAGGGCTCAGCGAAGCCATTGTACTGAACAAAATATAATAAGCAATTTTACTGTTCATCTGTACTTTTCCACTACAGTACCACCACTCACTCAGGAGATTACCGAAAAAGCGAAACAGTTCATCGACCTATATCAATAAACTGTTCTTACCTTATCAGGCAACCTTACGGAGCTCTGCCATGAGCAATGGAATAATGGCATCACCGTCACGAAGAGTTCTTATTTTCAGAAAGAGTTCACTCGCTTGCGGATAGCTTTTACGCAGATAATTAAGCCACTGTTTCAGACGTGAAGGATGATACTGCCATTTGCCATTGGCTCTATCCCGCTCCCCAAGCTCTATGATCAACTGCACGACAGCGGACCAATTCATGGGCGGAACCCCATCACGAATCATACTGGTAATATTGGGCGTCACCAGGGAGGCTCTGCCGATCATCAAATCCTCACACCCGGATAACTGCTGGCAGCTGACGGCATCTTCATGCCCCCATATTTCACCATTAGCAACAACAGGGATAACCAGCTTTTCACGAATTTTACCGATATACTCCCAGTGCGCTGGCGGCTTGTAACCTTCTACTTTTGTCCGGGCGTGCACCGCCAATTCACTGGCACCAGCCTGTTGTACGGCACAGGCATTTTCCATAAATAAAGATTTATCGGAAAAGCCCAATCTTATCTTTGCCGTTACGGGTGACTCTTTGGGCACGGCCTCCCGTACCGACTTAACAATCTGGTAGACCTGTTCGGGATCTCTGAGAAGAACCGCTCCTCCTTTATTTTTATTGACCGTTCTGGCCGGACAGCCAAAATTAAGATCAACTCCTGGTGAACCTAGGCTTACAGCCCTGGCAGCATTGCCTGCCAATATCTGGGGGTTACTGCCCAGTAGCTGCATTCGAACTGGTGTACCACTGGAAGTTTTTGCCCCATTTTTCAATTCAGGGCAGATTCGGTAGAACACCTTGTTCGGCAAAACTGTATCTGTCACCCTCAGAAACTCAGTGACACAGAGGTCAAAGGTATTCACCCCGGTCAGCAGATCCCTCATATCATGATCCATAACGCCTTCCATAGGTGCAAGTACCAGCCGCATTAATAACCTCTTCAAATGTTAGTCATGTAAAAATCTGTCGCGTATTTTCCGATTTTTTTCAAAGCCCTGTAAATAGCCAGTTATCCTTTAAATCCTAGAATCAGCAGTTTAATCCTGGATTCAGCAGTTGGATGTGGATTTTGTGGGAAATCTGGGCGTTCTCAGCAAGGCGCGACGTGCAGCCAATGGCCGTAGTCCTTGGTAAACGGCGCAACGCGGCTGAGGACGTTCAGATTTTTAACAAAACCGCAGAGCGTACTCCGACTCACCCAAAAGGTGAGCAATAAATTCGTCGCTAAGGCTTTAACTCCATAGGTTAAGGGAAAACTTAAGCACCCAACGGCTGAATCCAGGTTTATTCAGTGCTGTGCACACTTGGCAGAAAACAGGCGTTTTGCACTTGGTAACTTACTGAGTGATAGCAATCCATCCGTGTCTGTTCTATAACGACTGTTTAGCCTCACTGATGATTATTCCGGATGAATTCACAGCCCCATACTGAAATCAATAATGCAACAATAAACTGGAATGACGATGGTGTGCCTCTGTCACCACTTTACGATGATTTCTATTTCTCCACTGATTCGGGAATTAAGGAATCTGAATATGTGTTCCTGAAACATAACCGGCTGCCTGAACGCTTCTCTCAGCTCAGTGAAGAAAAAACCTTCACAATCGCAGAAACCGGATTTGGCACCGGCCTGAATTTCCTCTGCACATGGCAACTGTTCAATCGTCTTGCAGGAAACAATTGTCGCCTTCATTTTATCAGCATAGAAAAGCATCCACTGACCAGCAGTGATCTTGAAAAAGCCTTATCTCTCTGGCCTGAACTGGAGCCACTGGCAAGACAATTAACAACAGCATACCTGCCTGCCTGCAGGGGTCAGCACCATCTGATTTTTCAACAGGGCCGTGTTAGCCTGACCCTGCTTATGGGTGATGTTTCTGAGACGCTTCCTCAGCTGGATGGTGAAATAGACGCCTGGTTTCTTGATGGTTTTACGCCCGCCCGAAATCCTGATATGTGGCAACCGGAGTTATTCAGATTGATGGCTGATAAAAGCCGACCTGACAGCACTTATGCGACATATGCCGTAGCAAGGCCTGTTCGCCAGGGTCTATCTGAAGCCGGCTTCACTTTAAATAAAGCACCGGGGTTCGGTGAAAAGCGGGAAATGCTCTATGGCCATAGTCCTCATTCCCCACCAGCACAAAAGCCAGTTCAAGATCTGAAACCAGTCTGGTTTACGCCTTCGGCTCATCAGAACAAGGATCGAAGCGTCATTATCATTGGTGCAGGACTGGCAGGTACCAGTTGTGCAAGGTCACTGGCAGACAGAGGCTGGCAGGTCACCGTGCTTGACCGACATTCAAGGATAGCCAATGAAGCCTCAGGCAACCCCCAGGGCATTCTCTATGCAAAACTCTCACCCAGCGAAACGGCTTTAAGCCGATTTGTCCTGCAGGGGTACTGTTACACAACAAACCTGTTACGTCGGTTCGAACCTGACTACGAAAACCTGAATCAGACCTGTGGTGTCGTACAACTGGCCACGAGTGAAAAAGTCAGAAAACGACATCAGGCTCTGGATCAAAATTTCCCAGACAATCTCCTTCGATATCTTCAAAAAGAACAGCTTTCCGAGATTGCCGGCTTACCCGTTGCCCATGATGGTTTGTATTACCCTGAAGCTGGCTGGGTTCATCCTCCTGCACTCTGCAGGGCACTGTTAGATCATCCCAATATCAAGGTAATGACCGGACAGACCATTGATAATCTTGAACGCGTCAATGAACAATGGCTATTACTCAACGAAGGGAAAGAAATTGCATCCGGCAAAACGGTCATTATTGCCGGAGGGACAGAAAGCACTCACTGGAAGCAGCTGGAATATCTTCCCCTGAAAGCCATTCGCGGACAGATATCAACGTTTGAAGCAACGTCCGAGAGCACAAAGCTTTCAACCTGTCTCTGTGGAGAAGGTTATACCGCACCGGCTATTAATGGTGTACACACTATCGGTGCTACTTTTGATTTTCAGAGCGATTCCAGAGAAGTTTCTATGGATTGTCATGAGAAGAACCTGTCTATGCAGTCCCAATGGTTTTCTTCATTCCATCATTCTATAGGGAAACTGGTTGGAGGGAGAGTCGGGTTTCGCTGTACAACACCCGATTACATGCCGGTTGTCGGGGCTGTTGTTAATAGAGAACAGTTTATTCAGGATTTTGGCGCGATTCGCAAAAATCTAAAATACCGGTTTTCACATCCCCCGGCTTATCATGAAGGTCTTTATGTTTCTTCAGGCCATGGTTCCAGAGGGTTGATTACTGCGCCCCTTGCAGGAGAGATTCTGGCTGCAGAGTTATCCAATGAGACGTGTCCGGTGCCCATGGATTTAAAGCAGCATTTAAATCCCACCCGCTTTCTGGTCAGAGATTTGGCCCGTAACCTTGTATAGGCATCCCCTTGTATAGGCATCCCCTTGTATAGGCACTCCCTTTTACAGGCACTCCTCTATAGGTACTCCTCATATATGCACTCCTTATATAGGTACTCGATGAAACTTTCTATGAATCAACCGCAGTCATTCAGGTAGATGTACTCAAAGCAAGACAGTCTACATCCGACTATCTTTCTTCGTACCGGTTTAATACTTCTAAAGTACACTCGTTCAGCAAACTGCGTCCGGGCAGAGCTCTCCCTCTTCGAGACTGTCCGGTTTTTTTTAACTTGATTACCCTTGAAGCGAAGGAGGCAGGCAAATTCCCGTACCGCCTATACCGCAGTATCCAGCCGGATTTTTTGCAAGATATTGCTGGTGATACTCTTCTGCATAATAGAACTCTGGTGCAGGCCGCACTTCGGTGGTCACCGCTGAAAAACCTTTGTCATTCAGCTCCTGCTGATACAGACTCAGTGTCTCTTCCACAGCCGTTTGCTGCTCAGTGCTTGTCATGTAAATAGCTGACCGGTATTGAGTCCCGATATCATTACCTTGCTTCATACCCTGGGTAGGATCATGAGATTCCCAAAAATGTTTCAGGATTGCCTTCAAAGAAATCTGTGTCGAATCAAAAACAACCATGACGGCTTCGGTATGCCCTGTTCCTCCTGAACAAACCTCTTCATAAGTAGGGTTCCGTGTAATGCCACCGGCGTAGCCTACTGCTGTTGTATAAACACCATTTAATTTCCAGAACAGCCTTTCTGCACCCCAGAAGCATCCGAGCCCCAGATAAATCACTTCCAGCGGCTCATCAAACGGAGGTTGCAAAGGATGACCATTTACGAAATGCGCTGCAGGCACCTGCATAGATTCATCCCGTCCAGGTAATGTGGTCTCTTCTGAAGGGAGTTTTTTTTTCTCGTCAATCGCCATAGCTCAATCGCTGCTTTCTTATCAAAACCGATAGCCGGATAGTACAACCAAATTCAATCACTGGCACATTGAATTTTCCCGACAAACTTTTTATTCATGACGATTTTACCACTCTGATAAATGATGCGCAGCCGAACTGAATTGACCACAGCTCTTGGGATTTTTTAGAAGAATGCATGACCACACATGATATTCCTTGGCTGCACAAGAAGTACTCTTTTCAGAACATCAACATATGACACCTGGATTCAAACAGGCGAATTTATGTTTTTTCAACGAATTTACAATGAAACACTCTCCTAACATTTACCTTGAAAGATTACTTTGAGGCCGGAGAATTCTCATCAGACAATTTTTTGGGTAGGGTTCTCTATTCCTGGTAAAACACTTCTTTGCTGAACAGAAGCATTTCAACACTTTATATATTTTTCTTCGCATAGTTAGTAATATCTATTGTAAGACTCAGTACCATCAATCATGGACAGTAAATTTCAGTCGATGCCACATTCATTTCCCACCGCCTTCCGACAGGAAGAAAAGCAATCAACGTCAACGCTTTTTTATAGAAGCTGTCTGCTGTGTGTAATACTCCTTTTACCTCTCACAGAAGCCCTGGCAACGGTATACAAGTGGGTTGATGACAATGGAATAACTCACTTTTCAACCACGCCCCCTGCAAAGACATCTTCAAAAAAACTCAGAAATGCAGGTAGCGGAAACTACACACCTTATGAAGCAAAGCAACAGAACAGCACGCTGACCTGTAACGGAGTGTCATCTAAATTAATTCTTTCATCTCAGGCTGAATATCTTGGAAATATTTCAGATCAGCTAAGCCACTACGAAAAAAAAGTAGCCAATCAGATAAAACCTGAAGCAAGATATGAAAGTTACTGCTTTATCAACTGGTTCAGAAATGAACTGGCTGCAAACATCGATGATATCCTTCGTTATCAGGATGAATATAAAACAGCCAGTTATGATCTGGAAAAACAGCAATTCCTGCTTGCCAACTGCACGAACAACAGCACGGGAATATTAACAAAAAAACAGACTGAAATTTTTGGACAATGTAAAAAAGATTCCAGTCAGAAAATTGATCGTCTCAAACAGAAGTTGAGTGTTCTGGAAAAGCTGGTATTCCAGTAATTCAAAAAGAAAAACGACTAAAAAACATTAGGTCCAATGGTCAGTAATTCCGGATCCAGCCTTGAATCAAACCAGTTATATCGCCAATCAAGATGCGCGCCTGTTACCCGGCCAGTGGCCCCTACTTCACCAATTTTTTCTCCACGAATTATTTTCTGGCCTTCCACGACATTGACCTGACTCAAATGGAGGAAACTGGAAAAAAGACCATAGCCATGATCAATAATAATAGTACCCCCCGAATAATAGAGATCTCTCTCAGCCAATCGCACAACACCCTCAGCCGGAGCAGCAACCGATGTTCCAGTTGGTACGGCAATATCAAGGCCGAAATGTGGCCGACCAGGCTTTCCATTATAAATTCTCTGACTGCCATAGACACCTGAGATTCTGCCGTTTACAGGCCAGCTAAAACCATTGAACAGATCAGTCTGGTCAGAATCGATGGTTCTGGCCTGACGCACCATAGCCGCTTCCTGTCGAATCCGATCCAGCACAGACTTCGCTGGTGTCACATATTTACGAGCAATCCCGGTGAGACTCTGGGTTCTGTATTCCCGGGGTTTCAACACCAGATCGATTCTATTTTCAGTGCCATCGGGTTCTTGAATCAAAACAGTTTGCTGCAATTTCGCATCGCGACCAAAGCCGATAATAAATTGTCCCTGGGGTGATATACGAAGCTCACGCTGGTTGAACATCACTTTAGATCCCGAACTGGCCTGCCCGATATATATTCCGCCCGGCGTCAGACGATTCTTTAGATTACCTGATTGAGCAAAACACGGAAGAGCAAGCAATACTAAAATTAAAATACGCATTCGTATTCTTATTCCTCTGTTCACACTGAAAACACTGGTATCTTTGGCTCTGTTGTCATTTTCAATGATTCAGTGTGAACGGCTTTCCCCGCCCATGACTGATTAATACAACAAGCTGCCAATACAAGAAAGATAGTAATAATCTGCTTGAAATAAGCAAGTCTGACTTCAGAAACTGATTATTCTCTATAGAATAATATTCCCCGTCCAGCCCTTAAGCCAAGACAAGTTTGCTCTTCTTAGTTAGGAGAAGTTCACCAGCGCATGATACGCTGGCAGAATAATTATAAAAAAGAGGATATTCTTATGGATATGGTCATACTGGCTACAGCTCTTGCCATTCCTGCGCTCTATGGATTCGCCTTATTATTCAGTCTGATTTTCGGAAAAAAGCCTACTTCAGATGACTGAACTCAGAGTTCAGTCCGTCTATAACTTCACAGTACCTGCAGCTCATATTTTACTATCAGTAACCAGATCCTGATGAACCTCATGAGCAAAAACACTCACCCTCTTCCAGTCTGTGAACTCGATATCTCTGGAAATATCCACAGGTCCATCGGTCATCTTCATAATTAATCTGATCATGGTTCGGTTGAACGGATCATAACGGGTATAGTTCAGAGCTCCGGCAAAGACAGCCACACGATCCGGAATCCAGTCGATCGAATGGATGAATTTCTTCAAATAAATATTATTGTGCGGTTCACTCCGACTGGGCTTTCGAGCCGTTAGATTAACGGAGAAAAAATAACTCTTTCTGGATTTCAAACTATCCATGTGAACATCAATAAACTGCCTCAGCTTTTTGTGATGCTTGCCATATCGAATGGCGCAACCCAGCATCACTGCATCAAATTCCTCCAAAGAAAAATCAGGCAATAAATCTGTGATTGAAGAAACGAAAAGTGAGTGACCTTTCTGCTCCAGACAATGAGCTATTCGCTCAATAATTTTTCTGGTTTGACCATCACGGGTAATATATAAAAGCGCAATACGGGACATGGCTAACAGCTTTAACAGACATGGGCACATAGTACATCGCGCTCTTAACATTCACATTCACACAGATCAAAAAAAGAGACATTTCTTACCTGAAAATGCGTCCGTTCTGATCAAACATTAATCTATAGATAAGAAAAACTGCAAACAGCGTGGCCATCAACGGGGTCATCCATGCATTGAAATCAGGGGTCATCAATAGCGCCAGATCATAACCAAACAGAATCCCCGTTATCAAACCCCCACAAAATAACTTCAGCAACAAACTGGTATATCGATGATATGCAGCGGCCAGCCAGAAACCTATGGCTATTGCCAGTATGGCATAGTCCGTATTCTCACTACGGGGATTGAAAAGCATCAGGTACGTTGCAGGTAAGGCGTATAAGTAATAGGCCCATACTTCCGGCTTGAGCCTGTTCCTGGCATACCACGCTATACCAAGAGTCACTACTGCCAGTATCAGACGAATTCCCAACTGAATATTTTCAGGAACAAACACATCAAACACCTGGGGAAATATTCCGAACAAACTGGCCCATTCAGCCTCCTGAACCCCCACATCCAATGTCAGGATCAATGTTTCGAAAAAGAGTCGATAAGCGTCTGCCACATAACTGAACCCCTTAAACAGAACGGGTATCAGAAAAGCAATCAATAACCCCAGAGGCAACCGCCAATAAAGGGGCCGATGTAGAGCGCCAGCCAGAAGGTAGAAAATAATAAATGTTGGCTTAAACACCAGGCCCAGGGTCATAAAAATGGCCGCTTTTGTCCACTGCTCTCTGGCCAGGGCCACTATGGATAACAAGGACAAACCAATCAGGGCAATATTTGTCTGACCATTACGAAAACTTGAAAAACCAATCAGAAAGATAATGACGGTCATCCAGGGAAAGAAACTTCGCTCTCCCTCTCTTCTCACCAGCTGGCAAAAGCTATTCAGCCCAGCTAAGAGAAAGACAATCTGCACCATTCTGCCAATAAGTTCTGAGGCCCAGAGAGGCAGGGGCGCTATCCAGGAATAAAGAAAAGCAAACTCTGGAAGATAAAGAAACCCCCTGGCACCACCTTCATAAATATTGCCCGAAGCCAGCCACAATTCTGCAGCCTCCAGATAATTACTGGCCACACTCCGTTCAGTAGGCATTGCAATACATTTGTAGGAAACAAGAACTATCACCAGTCCCCAAAACCACCAGCTTGCTTTTTCTGTTCCCGATAAAGAGCGCCATTGCCTTATGCTGGTATGAACTGTCGACATGAACTCCCCCTATCAGAGCATCATTAATAACGAAAAAAGCGATTACAACCTTAGGTTATAATCGCCTGTTAAGTGTCGACTCTTAAGTTTTAAAAGTATTAATACGTAATCATCCGATAAATTCAGCCCTTATAGAGCTTCGGATTCATAACATCACGCAACCAGTCACCCAGCAAATTCAACACCAGTACCAACACCACAAGAACAACCCCCGGGATAACAGTAATCCACCAGCTACCAGAGAATATGTACGAATAACCACTGGATATCAACGAGCCCAGGGAGGGTTGTGAAACCGGCATCCCCAGTCCCAGAAACGATAAGGCCGCTTCACTGATAATGGCATTGGCAATTTGCACGGTCGAAATAACCAGAATAGGCGATAAGCTGTTGGGTAGAATATGGCGGAACATAATTCGCCCGGGTCCGAACCCCATAACCCTGGCAGCTTCAACGTATTCTTTCTTTTTTTCTGCCAGTACAGAAGCCCGTATTGTTCGGGCATACTGCGGCCACTCGGCAATGCCAATAACCAGAATCAGCATTATCATAGCCAGCTGGCTGTAAAGCTCCGCACCAAAAGAGGCCTGAAAAACAGCCAGCACAATGATAGCGACCATCATTGTGGAAAAAGACAGCTGAATATCAGCCACTCGCATCAGAAAACTGTCCAGACGACCGCCGAAGTATCCCGCTGCCAACCCCAGACCTATTCCAATCAATCCCTGAAGTAGAACAGCACAGAGCCCTATGATCAGAGATACTCTCATTCCGTACAAGATAGTACTGAACATATCCCGCCCCTGGGCATCGGTACCCAGGAGGAATCGCTCTTCACCATCCTCACTCCATGAGGGAGGAATTTCCGAATCCATTATATCGATCTGTGACAGATCGTAAGGATCCATACTGGATAAAACCGGAGCCAACAGGGCAAAGCCAACGAAAACCGCAAAAATCAATGCACAGGTCATCGCGACTTTGTCACGGGTAAAACTGTACCAGAAATTGGAATTACGGAACTTCTGCCAGCGAGACGTGCCGCCACTTACAACAACATCATTCATTTCGCAGTCCCCGTCAGACGAACCATCGGATTAATCAGCCCATAAAGCAGATCAACCAGTGTATTTACCACAACAAAAATACCGCCCACAATAATCAGATAAGCAACGATCAATGGCGTATCCACACGGTTAACGGCCTCAAGGAACATGAAACCCATGCCCGGCCACTGAAATACACTTTCGGTCAAAATGGTATAGGCAACCATTGTACCAATCTGAACACCACCTACAGTGATGACAGGTAACATGGTGTTCTTCAAAGCATGAAGAAAATAGATTCTGAATTTTTTCAGGCCCTTGGCTTTGGCAAATTTCACATACTCAGTGTGTAAAACTTCGACCATCTCGGATCTAACCAATCTGATAAACAACGGCAGCATAATACTGGCGAGCGACACACAGGGGAGAATCAAATGAAGCAAGCCATCTTTTGTGAAGAAGCCGCTCTCCCAGCCCCCAAACATTTCCTGTAACTCACCCCGCCCGAAAGAAGGCAGCCAGCTCAATTCAATGGAGAAAAGATAAATACTGAAAATGGCTGTGAGAAAAACAGGAACGGAAATACCAAGAATGCTGAAACCAAGAATAAAACGGGTCAACCAGCCATTCGGTCTGATAGCACAATAAATTCCGGCTGGAATGGACACCAGGATAATAATTAAAGTTGCACCAAACACCAGTTCAAGAGTCGCAGGCAGTTTGCCAAAAATAACATCCAGAGCCGGTTCTTTGTAATGATAAGATGTGCCCAAATCGCCATTCAGTGCCTTGGTGATAAATCGGCCATACTGAACCAGAAACGAATCATTTAATCCGAGTTCATCACGCAATTGCTGACGCTCGGCTTCGGATACAGACTGACCAACCATTTCTCTCAATGGGTCGCCCAGATTATCCTGAATGGAGAAGCTGATGATGCTGATAACAAACATCACCACTAAACCTTGCAAAAGTCTTCTTAAAAGAAACAACAACATAGAAAACCCTTCGGCTCTTACAGGTTTTTAATAGTTCGCTTTAGACGACGCTAACCATCTTCTAAAAGCCAGGATGTGTTAAATCTCTACCCAGTCAGGGCTATGCCCTGACTGGGTAGAACAATCTTATTATTCGTTGATAACCAGATCACCCAGATAAGGGAAGTTCATAACATTAACAATGTCTGCAGCGTTGACTTTCTTGCTGGCACCCCAGGCAAGATTCTGCCAATGCAGCGGAA
The DNA here is from genome assembly GCA_965208385.1 of Endozoicomonas sp. Classification (GTDB taxonomy): domain Bacteria; phylum Pseudomonadota; class Gammaproteobacteria; order Pseudomonadales; family Endozoicomonadaceae; genus Endozoicomonas. The sequence goes on from CBDBOO010000123.1 coordinate 116,613, forward strand.
TGAAAGCAGCGTCGTCATACAGAATCTGTTCAACCTGCTGAAGCATTGCAGTGCGCTTGGCAGTGTCAGTTTCACTGCCTGCATCGGTGACCAGCTGATCTACCTTCGGATTGCAGTAGTTACCGGAATTGTATTGTCCCCAACCCTTGGATTCATCCACACAGGTCGTCAGATATTCGGAGAAGTTAGCTGAATCTTCCGTATCGGAATGCCAGCCAATCATCATGATATCAGCAGAACGTTCATCAAACTCAGGCCAGTACTGGGCTTTTGGCATGGTCTTCAGATCAACTTTGATCTTGATCTTGGACAACATGGATGCCACTGCCTGAGCAATCTTGGCGTCGTTAATATAACGATTATTAGGCGTCATCATGGTGATAGTGAAACCGTCTTCGTAACCGGCTTCCTTCATTAGCTGCTTCGCCTTTTTCAGGTCATAACGCGGTTTCAGATCAGCAACATAACCAGTGTATCCTTCAGGGCTCTGCTGGCCTGCAGCCGTCGCAAAACCTTTCATGATTTTTTTCACGATGCCTTCATTATTGATGGCATACACAATCGCCTGACGTACCCGCTTATCTTTAAAGGCTTCAACACGATTCTGGTTCATCTGCAGTGTGATAATACGCGTACCAGCCAATGTCACCAGATCCGTTTTGTCTGAGCTTTTTATACGTCTGTGATCATTCGGCGGAACCGGGAAGATGAAGTCCACATCGCCAGACAACAGAGCGGCAATGCGGGTGGGTGCTTCCTTGATAGGCGTCAGAATGATTTCATCAACATTACCTGGAGATTTTTTATCCCAATAGCCGTCGAAACGTTCAAAATCAACCCGAACACCCTGCTGTCGTTCAGTGACTACGTATGGACCAGTACCGGAAGCAGACGACGAAGCGTAAGTATTTCCGTGCTTTTTCAGCAGACTTTTAGCCTGGCCTTTATCATCCTTGCCGGAATAGAATTCACTGTCCATTGGAAAGATGTAGGTCGCAGAGTTCAGCAACAATGGAAATGGCTTCACAGTAACCAGATCAAAGGTATAGTCATCGATCACTTTCAGCTCGGCAAATGGTTCGAATACGGCCTTGAAATCAGCACTCTGTGATACCCGGTCAAATGTCCATTTAACATCTTTACTGGTCAGTTTATTACCTGAGTGAAAAGTAACGCCTTTACGCAGAGTAAAGCGCATGGTCAATTCATCCACCCGCTCCCATTTTTCCGCCAGACGAGCTTCAAACTGAAGACTATCATCCCAGCGAACCAATGGATCAAACAACATATGAGACAGTTGCAGCGTACCACCCGAGAGCTGCTCATGTGGGTCAAGGGACACCGGATCAGAGTCATAAGCCATTTTCAGCGTGGCGGCACTGGCCCCAAACGCCAGGGAGGCTGCCAATACGGCGCCTGCCAATTGCTTCATCGTTTTCTTCATACTTCCACCATTACAGGTACATGTGCTTTTGCAGGTTGTTTTAGTTGATTTTCACAACAAAAGATCAAAACATCAGGATGGAACTGCAACCCTGGGTGCTTCAATATCGAGCCCTTCCCGGGACAAATGATCCATTCGTGGCATCAGTTCAATCAGGTTACGGGTATAATCATGGCCCGGGTTTTCAAAAATTGTTTCGGTATCGTCTACTTCCAGCAGAGTGCCCATTTTCATGACACCAACCCGATCACACATCTGCCTGATCACAGGAAGATCATGACTAATGAACAGCATGGTTAAACCCAGCTCGTCCTGTAGGTCTTTCAGAAGATTAAGAATCTGCGCCTGAACAGAGACATCCAGAGCCGATGTAGGCTCATCACAGATCAGGAACCTGGGTCTGGTGGCTAACGCCCTGGCAATGGAAATCCGCTGCCTCTGACCACCAGAAAATTCATGAGGGTATTTGACACCCGCCGCTTTACCAAGACCTACATGATCAAGAAGATCGGCAACAATGGATTGCACATGCCGCTCAGATTCTGCCAGTTTATGAAAACGCATGGGCTCGGCAATAATATCCTGCACTGTCATTCTTGCATTCATACTGGAGTATGGATTCTGAAAAACCATTTGGATCTGACGTCGAAAAGGCTTTCGCTCTTTTTCCGTCATGCGGGCAATATCAATGCCGGCAAAATTAATATCCCCGGAGTCAGGTCGGTATAATCCGGCAATAATTCTGGCGATGGTTGATTTTCCTGAACCAGACTCGCCGACCAAACCAAAAGTTTCACCATTTTTAATCGTAAAGGATACTTTGTTGGATGCCTGAACGTAGCGACGATTCTTCTCCAGAAATGCCGCCCGGGTTTCAAATCTCAGGTTCACATTGCTGACTTTCAGTAAATTTTTATCCTGAACCGAACCGAAATTTTCGCTCTCACCCAGCCAGTGGTTTTTTACGTCAATATGATGGGATTCGGCTTTTTCTATGTATTCCACCCTGGGAAAGCGGTGTAATTTAATATCGGTTCTTGGTACTGCACTGATCAGACTTTTTGTATAGGCGTGTTCCGGGCGCTGCAGAATCTGCTCGGTGGTGCCCAATTCAACCAGTTCACCCATGTACATAACGGCAACACGATCGGTAATATTGGCAATAACACCCATATCGTGAGTTACCAGAACACAACCCACATCGCGTTCTTTACAGAGTTTTCGTATCAGATCAAGAATTTGATCCTGTATCGACACATCCAGCGCTGTAGTGGGTTCATCGGCAATAATCAGTTCCGGGTCACCAGACAGGGCAATAGCAATGACGACTCTCTGCCTCATTCCTCCGGAGAATTGATGCGGATAGAGCTTGATACGGATTTCGGGTTCAGGTATGCCCACAGCCTCCATCAGTTCAATGGCTTTGATGTAGGCCAGTTTTTTATTCAAGCCAAGATTAACCGTAATGGTTTCAACCAGCTGGGTTTCAACAGTTAACAATGGATTCAGGGATGTCATGGGGTCCTGAAAAATGAACCCTATGCGTCGACCTCGAACTTTGCGAATGGCTTCACCATGAAGATTGCTGATTTCCAGACCATTCAACTTTACCTGCCCATCAGCGATAATTCCGGGAGCACTCAGCAAATCAATAATGGCATTGCCAACGGTTGATTTACCGGCTCCTGATTCGCCCACAAGCCCTAAAATTTCGCCTTTTTCCACCGAAAAAGAAACGTCCTTTACTGCCACGGCTGTTCCATGGCGGGAAGGAAATTCAATACGCAGTCCATCGACTTCCAGTAAAGACATGCAACCCCCTTACATTTATTCAGACGCTATTATCCTCAGTAACCCATACATTTTTTCCACACTTTTCCAGCTACCTTTATTTTGAAAGAGGCTGTTCAAAGAGGAATCAATCGTTACCACAAGAAATAGCTTTTTATAGGTTGTAATTGCTTCATCTGTCAGATGGAAAACCTAACAAATACCGCGAGTATCCGGTCAGTACAAACTGAAGAATACGGTGGTCAGAAAATCCTGATAGGGGACAACTTCTGCCGGTTTTTCAACCAGAGAGAGAGATACGTTGACAGTCGTTAATGTTCTAACGACAGAGTGTGCCTGATTGTAATAATTCTTATATCGGCCCGTACAACTCATTCGGGCTATATGATCAGATCGGATAAACGACCTGAATCATATGAATGACTGCACTATAACAGAGAATTATTCGAAAATGGAAGAGGGGCTACGGTATTTACCTACCGCTAAGCGAGCAAACACTTAACCAGTTGATATAAAACATTTTTATACAACTTCCGTTCTAAAATCAATGATCCGGTTACGACATAACTGCATATAAATACCGTAAGGTCTGGCCATCAACACCAGTGCACCAATTTGACCAACACAGGCAGCAATGAGTTGTTTCCAGACTGGCACCAGTTGTGGCCAGAAGTATCAAATAAACTGGCATCTGAAAGGATAAAAAAGCCAGTATATCCATAACAAACTCTCCCAGTTTACTATTGACAGCATTACCCAATCCCATAATCCAATCACGGTAAATACCGTAAGGCCGGGCTATCAGCATATTCATGGGAATGCTCATCAGCCGGGACTGTATGGATTGCTCAACACTCAAGCCTGCGATAAGCAACTCTACAGCCATACCAACAACCAAACCGAATGTAATCAAGGCAAAAATATCTGCCAGAGTTTCACGCCTGATGGACATCGTCTCTCAGCCCCCAAATAAAAAGAGACACAACAAAGCACTGGAGCAATAAAAATCGCTGCCAGAATGGATAAATTCTTGAAATACTGCCTTAAAACAGAAGAACTCTGCACGGTAGAGAAGAGAGGTTCGGCTAACTCAATATTCGGGTAAAAATTAACTTGTTTTTAAAACAAAAACAATAGTATAAAAAACCATATTTCATAGAACACAGAAACATTTAAACTTTAAAAAAACTTAAAAGCAGGTATAAAAACTACAGCACTATTATTAACCAGCTTTTTAAGCTAAATAATAATTCCATGACTAAAATCAATCCAGTTTTTATTCATATAATCTAGCATTCCTATCAACAAATAAGATTCAATATCATGCAATCAATTATTTCTCAGAACCTGCAAAATCTAAGAACAATTCAGCCATTAGTACATAACATTACTAATCAGGTTGTGATGAATAGTACCGCCAATGCTCTACTGGCCATTGGCGCCTCACCGATAATGGCGCATGCCCCCGAAGAAGTTTCAGATATGGTGGCACTGTCTGGCAGTCTGGTGATCAATACAGGCACCATCACTTCAGCTATGTTATCGAGCATGACTGAAGCAACGGATGCAGCCCGCATTCATAATAAATCATGGATTTTGGACCCTGTAGGGGCTGGGGCGACCTCATTCAGGCTAAGCGCAAACAAACAGCTGCTCGAACAAAAACCTACTGTCGTTCGAGGCAACGCTTCTGAAATTAAAGCTCTATTTACCGGAGAAGCCGGTGGGAAAGGTGTCGACAGCGATAGCTCGAGTCAGTCCACTCTCAGCTTTATCAAACAAGCGGCTTCAGCGCACCAGCTCATCATTGCAGTCACTGGTGAAACCGATCTGATAACCGACGGTTCAACCGTTATAGCACTGAACAACGGCTGCCCTATGATGGCGAAAGTAACCGGTACTGGCTGTACAGCAACAGCACTGATTGGCGCGTTTCTGGCCACTTGCAACTCCAGCTTCGATGCAACAGTGTCTGCTCTTGGATGCTTGGGTATCGCCGGGGAACTGGCAGGTCGTGAATGTCCCGGCCCTGGCTCTCTTCAACTACGACTTCTGGATCAACTCTATATGTTGAATGAAGAAACAATCACTCGGTATCTGAAACTAAACATCCAAGCGGAGTCTCTATGAGGTTAATGCCACCCCGACCGACATTAAAAACCCTGAGCCTTCCATTGAAAATTATTCCCGGAGCCATCAAATCACCGATGCTGAGTTATGCGTTGAACACGGTTTTCAAAAAACCTCTGGAAGAAGGTGATTTTGATTTTCTGGAACATCGCTGCCTTAAAATTGAAATTACAGACATCGACATGGATGTTTATATTAATTTTGATGGCGAACAACTGATCATCAGCCAGAAAAATCAGCCTGACGTCGTTTTTAAGGGCACCAGTAAAGCACTGCTCGCTCTGGCACTGCGCGAAGAAGATCCTGACACTTTATTTTTTCAGAGAAAATTGATGATCGAAGGCGACACTGAACTGGGACTGGGGATAAAAAATCTACTGGATGGTATAGATCTGGAACAGCTACCCGATTGGCTACAAAGTATGGTTATCCTGGGGAACCGTGTGAGAAGCAAGATCCCTGCATACCCTAACTGATTTTTCCTCGCTGCAAGAGGCTATATCAAAACGGAACAAAACTGGCAGACATTGCCTTTCGTTTCGCCTTATTGTGAAAGCTTCTTGCAACGGTCATCCATTTATTGAATCTGGTTTATACCTTCTTCACCAAACCAGTATCCATTACACTCTTTCTCTCTCACAACTCCGGCTTCATGATTTTGCATTCCCAATCGGGTTGCCAGATTTTCTGCCACGGTAATAATATCATCTGAGTGAGCCGACAATCTCAGTCCAGTGACGCCCATTTCCTCCATCAATCCCCACTGATCAAGAATATTATGACAATGCCCCGACATGGT
>CBDBOO010000124.1:0-33316 GCA_965208385.1 Endozoicomonas sp.
TCCCCTTCTTCCGTCTGAAGTCTCCAGATAAAACCAGGACTGTTATCTGCGAGGCTGTTGATGTAATCCAGTTGATCAACAAAGCCTTTCATTACAGGGCTTTCAAGCGGTGCTTTGGCTCGAGCGATATTGATTTGGGCAAGGTGAAAAACGTGTGACATTATTTTAAATGATCCTGATTATTATTGCTTATTCATAGATACATGGCGCTTGCCCTATAAATTGCAAGTCAATTGTCGGTTTTTATTTCATGAGTGATTTACAGTATTCTCAAGCCACAGCTGATTCTCGTTGTACATCTTCAGCACTTTCTTTCCGGCAGATTCGGGCTGAATATTAAATTCGAGCAACTGTTTCAGAGGAATCCAGACCGGCTCATAGGTGTTGGATTCACACTGCCGCTGGCGTTCCGGACCTGAACCCAGTGCCACTGAGCCAGAATAATCCCGAACCAAAAAGTAGGTTTCTTTTCTGCCATTATTCTCCTGCTGAAATAAACACCGTTCAGGTATAACGGTGAGGGACAATTCTTCCAGGGATTCCCGAACGGCAGCCTGCTCAGCGCTTTCTCCCGGTTCGATACTGCCCCCGGGGAAGACCTGGTATATTCTGCCCTGCTTCTGGCGCTTGATAAGCAGTATTTCCCGATAATCGTTAATAATGATCACGCAGGATCTGGGAAGTCTATTCATACATATAATGAGCTTATCAGTTTGTGGGTATCTGTCGTCTGGTGGTTAGGAGTAGTCTAAAAATAACGTCCTGATTTGCTTTAGGGTGTCATAAAACACACCACTATCGTAGGTTGGTGCAGAACGAAGTGAAGCCCAACATTGGCAGCAGAACGAAGTGAAGCCCAACATTGGCAGCAGAACGTGCTGACAGAATTATTGGGCTTCGTCCCTCTGCCCAACCTACGCTAACAAGTCGATCTGTACGATGAAAATACGAAACTTATTTTGAGACTATTCTTTATCCGTTTAATGCCGTTAGCATGCCATACCCGTTCAGAGAAAGGGTAACCTGATCGTCAGGCGGACGTTCAACGGGTATTGAAAGTGTAATGGAGACAGTTAGATCTGTGCCTGAAAACGATGCACTTATTTAATTTTCCTTCGGAAGCCTTGCTGTTTCTGGTGTCAACGTTAGACTGATTGGCCATTAAGGTTCGGAAACATTTAGAGAGTCTGTCATGACAAGAATTGCAGTGGTGGGTGCCGCAGGGCGAATGGGAAGAATGCTGGTTGAGGCTATCGCCGGTGATGATCGTTGCTCTCTGGGTGCTGCTATTGAGCGGTCCGGCAGCACGCTTCTGGGTGTTGATGCAGGAGAGCTGGTGGGTGTTGAAGCCCAGGGTGTAATGTTATCAGATGATCTTGCCGCAGTTGTGGATAACTTTGATACGGTCATTAATTTCACTACGCCTGAACTGACCATGGCCAATGTAGAGCTGTGTCTAAAAAATGGCAAAAGTATTGTTATAGGCACTACAGGATTGTCAGAAGACCAGAAGGCAGAACTGGAAAAGGCCGCTGAAACTATTTCCGTAGTGTTTGCTCCCAATATGAGTATTGGAGTCAACCTGGTGTTTAAACTGCTGGAGACAGCGGCCCGAATCATGGATCAGGATGCGGATATTGAAGTGATCGAAGCCCATCATCGTCACAAGGTGGATTCCCCTTCAGGCACCGCCTTGAAAATGGGCGAAGTGGTTGCTGATACCCTGGGGCGTGATCTGGAGAAGTGCGCGGTTTACGGACGTGAAGGATATACCGGGCCCCGTGATCGGGAAACCATCGGTTTTGCAACCGTCAGAGCCGGAGATGTTATTGGTGATCATACCGTACTGTTTGCCAGTGAAGGTGAGCGGGTTGAAATTACCCACAAAGCCAGTAGCCGGGTGATCTATGCCAGGGGAGCCCTGAGAGCGGTTCGTTTTCTGGCGGATAAACAATCCGGACTGTTTGATATGCAGGATGTGCTGGGTTTGAAGTAAATATTTAAACGTGCGTTCAAATATTTTGTAGACCGTTCTTTTTTCTTATGGTTAAATAGAAAAAATTTGCATCGCATTTATCAGGTGGGTGACAAAAAAAGATTTTAAAAGCGAGATGGTTGTTTCAGGCATCTCGCTTTTTTTGGGTCTGAATGTCGCTTCTGATGGAATCCGAAAGGTAGAAGTAGGGGAGATCCTTTGACAAAGTCAGCAGTTCTGGCGCTGGAAGATGGTAGCATTTTTCAGGGCCTCGCCATCGGGGTTGATGGCGAAACCAGCGGTGAGGTAGTTTTCAATACAGCCATGACAGGCTATCAGGAAATTCTCACAGACCCCTCCTATTCCCGCCAGATCGTTACTCTTACCTATCCTCATATTGGCAATACCGGTATTACCCCTCTCGACGAAGAATCTGATCGAATTCATGCAGCGGGTCTGGTGATAAAAGATCTGCCTCTTCTGGTCAGTAACTGGCGCAGTAAAATGTCTCTGGATGAATACCTTAAATCCCAGAATATTGTCGCCATAGCCGGTATTGATACCCGCAGGTTGACTCGTATTTTACGGGAAAAAGGTGCGCAGAGCGGCTGCATCATGACCGGTGACAATATTGATATTAACAAGGCACTGGGCAAAGCCCGGGAATTCCCTGGATTGAAGGGAATGGATCTGGCTAAGGAAGTGACTACAGCACAACCCTATGAGTGGACAGAAGGTGTCTGGAATCTTGAATCAGACAGTCACAATGTGGTTAAGGAACAGCCCTATCATGTAGTCGCCTACGATTTTGGCGTAAAACAGAATATTCTACGCATGCTGGCAGAACGTGGATGTCGATTGACCGTTGTACCAGCGCAAACATCTGCAAAAGATGTACTGGCAATGAACCCTGATGGTGTTTTTCTTTCCAATGGGCCGGGTGATCCGGAACCCTGTGTTTATGCCATTGAAGCCATTCGTGACATTCTGCTCACTGAAACGCCTGTCTTTGGTATCTGTCTGGGACATCAGTTACTGGCCCTGGCCAGCGGAGCTAAAACCGAGAAGATGAAGTTTGGTCATCACGGTGCTAACCATCCTGTTCAGGATCTGGAACGTAAGACAGTCATGATTACCAGTCAGAATCATGGCTTCTCGGTGTCTGAAGATTCATTGCCTGAAACCCTGCGCTCTACTCACAAATCTCTTTTTGATGGCAGCCTTCAGGGTATTGAGAGAACCGACCGGGCGGCCTTCAGTTTTCAGGGACACCCGGAAGCAAGCCCTGGTCCCCAGGATGTTGCCGTTTTATTTGACCGCTTCATTGACCTGTTGCAAGCCGCTAAAGCCTGATCGAATTGCGAGATAAAAATGCCGAAACGTACTGATATAGAAAGTATTCTGATCCTGGGTGCTGGCCCCATCATCATCGGTCAGGCCTGTGAGTTTGATTATTCGGGCGCCCAGGCATGTAAGGCCCTGAAAGAAGAAGGGTATCGGGTGGTGCTGGTAAACTCCAATCCGGCCACCATTATGACCGACCCGTCCATGGCGGATGCAACGTATATTGAGCCTATTCGCTGGGAAACCGTTGAAAAGATTATAGAGAAAGAGCGTCCGGATGCCATTCTGCCCACCATGGGAGGGCAGACTGCACTGAACTGTGCCCTGGACCTTTTCCATAAAGGAGTTCTGGAAAAATACGATGTGGCCATGATTGGTGCCAATCAGGAAGCCATTGACAAGGCTGAAGACCGACAGCTTTTTGATAAGGCCATGAAGAATATTGGTCTGGAGACGCCTAATTCAGGTATCGCCCATACCATGGAAGAAGCTCGGGGAGTACTTGATAAAGTAGGTTTCCCATGCATTATACGGCCGTCGTTTACCATGGGCGGTACCGGCGGCGGCATTGCTTACAACAAGGAAGAGTTTGAAGAGATCTGCTTCAGAGGGCTGGATCTGTCACCTACTACCGAACTGTTGATTGATGAGTCCCTGATTGGCTGGAAAGAATATGAAATGGAGGTCGTGCGGGATCGTAATGATAACTGCATTATTGTCTGTGCCATTGAAAATTTCGATCCCATGGGCGTTCACACGGGTGATTCCATTACCGTTGCACCAGCGCAGACGCTGACTGATAAGGAATATCAGATCATGCGTAATGCCTCTATCGCGGTGTTACGGGAGATCGGTGTTGAAACCGGCGGTTCTAATGTTCAGTTTGGTATCTGTCCCGATACCGGACGGATGGTTCTGATTGAAATGAATCCCCGTGTGTCCCGGTCATCAGCGCTGGCATCCAAGGCAACGGGTTTTCCCATTGCCCGTATTGCCGCCAAGCTGGCGGTGGGTTATACCCTGGACGAGCTCAAGAATGAGATTACCGGTGGTGTCATTCCTGCGTCGTTTGAACCATCCATCGACTATGTTGTTACCAAAATTCCACGCTTTGCCTTTGAGAAATTCCCCCAGGCCGATGATCGTCTGACTACTCAGATGAAATCGGTGGGTGAAGTAATGGCGATTGGTCGTACTTTTCAGGAGTCTATTCAGAAAGCGCTGCGAGGGCTGGAAACCGGTGCCACCGGTTTTAATCCACAGCTGGATCTGAGTCGCAGTGATGCATTGAATATCATCAGGCAGGAACTGGTGACACCTAAAGCGGATCGTATTTATTACGTAGCCGATGCATTTCGTGCTGGTATGACTCTGGAAGAAATATTCGCAGAGTGCATGATTGATCCATGGTATCTGGCCCAGATTCAGGACATTGTTCTTGAAGAACAAAAGGCTTCAGAAGGCAGTCTGGCAGATCTCGATAAAGATCGCCTGTTTCGTTTAAAACAGAAAGGGTTCAGTGATGCCCGTCTGTCAGAAGTGCTGGGTATTAAAGAAGCCAAAGTAAGAGCTCATCGTCGCTCTCTTGGTATCAAACCTGTATTCAAGCGGGTTGATACCTGCGCTGCCGAGTTTGAGTCCACCACTGCTTACATGTACTCGACCTATGATGAAGAGTGTGAAGCAAACGTCACTGATCGTGAAAAAATTATGATCATCGGTGGTGGGCCGAACCGTATCGGACAGGGTATTGAATTCGATTATTGCTGTGTTCATGCCGCTATGGCAGCCCGTGAAGACGGCTATGAAACCATCATGGTTAACTGTAATCCGGAAACGGTCTCCACGGATTATGATACATCCGATCGTTTGTATTTTGAGCCTGTAACGCTGGAAGATGTACTGGCAGTTATTGAGGTTGAAAAACCCAAAGGCGTTATTGTCCAGTACGGTGGCCAGACTCCTCTGAAATTGGCTCGGGCCCTGGAAACAGAGGGTGTGCCCATTATCGGAACCAGCCCGGAAGCCATTGACAGGGCTGAAGATCGTGAACGTTTTCAGCAGATGATTCAAAAACTGGAATTGCTTCAGCCGGAAAACGCCACAGTACGCAGTGAAGAACAGGCGATTGTTAAAGCCTCGGAAATCGGCTATCCGCTGGTGGTACGGCCTTCCTATGTTCTGGGTGGCCGGGCCATGGAAGTGGTCGCGGATGAGGATGAACTGAAGCGCTACATGAAAGATGCGGTTCAGGTGTCCAACGACAGCCCTGTGCTGTTGGACTATTTCCTCAACCGGGCTGTTGAAGTTGATGTTGATGCGGTCTGCGATGGTGAGCATGTTGTGATTGGTGCAATTATGCAGCATATCGAACAGGCCGGAATCCACTCGGGTGATTCCAGCTGCTCACTGCCACCCTACAGTCTGAGTAATCGACATCAGGACATGATTCGTGCACAAGTCAGTGCCATGGCCCTGGAGCTGGGTGTTGTAGGCTTGATGAACGTTCAGCTGGCGATTCAGGACGATCTGATTTACGTAATCGAAGTGAACCCCCGTGCTTCTCGAACCGTTCCTTTTGTGTCCAAGTGTATTGGTCATTCCCTTGCCAAAATAGCGGCGCGGGTCATGATGGGCAAAACACTGAAAGAGGTAGGATTCACACAGGAAATTGTGCCTCCGTATTTCAGCGTCAAGGAAGCTATCTTCCCATTCAACAAGTTTCAGGGAGTGGATCCGATTCTTGGCCCTGAAATGAAATCCACCGGCGAAGTGATGGGGGTTGGTGCAACCTTTCCTGAGGCTTTCCATAAAGCCCAGCTGGCGGAAAATATGTCTCTGCCCAAGGGAGGGAAGGTCATCCTCAGTGTTCGTGATTTTGACAAACCTGAAGTACCAATGATTGCCCGTTTGCTAATGGATATTGGTTTTGAGCTGCTGGCCACCGGAGGTACTGCTAAAGTAATTGAAGAGGCTGGTTTGCCGGTGACAGAAATCAATAAAGTTCACCAGGGACGACCACATCTGGTAGACATGATCGTCAATGGTGATATAGCCTTCATGATTAATACTACAGAAGGTCGTCAGGCCATAGCGGATTCATATACAATCCGCCGCTCCGCGCTCACCAACAAAGTGTTGTATACAACCACTATGGCGGGTGCGGAGGCTATTGCACGGTCCATTGCATTTGGCTCGGAACGTGTTGTCAGACGACTTCAGGATTTGCACGAAGGTAAGATTGGATGAAGCGAATTCCCATGACAGTGGAGGGTGAGAAGGCTCTTCGTGAAGAGCTGACTCGCTTGAAAAGTGTTGATCGCCCCCGTATTTCCCAGGCTATTGCTGAAGCCCGGGAGCTGGGTGATCTCAAAGAAAATGCTGAATATCATGCAGCCCGAGAGCAGCAGAGTTTTGCTGAGGGACGGGTTAATGAGATTGAGGCCAAGCTGTCAAATGCACAAGTGATTGATATTCATTCCATTGTCAAAAGCGGCAAGATTATCTTTGGCACAACCGTTGCCATGATTAATCTCGATGATGACAAGGAAGTAGAATATAAAATCGTTGGTGATGATGAAGCTGAAATCAAGCAAAACAAGATTTCTGTGAACTCGCCTATTGCCAGAGCCTTGATTGGCAAGGAAGAAGGCGATGTGGTGGTGGTACAGACACCATCCGGAAGTGTTGAGTATGAAATTGATGAAGTGAAACACTTGTAAGCAATTGCTTTACTTCATCTGAAACAGACATCTGTTTCGAAAAAGAACCCGACAATCCAGTCGGGTTTTTTTATTGGAAAAATAATCTGGATGATCCGAAGTCCTGTTCTCGGTCAGGCCCCTAGTACTCCATCCTGCAGTCAATGATATACCAAACAGTGGGCTATTATTTATAACCTCAACGTAGGAAGTGAAGATGTTGTCATGTCAGTCAAATATCACGTCCGTTTGGATAACAGTGAATGAGAAATGCTCGAAGCACTGATCGAGCAAAAAAAACCGGTAGTTGCACAACACAAGAAACGACATGCCCAAATTCTGCTGGCCATTGATGAAAATAACGATCCTCTGACCCACGAACAGGCTGCCAAAGCCTTCAATGTAAAGCCTTTGGCTATTTGTCATCTACGTCAGCGCCTGGCTGAGGAAGGTTTGGAGATTGCAGTTCACGGCAAGCTAAGTCATCACGGGCGGAAACGTAAGCTGGATGGAGAGGGGCAGGCTCGCCTCACCGCAATAGCCTGCTCAACGCCACCGGAGGGGCAATGCCGATGGACTTTAAACCTTACAAGTAACTCCCTCTGAACTCACCAGTCCGCACAGGGTTAAGCCATCGCGGTCTGCTCTTCAGGTATCAGGAGGTAGCCCATATCTTTCGCCTTTTTTTTCAAATTAGTTAAGACTCTGGCTTTATATTCTTGCTCATAATGATCCTGCCCAAGGTCAATATATTCCGTCTTGTTTTTCAGCATGCTGTATATGAATCGGGCTAATTTATGTGCGGTTGCGGTGATCGCTTTCGGGGCTCCCAAGCGACTGCGCATTCTTCGATAGTAACCACCAAGCGCACTTTTTGAATTCGTCAGAGAGTATGCTGCCATCCTCAAAGCTTTTGATGCCCGGTTGGGTATCCGTTTGGTTTTACAGCTTAGAATTTTATCACCGGATATTTTGTTTTCAGGACTCAAACCAAGCCACGAAGCAAAATGTTTGGCTGTGGGCCATCGATTCATATCAGTTCCTGTTTCCGATAGTATTTTCAGAGCCGTATTTTCATCAATACCATCAATAGCTGTCAGGTCAACACCCGTTACCCGATAGAGCTCAGAACGAACGTCAAAGTCGGGAGAACTGGACGATTTACGTTTTTTAACCGGTTTATCAGGCATGTTGTCAGAATCATCAGCCTTGCTATCAAATTGTTTCAGCTGGCTCGCTAAAGCCCTGTCGCAGGCGCTGATCTTTTCATCATAAACGTCATAAAGTTCAACCGATTGCTGTAGGGCAAACAGATGCTCAGCCCGGTAGTGTCTTTTTAGAGACCTGGCAATTTGCTGTTCTGTCTTTTTGCAATGCGGATCACGATGTTTTGCCAATTGAAGTGGATCTCGCTCCCCTTCAACAATACACCGAATGATCGTCAATCCGGTTTTTCCCGTGATATCGGTAACGACATTATCCAGCAACAGGTTCATCTGTCTTAGAGCTTTTTGCATATGCTGTATATGCGACGCACGGTTTGCTACGAGATTGTCACGTTGCCTCATGTAATACCAATTTCGTATTCTAAAACTGAACAGAAATAGACTCGAACTTGCTCAAAAGAAATGGCTTATATGGAACTATAGTCAGCGCGGTACTTTCGCCCTGAAGATCAAGGTGGCGGGGCAGAGAGAACATCATTGATGAAACGCAAGAAACTAACGTTAAACGTGCTGTTCTTTATCTTCAGGAGCAACATCAAGGAGGGAGAATTACCGGTCGTGATGTTAAAACAATGATGGAAAATAATTTTGAAATTGAATGCGCTAACTCAACTGTTTACAAACTGATGCACAAAGTAGGCTTGTCATGGATTTCTGGCCGAACGCATCATCCAAAACAGAATTTAGAAGAGCAAGAAACATTTAAAAAAACTTTAAATCCCTAGCGCGCCAAGCTATTCCCGATTCTGTTAATTTAGAAAATGTTGATATATGGTTTCAGGACGAAGCTCGTTTTGGTCAACAGAATACTATCAGTAGAGTATGGGCTATTAAGGGGAGCAGACCTGGTTTAATTCAGCAGCGGCAAATTTACATCTGTTTATTTGTTTGGTGCTGTATGTCCAGAAAGAGATATCGGAGTGGCCTTAGTGTTACCAACTGCAAATTCGAAAGCCATGGGTCTACATTTGGCGGAAATTGCAAAACAAACACCAAAAGGGCGGCACGCTGGAGTGATCATTGATAATGCTGGATATCATCACTCAGGCGAATTACCCAAATATGAAAATCTGACGTTAATTCCATTACCCTCGTATGCACCAGAATTAAACAGTGCAGAACAACTTTGGGAGTGGTTGAGGGAGCATGATTTATCTAACCGGTCTTTCAAAAATCATGACGATATTGTTAATGCGTGCTGTAACGGGTGGAATAAACTGGTCTCAGAGATTGGACGGTTGCGTAGTTTATGCTCCCGTACTTGGGCTGTTGTCTCATAGTTAAAAAACGGAATTGGTATAAGCTCTTAATGCGCAAACCTCTTCATCCGGGCGAAAGGCGGTATTGAGTAATCCATAGGTGTGAAGCTGCTGAATCCACTGACAATCCTCAACGTCAGTTTTACGTCCAGCGACGTTTTTAACGTATCGCGCATTCACAAGACGAACTTCGAGACCATGGGATTCAAGAATTTCAAAAGCGGGTATCCAGTAAATCCCTGTCGATTCCATCGCAACCGTGGTGATGCCTGCATTTATTAACCATTGAGCCATGTTTTCAAGGTCAGCGGTAAAACAAGGAAACGACCGAACAGGCTGATCATCTAACTCTTGCGGAATAGCTACGTAGTGCGTCTCTGAACCAATATCAATACCAGCCGCATACAGGTTAATGGTTTCTAAATGCCCATCAATTCGTTTTTGGGCTTTGGGAGAAGCAGTCTCAATTTTCAACTTACTTTTCATAATACCCTCAAAATTCGGTCAAAGGCATATCCGGAAATAGGGCTGTCAACGATATACAGTCTTACAAACGAGATCGCCAAGCGTCATCAGTGATGGGGTCGTCAACTCCTGAACCATGCTTCTGATCGGGTAAAAAACACCAGTGTGCAAACGGTTTCTAGTCCAGACATGCTCTCATTTGATCATAGAATAAATTTGATTTTTGGAAAGGGAGTTACTTGTAGATGTGTGACCGCGGAGCGGGCCGGAGTGCTTCTGAGTAACTTCCCGATGCTCGCCGGTTTATACAATGTCAACTTTCGTTGACAGCCACTGCTGACACTAGCACGTAGCCCATTTCTTTCGCTTTTCGCTGTAGATTCTTCATCACCCTGCCCTGATGCTGACGTTCATAGTAATCCTGACCTTCATCAACGTATTTACTGCCGTGTTTGAGCATCAGGGCGATCTCATTTGACAAACACCAATCCTGTTGCATATTCAAAAAGCTAGCTTTAAAAACTGAATTTTTGAGAAGTACAGGAAATTAGGCTTATTTTGGTACTTTTGTGTGCTGAATAATTAGCCAAACAGAGAAAGTTAGTGCCAAATGAGATCGCCCTAGTTTGAGCATACTGTAAACCAGCCTCGCCAGCTTATGAGCTGTCGCAGTAATTGCCTTTGGGAAACCTAACTTGCTTCTCATTCTTCGGCAATAAGCACCCAGTGCGCTCTTTGAATTCATCAGGCTAAAAGCAGCCATCCGAAAAGCGGTTGCCGCTGCACTGGGAATACGCTTGGTTTTCCTGTTCAAAACTTTCCCGCCGGATATTTTTGTTCCGGGGCAGAGCCCAAGCCAGGATGCAAAGTGTTTAGCAGACGGCCAACGCCCCATGTCTAAACCAATCTCAGACAATATTTTTAGTGCTGTACTTTCATTAATGCCGTCAATATCCGTCAGGTCAACACCTGTCACTCGATTAAGTTGTGACCGGACATCAAAGCCTGGGGCATTACGAGACTTCCGTTTTTTGGCAGGTTTGTCAGTGTCTGAAGGCTCGCTTGAAGATGACTCTGTTTTACGGTCAAACTTTTTTAATTGCTGTTCAAGCGCTCTGTTGCAGGCTTTGATCTTTTCGCTGTATGTGTCGTAAAGCTCAACCGCCTGCTGCAGAGAAAACACATGCTCAAGCCGATAGTGGCCTTTCAGGGACTTCGTTATTTCCTCTTCAGTTTTTTTGCAATGACCGTTCCGATGCTTCGCCAGCTCCTTTGGATCTCGCTGTCCGGCAAGAATTGAGCGGATGATAGTCATACCAGTCTTACCGGTAATATCGGTCACTACATTGTCCAGCAACAAGTTCATCTGTCTCAGTGCTTTTTGCATGTGTTGGATATGTGAAGCACGGTAATGAATCAGATTTTCACGTTGGCGCATGTAGGAACGAAGAGAACACACCTGTTCATCAGGCCTGAAAGCCCCTTCAAGCAATCCATAGGTATGAAGCTGCAAGAGCCACTGACAGTCCAGTACATCGGATTTTCGTCCAGCAACATTCTTCACATGTCGTGCGTTCACCAGTTTTACAGCAAGCCCGTAGGACTCGAGTATTTCAAAAGCTGGAATCCAGTATACACCTGTTGACTCCATCACCACGGTTGTAATGCCCAACTTAACCAGCCACTCAGCCATCGCTTCAAGATCCGCAGTGAAGCAAGAAAATTCGCGTACAGGCTGGTCATCCAGTTCTTTAGGTACAGCAACAAAGTGCGATGCAGAACCAATATCAATACCGGCAGCAAAAAGGTTGATTTTCTCAAGGTGTCCAGCAATGCGCTTTTGTACACGAACTGAACGACGGCTGTTTGATTGGGTTCGACGAGGCATGATATCCACCTATACTTCTGGGCGAAGGTAAATCCAGGTATGGGGCTGTCGATAATTTGCATTCTTCCGAACGAGATCGCTTGATGCGTCATCAGTGATGAAGTCGCCAGCTCCCGGGCCACGCTTTCAAACGGGCAAAAGGCACCAGTGTCTATACGGTCTCTGATCCGGATATACCTTCCCTTACATCATAGAAAACATCAGGCTCTGTTGGGAAAAAGTTACTCGTAGATGTTAAGCCGTGCGCGGGTTGGGGCGCTTTCAGGTGACTAATAAAAATGAGCGCTGATTTTATTATTTTGATCAGCGACTATGCTTTCGACACAACAAGAATAAAGAATTATTCAACACGCTACAAAACAATATTTGAGTTCATGTAAAAACCTGAGCAGGTTGGGGGGGTAGATTGCAAGAAACCTCGATTGTCACAGCGTATAGACTCAGAACAGTCTGGATGGTGCTGGTGATATTAATGATGCCTCCTGGCACTCACGCTGAGGAGGATTTCCTGTCAGGCTATTTCATTGAGGCTGTGTCGTTAGATTGTATTTCTGACCCTATCAATCACCTGGAATGTGAATCTACTGAAGATAAAATAGCCGATGCAGAAGCCTTGCCGGATGATGAATTTCCAGAAATAGAACGTTATTGGCTAATTGTCAATCTGCTGAGTTGGAGTGGATGGCTGATTCAGGAAGTCATCAAACAAAGAGTGTCTTTATTTGAACTGGCTGTCTGGTATAGCTGGAATGGCTCGTCGGATTCTGTTGTTTGCCCGGTCACAAAAGAAAAGACTGATGAGGGTGGAGGTGAAGCCTCCGGATCTGCGAAACACTCTGATAACAACGCCATGCCTGAGGATCTTGCCCAGGCAATGCTGTGCCTGTGCAGCTACGGCCAGAACAATGATGGAGCTGGTGGGGGGGGTGATGATGACCCTGTCAGACCGCAACACTCTTATGGAAAAAATTGCCCAATCTGCATTGGGGAGATGTGCATGATATTTAGTACGGGATTTATTGCTGAGCCTGTAACTGCAGATGAAACAGCCCCCATGGAAGCTCGTAGTCTGGAGTCAATTGCTCTGAACCAAGAGATATGCAGTATAGCTGTGAGGAAGGATGATCCATCAGGTATTTTATCTCAACAACCCCAGTTACATTCACTTGTACCAACGGCAACAAGAGCAGCTTCTACATCAACAAAACCCAAAACATGTGTTTGTCCATGGCCCGACTGTGGGAAAAGCTATACAACAAGCTGGCACCTGGCAGCACACATCCGAACCCATACAGGAGAACGTCCCTATGCATGTCCCTGGCAGGCATGTAGCATGACGTTTCCCCGTTCTGATAGTCTGGCCAGACATTTTAGAGCTCATGCTGGTGAAAAGAAATTTTCCTGCTTGAACTGTGGTAAAAAATTTTTGAGATCAGACCATTTATCCCAACATATGAAGAGACATAAGCCGAAAAAAAACTGAATACTTGTCATTGAGCGTAAAGTTATTTGATGGTGCAGGTCACAAATAAGCCAGAGAGGTTCTTTGGAATTGCTTTGTTTGGCGGGAGGCTGTGCTTATTGCAATAAGCGGGTCAGTTGCAATAAGCGGGACAGTTCCAGGATCTCTGGTGGAATATAACTGCGGTAAAGAAAAAATAGTGAGTGTGTGTACCATTCAAGGAGAGTGGAGCCCAGCCATAAAATGCCATGAACAGATTAATTGTGTTCATCCCACTTCCCTTGATAATAGCGTTGTTTACGTCACCGCAACCGATGAAAACTCTCAGGCCATTATTTTATGCAACGCCGGTTGGGTATTGAAAGGAGAAGCTGTATCCACGTGTAGAGAGGGGGGCTGGGTACCGAACCAAGCACTCCAGCAATGTATTGAATCACCAACAGAAAAGAAACAAGAACCAAACAGTTACGCAATAAAAAATCAATCCTCCATAACTATTTACTGATTCCACTCCATAGGGCAGCATAACCGCGCGGGTTTGCCGTATCACTGGACAGCCTGAGCTGACTCGGACAGAAACAACCAAAGCCAGTGTTTCTTGTTATCTTCTGAATCACCAGTCCATACGCTCCAGCTGGTTTCATCTGCGTGTTTGAGGTTGCTGCTACAAACCCGCTCCCTGCAGCATTCAACGACAGGTTCAATCAGTGCGGGCATTGTCTTTATGCCCGATATAATCGTACCTACCGATAGATCGAGCCATGAGTTTTGTACGACTGAAGCTGTCTGTTTATCAGAATGCCAGAAGAGTATTTGTTGATGATAATATCTACCCAGACGGGGTGTGTGATTTAAACAATGTCAAGAAAAACGACTACACTAGTATGGTCGTATAGGCTTTTTGGCGTTGAGAAATATGTACAGCTCAGTCCTTTCATCCAACGATGAAATCACAGAAATCGTTATCAAAATCCCGCACAATCGCTCAATGGTGGATTTCGAAAATCATTTGCAAGATGCCTTAAATGAAGCGGGACAACTGGGAACAAAAAAGCAACTTGAGTGGCTTGATACTGACGGTTCTCCCATTACGCTTGGCAATGTTCGGTTGACCAGTAAAAGTAAAAAAGAATTGAAGGTTTATGAAACTCCATGGGGAGCGGTTAGGGTCAATCGTTTTATCTATCAAAGTCGTGAAGGCGGTGCTATTTATTGTCCCCTTGATCAATCTGCACGAATTGTTGTTAATTCAACCCCGCGACATGCCTGCATGGTCAGTTGGAAGTTTGCCCACATGCCTTCCACTGAAGTAGAGCAAGATTTTCTAAGAAACCACGGACGTAAAATCCATCGAAGAACCGCTAAAGACCTGGCAGAAGTTGTTGCCAGTATTGCTCAGGCCAAAGAAGAATCCTGGACTTATGAATTACCGGATTTACCCGAGCCAGTAGCCACAGTTAGCTTGGGGCTGGATGGTGCAAACTTGCTTTATAAAGAGGGCTACAGAATTGCAATGTGCGGAACTATTGCGCTTTATGATGAAGAAGGAAATCGAATGCACACGGTGTACGCTGCGGGTGTAATTAAAAGTGTTCCATCTACCCATTATCCTGCTTGCTGCCAGTACTGATCCCAGTCCCCGTTAGAACGCAATGTTCTTAAGCAAAGCATTGCTCCTGCGATGGAAGGCTTCCACCAAGCACCCGGTATTTTTAGTCGCATCTGCACTACTGCACTGTTAGAACTTTCTATTTCGCCAGAGCCAATGGGAAGATTGGCTGCTTCTGCTGCAGCATATTCGAATTGCCCTGGACGGTTTCGGATATATCGGTGACACTCCTCTGGTTTATTGGCTGCTTTGCCTTTCTTTCCGTTTCTATGCGGATCAAGCTCTGCCATGACGGCATTAACATTGCCAGATTTCATGCGTTCCTGCTGGATATGCCGCCACTGTACACGTGTTTCCTTGTTAAACCCGACACACTCTTCTGCTGCATCAGCGAAGTGCTCAGAGAGATGATAATAGTCAACGAGGAAACTTCCTTGCTCTCCAAACACTCTCTTTGTCTGGTTGGCAATCCAGGTGGCTCCATCGCTCACGCAATGGATAGAGGATTGCCGGTTGAGCCCCTGCTCTATTGCACAACTCAACCACTGGTCACCTGCTTCATCCGGCCCTCCCATTGTGGCCTGATGACGTTTATCTGAACTACCCAGCTTATAGACCTGGCAAAGTTTAGCCTCCTGCCATTCAGTTTTACGTGCTTTGCGTTTGTCACCTTCTGCCTCTTCATCAATGAGGACAACAGGAATCATGCTTCCATCCATTTCTCCTATGAACTGGGCAGCTTCACCGAGGCAGTCCTGACGATTTTGTGATGCACTGATGGAATCATTTTGCATACAGCTTGCGTGCTCAAGAGTTATGGCTCGAATAGAAGACTCAGGCACATCAATACCATAATGTTCATGTATTTTTTTTGCAGCTGCCTGAAAAGAACTATCTGCACCAAAGTCTACAATTTTACGTTGAATTGTGCGGGAGTAGTCGCGACAGTGAATATGAGCGGCATGACTGAAAGGTCTGACCCGATGCTTGTCTACCGTCTGGCAGCGTTCAAGAACTTCTATTTTCCCATAGGTGCTCAGCCAATAAGTGTTTTTTTTGAGTTTTAGCTCCGGGGTCAGGGCGATCTCATTTGACAAACACCAATCCTGTTGCATATTCAAAAAGCTAGCTTTAAAAACTGAATTTTTGAGAAGTACAGGAAATTAGGCTTATTTTGGTACTTTTGTGTGCTGAATAATTAGCCAAACAGAGAAAGTTAGTGCCAAATGAGATCGCCCTGGCTCCGGGGTGCTTCAGGCAAGCCTCGCCAAATTTTTGATCTTCCTTGTAGGTACCCCAGCCAGTAAGCAGTTCATTGCCCATTTCACGCAGGTGGGCAATGACGGCTTCTTCAGCATCATCAGCACGATCCAGGAGACCTGACTCGGCTTCAACAATATCCAGAAGTGCAGAAACTCTAAGCTCAAGCTCGGGGTGGGCTGCAAGTCTATCAGCAAGAGAAATAGGTGAGGGCATAATACTAACTAGGGTTGAGAAATACTCTTACATTATCGTTCATATTGAGGTTTTGTGGGCAGAAAAACTTCTAATGAACACTTTTAATTACACCCGTACGCTGCCGCTGCCCCCGAATACGGAAAAGAAACTTTTATAAGGCGGTTCTCTTCTGACATTGAGAAAATGAAGTCTCGTTTTCCTGATGCCACTTACGTTGGAGTTGCTGATGGGGCGCCAGATAATTGGACGTTTCTTGAGCCTGTTACATCGATTCAAATTCTGGATTTTTATCACGTTAGCGAATATGTGGCAGAAGCGGCAGAAGCTATATATCCGGGTAAAAAAATGCAGAATGAACGCAAAGCCTGGTTAAGATCAACACTGCACGAATTAAAAAACACCCCTGGTAAGGCAAAACGTTTATGGTTGGAATTAAAGAAAGCAGCTCCCGGGAATAAACGTCTTGTTTCTAAAGAAAAACTGGATAAAGCCAGAACTTATTTCAAAAATCACTGGCACCAAATGATTTATCCAGAAGCGTTGGAAAACAAGTTACCAATTGGTTCTGGTGTAACAGAAGCTGCTTGCAAAACGCTGGTTAAGCAGCGCATGTGTAAGTCAGGCATGCGATGGAAGGAACAAGGGGCGTCAATGCTATTAACATTACGAGCTCTGGCGAAGTCAACGGGTTATTGGGATGCTTTCTGGTCGAAGATGGATCGCTACAGGTTTCCAGTGGCTCACAACCTGCATGCCTGACATTATTCAAGCCACACACCCCCCAGACGGAGATTCCCAGTAAGCCTTTATTAAAAATTTACTAATCGCTGCTCAGGCAGATATACCCGTGAGGATCAATATAACCACTGTAATTATGGTATTCAGGGTCTATTTCAGACAGAAAAAAACCAGGCACCTCGTGCTTTAGTACGGCTTTACCTGATCTCTGACTAATGACTACGGCATGAATATACGCCATCAGATTAATACGCTCTTCAGGTCGCATCTCATTAGCACCGGCAAGAATACGAGCGCTGCAGTCGCTGAGTTTATCGTTCCTGAATCCTTCACAGAGCATTCTGTTTAAAGAGAGAACATCCTGATCATGTGATGTATCCGTCGTTTCCGTTTTTTTGGCCTGTAATTGTGCGGTGGCAGATTGATTCAACTCTGAGCGGTAGGTTTCATCCAGATGAAATGTTTTCAAAACGCCAATGGATAATTCTCCCGAAGCACAGGTGCTCTGTTCTGCTTCGTCAGTTTCTATAATAATATCTTCAGGTGAATCTGGCTGATTTGAATTGGACGTTGAGTTTTTGTCACTGCCTAACTCAGAGGTAAGAACACCGATAACAACAGTAGTAATAACGGCGCTAATGAATATAATGGTGCAGGGAACTATAATGTAAGCGGGTAATCCTCGAATACCACTGCATACTTCCTGGTCACACTCACACCAGAAGTAACTGCATGGGTAGGGCTGCTCCTGATTTCTTTTCCACTGAAGCGGAGTGTACTCATTAACTGGCCCACCTGTGGGCCAGTCGCTGCCCCACCAACCGTCACAACACCCTGCATAGCTGACAGAAACCAGAGAATAATTAATCAGACAAGCCAGAGAAAGCACGGTTAACAATTGCCAACTAATAACTTTCAGATTAACCAGGTTCATAACGTTCTCCGCTTTGCTCCAGAAGAAAGTTAGTTCAGAAGATTTGTTTTGTCATTCGATGGGGTTTTCTAACAATCCATTCAGCAGGAAACGATTATTTACTGCTGAATGGATGCTTCTTTGTTTTAATCTTTATTTTTTCTCGGCATACTTCATGGAATCCAGCGCCACGGCAAAGATAATAATGGCGCCCTTGATAATAAACTGCCAGTAAGGACTGACACCAATATACGTCATTCCATAATTAATAATGGTGAAAATTAATACACCGGTAACCACTCCGGCAATACTGCCAACACCACCGGCAAAGGACACACCGCCCACCACACAGGCGGCAATGGCATCCAGTTCATACATGAAGCCCAGATTATTGGTAGCGCTGCCAATACGTCCGGCTTCCAGCATGCCGGCAAAGGCATAAAAAACACCCGAGAGGGCATACACTTTCAATAAGGTAATGGGAACATTAACGCCTGAGACTCTGGCTGCTTCGGGGTTGCCGCCAATAGCGAAAATATTTTTCCCAAATACTGTTTTGTTCCACAGAATCCAGCTGAAGATTATTGCAATAGTGGCGTAGAAGGTTAAATAAGACAGCCGGAAATCACCTATCCGGATAAAGCCCTGGGCAAATTCTGAAAAGCGATCATCAAAACCTGCAACCGGTGAAGCCCCGACAAAATCAAAATAGAGAGAATTGATTCCATAAACAATAATCATAGATCCCAGGGTGGCAATAAAAGGGGTCACCTTCATATAGGCCACCACAATACCGTTCACCAGACCAATAATGGCACCAATGGCACAGACAGAGATAATAACCGCTGCAATGGGCACTTCGCCCAGCTCCGGAAACACCTTGTTAACGTTTTCCATAGACTGTAACAGGGTGGCAGAAATAACCGCTGCCAGTCCCACCTGGCGGCCGGCCGATAAATCGGTTCCCTGGGTTACAATAAGGCTGGCAACACCCAGTGCGATAATTATTCTGACAGACGACTGGGTAAGAATATTGCTGAGGTTTCGCAGGCTGACGAAAGAGGGTTCCTGTATCACAATGACAGCTAACAGAATGAATAATACTGCATAAATGCCACCTTTTTTCAGGTAGCGCAGCGCATATAGACTAGCCCGTTCCGGGCTATTAGTGGCATCCATGAATTTTTCCTGTAATTATGCCTGTCATCAAAAATATCAAAGAAATCAAAGATAAAGAGAGATCAAAGATAAAGAGATGCCAGATTCAGAATTTCGTTCTGGGTTGTTTCTTTGGTATTAACAATTCCCGCAACCCGACCATTGCTCATCACCAGAATTCTGTCCGTAATGCCAAGCAGTTCGGGCATCTCGGAAGAAATGATAATGACACCTTTGTCTTTATTGGCCAGATCCAGAATCAACTGATAAATTTCAAATTTGGCACCTACATCGATGCCCCTGGTAGGCTCATCCATCATCAGTATTTCCGGCTGCGTTAACAGCCAGCGACCAATGACTACCTTTTGCTGGTTTCCGCCGGATAAAGAGCCTATGGCGGTTTTATGCCCGGGGGTTTTTACCCGCATGGAATCAATAATTCCCTGGGTATCTGCAGCCATTTGATTTTTACTGAGCAAACCGAAACGATTTTTATAGTGTTCAATATTGGCAATGAGAGAGTTAAAGGTGATGTCCAGAGTCGAATAAATACCCGTTGCCCTGCGCTCTTCTGTTACCAGAGAAAATCCGTTCTTGATGGCCTGATAGGCGTCCTTGTTCTCAACATGTTGCCCCCGAAGCAGAATGGATCCTTCACTTCGTTCACGGATACCGAACAGGGTTTCAACAATGTCCGTGCGTCTGGCACCCACTAGCCCGGCAATACCCAGCACTTCACCTTTGTGCAATTCAAAACTTACATCCTGAATAGAGGGCTGATTTTTAGCCGTGAGATTGCTGACCTTTAAAATCACTTCCTGTGGTGTATTACTTTTTTCAGGAAATCGTTGAGTTAATTCACGGCCAACCATCTTGCTGATGATGGTGTCCATGGACAAACCTTTCAACGGCTGGGTATCAACCCATTGACCGTCTCGTAATATGGTCACTTCATCACACAGCTCGAAAATTTCTTCCATTTTATGGGAGATATAAACAATGCCGCAGCCTTTTTCCCTGAGTTTCCGGATGATGGAAAAAAGGTGCTTTACTTCTTTTTCGGAAAGAGACGAGGTGGGTTCATCCATAATCACCACTTTGGCGTGATAAGAAAACGCCTTGGCAATTTCAATCATTTGACGCTGGGATACTGACAATGAAGCAACTGTTTCCTTCGGATCAATATTAATGTCCAGCTCATCAAAGATAGCTTTCGTGTTGTCATACATTTTTGCATGATCGACAAACAATCCTTTTTTCGGGTAACGCCCCAGCCATACATTGTCCATCACCGAACACTGTAATACCTGGTTTAACTCCTGATGCACCATGGAAACACCATTTTCCAGTGCTCCTTTTGATGAAGTGAAATTAACCTTCTCACCGAGAAAAACTACATCGCCTTCATCTTTCTCATAGATACCGAACAGGCATTTCAACAGGGTCGACTTACCCGCGCCATTCTCTCCCATAAGGGCATGAACAGAGTGAGGGCGTACTTTTAAATTAACCTGATCCAGCGCCTTTACTCCGGGAAATTCCTTGCTGATGCCGGTCATTTCCAGAAGCCATTCATTTTTAATAGCCATAACGTCCAGACTTGTCAGAAGCAGAAGAGCAAACGACGAACCATCGCCGTTTGCTTATTCAGGCAGGTTACTTACTGTTTAGAGAGCTTTTATAAAGAGCTTTTATAAAGAGCTTTGATCCACTGCTACATAGGGAATACGAACCACTTTGTTTTCTATGTTCCATATAGTGCCTTCTCCGGCCGACTTTCCTTCAGCCAGATTGCGAGCCAATTCAAAGGCAGCCTTGGCCTGATTATTGGCGTCGTTTAAAACAGTACCCTGCATCGCGCCACTCTTGACTAGCGCCAGAGCTTCACTTAGGGCATCTACACCAAACACTGGCAGACTGCTTTTATCTGCTGCTTTCAAGGCTTCAATAGCGCCCATAGCCATGGCATCGTTATTGGCAATAACCACTTCTATTTTGTCTGCGTTAGGTCCGGAAACCCAGGCGTCTACCTTGTCTTTAGCCATGGCGGTGTCCCACATGGCAGTGTCCAGATGCAGCTCGTCTGTTTTGTATCCTTTGTTTTTCAGGGTTGAAACAACATAGGAAGTACGGGCTTCTGCATCAGGATGACCTGGCTCGCCTTTCAAGAGAACATACTGAATCACGCCATCTTTGTTCAGGTCCCAGGAAGGATTCGCGGCCCAGTGTTTGGCAATCATTTCGCCCTGAATAATGCCGGATTCCTTGGAGTCAGTACCCACATAATAAGCATCTTTATAGCTGGCCAGAGCTTCTGCGGAGGGCTCCTTGTTGTAGAAAACAATAGGAACGCCATCCAGCTTGGCTTTTTTAATGATAACCGGTGCTGCAGCCGGATCCACCAGATTGATTGCCAGTGCCTGAACACCCTTGGCCAGCATTACGTCTACCTGATCATTTTGTTTGGATTGATCATTCTGGGAATCATTCATCAGCAGTCGTACATCACCGGCCTGCTCCGCTTCTTTTTCAATGGCCTTGCGGACAACAGACATAAAGTTGTCATCGTACTTGTAGACGGTTACGCCTACAGTCGTCGCTGCCTGAGCAGCAGTTCCCAAGGTCATGCCCGCCATCAGGGCGGCAAGTGCTGTTAACTTTTTCATGTTATTCCTTGTCCATATACGTCTGTTTGCTGTTATTCCGGTGTCTTGCTAACACGTACAGGCTTTCACATTCAGTTTCGATTTAGATTTGTGAGAAAGGTCAAACCTGTTAACAAAATAGATTGTACGAGGACGATAGTATCAGAGAGGTATTCAGTCTTGGGTAAGGCATCTAAACAAAATGTAACAAAGTCTAATAAAGTTCACACCTCACAAAACATCGGGCAACAATTGTTATCGCTTTTTACTGCTTATTACCGCTAAAGCAATAGCACCAGCACACACTATCGGTCATGGATTGACCGAACATTTGCAGGTATGCTTGATTTCAATACTCAAAATAAAACACAGAGCTGATGCCTGTTTTTTTAATTTCACTGTCTTTTGTCAGCAGTCAATGTGACCCTGATAATCAGGGGTGATAATAAAAAGGCAATTTTTACCCGGAAACACTATGACAAAATCACAACTGATATTTGTTGTTGATGATGATGATGCCATTCGAGAGCTGATTGCCAATTATCTTAACAAACATGGTTTTTCTGTAGAAACAGCGGCTGATGGAGAAAGTTTTCTTTCTCTGTTTCGCAGTATGTCCGTTGAGCAGACCCGAAATGCCATGGTTATTCTCGATATTATGATGCCCGGGATGGATGGTTTCGCTGTATGTCGGGAGCTGCGGATCTTTTCCAAAGTGCCAGTTATTATGCTGACAGCCGTGTCAGACGAAACAGACCGTATTATTGGTCTTGAGCTGGGTGCTGATGATTATCTGGCTAAACCCTTCAACCCCCGTGAACTACTGGCTCGAATAAAAGCCATATTTCGACGAACAGAACCGGATATTAATGCCACACAAAACCATCGGCGTTATTGCAGTTTTAATCAGTTTTATCTGGATACCACCACCCGGATACTGACTGCTCCGGATGGTAATAATCAGTCTTTGTCCGGGGCTGATTACAGTTTGTTAATGCTGTTTGTCGAGCACGCTGGTGAAGTTCTCACCCGTGAACGCATTGCCTCTGTTACCCGTAATCGTGACTCGGCCCCGCTGGATCGATTTATTGATGTTCATATCAGTCGACTTCGACACTGTTTGGGGGAAAGAGCAAAAACACCGGAAATAATAAAAACCATTCGTGGTGAAGGTTACCTTATGGCCACAAAAATTGTTTTCTCCCATGAACAGCCAGTGGCTCCAGAGGAAAGAGAATCTTGTTGAGCAGGTTGTTCAAACGATTACTCAAACTCTCTCTTGCGGGCCGTTTTCTGCTGGTAATGATTGCACTGGTGGTATCGACCCAGTTGATTGTGAATCAGCTATGGGAAAATCAGACCCGAAGTGAACTGGAAAATGCCCTGGGAGAAGTGTCACTGAATATGGCGCTCAGGGTATCTTCCACCGTTGAATACTTTGTTGCCTTACCTACCCAGTATCGCCAGATCGTTCTGAATCAACTTCGATACATGGGGGGAACCCGCTATTTTGTGACCCTGAACAGTGAATACATCGATATAGAACCCTATGAAAACTCTCAGGTTCACCAGATCATTATTGATGCTTTCAGAAAAACCCTGAAAGAGAATATTAAGGCTCATGGTGAAATCAGCATTGCGTTTTCACAGCCGCAAACCCTGCATGTGCTGAACAACGATACCTTGTTGAAAGATCTGCCCGACCGCTGGCGACAGGAAAATCTGATTATAAACGATCAGGCGCCTCCGGTTC
Organism: Endozoicomonas sp.; assembly: GCA_965208385.1. Classification (GTDB taxonomy): domain Bacteria; phylum Pseudomonadota; class Gammaproteobacteria; order Pseudomonadales; family Endozoicomonadaceae; genus Endozoicomonas. The sequence goes on from CBDBOO010000124.1 coordinate 23,595, forward strand.
TGGTGATTCAAATTCAGGTAACGCCTGAGGAGTGGCTTTATCTGGCCACTCTATTACCGGACTCAGCCATGATGTCACCGGACTTGTTAACCCAGCCTTTGAAATTCTCCTATCTGATATGGATGCTCATTCTACTGGGCATTGCCAGCCTGCTTATTCGTTCAATGACACACCCCTTTGCCCGGTTATCTCTGGCAGCAAAAGCATTTGGACGTGATCTGAAACCTGTGCCCATACCTGAATCCGGCTGTCAGGAATATGAAACCACGGCCAGGGCATTCAATCATATGCAGCAGAATATCCGCCACTATATTAACGATCGGAAGCGACTGTTTTCAGGGATTTCCCACGATCTTAAAACACCCATAACACGTCTTCGATTACGAACAGAAATGCTGGATGACGACAATCAACGGGATGCCCTGAACGAAGACCTTGATCACCTGGAAATGATGGTTAAGAGTGCGCTGCAAACCCTTAGTGATACAGACATTCATGAAAATCCGGAAGGTGTAAACCTGGGCAGCCTGTTGTACAAAATTGCCAGCACGGCTGAATCCGTTGGCCAATCGGTGGTATTGCGCATAGAAAAAAACGTTAAAGTGATTGGTAAACCCCTGGCTTTAATGCGATGCCTTGAAAACATCATAGGAAATGCCATTACCTATGGTAAGCAGGCGAACATTCATCTGTTTACCGTTCCCAGACACGTTATCATAGAAATTCGGGATCACGGCCCGGGGCTGCCTGAAGGCATGGAAGAACAAATATTCCAACCCTACCTTCGCCTGCCACATGGCAGGGAGTGCAACCCGGATGGTAACGGACTGGGGCTGATTACAGCCCGGCATCTGGCTCATATACACGGTGGCAGTCTCAAGCTTAGAAACCACCCAGAGGGAGGGCTTGAAGTAATACTCAAACTGCCCGCAGACACCTGATTCTCTGATAGCTACCCCTGTTGAAGCGCCTTTTCGAACCGAAGCCAGCATACCCCTGTTTGCTAAATATGTTGCCAGTAACAATAGCTTGCTCTATAACTATAAGTTCTGGGGGCGATTCGGATTCGACGACGGTATCAATCCCTTAGGTGCATGCCGAGGACGTAGTGGTTCTCGTTAATCAAAACACTACAAACCTTTTAGTTGCCAAAACAGCAACTCTCGGAAACGCAGCCAATGGCGACCAGTTCGCTATGGCAGCTTAATCGTACTTAAAACTACGAGTTTCCCAGTCTAACCGGTTCGTTTGCTGGCTGGTATTTAGACTGTCATCGTAAGCAGACTCGCTACGTTCAGCAGTTCTCTGGCTGACGAGCTAAAACTTGTGAGAATCGCTTTGTAAAACCCCGACCACTGGGTCGTTACAGAGTTAAATTAAAGGTGGATCTAAGCATGTAGAGCCGAAGGCTGCGAACTGGCGGACGCGGGTTCAAATCCCGCCGCCTCCACCAATATAAAGCCCTGTAAATCATTGATTTACGGGGTTTTTTTCTGTTTTATAGACGACAAAAATCACAGGGTGTCGGAAATGTGTCGAAAAAGTGTCGATACAAGTTCTTCATTGATTTCAGATATCTTTTCTTTGTCGTTTAGAACGGCGGCATTCCCAAGGGTTCCCGATCAATTTTCCACTGAAACAATTCGGTTTCAGAATTGTAGATCCTGATCGATAAAATTCGGTGCTGCAGGTGCAGTACAACTGGCCATCTACAACAAAACCATACAAGCCAGAACCATCGACAAGTTCGACTACATGAAATCCTACAGAACGATATCATGTTCAAATTCCCGGAATTGTTTATCAGGACAACCTGCACTATCAAACGGTATTAAATGAGCGTCACGTCCTTCTCGGGCAAAAGCTACCAGCTCTATCTGGGTAATTTCCTGTCAGCCTGTGCCCAAAAATCAGAACCCTTCCAAAAAGTCCTGAAAGAACTTAAAAACAGTATGATCTGGAATGACATTGCCTCTTGCCATCAATGGGCACAATATGAGTGTCATCGTCAGGACTATCCAGAGCCTCTGGAAAGGCGGGCTTCACTCAACGAGTAGAGCAACCTTGAAATTTATCGGGGTTAAGAAGGCTGAAGGTTCGATAGAACGTATCGTGTGAGGGGATGCCACTGGGTAATTCCAGACATGTTCGGAACGAATCTTCTTTTTCGTCACCAAACTCCTCCATATCCTCCCAGGTGTCAGCATTGGCGATGATGGAACAGATCCCGATGACAAGGATGTCGATAAAGTTATGAACGCAGGACACAGTGCGTCGAGGATCTTCAAGAGTTTCAAGGAAAGTGATCAAAGGAACTGGTTTGTGAGTCATGAAAAAGCAGGCGTTTTATATTATTTCTGCTGGAGGTTAACTGGTGCGTAAGCCCTGACTTAAATAGTTGTCCATCTACCAATGAATTCAGCTTGGAGATAATATATGGATGCCCCCGAATATATGCCTATGGGTAATGCCTGAGAGAGTTTAGTTTATGCCTGCACCTGATCCTGCGAAAATTATGACTTTTACATGGCCGAACGATCTTGGTCAGTGGCTTGAGGTGAATCACAACATTGAAAATGAACTGTGGATAAAAATATTCAAGATAAAGACTAAAATTCCCAGCGTGACTTGGGATGATGTCGTGGTCGAGGCGCTGTGCTGGGGTTGGATCGATGGCATTAAGAAGTCAATCGATGACCAGGCCTATCTCCAACGTTTAACTCCAAGAAAAGCGCGAAGCAATTGGTCGAAAAGGAATAGAGTGCATGTTGAACGTTTGATAAACGAAGGGCGGATGAGGGCGTCTGGTCTAGTGCATGTTCGTGCCGCCAAGGCAGACGGCCGATGGGAGAATGCCTATGCGGTAAGTGAAATGAAAGTGGCGACGGATTTTCTAGCAGCACTAGATAGCAAGCCGAAGGCGAAACAATTTTTTGAAACGCTCACTAAATCGAGTCGTTATGTCATTGCGCATGGATTGGCAAGTGCGAAGAAGCCCGAAACCAGACAGAGGCGATTTGAAAAATTCATAGATATGCTTGCCTGTGAAGAAAAGCCGAAATAGGCATAAAGGACAAGGATAAGATTGCGCAAGCTGAACTTCCCCCGCTTTAGTGAATACCTCATTTCTATCTGAAAGAGGCGACATCTATCCTGACACAGAGGGTTACTGTATTTCTCGCTACATACGAACTCATTAAATCCAAAAAATAGGAAAGCCGCATCCACAGTATCTGTGGAATAATTAAATGGTTGCTGATGTTTTAATCGGTATGTATAAATAACCTGAGTGAGTTTTATTAAAAAATTTGGGGAATTATCAGTGAAGTTAATCACTATAAGCACTATCTTATTCTTGGCTATATTTTTAGTTACAAGACCATTTTCATACGATGCTTATGCAATATTGTTTGCACTTTCAGTTTTACCAATAAATATATTGCATGGGAAAAAACCATTTAAAGAATTTATTAGTGATAAAAAGAAATATGAAAGGCTTTATATTTTAACCTATCCACCGGTCATATATTTTTTCCTGCTTTTCGGCTATGTACGTTACGGTGCCTGATCTGGAATTTTGAATTACTCTTGAAATTGAAATGCCAGAAAGGGAGAATTCTCTATAGGGTTATTTCTTGAATTTCGTTGGTGTGTTGAATTTTCATGATACTTACCTCTGTTTTGGATGTAATTTGTTCAGGGGTGGCGATATGGCGGATCAAAAAAAACTGCCAGACGCTGTCAGATTTTTTTGAGTAATAACGAAGTCCTTCAAAATTACAGAAACTCAAAACAAAGACAGAATCATAATATCCAGAAAACAGTCATTTTAAGGGGTTTCTGATCTATTTTCTTGACTTTCTTCATCCGTTTTTGCTTTAAATTGGGCAAGTGCATCGGTCATTGCCTCACGTAAATCCACCTGAATTTTTAGAAATATTCTGGCAAATTCAGAGCATAAAATTTCATAAGTTTCTCTACCATCAATAACCTCAAAAGTTATTAATTTGTCATCCGGTACGTTTATAATAGAAGCCTGTATTATTGACATTTCCTGATGAAGTTTGGCAAGTTCAAGCGCTTTATCTCTCATTTTCTCTTCCGAGCAGAGTGGGCAAAATTCAAATACTGTATTTCCTGGCGCTATGGATGCAAAGTAATCGATATCATTAATCAATGCTTGCTGTTCATTTGTCAGTGGGGCCGGAAAATAATTTGAGTAATCTTCTCCCAAAACTGAAGAGGGCAGAGTTATCAAGAAAAATGCAGTCAATAACGATTTTAAAATTGATCTCATTATTATCTCTTATAAGTGTGTGTTGAAATTGCGATAAGGTTAACTGGCTTCCAGTAGAGCTTGAGGCATATACAGCGACGACTGCTTTCAGCTGATAGCTGATATTTTCCAGACATAGTTTGCATTCGAAAAGGGAAGGACCTCAAAATGAGTTATTTTACAGTAATTATCGAATAGTGATGTGCTAACCGGTGTGGTCAGGAATAACATAATCATTTTTATACTAAATCCATTTAGTTAAATAAGAGCGTGCTCTATATTCACACATAATAAACAGAAAAACTGTGTTGTATTACACACTTTCTTATACAACTTACCTGGTTCCTGGTTCCTGGTTCCTGGTTCCTGGTTCCTGGTTCCTGGTTCCTGGTTCCTGGTTATGGAGCATGCCTGATTTTTTTAGAGAAAGTGCGTCGATGCTTTTTTACACAGCGCTAATAGCAATGATGGAATGGAGAAAGATTCAATATAAGGCGGTGAACTGATTTCAGTTTATTGATTCTAATAAATAATAATGAGCTTTTGGTGGAACTTGAATTCCACCGCTCACACTTATTGAAGCGGCTATGTTCCCGTCAATAGTTGGGAGCACTCAAGTCCTACAAAAACTTTATTTTCCTGCTCCACATATGGCTATTCATGAGATAGGAAGGTATCCCAGAACAAATCGCTGTTCTTTGGGCAATAAACAAATGCAATATACAAGATTTAGTCATATCTCTACTTTATAAGGCACGTCTGTAGCCCTGTAAACATAGGGAGTAAGCAATACAACTATTGGCGGGAACATAGCCTATTGAAGCCCTGTAGATCCTTGATTTACAGGGCTTTTTTATTGGCTTCTGGTTAGGTTTTGGGGTGAGGCGATGCATTGGCTGTGGTGTCGTTGGACGTAGGATTTAAGCAGAGTTGCTTCCTCCAGGTGCGTCGAAGCAGCTCGGACATTGCATGGGCAACAATCTTGATGCAAAGGCGAACAGAGCTTGCAGATAACAGATTCTGAACCAGACTGGCAGAACGTGTATTAATAATCGATGAGTTTTCTCCGTGGTTTCCAAAAACAAAAATGCTCTTGCAATCATTCTGTTACTGTTTATGGGTTGCCTGCTGTTGCATTCATTTTCATCGTATACCAGTGCGTCAGGCCGACAGCTAACTGATACCGTTGTTATGGTTCCGCCCACTTACTTTCTGTCCAATCCGGAAACCAGACCAACCAACTATTTTCAGATAGAGAGTCTGATGCCGGAAAATAGACTCAGATCAAAGGCTATGTTTGAGTACAGGCGAATGGTCAAGTCGTTAAGAAAGGCGGGTATTAATGTAATTCAAATGCAGAGTCCTCAAGGTAAAATCACTCCGGATGCGGTCTTTCCCAATAATTGGTTTCTTTCTATTGAGCCAGAATATCCGACGAGTTCAGGAGCCAATTTTCAGACCTATACCAATATCTCTCTTTTTCAAATGCTGGCCGAAAACAGAAGGGCAGAAGTTAATCCGGAAGGATTGGATTCAGTACTGAAACAGGCTGGCATCAGAGTATCTGATGGAATGATGGATTTCAGAGGGAATGGGATGGGGGTTTTGGAAGGCACAGGCAGTATGGTGATAGACAGAAAGGCTTCAGTAATTTATGCCGCAGTGTCTTCACGAACCAGTATTCATGCTTTAAGTGAATTTGCCAGTTCTGCAGGTTTTCACCTCGTTGCCTTTCATACAGGGCAGGATAAAGAAGAGATTTACCATACTAACGTGATCATGAGTATTGGTGATGGTTTTGCTGTTCTCTGTGCTGCATGTATTGAGAATGAAGAAGAGCGTTCTCTGGTTTTGGAAAAGCTGGCTGGCAGGGAAGTGATACAAATTACCGGTGAACAGGTAAAAATGATGGCTGGCAATATACTGCAACTGAGAAATAAGAACGGTAGGCGATTTATTGTAATGTCCAATCAGGCTCAATCGGCCTTCAGTGATGAGCAATTGTTGCAATTGAAAGAGCATGGTCATCTTTTGATTGTGTCTATCCCTACTATTGAAACTTATGGCGGTGGCAGTGCTCGATGCATGATGGCCGAAATATTTTATGACTAGCGTGATACTTGATGACGCAATTACCTGTGCGGGTTTTCTTGTTGCCTGGCTGAGTTTCGAGTTACCAGGGGTGTATCTCTCTGTTATAAATAATGACAAAATCATCAGCGTATAAATACGGGTTTTCGTTAACAAGGATGAAGTAAATAACCATGAAATTAAGTTGTCACTGTGGAAATATTCAAGTTTCTGTAGAAAAAAAGCCAGAAACGCTTACGAGCTGTAATTGCTCTATCTGTCATCGCTACGCGTCTTTGTGGGGGTATTATCAGCCGGAAACTGTTTCTATTGTTATTGATTCAACACCCTGTAAAACCTATTCATGGGGTGACAAGTATATCGAGTTTCATCATTGCGGAGACTGCGGCTGTATTACGCACTACACAACAACGGATAAAGTCGCTCAACCCAAAGTCGGTGTAAATTTCCGGATGGCAGAGCCCGGTGAAATTGATGCCATCAATATTCGGCATTTTGATGGGGCTGATTCCTGGAAGTTTCTGGATTGATGTTAGATTACTGGATGGATGTTTTATAGATTAATACTGGCTTTATCTGTTTTTGACGGTGAATATTTCCTTCCATTTTTTCGTAAAAACTCGGGTTGCATAGTTTACTATGAGCCCGATGTTATTTTTCTAAGCAGAAGGAATTTCTCTGACACAATGTCGAAAACTATCCTCTATTTTCGTAGCTTCTCAAAAAGTACTGGAACGTGAATAATTCAGGTTAGTCGTCTATCTTTTCTATGACTTTTTCAGAACTCCATCAGCTACAACCTGAACATATTTTGAAATTCATTACTCAGCTGCAAGAGCAGGGCGATCTCATTTGACAAACACCAATCCTGTTGCATATTCAAAAAGCTAGCTTTAAAAACTGAATTTTTGAGAAGTACAGGAAATTAGGCTTATTTTGGTACTTTTGTGTGCTGAATAATTAGCCAAACAGAGAAAGTTAGTGCCAAATGAGATCGCCCTGGCTGCAAGAGCAACTCATTCAGCAGAAAGAGCTGATAGAAACTCTTGAAGCTGAAATTCGGCGCCTGAAAAACCTGCCTGCAAAACCGGACATCAAGCCCAATAAAAAACCTTCCGACGATGAGAGGAGCGAAAACCCTGAAGGCAAAGACCTCGCAACAACGGACAGCGGTAAGCCTGATTCTGATGCCTCACAAAAGCGCAAGTTTGAAAAGCCCAACGAGAGAACCCGAAAACAGCGTAAGCAACCCCCGGCACCACCTGCTGAAGAATCTATATCCATTGCAGCAACTGATGTTCCGCAAGGATCAACCTGGAACGGAACCACCCCCTTCCATGTGCAGGAATTGACGATTCAGGCATCCAGTCTGGAATACCTTTTGGAGCAATGGATAACCCCTGACGGACAAACTATTACGGCCAAACCGCCAGCTGATCTCCAGGGGCATCACTACGGACCAATGCTGCAAGCCTATGTCCTGCATCAATATCATGGTTGTTCTGTTACTCAGCCAGAACTTCTGGACTGGCTATGGGATATTGGGATCTCTATTTCAAGCGGAACACTTAGCCAGCTGCTAACGCAGGGACATGATCAGTTCCATACTGAGAAGCATAAATTACTGGTCGCAGGTATCGCTGTTCAAGCTATATCCAGACAGACGACACAGGTACGAGGCATAAAGGACAGAATGGTTACTGCACCATCATTGGGTGTAAGTCTCATATTGACCGTCATTGCAGGGCATGGGCTCCAGTATAAACGACACGACATCGACTTTTCTCAGACAAGGGAGGGTAACGACCAAACGCAGGTATGATGCTAACTGGAAACCAACATCTTTCAGTGAGAGGCCGCCCCGATGGAATTATGTCAGCAACTGACTGAAGCCGCCAATCATCCCTGCCGTATTATCCAGCAGCTTGAGCACAAACTGGCCTCCCTTCGCAAGCACCATGACCCGATTAAACACTTTGAAGATTATGAAAACGAGCTTCACGCTCTCTTTGTTCAAGCAGAGCGGGAGACCCTGGCAGAAGACTTGTCCGGCCTCGATATAGATATTCCTGCTATTGAGGTGAACGGCACCTGCTATCATCGTGCATTGCGTTGCTCCCAAACTTACCAGTCAGCTGCTGGTCCCATCCGAGTTGCCCGCACGCTATACCGCAGCGGCAAGGATGACTGCATTGTCCCCCTGGAACTCAGGGCAGGCATCGTTGAGGGTTACTGGACGCCAAGGGCCGCAAAGCAAGCGGTCTGGGTTGTGGCTCAGCTCTCTCCGGGGATCGCCAAAACTCTGCTCGATTTGATGGGTAATATGTCACCGTCGGAAAGCTCGTTAACCCGACTTCCAAAAAAGTTCAATGAACAATGGGAACAGTACCGTGAGCCTTTTGAGTGCATCCTCAAAGATAGCCTCAAGGTTCCCGAAGAAGCGGTAACTGTAGCGGCCTCTTTGGACGGTGTCATGCTGCCTATGAAAGACGGGAAACGTCAGGAAAAACGTGAACAAAGTACAGCTGAAGGCAAGCGTACTCGTGGCCCGGCAGGTTGCCAGGAAGCCAGTTGTGGAACTCTGTCGTTTTACGATGTTGAAGGTGAACGCCTGTCGACCATCAGGATTGGCCGAATGCCAGAGAGCAAGAAAGTAACTCTAAAGCAGTCGCTCTCCCCGTTTCCTGAACGAAGCACTCAGGCAGAAGCCTCAACTGTCATTGGTCAAGGTGGCTGATGGCGCTAAAGACTGAAGTGGTTATAGTTTTCCGGACACATAAATACGGGTAATATCAAAGCCCATTAAGGTGTGTTCATATGTCAGAAAAGAAATCAAAAACGTATACGGCTGAGTTCAAAGAATCCGCTGTGAAGTTGGCTGTAGAGTCCGATCAGGCAGTCACTGAAACAGCTCGGGATCTGGGGGTTAATACAAGTACCTTGCATACCTGGATTGCCAAGTATCATCGCCCCAGGTCTGCTGGTAAGGCTGAGAAGAATGATGAACATGTATACGATGAGCTAAAACGTTTGCGCAAAGAGAACGCCAGACTGAAAGAGGAGCACGCTATTTTAAAAAAGGCGGCAGCCTTCTTTGCAAGGGAAAGTCTCTGAGATTTCAATTCATCAGAGATTTTCAGGAGAACTTCAGTATTACTGCTATGTGTAGGGTTATGTCTGTATCCAGCACTGGCTATTACGAGTGGTTCTCTCGACCTGAATCCAAACGATCTCAGGAAGACCAGGCATTGAAGGCCGATATCAAAGTAATACATGTAAAAAACCGATGTGTTTACGGCGAACGTCGTATTAAAGATGACTTGGCCGATATGGGCAAGAACGTTAGTCGCCAGAG
>CBDBOO010000125.1:0-61428 GCA_965208385.1 Endozoicomonas sp.
AACGTCGGCCACCGAGTTCACAGTAACCTTAAACAGTTCTGATATAACCCACATTAATGGCCTGCTCAACAAAATGGTACCAGCTCGGATACCGACACCACCTATAACCTGTCTGCTGCCGAAGACTGGATGCCAGGTGCCGATGCCGCTACAGATATTGCCGATGCAACGAATGCTGTAACCGTCAGTAATGTCAATTCAGTTCCTTCTCTAACGGACTTGCCATCCGATGTTACGGCTATTGAAGATGTGGAAAGTAATCTGGATTTATCAGGTGCTATTTTTGCCGATACTGATGCCGGAGACACACTAACGGTGACGCTGAGTGTTAATAGCGGAATATTCAGTTTTCTAGCTGATGGAGCAAGCGTGGGTGTAACGGAGACACTGGTGGACGCCACCACTATCACTCTCGTGGGCACCGCAGCCAACATCAATATTTATCTGGACACAACCTCCCATATTAAATACACAGGCGCCAGTAATATCAATGGTGATGATGCTGCAACCATCTCCGTATCAGCCAATGACAATAACGGCTCAGGCAATGTGTCTCTGGGTACAGTGAGTATTGATATTACTGCGGTGAACGATGCAGCGGTGCTGAGCAATGCCAATGAAGCACTGACAGAAACCGACGGGGCATTGAGCACCGGCGGCACGCTGACCAACAATGATGTGGATAACGCCAATACCTTCCAGCCACAAAGCAATGTGTTGGGCACCAACGGTACCTTTAATATCGACGCCAATGGCGCCTGGACCTATGTGGCCAACAGTGCGTTTGACAGTCTTAATGTGGGCGACAGTGTCTCTGACACCTTTACGGTCACCGCCACCGATGGCACCGAAACCAGCGTGGAAGTCACCATCAATGGCAGCAACGATGTATCCGTGGTCAGCGGTACTTACACTGGCTCAGTAACTGAAGGTAATGTTGGTGATGCTGCCGTCACGGCCAGTGGTAGCCTGGGCATCAGTGATGCGGACGGTGATGACAGCCCTGTCTTTAGCGATGTAATCAGCACGGCAGGCGACAATGGATATGGTGCTTTTGTTCTGAGCTCCGGCACCTGGACTTATACTCTGAATCAGTCGGCAGTGCAGGATCTGGATGCTGATGAGCAGGTCAGCGATACCATCACCTATACCGCTACCGACGGTACTGCTCAGCAAATATCCGTGACACTCACTGGCAGCAATGATGCGTCGGTGATCAGTGGCACGCACACCGATTCAGTGACTGAAGGCAATATCGGTGATGCCGTTGTTACGGCCAGTGGCAGCCTGGGCATCAGTGATGTGGACGGTGACGATAGTCCGGTCTTTAACGATGTGGTCAGTACCACAGGCGACAATGGTTACGGTGCCTTTGTTCTAAATTCGGGCACCTGGACTTACACCCTGGATCAGTCCACGGTTCAGGATCAGGACGATGGTGATACGCTCACGGATCGTATTACTTATACCGCTACCGATGGCACCGAACAGCAAATTACCGTTAACCTGTCCGGTAGTAATGACACCCCTCAGGCGCTGGATAAGACTCTGACCATCAATGAGGACGGCAGCCACATTTTCTCTGCCGGAGACTTTGGTTTTTCTGATACCGATGACGGCGACGTTCTGGTCTCAGTCAAAATTGTCAGCCTTCCGGACAATGGTGTTCTGACTCTCAATAGCGAAGCGGTTGAAGTGGGCGCTGTGATTGCAGCCAGTGATATTTCAGGACTGGTATTTTCTCCCGGATGCTCATGAACATGGTGAGTCTTACGGCAATTTCAGCTTTCTGGTCCATGATGGCACTGAAGACAGTGCAAGTAGGCTGGTAACTGTTCATGTAGATCCGGTCAATGATGCCCCGGTCTTTTCAGATCAGGCCAGCCTGACTGCTATTAAACAGGGGCCGGATGTTCTGAACCCTGACGGCGTGTCAGTGGTTGAGTTATTTGGTGGCCTCTTTTCCGACATTGATGGTGAACAACTGGCGGGTCTTGGTGGTGGCGGCCAATATTGCTGAAGCCCTTGATGGTGAGTGGCAGTATTCAACCGACAATGGTACATCCTGGCATGAGTATTGGAAACGTAGCAGCCGATGACGGGACTGGTGCTGCAGCATATTGACGATGTCAGAATCCGTTTTTTACCGGATTTAAACTTCTTCGGTTTTCCCGGTCACCTTGTAGTTCACGCCATGGATAGCTCTGTTGAACACCCCTGGACTGAAGGGGCTGACAGGCAGATGTTTGATACAACATCAGATGATCATACGTCACTGGTGTCCCATGAGGGTATTCAACTTGGGACAGAAATTATCGCGGCCGATCCGGTGCCTCCTGTCCCTGCAGATCCATCACCTGAACCCGTTACTGATAACACAGTGCCAGTACCGGAGCCCGGTATCCCGGACCCCATAGCTACTCAAAATGCGGGTTCATTCACCTCTCAGGATGGGCTGCCAGTAGAAATTCCTGGTGCTGTTGTAGAAGCGGGTACAGGTAACACGGCTGATGCCGTGAAAGGCGCTAACGGATTGATTACCAGTCCGGCATCGGGTGCAGCAAGAACCAGTGAATTTGCCGTGCAGGGGTTGTTTAAGAAACCTGCGTTGATGAATGAACGTTATGGTTCCAGTCTCATGACACTGGGTTCAGCTACTGATCAGCCATCTACGGATTTGTCCGATGATCCGAATCTGCCCGTGACCCTGGTGTTACCTGGAACCGTACCGGAATCCAAACCAGCCGAGCAGAAGCAGGCCGACCCGGAAGCAGAAACAACGGCCGGGCAGGATGATGCGCCCGTGAATAAAAAAGAGGTTGCCAGACAGCCGGAAACGAAAATAAAACAACCGGATCAGGCAGGCAGGGAAATCAATCGGGGAGATTTTTCTCAGCAGTTGCAAACCCCGCCTGGAACGACACACGACGAATTTAGAAAACTGGAAGGGGCGCTGGCAGTATTAGCGCATAAAATTTGATGAGTTAACGATAAAAAAAGGACTCAGGGAGTGATGACAAAAAAAATAACCGCCAGAGTGTCCATACTGGCCACAACAATTCTTCTTGCTGCTTGCAGCGTTAAGCCTGTGGTGATATCTGAAGATGAACATCAGGCCAGAGTGACTGCAGACAAAGCAGGTCTGTTCAGTGATCAGGTGGCACTTACCGAACCGTTAACCTTATATCAGGCCATGGCCAGAGCGATCAGTTATAACCTGGATCATCGGCTGAAATTAATGGAAGATGCGCTGGCCAATGACATGTTGGATGTCTCTAATCTGGATATGTTACCCCAACTGGCATTTAATGCAGGATATCGGGGACGGGATAATTATTCGGGCGCCAGTTCCCGTTCCCTGATTACAGGTAATGAAAGCCTTGAAGTGTCCACTTCCCAGGAAAAAGACCGCCTGGTAGCTGATCTTGGCCTCAGCTGGAACCTGCTAGATTTTGGTGTTTCTTATTATCGCGCCAGACAGCAGGCTGATAGGATTATGATTGTTGCTGAACGGCGCCGGAAAGTTATTCATAACATTATCCAGGATGTGCGAAACAGCTACTGGCGGGCTCTGACAGCTCAAAAAGTTCTGGCTGATATTGAACCGCTCATTGAACGGGTTGAATCCGCTATAAAAGACTCCAGACGGGCCGAGAATAACTTTCTGAGCTCTCCGGTTGATAATCTTCTCTATCAGCGTCGTTTATTAACCCGGCTAAAGCAGTTGCAGAAAGCCGGCAGTCGCCTGATGACGGCAAAAAGTGAACTGGCAGCACTGATGAGTTTGCCGCCTGGAACACAGTTTTCACTTTCGTATAACTATGAAGCGGTACCGGAAATTGGATTGTCCGTTACAGAGATGGAAGAGCAGGCATTGCAGTTTCGTCCGGAACTCAGGGAAGAAGGTTATCATGACCGTATATCAGCCCTTGAAGTGAAACGAAATATGGCCAGTCTGATGCCTTCACTTACACTGAGTGCAACATACAACCATGATAGTAATAAATACAATTACAACAGTTCATGGCTGGATTTCAGTAGCCTGATCACCGGCAATCTTGTGAATCTGATTACTCTGCCTCAACGCCTTGAGGTAAGCGAAGCGCAACAGAAAGTGGTAGACACACGTCGTTTGGCTCTCAGTATTGCTGTTATGAGCCAGGTGCATATTGCCATGATCAATTTCTCTGAAGCGAAGCACAGTTATCAGATTGATGATAATTTGCTGGATGTTGAAACCCGGTTACTAAAGCATGCAGACGCCGAAGTGCTGAGTGAATCAGGTAAGGAGTTGAATGCTATAGAAATGGCGGTTAATGCGCTTCTGGCCAGACTTCATCGTGGAGAGAGTTACGCAGCACTGCAGTCTGCCTATGGTCAGGTTTACCTCTCTATTGGTGCTGATCCATTGCCTGCCGAGACAACAGCACAGAGTCTTGATGATCTTGCCGCAAGTCTTCATAAAGGTGAAAGCAGCTGGATCATGAATTAAATAATAGTATTGCATGGCAGGGAAGTTTGTGAAGTTTAAGAATTACAGATTGTGCATCTTCTCACTGTTGTTCAGTCATGTCCTGACAGCCAGTGAAATTGATCCCTATGAAGTAAGAGCGTTGCTGGAGCCTGCGAGAGAAGCAGTGATCTCCAGCGAATTGTCCGCCCGAATTGCAGGGATTAATATTCGCGAAGGCGACCATATTCGCAAGAATGATGTGTTAATACGGTTCAATTGTACACTTTACCGGGCTCAGTTGGATGAAGCTCTGGCGGATCTGGGTGCTGCCAAAATTCAGCTTGCCAATAAGCAGAAACTACTGAAACTACGATCTGCCGGCAAGTTGGATGTGGAACTGGCACAATATAATGTTGCCGGTATGGCAGCCCGGGTTACCTCAGCTGAAGAGATGACCAGACGATGTACTATTTCTGCTCCATTTAATGGCCGGGTTGTTGAAGTGGTGGTGAATGAGCATGAAACGATTGATTCTGGGAAAAATCTGCTCTGGATACTGGATAACTCAACCCTGGAAGTCAGCCTGGTTTTGCCTTCTGCCTGGTTATTGTGGCTGAAGCCGGATCATCGATTTGACCTTTCCGTGGATGAAACCGGTATGACGTACCAGGGGAAAATCAAGGGTATTGGTTCAAAAGTTGATGCGGTGAGCCAATCGGTGAGGGTGACGGGGATCCTGGATCATCAGGCCGGAGAATTAATGTCGGGCATGAGTGGAACCGCTGTATTTACCGGCAGAAACAGTGAGATAACAGATTAACAATGGATGTAAAAGTCGGCACCGAACAGGGATCTGTGATAACACCGTACCTTCGTTTGATACAGTTGGAAAAAGAGGTTCGCCATGCTCCCGATGACAAAGCTCTCGGGCTGCTCATTGTTAATCGGATTCGACAGCTGATCCCCTGTAAGTATTCCTTATTCTTCACTCTGGACAGTGGCAAACGACTGCGGTTATCTGCCAGTGCAGATACCGCTTCGGTGGAAGCCAATGCACCCTTTGTAAGGCAGATTGAAGCGGCAGCAAATGCCATTTATCAGTCAGACAGTGAGAGTCCGGGTGATGTTCGGCAACTGGACCGAAGGGATATTCCCGTTGATGATGAATTCTGGTCTGCAAGATACTCCCTCTGGGTTCCCATGATTCATCCCAATGGTACTGAAACCGGTGTTATGTGGATGGGTCGTGAGCAGCTGTTTACTGATCATGAAAAAACACTTTCGGTCCATTTATCTGAAACCTTTTCTTATGCCTGGCAGGTGTTAAAACCCAGGAAGACGCCGTGGCTGCATATTATTCGCCAGCGGCCTGTTCGATGGGTTTTTCTTGTTACGACGTTTCTATTGATGCTGATGCCAGTTCGACTGACTGTGCTGGCTCCGGCTGAAGTGGTGGCCAGAGAGCCCTTTACTATTACAGCACCCATAAGTGCTGTGGTAGAACGTGTTTTGATACAACCTAACCAGAAAGTTATTGCTGGTGAGCCATTGCTGCTGTTTGAAAGTACAGAATTACGAAATCAGGTGAGTCTGGCCAGGGAAGAGCTGGCTATTGCTGAAGCAGAGTTAAGAAAATCAAGACAGTTGTCCTTTACAGACAGCCGTTCCACGGCTCTGGTGGCCGAGCTGAATGCTCGCAGAGAACTGATGAAGGCTCGTCTGGAATACGCTGAAGACTTGCTGAACCGTTCCAGTGTAAAAAGCCCTGAAGCCGGTATTGCCGTATTCCGCGACAGTGATGACTGGAATGGTCGACCGGTGAATCAGGGCGAACGTATCTTATATGTCGCCAACCCGATGGACGTGGAATTGAATATTGCCCTTCCAGCGAGGGACGCTATTACTTTGGCAAAGAATACCGAGGTAAAACTGTTTCTGGACATAAATCCCCTGGAGCCTTTGACCGCAAGGATTACCCACGCATCCTATGAAGCGGAAGTGACACCGGAGGGATTACTGGCTTATCGTCTGATAGCCCGACTGGATGAAAGTAATCAACTACCGAGAATTGGTTTGCGAGGCACAGCGAAACTGTATGGAGAAGACGCAACACTCTTCTTTTACCTGTTTCGCCGACCTCTAACGTTTCTAAGACAATGGCTGGGGCTCTGATGTCCCTGTTACGGCTACTGCGTGATGATCTTCAGCTCTTTCAGGGCCCCCCAGCGAAGGATGGGTCCGCTGTCTGGTCAATTTTCGACCCTGTACGAAACCAGTACTTTCAAATCCCCCAGTTTACCTTTGAGGTATTACAGCATTGGCATCTTGGTGATCCGGAGGAAATAGTTGAAGCTTGTCTGCGGCAGGGGAATCAACCACTGACTCTGGAGCGCATTGAGGAAATTAACGAATTCCTGAAATTGAATCAGTTACTACGCGTCGATAGCCTGGAAGATATTCAGATGCTATCCAGTCAGAGCCGGTCCGGGGAAAAAAACTGGCTTGGTCGTGTGCTTAAGGGATATCTATTTTTCCGGATTCCATTGATTCGTCCGGATTTACTGCTGAATAGTTTGCTGCCTGTTGCCCGTACGTTTTTCAATAAATTCTGGCTACTGTTTATTATGGTTCTTGGTGGGTCCGGTTTGTTGTTAAGCCTGCGTCAGTGGGATGTTTTTATGGCGACGGCAGTGGAATTGTTTTCCATTGAAGGATTGTTGTTTTTTTTCATAGCGTTGTTTTTCACCAAAGTCTGTCATGAAATGGGGCATGCGATAGCGGCAAAACATTACGGCTGTCGTGTTCCCACCATGGGGGTTGCCTTTCTGGTGATGTTTCCTGTGCTTTATACAGATACCACCGATAGCTGGCGACTCTCATCCTATAACCAGAGGATGATGATTGGCATATCGGGCATTCTGGCGGAACTGGTGTTGGCCTGTATAGCGACCTTTCTCTGGTCATTCTTACCGGAAGGAAGCTTACGCAGTGTCGTTTTTATTCTCGCCACAGTAACCTGGGTGGGTACCCTGTTAATTAATTTGAATCCGCTGATGCGTTTTGACGGGTATTATCTTTTATCGGACTGGTGGCAAATAGAGAATCTTCAATTCAGGGCATTCTCTCTGGCACGCTGGCAGCTCAGGGAATGGCTCTTTCGTCTTGATCAACCGGCTCCGGAAGTCTGGGATCGAACCACCAGAAAGAAATTGTTAATTTATGCCTATAGTACCTGGATCTATCGCTTCTTTTTATTTCTTGGCATTGCCCTGTTGGTTTATTTCTTATTCTTTAAAGTACTGGGTTTGATTCTTTTTGTGGTTGAAATTGCCTGGTTTATTGTTTTACCCATCTGGCAGGAAATGCGACATTGGTGGAAAATGAGGGAGGGAATCAGTTTGAATCGACGTATCGTCCTGCCGGTTATGTTAATTTTGATCATTGGCGGAGGATTGTTTTTTCCATTTGATCAAACGCTTCGCTTGCCCGCTGTCCAGTTTGCCGAAAAGACAACGCTGATTCATGCTCCTTTCAAGGGAACAAGAATTCGAGAGGTTGCGGTTAGTCTGGGGGATGCAGTTACTGAAGGCCAGATACTGTTAATTCTGGACAGTCCGGATCTTGATCATCAGCTCAAAGCGGTTGCGGAGAAAATTGATCTTGCCAAGGCATTGTTGAAGCGTAAAGCCAGCAATATTGAATACCTTCAGGACTCTCCGGTTTTATTACGACGACTCACTTCATTAAAAGAAGAGCAACAGGGTCTCATAAATCAGCAAAATAAGTTAAATCTGAAAGCACCCTTTCCTGGTGTGGTGACCTCCATTGATCCCATGATTCATCCGGGGGCCTGGTTGCAACCCAGGGATGATTTACTGAAGCTGGTTGATCAATCCAGTACTTATGTGGAAGCTTATGTTGACGAGACTGAATTAAACAGACTTTCAATAAATAACAGTGGTCGTTTTTACAGTGATGATTTAACCATTGCCAGTTCGCAATGGCAGATTGAAGAAATTGACCGCGTTGGCAGTTCTGTACTGGAAAGCCCTTATTTGAGTGCAGAGTTTGGTGGTCCTATTGCTGTAAATCGAAATCTTCAGGGAGAGGCTGTTCCACCCAAAGGGTTGTACCGATTGATTTTAAAGCCTGAGAATTTCGAGCTAACATCATTCCCCAGAGTGTTAACGGGATCTATGTCTGTAGAAGCTTCCGGCGAGGCCCTTGTGATTCCCATCTGGAAAAATCTATGGTCTGTCATTATTCGTGAGAGTGGTGTTTAGAGCAATTACAGATCAGGTTTAAGTGCAGAATAAAGATCTTCTGATTCATTTCTGGCTTCAGTTAATCGCTCCATAACCATCGGGGCTAGCACCTTTCTCAGGTTTTCAAGGTTGATGCTATCTCCCCACCAGTTTCTGGCCTGAAACGCTGAGGGTGAATCCTGCCTGAAATGATCCTTTTTCATAAGATCCAGAACACCATTCTCAGTATTCAAAAGCTGGCCAAGTTGTTGTTCAAATTCGGCAGCGGAACTGCAATGGCCCAAAATACTGTTGACTATGCTGTCTTCCAGCCGCCGGGCAACCAGATTGCAGGCAGTGAGTTCAAGGGCTCCTTCCGCTTCTTCGTAGAGTCCTTGCTTTAGAAGGGCTGCAGCTCCCATTCTTAAAGTTTTGATATCCTGATAGGACGATTCGAGGTATTCCACCATTTCAGAAAGATCACCCTCTTTGACTATTTCTGCCAGTTCTTCGTGATAGAGAGAACCTTCGGATACCAGGGGTTCAGCTGCCAGTTCACTGAATGACGATTTTTTAGACGCGAATACTGATGAATGAATATCGGTTATTGTTTGCCGTGAAAATCCCCGAATTCAGGACGCAAGCAGCCGCCCTGCACAGAACAAGGAACTATCGTATTAATTGTGGATCAGGTTGATTATCGAACCTGATCCAAATAGCCATACTCGTCCAGCCTGCGTAACCAGCGCGGTGCATTCGTCCTAACCATCAAACCCTCGTAATCAGTGTCAGGATCAATATAAGGCTGTACGTTCTCTTTAAGGTATTGACACGAATCAGTTTATGTGCAATGGCAATCAGACTTCGTTTGTGACCCCTGCGGATCACCAGACTCTGATATTTACCCTTGAACTGACTCTTGGTCTTGATCGCTGCATTCGCCACTTCGCACAGTGTCGTTTTGATCATCTTATTCCCTTTTCGGGTTCGACCACTTTTACGCTTGCCTGCGCTTTCATTATTGCCCGGGCAGAGTCCGGCCCAGGAAGCAATCTCCTTCATGCCGCCAAACTGACTCATATCATCACCTATTTCTGCGATCAGTGCTGCGGCACTCATCTCACCGACTCCGGGGAGAGTTTGCAGAATTTGCCAGGCTTCTTTCCAAGACTGAACCGTACTCAGAATCTGGACTTCCAGCTTCTGCTGCTGTTCATTCAGGAAATTAATGTGATCCCGGATATCTTTCAGCACAATAAGATGAGAAGGGGATAACTTCTGTCCATACTGTCCATCAGCTGTTTTCTGTCTGCCTTCAGACGGCCATCCGCTTTCTTGATAATATCCTGAAGGGATTCACCATCAATCAGGGCGTTCACCATGCGCTGACCTGACTTGCCGTTGATGTCACTGATCAGGCCGCCGAGTCGAATACCGCTGTCGTCTAGCGTTTTATGAAGACGGTTCTTCTCATTGGCTATTTGCTTGACCATTGTATCTCGTCGGCGAGTCAGCAAACGCAGCTGTTCTGATCCGGATGTGGCACAAAACTCGGACGAACCAGACCACAATTGAGCGAGCCACTGACTGTCCAGTGTATCGGTCTTGCGACCGGGTACATCTTGACGTGTCGGGCATTCACCACCCAGGGCTTCAGATCACGACCAATGATGGACGCATAAATACTTTTCCAGTAAACACCCGTACTCTCCATTACGACCAGATCGATCTGATGCTGTTGAGGAACTGGCACATTATTCCCGATCTTTGCAGAAAGTACCAAATTCACGGGTTAATACTTGAATGTCGCCTTCTGGCATTTCTTTGCGAACGGCAACCATGACCATCATTTTATGGACATCAATGCCTGCACAGTTTTTCACAATGGGTTGCATCGTCTATGCTCCAAATCACGGAGGAACAGCAGAGCCTGACGGACTTCGGATCGCCATAGTCTCACTTGGAGAAAAGGGCTGTTTGCCGTGCATTCAATGTTCCAGAAATGGAGCCTTGATGGTGCCAGTTCTGAACCATGAGATAAGCGAGGGTGCGAACGATCCAGCCCAGGTCAATTTGTATTCAGGGTCTAAAAGCCACTGCAAAAACATCGACCACTGTCAGGCTCTGCATCAGATACATTGTGGCAGAGTATTATTTTCATGCTGCAGGGTGACCGAAAATACGGTCATGATTTGCCGTGAAAATCCCCGAATTCAGGACGCAAGCAGCCGCCCTGCACAGAACAAGGAACTATCGTATTAATTGTGGATCAGGTTAATTATCGAACCTGATCCAAATAGCCATACTCGTCCAGCCTGCGTAACCAGCGCGGTGCATTCTTCCTAACCATCAAACCCTCGTAATCAGTGTCAGGATCAATATAAGGCTGTCGTTTCTTGAGTAAGGTATAAATCACACGAATCAGTTTATGTGCAATGGCAATCAGACTTCGTTTGTGACCCCTGCGGATCACCAGACTCTGATATTTACCCTTGAACTGACTCTTGGTCTTGATCGCTGCATTCGCCACTTCGCACAGTGTCGTTTTGATCATCTTATTCCCTTTTCGGGTTCGACCACTTTTACGCTTGCCTGCGCTTTCATTATTGCCCGGGCAGAGTCCGGCCCAGGAAGCAATCTCCTTCATGCCGCCAAACTGACTCATATCATCACCTATTTCTGCGATCAGTGCTGCGGCACTCATCTCACCGACTCCGGGGAGAGTTTGCAGAATTTGCCAGGCTTCTTTCCAAGACTGAACCGTACTCAGAATCTGGACTTCCAGCTTCTGCTGCTGTTCATTCAGGAAATTAATGTGATCCCGGATATCTTTCAGCACAATAAGATGAGAAGGGGATAACTTCTCGTCCATACTGTCCATCAGCTGTTTTCTGTCTGCCTTCAGACGGCCATCCGCTTTCTTGATAATATCCTGAAGGGATTCACCATCAATCAGGGCGTTCACCATGCGCTGACCTGACTTGCCGTTGATGTCACTGATCAGGCCGCCGAGTCGAATACCGCTGTCGTCTAGCGTTTTATGAAGACGGTTCTTCTCATTGGCTATTTGCTTGACCATTGTATCTCGTCGGCGAGTCAGCAAACGCAGCTGTTCCTGATCCGGATGTGGCACAAAACTCGGACGAACCAGACCACAATGGGCAAGGTGAGCGAGCCACTGACTGTCCAGTGTATCGGTCTTGCGACCGGGTACATTCTTGACGTGTCGGGCATTCACCACCCAGGGCTTCAGATCACGACCAATGATGGACGCATAAATACTTTTCCAGTAAACACCCGTACTCTCCATTACGACCAGATCGATCTGATGCTGTTGAAGGAACTGGCACATTAATTCCCGATCTTTGCGGAAAGTACCAAATTCACGGGTTAATACTTGAATGTCGCCTTCTGGCATTTCTTTGCGAACGGCAACCATGACCATCATTTTATGGACATCAATGCCTGCACAGTTTTTCACAATGGGTTGCATCGTCTATGCTCCAAAGGTTCACGGAGGAACAGCAGAGCCTGACGGACTGGATCGGATCGCCATAGTCTCACTTGGAGAAAAGGGCTGTTTGCCGTGCATTCAATGTTCCAGAAATGGAGCCTTGATGGTGCCAGTTCTGAACCATGAGATAAGCGAGGGTGCGAACGATCCAGCCCAGGTCAATTTGTATTCAGGGTCTAAAAGCCACTGCAAAAACATCGACCACTGTCAGGCTCTGCATCAGATACATTGTGGCAGAGTATTATTTTCATGCTGCAGGGTGACCGAAAATACGGTCATGAAGATTTGATTGGGTACGTTCTCTTTTTTGACTCTCTTGACGGATGCCTCGACGGATGTCTTGATGGATGTCTTGATGGATGTCTTGATGGATGTACCGACCGGTGGACTCTTATCACTCGAAGCCACAGACTGTTGGGCACCTTTACTCATGTCCTGATAATCATCTTCATAAGGATCGTCTATCCACGTTAGTTGGGTTTCTTCCAAAAATTCTTCAGTGGGTTTTTCAAGAGCTTCAAAGGCTCTATCGGGGCGATTGATGCTGGCATTAATCACTATGTCATCAAGAAATGAAAGATAACTCAGGGGAGGCTCTATTATTTTAATATTGTACTCATTTAAATTTTTATTCTGATTTGAATTAATGTCAACTTTATCCAGGAAGGGAACAGTGTTTTCAGCTAAAGATACAGAGTAGCCCTGAAAGCTGCCTTTTTGATAGCCTGATTTTATCTGATCAGACCGTTGATTGATGTTGATGTTATCAGTGTGTAGAGGATTTTTTCCGGGTATGGAATCCACTATGCTTAGCCTTTAAGTGAAAGTTATTTCATATTTAGTAATCTATCGGCCATTCAATCAGTTTTTTTGTTTTTAAATGTATTTTCTCATTTATTTATAAAACTGGCTCTACCTCAGATTGTGTGGGTAAATTTCAGCGATTCACCCCTCTTGGATAAAGATCAAGGCCACCACAATGAAAGTAAATTGCAGTTTTGAACCTTTCTCTGTTTCTGTAGCCGTAGGCTCGACCCTTGAGTCGCTGTATCTTTCCATTCATGCCTTCTGCACGGCCATTGTCGGCTTTCAGAACTATTGCGTTAATAATTCCCCACAGGTGTTCTTTGATCATCTTGGCCACTTTACGAACAGGTTCAAGCCGACACCTCAGTGCCCAGCTCAGCCACCGTTTCCATGCCTTGATAGCCCAAGCTCGTGATGTGTAATTCCACAGTGTCATCGCCATCTCTTTGATGGCCCAGGCTCGTGCTGTTTTCAGCTTTGAATCACGCAACGGCTCGAACGCTTCCCACTTTTCATCGCTCATATTTTCAGGATTTGTTAGCCAGTCAAACCGGGTACCTTTGAGTAAGTCTGACCCTGTAGACATAAGCGCTTTATGCTCTTCTATGCGAACTTTATTGACCGCATTGCCTAAGTACTGGGCAACATGGAACTTGTCAAATGCTATTCGCTCCCTGGCTTCTGGCACATGCAATGTGACTGCCTTGATAAAGGGCTTCCACATATCCATGGTAACGCATTCAATACCGGCTTTCTGGTCTGGCGTCAGGGTCTCAAAGTACTCATTGAGGCTGTCAGCTTTATGGTTGTCGGCCAAATGTAAAACAATGCCTTTTTCATGATCTGTAACCACAGTGACGTACTCACGCCTCTTCTGGAATGAGGTTTCGTCAACGGCTAACCGTTTGGGATTGTCGTGTACTCTGCGTGCCAGACCTCTCGCTACTGCACGCTGTTGGATACCGTCGATGGCATTCCAGCTAAGCTTCATTTGTTGGGCAACTGCACTGGTTGTTGCCTCTTTCAGCCAGTCAATAACGAGTGCTTCAAACAAGGCCGTAAAACCAGAGTTCGGTTCAGCCCATGGAACCTGTATTGTTTTTACACCGTGATCGGAACATTGTGTACGCGGAACATCAGCAATAAGGATGGTTTGAAACTGGCAGGTATCCAGATGCCGCCACTTCTTCTGACGTCGATCGTAACCCGGAGAGGGTTTATCACAAACACTGCATTTAGAAGGCTTTTTGCCATCATGTTCGAGAAAGATTTCGACTTTTCCTTCAGTAATGGAGAGTTCCACGTGAGCGACATGCCACGGAGTTTCAACGCCAAGTATTTTAGAGTAGAGTTCTTTATCGCGCATGTCGGCATCCTTGCCTTGAAGTGTTCAATATAGATTAAATCACCCACTAAAATTAGGGAAGAGCCATAAAACTCGAGTTTAGAGTCGCAGCTTAAAACTACAGCGCAAAAAATAACACTGGATTCTGTCTCACAATTTGACTTTTAGGCAGTGAATTAGGCTGCCTTGGGTATCGACGATTCCGGTTCCGGGATGTTTTCAATATCGGGGAACTGGAATATCTCGGACTTGCAGGTGCAGCAAGAACGTACGTTAAATTGAGGAATCAGTTCTTTCAGCCCTGCTCTCATCATTCCAGCAGTCATGACATCTACTGAGCGCCACGGCTGTTTCACCATGCCTCGTGCGAGTTTTCCTGCTCGAATAGTGAGCAGCTGCAATATCCCATAAGCCATCAGTCGTATGTTCAGCCAGCGGTATAGTGTTTGCCTTTTGCGCTGCCACAGTTGGCGGGCTCCAAACAGATTTTTGATTTGGTTAAATCCTGGCTCTATCGGCCATCTTAAGGCGTAATGACGCAGGACTGTGACTGCATCAAGCGTGGTGTCGGTAGATAATATTGGCTCTTCGCCGTTTCATATGGATTTAAGAATATCTGCCACAGGGCTGGCAATCATAAATATCATCATCAAAAACGTGTCTGTATTTCGATAACCTCTGGCGCGACTTCTTGCCGCTTGAAACAGGCTGTTTAGCCCCTCCATACGAGCATTGGTATAGGTTGACGTCCAGCGTTGTAATATCCGATCTGCGTGACTTTCTACTGTGCTGAGTGCTTTGCGAATAGGCTCTAGAATATCGCAGTCGCCCAGTGCTTCTTTCGCATACTTTATAAAGTGAGTCAGTCTCCATCGTGCTGCTCTTGGTGTTTCTGCCTTTCTGATCCAGCGGAGTTTCTCTTTGATCTTCCAGGCGATACCAGTCTTCAAGTCGCTCGCCTCAAGCTCCACAAGAGCTTCAATCTGCTTTTTAGTGAGAGGGCCATCTGCTTTCTTCAACACTGCCCAGCGTAGGCTTTTAGGATGGTCTTTCAACTTCCGCTCAGCTTTACGAACATCGTCCACAGCCTTAGTGAATAGCTGAACAACGTGAAACCAGTCAACGGTTACATTGGCCTCTGGGAACTCTTCTTTCGTCGCTGACAGAAACGCTGGAGACATGTCACAGACCACTTCCATCACATTGCTTGCCTGCCCGCCATGCTCTTCGAGGAAGGTTCTGAAATTCTTAACGGTTTCCTTACCTTTGCCGGGTGTTGCGAACACTACCGGTTTGTCATTCCGGTTCATGTCGATGAACACTGTGACGTAGTTGTGACCGCGTTTTGAAGCTGTTTCATCCAGCCCAATAGCACTCAATTCTGATAGATCCATTACCATAAGAGATTGTTTGACATAATGTTTAATCACTCGCCATATGCGTTTGTCATTCACGCCAACATGCTTGGCACAGGCTTTCACCGGCATCTCTCTCACCAGCGTTAGCAGTGCCTGCTCAAACAGTAGAGTGAACTTACTATTCTCTCTTGCCCAGGGAACATTTACACGATGAATGCCGTGTTCCTCACAGCGCGTACGGGGGACTTTTGCTTTAATATAGCAATGGTGCTGAAAGAAGTTCAGGTGCTGCCAGGTAAGCACTTTAAAGTCATGAGCCTGAGAAGCTTTACCGCACTTGGGGCATGGATAGAGACTACCGCGTTCAGCACCTACATTGAGTACCAACTCATTGGGTTTCTTTGTTGTATCGAGATGCTGATCAACTATTTTCCAAGGTGCCTGCAAGCCGAGGCCGAGCATAAATATCTGATTACCATCCATGGATGACTACTTAAACCTGTGAGCTTCCGGGTCGGGGATTATCGGTCATATATCAGCACAAAATCCATAGCAAACAGCGAGGAGCCATAATATTAGCTGGGTTTTGCGACGTTTTCCCTTGTGCTCAAACTCTGTCCAGACAGCGATGACTTCCTGCCCCTTGAGAATTCTGGCCCGGCAAAGGCAGCTTTTGTAATACACCGTGCGTATTCGCCCGTAGAGGTGCATTTTAACCTTGTGCTCCTGGAGCTGCTGAACCCGCTCTTTCGACAGTTTGTCGCCGTAAATTCTTGGGGCTCCACGCCGCTTCGGCTCGGGTAGCGGTGCCAAAAACAAGGCGAGGTCATGGCGAACCTGGCCGATGGCATGATAGCCAAGTTCTTGTGCGTGCTGGATTACATGACCTCTCATAAACCAGGAATCCAGAAGCACATAAGTGAACCGTTCACCAATGACCGCATGGGTAAATCGCAGCAGTGCCTTGGCCGTAAACAGTTTGCTGGTGTTGCCCGTTTCAGAAGGCATCCGAGCCAGCCATGGGATCGAGGTTGGCACCTCATCAGTGGGGCGTTGCTGAACCATGGTCAAGTAAACGAAACACTGCCCGAGTATATAGCGAGCCTGGTTTAGCTTGTGAGCATGATCGAAAGCAATGGCGCTACCAGGTGCTTTTTCACTGAAGCGAGGTACAAGCACCTATTCTGCGGTTGGCCCAGCTTTGGCAGGAATTTCTGCAGTTCAAGGTTTCCATGGAAAAACTGGGGGACTTGTTGAATGCTAAAACCGAGCCTCAGCAAAATCTGAATAGACCTTCGCTACCTGATATCGAGGGGCATATTGAGTTTCGACAGGTTATTTTCAGATATGCTCCAGATCGGCCGGAAGCGTTGCGAAATCTCAATTTAAAGATTCCATCAGGCCAGACCATTGGTATTGCCGGGTTATCAGGTTCCGGTAAATCCACTTTGATGAAGCTGATTCAGAGATTGTACATACCCGAACAGGGGCGGATATACATTGATGGCAATGATCTGACATTGCTGGATCCTGCCTGGCTCAGGCGGCAGATTGGCGTGGTAATGCAGGAAAATATTCTTTTCAACCGCTCGGTAATGGAAAATATATCATTGGCCAATCCGGGCGCCTCCATGAATAAAATCATGACTGCTGCCAAACTGGCCGGTGCGCATGATTTTATTCTGGAATTGCCCCAGGGATACAACACTCAGCTGGGTGAGCGGGGAATCGGCCTGTCGGGAGGGCAATGTCAGCGTATTGCCATTGCGAGGGCGATTCTGACGGATCCAAAAATACTGATTTTTGATGAAGCAACATCGGCACTGGACTATGAATCAGAACGAATCATTCAACAGAATATGAAAGAGATCTGTGACGGGCGCACCGTTATCATTATTGCTCACAGACTTTCTGCCATAAGGGAATGCGACACCATTGCAGTAATGGAGAAGGGCAACATCATCGAACAGGGAAGTCATAGCCAGTTGCTGTCAAATGGCGGTCGTTACGCCTCTCTCTGGCAATTGCAGTCGGATGGAGGGCCAGAGGATGTTTGAAGGAATTAAAAGACTCAGGGAGACCTGGGTCGCCTCAATGAAAAATGAAAAAGAAACGGTCATTATTGAGCGCAGCAGGGATGAACTGGAATTTCTGCCTGCATCCATTGAAATCATGGAAACACCACCTTCACCTTTGGCCAGAGTCATGACGGTGCTGCTTATCAGCATAATTCCTGTAGCACTGATCTGGAGCATGTTCAGTTATGTGGAAACAGAGGCTGAAGCGGAGGGGCGGATCATTCCTGCCGGCAAGGTTAAGACGGTACAATCTCTGGAGATTGGCAAAGTGAAACAAATTCTGGCTTATGATGGCCAACAGGTTAACCAGGGCGACTTGTTGATTGTTATTGACCTTACGGCTTCGGAAGTGGATGTAAAGCAGGTAAAGGATGAATTGCAGGAAGCGGAGCTTGGCAGTCTTCGATTAAATTCACTGTTTACAGCCATCAAGTCCAATGATCTTCCTGATATTCAAGCGACTCTTTTTTCCGATTTTGACGTTGATATAAATCAGCTGACCCGACAACAAAGAATCCTTCACCATGAATACAACCACTTTAATGAAATGAATCAGCATCTTCAGGAAGCCGAGATCCAGAAACAGGCTTCAGTGGATGCTATCAGAGCTGACACAGGGGGGGGAGATGATTATATAAACGACAGATGAAACGCGTGTTTCATTAACGTCTATGATATTTTTTAACTTTTCTGGTGTTATTTGATGGTAACTTTTTGATCAATTTATCATGTTGATTCCATGTCAGGTTTTTATCTTTGTTCCACTGCGTTATCTGTTTTTTGATCTCTTCGTTTGGTACTTTCTGTTGTAGCCTGTTCCAGACCCAGGCTTCCATAGCTTTAAAATTGGGTGTTTGTTGAGAGGACGAGTCGACCACTTGAATTAATTGCCGGGCCGCTTCATGGTATTGATTCTTATGCTCGAGTGCTCTGATCCGTTGATACCAATGCTGTTGTATGTCTTCTGTGGATGCGTTTTCTTTGCGATCCCTGTTTGTTCGGGCAGTACTCGATGGATGGCCAGTTAAAGAACGGGCTTGAGCCTCAGCTGAAGAACCTGCCCTGTTTTCAGTGCCTGCATGTGCGCCTGGATTGTGCCTGCCCGAAGATCGAGACTGTTTATTGTTCACATCAGTAATTTTTGAAATACTCAAAGGTGGAACCGGTAGAGCACTCTGTGGATAAGAGTGTGATGAAGATCCTTCAGAATTTTCTGTGCTCGATGAATGAGTGCTCAGAGAGAGCTGGCTGAGTGTTTGTGCTTCGGAATTTTCCGGTTCAGGTGCCTTGATTTGAATTGCATTAGGTCTGGGCCTGTCTTTCTCATTAGAGCCTCGCATACCTATTCGATCAACGGTATTCCAGTGCATCCGTTGAGGAGGCAGGGGGGGGAACCAGTGTCTGGCTGGAGGGTAAACTCCAGCGGGCGGCGGGGGCATCATGGGAGCAGGTTGACGATAGATAGGGCCAGGCATGTTGATGAAGCCTCTGGGGTCCGGAATCAGCCATTCTGTAATGGTTCCATCTCGACAGGGAATGATACGAGTTAGCATCATGCCATTTTGTTGAACTTCGGAGACGGGGCCTCTAATATGATAATCTCTTCGAGGCACCATGAATTCGTACTGTGAGCTGCCGTGTCTCGAGTAGAGGATCTTATTTACTATCAATCCGGCGGGTGGAAAAGGGAGGCTGTACGGGGCAGATGCTTTTCGACCAATTCTGGTTTCGTGTGTTTCATCATCCACAGATATCGGGGATGTAATGGGCTTTGCGACCGGTTGATCTTTTTCTTTTTCTTTTTCTTTTTCTTTTTCTTTTTCTTTTTCTTTGGTAACGCTCTGATCAGAGCTGGATTCTGAGTTGTCGGATTCATCCGAACTGGAGGGGCTGTTTGATGACGGTTTACTTCCTCCGGATACTTTTTTATCTGTCTCATGCTTGTCTTTACTGGAGGATGTATTTTTAGCTTTATCCGAAGAGTCCGGTTTTTTCCCTGCTCCCTCATTCTCAGGATTCATCATGTATTTCATTACTTCAGGAAAGCTATACAGAGCAGGCTTCTTTTCTTTCTCTTTCTCTTTCTCCTTTGAGATATGTAAAAATTCAGAAAAGCGGGTTTGAGTGAGTTCCATTCCGGGTAGAGAAGCGTGCCCGGCACCTGAAAGAAGAGAGGATAAATGAGTGAGAAATGACATTTCAGTGTCAGAAAGAAAAACTGATTTCAGTAGTTCTTCATCGTTTATAAATGCCTGGTATGCCAAGCTGTTTTTAAAAATAAGTATGATATTACAGGCGTTCTCCAACGCATCCATAACCCGTTGGTTGTCGCTGTATTGATAGTGTAAATTAGTTGTTATGGACTCTTTTACAGGCTGCCCGTTGTTGTCGATATAGTAAATGATATAGCTGAGATACCCTTCATTATCAATATCTACGAGTATGAATAATTGATGAATACCCAGCTCCTGTGGGCAGATTTGAGTTACTGAAGCCCTGAGGCTTTCATTCGCTTCATAACTGTTGTCAGACTGTTTTCCGCAGTCGGGTGAAACTTTCAGGGACAGCCTGTCGGTTTTAATCAAATACTCTGGAGGAGACGTATCTCTATGGGGTATTGTTGAATCCTGAAACAGCACGGTGGTTGTTCTTTCACCAGATTCACCCTTCAGGGTAAAACAGACAGGACTATCTAAACCTGCTGACTGGTCAAATGACACGTCTGCAATTGTGTCTGCAATGCTCTCTGCCCTGCCTGTTAGTTCATGGCTGTTTTCCAGGCCTGGAAGCCATCCATCCTGATCTTCATAAAAGTGAACCTGTTGACAATTTTCAAGCCATGAATGATGAATATACTGGTTATTAGCTGCATGCTTGTGGGTGGGCGGCAGCATGTCAGAGTAATATGTGCTTGTTGTGTGTTTTGTTAATTGCTCAGGGTCATTTCGGAACGATAAAATATGGCCAAAAATTGCGATAGCAGGTACTGCGACGGCAGAAATATCCAGTCTTGATGTCATTTCTGAACGACAGGGGGTAACTATAATGAGCCCCAGAACAATGCTTGTCAGAAATGTAATAACTAATAATGTTTTTTTTATCTTCAATTGCACAAACACGTTCCCCATTAACAGACAGAAACATGAATATAGGCAGTTTTCTTGAGTCTGACGAAGTTCTTCTTTAATGATTGCCGGAAAGTGATTGTTGGAAAGTGGCAGCCAGTGACTACAATCATTGTTTATGCTCAGGCACTGCGCCTAAAGTCGAATGTTAACCTGACCAATCAACCGGCAGACTGCGGTTAACAGAGTGATCAAATAATAAGAGACCTTTTCGAGGCCGCCATGTCTTATCAGAATATTTTCCAGCATTCCATCAGCAACCCGTCTGATTTCTGGTTTAGCCAGGCAGCACGTCTTCCCTGGTTTAAACAACCGGAAAAAGTTTTGGAAAAAGATGAATCTGGCAACTGGCGCTGGTTTGCTGATGGTGAAATGAATACCTGCTATATGGCGTTGGATTATCAGGTCGAACAGGGTCGTGGAGAGCAGGTAGCCATTTATTACGATTCACCGGTAACGCAAACCAAAAGACCGATCACCTACAGTGAGCTGCTGAATGATGTAGCGGTGTTTGCGGGTGTGCTAAAGGAGCATGGGGTTGAGAAAGGCGATACGGTCATCATCTATATGCCCATGTCGCCTCAGTCGATTATCGCCATGCTGGCCTGTGCCCGACTGGGAGCAATTCATTCGGTGGTATTTGGTGGTTTCGCGCCTCAGGAGCTGGCTGTCAGGATTGATGATGCGAAGCCCAGGGTTGTGTTAACGGCGTCCTGTGGTGTTGAATTATCCAATATTCTTCCCTATAAACCATTGCTGGATGAAGCGCTTTATCGATCCAGTCATCAACCGGATTATTGTATTATTTTTCAGCGTTCTCACTTTACCGCCTCGAATATGAAACCCGGTCGTGACATAGATTGGAAAAGTGCCGCCAAAAAGGCCACACCTGCAGCCTGTGTTTCGGTAAAGGCGACAGATCCTCTTTATATTCTTTACACTTCAGGTACAACAGGTACCCCCAAAGGTGTAGTCAGGGATAATGGTGGTCATGCTGTGGCCATGCGATATTCCATGGAAGCTATTTATGATCAGCAACCCGGAGATGTTTTCTGGGCTGCATCCGATGTAGGCTGGGTTGTGGGGCATTCATACATCGTCTATGCCCCTCTGCTGTCAGGGCTTAGTTCTGTACTTTATGAGGGAAAGCCGGTGAAAACCCCGGATGCCGGAGCATTCTGGCGGGTGTGCAGTGAATACGGGGTTAAAACACTGTTTGCAGCCCCCACAGCCTTCCGTGCCATTCGCAAGGAAGATCCGGAATGCCATCTGGTGGGGAAATATGATCTGAGTAAGTTAAAAACTATTTTTGCTGCCGGGGAACGGCTTGATCCATCGACCTGGGAATGGCTGAACAACAGCCTGAAATTACCGGTTATTGATCACTGGTGGCAGACAGAAACAGGCTGGGCGATTGCCGCAAATCCTATGGGAATTGAACCCATGCCTGTTAAACCAGGTTCTGCAACATATCCTTCACCTGGGTTCGATATCCGTATTCTGGATGCAGATGGAAATCTGAAACCGCCCGGAGAACAGGGCGCCATTGTTTTAAAAGAACCATTGCCTCCGGGTTGCCTTACAACCATATGGAAAAATCATGAGCGTTTTAAAGCAGGCTACCTGAAGCCTTATCCGGGGTATTATCTTTCCGGAGATGCGGGCTATCTGGATGAAGAAGGTTATCTCTTTGTTATGGGTAGAACTGACGACATTATCAATGTTGCAGGACATAGACTGTCTACCGGCGAAATGGAAGAGGTGGTGTCATCACACCCGGCTGTGGCGGAATGTGCAGTAATAGGCGCGTATGATGAGCTCAGGGGACAGGTGCCGGTTGGATTGGTATTACTCAAGGATGGTCATCTTCTTGATCAGCAGGTTATGGAAGAGGCCATGATACGGCTGGTGAGGAAAATGATTGGGCCTGTTGCCTGTTTCAAAAATGTCATGGTGGTCGAGCGATTACCGAAGACGCGTTCTGGCAAGATCCTCAGGAAATTACTCAGGCAGATGGCTGACGGAGAGGTCTATTCAATACCTTCTACCATTGATGATCCGGATTGTGTCGATGAAATAAACCGGATTATGCAAAAACGCGGGTTTGGCAGGGTTTCTTCAACAGTAAAAGATGATGCCCCGGTTCTTTAAAAAGGTTCTCTAAAAATATCGGATAAAAAAAACCGCTGAATAGCGGTTTTTTTTATCATTAAGGGAAATTACCTTCGGGTGAAAGCCTGTTTATTATCCATTAACCTGACCAGATCAGTGAGAACCAGTCCTGCTTCCTTCAAAAAGGCATCGGTTTCTTTGTCCTTTTCAGGATTACCAGCGGCTAAATTGGCTTCCGCTTCCAGTTCATCCAGGTTGTTAAGGAGCTTATCGCCTCTTGCCTTTCTCAAACGATTCTCAATAGCCAGTCTCTGACTGCGCATTGTCTGCAGTGCAAGACGGCGTTTTTCCTCATTCAGTGAGACTTTGTCCTGCTGCTCATAACGTGACAGGTAATCTCTCATCTCATTCAGATAAATGAAGTCGGCATTGTTCTTGGTTCTTTTTCCATGATTTTCCTCTAGTGGCTTTAGATAGGCGCTGAAATCAGAGTAGGGACGATAGCTTACTGCAGGAATGGTGTCCCATGGCAGGGCGTCCGGCAGCTTATTCTCGCCAATATCACGGCCATCATAGAGCGAAGGAAATTTAAGATCAGGAAGAACGCCCTGATTCTGAGTGCTCTGGCCGGAAACACGATAGAATTTGGCCAGGGTTAGCTTCAGCTGACCATGATTTAACGGCTGAATACTCTGAACAGTCCCTTTGCCATAACTCTGACTGCCAATGATTAATGCTCGGCCATAATCCTGCATGGCACCGGCAAAAATCTCTGAAGCAGAGGCGCTTAATCGATCAACAAGAACAACCATTGGGCCCTGATAGATTTGCTCTGGATCCGGGTCAACCTGGGTTTCATTTCGTCCCCTGGTATTTCGAACAACCACCGTAGGACCCCTGTCTATGAAAAGGCCGGTCAGTTCATTGGCTTCCTGAAGCGAACCGCCACCATTGCCACGCAGATCTACGATCAAACCGTCGATGTTGTCTTTCTGGAGATCAATCAGCAGGCGGCGTACATCCCGGGTGGTGCTCTTGTAATTGGGGTTGCCTGCCTGGGCTGCCTTAAAATCTATATAGAAAGTGGGCAGCTCAATAACACCAATTCTACTTTTCTTGCCCTGATTGGGGATTTCAATGATTTTGCTGGCAGCATCCTGCTCTTCCAGCTTCACCTGATCGCGGACAATTTCATAAATGCGGCTGCCGCCTTCCTTACTGGATCCGGGAGTAACTTCCAGTCTGACCATTGTGTGCTTGGCACCGCGAATCAGTTTTACCACATCATCCAGACGCATGCCGACAACGTCTTCAAGTTTGCCATTTTTCCCCTGACCGACGCTGGTAATCTTGTCTCCTGGCTTCAGTTGTCCGGCTTTATCTGCAGGGCCACCGGTTACAACGCTGACAACACTGGTGTACTCATCTACTGCTGACAAAACAGCACCGATGCCTTCCAGGGAAAGGCTCATGTTTATATCAAAGTTTTCTGCTGTCTGGGGTGAAAAATACTGGGTGTGTGGATCATAGATTCCGGTAAAGGTATTGATATAGGTCTGGAATGCATCCTCGCTTTTACTCTGGTGTAAGCGTCGGAGTAAATTGGTATTTCTGCGCTTCAGCTGCTCAATAATTTCTTCATCTGTTTTGTTATTAAGTTTCTGGGCGAGCACGCTGTCTGTGAACTGCTTTGTCCAAAGGGTTTCCCGTTCTGTCTTGCTTTGCAGCCAGGGCTCTTCCTTACGATTGATAATCAGAGATTCGTCTTTCTTGAGATCGACATTCTTCAGGTCGGATTCCAGCATCTTCAACATAAACCGGGCTCTCGCTTCAGCATGTTGTCGATAACGATTAAAAATAACAAATGCAGGGTTCAGATCTCCACTTTTAAGTGATTGAGCCAGCTTTACTTTGTAGGGTTTAAACTCATTAAGGTCGCTTTGGAGAAAGAAGCTGCGATTGGGATCCAGCCTGTCCAAATATCGCTCAAAGACTTTTTCAGCATTAGGTTGGTCAAGTGGTACTTTTCGATAGTGATTTCTGGCTAGAAGCTGCACTACATTAACGCTGGCTATGGCCTGTTGAAGACTGGGTTTTAAATCTGGAAGAGGTTTGTCAATGTCCTGATCTACTGCCAGAACTGAATTGACTACAAGCAGCATGGATATGAATAACAGGGCTAGCTTTTTCGCTGGCTGCAGTGTCGAAATCATGAATAAGATAGCTCCGTGTCAATAAATTGTGGAAAATGCCGCGCCTTGGCTCAGTGCAGAAACTGTTTAATCTGAATACAAAATGTTCTGTGGTCTTCAGAGCATAATACAGTCCACAGACGATGGCACCCCATATTGGCCCCATAACTCTGTAAATTTAGTGAAAGGATGATGAGGAACGATCTTTTTAAAACTTATAGATCATCATCAAGCTGTCAGAGTGTTAACTAAAAAAACCAGAGTAAGACCAGTAATTCGGGTTATCGGCGAAGGCGGGTTAATCAGAAGGTTGAACGTCCGGACAAATAGTGAACTTGTCCGGTATGGATAATTTAATCAATTATATCCAAGGACAAAATCATTGTTCTGATCTTTAAGGTGTTTTGCTGGTAGCTTACTGGAAGCTTTCAGTAATGGTTTGGTAGCTATAAAAGCATCTTTTGATTGAATGCTGAATGAGCTTTTGGTCTGAGTCCAGTTCCGGCTCACACTCTGATTGTTATGTAATTGCTTCATCGTCTTTTCCGCGACAGATATCTTTTCTATGAATAATTAGAGTAGCAGCATTGACATATAACGTGCAGTATGAATTTGTACGTATGTTGCAGATTGAGTTGTTTTTTGTAACTACTGGCAATTTAGTGATACGAGAAATGTTTATTATTAATAAAGTGAAAGGATGCTTTATAGAAGTGTCTGGCTCAATCACCACCCACCGGAACTCTTGGTGGATGGATGGAGGGATGGATGGTGATTGTTTAAAGGTTATTCAGAAAGGAAGCCGCTCCAGCTGGAAAAAAGCAGTCAGGCTTTTGCTTAGCTCAAAGGCATCCTGAGTTCCGGCGAGTTCACGGATGGAGTGCATTCCAAAGGTTGGCAGGCCTATATCCAGTGCTCTGACACCCAGTTCTCCTGCAGTTATTGGACCAATGGTACTGCCACATCCCATATCAGTCCGGGTTACAAAGTGTTGTACCTTGCTGTCTGTTTCACGACACAACCAGCGAAACAGAGCTGAGGTTTCATCGCTGGTGGCATACCGTTGATTGGCATTTACTTTGATAACAGCGCCTTTGTTCAGAATCGGACCATGATTACTGTCATGCTTTTCGGGATAATTTGGGTGTATTCCATGGGCATTATCGGTTGAAATCATCATAGAGACATTCATTACCTGAGTGAGAGGTTCTCCATATCCCGTAATGCGTTCCAGAACTGTTTTCAGGAAGGGACCCTGAGCTCCGGTAGATGACTGGCTGCCCACTTCTTCATGATCATTGCAAACCAGCAGTGCAGGTGCAGACCCTGATTTATGATTGATCAGGGCTTTCAAGCCAACGAAACAACTGAGCAGATTATCAAGACGGGCGCTGGCAATAAACTCTTCACGCATACCAATCACAGCAGGGCGGTTGGTGTCATAAAATGAAAGATCAAATTCCATGACTTCCTGACAATCATCATGACCTTCCCGTATTAGTTGTTGCTTCAGCAACTCGCGAAAATCAACTTTCTCATCTTTGCCTGTCTGGAAAAGTACTGGGGGAATATCAGTTTGAGGGTTAATTGTACGACCCTTATTCGCTTCCCTGTCCAAATGGATTGCCAGACTTGGAATAACCGCGATGGGTTTTTCAAAATTTATGAGCTGACTGCTCAGTTTGTTCTCACTGGTCAGATACTGAACTCTTCCTGCCAGAGAGAGATCTCGGTCAAACCAGGGATTCAGCAAGGCACCACCGTAAACTTCAACACCAAGTTGCTGGTAGCTGTGCTTTTTAATTTCTGGCTTGGGTTTTACTTTCAGACAGGGAGAGTCCGTATGGGCTCCCGCCATGCGAAAACCATTTTTCACATCACCCATGGTAAAGGCTATGATGGACGATCCGTTACGGGTCACATAGTATTTACCCTCTGCATCCAGCGACCAGCTGGAAGATTCATCCAGAGCTTCAAAACCTGATTCTTCCAGCTGGGCAACCATTGTGCTGACAGCGTGGTAGGGAGTAGGCGAAGTATGCAGGAACTCTATCAGTTCCTTGTTAAAGCTATCTTGACTCATTATTAGTATCCCGACATAGGAATTGGGGATAATACCAAATTCAATGAAGATATTGTTACTCTCTGCCTACGATGCGCAAAGTCATCAATACTGGCGCAAGGGACTGGTGCATCATTTCCCTGAATATGAATGGACTGTACTCACACTTTCCCCTCGTTATTTCAGCTGGCGCCTGCGCGGGAACAGCTTGAGTTGGGCGTTCGGGCATCGAGAGGTGTTACAGCAACCTTATGACTTGATCATCGCAACGTCCATGACAGATCTTTCTTCATTAAAAGGCATGGTGCCAGCGCTGGCAGCAATTCCCACTATCTGCTATTTCCATGAGAATCAGTTTGCCTATCCGGAGTCAGGAAGGCAGAAAAAAAGTGTAGAGCCTGAAATTCTTAATCTATATACAGCACTGAGTGCAGATTGTGTGCTGTTTAATACGGATTACAACCGGGATACCATGATTGAAGGCGCATTGCGACTGCTCAAGAAATTGCCGGATTGTGTGCCTGATGGGATTATTGAGCGGCTGAAATCCTGTTCCTGTGTGTTACCTGTACCTCTCGCGAATGACCTGTTTCTTGATCATCATCGTGACGGTATCGGAGATACACTACAAATAGTGTTTAATCATCGCTGGGAGTACGACAAGGCGCCTGAACGAATGTATGAAGCGTTGAGGCAATTGTCTGCAAGAGACGTTGATTTTACGATTCATGTGGTGGGACAAAGGTTTCGCCAGGTGCCACCGGTGTTTGCCCAGCTACAGACAGAACTCAGGAAACATATTGGTAGCTGGGGTTACATAGAATCAGAAAAAGAATACCGTACACTGCTTCAGGCGTCAGATATCGTTCTCTCAACGGCTATTCATGATTTTCAGGGTATAGCCGTTCTTGAAGCAGTTGCTGCAGGGTGTCGTCCAGTGGTACCTGACAGATTGGCATACCCGGAATTGTTTCCAGATGCCTTCCGTTATTCTTCCTTTCTGGATGACATTGAAGCGGAGACCATACAACTGGCCGATCATCTGGAATCGCTGACAAAATTGAAATATGTTGGAAACTGGCCAGATGTTCCTGATGTGGAATATTTGAGCTGGGAAAGTCTTAAACCCCGGTACCAATACTGGCTTGAATCAGTAGCCGGGATTTGAATGCAAAGAGTTTATTCTGCAGAATCAGTCAGGTAGTTGAACATTGACTTCCAATACAGAGTAATCACCATCTCTGTCCAGTTTGATGCAGATATCTTCCTGATGGACTTGAATGTATTTCTGAATCACATTGAGAATATCCTGCTGCATGGCGGGTACAAA
The DNA here is from genome assembly GCA_965208385.1 of Endozoicomonas sp. GTDB lineage: Bacteria > Pseudomonadota > Gammaproteobacteria > Pseudomonadales > Endozoicomonadaceae > Endozoicomonas. Next base: position 28,621 of record CBDBOO010000125.1, read on the forward strand.
ATCATGGCCATCCCGGCTGATTCGTTCATGAGCAACGATAATTTGTAGTCGTTCTTTGGCGACTACTGCGCTGTTGTCCTCCTTTCCTGATCGGAATAACTGCAATAAACTCATGCTGCGCCTCCACCAAACATACGTTGTAACAATCCTTTCTTGGTAGGTTTCATGAATCTGTGAGGAAGGTCGCTGCCAAGAAATCGAGATACCACATCGGTGTAAGCCTGACCTGCGTCACTGTCTTCCATATGAACGACAGGCGTTCCCTGGTTAGAGGCTTTTAATACGGTACGGGATTCTGGAATAACGCCTAGCAGTGGAATGGCAAGAATCTCTTCAATATCCTTGATATCCAGCATGTCACCCCTTTCTACCCGGTTTGGATCATAGCGGGTAACCAGCAGGTGCTCTTTTACGGGGTCCAGATTTTCTACTGCGCGTTTGGATTTACTTTGTAAAATACCCAGAATGCGATCTGAGTCACGAACAGAAGAGACTTCCGGATTGGTAGTGATAATGGCCTCATCCGCAAAATACAGGGCCATGAGAGCACCATGTTCAATGCCGGCAGGAGAGTCACAGATAATATACTCAAAATCCTTCGCCAGCTCATTCAGTACTTTTTCAACACCTTCAGAAGATAGTGCTTCTTTGTCTCTGGTTTGAGAGGCTGGCAGAATGGCAAGATTTTCAACTCGTTTGTCACGAATCAATGCTTGATGAAGTTCTGCTTCGCCGTTAATGACATTCACAAAATCATAAACGACACGCCTTTCACATCCCATAACCAGGTCAAGGTTGCGAAGTCCTACATCAAAGTCAATAACCACTGTGCGATGGCCCTGTTTAGCCAATCCGGAAGCAAATGAAGCACTGGTAGTGGTTTTACCGACGCCACCTTTTCCTGAGGTCACTACGATAACTTGAGCCAAAGCGAAATCCTATATCATGTAAGCTGTGTTAATAGGGATTATTTATTAAAGCTTCTGCATGTGCAAGGTCTCGTTCATGATACAGATCAAAACACTCTGTCCCCATAAAGATTCGAAATAGCTTGCAGTGTTTGGTGTTCTGTATTGACCGTTGATGGATATTAGTTCGGCTTCAAACTGACGGCAAAAAATTCTTGCCTCAGAGTTGCCGTTGACGCCGGCCAATGCTCGTCCTCTTAAAGGCCCGTAGACGTGTATGTTGCCTCCAGCCAGTAGTTCAGCACCAGCACTGACAGCGCTGGTAACTATCAAGTCACCGTGGGTGTATATCTGTTGACCGGATCTGACCGGTCGATCTACAAAGGTACTGGGGCTTGGTTGCTTTTGATGGATGCTGATTTTTTCAGTAAGCGGCTGAACATTTGATAAATTCCCCTGATTCATCAAAACAATATTACTTTTTTTGATCTGCCTTTCTGTTTTAGGCTTTGGTGCCGGTAAACAGGATATTCCCAGTGATTCGGCTTCCTGTTTTAATGACTCTGGTGCCCCCCGGACTGAGGTCAGTTGCATTCTATGATTGACGATAAGGTGGCGCAATGCCTGTAAATCTATCTTGTCTGCTGGATTTTTTAACGTATCGAAAGCGAGAATAATTGGAGTGTTCTGAAAAAAATGAGGTGCTTTCTGGCTGAGCTTATCCAGTTGACGCGATATTGCAGCAACCTCAGTTGAATGCAATTCAAGTGTGGTCAGTGTATAAGTACTGCTGGTTATCTTAAAGGCTGCGACAGATGTATCTGGTCGTAGTTGCTGACTCATGACGATTACAACTTCATGTTATGAAGTTGTAGACTAGAGAAGTCTGAAGACAGAAACAAGAAGTGAAAACAAATATATGTTGGCTGATGATCTTAATACTACAGAAGCAGATCGTTTTTCATACAGATACCTGTTGCCCAAGTACTGGCTGACATGGATGGGACTGGGTTTAACCATGATTCCGGCATATCTGCCTTACCCTGTTTTATTGGTATCAGGACGATGGATTGGGCGGCTATTATACAGAATGGCGAAAAAAAGGGTTCATATTGCCAGAGTCAATCTTTCTCATTGCTTTCCCGATATGCCTGCGCAAGACAGGGAACTATTGCTGAAAAAGAACTTTGAGTCGGTGGGTATAGGCCTTATGGAAGTAACTATGGCCTGGTGGCGACCAAGGAAAAGTATAGAAAAACTGGTGCGCTACGAAGGGACTGAACATTTGGAGTCAGTGGAGAATAAAGGAACTATTTTATTAATTCTGCATTTCACCACCATTGAATTGGCTGGCGCCATGATTGCCATGAAGCACAGTATTGATGCTACTTACAGAGAACATAAAAACCCTGTCTTTGAGTATATGCAGCGAAAGCAGAGACTCAGGTATGATCAAAACAGTCATCTGCTGGGACGACGTGATGTACGGGGTATGCTCAGATCATTAAGGAAGGGGCGTACTGTCTGGTATTCACCAGATCAGGATTATGGCCCTAAACAAAGTGTGTTTGCTCCATTCTTTGGGGTTCAGACCGCGTCAGTTACGGGGACAGCACGGCTGACCAAAATGGGTAAGGCGCGGATAGTCCCGCTAGTGATGACCCGGCTCCCTGGTTCAGAAGGCTATCGAATGACATTTCTGGCACCCTGGGAAGATTTTCCTTCAGGTGATGATGAGTTGGATGCCTCCAGAGTTAATCAATTTGTTGAACAACAGGTGAAGGTAAACCCTGAGCAATATATGTGGCTGCATCGCCGATTCAAGACCCGCCCCAATAATGAGACCGACTTTTACAAGTCATAGGTTCATTCCAGGTTATTGAATTTTAAGAAAAATCACTGCGGTTGTTAACTGCAGTGGTTCACTGTTTGCTTATCATTCATTCGCTACCTACAGTTTTTATAAGAAACAAATTTTTATTTTGAAATGACATTAAATGTATTCAGAATAAGTATTTAATTATTTATTCGATTCAATGTATTTCAGCTCAATTAGTGCTGCAGGGAGGCAGAGTATGGATCCGTTTAAGAGTGGTGGACCAATCAAGCATATTGTCCGCCAGGCCGGGATTACTGAAGACACACCGCTTATCACCAAAAAACCGGGTTCCCTGCAAAATATGTGGGGACGATTTATCAGGCTGTTCAAGCCAAAATCCTATATGAAGGCTTATAGTCAGGAATTTCAGACTCGTGGAAACGTTAATGTTTCTGGCGCAAAAAAGCTGGATGAATTTACTATCTCTGCTTCAGGTGAGCAAATCAATACCTACGTTAAAGGGATGACTGATAAAGTTCCAAGGGATGAAAAGCAAGAGGATGAAGATGCTCTTCTTGGCTTAGCAACGAGAACTGACGAAGATATTCAACTAAGAGATGAAACAACCTTAAAACCTAAAGAGCGAACATATAAGGAGCAACAGGAAGACGCACCCAAATTGCATGAAATGAAAATGAAGTATCTGGGGAAAATGGCACAAAGAGAAGCGGAAACTAAAAAAATATCTACCCTGATGGCGGATCTCTATGAAAATAAATCGAATGGTATTACTGAGATAAAGCAAAACCTAATCCGTATGGAACATGAAATTGAAGTGCAGAGAAATGAAGTAAAAAGGGAAAGTTCACTCTTCGGCATTAATCCGGAAAAACCGAAGCTGCGAGAAATGGAAAGGGAATACAGGGGGCTGCAAAAAGATCTTGCCGCGGCCCAGACTGAAGCAGCCAGAATTCCGGAATATGCATCGCCGCAATTTGTTGATGAAGTTAGAGCCAAGGTTGATGAGTGGAAAAATGAGATCGACGAAAAAGCTAAACCGGGACTCGAGCAAGCAAAAAGGATCTGCAGAATAGCCAATTTAAGCAGAGGGAAAACTGCAAAAGTCCTGAAAGAAGAACGCATGGTCAAAGTCAGGGAAAAGCTAACTCAATTCAGAAGAGAAGAATTCCCTGAATTAAAAGACAGTGCTGCTAAAAAAGTTAAAGCAGCAGATCTGGATGAGGACAACACTGATCTGAAGCAAGAATTGAGGGCACTGCATATACAGCAGTTGGCTCTAACGGTCTTGTCCAGGGCTGAAGAATACGTTACAACCAGCCCTTCCGGTCGATGGGAACTGGATTCAACTCTGGATCAGATGCTTGACATAGCAACTTATGGCGAGCCTGCTGAGCAAAGAGCTACTCCCGTGAAATCTAAACCAGCGAAGAAAAAAATGCGTGAAGAATCACATACTCCTGTGACGCAAGGATCAGTGAATACAAGCGCTCGACAGCAACAGACTGGATCTGATGATCAACCGCTTATTAAATTCGACACAGATCCTAAAGAAAATAAAGACCAATAGGGTGCGTTAATGACAGGTGACCATCCGGTCACCTGCTCTGTGAAACATTCGCTAACCAGCCACCATCAACCGTATTGCATCCAATCTCAGCATGGCCTTCTGCAGGCATTGATGCCCGGAGGCAGCCTGAACTTTCAGGTGCTCAATTTCCTCATCGCGTACATTTGGGTTTACTGCTTTAAGCGCCGCTAGTCGTTTTATTTCTTCAGTGACGTCGGTTAACAGGTTCTGACACGCTGCACTGACTATGGGCGTGACTGACTGTTTCGCATGGTTTTCCGCCTGGCTGAGCATTTTCAAAATAGGTTCACGTTGTGCTTTTACCAGTTTTTTGGCCAAACCTTTCTTAAGAGGTTGCAACTGAGCATTCAACGTATCAAAAGCGACCTTCTCAGAAAGATTATTCATACCGGGGTCCACCAGGCAGCGAATCGGGGTGATCGGGAGATAACGGTCCAGTTGCAGTGATTTATCACCGCTGGATTCAATGACATAAATAGCCTCTAACAACATGGTCCCTGGTTTCAGAGCCTTGTTTTTCAGAAGGGCAACCGAAGTATTTCCCATTTCTGTAGTCAGAACCAGATCCATACTTTCACTGACCATAGGGTGCTCCCAGGTCAGGAAGTGCATATCTTCCCTGGAGAGTGCCTGATCCCGATCAAAGGTGACGGTCATGCCATCAGCGGGAAGTCCGGGGAATGATGTCACCATATGACTGCCCGGCCGAATCACAAGGCAATGTTTTGAATGATCTTCGGATTCAACGCCGAAGCCTTCATACAGCTTTTCCATGAAGCGTTTCAGCTGCCGGGGTTGCTCCTGTTCTTCAATATCATTGATGATATCTTCGCTGGAGGCTATGCCCCGTGAGTTCAGTTCCAATAACCGATCACGGCCATTGTGTAACTGATCGAGAAATTGGCCGTTAAGCTGTTCTGCCTGAACCAGCAGAGGTTCCATGTCGGCCATGGTCAGATCTGCGTCCGGGACCAGCAGTGGCAGCAAGTCGTCTGCCAGTCTCTGTTGGACCATACTGCCAGCGGGGCAGGTGTCAGCAAATGCATTGAGCCCCCGTTCGTACCAGTGGAACAGTTTTTCCTGACCAGTTCCCTCAATATAGGGTACATGAATTTTAATGGTTTCCGTCTGGCCGATACGATCAAGTCGACCGATTCTCTGCTCCAGTAAATCAGGATGTTCCGGCAGATCGAACAGAACCAGATGGTGGGCAAACTGGAAGTTACGACCTTCACTGCCTATTTCAGAACAGACCAGAATCTGGGCGCCATATTCATCATCAGCAAACCAGGCCGCAGCCCGATCCCGTTCAATAATACTGAGATGTTCGTGGAAAACGGCGGCTGGAATACCAGATAGAATTCGCAATGCATCTTCCAGATCGAGTGCCGTGTTGGCATTGGCACAGATGACCAGCACCTTTTCTTTTTTTAATAATTTCAGCAGATTGATCAACCAGTCTATTCTGGGATCAACTTTCCACCACGGATCCATGTCATCGACCTTGATCTGTGCCTGATAGGCCAGTTCGGGATACAGGTTATGACGGCTGGTGGTTTCCTCTTCCAGTGCTATTTGATAAAGCTCGGGAAGGGGTTGTGGGTAGCCCTGAACCACGCGTCCGGGAAATCCGCCCACCGCTGCACGGGTGTTACGAAAAAGAACCCGGCCGGTACCGTGCCTGTCCAGAAGACGATGGAGAAGCTGTTCACGGGCAAGCTCTTTGTTATCCGTATCAGTGGAGTGAAGGCTTTCAATCAGAGGTTTACAGTCATCACCGAGAAAGCCAACAAGATGCTGCTGGGCACTTTCCGGAAGCTGGTCGTTATCCAGCAGTTCCTGAACGGCTTCAGCTACAGGCTCATAGCGACTTTCTTCCTGTTGAAAATCAGACAGACTATGGAAGCGATCCGGGTCGAGCAGGCGCAAGCGGGCAAAGTGACTTTCCGGTCCCATTTGACCTGGTGTTGCAGTAAGCAGAAGGAGCCCAGGAATGTGTTGGGATAATTGTTCAACACACTGATATTCCGGACTGGGGTTATCTTCCGACCAATACAGATGATGAGCTTCATCAATGATCATCAGATCCCATTCTGCTTCTAAAGCCTGTTGTCGTCTGTCTTCATTGTCGCAGAGAAAGCTCATGCTGCAGAGGATTAATTGTTCGCTGATAAATGGGTTTTCATCCGGGCATTGACGACAGCGTTCTTCATCAAAGAGGCTGAAGTGCAGATTAAACCGACGTAACATTTCTACCAGCCACTGGTGCAGAAGGCTTTCTGGCACCATTATCAAAATCCGGCCTGCGCGTCCGGTTATCAGTTGCTGGTGCAGTATTAAACCGGCCTCAATGGTTTTACCCATGCCAACCTCATCAGCCAGCATAACCCTGGGAGCGTGTCTTTGCGCTACTTCCCGGGCAATGTGCAACTGGTGTGGTATCAGGCTGGCTCTGGGGCCAATCAATCCCCTCATGGGCGATTTTCGCAGTCCATGATTATACTGCAGGGTTTTGTAGCGCAGTGAAAAGTTACTGTTCTGGTCGATCTGACCAGCCAGTAATCGATCCTGGGGCTTGTTGAATCGAATGAAATTTCCAAGATTCGACTCAGGCAATTCCTTATGTGCACCATCGGGAAGGGTGCCAAAGTAAGTAAGAATGCCTTCGTCGTCTTTTACTTCAACAACCGTCATGATCCAGCCTTCATGGCTTTCTACTTTATCACCGGGGTTGAACTGTACCCGGGTCAAAGGGCAGTTGTGTATAGAATAAAGCCGGGTTTCTCCGGTTGCGGGATATAGAAGGGTGACCATACGACCTTCCAGAGTGAGTACTGTACCCAATCCCTGTTCGGTTTCAGTATCGCTGATCCAGCGTTGTCCAGAAACGAAACTCGTCATAAGTGACTACTAACCTTGTCTGACAAACGGCTATACCGGTTGTGGTGAGGGTAAGCTAGAAGATAGCTTCCTGATAGCCGATTCAAAGACCTTATCCTGTCTTGCTCTTTTTTTCGAGCCGGGGATTTGGTCTATGAGTTAAAAAGCGCGCTATATTAGCGGAATCCATTGAAAATGCACTACTGGAATGACCGAAATTGACTGGTTTCAGAGATTATAGTCAGGAAATCTGATCTGACGGGCTGGAAATTACGGATTGAAAGGGAAAGTTGATGTTAGGTGACCGGGAATCATTCGCTCAATAGTTCGTTCAAACAGTGCGAAGATTCCCGATAACAGCCTGCGTCAGGCTGCGACTTCTTCGAGATTTACACTGTCTGATTCTTTACTGTCTTTTTTGTTCTGCTCTTTTCCTATGTCCTGTAACAGGGCAGGTTTTCCCTTAAGGGCTTTCGTGAGAATTTCCTTATTACGGGAGAGTAACAGACCGATCTCTTCAGCCAGCGATTCATCAATATCCAGATTGGATTCCAGCATGATGGTAAAGTTTTCAGCCAGATCCAGCATACGATCATGCTCTTCGGCTGCTTTTTTCTCTGTAAACATGCTTCCGTCCCGGTCAACTCGCCACATTGGGGTAATAGACATGGCCCTCTCCTGATAGGTGTTAGGGGGTTTACAGATACTGTATATAATTACAGTTGTTCTGTCTATAAACTTTAATTCTTATAAATCTGGAGATTTCATAATTGTGATCAGGTCGACAAACAGGAGGCAGGCGAAGGTTTAAAAGAGCAGTATGCAATCACTCGAAGGAATGATTGCACGGTGTCAGAGGGATGAAATATCAGCGGGTACGGCGGGTACGAGATTGTGGGCGTCTGCCCGGCTTTTGTTTCAGCTTTACTTCATTTTTTTTCATGCGTTCCTTGGGAGTTTTGACATAGGCGGGTGCTGAAGGAAGCTCAACCAGTTCAGCCAGTTCATCAATATCATTTTTTCCAATTTCCTGGAATTGTCCCTGGCGGAGTCCGTCAGGAATGATCAGGCTGCCAAACCGGACTCTTTTCAGTCGACTGACAGTCAATGCCTGGGATTCCCAGAGGCGACGCACTTCACGATTTCGACCTTCCAGAATACATACATGAAACCAGCGGTTAATACCGGTGCCACCGGAATCAACAATATCGGTGAAGCGTGCCTTGCCATCTTCAAGCTCAACACCATCAAACAGGTTTCGTACTTTATCCTGAGTCACCTCTCCCATAACCCGAACCGCATATTCCCGTTCAATTGTATTGGAAGGGTGCATCAGGCGACTGGCCATTTCACCATCATTGGTAAATAGCAGCAGTCCTGAGGTATTAAGATCAAGTCGTCCTATGGCAATCCACCGTTCACCTTTCAGCTTCGGTAGCTTGTCAAAAACCGTTGGGCGACCTTCTTTGTCCAAACGGCTGCAGATTTCACCTTCAGGTTTGTTATAGGCAATCACTCGTCGTATACCTGATGCATAGGCATCGAGTTTTACCGGTCTGCCGTTGACAGAGATTTTGTCAGACAGTGAGGCCCGGTCGCCCAGGGTTGCCTGGATGCCATTGACCATGACCCGGCCATCAACAATCCAGCGCTCCATCTCACGGCGCGAGCCAAGGCCGGCACCCGCCAGGATCTTTTGCAGTTTTTCGCCTTGCGGAGGGAGTTCGTTTTCAGTTGTCATTAGTTTACTTCCGGCGGTAATATCGCCCAGAGTTTTGGAATCGATCGGCAAGTATAACGAGCAACGAGGCTAATGCAATTGCTGTTGCTCGCAATTTCTATTCAGAATACGGGATTAGTGGAGGGATTCATCGGGTGCCTGATCAGAGTCTGAAGGTTCTCTGTCAGTGTTGTCCTCATCTTCAGTCAGTGCGTTTGATTCGATAATTGGTGCCGGTTCGGGCTCCATTTTAATGCGATCTACTTTCTTCTTTTTTATCATATCGTCAAAGCCTTCAGGCAGCTCGGCTTCCATAGCATCGAGTTCATCAAAGAGCTCACGGGCTGACAGTTCTTCCGCTTCTTCCTGCTCATCGTGTGAAAGTGTTTCTGATGGAATTTCTGTGTCTTCTGCCAGTGCCTGATCCTGCAATTTTCTGGCGGCAGCCTCTAAATCCCTGATTTCTGATAGAGGTGGAAGTTCACTCAGATTGACGAGGTTAAAATAATCGAGAAACTGTCGTGTTGTTGCAAACATAGCCGGTCGACCGGGGACATCCCTGTGACCTACAACGCGAACCCATTCTCTTTCCTGCAGGGTGCGAATTATATTACTGCTGACACTGACACCACGAACCTCTTCAATTTCACCACGGGTAATGGGCTGCCGGTAAGCAATCAGGGCCAGAGTTTCAAGCAATGCCCGGGTGTATCGGGGTGGTTTTTCTTCCCAGAGCTTCCCTATCCAGGGGGCTAACGCCTGACGTACCTGGAAGCGAAAACCGGATGCGACCTGTTTGAGTTCAAATCCCCTGTTCTCACAGGCTTCTGAAATGGCCACCAGGGCTTCACGTATTTCATTGCCATCGGGCCGTTCTTCTTCGGGGAAAAGATTGGCCAGATGATCGATACTTAAAGGCTTGCCGCTGGCAAGTATGGCCGCCTCGAGAATCAAGGATAGTTCGGGTTTTTTGTTCATTTATTCAATCCGTGCCTTCACATGAATTGGACCATAGGGTTCGGTTTGTACCAGCTCAACCAGTGATTCTTTAATGAGTTCCATGAGTGCCATAAAGGTAACGACCACGCCTAACTTGCCTTCTTCAAGGCGATAGAGCGCTACAAAAGGTGTAAAACGTTCAGAAGACAGCATCGACAGCATTTCGCTCATCCGTTCCCTGACAGACAGGGCCTCTTCAGCAATGTGATGGCTTTCATGCATGTCTGCTCGCCGGATAACTTCTCCTATGGCCAGTAATATGTCTTTCAGATCAACTTCAGGGTGTGGTTGTATCTTTTCATATTCTGGCGGGGAAACTGACGCATGGTGCGTTTCCCGACCCATTCTGGGCATGTTGTCTATATTTTCAGCCGCCGTTTTGAAACGTTCGTATTCCTGCAGGCGACGAATAAGTTCGGCCCTGGGATCTGTTTCATCGTCTTCTTCACTACCGACTCTGGGTAGCAGCATTCGGGATTTAATTTCAGCCAGAGTTGCTGCCATTACCATGTATTCAGCGGCCAGGTCAAACTGTGAACTGTCCATCAGTTCGACATAGTTCATGTACTGGCTGGTGATTTCTGCCACCTGAATGTCCAGAATGTCCATGTTGTTGCGTTTGATCAGGTAGAGCAGTAAATCCAGAGGGCCTTCAAATGCCTCCAGAAATATTTCCAATGCGTCCGGTGGAATGTACAGATCATCCGGCAGCTTGGTAAAAGGCTCTCCTTTTATCAGGGCCAGCGCATCAGTATCCTTGTTTGAGGACATTGCCTGCGCTTCTGTTTTTACGGCCACGGCTTCCGTCGTGGTCATAGGCTCTGCCCTCTTCAATGTATGTCAGGCTTTAAATTTGGAACAAAAAAAGCCTTGCAAGTTCAATCTGTGGTATTGAAACCGGGTTGAATATTTCTTACCGATCCCGTTGTTGGTTAATATCGATAGCCAAGTCCAATGGCATCTCTAACATCCTTGAGAGTATCCTGGGCTTCGTCCCGTGCTCTTTCACAGCCTTCTGCAATGATACTTTTTACTACATCGGGATTTTTTTCCAGCTCCCTTGCTTCCACCCGGATAGGTTCAAGTTCTTCATTAACAGCGTCTATCAGAGGCTTTTTGCAGTCAAGACAACCAATGCCAGCACTGGTGCAACCCTGCTGAACCCAGGATTGACGGTCTTTATCTGAATAAACCTTATGCAATTGCCAGACGGGACATTTTTCCGGATCTCCCGGGTCATTACGTCGAATTCTTGCCGGATCCGTCGGCATCTTACGGATTTTGGTATTTACATCATCCGGTGCTTCCCTGAGCGTTATGGTATTGCCATAGGATTTGGACATCTTCTGTCCGTCCAGTCCAGGCATTCTTCCATGAGGCGTCAGCAGTGCCTGAGGTTCTGGCAGAATAACCTTGCCAGTACCTTCAAGGTATCCGAATAATCGCTCCTGGTCACCAAGAGTGATGTTATTCTGCTCTTTCAACAGTGCGCGAGCCGTGTTCAGAGCGTCTTCATCTCCTTTTTCCAGATAGGTTTTTCGCAATTTTCTGTAGATAGAACCTGCTTTTTTACCCATTTTACCAATGGCTGCTTCGGCATTGGATTCAAACCCGGGTTCCCGGCCATAGAGGTGATTAAACCGGCGGGCAATTTCACGGGTTATCTCCACATGGGATTCCTGGTCAGCTCCAATGGGAACCAGACCTGAGCGATATAATAGAATATCAGCACTCTGTAATAACGGGTAACCGAGAAAACCGAATGTCGAGAGATCCTGTTCCCGAAGTTTTTCCTGCTGATCTTTGTAGCTGGGTACTCTTTCCAGCCAGGATAAAGGGGTAATCATGGAGAGCAAAAGATGCAGTTCGGCATGTTCCGGTACCCGTGACTGAACAAACAGGGTAGAGGATCCCGGGTTCACTCCGGCAGCCAGCCAGTCTATCACCATATCGATGGTGTTTTGTTCCAGCTTGTCGGGGTGTTCATACTGTGTAGTCAGTGCATGCCAGTCAGCAACAAAATAAAAGCAATCGTACTCATGTTGCAGTGACAACCAGTTTTTTATAACACCATGATAGTGTCCAAGGTGAAGACGGCCTGTGGGCCGCATACCGGATAATACACGCGACTGGGGATCTACAGCGCTCAAAGAGTTCTCCTGAAATTAACCTGATCTGACAGAGTACGATAGTTTGATCCTGGGTAAAAGAGCTGACAGAACGAACTTGCCTTCAGGGTACATTTTTTGCTGGAAATGAGATTGTAAAACTTGTCGGAATCAGGGCGTAAAGGGAGAAATATCGCCCCGGCCTTCTCGTAAGATTTCTGGTGTTTCTTCCAGCAAACTAATAACACTGGTAGGTTCCAGTCCGCGAAATCCGCCATCAATGACAAGATCAAGCTGTGACTCCAGCGTCATCCGGATATCGTATGGGTCCAGCATGGGTTCATTATCACCGGGCATTTGCAGGGTTGTACTCATTAACGGTGATCCCAGTTCAGCCAGTAATGCACGAACAATTTCACATTCAGGAACCCGTATGCCAATGGTTTTTCTTTTGGGGTGCATTAATCGTCGGGGGACTTCTCTGGATCCCTTAAGAATAAAAGTATAAGGACCCGGAGTATGGTTTTTAATCATGCGATACTGAGTATTATTGACTTGTGCATAATTGGCCAGTTCAGACAAATCCTGGCATACCAGGGTGAAATTATGACGATCACTGAGCTGCCGGATTTCACGAATGCGATCAACTGCTTTTTTATCACCGATATGACAACCCAGGGCATAGGCCGAATCGGTGGGGTAAGCAATTACACCGCCATTTCGTATGATCTCCACTGCTTGATGGATCAGTCTGAGTTGTGGGTTCTCAGGATGAATCTGGAAAAACTGGCTCATTGCAACTGTCAGCATGTGCATTGACCAAGACAAGGGAGTAAACAGGTTGTCGGCCAATGACTGGGTGATTATACCCGTGAAACTTTGTATGCAGGTTTATTGTCTGCGTTTGATTACCGCAATCGCTTAGGTTGTTAAGGTCACGGATTTTGCTCACTTGCTGCTTTTACGCATCACCATTTTTTCAAAAACAAAGAGTTTTCAAAAACAAAGAATTTTCAAAATTATAAGTCTTCAAAATAAAGGGCGAAATTTAAAAAGCAGCGCATCATACCACCACTCGATTATGTAGGATAATGCTGAATCAGGATCAGCGGATTGATTGTAGTCATTAGAACAGGGTTAGAGTGAGAATTATCGAATTCAGCGACGAGGGGAAACAATACCGTCGTCGCTGATATGGGCTGACTTGATTCTAATGGGTTGGTTATAACCAGTCCGCCCAGACAGGTTCAATATCGTAGGGTAGAGATGCCGGAAGTTTGCCGACATCATTCCATCGATAATCAGGGTTATGGAAATCACTGCCCTGAGATGCTTTAAGATCAAACTCCAGACAAAATCGAGCCAGTTGTTCCCTTTGACTTTGGGGCTGGTTGGATCCCTGTACTTCCAGAGCGTGTCCTCCGGCCAGATTAAAATCATTTATCAGGGCTCTTAGTTTGGTGCGGGTCATGTCGTACTTTCCCGGATGGGCAAGTACTGCAGTACCACCAATTGCCCGTATCCAGGCAACAGCCTGTCCCATAGGAGGCCAGAACGTACGAAGATTACCCATTTTGCCGTTGCCCAGGTATTTTCTGAAAGCTTCATTCATATCTTTGCAGAATCCGGTTTCAATGAGCCATTGAGCAAAATGTGGGCGGCCGATCTGAACATCATCTTCTTTTAACTGAAAGCCATCATTGCCTTGTTTCTGATTATTCATGGCCAGAGATAATACGGCGTTAAAAATCGCCTCTGCAGACCAGTCCGGCAGTCTCCTGGAAAGTCGTTCAGAGATATGCAGTGAACGCTTTCGGCGAGCTGCTCCCTGCTGGTCTACGATGTTCTGAAGGTCGGGGCTTTCCAGGGGGAAATTAAGGCCCACTATATGAATTTCAGCGGATGACCAGCTGGTGGATAGTTCAATGCCAGAAATGAGGGTTAAATCATCATGGTTTGACCGTGTACGCAGAAAGTGATGCGCTGCCACCGTATCGTGATCCGTAATAGCCAGCATGGTAACACCACGCTCCCTGGCTCTATCGCAAAGCTCTATAGGGCTAAGTGCGCCATCGGATGCTGTGGTATGACTGTGTAAATCGATGCAATTCAAAATTGTACCATCGCCTGAAATTCATTATCGTACTGGTTTGGAATGTTCTGATTGTTTGACGATGATGTTCGTCAAGCTCAAACTGCGATTACTATTACTGGTTTCAATATAACAGGAATGGGGAAAGAATTTTTTCATCATCACTGGTTATGGAAAAAATCGACAGTAGAAATTGCAATATTACCCTTAATGGATGGATATGAAACAACTGATTGACTTTATACCGCTGATTTTATTTTTTGTGGTTTACAAACTGGATCCCCGCACCGTTTCTGTGGGTGGTACAGACATAGAGCTTGGGGGGCCGTTCAGTGCAACAATGGTGCTTATGATTGCATCGGTGCTGGTCTACGGCGGCATGTATCTGAAAAACAAAACCCTTGAAAAAGCGCATCTGATCACTCTTGTAGCGGTACTGCTCTTTGGCAGCATGACCCTGATTTTTCATAATGAGTCATTCCTGAAATGGAAAGCGCCCATTGTAAACTGGATTTTTGCCATCGCCTTTCTGGGAAGCCATTTCATTGGTTCAAAGCCATTGATACAGCGGATGATGGGTCATGCTCTGACATTGCCCAATGAAATCTGGGTGAAGATGAACTTGAGTTGGGTGGTGTTTTTTATCGGACTGGGGGCCGCTAACCTGTTTGTGGCGTTCACATTTCATGAAATCTGGGTTGATTTCAAAATATTTGGTAGCCTGATACTGACTTTTGTCTTTGTTATTCTACAGTTCCTGAGCATATCCAAATATATAAGTCCTGAGGAGAAGTAAATGCTTTACGCCATTATCAGTGACGATGTTGAAAACAGCCTGCCATTGAGGCAGAAGTCGCGGGCCGCTCATATCGAAAGATTGCAGCAATTGAAAGCAGATGGTCGTCTGATCATAGCCGGCCCCTGTCCTGCCATAGAAAGTGATAATCCCGGTGATGCCGGTTTTACCGGCAGTTTGATTGTGGCTGAATTTGGTTCCCTGTCCGATGCCAGGCGTTGGGCAGATGCTGATCCCTACATTGAAGCCGGGGTTTATCAGAAGGTAATCGTCAAGCCTTTCAAAAAAGTATTGCCTTGAAGTGAGAATATAAACATCGTGAAGATCCAGAGAAGTATGGCTGTCTTTCTGGTTAGTCTGTTGTTATCCGCGCAGGTAATTGCAGAAACCCGATACATCACAAACATTATTCATGTCCCTATGCGGGCAGGCCCGGGGAATGAGTATAAAATTCTGCACCGCGGGCTGAGAACCGGCACGTCAATGAAGGTCTTGCAGGCTGATGCCGGAAATGGTTTCAGTAAAGTGCTGGCAGGGGAGCAGGAAGGTTTCGTCCGAAGCCAATACCTTGTGACTCAGGCACCTGCATTGGTACTGTTACCTGCGCTTCAGAAAAACGCTGATAAAACCTTGGGATTAAACGATCAACTCCGGGAAGAATTATCCGGGCAGCAATCGTTGCTGGATGAACAGGGCAAAGATCTTGCTGCAGCAGAAGAATTAATCAGCCAGCAAAAAATTGAGCTTCGAAGGCTCCAGGATATTGCTTCAGATCCCCAGGCAATTGATCGCAGAAATAAACAACTGGTTCTGGAAAATCAGACGTTAAAAAATCAGTCACAACTTCTGGAAACGGAAAATAACCAGTTGATGAAAGACAGCAGCTATCGTTGGTACTTATACGGTGGTGGTACAATATTTCTGGGTATATTGCTCGGGCTGTTTTTACCTATGCTAAAACTTAGAAAAAAACAGTCGGACTGGACATAACCAGAAAACACTGATGACTTTGTGGAGTAAGGATGCACAGTAAATCCACCATCGCCAATATATTTGTCAGAGCCGTTCTGAACGCTGCCAGTCAGCGCGGGATAGACCAGCATAAGCTATTGGCGAAAGCGGGGATTTCGACAAACGTGCTTGAAGATTCTGAAAGCCGGATTACCCGATCACAGTACAGTCAGCTTATTTTGTGCTCCATCAGGGAGATGCAGGATGAGTTATTTGGGCTGGGTAGCCGTTCTTTCAGAATCAGACCCGGTGCTTTCAGCATGATGTGCCACGCCACAATTAACTGTCGCACACTTCGCGAAGCACTGAAGCAGAAAGTACGTTTCTATAATTTATTTACGGATAAAAAGTTTCTTGAATTCAGGGAGTCTGGAGAAGATGCGCTAATACGGTGTCACTCTCCGGATCAGCAATTATCCAGTGAGCAGTTTTATCTGGAATCCTGTTTTGTTGCCTGTCTTCGCTGGGGCAGTTGGATGATAGACAGCCATATACATCTGAGTAGAGTTGAATTTGATTTTTCCGAACCTGACTACCAACAGGAATACGATGCTATTTTTTCCTGTGAGCAGGTGTTTGACCAGAAACACAATCAGATTGTTTTTCCCCGGAGTTATCTGGATCGACCCATTATTCAGGATATGGAAACGCTGTCATTTTTTTTGAAAAAACTGCCGGGCGCTCTGCTCATTCGATATAAAAATGATGAAAGTCTGTCGTATCGGGTTCGCAGAATGCTGGATGATGCCGAGTGGACTCATAAGGCTGGTGGCGCTGAAACAATGACCGAATCCATGGAAAGCATTGCCACACGGATTCACATGACTCCCCAGACGCTTCGTCGGCGTTTAAGGGAAGAAGGCAGTTCATTCAGATTGATCAGGGAAAACTGGCTCAGGGACAGATCCATTTATCTTTTAACCAGAAAACAGAAATCCATATCCGATGTCTCTCGGGTTTTGGGCTTTTCTGAACCCAGTGCTTTTCATCGCGCCTTTAAAAAATGGACGGGAAAGACACCAGCCATTTATCAATCATTGAATTGACCATCTCCTGATCCCTTTACGTGAGCTGGCTTGAATGGAGGTGAGTAGTTACAGACGTCTTCTTTTTTGTCATTTTTTGACTTGTCTCACCTTCGTTCGCTAACTTGTTATCACAAGCTCCAGTGGAGCTAGTTGAATTGTAAATAATCGAGGATGACCGAACTGGTCAATGAGTTTGACCAGTTCGGTCATTGTTCTCTCTGCCTGATTCGTTAGTCTTTCTCACAAGAACAATAAACAATACTGTCCTGATAATTCTTGTCAGGACTACCGCTTACGGAGTAATGGGAATAACCATGAGTGAAGCTCTGATCTTTGATGCCATCCGTACCCCCCGTGGACGTGGCAAAAAAAACGGCTCTCTAAATGAAGTAAAGCCCGTTAATCTGGTGGCCAGTCTTCTTAATACCCTCAAAGAACGTAACAATCTTGATACCTCGCAGGTAGACGATATTGTACTGGGTTGTGTTACCGCCATTGGTGATCAAGGGGCAGATATTGCCAAAACCGCTGCCCTGGCTGCTGGCTGGGATGATGATGTTGCCGGTGTCACCCTCAATCGTTTCTGTGCGTCCGGTTCTGAAGCGGTCAACCTGGCAGCCATGAAGGTTCGCTCAGGCTGGGAACATCTGGTGGTGGCTGGTGGCGTGGAATCCATGTCACGAATTCCCATGGGCAGTGATGGTGGTCCCTGGGCCTTGGACCCTGAAACCAATCTCAATACCGGCTTTATGCCCCAGGGTATAGGCGCTGACCTGATCGCTACTCTGGCTGGCTTCAGTCGTGAAGATCTGGACAATTTTGCTGTTAATTCCCATAAAAAAGCCGCAGCGGCCTGGGAGCGGGGTGCTTTCAGTCGTTCTATTGTGCCGGTAAAAGATCAAAACGGTATCACCATTCTGGATAAAGATGAGCTGGTGCGAGCAGATTGTTCCAGCGAAGGACTGGCCAAACTGAATCCTTCTTTTGCCATGATGGGATCGCTCGGTTTTGATGGTGTTGCACGGGAAAAATATCCCCAGGTGGAACAGATAAATCATGTTCACCATGCAGGAAATTCTTCCGGTATTGTGGATGGTGCAGCGTTAATGCTGATCGGTAGTGAAGAGGCGGGTAAGAAGCTGGGTTTAACCCCAAGAGCTCGAATCATAGCAACAGCGGTTGTGGGTACTGACCCGACTATTATGTTGACTGGCCCTGCACCGGCAGCACGAAAAGCACTTAAAGTGGCCGGTTTGACGGCGGATGATATTGATCTTTTTGAAGTGAATGAGGCTTTTGCCTCTGTGGTTATGCGCTTTCAAAAAGAGCTGGAAGTCCCTGACGAGAAAGTAAACGTCAATGGTGGCTCGATAGCCATGGGGCACCCGCTTGGAGCAACCGGTTGCATGATTACCGGTGCCCTGCTGGATGAACTGGAAAGCCGTCAATTGCGCTATGGCCTGACCACACTCTGTGTAGGTGGTGGTATGGGTATAGCAACCATTATTGAACGGATATAACCAATACAGGCAGGGATAAAAATAATGACAAATACATCATCCGTTCGTTTTGAAAAAGACGACAATAATATTGTACACCTGGTACTGGATCGTCCCAATGCTTCTGCCAATACCATGGATGCAGCATTCCAGAGAGATTTTCTGGAATCAGTCAGCAGAGTGGTTGCCGAGAAGGACAGTATTGCCGGTGTTATTTTACGTTCTACCAAGAAAACATTTTTTGCCGGTGGCGATCTTGGGGAACTGCTGAAAGTAGAGCCACAGCATGCAGAAGAATTTTTCGTCGGCATTGAAGCGCTCAAAACACAGATGCGAAACCTTGAAACCCTCGGTTTGCCTGTAGTCGCTGCCATCAATGGCGCTGCAATGGGAGGGGGCTGGGAACTCTGCCTTGGCAGTCATTATCGTGTGGCATTGAACAGCAAGAGCTATAAAATCGGCTTGCCGGAAGTCACTCTGGGTTTGCTGCCAGGTGGTGGTGGTGTGGTGAGAACCGTACGTCTGCTCGGTCTGGAAGCAGCATTTCCACTATTACTGGAAGGCAAACAACTGGCTGTGGCAAAAGCGCATTCCATGGGCTTGATACACGAACTGGCTGATACTCAGGAAGAGCTGCTGGAAAAAGCGGTGTCGCTGATCAAGGCTAATCCGAAATCTGCTCAGCCATGGGATCAAAAAGGGTATCGCATGCCCGGTGGGTTGCCCAGTTCACCCTCGCTGGCTCCGAAGCTCAGTGTGGCGCCCGCTATGTTGAAAGAAAAAACCAAAGGCTGTTTCCCGGCGCCAGAGGCTATTTTGAGTGCTGCCGTGGAAGGTGCACAGGTGGATTTTGAAACAGCCACACGTATTGAATCACGTTACTTCACCAAACTGGTAACAGGAAAAGTAGCCAAGAATATGATTGGCAGTTTCTGGTTCCAGCTGAACGAAATAAAGGCAGGCGCCCGACGTCCGAAAGGCATTGAAAAAACACCGGTTAAAAAGGTCGGTGTACTGGGTGCCGGTATGATGGGCGCAGGTATAGCCTGGTCCTGCGCCACACGGGGAATTGAAGTGGTCCTGAAAGATATCAGTCAGGAAGCCGCAGATAAGGGTAAAGCCTATTCTGAAAATCTGGTGAAAAAGCGCATTTCACGTAAACAGATGACGCAGGAAAAAGCAGAATCGGTGTTGTCGCTGATTAAACCCACCGCTCAGGCAGATGATCTTAACGGTTGTGATCTGGTGATTGAGGCTGTTTTTGAAGATCGTGGTCTGAAAGCTAAAGTCACTCAGGAAGCTGAAACCCAGCTGGACTCTTCTGCTGTTTTCGCCACCAATACCTCAACTCTGCCAATCAGCGGACTGGCAGAAGCGAGCGTTCGTCCTAATCAGTTTATCGGTCTGCATTTTTTCTCTCCTGTAGACAAGATGCCTCTGGTAGAAATTATCTGCGGAAAAGAGACAGACGACGCAACACTGGCCAGGGCCTACGATTTTGTTCTGCAAATCAATAAAACACCCATCGTCGTTAATGACAGTCGTGGGTTCTTTACCTCTCGGGTGTTCGGTACCTTTACCAATGAAGGTATTGCCATGCTGGGTGAAGGCGTGCCAGCGGCGTCCATTGAGAATGCTGCAGCTCTGGCAGGCATGCCCATAGGTCCTCTGGCTGTTAGTGATGAAGTCAGTATGACGCTGATGAACAAGATCCGTTTGCAGACTATCAAGGATATGCTGGCTGCCGGTGAAGAACCTGTGGATCATCCTGCGACAGCAGTCATTGATCGTATGCTGGGTCTGGAACGGGAAGGGCGTCTGGCGGGTGCTGGTTTTTATGACTATCCAAAGGGAGGTAAGAAGCATCTCTGGTCTGGCCTGAAGGAAACTTTTGGTGACAGTCATTCGATGCCCTTGCAGGATATCAAGGATCGTATCCTGTTTATTCAGGCTATTGAGAGTGTCAGATGCTATGAAGAAAATGTATTAACCAGTGTTCGGGATGCCAATATCGGTTCCATCTTCGGTATTGGTTTTGCCGCCTGGACCGGTGGTGTTCTGCAGTTCATCAATCAATATGGATTGTCAGAGTTCATTGAAAGGGCGGAGCAGCTCTCTTCACAATACGGTGAACGCTTTACACCTCCCGGGTTGCTGAAAGAAATGGCGAAGGATGGTCAGATTTTCAGCGATGACTGAATGACCTGTTTTGAGTCCTGATTCCGTTTGTGCAGAATCAGGGCTTTTGTTTTAAATATAAATAGTCCGACCTTTGCCGTTGCAAGGTTTGCTATGACTCCGAATGAGAATGCAGAATTGCAGATGGACTCTGTGTTACTCAAACATAAAAATTATAAACGGAGAGTTTCCAATGCGCTTGACTCAAGCTATTGAACGTAATGCCCAGATATCCCCGAATAAAGTCTCTACTCTTTGCCACGGTCGTGAAAGAACCTGGCTTGAAACAAAGAATCGAATTGCACAACTCGCGAGCGGATTCAAGTCATCAGGGTTAGAGAAAGGGCAAAGAGTTGCCATTTTATCCTTGAACTCAGATTATTATTTTGAAAGCTTCTATTCCATTGCCTGGGCTGACGGAATTATTGTTCCTTTGAATATTCGCTGGTCTGTGGCCGAGAATGTCTACGCACTGGAAGATTCCGGTAGTGAATATCTTATTGTAGATGACATGTTTCTGGATACTGCACTGCAAATACAAAGCCGTATCAAACAGTCAATAACGTTGATTTATGCCGGTGAAAAAACGGCCCCCGAGGGAATGTTATCTCTAAATTTGCTCATCGAAAACTCCACAGCTGTAACCGATGCTAATCGCCATGATGAAGAATGCGTCGGGATTTTTTATACCGGTGGCACAACGGGATTCCCGAAAGGCGTTGTACTGTCTCATCGAGCCCTCTGGAGTAGTAGTTTTGCGGTGGTTGCGGATCTTGATATTGCCGCAAAAGAGCATAATTACCTTCACGCGGCTCCCATGTTTCATCTGGCTGATATAGGTGTTTCCTATGCGGCGACCATTGCGGGTGCTACCCAGTCATTTATTCCGGCTTTCACGCCCGAAGGACTGGTGCGTGCCATAGAAAATTATAAGGTTTCCTATGTGCTGCTGGTGCCCACCATGATCTCCATGCTGGTGGCCGACCCGGTTATTGATACGGCTGATATGAGCTCCCTGGAAAATATCATATACGGCGCTTCCCCTATAACCGATGCAACCCTGCGTCTTGCTATGGATAAAGTGCCTGATGTCAGTTTCTATCAGGCCTACGGACAGAGTGAGATGGCACCATTAATCTCGGTGTTACGTCCGGATCAGCATGTTCTGGAAGGTGAAATGAGCAAGCGGCTGAGGTCTGCGGGTCGTGCAGGTTACTGTGTTGATTTGAAAATAATCAATGACGAAGGTGCGGAACAACCAAGAGGGAAGGTGGGAGAGATTATTGCCCGCGGACCCAATGCTATGGATGGCTACTGGAACAAACCGGAGCAGACGGCTGCCGCTCTGGTGAATGGCTGGGTTCATACCGGTGATGCCGGTTACATGGATGAAGAAGGGTTTATTTACCTTGTGGATCGTGTCAAGGATATGATTATTTCCGGTGGTGAAAATGTATTTTCCACGGAAGTCGAGAATGCGGTTGCCCGTCACGAAGCGGTGCATGAAGTGGTTGTTCTGGGTACACCCAGTGAAAAATGGGGTGAACAGGTACACGCCATTGTTCGTTTAAAACCCGGTCAGAATGCTGAGCCAGAGACTTTGATAAAACATTGTCAGCAATGGATTGCTGGCTATAAATGTCCTCGAACGATTGAATTTCGTGAAGAGCCATTTCCCATTACAGGCGCCGGAAAAATACGCAAGGTAGAACTTCGCGATGAGTACTGGAAAAACGAACAGCGAAAAGTTCACTGATCTCTCATATTTCTAATTAAGAGCTGTAAGGAAACTGATGATGCCGGGACCACTAAGCGGCTTGAAAGTACTGGATTTCTCCACCCTGTTACCAGGGCCCTATGCAACACTGTTGATGGCGGATATGGGGGCAGATGTTCTGCGGGTAGAAGCCTTGAAACGCCCTGATATGCTGCGTAGTACACCACCTATGGTGGATGGTATCTCTGCAGCCCATGCAACGATAAACCGTAACAAACGGTCCCTGGCGGTTGATCTGAAAAAAAAATCGGCCATTGAATTGATGAAAAAACTGGTCGCGAGCCATGACGTACTGGTAGAGCAATTCAGGCCCGGTGTTATGGCCAGACTGGGTCTGGATTACGAAACGCTGAAAGCCATAAACCCAGGGCTGATTTACTGCTCAATTACCGGCTATGGACAAACCGGTCCCATGGCGAACCGGGCAGGTCATGATATTAATTATCTGTCATTGTCAGGTCTGGCCAGTTATACCGGACGAAAACGCTCGGGCCCGGTTCCCCCGGGCGTTCAGGTGGCCGATGTGGCCGGAGGATCTCATCATGCTGTTATGGGTATTCTTGCGGCCGTATTTCAGCGGCAAGGTACAGGGCAGGGGCAGCATATTGATATCAGCATGTCTGACGCAGCTCTGTCACTGAACGCCGTTTTTGGTGCGTCTTACCTGGCAGGCGGAAAAGTGCCTGGTCTGGAGGAAGATCTGTTAAATGGTGGGATATTCTATGATTTCTACCAGACATCAGATAACCGGTATCTATCTGTTGGTAGTCTGGAACCTCAGTTTGCCACCGGTTTTTTTCAGGCCATAGGCAAGCCAGAGTGGCTATCGAAAGCGGTTAATTTTACTGCAGAAGTCCAGCAGCAATTGAAAACAGATATTCAGAGTGTGATCAGTAGTCAGAGTTTTGACTCATTGGCAGCGGGTATTTGCAGAGCTTGATGTCTGCGTTGAGCCTGTATTGAATCTGGATGAAGTGGTTGAGCATCCTCAGTATCAGGCTCGTGAAATGTTTGTGTCAGTTGAAAACAGCGAAGGTAACAAGATCAGGCAAATCGGGCACCCCATCCAGTTTTCTGAAGGCGAGATAGAATACAGAACCACAGGCGCAAAACTGGGGGAACATTCCCAGGCTGTGTTGCTGGAATCGGGTTATTCCGAACTGGATATCAGAAACCTCTTTGAAGAAGGCGCTGTGGGCTAACCTGGTGTTTTCTCTGAGTCAGGTTTTCTGGCTTGCAGAAAAACACAGTCATAATAGAAACTACCTGTCGTTATGACCCAGGTCGCGTTCGGGATCAATCAGATCCCGGACTTTTTGTTTGATTTCTTTCGGCTGTGGAAAACCTCCATTCTTCTTTCGTTCCCAGATCTCTCTGCCGTTCAGAGATATGATAAATACTCCGCCGGTGCCCGGAATTAATCGGACTTCACCAATATCAATGGTAAAGGTACTTAGTAATTCCTGGGCCAGCCAGGCCGAGCGTAGTAACCACTGGCACTGGCTGCAGTATTCAATTTCAATGATCGGTTTTTCAGACATGGCTTCCTCTAATACAATCTGGCGCAATTAATTATTGTCATTAAAACGCAAGGTAAGCTGCATGGACTCAATGGTCAACCCGGCAATAGAGCAGTACTGTCATGCAATGACCAGCGGTGAGTCAACACTGTTGAAAGAACTGGCTCAGGCGACTGAAGAGAGAACCCGTTATCCCGGGAATATGTCGGGTCGTCTGGTAGGTCAGACCTTGAAAATGCTGACACAGATCAGCGGCAGTAAACGGGTACTGGAAATCGGTATGTTCACTGGATATGCGGCGTTGTCAGTGGCAGAAGGGCTGCCTTCAGATGGAATAGTGTATTGTTGTGAAACCAACCCCCGATCCATTGAAATTGGGGAAGAGTTTTTTCAGCGATCTATCCATGGCAATAAAATCAAGGTTCTGTTTGGTCAGGCTCTGGACACAATAAAAACCATTGAAGAACCGCTGGATCTTGTTTTTCTGGATGCGGACAAAAAGAAATATTTTGAGTATTTTGAACTGGTGCTACCCATGCTGAACACCGGTGGGCTCATGGTCATTGATGATGCGCTGTGGAAGGGTGGGGTTCTTGATCCCCGGGATGAGAGGGATCAGATCATTGCAGACTTGAATTCTTTTATATCTGAAGATCCGCGTGTGGAGAATGTTCTTCTTCCTATACGACATGGACTGAATATTGTCAGGAAACTCGTTTGATGCTCCAGGAGAGTAAAGAACTATGGGGAGAGTAAAGAACTATGGGGAGAGTAAAGAACTATGGGGAGAGTAAAGAACTATAGGGAGAGTAAAGAACTATAGGGAGAGTAAAGAACTATGGGGAGAGTAAAGAACTATGGGGAGAGTAAAGAACTATGGGGAGAGTAAAGAACTATGGGGAGAGTGGAGCTGAATAAATGAGTTGCCCATTTCTATAAGTGGCCAGGACTTCTTCCCGATCATCCAATACCACCAGATCGGCATCTAATCCTGGGCTGATCAGTCCTTTTTGTTGTTGGATGCCAAGTACTCTGGCGGGGTTATGACTAGCCATAAGAAGCGCCTGTTCCCGGCTTACATTCTGTTGGGTGAAATTCTGTATATTGGCCACGGCTTCGTTCATTTTTAATGTGCTTCCGGCAAGATTTTTTCCTTTCACCAGTCTTGCCACACTCTGTTCAACGACAACTTTCATATGACCGAACGTGTAATGGCCATCTGGTTTGTACTTTGCACTTATTCCATCAGTAATAAGAATGGCTCTGTTGGCAAACCCCCTCATGAGAGAGAGTTCATGTACCTTTGGCCGGGCTATATGGAATCCATCAATAATGAGTGTGTACATTATTTCATGGGGATGAATATGAATAGCCGCTGTACAACCTGCAGTATGGTGATCTCCTTCATTCATGGCGTTATATAGGTGAGTGGCAAGACGGGCCCCGGCACTAATGGCAGTCAGGGACGTATCACAATCCGCCATGGTATGACCAATTGATGCAACAATTCCATGCCGGGCGGCCCATTGAATCATCTTGACGGCACCGGGTAATTCAGGAGCAACGGTGACAATTTTTAATAACCCATGTGAAAGGGACTGAAGCTTTGAGAGTTCTCTGATATCAGGTTCTCTGCGACAGGCAGGGTCATGGCATCCTATTTTCTCTTCTGAAAAATAAGGACCCTCGGCATGCCAGCCAATGATTGCTGCTGATAGTGGAGACTGAAACTGAGTGGCCTGCCAGATATTCAGAGCGGCTCTTTTGGTATTGGCTACGGTATCTGTCATGGTACTGGGCAGAAAGCTGGTGGTGCCTTCTTGAGGCAGGGCTGAGGCAATATGCTCAATGGACTCAGCCGTTTCATCCATCACATCATAACCATTTGCCCCATGGGTCAGAATATCGATAAAGCCAGGTGCAAGGGTTCCTGTAGGATAGTAGTGTACTTCATCGCTATCATTGATGACGACCGATTCTATTGGCGTAATTGAATGGATGCTGCCATTTTTTATAGTGACAATGTGATCGTAATAGAATTGTTGATTGGCTAATACTTTTTCAGGCTGAATTAATAATCGGGATTCTTTTTTACGTTTTTTTCGTATATTTATTTTAGTGTCTGCCAGGCTGACATGGACCTTTTCAAGGCTATCCCTGCTTCTTTTGCGAGAGCTGCACTCAGACTTCTGGACGAAGGCTGGACTTATACCGGGGTAGCTCTGTTCCACATTTTGATCAGATGGAGTCTGGAATTCAGGAAATGACTGAATGGGTAGTGTTTGTAGTTTGAGTTGAAAGAGATTGACAGGCTGATCAATTAGAAACGATTCGCTCACTTCAAAAAGGCCATGAGCCTGTACCAGATTCGACATCATAATGGCTGCCGAAAATAGCCGGAAACAGGGTGTGATCAGAAGATTTCTCATTTTCTCTTTATTGTCTGTTTGAAATTGAATCACTGAACATAGTCGAGAAATGATCCCTGACAGAAGAAACACGATAAAGCAGATTTGTACTAGAAATGATTCAAGCCGTGACCAATCCAGTGAAAGTGAGATTATATGATCGTTTATGAAGTTAACTGCCTGATAGATGAAACTGTTGCAGAAGAGTTTGAAGTCTGGCTTGTGCCCCATATTAACCAGATTCTGTCTCTGGAAGGCTTTCTGTCAGCAGAAACTGAGACACTGCTGGAAGATGATCGCCTGGAGGAAAAAACCAACAGAAAGGGCGTGTCCGTTCGTTATAAGCTGAGCAGCCGTGATGCACTGGAAAACTATTATATTCATCATGCCGGGCAACTCAGAGAAGAGGGTCGTGCACGTTTTGGTGAAAAGCTGTCGGTTTACCGAAGGGTTCTGCAGCCGGTTTGATGACCAGTGACGCTGAAAAATAAATAGCGCATCACTGGCTGAAATCTTATTGGTTATAGCTATCAATCATTGTTTTGATTTCACCGGACTGGCGCATTTTTTCCAGGGATACATTCAGCTGTTCGATAATAGCTGCATCGGTCTCTTTATTCATTGCCAGCCATAAACTGCTGCGATTAAACGTATGAACCGGCTTTACAGGGATTTTGAAATTGGCTGCCACATAGGCGCCGGTAAGAGAACTCGAGGCCCAGAGCTGAATCTTTCCCAGTTTGAGTTTTACCACGTTCATGGCATCACTTTTGGCAGGTTCAACGGGTATTCCCTGTTCTTTCAGGTAATCGGTTATAGCATCAAACTCGTAAGACCCAACCTTATAGTTATGCAGTTCTTTCAGAGTACTAATTTGTAAATCACTGCTTTCAGGAGCAAGAAGCACCCAATCTTCCTCATAGAGGGGGCCTATCCATTTGAATTTATTTTCCCGTTCTTCGGTTCTGAATGTTGAATAAACGCCATAACCGCCTGACTCCATGGCCTGGGTATAAGCCTTGTCCCAATCGCTCATGAGAGTGAAGCTCACTTTATGACCATTGTTAGTGAAAAGTTTTCGGACAATATCAGTAGCAAAACCTGAAACACGATCATTCCTGGCATAGGATGCGCCATTGTTCGTCATGTTCAGGGGAGGAAAACTCTCAGTTACAAGGTGGAACTCTGTTGCCTGAGTAGCGATGGAAAAATGCAGGCAGAGGATTGCTGGCAAGATACTTCGGAATCTCATGGTAATCCTTACAAATTTTCTGGTTTTTATGATTCATCATTTAAGCGAGCAGTATATACAGGTTTCCCTTGGAGATGGAGTAGATGACGTCCGCTCACAGCAATTATCAGATTCACTTGTGGAGCATATAGACAGTCGTCGTTTATATGTATTGCTAATCGGTTGAGGGAACCGGAGGAATGATAGTGTGAATCTGGAATATTGTTAGACCAGAACAGTCTTTGCAGTGAACCTTAGATCTTTTTATAGTTCGATCATCTAAAAACGATTGTGATATGTGTATCTGACTATGGATCTGGATCAAATAAATCGCGAGTTTGAAAGTCTCAGCCCTCAGGAAATAATAGGCTGGGCTTTGTCACAGGCAGAAAAACCTGTTTTAACAACGAATTTTGGCCCTCATGAAGCTGCAATTCTTCATATGGCCACCCGAATCAGACCGGATATATCGGTTGTCTGGATAGATTCAGGATACAGCACCGCAGCCACTTATCAGTTTGCGGAAAAACTGATCCGACAACTGGAACTGAATATAAAGATATTCCACCCTCAGTACAGTAGAGCCTATCGTGAGGCAGTTTATGGTGGTGTCCCTGAAGTAGACACGGAACAACACGATGAATTTACCCGTCAAATCAAGCTGGAACCGTTTTCGAGAGCTATGAGAACAGCTGCGCCTGACTACTGGCTGACAGCCATTCGAAAAGATCAGACTGATTTTCGCCAGGGTTTGGGCGTCCTGAGTAAAACAAAGGATGACTACCTGCGAGTAGCCCCTTTGTTGAACTGGACTGAGCTGGATGTTGAGGAATATCTTGTTACAAATGATCTGCCTATTGAAGAAGACTATTATGACCCCACCAAAGTACTCGGACGGCGAGAGTGCGGGTTGCACACATCCGTTTCAGAGTAACGGGTTTTAAGCGGATTCAACCCCATGGGATCTGATGTCTGTTTATTCAAAGTTGATCAGACAGTTATACCCAGAATATTTGGAGATGCAGGTAGGCGGCATAGAAGGACGTTCCGGGGCTTACGCTCAGTATGTGACCGGAGTGAATGAGAGCTGTCAGCAACCTGCATCTTCAATAGCGATGTGTGTATCTATCATGAGAGCTCGATTATCAAATCCGAAAACTGTTTAGCTCTATAAGACAGATCCTGCTTTATTCCAAATCTACTCAGCCTGGCGGCTTTTAAAGTTTGCTGCTGCATACTCTCCTGTCTCAGAGAAAGTGCTTTATCAGGCGACACAGCTACAGAAGGGATACTCTGATTATAAACGATCAAATATACTCGGCTGGCTACCATTTCGTGTTACAGAAACATGTCAGCCCGCCCTTCACAATAAGGGCAATACCAACACCTCTCATCGCATTAGTATTTTCTCATTTAGAGTCACCAAAATTTGAAGCCAGTGAACACCTCAATTGATAGCAGGCTAGGTGTTCAAGCTGACCAGAATACGCAACTCTAACAATGCATTAATCCACCCCTAAAGCTTTATAAACCGCATCGATAGGGTCAGAGTAGAAAACAGTCTGGAATTTCGTGAAAAGCTCTGTAGGAATCGTCGGTATATCAACAGCACTACTCATAGGCAGAGTAACCTTTTTCGCACCGGCATCAAATGCAACCTGCAAACACTCAGCAATACTTTCTACAGGCGTGACACTGCCACCCAGACTCATATCACCCAACACGACCATTTGATTCTGAACGGGTTTACCAAGCAAACCTGATGAAAAAACGACTAGGCTCGCTAACGACAAATGAGTCAATGGGCCAGTATTCTGTAGCTCTACGGCATGGAGGTGAAAATCATTGTCATTAACCTTATTTCCAGCACTGATTCGACTGGCATTTGCTTTAAAGAAATCGAATGCAATTTTCACCTGCTCCTTCGCCGCTGAAGAATTCCAGAAACCTGAAGTCGCGAGTTTACCCGAACCTTTAGTAATCTGTAATTCCAAGCGGTATAAGCCTGGCATGCCTTTACTACTCAAACCAATGGTATGAAGAATGCCAGGCTTTGAAGGCTCTTGAGGAATCAGCGAACCTCCTCCCTGCTCCTTTACTGAAACGAAATTCTCTTCAAGTGATTCGTTATCAATGTAGCTAAAATGCACATCGTAAAACTCCATACCACCAATTTTTTTCAACTGTTCCTTCACACGGCGGCGTACTTGCAACGCATATTCCAGGCATTGACGAACACCTTCTTTTTCAATCTCGCCATGAGGGAATAACAGTTTAAGTAAACCTGATGTCGTTTTCCGTACTGCAATCACATCTCTCTGGTTGAGGTTATTGCCCAATTTAAAATACTTATCGATGCTATCGGCGAAACTGCGCTTACGCATTTCACGGTAAAATTCAGCCAAATAATCGACAATCAAGCCATATTGATCCGTAAAGAACTCAGGCCGCATTTTAGGTATTTCCCAGCCAGGGATATACGCATGAAAACGATCAAAGAAAGCGGAATCAATCATCGCGTCCGGAAACGGAGCTAACAGGTGGCTGGTTTTCACCAAGGATTCAACACTTTGATTAATGTTACCAATAAAGACCATGCCTGCAGAAGCTTCCATCTGCTCTCGGCCACGCGCAAAAGAGCCCGACGCCATATAGTCCTTCATGATTTGTACACCGTCTTTATCTTTAAACGATATACCAGCCACTTCATCAAAGGCGACAAGATCCCACATCCCCACTAAGCCAACTTTACGTGTGCTCATATTGTAAAAAAGGTTAGCTACTGTCGTTTGACCACCTGACACCAAAATACTGTTAGGCGAACATTCTTTATAGATATGAGATTTTCCTGTTCCCCTAGGGCCCAGCTCACAAACATTGTAATTATTCTCAACGAACGGGATCATGCGCGCTAACAAATGCCATTGCACATTTTCATCCAGTGCAGCAGGCTCCATACCAATAGAACGAATCAGGGTTTGACGCCATTGATCAGTACTTAAACTCTTCCTTGCATCAAAGAGCTCCTGCATATTCATATTGGGCATTTGAATCGGCTTCAAAATGGTCACACCAAAAGGTGAACCTTTTTGCCCTTCTTCATGGTAATAATTCATGGTGGCAATACACCAGATTCCGCCTACCAAAAGCTTCTCATATTCTTTTACAATAGCTGCAGAAATCACAGCATCCCGAATACCAAGGCTACTGAAACTCGCCTCATACTGGTCCTTCTTCTCATTCAGGCGCACAGAGACACGGTCAATAATTTTATAAGTGCCACGTTCACGGACTAATGATTTCACCTTTTCAGCTTCATCAGGTCTTACGTAATTCTCAGCTAAAATCGTTTTAACATTCTGAAGCCCTTGCTCAATCACTTCCGGGTCATCCGTTGCACAGTACATACCGAGCAAATACTCAAGTACATACACCGGTACGTTGGCCCCCTCTTTAATCAGCTTGGTTAAATCTTTACGTACTACACGCCCTGCAAAATGCGTATTTAGCAGCTTGTCTAAATCTTCATTTTCAAAAGAGCCAGCCGCGTTTTCATTAAGTTTATTCATAATTATCTTCGCCAGCCCTAAAAGAAGTCATCAGTAAATGCTAAATCGATTGTGACCTTATAACGGTCAATTTCAGTATCTAAATCTTTATCTTTTATAATGAGGAAGTAGTCATTATTGCGATTAAAGTCATTGCCCTGAAGGGATAATCGAGCTTTTTTCACTCGTTCCTTCAACGAATCAGATTCACTATCAAAAGTGATTACTTCTTCACTGGAAACCAGAGTATGTCCTTCATAAATACCCACAGAGGCTGTCATTGCAAGAGCTTGCTCATCAACCGCTTCTGTTTGCATCAGCTCAAAACTCTGGATGTTATTCACCATTTTCAAACCAGATTTTGCCGAGATCACCCCAACTTTACTCTTTGTTCTTGCTGCTGCACTCTCTCCGCGTAAAGCTTTTACCGTGAGTATGGGTACTACAATTTCTTGTGGCATAACACCACCATGTACAAATCGTGCACCACCGACAAAGTGAAAACGATTAGCGCCTTTAGGAACCCAGAATTTTGTATCAGCTTCCGTACCTGCAGTTACCTTTGTTGAGCCATAAAGCGCATCTTTAGGCTCAGGCAAATTCTGGCCAACAACATAGCGTTTTTTACTCTTGATAAAATCCACAGGTTTATCAGCCAAACTGGTTCTGTCAGCCGCTTCCAATTTGCTCTGCTGAAATAAGAAACCATGATCGGCAGTCACGATCACAGTAGACGTATTAAAGTGCATCTGTGCTTTACGCACCAATTCAGCTAATTCATTTACGGCATTTTTCACCGCCTGGAAGGTACGATTTTCGGTAGCTCCGACATCACCGGTGGCATCCACCACATTGTGATACACATAAACCAAATGCTGACCTTTGAGCGCCTGCCGGCCATCATCACGGGACCAATCCCGTAACGTTTCTGCCGTAATCGCTATACCACCGTGCTTTTGTAATATTTTATTACGCTGCTGGGTACCCTGGCTTGAAACCCCATCCACTAACACGTCATCCGTATCACCTTTATAATCCAAGGTATCATGGGGTAGTAATGACGCCATACCTAAGGTGGTATAACTGGGTACAACACCTAACTGACTTGTTAAGGCGGCTTTGCTATAGCGTTTCTCATTCACGCGCTGTTCCAGCTCCACAGCGGCTTCATACCGGAAGGCATCGGAGATTATAACCATTACCCGTTTTTTCTTGGCTTTATCCAGTGAACGCTCAACCGTGTGTTTATAAAACTTATGCTGTAGAGGAATGTCGGTAATACGCCAATCATCCAAACGATGTTCATTGGCAACTCTATCACCCCAGTTTTTAGCAAGGTTATCGATATACCAAAAGCTATAACATTGCTCTACTTCCCCATCGAGCTTTTTAAGTACATCAATGTGAGCCACTTGTGATGCCGCATGATAATGCCGATAAGCCATATCGAATTGGTATAGCTCACTTTTATAAGCCATATACAGGGCATCACAACTGGCATAATGAAACCCTTCATCATGGGTTCTGCGCAACTGAAATAATCTAATCGCAGCATCTAACGCATCGTAAATTAAGCGGTATTTTTTGCGAGTATCATCATCTTTATGACGTGAGGCCCAATAGTTATCACGACGTTCTCCAAGCACTTCACTAAAGCGCTGTAAATCTCTTAAATCT
>CBDBOO010000126.1:0-53259 GCA_965208385.1 Endozoicomonas sp.
TCGATAGATACATCCGGTTTTCTACCTTTGGTCACAGAGTCAACAAAGGACTGAAGCTCTCTGCGATAAGCAGGCATATAACGCTCAAGAAAGAAGTGCTGTGGTTTTTCTGATATCTCCCCCTCAACACCCAAGTAGCGAACTTCATTGTCTTTATGATTAGCTGCCTGTAGCATGCCTTTTTCACCCAGTAATTCGATGCGCTGGTCATATCCGTAGGTCGCACGGCGACTGTTGTTGATATGGCACAATTTGCCGCTGGCCGTTTTCAGGGTAACCATCGCTGAATCTATATCGCCGGCTTCAGCAATCGCCGGATCCACCAGACAACTGCCAACAGCATGCACTTCCACTGGTTCTTCACCCAGCATCCAGCGCGCCATATCGAGATCATGAATCATCATATCCCGGAATAAACCACCAGAGACCTTTATATACTCAACAGGCGGCGGTGATGGATCACGACTGGTGATTACCAACTGTTCGAGGCGTCCAATTCGCCCAACCAGCTTTTCCTGATAAAGTGCATTAAAGGTTGGATCGAAGCGACGATTAAAACCAAGAAAGCAGATAACTTCTGCTTCCCTGACAACATCTGCAACACGACGAGCGCGACTAATATCCAGATCTACAGGTTTCTCACAGAAAATTGCCTTGCCTGCCAGTGCGGCTTTTTCAATCAGATTAGAATGGCTGTCTGTTGAACTGCAAATCAGTACGGCATCTATCGCTGTATCTGAAAACACCGTATCTGCAGTCACAACTTCAGCGTTGAACTTATTTGCTACGATATTCGCTGCATCCGGAAATGGATCAACAATGTATTTAAGGTTGACGTCAGGGTGCTCATTTAAAGTTTGACCATGGACATTGGCAATACGTCCCGCACCAAACATAGCAAAATTAAGCATAAGTATTCTCTTTAATTTTAATTTTTGCGATAACGTTTTTTGAATACTGTATACGAGCATTCAATATTATTTTTTCTTGTCCGCTTCAATGATCCATTCGTGTTCAGGATCATTCCTGAACACCCAATTGCGTTTCGGACCAGCCATAACATTCAAATAATAGAGGTCGTAACCATGGGCGGCACCTACCGGATGATAGCCTTTAGGAACCTTTACAACATGGTTGTGTTCTACAGCCATGGTTTCATCCAGAGAACGATCATCGGTATAGACACGTTGAAACGCAAAACCCTGAGGTGGATTAACCTTGTGATAGTACGTTTCTTCCAGCAGGGTTTCATCCGGTTCAGCGTTCTGGTCATGCTTGTGAGGCGGATAACTCGACCAGTGTCCGTTCGGTGTAATAACTTCACACACCAACAAACTTTCAGCAGAACCCTCCTTGAAAAGGATATTGCAGACATGCCTCTGGTTAGTGCCTGTTCCACGAGTCTGGTATTCACACTCTTCCGGCAGAATCAGCCTTGCAGACAAGTGTCCTTCAGCAGGTGCTTTACAAACGGCTAGTTCAAGATCGGTTTCAGCAACAATCGAAAACAGGTCCGATGGCGGTACATAAACACTGTAAGGTGCCTTCTGTTCAAAAACAGAATCACGATCACCAATCTGATTCCAGCTTTCGCTGCGGGTAGACACACTGGCTTTACCACTCACCAGTACCAGACAAACTTCATTATCAGCTGTCATCTGTTCAAGCGACTGGCCTGCCTGCAACTGATACACTTCAAAACCTACATATTGCCAATCCGCGGATTCAGGTGTGATGCATTGAATGCACCCCTGATTATCTGGCAGGGATGGCCTGGATAATAAAAACGACATATAAAATCCTGTTATCAGATACGGTCAGAATACTCCATTAAATGGCGTTTATTCCGACTTCAGCTCTCAGCAAATATAATTATCGAACTTCACCCGCCAGCTTTTCAACCTGGGCAATATTTTCTTTGGTTATAAATCCGGGTCCGGAGTTAATGTTGTTACTTGGAATTATGCCATATCGGCTAAACAGCGTCAGGGCAACTACAGGAAGATATCCCTGAAGGTACGGTTGCTGATCGATAGCAAACCTGATTTCGCCAGATTTAATCGCCTTGGCAATATCATCACTGACATCAAAAGTACCAAAGTAAATGTCTTTTGATTTATGCATCTTTTTCAGAGCTCTTATGGTCGGATGTGCGGATGTAGGACCAAGAGCCAGAACCGCATCGGTTTCCGGCTTCTGCCGAAGATGCGCCATAACCTTCTTTTCAATAGCCGTTGGATCACTGCCTACATCAATCATGTTTCCGTCAAGAGAAACACCAATGGCATCAGCAAATCCCTTGCACCGTTCTACAGAAGCCGGATTGGTAATGTAATGATTGATACAGGCAAAGCTTGTGACGCCTTCTGCTTTGGCTTTCTTGCCTGCACCATAACCAGCGTCGTATTCAGGCTGACCTACATGAAGCAGTGCTCCCAGCTTTTCACTTTGCTCATGGGTACCGGAATTGATGGTGATGACAGGAATGTTTTTAAGATTGGCTTTTCTGAGAGGCCTCTTCAATACATCGTAATCTGCAATGGTCAATATCAAGCCATCAGGATTGGATGCAATCGCCTGCTCAACAATACGGGCCATATCAGCCAGATCACCTGTAGGAGGGTTGCGGTATTCTACCGATACATCCATATCGCTGCCCGCTGCCTTGACTGCATTCTTTATGGTATTCCACCAGGAGTCTGAGTCTGGTGCATGACTGACCAGAACAAAACGTTCACCTGCAGCATTAGCTGACAGAGGCATCATCATTGTTGTCGCAGCAGCAACCCCCCCCAGAATCAGAGTCGAAGCATATTTCTTGAGAGCATTCAGCCTTGTTTTTCTTGTCATTATTTCTCTCCGGAACATCTATTGATGTAAACATGTCTTGCCATGTACTCTTCATCAAAAAGAATATTTATTATAATTTTCTTTTATGGAATTTTTATTCCACGACTACCTTCCACCTAAAAACTGGTCGTGTCAACAATGAATCTGCCTCGGAAAACTGCTTTTTCATTGGAAATCGGCTGATTACACATCACAACAATTCCAATAGTTGTTTTTTTGAAAAAAATATTCCATTATGAAATAGAATCAACTGTTATGTAATCCTGTCTCCTTTTAAAAAACATAACAAATAATGAAATGATCGGAGTTGAGACCAGTGGATCTATCTGAAGCCCATTCTGTATCCTATTTAAAAAATGATGAGCGTGTTCGAGAAGAATCCCGTCTGAAAGTATTATTGAGTAAACCCGAACTTGGCTCTGTCTCGGGTGCTGTTCTTGTTTTATTGTTTTTTGCCGTATTTGCCGGTGATTCCGGAATGTTCAGTGCTGACGGAATACTGAACTGGACAACCGTGTCAGCACAACTGGGAATCCTGGCTATTGGCGCCTGCCTGCTGATGATTGCCGGAGAATTTGACCTTTCCATTGGTTCGATGATCGGTTTTGCGGGAATGATGATTGCAATCCCTGCTACCTATTGGGGCTGGCCTGTCTGGGTCAGTATTCTTTTCGCCATGGCAGGTGCCATGGCCATCGGAGCACTAATTGGTTACACCGTGGTCAAAACAGGACTACCATCGTTTATAGTTTCCCTTGCCTTTCTCTTTATTCTTCGTGGCTTAACCATTGCCCTTTCTATTTTGATGACTAATAAAACCATCATCAGCGGGGTCAGTGAAATCGCAGAAAGTGACTGGCTGGCACCCTTTTTTGGTGGCGAACTGGGTACATCATTTTTTCAGTGGCTGGCTAATACGGGGTGGCTTGAATCTTACGCTGATGGCACGCCTGTTTTCACGGGTATTCCGATGGTCATTATCTGGTGTCTGATATTGGCAGTCGCTGCAAGCTGGCTACTAATGCGAACCTCTTTCGGAAACTGGATTTTTGCAACTGGTGGTGACGACAAAGCGGCAAAAAATATTGGTGTTCCCACTGAGAAGGTAAAAATACTGTTATTCGTTTTCACTGCATTCTGTGCAGCACTTTACGCTTCCTGTCAGGTTCTGGAATTTGGTTCGGCAGCTGCAGACCGTGGCCTTCTAAAAGAATTTGAAGCAATTATTGCAGTCGTCATCGGAGGCGCGTTGCTAACCGGCGGTTATGGCTCAGTGGTTGGAGCCTGTTTCGGTGCCTTGATCTTCGGGGTTGTGCAAATGGGCATATTTTTTACAGGTATCAATTCAGACTGGTTCAGGGTATTCCTGGGGGTAATGCTGCTAATGGCCGTGCTGTTCAATAATTTCATTCGCAAGCGAGTGACGGAAGCACGTTAAAGCATTTATATCGTTTAATCACACTCAATATGAATGCCTAATCATGCAGTCACCACACAATAATAAAAAGCGTTCAGGGAAACAGGTACTTGTGAAATGAGCGAATTCATTCTCGAATTAAAAAAAGTCAGCCGCTATTTTGGCTCCGTTATCGCCCTGAAAGATATCGACATGCAGGTAAAAATGGGCGAAGTCCATTGTCTTCTTGGCGATAATGGTGCCGGAAAATCAACCCTGATAAAAACGCTGGCTGGTGTCCATATACCCTCAGAAGGTGAATTTCTTGTAGAGGGTAAAACGACCTCTTTCAACTCACCGAGGAATGCACTGGATGCTGGTATAGCAACGGTTTACCAGGATCTGGCGCTGGTACCTTTAATGAGTGTTACCCGTAATTTTTTTATGGGCAGAGAGCTCACCAAGAAATGGGGACCATTCAAAGTATTCGATACCAAACGGGCAAATGAAATTGCCCGGGCAGGACTGGCCGAAATGGGTATTGACGTTCGTAACCCGGAGCACGCTATTGGCACCATGTCTGGAGGTGAAAAGCAGTGTCTCTCCATAGCCAGGGCCATTCATTTTGGTGCAAAGGTATTAATACTTGATGAGCCAACCGCCGCCCTGGGTGTAAAACAATCAGCCAATGTTTTAAAGGTCGTAGCTAAAGCAAAAGCAAAAGGACTTGCTGTTATTCTGATTACTCACAATGTTCATCACGCTTACCCTGTTGGTGACCGTTTCACACTGCTGAACCGGGGCCATAGCCTTGGCACTTTTCTTAAATCAGATGTCAGCCGTGAAGAGATATTGGAGATGATGGCCGGAGGTCAGGAACTTGAAGCTCTGGAATCAGAGCTTCAAGAATTTGCCCGTCTGGATTCAGTAAAAGCGGGTGTAAAACAAAAAGCTGAGGAATCTGCAGTTATTTAATGCTACTGGTCTGAAATGGCACTTTAGAATTGTCACGCATTGCCTAAAAGCCTGACCGAGAACGGTCTCTGGCTTAAAATCAATAGCACTAAAGGCTCGTTGATTTACGATCAGGAGCGCTTGTCAGAATTACAGTTGTTAAAAATAGAAGGTGAATCTGACTGCTATGGATTCAAACGAATTCTTACTGGTCCTGAACATCCCGATTATATACATTTTTGTGTCAGCGCCGGGCACGGTCTGGGCTACATCGATATGAAGGCTATTGAACAGTCCTGTAAAGACAAATGCTGGATCACCGTCGCCTGTGACAATCAGGTGCTGCCAATTATAAGAAGTCAACACAGAGCCCCGGATACTGAACCAGGATCTCTGTAAGGAAGTACAAATATCATGCTAACAAACAATCAATTAAGCCTGCGATCACTGGATGTGATCTGCCTTGGCAGAGCAGCCGTCGATCTTTATGGAGAACAGGTGGGCAGTCGACTGGAAGATATGTCCGGCTTTGCCAAATATTTGGGTGGTTCATCCGGAAACATTGCTTACGGTACAGCCCGACTGGGATTAAAATCAGCCATGCTGACTCGCGTTGGTGACGAACACATGGGACGCTTTGTCAGGGAAGAGCTTGCCCTTGGCGGGGTTGATATCAGTCATGTGATAACGGACAAAAAGCGCCTTACCGGGTTGGTTATTCTTGGTATTAAGGATCAGGATACCTTCCCTCTTATTTTTTACCGCAATGACTGTGCCGATATGGCATTAAACAGCGAGGACTTCTCTCCTGAATTCATCGCTTCCAGTAAAAGTCTTTTGATGACAGGAACACATCTGTCAACAGCGAACACATTCGAGACCTGTTCGGCGGCTATAAAATATGCCAAAGCCGCTGGAACCAAAGTTATTCTGGACATTGATTATCGTCCTGTACTCTGGGGTTTAACAGGGCTGGGTGACGGTGAAACCCGATTCATCTCTTCCAGTTCTGTGTCCTCCCATCTCCAGTCTGTATTGCCGGACCTCGACCTGATTGTTGGTACAGAAGAAGAAGTTCATATAGCCGGAGGCAGTTCTGACACAATCACAGCTCTTAAGAAGGTACGCTCACTGACCAAGGCTACCATTGTCCTGAAACTGGGAGCATTGGGTAGCACGACACTCGATGGCGACATTCCTGACCACACTGATCACTTCGATGTATTCACAGGAGTACAGGTAGATGTACTGAATGTTTTGGGTGCCGGTGATGCTTTCCTTTCAGGTTTTCTGCGAGGCTGGCTCAAAGATAAACCTCATGAACAAAGTTGTACCTATGCCAATGCCTGTGGCGCCCTTGTTGTTTCAAGACACGGTTGCGCACCAGCCATCCCTTCAGCAGAAGAGCTGGATTACTACATAAAACACGCTAATTCCATAGCCAGACCGGATCTTGACGATGAACTGAATTATCTGCACAGAGTAACGACCCGATCAGCGCAAGACTGGCAGGAAATATGCGGACTCGCATTCGATCACCGTAAGCAATTTATCCAAATGGCAAAAGAAGCAGGTGCCGAACCGGAAGCGATTGGCACTCTGAAGAAATTATTAGTGAAAGCCACTGAGTCGGGAGCAAAACAAGCCGGTCTGAAAGGTAATATTGGTGTTTTAATCGATGACACCTACGGTCAGGATGCACTCAATGATGTAACCGGCAAAGGTTGGTGGATTGCCAGACCGGTTGAACTGCCTTCCTCACGGCCCTTAGAACTTGAAGGTGGACGTTCTATCGGTGATCGTCTAAAAACCTGGCCAAGGGAGCATATTGTCAAATGTCTGGTGTTTTATCACCCCTCTGATCAACATGAGTTTAGACTTGCACAGGAGAGACAGATTAAAGAGCTGTTTAAGGCCTGTTGTTTCTCGGGTCATGAACTTTTACTGGAAATTATTCCGCCCCAGAGCAGCCTGCTCAATGAAAATACACTGGCAGATACTCTTACCCGTTTTTATAATCTGGGCGTAAGGCCTGACTGGTGGAAGCTTCCAACCATGAGTCATGAGTCATGGAAAAAAATCGATCATGTCATTAAGGAACGGTCCCCACACTGTCGCGGCGTTGTGATGCTGGGTCTGGATGCACCTTTACCAGAACTTATAAAAGGTTTTGAACAAAGTGCCGGTATTGATATCTGTAAGGGCTTTACAGTTGGTCGCTCACTGTTTAGCGAACCCAGCAAACAATGGTTAGCAGGTGAGATAAACGATCAACAATATATTGATGCAGTTGCCGCTAACTATGTTGAACTAATTAATGCCTGGAAAAACCGTGGACTGGAGAAAAACCAATGAAAACCCTGCGTTTAACCATGGCTCAGGCGCTGATAAAATACCTTTCTGCCCAGCGTGTAGAAATAGACGGCAAAGTTTTACCTCTGTTTGAAGGTGTCTTTTCTATTTTTGGTCATGGTAATGTTGCAGGTCTGGGTGAAGCTCTTTATCAGGCACAAGATGAGCTACCGACGTTTCGGGCTCATAATGAACAGGGGATGGCTCATGCAGCCATTGCTTACGCAAAAGCCAGTAATCGTCGACGTATGATGGCTTGTACGACTTCGATTGGACCCGGAGCGGCCAATATGGTGACGGCAGCGGCACTTGCTCATGTAAACCGATTGCCTGTACTCTTGCTTCCCGGAGACACTTTTGCCAACCGGACACCAGACCCGGTTTTGCAACAGATAGAGTGTTTTAGTGATCCTACGATTACAACAAACGACTGCTTTCGTCCCGTCAGTCGCTACTTTGACCGTATTACACGCCCCGAACAAATCATTACCAGTTTGCCAGTGGCCATCCAGACGCTGATCGATCCTGTAAATTGTGGCCCGGTCACTCTATCGCTCTGCCAGGATGTTCAGGCTGAAGCCTATGATTATCCGGAAAATTTCTTTAAAACCAAAGTTCATTACCAGCGTCGTCAGGCCGCAGATCAAAGGGAATTAGCTGACGTACTGTCCTTGCTGAAATCGGCTGAGAAGCCTCTATTAATTGCTGGCGGTGGTGTTCACTACTCTACGGCAACAGATACTCTGAAGCAGTTTGCCGAACAGACCGGAATACCTGTGGTCGAAACCCAGGCTGGTAAAGGTTCATTACTCTGGAACCACCCCAATAATATCGGAGCCATTGGTGTCACTGGCTCCGAGTCCGCCAACAAACTGGCCAGAGAGGCTGATGTTGTTCTTGCTGTGGGTACACGACTGCAGGATTTTACCACAGCATCACGCACACTCTTTGCCAACCCCGAAGTACAATTGATCCAGCTGAATGTCGCTTGCTTTGATGCAATAAAACACAATGCCTGGCCTCTGGTATCGGACGCTCAACTGGCTCTTAAAGCTTTACAGAGTCGTCTGGATGGCTGGCAGGTTGACAATAACTGGCTGAAAACCGGGCAGCATCTGGTTGCACAGTGGAACCAGTACTATGACCAGGTCACAGCAGCCGAAGGTACAGAAACCAGTACAGGACTGCCTTCCGACGCACAGGTCCTTGGCGCAGTAAAAAGATCGTCTGATGACAAGGATATCATCGTTTGTGCTGCAGGCGGTCTGCCAGGTGAACTGCACAAACTCTGGCGTACAGATCACGAAAAAGGTTACCACCTCGAGTATGGCTATTCCTGCATGGGTTATGAGATTGCCGGTGGTATGGGCGTAAAAATGGCCAACCCTGATCGTGACGTTATTGTTGTAGTAGGAGACGGTTCCTACATGATGTTGAACTCAGAACTCTCCACCAGCGTTATGCTGGGACACAAAATTATTGTAGTGGTTCTTGATAATCGTGGTTTTGGCTGCATCAATCGCTTGCAGAACGCCACAGGAGGCTCTTCTTTTAACAACCTTCTTGAGAATTGTCGAACGGTTGAAGAGGGGGCGCCGAAAATTGACTTTGCCGCTCATGCCGCAGCTCTTGGAGCTTCATCTGAAAAAGTCGACGGTATCAAAAACCTCGAGCAAGCCATGATCCGGGCAAAAGCCTCTGCTCATTCTTATGTCATCACTCTCGATACCGACCCGTTCTCAACATCCGAAGGCAGTTGTTGGTGGGACGTTGCCGTTCCGGAAATATCATCACGAGATGAAGTTATGCAAGCCAGAGCGAATTATCTGACAAAGAAGAAACAACAACCTTATTGAGTGCTCAAAACCTATAAAACAACAATGAATATTTGCGGAATAATAAAATGACTGTACGTATTGGAATCAACCCGCTGACCTGGACCAATGATGACCTGCCTTCACTAGGCGCAGATACACCATTGGAAACCTGTCTGACCGAGGGGAAGCAAGCCGGTTTTTCAGGATTTGAGTTGGGCAATAAATTTCCAAGAACAGCAGAGGTTCTGGGCCCCATTCTCGACAATCATAGCCTGAGCCTGGTGTCCGGCTGGTTCAGTGGCCGGTTGCTGACTCATTCTGTAGAAGAGGAAGTTCGTGACATAGAAAATCACCTCGATCTACTGCAATCACTGGGTGCTACCGTGATGGTTTATTGCGAAGTGACCAACAGCATCCATGGTGATCAAGCCAAATCTTTGCTTCACAGGCCCGTGATGAATGAGGAAATCTGGGCAGAATTTGGTCGTAAACTGACGGAACTTGCAGAATACACCCGTTCACGAGATGTTGAGATTGCCTACCATCATCACATGGGAACCGTCGTACAAACAGAACAGGATATTGATTTGTTGATGCAACACACAGGAGAAGCAGTTGGCCTGTTGCTTGATACTGGCCACATTACCTATGCAGGTGGAAACCCTTTGAGTATTGCCCAGAAACACTCTTCCAGAATCAATCATGTCCACTGCAAGGATATACGTCTCAGTGTGCTAAATGATGCCCTTAATAGAGATCTGAGTTTTCTTGATTCTGTTCTTAATGGTGTTTTCACAGTTCCGGGAGACGGAGACATTGATTATCCGGAAGTTCTCAACGTTCTTAAAACCAGTAATTATCAGGGCTGGCTTGTGGTAGAAGCTGAACAGGACCCGGTGATTGCAAGACCACTAACCTACGCCAGGATGGGCGCTGAAAACCTCAAAGCTTTGTGCCAGAGAACAGGCATAGAACTAACGCTGTAATGTAACTAAAACTTAATCGGGATAGTGAACAAAAAGAGCTGATAATATCAATTTACCAGGTGCCTGACCGAGAATAGCGTCCGTAGCGAGGGTCGTAGAAAATTGATGATGAAATTTTATTTTGAGAGGCGAGTAGCGAGCTACCCAACGAACTAAAGCGGATTTTCAGATCACTTTGCTACGACTGCAAGGATGCAGGAGCCGTTGCCGCATTAGGCAGACGGTTCTCTGTCAATCCCCAGACCCGGCTCTACTAAAACCAGAGTAATGACCCGGAAATACAAATAGCGGTATTTTCATAATAATAACTAGAACATGAGTCGTAATAATAATGTCTGATTCACTGAAAGTATCCAAGCTGGTCGCAGGCTATGACAAAACAGCGGTATTGAATGACATCTCATTTTCCATTCGACCCGGGGAGTTCGTAGCCCTGCTTGGTCCGTCTGGTTGTGGTAAAACGACACTGTTACAAGTTCTGGCCGGTTTCATCAAGCCTTTATCTGGTTCACTGGAAGTAGAAGGACGGGACATAACTGAACTGCCACCCGAGCACCGCAATATGGCGATGGTGTTCCAGTCGTACGCACTCTGGCCGCATATGACCGTATCCCAGAATATTGCCTATGCTTTGAAGCTTCGAAAGCTGGGTAAACCAGAAATTGAACAGCGTATCAGCCAGATTCTTGAGCTGGTTAACCTTTCTGGCTATGGACATCGCCCTGTAACAGATCTCTCTGGTGGACAACGTCAGCGGGTCGCACTGGCCAGAGCTCTGGCAGTTGAACCATCCCTTCTGCTTCTCGATGAACCTCTTTCTAATCTCGATGCCCGTGTCAGGGCTTCTGTCCGCCATGAAATAAAAGCCTTACAAAAGAAACTGGGGTTCACCGCCATAATGGTGACTCATGATCAGGAAGAAGCCATGTCCATGGCTGATAAAATCATCATTCTTAATAACGGCAAAATAGAGCAATCGGGAACACCGGAAAGCCTTTACTGTACTCCTGCAACACCTTTTGTCGCTGACTTTATGGGGGCAGAGAACAAACTTTCGGGCACAGTATCCAAACATAATGGCAGAGCTGAACTGGTGCTGGATCATCTGA
Source organism: Endozoicomonas sp. (assembly GCA_965208385.1). Taxonomy (GTDB): domain Bacteria; phylum Pseudomonadota; class Gammaproteobacteria; order Pseudomonadales; family Endozoicomonadaceae; genus Endozoicomonas. The sequence continues at coordinate 11,465 of CBDBOO010000126.1, forward strand.
ATAAAACAGTACCTCTGCCAGAACCTCCAGGTGATCTTTATGAAGGTAAGGTTGATGTCTATTTTCGCAGTAACGAAGTAAGTCTGTCGTTTAACGATCAATCTGACGATATTGATCATCAGCCCAGCGCTGTTGTTCTGCAAACAGCCTATATGGGGCAAGGTTATCGACACAGTGTTCAACTGGGTGACAGCACTTGTGTAGTAGATCATCCGGTTGCCATTAACGAAAAATCACTAATTCAAGTCAACCTCCCTCCTGAGGCTCTGCATATCTATCCGGCAGCGTCAGACGTACAACCTGCCTGACAACCATTCATGGAAGAATATAAAAATAACAACAACCGAGGAAACACAGATGTTCAAACTGAAAGCAATTACCGGGGGCTGCCTGGCCGCTATAATGGGCTTATCTGCACAGGCGGCGGTATCAGCTGAAACCGTTCTTAATGTCACAACAGCCGGTGGCCAGAACATGGTCGACTACGTTAAAGAATTTCTCGCACCGAAATTTGAAGAAAGTCATCCTGGCGTTAAAGTAAGAGTAGTAGGTACAGGTCCGGGCGATTCCGGCTCCAACAAAATTTTTGAAAAGCTGGTTGCCCAGGAAAAAGCCGAGGCTAACAGCTACGATATTGATGTAGCCGTTGTACACCAGAAGTTTGGTGGCAAGCTGGTAACTGAAAACCTGCTTTCCCGCTTTAAAGACGAAATTCGAACAGGCGAACTGGCATCCAGAACAACCACCAAAAATGCTCTGGGTTCTAATGTAGACGGCTTTGTTATGCCAATGTTCCATAGCCAGACGGCGATTGCCTATAACAGCGATATCATTTCTCAGCCACCGACCAGTTATGACGAACTGGTGAAATTCACCCAGAAGCACCCAAAAACATTTGGCTACAACGGTATCAAAAACGGAATGTCTGGCGTCAGTTTTGTCACCGGCTGGATTTACGCTTATGGCTCCGACGCCAAAACCCTGACCGAAGGGCCTTACGATCCAGCAGTGAAAAACACATGGGATAAAGCGCTGGCCGAACTCAAGGAGTTCAACAAGAACGTTACCTTCACTCCGGGTAACGCCGGAACCCTGGACATGCTGAATCGGGGCGAAATCTACATGGGTCCAGTCTGGGTCGATATGTTCTATTCCTGGAAAGCCCAGGGCAAAGTACCACCCAGCGTCAAACTGCAGCTGATTGCACCGGGCATGCCGGGACAGCCTATGTACTATGTTCTGCCCAAGCGTGCCGAAAACATGAAGCTGGCCCGTGACTTTATTGAGCTGGCCACCAGCCCTAACATTCAGGCCAACGGCATTGTAAAACGGTTTAACTGGTATCCGGGCATAGATGCAGAACATGTTAAGTCCGAAATGGACACTGCCAGCTGGAATAAGTTGTTCAAGGAAATCACACCGGAAGATCTGTCCAGTAAGGGTAAGAGTTTTCCTATTGCTTCCTACTTTGATGACATCAAGGAAAGCTATGAGCGTAAGGTCACTAACTAGAATCTGTTCGTTTATTCTCACCTGAAAATAGTCTCAGGAGTGCCTTGAATTAATTCAGGGTATTTCCTGCACAACTCCAGCTATTGTATTTATTCCGGATGTGTATTTTCTATGAATCAATCCCGCTTTTTTACACTTCTAATGCTGATTCCGGCGCTTTTAATGGTGGTCGGACTGTTTATTATTCCTCTGCTGTCATCCATTGAGTCTGCTTTTGCAGTCGGAGACCAATACGGACTTGATCACTTTGTGAAAGCAACAGAGTTATATGGCTCGGACATCCTGTTTACCATAGGAATAGTGGGGCTCTCAGCAATAATTATTGCTCTGATGTCCATTACCATAGCCGGGATTCTCACCCTGTCAGGTAATCCTCGTCTTGTTGCTCTTCTGGCTGCAATTTATCGCTGGCCACTATTTATTCCATTTATTGTGACGGCTCAATGCATGCGAACCTTTCTGGCTAAAAATGGCTTGATGAATAATGCACTGATGTCAGCCGACCTGATTACTCCTCTTCAAGCGGTGTCATTTCTGGACTGGAGTGGCATTGTTTTTACTTTTGTCTGGAAACAAACTGCTTTTTCCACTCTCATGATTGCCGGTGCCATGGCGGCCATGGAACGTTCCCAGATTCAAGCTGCAGCTAACCTCAGTGCAGGTAAAGTACGAATTCTTTTTCAAATTATCCTGCCGCAAATAACAGGCACTTTGGGAGTTGCCCTGATTCTTTCTATTGTCACCATGCTTTCAGTATTGAGTGTTCCCCTGATGCTGGGCACAGGAACACCGACCATGATGACAGCCGATATGGCATTCCGGATAAGTTCGTACGGAGACTATGGCGTTGCCAATGCTCTCGGGTTTATTTCATGGATGATGACGGCAGTTCTGGCCTGGTATTACCTGAAACAGTCTCTGCGTAATGAAAATGGTACAGGAGGTCAGCACGCATGATGACTGCAACTATCGCAAGCTCTCCAGGCCACCACAAAGGCCTGCTATCCAGACTTCGGCTCACCGGTTTCAGTGGAGCTGTACTTCAAACCCTGCTCATTTTAACTCTGGCTCTGCTGATCTTTGGTCCCTTAGTGAACCTGTTACTCTGGGCAGTCACTGAAGTCTGGTATTTTCCTCATAAATTACCTGTCACCTATGGCTTTAAATACTGGCAACAGGTGTTCGGGCCTCACAGCGACGCGATGACATCACTGGCCACTAGTGTCATGATCGCTTTAACTACGGTTGTCGTTTGCTTGCTGGTATCCGTCCCGGCAGGCTACGCATTGGCAAGGCGCAGCCTTCCCGCCCGTGCTTTCGTCATGCTGTTATTTCTGATGCCACAGGCGTTTCCCAACCTGGCAGTCTATATTAATGTCGCCAGATTGTTCTACGAGTTAGGGTTGAATGGCACAGTGGTTGGAGTCGTGCTGGTTCATGCTGTACACGGTATGGTGTTCTCTGTCTGGATAACCGTTGCGGCATTCAGCAGTGTTGATGAAGATCTGGAAAAAGCAGCCCGAAATCTCGGTGCTTCGCCACTAAGAACTTTCTTCACAATCACTTTGCCCCAGGCATTGCCCGGTGTTCTGGCTGGTTGTATCTTTGTCTTTCTGGAATCTCTGGACGAATTTACCGGTACTTTCTTTGTTGGTGCACCAGATATCATTACCTTGCCCATGCTGCTGTACAACGCCAGTATGGAAGGAAACTACCAGATAGCGTCCATCACGGCTCTGATTCTATTGGTGCCATCGGTTCTGTTTATGCTGATTGTCGATAAATTCATGAAGCCGGAAACACTGGCCAAGATAGGGAAATAGCAGGTTTGAGGTTCAAAAAGCGGCAGGTAAAAACTGCCGCTTTTTGATCAGTGGCTGAGTTGTACATTGGTAAGTTTTTCGAGATCCGAAGATATTCCGGGAGCAGATGCAAGGATTGGATTCCCTTTCAGTAGACCTTCACCCGCTAGAAAATCATTAACTACCCCGCCTGCCTCCTTGATCAAAACAACAGCAGCCATGCAATCCCACGAATTGATATGAGGTTCGTAATAACCAACCAGTCGTCCTGCTGCTACATAACTCAGCATCAATGCACCCGAACCATTTCGGATAAACATGCCACCTTCTTCCAGCAGATTCTGAATGAAACGGACACAAGGCTCAGAAGGTATTCGATGAGAGATTCCAACCCCCATTAAGCCTTCCTTTAAACTACCTACATTCAGACACTGTACCGGCTGATCATTAACATACGTCCCCTGACCTTTCATTGCTGAAAACAATTCATTAGCATTAGGATCGTAAACCAGCCCGGCCACCGGTTTCCCCTGATAGAGCAATGCTACAGATACGCACCAGGCATGAAGTCCATTCAGAAAGCACGAAGTGCCATCAATTGGGTCAATAACCCAGAGCCAGTCATTTCCACCTTCTGTAATACCATGCTCTTCACCAAGAAAACCGTCATCAGGAAAATGTGATTTCAACTCTTCATTAATGACTGTTTCTACCTCTCTATCTGCGATGCTGACTACATCCTGAGGCTCACTCTTTCTTTCAACCTGAAGCTGTTCCCGTTTCATATAATAATCGTAAGCATGCGCGCCGCCTGACAGGATAATATCTTTAGCAACACCGAACCGTTCGGCCAGTTCAGTCACTGGAAAATCAATGTTCATTAATTAGCTCCTGTTTAAGCGGCAACCAGTGCAAGGCCACGATTATTGAAATCCAGTGCAACACTGCTACCTTTTGCCACAGGCTGATCCACCCGATAATCGATAACAAACAACTCTCCTAACGCACTATCAACAGTGTACTGAATCTGGTTTCCCAGATAACTGGCATGGGTCACTTCACCATTCAGAGCTGTTGCTTCGACATTCTTATGAAGAATAACGGCATCAGGACGTACGGCTATCGTGACCTGACCCTGAGTCTGTTCACGATGAGGTACCTGTACATCAACTCCGCCTACATTAACCCGTGCAAACTCCCCTTCCGTTCTTTGTAATTCACCCACTAACAAATTGGCATCGCCAATAAAATCAGCGATAAATGAAGACGATGGCTGCTCATACAGTTCTCTGGGAGTGCCCTGCTGGGCGACAACCGATTTGTTCATCACTATAATTTGATCCGATACGGCCAGCGCTTCTTCCTGGTCATGAGTTACATAAACAGCAGTCAAACCCAATTGCTGTTGAAGATCTCTGATCTCTTCACGAACATGGCGACGAAGTTTTGCATCCAGATTTGAAAGAGGTTCGTCAAGCAGCAAAACTTCCGGCTCCAACACCAGTGCTCTGGCCACAGCAACCCGTTGCTGTTGGCCACCGGACAATTCGCTGGGAAGCCGTTTACCATAACCTGCCAGCCCTACCAGATTCAAACCTTCCTGAGCTTTCTCCATAGCTTCGGATTTGCGTGTACCACTGACACTTAATCCATAGGCCACGTTTTCTGCCACTGACATATGAGGAAATAGCGCATAAGACTGAAACACCATACTGACATCACGGTCTGTTGCAGAAAGATGAGTCACCTCCTTATCACCAATAAGAATTCGGCCTGCTGAAGGGTGCTCCAGCCCGGCAATCATTCTTAGTGTGGTCGTCTTGCCACAACCACTTGGTCCCAGCAGGGTGACCAGTTGGCCCGGTTCAATTTTGAATGAAATATTGTCAATAGCTGTAACCTGACCGAAATGTTTGGATACTTTTTCAAAGACGACAGATCCTGCCTTGTAATCCAGACTCATGCGAACTGCTCCTGCAATTTCTTTTTATTCTGACTGCCTGCGGTAGCCTTGCGTCGCAATTTACGCTTACCTACAGCAAACTGAATACCCGCTACTGCCGTCAGCATGATGACAATCAATACACTGCAATAAGCAATAGCAATACCATACTCACCGTTTTCAACCAGACCTATGATGAACGACGTTGCCATATTATGTTCGGCACTGACCAGAAAGATGACGGCACTGACGGAGGTAATAGCCCGTACAAAGCTATAGACCAGAGCGGCAATCATTGCCGGACGAAGCAATGGCAAAATAACCTTTCTCAACGTGGTAAAGCTGTTAGCACCAAGAGTCAGTGATGCTTCATCCAGACTTTTGTCCAACTGAGACATCGCCGCAATGCCGCCACGAACCCCTACCGGCATATTTCTAAACATAAAACAGATGACCAGAATGACACCCGTTCCCGTGAGTTCCAACGGCGGTACGTTGAATGCCAGAATATAACTGACACCTATAACTGTCCCGGGAATAGCAAAACTGAGCATGGTGCCAAATTCAAACAAATCCTTACCGGCAAAATTTTGCCGAACCAGCAGATATGCAGTTAGCAAACCTACTGCTGCTGTCAGAGGCGCCGCTATTGCCGAGATACTTAAAGTGGTCCAGAGTGAATCCCAGGCCTGCCCTTCCCAGACCAGTCCAAACTCACCCCAGCTAAGGGCAAAGGCATCGCTATAGTGTTGCAGGGTAAAGCTGTGATCGTACCCCCAGTTAGAGACAAAACCGCCAAACATGACCATGGCATAAATCACTATTGTGAACAGAGCCCATGGAAGGGCAGTGCCATAGCTGAGCCACTTCAGCCTTTTATCCACTGGCATAGCTGCACCGGATTCTGCTTTACCGGATACCGTCGTATAGGATTTTTTACCCAGCCACATACGCTGGATGAAAAAGGCACTGAGTGTGAAGAACAGCAGGACAATTGCCAGAACTGCTGCACGACTCTGATCATTTTGTGCGCCCACTATGGCAAAAAATATTTCGGTAGAAAGCACATCATAGTTGCCACCCAACACCATTGGATTACCAAAATCTGCCATGCTCTCGATAAAACCTATAAGGAATGCATTAGCCAGCCCTGGTCGCATCAAAGGGAGAGACACATGACGGAAAGTCTGCCAGCGAGAACCACGCAACGTCTGGGATGCTTCTTCCATGGAAGGACTGATACCTTCGACAACGCCAATCAGCACCAAAAAGGCAATAGGCGTGAATGCTAATAGTTGGGCGAGCCAGATTCCCGGCAATCCATATAACCAACGACCAGCTTCAAGTCCCAGCAAATCTGAGAAAAACTGTGTAACGATACCGGAACGACCAAATAGTAAAATCAGAGCCAAACCAATAACAAATGGTGGTGTGACAATTGGGAGGATGGTTAACAGACGCAGAGATTTTTTATAACGAAACCCTGTCCGGGTCACAATCAGGGCAAAGGCAAGACCCAGAAGCGTTGTCGACACCCCTGTCAGTATTGCCAGAAAGACAGAATTCCAGGCGACACCACAACTACGGCTATCAATCAAACAGGACATTCCCCAGATACTGTCATTCGTCAGTGATTGATAAAAACCACTGACAGCCCATCGACCTTCTTCATCCTGAAAGGCACTGAACAGAATCTGACTGACAGGATAGAAAACGAAGACAAGAACCAGAAAAATTACGACACCAACAGCGGAGGTAACAAAGACATCGCCTTTCATTGCACCTCTTGCGGCAAGACCTGAAGTTAGAACGACCAGTAAACCCGAAGCTGTCAACAAAGCGCCATAACCAAGACCATACTGTCGAGTTTCCAGCACGCCGAATATAGCTTCAAGACGGGTAAACTCCCAGCCTGATATGCCGATAGCCAGACCTTGTAAAATCAGCCAGCCAAGGCCTGCGCCCCCCGATATTATCAAGATACGACCATAAGCGGGGTTGTGTTTGGGATACCTCAAAGCAAGCAATGGTACGATCAAACAAATGTTTAAAGGCAGTAACCAGCTTTTGTCATAACTAAAACCATGAATTATGGCCGACGTGTAATATTCATCAGAGAGGTACCCGTTTAATAGCCAGGTCATAGACCAGAAATCATCTTCCTGTATATACCAGGGAATGAGCAGATAACCTGCCCAGGCAATAAAAAGCCAGGGAATAAATGGGTGTTTAACTGACATGATTACAGCAGCCTGTATTTCTTTTTAAGTTGAGATAAACCTCTTTAGAGAGCACCACAGACAGATAATCTGTGGTGCATCAACAGGTAATCAACGTGGAAGAGATTTCACTTCGGTATCCCAACGCTTCAACAGTCGTTTGCGGACATCGCTGGAGCCATAGGTAGCAAAATCATAATCGATCAGTTTCACTTCAGACAATTTCGGCGCTTCAGGCGGTACTTCTGCAGAAGCATTTGATGGCACTTGGTAGGATTTCGCTTTCACTGCCATGGACTGGATATCAGGTCTCAGAGCAAATTCGGCCCACTGTTTGGCATTGGCCAGGTTTCGTGCGCCTTTGATGATACTCATTGAGCCCACTTCATATCCTGTGCCTTCACAGGGTGCAACCACCTTAATTGGAAACCCTTTCTTAACTTGCTTGATCATATCATGCATAAAAGTGATAGCTATGGCTGTTTCACCTCTTGCTGCTGCTTTGATTGGAGCTGAACCAGACTTGGTGTATTGATTGATATTACTGTGTAATTTCGTCAGGTACTTGAAACCTTCTTCTTCACCAAATAATTGAACAACAGTTGCAAGTGCTGTGTAGGCTGTGCCGGAAGAGTTTGGATTAGCGACCTGGATTTCACCTTTATAAACAGGGTTAGTCAAGTCTTCCCAGCATGCTGGTGCCGGAAGACCTTTTTTCTTGAGAATGTTTTCGTTATAGCCTATTCCCAAAGCACCAGCGTAGATACCCACGGTCTTATTATCAGCCTGCTTTGCCTGACGACCGGCCCAATCAAGCAGCTCTTTTGAATTATTTGCAGTGTAGGGCTGGGTTAAATTCTCAGCTGCCGCCTGAAGATGCGGGTCTCCGGTCCCGCCCCACCATATATCTATCTTCGGGTTGCGCTTTTCAGCACGTATCTGGGCAAAAGCTTCCCCGGAACTTTTGCGAACCAGGGCAACATCAATGCCCGTTTCTTTTTCAAAAGCGGTTTCCATTAATTTGCACCACTCACTATCAGTGGAACAAATAACGTTCAGACGACTTTTGGCAAAAGAAGAGGTGGCTGTGAGACCTGTAGCCAAAGCAAGAGCTAATACTGTAAGGCGTTTCATGGTAGAGAAAACTCCAATCCCTGAAACCAACCTATTGAAAGACTGCTGCCTTTTAACTCAACAGGTTAATTTCATTATTATTATTCTTTTTTATTGCACATCCTAGCCTACCACAGCAAAACAAAATGGAATATATATTTTAAATATAATATTTATGAAAAAATAATCTCATGAATTAATCCAGAGTCTCCTTGCCCAAGCCCACAACAAGAATAAGCGCCATGCACATGGTAGCACTCAGAGAACGAAAACCCTGAACCTTGGCATCTTTCACCTCAAGACAGATACTGGCTTTGGAAGCTATGGGGCTAAGACTGCTTTCGGTAAGAGCAATGACCGTAACTTTTTTTTCTGCAGCTTTTTCAACCAGATCAATGACCTCCTCTGAATGCTCACTAAAGCTAATGGCCAGTAGAACATCATTTTCATTCATGATTCTCGTCTGTTCGGCGAGCATGCCACCAAGGCCATGAAGCAAAGCAACCCTTTTATCAAGATGGCTAAAAGCGTACTGGAAATAGGTAGCTACCGGAAATGCACGACGATAGCCTGCCAGATAAATAGTGTCAGCCATTTTCAGTTTTTCAAACGCTTTATTTAAAACCTCTGGGTCCAACTGGCTTCTCAATTCTTCAAGAGAAGAAATAGATCCTTCAAAAAAATCGTCAAAAAGCCCTGCCTCGCTATCACCCTCCGTCTCAAATGCCCTGATGCGCTCTTTATAATCATTTTGGCTCGCTAACCTGCTTTTGAAGACCCTCTGCATTTCCGTAAACCCGTCATAGCCGAAAAATTTAGCAAAACGGATCAGTGCAGAAGGCTGTACTTCAGCTTTTCGAGCAATAACCGCTATGGTCTCCAGAGCCATATCATTAGGATTGGCTAAAGCAAATTCGGCGACTTGTTTAAGTCGTTTGCTGAGTTTAAGAAACTGATTCGCGATTTCATTTTTCAGACTGTCGAAATCGGTAGATGGGATCAATGGATATTACTCTCGGAATTTATTTAGAATATATACTCCTTTTTTCAAAAAATAAAATAAGTTTGGAAGTTTTATTTCAATAGTGTTTTCAGAAATTCAGTAGTCAGAAAATGCACTACACGACAGCATTATATTGAAGACTTTCATCGACTTGCAGACTGCCGCTCAATCAAAATAGCTGTTGAAGTTATGAATGCCAGGACTTTGACAGCATTTACCGGCCATTCTCTACAGGCTTTGATACGAACGCTGGATTCAAGCAATAAGTGCAATCGACCGCCCTGTGTAGACTTCGAGAGGAGTCCGCCCTCCTAAAACTTTCCGAGGCATCGTGTTAATCAACATTTCCATCGTTCTTAAGTTGATCTCTGTCAGATAGCCCAAAGCCATTTTCTTGGGCCAGATTCTCCGGACAATGCCATTGGTGTTTTCGTTGGTTCCTCGCTGAAAACTGGCATAGGGTTTTACAAACTCAACAACCACCGGCTAAAGCCGGTGGGTTAGTATTACGAACTGAAAGTCCGGATACGCGTCAAAGACGCGTTGTCGCTATCCTTCAGTTCTGAATTTATCATCAACTCTTGGCTCGAAGTGGTCTTCTAAATACTCCTTGATCATATCTTCTGTTAGCTCACCTGAAGTTACGCAAAAATAGCCTCTTGCCCAGAAGTGACGTCCCCAATAACGCCTTTTCAGATCTGGAAAACTTTCAAACAGCTTTGTTGAAGATCTTACTTTTATCCTTCGCATTATTTCACTGGGGGCCATGCTTGGAGGTGATGAGAGTAACAGATGAATATGATCTCGGCTTACAACACCTTTTAATATTTCAATTTCAAAAGCCTGGCATGTTTCTCTTATCAGTTCTCGCGCCCGTAGCCCTATGTCACCTCGCAGAATCTGACAGCTCTACAAACTCAGCTTGTTTATCGGCATCAAACTTGTGGGGGATACCCTTTGGTTTTTTGTAGGTGAAACCTTGTTCGTGAATCCATTTGTTCAGTCCGGATACGGTATATTTAACGTTCCAGCGTTCAGAAATATAAGCGACAATCTGATGAATATGAGCATAGGTATACTGGGAGATGTGTTCGATCAATTGCTGAGTTTGCTCATCATTCAGAAGGCCATTGCTGCCAGAAGGCTATTGCTGCCACCATCTTCAGGCTTCAGTTTATCCTTTTTGAGGTAGTCTTCCAGATGGCGACTGATGGTGTATTCACTTTTTCTCAAAGCCTGAGCAATTGATGATGTCGACCATCCTTCAGAACTCAGCAGAACCGCCTTATACCATTGCCGGTTTCTAATATGCGTTATGAGCATGGCTTTTCAGGCTCAGAGACAAGGCGGAGTGACGAGTCATAGCCTTAGCTATGGCGAGGAACTCCAACGCAGGATCTAAGCCTGAAAAGGCAGCGCAATAGCATAATTAGAATTCGGAAATGGTATAACCGTGACCCGTGCTGCCTGCTTCTGGCTGATCTTTCCATGTCCACAGAAGCCCACGTGAACAATGACCACAAAGTCATTGATGTCATCCGGGATAGCATGCTGTTATTTTCCGAAGCCCTGTCAGCAGTGGGTGATCCTTTTGCCCTGTACGGTTTTTCATCCGTGAAGCGTCATCAGGTTCGGTTTAACCTCCTGAAAAATTTCAACGAACCCTATGATGATCAGATTCGGGGACGTTTGCAGGCATTACGACCTGGTTATTACACCCGCATGGGAGCCGCCATACGTCAGGCTACAAAAATATTGATGGATCAGAAAGGTTCTCATCGACTGTTACTGTTAATCAACGATGGCAAACCCAATGATATAGACCATTACGAAGGTCGTTATGGCGTGGAAGATACAAGAATGGCCATTATAGAAGCCAGAAAAAAAGGGCTGATTCCCTACTGCATCACCATCGATCGGGAAGCAGAATCCTATTTTCCCTATTTGTTCGGTGTTAAGGGTTTTTCTGTGATTAACCGTCCCGAGCAGTTACCCGGACAATTACCTGCGCTTTACAGCCGAATAACCGGAGGAATTTGATGGCCTCTGAAGATTAATGTTGCAACGTCAGACCGCAACCTCTAAGGATGACTTCGCTGAGATTATTGGCAGCTTCCTGATACATGGAGTGATTCAGTTCGTCCTCTGGCATCAGTTTTTCCAGCTGGGTAGAATAATCAGCGTATTGCTGAGTGCCAGACCAAATCATGAATAATAAATGTCTCGGATTAACCGAAGCCATTCTTCCCTGTTCAATCCAGCTTTGAATGACGCTCACCCGACAATCCATCCATTCACGCAACTCTATCCAGAAACTCTCATCAAGATTGGGCGCCCCCTGGATAATTTCGCTGGAGAAGATTTTTGATGCAAGTCCATAACGGCGGGATTGCTCAATCTTCTCCCGAATATAACTGTCCAGAGCTTCAGCAGGGTCTGAGTTCGGTGTGATTTTATCCAGCCCGTTTTCCCAGATATTAACAATGCGTGTCAATATCGTTTGATAGAGATTCTGTTTACTACCAAAGTAATAGACAATATTGGCTTTTGGCAAACAGGCTGCATCGGCAATCATCTGCAGACTTCCGCCCCTGTATCCATGACGCGCAAACACTGATTCAGCGGCTTCAAGGATCAGTGCATAATTTCGGGCTCTGATTCTGGTCAGGGGCTCTGTTTGGTGGATAGTCATTTATTGGTCATCAGTCTCGGCAATAATTATTGAAAACACTTTAGCTCCACATTCAATTTATACACGACATTGTTGCAGTAGTGACAGCAGATAACTGTATTTTTTGACAAAGTTTGATGGACATCACATATCACCAACTCTGTCCGCACACTTTGCCAGCAAATACAGTCAGCAAATACAGTCAGAAAATACAGTTATCTGCATCACGGTGAAATCGTAGTACACCTTCCCCTGAAGGTATGGGGTTGTTGACTGCGTTCACTTCTTCAAAGGGAAGCAGGGTATGGATTTTCTAACCAATCGGACAATTTATTAGACATCTACTCAATAACTGTGTATTTCTATTATTAACAGCTAAGGATATCAGTTTGCACGGTTTCCATCCGTGCAGAGTATGCAGTTCCATAAAAATAATAATTAGAACTTGCTCCGGGCTGATCAATAATGCAACAGGAACAACTTGAAGCCTATTGGATGGGCTTTACCCCCAATCGCCAATTCAAAAAAAATCCTCGTATCTTCACTCGCGCTGAAGGCATGTATTATCAGACTGAAGATAATCGTCAGATTCTGGATGGTATTGCCGGCTTATGGTGTGTCAATGCCGGTCACTGTCGCCCAAGAATTATGGAAGCTATTCAGCAACAAATCGGCACGCTGGATTATGCCCCTGCGTTTCAGGGCGGACACCCCCTGGCATTTGAACTGGCAGAACGGCTTGTTTCTTATATGCCGGGTAATATAAACCATGTGTTTTTTACCAATTCCGGTTCCGAATCCGTAGAAACAGCACTGAAAATAGCCCTTGCCTACCATCAATCCCGGGGAGATAGCCGGAGAACCCGATTGATTGGTCGGGAAAAAGGTTATCATGGTGCCAACTTTGGCGGCATGTCCGTTGGAGGCATACCCGCCAACCGAAAAATGTTTCCCAATTTTTTATCCTCGGTTGATCACCTGCCCCACACTCTGGATATTGACAAAAATGCCTTTAGTCGGGGAGTCCCTGACTTTGGTGCTGAAAAAGCCGATGCACTGGAAGGCTTATTGTACCTTCATGATCCAAGTACTGTGGCGGCTGTTATTGTCGAACCTGTGGCAGGCTCCGGAGGTGTCATACTGCCTCCGAAAGGCTACCTGAAACGCTTAAGAGAAATATGTGACAAGCATGGCGTGCTGCTGATTTTTGATGAAGTTATCACCGGCTTTGGTCGTCTCGGAAAATCTTTTGCCTGCGAATACTTTGATGTAGTACCGGACATTCTCACCACTGCCAAAGGGTTAACCAGTGGCGCTGCCCCCATGGGCGGCGTTTTTGTAACGGATGAAATTTATCATAGCTTTATGCAGGGACCTGAACACCTGATCGAATTTTTCCACGGTTATACCTTTTCCGGACATCCCTTATCCTGTGCTGCGGCTCTGGGCGCCCTGGACACCTATGAAGAAGAAAACCTGTTCACCCGTGGACAATCCATGGGCAAAATTATGGAGGACGCTCTTCATGAACTGCGCGATTGCCCTAATGTTATCGATATCCGCAATCTGGGATTAATCGGCGCTATTGAACTCCAGCCCATTGCCGGTGAACCAACCCGACGGGCTATCAGTGCTTTCCAGAAAGCTTTTGACAAGGGCGTTCTCATTCGAACCACCGGTGACATTATTGCCCTTTCGCCTCCCCTTATCATTGAAGAAAATCATATTGAACAGATTGTCGATACCCTGCGAACGGTTTTGTACGCCATAGAGTAATACAATAGATTGAGTAATAGATTGAGTAATAGATTGAACTGAAACACAGAACATCTGCTTCCGGGATTTGAAGCAGAACAAAAAGAATAAACATCAGAAGGAAACTGATCATGTCGATTCTTCGTGCCGGACTGATCCAGATGGGACTGAAAGGTAATACTGAAGATCACCCGGATGTCATTCGTGACGCCATGCTGGAAGCACATATTCCGCTGATAGAAAAAGCCGGTAAATCCGGGGTAAAGGTTCTCTGTTTTCAGGAAGTATTTACTCAACCCTACTTCTGCCCGAGCCAGGACAATCGCTGGTACGAGGCCGCCGAGTCCATTCCCGATGGGTTCACCACAAGACTGATGCAGGAATACGCAAAAAAATACCAGATGGTCATTGTTGTACCTATCTACGAAAAAGACATAACGGGTGTTTACTACAACACGGCGGCCGTCATTGATGCCGATGGTTCGTATCTGGGTAAATACCGCAAGACACACATTCCCCAGGTCGCCGGTTTCTGGGAAAAATTCTTCTTCAAACCCGGAGCGTCTCAATGGCCGGTCTTTCAAACTCAATACGCAAAAATTGGTGTCTATATCTGCTATGACCGCCATTTCCCGGAAGGCTGGCGAGGTCTGGCTCTCAATGGCGCTGAATTAATTTTCAATCCTTCTGCCACCGTCGCCGGTTTATCCCGGTATCTCTGGGAGCTGGAACAACCGGCCAGCGCCGCGGCTAACGGTGTATGGATTGGCGCAATCAACAGGGTAGGCATGGAAGCGCCATGGAATATCGGACAATTTTACGGTTCATCCTATTTTGTTAATCCCCGGGGAGAAATTGAAGCGCAGGCCAGTGATGATAAAGATGAACTGCTGATACACGACATCAACATGGGCATGGTTCAGGAAGTCAGGGATACCTGGCAGTTCTTCCGGGATAGAAGACCCGATCAGTATGACAAGCTTTCTGAAGGCTAATAAAAACACTTAATCACTCTTTTTTACGGCCAACAGGTTTACGCACTAGCGGGGAATCCCCATGGGACTTTTTATTAAGGGCGGTATTCTGGTCAACCATGACCATAGCCATACAGCCGATATTTTCTGCGACAACGGTATTATAAAAGAGATTGGGGAAAATCTTGATATTCCTGCCGGAGCTGAAGTAATTGATGCTTCCGGATGCTATGTAATGCCGGGCGGTATTGATCCTCATACCCACATGCAATTGCCTTTTATGGGCACGGTGGCCAGCGAGGATTTTTACACAGGTACCTGCGCAGCCCTTGCGGGCGGTACCACAATGATCATCGACTTTGTAATTCCCAATCCTGAACAATCATTAATGGAAGCCTACCAGACATGGCGGGGCTGGGCTGAAAAAGCCGTGTCCGACTATAGCTTTCATGTGGCCATCACCTGGTGGGATGAGAGTGTCAGCCAGGATATGGAAACACTGGTGACAGACTACGGTGTCAACAGCTTTAAACATTTCATGGCCTACAAAAACGCCATTATGTGTACTGATGAAGTACTGGTAAACAGTTTCAGCCGCTGCATGGAACTGGGTGCCATTCCCACGGTTCATGCAGAAAATGGTGATCTGGTTTTTCATTTACAGCAGAAATTCCTTGAACAGGGATTAACCGGTCCCGAAGCACACCCTCTTTCCAGACCTCCCATGGTTGAAGGCGAAGCGGCCAACCGAGCCATTCGAATTGCAGGAACCCTGGGGGCACCGGTTTATCTGGTGCATGTTTCCACCAAAGATGCCTCCGATGCCATTACCTACGCCCGGGCAAACGGTCAACCCGTTTACGGGGAAGTGCTGGCAGGCCACCTGTTGATTGACGACAGCGTTTATCAAAGTAACGATTGGGCTACTGCCGCAGCTCATGTCATGAGTCCGCCCTTTCGTCCTCCGGAACACCGGGATGCTCTATGGAAATCTCTGCAAAGTGGCAATCTGCAAACAACAGCCACAGACCATTGTTGTTTTTGTGCCGAACAAAAGGCCATGGGTAAAGACGATTTCACCAAAATCCCCAATGGTACGGCTGGCGTTGAAGACAGACTGGCCGTTCTCTGGGATCAGGGAGTGAATACCGGCAGACTTTCCATGAATGAATTTGTCGCAGTTACTTCAACCAATACCGCACGAATTTTTAACCTCTACCCAAGAAAGGGATCTATTTCGGTGGGGGCCGATGCCGACATTGTGGTTTGGGACCCAAAAGCGACTAAAATTATCTCGGCCAGTACCCACTTGCAGAATATCGATTTCAATATTTTTGAAGGCATGAACGTCACAGGATTACCCATCAAAACCATCAGTCGTGGTGAACTGGTCTGGGATAACGGCAAGCTCAATGTCAGTAAGGGCAGAGGCCGATATATTGATCGCCCAGCGTATCCACCTGTCTTTGAAATGCTGGAAAAAAGACATAACTACACAAAAAACAATCAGACAGAACAACCCTGATTGTTTTCAGGTAAGAAACCATGGCGTTCCCCATGGCCAGACGAGATCTCATTATGGATAAAATCGACATCATGGAAGAGCGATTAACATCCGATGAATACAGCAGAAACTTTGCTGATATCAAACCGGTGTACAGCGCCCTTGAAGCGAAAATAGAAACCAGTCGCTGTCTTTATTGCGAAGCGGCCCCCTGCATAAATGCCTGCCCTACCAGCATCAACATTCCGTCGTTTATAAACCGTATTGCTTCAGACAACATTGACGGTGCAGCCCAGACCATACTGGATTCCAACATACTGGGCGGTAGCTGTGCCCGGGTGTGCCCCACAGAAATTCTCTGTGAACAGGCCTGCGTTCGAAACAGGGAGCCTGAATGTGCTCCGGTTAATATTGGTCGTCTGCAACGCTACGCCATTGATCATCGTACAAGTCTGCATCACCCGTTTTCACGGGATGAAGAGACCGGTAAACACATCGCAGTGGTCGGTGCCGGACCTGCCGGTCTGGCCTGTGCCCATGCCCTGGCACGAAAAGGTCACCAGATAGCTCTGTTTGACGCAAAAGAAAAATCCGGTGGTTTGAATGAGTATGGAATTGCACGTTACAAACTGGTGGATGACTACGCCCGGCAGGAAGTTGATTTTGTGCTGGGCATAGGCGGTATAGAACAGAAGCATGGCGTCAGGCTGGGAAAGGATCTGCAACTGGACGATCTTCGCAACCGGTTTGATGCAGTATTTCTGGGCCTGGGTCTCGGTGGCAGCAATCGACTGGGTATTCCGGGTGAAAATCTCAAGGGTGTCGAAGAGGCAACCGTTGCCATTGAACAGATAAGACAGTCCAATAACCTGAAGCAAATTGCTGCGGGTCGCAGAGTGGTGATTATTGGTGCCGGTAACACCGCCATCGACATTGCCTGCCAGATGAAACGTCTTGGGTCTGATGAAGTGACACTGGTTTACCGTCGGGGCAAAGAACAGATGTCGGCCACCCGGCATGAGCAGGCCTTCGCCAGAGATAATGGTGTGCGCATTCTAACCTGGGCAAACCCTGTTGAACTGCTCGGTTCCGATGGCCATGTCTGTGGAGTCCGTCTGGAAAAAACGTTCATCAACGACCACGGAGCGTTGGCAGGCACCGGACAGAATCAGACCCTTGAAGCCGACTTTGTTTATAAGGCCATTGGCCAGCATTTTTTGGCCGACTGCCTTTCCGATAATGAAGCCCCGACCCTGAGTGCAGGAAGAATAAACATCGATCACCAGTTCAAAACGTCACTGGAAAATGTCTGGGCCGGAGGTGATTGTACCAACAGGGACGAAGATCTCACGGTTCAAGCCGTCGAACATGGCAAACAGGCCGCCCAATCCATACACCATTTTCTCCAAACACAAACACGGGGAGACAGCAGTCATGGCTGATCTGACCAGCAACTTCCTGGGTATTCAGTCTCCCAACCCCTTCTGGCTGGCTTCTGCACCTCCCACTGATAAAGCCTATAACGTATACCGGGCTTTCGAGGCTGGCTGGGGCGGCGTTGTCTGGAAAACCCTGGGCGAAGACCCTGAACCCGTTAATGTCAGTTCCAGATATTCAGCGCATAAAGATATACACGGAACAGTGCTTGGAATTAATAATATTGAATTGATCACAGACCGCCCCCTGGCGGTCAATCTGGATGAAATCAGGCAAACCAAGCGAGACTGGCCTGACCGTGCAGTCATTGTTTCCCTGATGGTGCCCTGCGAAGAAGAAAGCTGGAAGCTCATTCTTCGTCAGGTAGAAGACACAGGTTGTGATGGAGTAGAACTTAACTTTGGCTGTCCCCATGGCATGCCCGAACGCGGCATGGGAGCGGCCGTAGGCCAGGTACCTGAATATGTAGAAATGGTGACCCGCTGGTGCCGGGAACATACCCGTTTGCCCGTCATTGTTAAGCTAACCCCTAACATCACCAATATTGTCATTCCGGCCAAAGCGGCACACGATGGCGGAGCTCATGCCGTGTCGTTGATCAATACAATCAATTCCATAACGGCGGTTGATCTGGATAATATGGTGGGTTTCCCCACCGTTAATGGCAAATCGACCAGTGGCGGCTATTGCGGTTCGGCAGTGAAACCCATTGCGCTTAATATGGTCAGTCAGTTGAGTCGTCATCCCGACACCCAATCATTGCCTGTGTCAGCCATTGGCGGTATCAGCACCTGGCGGGACGCGGCCGAGTTTATATCCCTGGGCGCAGACAACGTGCAGATTTGTACTGCCGCCATGCTTCATGGTTTTAAAATAATTGAAGAGTTAACGGATGGCCTGTCCCGCTGGATGGACAGCAAGGGTTATCCAAATCTGGACGCCTTTCGGGGAGCCGCCATTCCTAACCAAACGGACTGGCAGTATCTCGATCTGAATTACAAAACCATTGCCAGTATTGATCAATCCACCTGTATTCAATGCGGTCGATGTTATGCCGCCTGTGAAGATACCGCTCATCAGGCCATTGCCATGACATCCATGAATGAAAAAAAGACAGAACGCACCTTTGAAGTCATCGATAAAGAATGTGTGGGATGTAATCTGTGCCAGATAGTTTGTCCGGTTGACCAATGCATCACCATGGTGGAGCAGGACAACGGGAAACCTTATCTGAACTGGACCAGACACCCGAACAATCCTGTGCGCGAGCAATAGGAAAAACGACTGTAGCAGTCGGCGAAAAGATCAGTATCCAGAATTTCCTGGCATGGATCTAATCGTCGACACATGAATGTATGCCACAGAAACAATAATAGAGAACGCATTATTGCAAGGATAGAATTCTCACCATGACTACCCAATCACGCGCTATCACTGTGGATGGCTTTCAGGAACTGGAAGTGGGCGACGACCTTAAATCCAGTCCCCTGTATAATGACGATATTGCACCCACCAAAGTCAGCCAGCGAACCTGGACGACGATGAACGTTGCCAGCCTCTGGGTTGGCATGGCTATCTGTATACCGACGTATACATTGGGAGGCGTACTCACCGCCTACTTTGGACTCTCTGTTGGTGAAGCATTATTAACCATTTTGCTGGCCAATATTATTGTCCTGATTCCCCTTTGCCTTAATGCCTTTGCCGGAACACGATACGGTATCCCCTTCCCGGTGCTGCTCCGCTCCAGCTTTGGCACCATTGGTTCCAACCTGCCCTGTTTGATCAGAGCGATAATAGCCTGTGGCTGGTTTGGCATTCAGACATTGTTTGGTGGCATAGCCATACATCTTCTTCTTTCGGCATTTTCTGATAGCTGGGCCGGACTGGGAGGAACCGGTGAAGTTATTGGTTTCTTTATCTTTCTGGTGTTGAATCTGACCGTGGTTATTCGTGGTTCTGAATCAATCAAAATACTTGAAACTGTTTCCGCGCCCCTGCTACTGGCCGTTTCAGCCGGATTACTGTTCTGGGCATTCCCCAAGGTTGACCTGGTCGCACTGATGGATATACCCGCTAACCGACCCGAAGGCGCATCATTGTGGAGTTATTTCTTTGCGGCTCTCACCGCCATGGTGGGATTCTGGGCTACCCTGTCCCTGAATATACCCGACTTCAGTCGCTATGTTCGTTCCCAGAAAGATCAACTCACCGGTCAGATCATTGGCCTGCCTCTCAGTATGTTTTTCTTCGCCTCACTCGGTGTCATTCTGACCGCAGCGTCCCCGGCACTGGTGGGTGAAACCATCTCCAACCCGGTTAACCTCATTGGTAAAATAGACAGTCCGCTCTGGGTTGCCCTGGCCATGGGCATGATTATTATTGCCACGCTCTCCACCAATACCGCAGCGAATATTGTCTCCCCTACCAATGATTTCCAGAACGTCGCGCCAAGACTGATCAATCAAACCCGTGGCGTTTTATTAACCGGACTCATTGGTGTTGTTTTAATGGGATTTGAATTATTAAAGAAGCTTAATCTGCTGGAATCAGACTTATCGGTTGAGGCGATGTACAGTGGCTGGTTACTGGGTTATTCCAGCCTGCTCGGACCCATTGCCGGTATCATGGTAGTGGATTATTTTCTGATTAAACGACAAAAACTGAATCTGGTTGACCTCTATCGTCCGGATGGTATTTATCCGGCAGTGAACATGGCCGGACTCCTGGCTTTTGCCCTTCCGGCTGCCCTCACCCTGTACAGTATTATGACTGGCAACCTTGGATGGTTCTACAGCTACGGCTGGTTCACCGGTTCACTGCTGGGCGGGCTTCTCTATGCCGCCTTCAGTGGATTAAAGACTGACAAAGCTTCAGCAACATCCGTCACCGGTTAGTCACTCATCCATCACCAACACTCTGCCCGACCAGTGGTAAGGTCGGGCAGAACATCCACAAGAATTATACCCTCTATCTTTTCAGCCCTGCACGCCCAGGACAATCTGCTCTCGCTCAAGTTCAAGTTCAAGTTCAAGTTCTGATCATATTACTCACATGCTTTCTTTTCGCCACCGTCACAACCATTAACAATCCTCTGATGGTTGTGAATGAAGTAGAGCATTGAAACCAGTTTTCCCAGGGTAACTATGCTCGCCATACTGACTGCAATGATGTGCGGCTCGAGAGTCAACCACAGGTTCCGACGACACAACCAGCCCCATCTCGCGAATAAGTGATGTACGAAGCAACTTTCGTGAAATACTTGTTGCTTGAATGAGATGATTATATATAATGGCGGCACGTTAAAAGTGTGTTTCATTCTTTATGTATAGATTTAAACGTTCCGAGTGTAGTAGCTCATTCGTTCTTCATAACTAATAACAAGACTTCTAGCTCAGTCGCCATATTATTTATATGGCCATTATTTATTAAATTTAGGATACGATTATGTCTACTACTACTGGTACTGTTAAGTGGTTTAACGAAGATAAAGGTTTTGGATTCATCGCTCAGGAAAATGGTCCTGACGTGTTTGCTCATTTCCGTCAAATCACAGGCGACGGTTTCAAAACTCTGGCTGAAGGCCAGCGTGTTGAGTTCACTGTAACTCAGGGCCAGAAAGGTCCTCAGGCAGAGAACATTGTAGCTCTCTAATTCAGAGCGCTACAGACTCATCCTCAGGGATGGGAATCAAAAGGCAATACCTCAGGGTGTTGCCTTTTTTGTTTCTGGTACTTAAGCAGATGGACCACTGACCTGGGATATTCTGATAAGAAATAGTTAAAATATACAGTTCCAGAGCATGACGACTGTCGCAACACGCTGCCCTCCCCCGCTTCCTCTGTGCAAAATACTGAAACCTGTTGAGGGGAAACCAGCGCCTCAACATTCAATTATATCTGCCATTCTTCCAGAAATAGATCTATCTTCCTATCCAGACATTGATGGCATCAAGTCAATTAAACTGCGTTTCATTCCTGACCTTGATATGCTTCCTGCCATCAGTTTATTCAGAGTCACAATTCAGGGAAAAACAGCATGACCGAATCTTTATCTTTACAACGAAATGTCCTGGGTGAACTTCTGGAGTCCTGCTGCAAAGATCCGGTTACCGGCTTTTTTCGAGATGGCTACTGCCATACTGAATTTCACGATGTGGGTGGCCACACTATCTGTGTCAAAATAACGGAGGAATTCCTCCAGTTTTCCCTATCGAAAGGTAACGATCTTGTTACACCCAATAACCAATTCGGATTTCCAGGACTGAAACCTGACAACCAATGGTGTATCTGTGCCCAGCGCTGGAAGGAGGCTTTCAAGGCCGATAAAGCACCTCCTGTGCACCTGCGTTCAACCAATGCCAAAGCCCTTGAGGTAGTATCACTGGATATACTGAAGCAATTTGCCATTGATATTAATTGATCCTGGCAAAGCTCACACTCCGGATGGCTCACTGCATCTGGCATGTGAAGCGGTAACACTAAGGCCACTCCGATATCTCTTTCTGGACATACAGCACCAAACAAATAAACAGATGCAAATTGCCGCTGCTGAATTAAACCAGATATGCCCCCTTAATAGCCCATACTCTACTGATAGTATTCTGTTGACCAAAACGAGCTTCGTCCTAAAACCATATATCAACATTTTCTAAATTAACAGAATCGGGAATAGCTTGGCGCGCTAGGGATTTAAAGTTTTTTTAGATGCTTCTTGCTCTTCTAAATTCTGTTTTGGATGATCGTTCGGCCAGAAATCCATGACAAGCCTACTTTGTGCATCAGTTTGTAAACAGTTGAGTTAGCGCATTCAATTTCAAAATCATTTTCCATCATTGTTTTAACATCACGACCGGTAATTCTCCCTCCTTGATGTTGCTCCTGAAGATCAAGAACAGCACGTTTAAAGTTAGTTTCTTGCGTTTCATTAATGATGTTCTTTCTGCCCCGCCCACCTTGATCTTTAATAGCCCCAGTACCTCCATTTTTATAACGACACAACCAGCCATAAACAGTTTGGGGGCTATGTTCCCGTCAATAGTTGGGAGCACTAAAGTCCTATAAAAACTTTATTTTCCTGCTCCACATATGGCTATTCATGAGATAGGAAGGTATCCCAGAACAAATCGCTGTTCTTTGGGCAATAAACAAATGCAATATACAAGATTTAGTCATATCTCTACTTTATAAGGCACGTCTGTAGCCCTGTAAACATAGGGAGTAAGCAATACAACTATTGGCGGGAACATAGCCCAGTTTGGGCATGAACATCTAACAGATTTGCCACCTCAATCTCGGGAATTCCTTTTTGAAGAAATGAAAGACCAAGTAACCTGATGCATTCTCTGTTATCAGACGCATGACGTGCAGCACTTTGAAAATCCTTGTCATGAAAGCCTGCAGGGAAATCTGGAGTATGGGACATTAGACTAAAACCGTAAGAAATAACTGGTTATAGGATAGTGCTTTTGAGCAAGTTCGAGTCTATTTCTGTTCAGTTTTAGAACACGAAATTGGTATTAGATCTCACAGCATGGCCTTTACCGGAAGGCATTTTTCCAAAGAAATTATTTTTCAAAATATTCGCTGATATCTGGTTTACAGCCTGAATTCCTGAAAAAGGAAAAATTATTGTAGAGCATGATGGTGAATCCGACTCTTCTACTTTGTGACGTCTATCGTGCTTTGAACAAACAAAGCAAAATTCGATTTAGTGTAAAGAAATATTACTGTACTAAAAATTTACATAAGATATCGAATGATGCAAAATACCATCATCAAAATTAGGTTATTGTTTCATGGCGACAGAAAAGCACGAGGTGCTATTAAGGTTAAGAGCTATAGAACTCCTGGCATACTGGGAGGGAAGGCTCGTCACCAATAGACTTGTCGCTCGGTTCGGTGTTAGTCGTCAGCAAGCATCAGCTGATATCAAACGCTATCTTGAAAAGCATAACCCCAATGCATTAGTACATGATCCCGGCGTTAAGGCTTACGTGCCTGCAACAGGTTTTCATCCAGTACTGACGAGTGGCCATATCAATGAGTATATGGATCTTATTGCCGGATTATCATTTGACCCAATGGCTATAACGCTTGAAACCGATATAAACGTTACTGGTTTGCAGATGCCTGATCGTTCCGTGCGGCCCGAAGTCGCTAGAGAAGTGGTTAAAGCTTGCCGTAATGGAAGCAGCTTAAAAATTCTTTATGCATCGATGAGCAACCCTACATTACACGAGCGTATTATTTCACCGCACACACTGGTATCCACAGGTTTTCGTTGGCATGTCCGTGGCTACTGCCATACACGTGGCGAATATAGTGATTTTATTCTTTCTCGTATAGATAGAACACCGAAACCAGTTGATGTGATAGCACCCTCAGTGGCAGAAGATAATGATTGGAATGACGTGGTTACGCTCGCTGTCATTCCTAATACACTGCTCACAGACGGACAGAAATTTTTGATTGAGAAAGATTACGGCATGCCGGACGGTCGCTTGCAGTTGACCGTAAGAAAGGCCTTGGCACACTACAGCTTACAGCGCTATAGAGCCGCGATAACGGCCAGTGAAGCAGGCAATGTAAATCAGTTTCCAATACAGCTGATAGAGACAGACCGGAAAAAACTCATTCCATATCCCCTGGAGGTGGGAAATGAATGATTTCTCTTACAATAGCGACCTTAACGGTGGCTCTTTAATGGTGCGAGAAAGCCGGATAATTGCGAACCTATTGCTGCAAGGTGCCTCAGGCGAGGATTGGGAGCAGGCAATTCAAGTCAATAATGAATTGCAGAAGCGCACTCCAGCAACAGCCAGGCGTTTTGCCATAGCAATACGCAGTCGATTAGAGCTGCTGGAGCCAGAGTTTTGGAAGGCGTTAAGAGATGGCGATGATGAGCTGGCGACCCAGGTTGCCTTTGTCTCAGTGCTAGAACGAAATTTGCTATTACTGGAGTTTATGGAACACGTTGTCAAAGACGTTTATGCAGCACGTATAGAAAAAATTGAACCGTACCAGTGGTTAGATTTTTTAGAAGACAGCGGTAATAAAGACGCCAAAATTCATGCCTGGAAAGAATCGACTAAACACAAAATGGGTACAGTTGTTTTTCGAATGCTGTCTGAAGCAGGTTACCTTGAAAGCGCCCGAACCAAAAAGATACAAAATGTTCTCATTCGCCCTGAACTCAAAGACATGCTCGAAAACACTTTTAGAAAGCGCATATTAGCCAGTATGGATACACGGATATGAATGAACATTTGCAAGATAGATTGAATCAAATCCCTGACATCATACTGTCCGATGACTTTTTGAAGAAAAAAGGGCTGGGTGGTGATCTGAGCTTTTGGATTTTTGACTATGCGCCAGAGCATGAGCTGCAAGTCAGAGAATATATAGAGTTTCTGGATAATCTGCTTAGCGCAAAACATAGCCACTTGAACGTGGTGAATATCAACCTATTAGAAGACATGGTTGCTTATCTGAAAGAGCGTAAGTTATTAGATAGAGCCTTTGATTTACAGAAAAAAAAGGGTGATAAGGCTCTATTAAAAGCCTTGTCAGGCCCATTGCACATGGATAAATTTGTGCCTTTTTTACTTAAGCACCACAACATCAATGATCAAGACCTTGTGTTGTTTTCAGGCGTTGGTTCCGTATGGCCATTGTTAAGAGCGCATAACTTACTAAACAGCCTGCACGCTGATTTGGGCCATGTGCCGCTCGTTTTATTTTACCCAGGGCAATATACCGGAAAAGATCTAACTCTCTTTAATCGAATTCCATCAAATAACTATTATCGCGCATTTAAATTAGTCAGCGAATAGGGAGATCCCTGTGACAGCTATCAAAGACATTTTTTATAAAGACATAGAACGCTCCATCAACGGCGTAGTAAAGGCTGACCAAAAAGACGATAGCACCGTTTATGTAGAGCTGGATGAATACGTAGTCACCAAAGAGCTCGACCAGCATTTCAGAGAATTCTTTGAAGTGTTCTCAACCTCGTTAGATGACAAATCACTGGAAGACAAAATTGGTATTTGGATCTCCGGTTTCTTCGGCTCGGGTAAGTCGCATTTTCTAAAAATACTGTCTTATCTGTTATCAAATGTTGAATCGATATCCCCTGACGGTGAGAAGAAATACGCATCTGATTTTTTCGACGAAACAAAGATTCAGGATGCAATGATACGGGCGGATATTCAAAAAGCCGCCCAAAATAGCTCCGATGTTATTCTGTTCAATATCGACAGTAAGTCCGGTGCCCGAGACGACTCCAACCCGATTCTAGATGTATTCCTGCGTGTATTTAACGAATTCCAAGGCTTCAGTAGCGACCATCCTCATATCGCTCACCTGGAACGCTACCTTGAAAACAAAGGCGTGCTGTCACAGTTCACCGACCATTTTGCTGAATTCAGTGGTTCAACCTGGGTGGATGAACGTGATGCTTTCCATTTCTTCCAGGAAGACATTCAAAAAGCCTTAGCTGCGGCATTAAGTATTTCAGAAACAGACGCCGAAAAATGGTTTGAAGAATCCGAAAATACCTTCGATGTCAACGCCGAACGTTTCTGTGAGTGGGTTAAAGAATATCTGGATCATCACCCTGATCCCAATAAACGTATCCTCTTTTTAGTCGATGAAATCGGCCAGTTCATCGGTAAAAACACCGATAGAATGCTCAAACTACAAACTCTGGCTGAAAATCTCGGCACCATCTGCAAAGGCCGCGCCTGGATTGTGGTAACCGCTCAAGCGGATATGGATGCCACCCTGGGTGAGCTTTCCAGTGCAGAGTCCGATACCTTCTCCAAAATTGCAGCTCGCTTCAACACCCGTTTATCGCTATCGGGTGCCAATGTGGATGAAGTTATTGAGCAACGCTTATTACGCAAAACCCCTGAATCAGAAGCGCAGCTAAAAGCCATCTACGCGAAAGAAGGGGATATTCTGAAAAACCAGATCATCTTCGATAACACCGGCCCAACCCTGCGTTCTTTCGAAAGTGAAATGGATTTTGCCCATTGCTATCCGTACCCTCCATACCAATTTCGCTTACTGCAAAGTGTCTTCACTGAAATCAGAAAGGTCGGTGCCACCGGTGCAGCACTATCTAACGCCTCGCGTTCCATGCTGGATTCTTTCCAGGTTGCGGCTTTGCAATTGAAAGATGCAAATGTCGGAGCCTTGGTGCCCATGCATTACTTTTATAAATCGGTGGAATCTTTCCTGGAACCTGCGGTAAAACAGGCGATAGACAATGCAGCTACGCACTCTATCTACACCGAATTTGATGTCAGCCTATTAAAAACGCTGTTTATGATTCGCTATGTTGATTTGGTCAAAGGCAGCATCGATAATCTAATCACCTTATCCCTGCAAACCATCGATGAAGATAAAGTGCTTCTGCGTAAAAAAGTAGAAGAAAGCCTTCAGTTGTTAGAAAAAGAATGTTTAATTACGTTAAACGGTAATGAATACCTCTTCCTTACTAATGAAGAGCGCGACATTACCCGCAAAATTAAAGCGACTGATATCTCCACCTCGGAAGAGACCAAAGCCCTTACCGATATCATCTACAAAGAGCTATTAGGTGATAAAAACAAGTTTCGTTACCTTGTTAACAAACAGGATTACGGCATAGGTCGTTACCTCGATGGCCATACCCTGGATGGTCGTTATGAAACAGACCTGAAAATTGAAGTGCTTTCTCCGCTGGATCCCGACTATGGCATGTATTCCGAAGCCGCCTGCATAAACCGAAGCACCGAAGGCACCGGCTCAATTGTCATTAAGCTACCGGATGATCGTAGCTTCTTCAGTGAAGTGGGCACCTGGTTACGAACCAACAAATTCATCCGCCTCAATAACGATAATAGCCAGCAGGATATTTCTCGTATCCTGGCAGACCGTGGTCGTGAAAACCAGGAACGAAGAACCCGCCTTCGTGTGAATGTAGAAGACCTGATGCTAACAGCTGAAGTCTACTGCTTAGGTCAGCATCTTTCAGTGAGTAAAAGCAGTGTTGCTACACGCGTTGACGAAAGCTGTTTATACCTGCTGGAGAACACGTTTAATAAATTATCCTACTTAAAAGTACTGCAAAAAGACCCACTGCGTGAACTAAATACCGTGCTTGGCGCTGATGATATTGCCCAAATAGGCATGTCGTTAGATGGCGAAGAAGGTAATCCACAAGCGGTAAAAGAGCTACAGCAATACATTGATTTGAAGGCGAGCGGTAACGATAGAATTCTGGTGTCAGATATCGTTGATCGATTCAGTAAACGGCCTTTTGGTTGGGCGGACAATGAAATTCTACTCATCATCGCACG
The DNA here is from genome assembly GCA_965208385.1 of Endozoicomonas sp. GTDB lineage: Bacteria > Pseudomonadota > Gammaproteobacteria > Pseudomonadales > Endozoicomonadaceae > Endozoicomonas. Next base: position 39,745 of record CBDBOO010000126.1, read on the forward strand.
CTTGGCTGTGGGTAATAAATTAACCTTCCAGTTAAGTGGCGGGACCTTATCCAATAAAGAAGCCTTTGAGCCGCTTTCAAATTCACGTAAGCGTCGTGAAGTAGCGATTATCAAAAAACGCCAAACCGATGAAAGCGTATTAAAGCAGGCCAGAAACCTGACTCAAAGCCTGTTTTCATCCATGGGCCCAGCCGCTGAAAAAGAGCTGTTCGAGTTTTACGCAGGCCACTTCACACAGTGGTTAAGTAACTTGAAGAGCTACAAAAGCAAAACGGATATAGGGGGCTTCCCTGGTGGCAAAACCATTGCCGATGCCATAGTTCAGATTCAACGTCTGCTTACCAATGACGACAGCTTTGATTTCTTCAAGCAGGTGGTGGTCAATAAAAATGATTACCTGGATTTGGAGGAGGAATACCATGATGTACATGAATTCTTCACCAACCAGCTGACCATCTGGCAGCAATTGAAAACGGCTATCTTTAATTTCGATAAAAACAAACAGGCCCTGGAGAAAGACCCTAAGGCAGCAACCGCGTTAGCAGAGCTAAAACGCATCCAGGCCGCTGATGCTCCTTATAATATGCTCAACAAGGTTTCAGGTTTAATCACTGCCGTCAGCCAGGTTAACGATGCATTAGTCGCTGAAAAACGTGACACATGCCATAAGCCGTGTAGAGCTTAAAATTACCCAGTTACAGCAAGAGATTCAACAGTCAGGCATTGCCACTGATGAGCTGAAGAACCGCCTGTTGCGGCCATTGCAGTTAGTAAAAGCTGATCTGAAAACAGAAGTCAGTATTCCGCAAATTTTTATGCTGCAAAAAGAAGTTGCCGATGAACGTTTAGATGACGCACTCGAGCAGCTCAATAAAGCCATTGATGCAGAAGAAGCCAAGCGTAAAGCCGCCGCTAAAAAGCCACAACCAGTCAGTCATGAAGTCAACGAAAATGCCGGTGCTGCTTACCTGCCAACGCCTGTAAAACAGGCGGTAAAGCCCGCCCCCGCGCTGGTAAAAGCCAAGCCAGTGGTGGATGTGTTAGTCAATACGGTATTGAGCCAGGTGAGTAAAGGCCTCTATATCGAAAATGCAAACGATGTAAAAGCCTTTATCGACGCTCTCGAGAAAGAGCTCACCGCCGCCATCACCATCGATAAACGTGTTCGTATACGTTAATAATCTGTAAGAAGTGGATAAAGCATGAGAGATCAAGCGCTCAGTTTATTGCAAGAAAATGACAAATAATCTTGCTGCCGAATTTCACCAGCACCAATATGAAGCTATTTCAGAACTGGTAGAAAACCGCAAAAAAATGCTGGTTGTGCAGAAAACGGGCTGGGGGAAGTCGGCTGTATATTTTATCGCTACAAAGTTACTGCGCCAACAAGGTCGCGGCCCTAGCATTATTATTTCTCCGTTAATTGCATTAATGCGCAACCAAATCGACAGTGCGAGGCGTTTGGGTTTAGATGTGGTCACGATCAACTCTTCACTAAGCAAAGAAGAAAGAGCAGCTAACGAGAGCAAAATCGTAAATCAGCAAGTTGATGCCATCATCATCTCGCCAGAGCAATTAGCCAACGAAAACCTAGTAAGTTCGGTATTGAGTCATGTGCTATCGAATACGGGTTTGTTTGTAGTCGATGAAGCTCACTGTATTTCAGATTGGGGTCATGACTTCAGGCCTGATTATCGCCGCATCGTGCGTATTATCCAGCACATGCCTGATAACATGCCGATATTGGCCACTACGGCAACCGCTAACGATCGGGTTGTAACAGACATCCAGACGCAAATAGGCAGGGGCATGATTACCTTGCGAGGTGAGTTAATGCGTAGCTCATTACACTTGCAAAACATCCCTCAATTGCAAAAAGCACCACGCTTGGCTTGGTTAGCAGAAATCATCCCAACACTACAACACTCCGGAATAGTGTATGCAAAAACGACTCGAGATTGCGACTTAGTTGCAGACTGGCTGCAAAGCAATGGCATTAATGCAAGGGCTTACTACGGCGGAGATATGCCTGCGCAAGCACGTATACAGCTTGAAGATGATTTGATTAATGACCGCATAAAAGCTTTAGTCTCAACGTCTGCACTAGGCATGGGGTTTGATAAGCCCGATATAGGTTTTGTTATTCACTTTCAAGCACCCGGTAATATCATTGAATACTACCAGCAAGTAGGGCGTGCGGGCCGTGGTATTGGTAATGCACATGGTGTATTAATGCTGGGAGAAGATGATGAAAGAATCCAGCAATTTTTTATCAATAATGCTTTCCCAAGTGAAAGTAATGTTCAGCAAGTACTAACAGCATTAGAAGAATCTGATGGCCTGAAAAAATCAGAAATAGAGCCCCTAACCAATCTGTCCTCGGGCAATATCGAAAAGGTGCTCAAGTTTTTAAGCGTTGAAGACCCTTCACCCATCTATAAAGATGGATCAACCTATACTCGAACAGCAATCGATTATGAATTACCCCATGATCGTATTCAGAGATTGTCGACTATCAAGGCAGGTGAGTGGCAACAGTTACAAAATTATCACCAATCAACAAGCTGTCTTATGCATTTTCTAGCAGATGCCCTAGATGATGAGTTTGCAACTAATTGTGGCAAGTGCGCTAACTGTGCACCACAAGAAAAACTGGATGTAACCATTCCCCATGATAAAGTGGTTGCTGCTAGTGAGTTCATGAAACATCGATATGTAAGAATCAATCCTCGTAAGCTATTTGGCTCGTCTGGGGCTTTAGCGGCATCAGCATTTCCGGTTTATAAATTCCCATATAGAGATGAAAGGCTGCAAGCACAAGAAGGCTTAGCACTTTCGCGCTGGAGGGACGGTATTTGGGGTGACCTGGTCGCCGATGGTAAAAGAGATAATGCATTCAGTGATGATTTAATTGCCCCCATGGTGAAAATGATCAATACCCTACCCGTAGAGCAGCAGCCTACATGGTTAACTTATGTGCCTTCATTAAGACGCCCAGATCTGGTTAAGAATTTTGCCCATAAACTGGCCGCAGCATTAGGTATTCATTGCAGCGATGCCATCACCATGGCCGAGCTACGACCCGCGCAAAAAGAAATGGAAAACAGTTATCGTCGAAGTGAAAATTTAGATGGCGCATTCGATTCGGATCCAAGTCAAGTATACATTGACCCGGTTTTCCTATTAGACGACGCCATAGATTCAGGTTGGACGTTCACCGTAGTCACTGCGTTATTAAAACGGCAAGGCGCAGGTAATGTATACCCAATCGCTTTAACAAGCACCAGTGTGCAAGGTTAACTTCATGCAAGAAGATAAAGTGCTACAAGCCACGTTATTGCTTAGCTGTTATTTCAATAAAAATGAAGTTAAAACAGTCAAGCCGCTTACACCTACAGAGTATGCAAGGTTTGCGATGTGGCTGCATCAAAATGGGTTTACCCCAGCCGACTTATTAGATAGTCAAAGTACTGTTCTGGAAAGGATGGAATGATCCTAAGAAAAAAATCACCCAAGAACGTATCGCCACCTTGTTTTCAAGAGGGGCAAGTATGGGCTTTGCACTAGAGCATTGGGCCAAACACGGTATTTGGGTCGTTTCACGGGCAAATGTTTTATACCCCAAAGCCTTGAAAGAAAAACTCGGTGACGTTCGACCACCAATATTGTTCGGAACAGGTAACCAAGCCCTATTAAGTAAACCTGGGATAGGATTTGTCGGCTCTCGCTCAATCGACGCCGATGACGAAGCCTTTGCCAAAGAAAAAGCAGAGCTGGCAGTCGATCAGGGTTACACAGTGGTATCCGGTGGTGCCAAAGGCATAGACCAAACGGCCATGTTATCGGCATTAAACTACGGCGGCGAAAGTGTAGGCATTATGGCTGATAGCCTATTAAGAGCCTCTACCAAAAAAGAATATCGCCAAGCATTAAAAGAAAATCGATTAGCGTTAATTAGCCCATTCTATCCAGAAGCAGGTTTTAGCGCTGGTAATGCTATGGCCAGAAATAAATACATTTACACGCTTTCCAATTCTGTCGTCGTGGTAAAAAGCGATTTTAATAAAGGCGGTACTTGGTCTGGAGCAATAGAAAACCTTAAAAAACAATGGGTGCCATTATTTGTTCGAAATAATCATCACCAAGGCAATCAAGAGCTTATCAAGCTAGGTGCAGCTGCCATTGATGAAATGTTTAATGATTTTAATCAGCTGCCAGTAGAAGAATTAAGCGTAGTTAAGCAGCCAGAAACACTTTCAATGGATGACCTTTTTGCAGCACCAGAGGCGGAAATTGAACCCGTATTAGAACAAGGAGCAGAACAAGGAGCAGAACAAGGAGCAGAACAAGGAGCAGAGCAAACAATTGAGCCAACTGTAGAACAAGCAGTAGAGCCAGAAGCTTTAAAACCTGACCTTGTAAATGTGCATCAGTCAGCAAGTGTACAAGAGGCAGAGAAAGCCATAGACCCTCAGATACAAGTCAGTAGTGTCATCACAGAAAACACAGAAAACACAGAAAATACAGAAAATACAGAAAGTACAACCAGTGATATTACGGTTGAGTTCAACAAAGCTTTTAATCATTACGGTAGTATATTTCGTCTGTTCTACGAAGGTATTGTTGAAACCTACCTAGAGCACTACGAGATCACCACAGCCCTGTTATTAGAAAAATATCCAGAGCTTAAAGAGACACTGATCTCAGAATGGCTAAAACAACTTGAAGCTGAAGGTTTCTTGAAAAGACCCAACAAAAAATTGATTTATAAATTAACCGATAAAGCGTCGGCATAAGGTTTAATACAAATGAACACAGCAAAACTGAAAGCCTATGCCCCTAAAGCCCGCCGTGATTTTATCGCAGCGGTCTCCAAGCAAGCGCAAAAATACGGCGTCACTGAAACGGTCATTCACCCTGTTGAAATAAACGGCGATGTTTGTGTTATTAATGGCAGGCCATTCCCTGTCAGCATAGCTCCTAGAGTAGATCGTTTGGCAGAGCGGGTTAAGCGCTTGGGCTTTGAGCAAACCATGGAACAAGTGGCCTATTCCTGGTTTAACCGACTCATTGCCATCCGCTATATGGAGCTACACGATTATCTGGGTCATGGTCGTCGTGTACTGTCACACCCAGGAGCACCCTACCGGTTACCAAATTCTTGATGAGTGTACCGACATTACCTATGGCGAAGGCGGGCAGTTACCGCACTTAAGTCATGAGAAAGGTGGTCGCGCTAAAACTCGATGGCACCAAAGACGAAGCGCTTTATCGTGAGCTATTGCTTGCTCAATGCCATGCCTTGCATACGGCTATGCCATTCTTGTTTGAACAGGTTGATGATGAAACCGAATTATTACTCCCTGAAAACCTCACTAAAACTGATTCGCTAATCCACGACTTAGTAACTGATGTCGCTGAAGACGATTGGGACAATATCGAAGTCATTGGCTGGCTTTACCAGTTCTATATCAGTGAGAAAAAAGATGAAGTTATCGGTAAGGTTGTAAAAAGCGAAGACATTCCCGCAGCGACTCAGTTGTTTACACCCAACTGGATTGTGAAGTACATGGTGCAAAACTCTCTGGGTGCGCAGTGGTTAGCTACCTATCCAGAACTCGCCTTTAAAAGCGCAGATGGAATATTACATTGAGCCAGCCAAGCAAACAGATGAAGTTAATGCCCAGTTAAAAGAGATTACGCCTGACGAGCTAAACCCAGAAGAGCTGACTCTCATCGACCCGGCCAGTGGCTCGGGCCACATTCTAGTGGAGGCCTACGATTTATTTAAAGCCATCTACCTAGAACGGGGCTATCGTTCGCGTGATATTGCAAAGCATATATTAGAGAAAAATCTATTTGGTTTAGATATCGACCAACGTGCCGCCCAACTAACAGGCTTTGCACTGATGATGAAAGGCCGTGAAGACGATCGACGTTTATTCGATCGTGGTGTAAAGCTGAACGTGATGGCCATGGTGGATAGCACAAGCCTAGAGGTGGACACACTAGTTCATGGTATTGATTTATCACAATACGGTTTGAATGAAGAAGATCTAATAGCGCTAAAAGAATTATTCGAACACGCCACAACCTTTGGTTCACTTATTCAAGTACCGCAAAATCTTGCTGAAAAATTACCAGCACTAAAACAGTTAAGTGAGACAAAAAGCCAAGATATGTTTGTGTCGGAAGTAATGGAATATTTGGTTCCATTGGTGAAACAGGCAAATATATTGGCAGCTCAATATGACGCGGTGGTAGCTAATCCTCCATATATGGGGAGTAAAGGGATGCCACCTAGCTTGAAAAGCTTTGCAAAGGCTAATTATGAAAGGAGTAAATCAGATCTTTTTTCAATGTTTATTGAAAAATCAGTGAGGTTGACAAGAGATAGTGGAATTGCATCGCTTGTGACCATGCAAGCGTGGATGTTTTTATCATCATATGAAAAATTTCGTGAATATTTGCTTCAGAACACTAAAATAAATTCATTGGTTCAAATTGGGTTTAATAGTTTTCCTACACTAAATTCAAAATTTGCATTAGCCAGTATGTTTACGCTTGCCCTTGGAAGGGAACCACAATATAAAGGCACATATGTTAACTTAAATAAGGACGATATATCTCAATCAGCCGATAAGGAGTTGGTATTTAGAGAGCGCACTCAAAATATGGTTTTTGAGGTGTGCGCTGAGAGCTTTGAGTTTATAGCTGGTTTACCGGTTGCCTATTGGATTTCAAGTAAAACAAGAGAGGTATTTAAGAATAATTCATCTTGGGGGGAGGAATCGGATGCTAGACAGGGAGTAGCTACAACGGATAATGATAAATATTTGCGGTACTGGTTTGAAGTGTCATTTGAAAAAGTGGAATTTGATTCTAGGAGTTTAGAAGCTGCGGCTTCAAGTAAAAAGCGCTGGTTTCCTTATAATAAAGGGGGGGAATATAGAAAGTGGTATGGCAATCAAGAATATGTAGTTGATTGGGAGCAAAATGGTGCCCGATTGAAACTGCCTGAATCTAATGCGGTGATTCGTAATCCGTCATATTATTTTAAGAGTTCTGTAAGTTGGTCTGACGTTGCATTTGAGAATGCATTTCGAAGATACCCCTTTGGTTTTATTCATGATTCGACAGCGCACTCTATATTTAATTTAAATCAGACCAATGAAAGAGTGGCCCTAGCATTTTGTAACACCAAATTTGCATCTGAACTAACTAAGATATTGAATCCTACGATGCACTTTCATATTGGTTACTTTAATAAACTGCCATATCCCAAAGAATTAGAAAGTTCTGATTTATCTTATATTGATAGGCTGGTTGAAATTTCTGAAAGTGACTGGTCTGCTTATGAGCGCTCGTGGGATTTTGCACGAAACCCTTTGGTTATAGTGAAAGAAAAGAGTCTTTCAACTATCTATACAGTTTATGCAACTGATTCAGCTTCTCTATTAGGTGAGTTTGAGACACTAGAAATAAAAAACAATCAGAATTTTACGGATCTATATGGGCTTGGGGATGAATGGGATAGCAGTATTTCTAAAAAACGCCTTTCTTTAACAATTAACCCTGCTTACCGGTATGGTATCAAAGGGACTGAAGAAGAACGAAATATACGCTTCCGTGAAGACACTATGAAAGAGTTAGTTTCTTATGCCCTTGGGTGTATGATGGGCCGTTACAGCTTAGATGAGCTAGGTCTTATTTATGCAAGTAGCGGTAGTGAAGGGTTTGATGCATCACGTTACACTAAATTCCCAGCCGATGATGACGGTATTGTTCCTCTAACCGATAAAGAATGGTTTGCTGACGATGCCGCTAATCGTTTGATTGAGTTTATATCTGTTGCTTGGGACAAAACCCATCTAAAAGAAAATCTCAATTTCTTAGCCGCCAACCTATCACCGAAAAAAAGTGAAGACAGTCGCGATACTATTCGTCGTTATCTATGTGACAAGTTCTACAAAGACCACATGCAAACCTACAAAAAACGCCCAATTTATTGGTTGTTTAGCAGTGGCAAACAAAAAGCCTTCCAGTGCTTGGTGTATTTGCATCGCTACAACGAAAGCACCTTGGCGCGCATGCGTACCGAATACGTAATTCCACTTACCGCAAAACTCAGCTCCCATATCGAGAAACTAGAAAACGACAAAGGTGCCAGTGGCTCTGCCGCCGAGATCAAAAAGCTAGAGAAAGAGATCAAGAGCCTGCATAAGCAGCAAACCGAATTGACGGAATTTGATGAGAAGCTGAAGCACTACGCCGATATGCGCATCTCACTGGATCTCGATGATGGTGTTAAAGTGAACTACGGAAAGTTTGGTGATTTGCTGAGCGATGTAAAAGCCATACATGGAAAGGTCGTTTAATCATGAGCCAGTTAAAGAGTTTAAGTGAGATTTTTGAGCATCGATTAGTTCGTATACCCGACTATCAGAGAGGCTATGCCTGGAAAACCCATCAGCTGAATGACTTTTGGGAAGATCTTTTGCAGCTTGCTGACGATCGGGTGCATTACACCGGCGTTATTACTTTAGAACCTGTTGATAAACCAAATTATCAACGCTGGGAAGGTGACCTGTGGTTAATCGAAGGTAAGGGATATAAACCGTATTATGTGGTTGATGGACAGCAGCGTTTAACAACTGCCATGATACTGATTCAGGCAATCTTAGAAACGGTTAATGAAAAAACCGAACTCAACTATCAATTACCTGACGATATTCGCCAGCAGTATGTATTGCAAACCGCACCAGATGGGTTGCGCCGTTCATTTTTGTTTGGCTATGAAAAAGATAACCCGAGTGATGAGTACTTAAGAACGCAAATATTTAATGAGCATTCGTCAACTAACCATGATGAGCAGACCTTTTATACGAAGAATTTGGCTGAAGCTAAAGAATTCTTTTCTGAATGTTTGGTAGGCTTAGAGTTGGAGGCTATAGCGTCCATATATAAAAAGCTGACGCAAAAATTTAAGTTTAATCTGTATGAAATTGATGCAGAAATTGACGTTTTTGTGACGTTTGAGACCATGAATAATCGGGGAAAGCCACTCTCTAGTCTGGAGTTGTTAAAAAAACCGTCTGATTTATTTATCGACTCTTTTTCATGATAACGAAGGGCATCAAGTCTTACGGGCGAAGATCAATGACAGCTGGAAAACGATATATGAGTATCTAGGAAAGAACTCGGCTGCGCCTTTATCGGACAACCTGTTTTTGCGTAATCATTGGACGATGTATTTTAAATACACGCGCAGAAAAGGGGATGACTACATCAAGTTCTTATTGGATGAGAAGTTTACCGCTCGCAATGTAACGCATCCTGCCAAAGAATCTGATCGTGTGACGATTGAGGATGTCACGGAGTATGTGGTGAGTTTACAGCAAGCCATTAAGCCTTGGTTTTACATGCATAATCCTTATGTACCTTTACCAGGGTACGATAATGCAGACAATAAACGCTATTTGGATCGATTAGACCGTTTAAGCTTTCGCTCCTTTAAGCCTTTGATACTTGCGGCCTATTGCAGCAATCAGTCAATGGGCGATATCAATTTATTGCTAAAGGCGGCAGAACGATTCAACTTCACCTTGTTTTCTTTAAGTCAGCGTCGTGCAAATACGGGTGATACGGAATTTTTTGGATTAGCGAGAGGCTTGCTTCGCGAAGAAAGTACTATAGCGACTATAGTAAAAAATATTGAAGGCTGGGTTGAAAAGTACTATTCATCGGTAAAGTTTGGTCAGCATATTGAAGAAATTTACGAAATTGGCCGAGGCGGTTTCTATCATTGGGATGGAGTTCGATATGTACTGTTTGAGTATGAACAATACTTGCGCCAACGTGGTAAACAGTCTGTTGAAAAGTTGAGCTGGAAGACGCTGACATCTCACAAAAAAGATCATGTGACTCTCGAACATATTTACCCTCAAACAGAGTCAGATTACTGGTCTGAGTTATTTGACGATTACTCTAAACCGCAGAAGCGCTTCATAGCACATTCTTTAGGTAATTTAGTACCGCTTTCTCGCTCCAAGAACTCTTCTTTACAGAACGATAGCTTTCCTTTGAAGAAAAACAATGGTCAAGGTGTTGGTTACTACAATGGTTCAGTCTCTGAAAATGAAATAGCACAAATTGAGGACTGGGATGCGAAAGCGATTGAAAAGCGAGGTTTGGAGATTCTTTCTTTTATGGAGAAACGTTGGAATATTTCGTTAGGTGATGATCAATACAAACGATCTTTATTGTGTTTGAGATTTGTCTCCGATGTTCCTGAGGTTTTAGAAGTTGAACTGGTTGAGGTTGCATAATGATCACTCATATAAAAATAGATAACTTCAAGTCTCTGGTTGATTTCAACCTTGAATTGGATGGCTTTAACTGCTTAGTCGGTTTAAATGGTAGTGGTAAATCCACGGTTCTTCAGGGTATGGATTTTATTTCTCAGCTGATGAAAGGGGATTTAACAGCTTGGCTTAAGGAACGCTCCTGGGAAGCTTCTGATTTGAATTCTAAGTTGACCAAAAAAAGTAATATTGATGTGGCGGTTACTTTTGATATTGAGAGCGTGGGTAGGGTGCATTGGGCAGCCAGTATCAATAGGCAGACATTGCACTGCACATGGGAGGAAGTTTCCATGGCTGAAGGTTTGGTCTTGCTGAGTGTTGTGGATGGCAAGTGCAAGCTTGGCGTGCCTAATGAAAAGGATGTTATGAATGTAGACTCTTTTAGCGCTTTGCAGGCACACTTTGAAATCGAGCAGTTTCCTATTGTGTTTAAATACCAAGGTTCAATTATTTCTCAGTTGCAGGATAAACAGCTGCATCATGTTTTAAAGCTGATTAAATTATTTCTTTCTAACTTCCGTTCTTTGGAACTGCTTTCTCCAGCTTTATTGCGACAAGAGAAAAAAGAAGCTTTCGGCTCGCTGGGCGTGGGTGGTGAGCGTTTATCAGCTTATCTTTATGATTTGCCTAAGGATGATAAAGCACGGATTTCAGAAAAGCTTCAGCATTTGTATCCTCAATTGGTAGGCTTTAAATCTACGGCTAAGCAGTCGGGTAATAAGCACCTGGAGATTGTAGAGCGTTTTGAAAACAAAAAATTAAAGACGGCTTCTCAACATGTGAATGATGGCTTGTTGCGTATGATGGCGGTTTTTTCTCAGTTAAAAGAAGATCATAGCTTGTTGTTATTTGATGAAATTGAGAATGGAATTAATCCTGAATTAGTTGAATCTTTAGTAGATGAGTTGGTAAATACGAAGCAGCAGGTATTGATTACTACTCATAGCCCAATGATTTTGAATTATCTGGAAGATGATGTCGCTAAGTCTGGCATTACTTATCTTTATAAAAATGTGAAAGGTTATACCCAAGCGATTAAGTTGTTTGCTATACCAAGTATGGCTAAAAAACTAGAATTTATGGGGCCAGGTGAAGTGTTTGTTGATACAGATCTTCCCAAGTTGGCTGATGAAATTCAAAGCTCAGAGCGGACCTGATTATGCTTTTGTTGTTAAGCGGTGAAGGTTCTTCAGATATGGGCATTTGTAGCAATGCCATGGGTTGCTGCTCGGCGGCTGACTATAGACCAGGCGCAATGGCTCATATTGTTGATAAATTGGTTAATCTTTATCAGGGCTGCTTTGACCTTTCATATTTAGAAAGCACTTTGGTGCATTTTGTGAGTGAAAAGTATTTGGCCGACCATAAACCTGTGATTCGGGCTAAGGGATTGGCAATGCCTGGAAAGAAGAAGGCAAAAGAGACGCAATACTATTTTGCTAATGCGCGGTCATTAGCTATTGAGGCCAAGAGATTAGCTGAAGAGAAAGGTGATGTGGTTCTTGCCGTGTTATTCAGGGATTCTGATGGTACTGCGTCGTCAGGGCGTGGCGAATGGCGGGAAAAACGGGAATCAATGAATAATGGCTTTATCGCGGAGGGTTATGATTTAGCCGTTGCCATGATGCCAAAACCTAAATCAGAGGCTTGGTTAATTTGTGCTTTGAAAAACAATCCTTATCAGGGTTGTGATGGCTTAGAAGATCGATCTGGCAATGATGATTCCAAGAACCCGTTAAAATCGGAATTTGAGGCTTTATTAGCGGTGCACCCTACCGGGCTATCGATTAATGATCTGATTGCTGAAGATCATATTGATGTAGATCGTATCAATATGAAATCTATGAATGATTTTAAAGCCGATTTAAAAAAAGCTGTTGAGAAAGTATTTCCTCAAGGAAATGCTTAAGGATTTAGGAATGCCATGAACATCACGCAATTAAATGAAGGCTTGAAGCAAGCGTTCTTTATAGAAGACCATCGTTTGGTTTTTTGGTTTGATGCTTCGAAAGATTTTGAAGCAGAGCTCGGTAACCTTAGCCTGACGGGTGTCACCATTTTGAATATGACATCTGAATCTCAGCTGGGTACAAAGCTAAAGTTGGAGATGGAGGATACGGTAGGCAAATATTTATTGTATTTTCCTTCTGCTGAGCCAGATGTGGAAGATGACTGGTTGCTGGATATAAAACTATATTCAAGAAGTTTCCATGCAGACAGAATCTCTATCATCTTTAACGACTTAGGGTTACATCAACAATCTATGCGTGAGCACTTATCCTCAAGAGATAAGTTTTTGGGCAGTAAAGGCCGGTTAACCGGCCTGAAAAAATGGCTGCACCCCGATGCTAATGAGCTGGCGATAGATCTGGCTATGATTGCTGTGTTGGCGAAAGCTGAAGAGTCGGATCTTAATCACATCCTTTTTGCCATAGCTCGTCAGATGGCTGATGATAATTTGGGTCTGGAATCTACGCCGCCAATTATTGATGAAATTAAAAAGTATGGTTTGCAGAAAACCCTCGTAGAGCAACTGCAGATAAGCTTTGGCTACCAGCCTTCCCCGGAAGAACTGAATAACGATATCACGTTTAATGTTGGTCGTTTCTTAATCCGGCTGTTAGTAACAGGGTTTTGTGAAAACCTGGGCGAGATACCAGATTGGGCAGTGAGCCAGATGTTGCCTTCAGCCAGCGCACAGGCATCGGTCAGAGCATTTAATTCACGCTGGCGCGATAGCTCTCGTTATTACACCGCTTTCGATATTATTTCTGGCTGGGTGTCTGATAGCCTGAATATACGGGAAAAATTGAGTGTTTTTTCTCTGGAATCACTAGCCCCCGTGGCGACCTTTGAAGCGGTTGAAGTGCAGATTATCTTGTCTATGGCTGAGGTTATTCCTCAGGCAGATGTAAGAGATTTACAGCGCTTTAGCGAAGTGCTTGGAGAACGTCGTGATAACTACTGGGCCTCACGTCATAAAGATGATGATACTCGCAAAAAATACCGTCTAATTTACGATGCGTTAGATGCCGCGATTAGATTATTTCAATTGCGCAGAACCCATGATGAAGGGTTTCATTATGCCAGTTGTGATGCCCTGTATATGGCTTATAAAAGTGAGCTATACCAATTCGATATGGCTTATCGG
>CBDBOO010000127.1:0-11041 GCA_965208385.1 Endozoicomonas sp.
AGCAAGCTGGATAATGGGTAGATGGAACACTTTTAATTACACCCCTTTGCTACCTTTGGGATTTTTGTCAGAAACTGTCCAGCCAATTATATTTTTGGCTTTATCTTCTGTTGTTGACCAGGTAAACGGGAAACGGTTGTGAAAACCAGAAGACATGCCTTCAAAAGCCAGAACAGTCAAAGCCTGTAACCAGTCCCCGGTTTCTTCAATCAACTGTCGAAATGGCAGCACATAATCCGATTGATAAAATGCTTTCATGAGTTCAAGGGATAAAACAGCCTGAAACAAGTCGACATGCTGCCCCTTCCCCATCGGCACCTTATCAGCGATGCCATACACTTCCCGCAGCTTCATCCTGACAGCTATCGATTTGATATAGGCTATCTGGTTTTGCTCATGATTTTCTGGCCGCCCCATCGTCTGCAAAACCAGTCCGCTTTCTAGAAATTCTTCCATGGCACGCAGAAACCAGTATCCCTGAACTTGAGATAGCTTTTTCCCATCATCACGCCACTTCTTTTTAAATTCATGATCCACCGTAATTATCTGAAACTGTTCTCCAGCCAGTTTGAACTCAACATCATCTGAGAAACTGTACGCTCCTGCCGTTCTGGATAAAAAGCTGTTCAACTTGGCCTGCGCCAGAATCAGTCTGCTAAACAAGTGATAATTCTGCAAGCACTCAGAAGCATCTGCTTCTGAAGGGAATAACAGAGGGCTCAGGTGTTTTTTCAGGGACTTGGCGATGATCTGGTCGGTCAATCTGATCTGATCTGGCTGACTGGATTTTAATTTGTGAATCAATATATTGTTGATACTTTCCCACGCCAGCTCTTGTTCTACTGCTTCGCCATCCATCCCTAAAGGCGTGCTACCTGACATGTAATACTGAAAGGCAAACAGACTGGCATAACTCAGCATCTCAAACGCGGTAAGCGGAGACAGTTGGTTCTCCAATGAATGGGCTGTGTTCACGTTAGTGGTTGAATGAGCTAAACTTCCCATGCCGCCTACTTTATTAGAGGTATGTTATGCAATCAGACCACTTCAATAGTTTTATTAATTCCATTACATCATTAACCAGCGAGCAAAGGGGGATTCTTAATAACTCTCTTCTCAGTTCTGAAGTTTTATATCGTGACTCAGTTGAAACAGCTAACTCTGATTCAGTTTGTAGTGAATCCTACTCGAAAAAACAGCCTGCAGAACCTGACCTTGAAACAAGTATAATGTCACGCTTTGAGAGCATCCAGAATGTCCCAAATGCAAAAGTCACTGTATTGATCGTTGGGGTATTCGAAATGGCAGACAGCGCTTCCGTTGCAAGACTTGCAAGGTAACTTTCAACGCATTTAGCGGGACACCACTGGCAAGGCTTAGGCATCCGGAAAAATGGAATAGATACCTGACAGGTATGACTTATTCAATGACTTTACGACCCGCTGCCAGTGAGTGTGGGATTGACTTGAGAACATCCTTCCGCTGGAGGCATCGTTTTCTTGAAGTCATTAATGACGATCAGGCAGAAGAGATGTGTGAAATTACAGAGCTTGATGAAACTTTTTTTCGTGAATCCTTTAAAGGACAGAGAGAAGGTCTGCCAAGACCTGCACGAAAACGTGGGAATGACCCCAATAAGGCTCGGAAAGTCGCGGTAATGGTAGCTCGAGACCGTAAAGGACATACTGTAGATGGTATTTTAGAAAACGAAAGTGCCAACGAACTGTGCCGCCATTTAAATGGCCGTATATCGATTGAAGCAACAGTCTGTGCAGACGCACATCTTGCACACGAAAAGCTTGCAGAGAAGCTTGGATTTGAGTTCAAAGAACTGGTGACATCAGCAGGCCAACATATTCTTGAAGGTGTTTATCATATTCAGCATGTCAATGCCTATCACAGCAATTTAAAACGCTGGATTGGGGGTGTATTTCGTGGAGTTGCAACTTTCTATCTCCCGCATTACTTGGCTTGGCAGCGTGATCTGTCAGGAAGCGTTAAGTTAACTGTTGACCGATTCGTCAATAGAATTGTTGAGCACTGGGTTTTTCAACCACTAACGTGAACACAACCCAATGAATGTATTGTACATTAACGCCGAAGCCCCTTTGAGTGCATTGTTGTTTTTATTAATGCTCAATACCAGCGGCCTGGCAGGTGCTCTTCAGTTTCAGGCAATGCTTAATAACGCTCAAAGCAATGCGCAATCAACACAGGTATACAAAGAGCTTATTCCAGAGTCTTCTTTGCTACTATTGGGAATCGGGGCTGAGTCCGGCATGTTATACGGTGGCAGCCCACCTATGCATTCCAGGATATGTCCCCCCTCCCTATCATTACCGTCCTGCCAGGGCTCCCCCGGTATAGAACAAGACCCAATAACACCTCAACTCTTCCCTCCTGAAAGCAAGTTAGTACTTGTCTCTGACAAGCCGGACGGCATGCCTTTTCGGCTTTGGGCAGACGGGTCTTCCGAAGATACCATTAGCCTTTTGGCTGAACGGGAAGAAGACTGGTATCAGGATGATATATGGCTACAACACGACGGTATGGTGTTACTGCAAGTCCGCAACGCAGGTGAGTTGCTCACAAGCCTTATTAAGGCCACCGCTTCTCACATCGAAATCACTGGCATTCCTGCTTCAAGACAACCGGAACAACCATTTCTCAAAGCGAGTCCTGAATGGTCATCCTGGCGGTTTCGAACCGTATACCGGAATGCAGATGGAGAGCTGGTCGTCAGATACTGTCTGGGTCGATCCAGTTTTTATGAAATTCCCCTGAGAGAGGAAAAGATCCAGCAAAGTTTGTCTTTTATCGCCTGGGTGTCTGCCCACTTACTGGATGAACTGCCGCGATTTACCTTGGGATGGAATATGCCCGGGGCGATCTTCATACCAACGCAAACAGTGAAGACTCAAACCAAAGACGAAGAGTTGATGGATATGGAGGGAGCCGTCAAAAGCCAGACACAGACACAGGCACGTGAATTTGTACCGGATGATAGATCCGGCAAAGGTAGGAGTCCAACAAAAACAAGTCAAACTGACTCGAACGGTGACGAAGCAGGCAGCGCAACAAAAAAAGAGTCTCCCTCCTCCAGACTACAAGCTTCTGGCCGCCCTGAAGAGCATAATTTAATGGGAATCAGTGTATTATGCAAGCAAACAGGTGCAACCGACACAGTACAAGCGCTCATCGAGCAGGGTGCTATGGATCCCCAAGGTCAGTACAACGGGTTCAGTTTTCTTGAGATAGCAGCAGAAAGCGGTTCTTTAGTCGCCATAACATTAATAAGAAAAGGTGCCCGTCTGTTATCTACGGCGTCAAGCCAGAATATCCACCCGCAGCCCATTATTTATTTTCTGGATGAAACATGGGATAGCAAAGCAGAGAGTGTGGGTTATGTTTTCCGTGCTCTTGTTCGTCAAGTGAAAGAAGACAATGTTTATCTAAATGAATGGCTTACGCAAGAGTTTTACGGTTCGACACATGAACATTATATCCTTGAAAATTATAGTGAAAAGGCACTGAAAAAACTTAAGCTTTCATGGCCTGCAAGCCACCTGGAACGAAAAGAAAAAGTGACAGAACCCCAGGCAGATGCTTCTGCCATGACGGAAATACCAGCAGACTCGTTATGGAAGCATGTAGCCGAGGGAGAGTATTCGGAAACCAAAAACATTTTACAGAAAATACCCACGGTATTCGAACAACGTCTTACTCCACAGGCCATAGATTCCGTTCTTGATGCATGCAAAAGAGGTTATAGCATTATAATGGAAACACTTCTTGAGTACGGTTGCAGCGTAAACCTGGCCTCGGAAGCAACAGGTACAACGCTTCTGATGGCAGCAGCTGAAAAGAATCAAAAAACTGTTCTTGAGACATTGTTTAAGTATACGCCCGATATTTGGGCACAGAACAGACAAGGGGATACGGCCAAAGATCTATTACTGAACACTCTGAAGATGAATGAGCAAGACTACTGCCCATCGCTTACGGTGCTGATTGAGTACGAAAAGGGAGCCAGGCAATGTCTCGATGCATGTCTGTATGAAACATCAGATAGCAATCTACTGAATTTACGAGAGCGGATAGACGCACTGAAAACCAGCCTCCCCCCCCAACAGTGCATACTTGTGCCCTTGCTTGTACGATGCAAAAACGATCAGGACGCAATGCCAATGCTTCAGGCTTGGCTCGAGTCCAAATATGGTGCGCAGATCGTTGACCAACAGGATGCCGACGGAAAAACGCCCCTGATGGTGGCCGCGCAGAAGAATTTTGTCAGGTGCATATCGGAATTAGTGAAATGCCGGGCGGTTCTGGAATGCAAGGATAACCAGGGCTTTACCGCACTGACCTACGCTTGTCTGGAAGGTAAAATGCCGGCGGTAACAACCTTGCTCGACAGTGGAGCCAATCGGGATACCAAAGATAACAGTGGTCGTAATATTACAACGATCATTGGGAACAGCCCTTGGCGTCAAAGAGTAGAAAAACTCTTTTTGCCTGTTTTTGTAGACACCGATGCTTTCAATGGATTATTAGCTCAATATCTCGTGCAATGTGAGGCTAAGAGAAAAACGGCAAGTTCCGCCGAATCCGCTGCAGGACTGAGTCACAATAAAAAACAAAAAGAAAAAGAAAAAGAAAAAGAAAAAGACAGTGCAAAAGACAGTGCGCTACAAGAACAGCTTAGAAAAGCCTGGAAGAGAGTTGCCGAACTTGAAACCAGGGTTCACGATCTGGCTCTGCAGGTAACGAGGGAACCCTCTAAAGAGGATATTAGCTATTATGATTTAGAACGCTTGAGACAAGCGTATCTGATAGCACTCGAAAGTAAACATGACGCGCAAAAATTAGCCGTTGAAGCTAAGCAGACTGCCCAAAAATTATCTGCCGAAAACTTTAAGCTCAAAGAAGATCTTTCACGGGAAAGGCACTACAATGAGCTCCAGAGAAAGAGTCTTTTGAGGGAGCTTGAAAGATTGATACCTCTGGAGAAAAAGAATAACCCAATGTTCGACGCAAAACGGGGCGTGTTCGAAAATTTCCAGCAAGCTCAGTTTCAGTCTAAGCCACCGAGCATCAGGCTGTTTTTACCCCTGAATATGCCAGAACGGGCATTGAAGTGGGGCGTTAGCCAGTGGCTCGAATTACCCAGTTCGGAATCAGAGAGAAAACACAGATACCAGCTGAAACGAAAATGGCATAAAGGGCAGCCACTTGTACCAAACCTGAAACTGATCCCCACTGAACACAGTCTTTACTCACCGGTTATTGAGCAGATGGTGCATTATAACCTTGAGCAAAGAAGGGTCCGCAAAGTTTCTGATTATCTGGCTCTAATACAAACAGGACAAACAGAAGCTCGTGATCTGTATCAGCGTCTTATAAAAATAACTCTGGATAGACACCAGGATACACCACTGGCTGACAAGCACGCAGCGGTTCAGAAAAACGTCAATAAATTGATGCTCGGAGAAATGCTGAAAACTGTTACTGGCCAAGGCAGGATTAGCACAGACCAACCTATACACAACGTGCATCAATTAAAAGCTCGTTTTTTTGCTGAATATTCAGATATTCACCAATTTATTTCTCCGGGCATAGAACAGACACTGGCTAATAGCTGGTTTATCCGACCACTGCAGATTGCCGTAGAATCTTCAGGAGACACGCCTCTGACAGAAAAATCCATACAGGAACTCCTGCCTACGCTTGTTTATGGCAGCCCACTAACCAACCCTGAACAATACAACACCTTACTCTTGGGAGTAGCAAAAGATTTAAAAGGTAAAAACCAGCACTCCCATGATGATATCGATTCTTCGCACTATGATTGGGAGCCGGATTTTTCTTCCATTCTTCATAACTGGCTTTATCAGGCTGTTCAGTTGATAAGACAAGTTAAGATAACACTCTCACCGGGAGAGTACCTGCCGGGTCAAGACTACGAAGAATTAACTGCAACTGAAGAACAGCGCAAGATTCAGAAACTACTGATTAATATCATTTTTCCCTCCATTCCCCGGGCTGCAAACTCACAAATAATGATGATTGTCGGGGACGCGCAACACTTATCAGAAAACCCCTTATCAGAAACCCCGTCCCGGACACGAATACAGTATGACCAGTGGTTTAGCCTGATTACGTCAGACAGTCATGAGATTGATCTGTATCTGGTTGGAGACAGCCTCCAGAATTCAGACGTACTCACCGAAGGTAAGAGAATTTTGGATCAACTTAAGGGCACAAGCACTGATTTCAGGGAGCTAACCAAAGGCCTGACTTTTACCGCTTTAATGGATTTCTTTGCATTAAACGAGGATACCGCCAGGCAAGTACAAGCAAGACTCCATAAAATGCCTCTTAACATGCTTGATTCCTGGGAAGCAGCCTCATCACCATCCGATATTACCAGAGAATTATTCATTCATTTTTTGGGAGGAGCATTCGAAAAGGCATATAAAATAAATTCTCATGATCCAAGGTACACTCCCCAAATCATGTTCGATATAGGGCACCCTCTGGGGAAAGTATACGAAGATTTAGCCTCCACTTGCCCTATAAGAACTGATGATGTGCTTTCATGGCTGAAAGAAAAACACTATAAGTGGTATTTATTAACCAAAGAAGAAGAGAAATTCACGACCTGGTCAACCAGACTGGAAGCTTGGCTTGAACACTCATCAATACCGGCTGTCTCTACACTGAAAAATGAACCGGTCAGAAGACTGTTAAACGATTTAAGAATACGTGTAAACCCCCATAGTGCATCGGTCCAACGTGGGAATATACAAACCCCCATAGCCAAGCTGGCTTCAGATCTTCTGCGTGAACAGCCAAACCCATATGGGCTGGTAGAAGAGTTACACAGGCAGACTGGGTATATTGAAGGGGATAATTTGGAGGCACTGAATAAATATATCAAATCGAAAATGCAGTTTTTTAAACAGATAAGGCTTAGCGCAGAAAAAGTCAGGGCAATACTTGATGGTCATCATTTCCTTAAAGAGCTGGAAACCAAACCAGGTAGCAGATAAATTGGGCTGTGTTCACGCAAATAGTTGAATCTCTGAGGGTTCAATTCCCCGCAGCTTGCTGCGTGCTACCCAGAGCTAACTTGATACCCCGTAGCTTGCTGCGGCAAGAAAATGAGGAAAGAAAATGAGGAAAGAAAAGAAAATGAGGACAGCCAGTGCGCCGAGATAAATCGGCAAGAGATTGAAGGTGAAAGCCCTTCATCCGGTAAGGTCTAGCAATCCGCCGGAACCCCGAGTCATGGGCGGTTGTCAGTAATGGCAATGGTTAAGCGTTGACAGGGGAAGGTACAGGCTCAGTATTGAGCTCCGAAACCATCATCGAGAACGCCGACCTTGTTGGCTGAGGGGGAAGGCAATACGACAGAATCACGCTATTGCAAGTGTTACTGTTGGTTCTCCGGAGTCAGTAGACCTGGTGCATGTACTGATGTCTTTTGTGCGGAACTCGGGAGACCCTGTCAGTGATTCGCTGATCTCAATGAGAGTGTTCACAGCGGGTCGGATTCAGCGAAGTCAGAACGACAAAGGCTGAATACCTACGCGGGCAGGGAGTCAGATAGACGAATAGTAGTGAAGAAACCGGCGAACAATATGCAGGTAAAACAACCAGACCATAGCGGAGTCGGTGGAGCGAAGTCGTCTAACGGCAAAGAATGGCGCAACACGCCGGATCTGACTGCAACACAGAGTGCAGAAGCAGGATCGTCAGGGCTGATGCGTCTACATACCAAAGCAAAAAGGAACCGGTCTCTGCGGTTCAATAATTTGTTGCACCATATCACTGTGGCCATGCTGACAAAGGCGTATAACCGTCTGAATCGGACATCGGCCAGAGGTGTTGATGGGGAGAGCTGGAAAAGTTACGGCAAACATTTGTCGGAACGAATCACGGCGCTTCACAACCGTATTCATACACAAGGGTATAAACCCAAACCTGTCCTGAGAATCTGGCTACCCAAACCGGATGGCAATCGTCGTCCGGTTGGAATCACTTCGGTGGAAGACAAGATTGTTCAGCAGGCGTTAGTGTGGGTGCTGGAAACCATCTATGAAGCAGACTTTCTTGGGTTCAGCTACGGGTTTCGACCCAATCGAAACCAGCATCAGGCATTAAATGTAGCCTATGTGGCGA
Organism: Endozoicomonas sp.; assembly: GCA_965208385.1. GTDB lineage: Bacteria > Pseudomonadota > Gammaproteobacteria > Pseudomonadales > Endozoicomonadaceae > Endozoicomonas. The sequence goes on from CBDBOO010000127.1 coordinate 8,185, forward strand.
TTACCCAAAAGAAAGTCAGCTGGATACTGGATGCAGACATCAGAAAATTCTTTGATCAAATAGATCACGACTGGATGATGAAGTTTTTACAACACCGAATCGCAGACAAACGACTACTCCAGCTGATAAAGCAAACGCTGAAAGCGGGAGTAGTAGAAGACAGCCGGTATTCTAAAACAATGGTCGGAACACCACAGGGGGCAGTTATTTCACCATTACTGGCGAATATTTACCTCCATTATGTTTTAGATTTATGGGCACACCAATGGCGGAAAAGAAACGCCAGAGGGGAGTGTTATATTGTCCGCTATGCGGACGATAGTGTATTGGGTTTTCAATACCGTTCGGATGGGCTGCACTTTATGGCAGCCCTGAAAGATCGGTTAGGAAAGTTTGGCCTGAGTTTGAACGGTGAGAAAACAAAGCTGGTAGAGTTTGGTCGATTTGCAATCAGTAACAGAAAGGAGAGGAGACAGGGGAAACCCGATACCTTCGATTTTCTGGGCTTTACACACATCTGCTCAGTGCGCCGTTCAGACGGAGGATTCATGCTGAAACGATTCACGATAGCCAAGAAGCTGAGAGCAAAAATCAAAGACATAAAACAGACTTTACTGAAAAACCGGCACAGGGATGTATTCGAACAGGGTAAATGGCTGAAAAGCGTAGTTCAGGGACACAATAATTATTTTGCAGTTCCCGGCAATCTTAAAGCATTAAACCAGTTTCGTAGAGAAGTCTGCAGAGCTTGGGTAAAGGCATTAAGAAAGCGCAGTCAAAAACACCGCATAACATGGAAGAAAATGCAGAAGGTCTTCAAACTGTTTATTCCAAGCGCGAAAATACTCCATCCATATCCAAGTATGCGACAGTGTGTTTGATTTTCCGTAAGAGCCGTATGCATTAGTAGTGCCCGTACGGATCTGGTGTGCCATGAGAGCAGAGTCGGTCTGCTCGTAACTGTAATTGAGATGGAGGTAGGCCCTCCGGTGGCGGCTTCTGGAAGCGACCACCAAACCACTGTGAGCTGCGTTGGTTAAGAGTCAGGGTGGTGAGCATCACAGAAAAGGCGCAACAAGATTGCGTCAGGTATGAAGTCTGGAGATGAACGCAAGTGAACCAATGAAGACGTGTCGTAAGCGTGTATATTGACATCAAAAATGGAGGGCAGATCCACTCCATGATAAGTTCAGGAGAAACCCAGTTACTGCCTGAGCGGTGTCCGGCATAAAGTTGGCATGAACAGATTTCAGGCTCTTTTGCGGAACGTGGGAACCTGTCGTTCTGATGTTAAGGGAGCGAGCCAAGCAGATGAACTGTGGAGGCTTTGAGTACCGATACAGAGCACAGGGGCGGATTAGTCCGTAGTAGTGATGAAGCTTCTGTAATGGAAGTGGAGCGAAGGGGCTGACTTATCCAGCGGAGGGAATAGATCAACCAGCGTTTAATTAGTGGGATGAGTCTATGACTGAAGCAAAACCGTTCACAATTTCTAAAGGGCTTGTTTGGCAAGCCTGGCTGAGAGTGAAAGCTAACAAGGGAGCTGCCGGAGCTGATGGTCAGTCACTGGCTGACTATGAGCGTAATCTTGGCGGTAACCTGTACAAATTATGGAACAGGATGTCATCGGGAAGCTACTTCCCGCCCCCCGTCATGCGTGTAGACATCAAAAAGAAAGATGGAGGCACGAGACCGCTGGGCATCCCGACAGTAGCGGATCGCATAGCTCAAACGGTGGTAAAATTGATCGTAGAGCCATTAGTGGAACCTGTATTTCACGAAAACTCCTACGGTTACAGGCCGAATCGGTCAGCACATGATGCGCTGGCGGTCGCCCGAAAACGTTGTTGGCGAAGAGACTGGGTAATTGATCTGGATATCAAGGGATTCTTTGACAATCTTGACCATGACCTCATGATGCGAGCCGTTGAACACCACATTAAGGAATCTTGGGTTTTACTGTATATAAAACGTTGGCTTCAAGCTCCGGTTGAGAGTGAAGGTGAGCAAATTGAGAGAACGAAAGGAACGCCGCAGGGTGGAGTTATCAGCCCATTATTGGCTAACCTGTTCATGCATTATGCGTTTGATCAGTGGTTAGAGCGCAATATCCAGAATGTCTGGTTTGAGCGTTTTGCTGATGATGCGTTGGTGCACTGTCATACAAAACAGGAAGCGGAGTCTGTGCTGGAGAGGATAAGGCTCCGGTTATCAGACTGTGGTCTTACACTACATCCAGTAAAGACGAAGCTGATATATTGCAAGGACGCAGACAGGCCAGAGCAGCATGAACATACATCCTTTGATTTCCTCAGTTACACCTTCCGACCCAGAATGGCTCGAAGTCGTAGCGGGAGATATTTCGTGAGCTTCCTTCCTGCAATAAGCAAAGCTTCGGCTCAGCATATTCGGGACACTATAAGGGAGTTAGGGATACCCACCAAGCGATCGAGATATTCACTGCCTGAGATAGCCAAGCTGATCAATCCCTATGTACGAGGCTGGATCAATTACTTTGGGAAATTCTACCCCTCAGAAATGAAGAAAGCTTTGTATTACGTGGAAGCGACACTGGTTAGATGGGCTATGGGTAAATACAAGAAATTGCAGGGACACAAAGTGCGAGCTGCTCGTTGTTTAGGGCGTATTGCACACAGAGTTCCGATGTTAATGGCGCATTGGCGAATAGGCATGCTGCCAGCGGTTGGATAAGAAGAGCCGGATGATAGGAGACTATCAAGTCCGGTTCTGTGAGCAGCGGAAGGGGAGGTTCCTACCGCTGACTCGACTGCCGGAGGGGTGATAAACTGTCAAGAAATTGCTGGTAAATCAACCCTTTACGGCGATTATATTTACA